>CAWDMG010000027.1:0-34954 GCA_963803285.1 uncultured Verrucomicrobiae bacterium | reverse complement strand
CAAGTGCCTCGAAGGTGTTCCCGGTTTCTCGTTCGTGTTGGCGCGACGCGCAGCACTCGAAGCGAGTAGAGGACGTGCGCGAAGCGTCAGTCTCGACTTGCTCGCGCAATGGGAAGGTCTTGAACGGAATGGCCAGTTCCGTTTCACGCCGCCCACACATGCGCTTCTCGCCTTCGCCAGAGCGCTAGAGGAACTGCGCCAGGAAGGTGGCGTGTCCGCTCGCGGCGCCCGCTACCGCGCTAATCACGAGATATTGCGAACGGGAATGCGCAAACTTGGCTTCGCTGCGTACTTGCCCGAAGAACGCCAGAGCAACATCATTACCGCATTTCGTTACCCGGATGATCCGAACTTTCGATTTGAAGATTTCTATCACCGTCTCCGCGCGCGCGGCTTCGTGATCTATCCCGGAAACCAGAGCGGGCCGATTGCTTCCGGATCGGAACCATTGGCCGTATCAACGAGCAAAACGTGCGTGACCTTGTCGCCGCGATCGCCGCAGAGACCCTCAGGTTCCACTCATTTTTGTCTATGCCCGATGAACTACCGGTTGGTGACGTTCGAAAATTGACGCGATCGCCGCCAATGTTCGATTCGCGTGGCGCAAAGCCGGGAGTTGAGGAATAACGAGATGTTCTACGAACGAGTGTCAGCGCTGACGAAGGCTAGGAACGGTTCCTGACAGCAGAGGCGAGAAATCGCCTCCGCTGGGTTTGTCGATCTTATGCGACACTTAAACTTTCGTATGTTTCTGCGACAATGTGATCGACTACGGCTTTCATATCTTGAGGACGTTCCCAAACCATAAGTTGCCGATCCGCGCCAGTGCCTTCGCGCATGATTCGTTCAATGTGCGCGATCTCGGACTGGTTTCCTAGCTCGTCGATTTCCGGACCAATGAACTCCAGCATTTCATGGAGTAACTCGCGCTCTTCTGCTTCAACAGCTCCGGCCGAAGTCGATAAGCTTGCCGTCCAAACCCAGCGTGACGCCCGCCACCGATTTTCGTCGATCAGACGCCGCGGATAACTGCGGAAAGTGACATTATTCCGTCGCGACTTTTGCAATTTAAACACGATCGCCTGCATCAGTGCGGCCAGCGCGACGGTGTCGTCCACACGCGATTGCGCATCGCAAATGCGAAACTCGATCGTGTTGAAGAACGGATGAAGCGAACATCCCACCAAATTTTTTTCGCGTTATCTATGCAATTGGTTGAGACCAGCAGTTTCAGATAATCTTCATATTCGCTGAGGCTTTCGAATGCGTCGGGAATACCGGTGCGCGGGAAGCGTTCAAAGATCATTTGCCGATACGCTTTCAGCCCCGTGTTTTGGCCTACGATAAACGGCGAATTCACCGAGAGCGCATAAAGGTGGGGTAGGAAATAGCGCGCCTGGTTCATGATATCGATACCTTCTTCGCGGTCGGGAATTCCCACGTGCACATGCAGGCCAAAGATAAGATTGGCGCGCGCTATTTGTTGCATGTCTTTCACGATGGTTGCGTAGCGTTCGTCCATCGTAATCAATTGGTCCATCCAATGTGAAAATGGATGTGTGCCCGCGGAAGCGATCTTGAGTTCGTCGCGCGCCGCCAGTTTCGCCAGCTCGCTGCGGAGATTGATAACTTGTTGCCGCGCGACACGCGCATCGCCGCAAATCTCCGTGCCCAGTTCCACCACTGACTGATGCATCTCCGGTTTGACCTGCTCTTTGAGCGTGACTTTCCCGCCCGCCAGGATTTGCTGAATGTGTGAACGCAATTCCCGCGTCTCGGGATCGATGATCTGGAATTCTTCCTCGATGCCGAGCGTGAAGACGTGATTCTTACCTGGCATCCTGATTGAGTTCTTTAATAACTTCGTCCGGAGTCCAGGCATTGCCGCGCAAGATTTTGTCTATCCTGCCTTCCTTGTCGATCAAAGCCGTCGCCAATCCGTGTGAAATGGTGCCGCCTTCGGTTTGCACGTAAACCGAGAATGCGCGAGTCAATGCTTCGATCTCTTTAAGATCGCCGGTAGCAAAGCTCCAGATTTTCGGATCGGCGCCGTGCGATTCGCCGTATTGCTTCAACATCTCAGATGTGTCAAAGCTGGGGTCGAGCGTGATGCTAAGCAAATGCGTTTTGGCGACGTCGCCTGTGTCCGCTTTGATCGCGCTTTGCAATTCCGCAAAATTGTTGGACATGCGCGGGCAAAAGTTCGGAAGCGGACAACGCGTAAAAACGAAAGTAAGAACGAATGGCTGACCGCGAAAATTCTCGAGTGTGATGCTCTCGCCGTTTTGGTTCGTCAGGCTGAAAGGAGGCATCCGATCGCCTTCTTTCAGACGTGCGTTGCGCTCTACGGAAGCAGGCGGCGTCCGTTTCGGTTCGGCAACCTTAACATCATCACGACGGATCTTTTTCACGTTCTCGATCCAGAAATTCTTCTTTGTAACTGCCATGCGAAACGAGATTGCGTCATCGGTTTTCAGATCAGCAATTTGCTCTGGATTACGCGCGACGAACGGCATTGTCATCGAGGGCATGAAGCCGGGAATGTTTTCGTGCTGAATCTCAATCGCTGATCGGTCTGGAGAAAATCCGCGCACGACTCCGCGCGTATCGTAATGCTCGGCACTTTCGTCCGAGCTGCTTGAGCGTCCACAACCAAGCAACGTGAGAGCAAGACAGCCGGCTAGCACGATTCTTTGCATCAGCGGAATTGAAATCGGTGGCGAAATCCGTCCAGAAAAAACCGACAAAACCTTGATCTGCATCAAGGCCAAATTTTTCGCAGCACTCTAATTTCAGCGCATGAGAACAACAGTTATTCAGCTAGCCCCAGTCATCGCGCTCGGGTGTACCGCGCTTCTCTACTCAATACCGGGTTGCTCGCGCGCGCCGGAAGTACCGCCGAAGGAAGTCACCATTCAAGCCGACGATAAAATGCGTTACGACGTCACGGCCTTTGACGTGGCGCCCGGACAGAAACTCTCTGTCACGATTAGGAACGTCAGGACGACACCGAAGTATTCGATGGGACATAACTTCGTTCTACTCGATCGCACAATAAATACCGGCAACGTGCAGTCGGCATTTCTGGACAAGGCCTCGACCGAGGCGTCGCACGATTATGTGCCGCCGGACGCGAAGGAAGTGCTCGCCCACTCTAAACTGCTTGGCCCAGGCGAAAGCGAAGTTGTTACGTTTAACGCGCCCTACGTTCCCGGCGATTACCTCTATCTCTGCTCGTTCCCTGGTCATTACTCGCAGGGCACGAAAGGCTTCATGACAGTGAAACAATGATTTTCACGACTCAGGAAACATTAACCTAAAATGAAAACTAGAACTTACACGCTTAGATTACTGTCCGTCGGCATTCTTGCCCTTTTCGCGTTCTTGCCTGCGGCCTGCAACAAGAGTGGGAGCAACGTCAAAACTCAGATGAGCAGCGAGGATACCAAAAACGCGCAAGCCTCCTACGTCCCGCCGGGACAGAAGGACGAGTATTATCTCTTCTATTCCGGGGGGCACTCGGGTCAGGTGTTTGTGGCTGGCATCCCATCGATGCGACACATCGCAACCATCCCCGTCTTCTCGCCTTACTCGGGAACAGGTTGGGGTTACGATGTCGCATCGAAAAAGATGATGGGCGACTACACCTGGGGTGATGTCCACCACCCCGGTCTTTCCCAAACCGAAAGCGAATACGACGGACGCTGGCTGTTCGTGAACGACAACGCCAACAACCGCGTTGCTCGGATCGATTTGCGCGACTTCAAGACCAAGGAGATTCTTGGCCCGATCCCCAACTCGATGGGGAACCATGGATCGTCGTTCGTGACCGAGAATACGGAATACATTCTCGTCTCGACCCGCTTCTCGGTGCCGCTCCCGAAAGGCCGCGTGGCCGATCCGAAGGATTACGCCAGTCAATTTAACGGCATGGTAAGCGGGATCAAAGTCGACCCGAAGACCGGTAACATGTCGGTCGGCTGGCAGATTCTGACGCCGCCGTTCGATTGGGATCTGGGCTCGACAGGCAAGGGCCCGAGCAGCGGCTGGGCGTTCTGGACTTCCTACAACACGGAAATGGCGCACAACCAACTCGAAACCAATGCCTCGCAACTGGATAGAGATCTGGCCGCGGTCGTGAATTGGCGCGCGGCGGAAAAAGCAGTGGCAGATGGAAAGGCGACGATGATGGCGGGCGTGCCGGTGATCGATCCGGCAAAAGTGCCAGGCGTGCTTTACTTCGTCGCGATCGCGAAATCGCCGCACGGAATGGATGTCGACCCGACTGGGAAGTGGGTCGTCGCCGGCGGAAAACTGCAGCCGACTACGACCGTGATCAATTTTGAAAAACTCAAAGACGCGATCGCGAAGAAAGATTTCGACGGAGACTTTCGCGGCATACCGATCGTGAAACACGACGACGTGGTGGAAGGTGAAGTGCCGGTTGGTCTCGGTCCGCTGCACACACAGTATGACGGTCTCGGCAACGCCTACACCTCGCTCTTCATCGATTCGCAGGTCGCGAAATGGAAACTGCCGCCGTGGACCGACGAAGAGAAGAAAGACCTTTCCAAGGCGGTGCTCGACAAGATTCCGGTGCATTGGAGCATCGGTCACCTCGTGGTTGCGGGAAGCGATACCAAGAAGCCCTACGGAAAATGGCTCGTCGCGATGAACAAGCTCTCGAAAGGCCGCCACCTCAACGTCGGGCCTGCGCAACCGGAGGACAGCGAGTTGATCGATATCACCGGCTCGAAAATGAAAATGATTTACGAGACCTTCACCGAGCCGGAACCGCACTTTGCGCAAATCCTGAAGGCGGACAAAATCCAGCCGATTGAAGTTTATCCGAAGGACGAAAACAAGGATCCTAACGCGATCTGGGACGCGGCGCAGGCCGGCCAGACCCGCAACGGCAACCAAGTGGACGCGAAAATCATCGCGATTCGCAGCCGCTTCACACCCGATCGGCTTGATGCGAAGGTCGGCGACACACTTACCGTGCACGTGACCAACATCGAGCAGTCGCCCGACATGATTCACGGCTTCGGCCTGGTCGAGAACAATCTCAACATCACGATCGACCCGGGCGAGACGCGCACTTTCCAGGTGAAATTAACCAAGCCGGGTGTGTTCCCTTATTACTGCACGAACTTTTGCTCCGCGCTCCATCAGGAGATGCAGGGCTACCTCGTCGTGAAAAATGAAGGCGCGACCGAGCCGGCGACCGAAGAGGTCAATCCGGCAAGGCTGGAAGCGGTGCCTAAGACTGACGCGGTGGATGGAGAACGCGCGGTGCCGGCGAACTCATTACCTGCGGTGCCGGGAGTGAAACCGCCCGTCCTTCCGAAGGGGGCGCCGGCTCCCACGCCCTAGGCTTGTTTCGTTAGGCGCGGTTCGCCGCGCCTCCGATCACGCAGTGAAAAGGCCCAAAATGGTAACGAAACTTTTGAGTCGGGAATTCCGGTTCCTGCACAAGTCGCTCAACGTCTGGTCGCGGCTGCTCCTGCTGGCCGCCGCGATCATGGTCGCGGTGTCGGTTTTCTTTCCGCTCTGGAAGCTGCGCCTGGTTGCGCCGCAGTACGCCAACGGCCTAACGATGCAGATCTACGCTTACAAGATCGACGGCGGCGGGATTAACGGAAACGACATCAATGAGATCAACAATCTCAATCACTACATCGGAATGAAGAAAATCCAGCAGGCCGATTTTACCGAGATGCAGATCATGCCCTTCATGTTTGGCGTCTTCATTCTGCTCGCGCTGCGCGGAGTCGTCTTTGGGGAAATGAAGGGCGTTATCGATCTTTTCGTTCTCGCCTCTTACTTCGGCACCTTCTCGATCGCCGCGTTTTATTACCGGCTCTACTGGTACGGGCATAATCTGGATCCGCATGCACCGATGCATGTCAAGCCGTTTACGCCGCTCATTTTCGGTACGCAGAAGATCGCGAATTTTACCCAGTCCAGTTACCCGGAACTGGGCACCTACCTTCTCTGGGTTTTCATGCTGCTGCTCATTTTCGCGATCTGGTTTTCGCGCAAGGAGGAAGTCCCAGCGTGAAACGCAACGCACGAGCTCGGGGTAGCGCGCGCGTCTCGCGTGCTGGCGATGGCGTCCTCGCCATCGCGAACGTCCTCCGGAAACGCAGATCCGGGAGATCAAGCGGGTTGCGGCGAGACGCGTGCGCTACCCGGATTCTTGCCATTGTTTTATTTTACCTAATAACTTCTGTCTCGACCGCGACCTTGCAGGAACGCATCGATGCGACTTCGCCTAACGATTCCATCCTGGTCGAGTCCGGCGTTCACGCCGGCCCCATTGCGATCAATAAACCCCTTCAGCTAATTGGCCAGTCCGGCGCCGAGATCCGCGCTAACGGCACGGGCAACGTGGTTACCATCACCGCGGACGACGTGACGGTGCGTGGACTGCGCATCAGTGGCTCGGGCTTACGACTCTCGGACGATAACGCCGCCATCCACATCGCCGGCAACCACGCCAGGATCGAAAACAATGTCATCACTGACACGTTGCACGGCATCTACCTGAAAAAAGTGCGCGACTGCCGCATCATCGATAATCGCATCCGCGGCAAAACCACACTGCTCACTTCGACCAAGCCAATCGAGCAAACGCTCACCGCAGGCATCGGCGAGCTGTGCGAAGCGCCACTCGACCAAAACGAACGTGGCAACGGAATCCATCAGTGGAATTGCGAAAACAATTTCGTTTCCGGCAACGAAATCAGCGACACGCGCGACGGCATCTACTTCTCCTTCACCAACCATTCGCGCACCGAAAACAACCACGTGCACAACGTCCGCTACGGCCTGCACTACATGTATTCGGACAACAACGTTTTCGAAAACAACGTATTCGCGCAAAACGCCGCCGGCGCCGCGATCATGTTCTCGCGCGATATCGTTATTCGCGGCAACCGTTTCGTCGATAATCGCGGCTCGCGCGCCTACGGCATTCTCTTCCAGTCCGACGAACAGGTGCGTGTCGAGAACAATATCATCCACAACAACGCGGTCGGGCTTTCCTTCCAGCAGGCCATCGGGTTCACGGTATTGGCGAATGAAGTTACGGGAAATTACATCGGTATCCGTTTCTACGGCAACTGCGACGGAAACACGTTTTCGGAAAATCGTTTCGCCCAGAACCTGCATCCGGTTGATGTGGACGGTGCCGGGGATAACAATTATTGGGCGTTCAATGGGGTCGGTAATTTCTGGAATGACGGCGCCGAAATCGATCTGAACCAGGATGGCATCGGCGACCTTCCGCATCGCGAACTTGATCTCTTCGGGCCGCTGCGGCGCGATTTTCCCGCGGTCGCATTTCTGTCCGACAGTCCCGCGGTAAAACTGCTCCGCTTCGCCAATGAGCGAGCGGAGATTCCCGGCCTCAACTCGATCTCAGACTCGGCGCCATTGACTGCACGGTTCTGGAAATTGCGGGCACAGCGAATGACAAGAGCTTTTCGGCCTAACGAACGATGATTTCTACCTACAACCTGACCAAAGATTACGGAGGCAAGGCTGTCTTGCGCGATCTCTCGTTCGAGGCCAGGTCGGGCGAAATCACGCTCCTGGTCGGCCCCAATGGCGCCGGCAAAAGCACGACCATGAAGATTCTGGCTGGTTTGACCCGTCCAAATAGCGGGAGCGCGCGAATCAACGAATTCGATATTCGCGACCAAGGACTCGCCGCGCAGCGCTCGCTGGCGTTTCTCCCACAAAGCCCAAATTTTCATCCGCGCATGACCTGCAGAGAGATTTTGCGATTCTACGCGCGCTTGCGCGGCGCCCCTCTGTCGCGATGCCCGGCGATGCTGGACCTCGCCGGCCTGCGCGAATTTGAACACTCTCGGACCGGCGAATTATCCGGAGGCATGCGTCAACTCCTCGGGCTCGCATTGCTATTCTTGCCCGACGCGCCGGTCTTATTGCTGGATGAACCCGGTCTGAGCCTCGACCCGAACTGGCGTGAGCGTCTGCAGGACATGCTTCGCTCCGCTGCAGATCACGGCAAAACCGTCTTCGTGACTACGCATCTAATCCGGGAATGGAACGATGTCGCGCACCGCTGCCTGCTTTGTCACGACGGAAAAATCGAACGTGAACTCGACCCGACCGATTTGCCGCACACTTTCGACGAAATGGACGCATCGGTAGGCTACGAACGCGCGCCTCTGATTCTGGGTAGCGCACGTGTCTCGCGTGCTGGTTTTGGCGTCGCGCCAAAACCAACTTTCGATGAGGTCGACATCAAACTGAATTGTGCGCGACAAGAAAAGTCCACGACCGCGAGGACGCGTGCGCCAACACGCGAGACGCGTGCGCTACCCGGAACCGCGCAGCAACGCTTATGAGCATTGCCGTGCCGACATTTTCTACAAGAAGCGCATTGCGCGCAGTTTTGCTGCGCGAGTTTCGCGCCGCGCTGATCAATCGCTACTTCCAAGTGTTTGCCGTTCTGTCGCTGCTCGGCGGCGTGGCGGCGCTTCTCTTCACCGAAAACACAAACAGCGTTGCATTTCTGATTTTGCAGATTTCTCTCTACTTCGTTTCCCTCTTCGCCCTTCTGGCCGGCGCGACCAGTGCGCAAGCCGAGAGAGAGGAGTGGCCAATGTTGTTCGCACAACCGGTGCCGCGCCTGGCTTATGTCATCGGAAAATTTTTCGCCTACTTGTCGATCTTCGGCGCCGTCTTGCTTCTCCTTTTTTTGCCCGGTTTGCTCGGCGGATCGGACGCGCAACGGCTCATGCTGCTTTACTTTCAAACGTTGCTGCTGGCCGCCGCGTTTCTTTCCATCGGTTTGGCGTGTGGGTTTTTCGCGCGCGACCGCGCCCAAGCGCTCATCGTAGGTGTCAGTGCGTGGTTGCTTTTGCTTTTCGGTGTCGATCTGGTGGCGCTTTTTGCCGCGCGCTGGGAGTGGTTTCAAAAACTTCCGGACCTGTGGCTTTCACTTCTGATGTTGAATCCACTCGACTCATTTCGAATCGAAGCGCTTTTCTCGCTGGAACAAATCCCGGCCGAAGCCGCTAATAAAGCTCCGCTGGCGAGCTGGTGGATCGCGCACGCCGGGCTCTGGTTCAGTGCAATCGCGGCCCTCTGGTCGGTGTCGCTGATCGCGCTGGCAGGATTTCGTCTAAACAAATTCGAGGAGTGACTCGTTATGCAACGCAAATTCAAATTACTCGATGTTCGTCCCATTCTCGCCAAAGGCGTCGAACCATTTTCAAAAATCCGGGAAACCGTCGATGCACTGGGGCCTAACGAGGGCCTTTCGGTTATCGCACCGTTTCTACCGTCTCCGTTGATTGAGAAACTTGGCAGCGAAGGTTTTCAATCGCGAGTGGAGCGCCAAAACGGCAGTTCCTGGGTCATGCATTTTTGGCGCGAGAATTAGTTGCACATGGATCTCTCCACCACCTACCTCGGATTGAAATTGCGCACACCACTGGTGGTATCGGCTTCTCCGCTTTCCCAAGAAATTGAGCAGATCAAACAGATGGAACAAGCCGGCGCAGCTGCGGTCGTTCTTGGTTCGTTATTTGAAGAGGAAATAGAAACTGCTCCCGCATCCGAAGCTTTTCAGGTAGGGCCCCAAGCTTACCTGAAGCATATCGCGGCAGCCAAACACAGCGTCAAAATCCCGATTATCGCAAGCTTGAACTGCACCAACCTGGCAGGATGGATTAGCTACGCGCGGCAAATCACGGAAGCCGGAGCCGATGCCTTGGAGCTTAACATTTATAAGATACCGGCGCGGCCCAGCCTTGCCGGAGCGGTAGTGGAGGAGGGTTACATCGACACGGTCAGAGCTGTGCGCGCTGCGACGAAGATTCCGCTTGCCGTAAAGCTGAGTCCTTATTTCAGCAACTTCGCAAACATGGCGGCCTCTTTGGATGCACTCGCTGTAGACGCTCTTGTCTTGTTCAACCGCTTTTACCAGCCCGATATCGATCTGGAAAAAATGGAGGTCGCCCCTAACCTTACCCTTAGCACGCCAGCCGACATGCGATTGCCGCTGCGCTGGATCGGAATTTTGTTTGGCGAGATCCGCGCCAACCTCGCCGCAACCAGCGGCATTTATCAGGCCCACGACGTGATCAAGTTGGTCATTGCCGGCGCCGATGCGACCATGCTCTGCAGCGCTCTTATGCGTCATGGCATCCAGCATATTCAACGGATCGAAATGGAAACGGCGGCTTGGATGCAGCAGCATAAATACAATTCCTTAGGCGAAATCAAAGGCATCATGAGTCAGAGGAATTGCCCCGATCCGGGCGCGTTCGAGCGCGCCCAATACGTTCGCGGCCTTTCCAGTTACACATCGTTGTTTCCGATGCGCCGCTGAATTTCACCCCAAGTTTTGGACAGCCTAAGCTGCGGTCTTTCGCATATTTTTGGCGAGACGATCAGCTCGCTGACAGATAGCTTCCAAGCGTGACGCTGGAAGCGAGCAAGTTCAGACAAGTCGTAATCGAAAACACGCTGCGCGGCTGCCAGCTCTTCATGGGACTACCAGCGGCTGACATCGAGGTCATCGCGTCTTTCGTCGTTCCGAAACATCTCGATAAGGGCGAATACCTCTTTCGCGAAGGCGATCGCTCGGAAGGTTTTTATATCGTTCAAAATGGCGCCATCAACGTGCACCGGGTGAGCGTTGCAGGAAAAGAACAAGTCATCCACGTTTTTTATCCGATCGAATCGTTCGCTGAGGCGACGCTTGCCACCGAAGGCGGCTACCCAGCCGATGCGCGTGCGACGGAGCCGAGCACCGTCCTGCTCGTTCCGAAACCAGATTTTATCGATCTTCTGCGCAAACGCCCTGAGCTCGCGCTTCGCATGCTTGGTTCCATGAGCCAGCATCTTCGTGTGATAGTGGGATTGCTCGATGATCTCACTCTCAAAAATATGGAAACGCGGTTGGCCAACTGGATTTTGAAACGCTGCCCCCAACCGTTGCGGGCAAATTCGGCGATTGTGCAACTGGACCGAACGAAACGCGTGCTCGCAGCCGAAATGGGAATCACCAGCGAGACGTTATCGCGCGCTCTCGCGAAGTTTCGCAATCAAAAATTTCTGCGTGTGAAGGGCAACACCATCACGGTAATGAAGCCGCGAGAGTTGCAAAAGCTGCTCCAACGGAACCTGGGCGAGCTGTAGTTTTTGCTTGTGCTAGCATCAATCATTCGGGTCCCGCTTCGCGATTTTCGGGATTACGTTCGGAATCCAAATCAATGCTGCTAAAAGCCAGCTCATCGACGCGCCGAGTAAATGTGCGACACGGGTGCGCGGCGAAAGATCGGCAGAGAAGCGCGAGATCATCGCCAGAGAGAGAAACACGATCGTTATGTTGAAGAACCACAGCGGCTTTTGCAATTGCGGAAGATTCCCGCTGTGTCCAAAAACGACGCGAATCGCGACGGTGAAGGCAACGAAATTGAAGCCAGTAATGAAAACAATGTGCAACGCGCCGACACGATAGATCGGCAATAGCGCGATTATGATGAAGCCAATCAAGATCGACATGAGCGACGCTCGCAAGCAATCGGCGAGAAAAGTGTGCCCGCGCAATGGCAATCGCGTGGCGAGATAAAGTGTAATTGCCCCGACACGCATCCACCCGCCAATCCTCGGAAAATTAAAGATGTCGATCAAAAAGGAAGTGATGATCACGACGCCGATGAATCCGGCAAAAATGGCTTGTTGAAACCATTTCGGCGGGAGAGCGTGCGACTCCGGCAAGTTCGATGTTGGCAAATCGAGCAGACGCGCGATGAAAAAGGGCGCGACGCCGAGAACCGGAAGAAGCACAAAACATTCATTCAACAGCGCGGCACCGAACCGATATGCAGACGTAAATTGCGCATTCTCATAAGACGCGAGCAATGTGGCGCCGGCAATTCCACAAACGATTCCCAAAGCGACCAGCGCAAAATTTGGCGGCGGCGAATCTTTGCGTTGTCGGAACCGTTTGGTTAGTGCACCCGTGAAGAAAAGCAGGCAAAGTGTGAAACAAAAATCGCCAAGCCGATGCGCACCGCCGGTATGTGCACCGGCTGCGAGCAGATCGAGCGTAAAGATTGTCCCGACTTCGAAGAGAGAGAAATGCGGTGTGGAAGTGATCCTCGGGCCGGCTGTTCCAAGAAATCCAAAGATGAACAAAGCCATGAAGCCTTCGATCATCAGCCGCGCGTGAGCGATGTTCGGATAAGGAACGCCAGCGTCCAGATAGAACAGCACCCAAAGAGACACCCCCACGACTCCGAGCAGGACAGCGACAGGAAAAAAAATCCGGAACGGTTCCTCGCAGCACGAGTGCAAAAATTGGGGACGCGCGCGATTGTCGATCGTGCGCACTGGCGGTCGCTTCACGAAGCCGTCGCGCCTTCAGCCGGTACGCTCAAGCCTTGATACGTCTCTGCGACAATGTGATCAACGACTGCTTTCATATTCTGAGTGCGTTCCCACACAGCCAGTTGCCGGTCCGCTCCGGTGCCTTCTCTGGTTATCCGCTCGACATGCCCCATTTCTCTCTCGCTGCCGAGTTCTTTCACCTCAGTCGACACGAATTCGAGCAGCTCGGATAAAAGGCTCCGCTCGTCTACTTCGGATTCCTTGCCGAAGTCGATCAATTTGCCATCGATGCCGTAGCGGGCCGCGCGCCAACGGTTCTCATCGAGTAGACGCCGCCGATAGATCCGGAAGGTGATGTTTTGGTGAAGCAGCTTGTGCAATTTCGCGATCACAGCCTGAATCAGCGCTGCGATCGCTAGCGTATCGTCCACGCGCGATTGTGCATCGCACACGCGCACCTCCAGCGTATCGAAAAACGGATGCAATCGGATATCCCACCAGATTTTTTTGGCGTTATCGATGCAACCGGTTTTGACCAGGAGCTTGCAGTAGTCCTCATACTCAGAAAGCGACTCGAACGAATCCGGTATGCCGGTGCGTGGAAAACGCTCGAATACTTTCAGGCGATAACCTTTCAGTCCGGTGTTTTGCCCAACCCAGAACGGTGAATTGACCGACAGGGCATAAATGTGCGGCAGAAAGTAGCGAGCCTGGTTCATGACGTGGATGGCCGTCTCGCGATTGGGAATGCCAACGTGCACATGCAATCCGAAAATCAGATTCGCGCGCGCAAGTGACTGCATGTCTTTCACGATTTCCTGGTAACGTTCGCCTTCAGTAATGAGTTGATCGCGCCAGTGAGAAAACGGATGCGTGCCCATCGACGCGATCTTTAATCCGCTGCGCGCCGCCAATTCCGCCAGTTTCGAGCGCAGTTCGATAACGTGGTCTCGCGCGCAGCCAATGGAATCGCAAATTTCCGTGCCCAGCTCAACCACCGACTGGTGCATCTCCGGCTTGATTTGCTCCTTGAGCGTGACCTTTCCGTCTTCGAGAATTTCGTGAATATGCGAGCGGAGTTCGCGCGTCTCCGGATCGATAATCGCGAACTCCTCTTCAATGCCGATAGTAAACGTGTGTTCCTTCGCCTTCATGGCGGAGCGCAAATGTCCGCCAAAAACGCTTCCCTGTCATCCCACGTGCCAAAGAGAAGGAGGAGGAGGCTCGCGCGAAGTCTTGGATCTCTCTATGGACCGGCGCAACGGTCGAGTTTTTGTGGTTCTTCGCTCCGCCCGAGACGATACTCAACGTCACCGAGCCGACTTGACAGGAGATCGCGCTTCGTTACGGCCGTCATCCTTCCGATAACACGACGACTCCCCCTGTAGCCAGAGCGACTTTGCCTGAAAAATCGAACGTAATTGCGGGCGCGCTCAAAACTTTAAGCTTGCGATGAAGTTGAATCCGTCATTTGCGCGGCGGTTGCTCACGTCAAAGTCGTGAATCCAGCGCGCGTTCCGGGCGTTTCCTCGTCGGCTGCCTTTTTCAGCCGTTCCAGCGAAACGCCGAGCCATTTTGCGGCTTCTTCTCGTTCTTGAAATATGCGGACGTTGATAGGCGAGTCCTCGGCGATTATGGCATGCAGCTGGAAATAATGGCCAATGGTCGAGTCCGTCGCCAGAACCGCCGATTTCACCGGTGGGCGATCGGCGTACGAGAGCACTCGATAGATGGAAACGTGAATAACGTACCGGTAATTCAGCTCAACTCCATGGGTTTCCGACGTATCACAGAATCGATTGAAGGGTTCCTTTAGCTTTGTCTCGAGCTCTGCGAGAACGGTCACCGCTCTGTCCACCGATGCTTCATCCAGTAAACCGCGCGGTCTGTAAATAAACAGACGAATGTCTTCGTGAAATTCGATGTCAGGCGGAAGCGTCATCACGCGTTCCTTTCGTTCAGGCGATTTTTAAGATTATCTCTTTCCAATCGGCTGCCAAGCGGGAATACAGAATTTAGTCAGTGAGTCATGTAGCTGTCGTCGACGACAAACGTCTGGCGAACCAGGCGAAGTCGGAACAAAGAAACAAAACCATGCCCGCTACTTCTGCCGGCTGCAAAACACGGCCAACCAGCGTGTTCGCGATGAAATCGCGCGCTCATATCTGGATCATCGAGCAGGCCTTTGTCATTGTGGTATTCACCAGTCCGGGCGCCAGTGCATTGATGTGAATACCCTGCTTTACGTATTCGACGGTAGCCGCTTTGGACCATGTGCGCGATCTCGTGCTTCATGATCAGAAATACGCCCTTTAGAGCGACAGCCAACGCGCCGCCGACTTCGCCAGGTTTTTCTACAAGCGGCAACCCGCTTCCCAAAAATTGCGGCGGTGTTGGCTCCGGAGATGCCAGCCGGTCCGCCGCCGATGACAACCAGGTCGAAGTCCTTAGCCATAGACGCGCGCAATCGCGGCGAGTAATAGCCGAACTCATTGCCGTCACGTTCTGGGGTAAAGTCCCGCATTCAATAGTTCCGCGATCCGGACAAGATTGGCGCCGTGTTTCGCGGCTTCATCGAGGCGTTGTTGCTCGGTGCTCATTCAGCGTTGGCCTTTCTATTATCGAGCGCTATTTCATGCTCTCGCGCAGATCGACAAGCACCCGGTCGGAGTCGGCCACCTGGATCAAACCGATGCGTGGATACTCGAGGTCAATGATCACGTACACGGTCACGGCCAGGACCACAGCGAAGGCGACGGAGTGAAGCAAATTCAGATGCTTCCGGCTCGCCATATCGTAGCCCGCGAACAGCGCACACGCGAAAGTAAGCGCGCCGAGCATCACCCAGATGATCACTGGTGAATGGAGCCTGGCCGCCTCCGCGCGTGTCGTCGTGATGTCAATCATCGCGTTCAGTGCTGGCAGCAACAGCATCATCGCCTGCGGCGTCGGCAATTTCTGCGAGGACGAGACGGCTAGCGACCAGATTTCGCTCTGCAATTTCACGGAGCGCGCCAGCTCCGCTTTCACCGCCTCCATGTCCGGCAGCTTCCGATAGGTTTCGATCCGCGAGTCCAGGTAACGGCGAAAGAGATCGCGCATGGGTGCCTGCGCGTCCACCGGAAGCAGATCGATGCGCAGAAAGGCTGTGCCGATGTTATTCGCCTCCGCGACGACGAGATGCCGCCGTGCATCAAAGCGGGTCAGCGCCCCCGAAAACGAAAACGCGAGGATCAAACCTAACAACCCAAAGACCGCAGCTTCGATCGCACCGAAGCCTTTGGCGGCAGCTTCGCCTTCCTTCGCCAGGCGGCGGGCTCCGATGCGCCGCCCGACCTCGAGCAGCACGATGACGCCGGTCGCCAGCAGGAGGGCGAAGAACGCTCCGAAAAAGACCGGATTCATTCAGATCGAAGTTTCATCGGATCAGCTTTGGCGAGTTTCCGAGCGTGCCCTCAACATTTTGCTCATCACGGCGAAGAAAAATGCTGTCGAGAGCCCGCACATCAGAATGCCAGTCAATCCCTCCACCGGTCCGAACAGTCGCCATTCATTTGGCAGTACCAAATCCCCGTAACCTATCGTGGCGTAGGTAACACCGGAAAAATAGAAAGACGACTCGACGTCCGGAAGACATTTATGCCACCAAAAGAACAGCGCCCAGACCGCGATCTCCAACAGATGAAGGACAATGAGCCACCAGGCGATGCGAATCAGCAGCCATGTGATCTGCCAGAACCGCGCTTCCAGGCGCTCTATTGAACGCAACGCGTAGCTCAGCCCCGCCCCAAGACCGGAGGCATGAATTGTCACGGTCGTAGCGACAAGTGCTAAGGCAATTAGAAGCTTTGCGATCATCGCGTCGTTAATGTTCTCATGAGCAGCGCGGCGAGACCGACAGCCTGCACGGACACTGTGATCGCCACCAAAATGAACGCGATGAGGATTTCCGAGAGCATGATCAGGGTCTGGCTCGTCAAACTTTAGCCGACAAAGATTTAATGGCTAAGTCCAACATGGGACTTGGTACGTTGGATTGTCAGCTATGTTCTCTAAATGGTTCCTTCACTAAGATCGGGGCGGCAAAAGGTAAAGCGTCATCGCGAAAATCAGATACACCATCAACATCAACACCCCGACGAACCACGCCGATCGCCCGCTGTTCGTGACGAGCGAGGTGGTGATGGTAGCGATAAGAATCATCACTACCGCGCCTGGCCAGAATTGCAGGTCCATCGGCGTCGGCCCTATGAAATAACTAACGAGCACCAGCACGGGCGCGACAAAGAGCGCGATTTGGGATGCGCTGCCCAAGGCGATGCCAACACTCAGGTCGAGTCGGTTCTTGCGCGCGCCCGAAAACGCCGATCCCATTTCCGCCGCACCTCCCACTAGCGCCACGACGATGAAACCGACAAAGGCGGGCGTCATCCCAAAAGCTTCCGCCGCCTTCTGCACTGACTCGACAAAAATCTCGCTCACCAGCGCGACCAGCAGCGTAACGCCCGCCAGTGTGGCCAGGGCCAGGCCGATGGGCCAAGGCGCTTCGCCGGCCTCTCCGCCTTCCGCGCTGGCAAACAACTCGCGGTGCGTCTTGAGCGAGAACAGCATGCCAAGTCCGTAGGCCACGATCAGCAACACCGCCAGTCCCACGCTCAACTTGTGAGTGAACGCCGTCGCTGCCGCCGAGTCGGCTTGCGAGATCGCCGAAGGAATCAACAGCGCGACCGTGGCGAGGAAGAGCAGACCCGCCTGCATGCGTGCGCTGACCCGGTTGTATTCCTGCACGTGGTACTTGAGTCCGCCAAGGAGAAATGACGCGCCCAACATGAACAGTGTGTTGGTGACAATCGCGCCGGCAATGGAAGCCTTCACCAGCATGTACTGCCCTGCGCGCAAGGCGGCCAGCGCTATGACCAGTTCAGTCAGGTTGCCCAGCGTGGCATTGAGCAGGCCGCCGACCGCGTCGCCCGTCTTGGCCGCCACCGATTCGGTGGCGTGACTCAGTAGGGCCGCCAGTGGTACGATGGCCAGGACAGACAGGACGAAAAGCAATGTGTGCGATTCGGGCTTGAGCTTCGCGGCTGCTAACACCACGGGCACAAACGCCAACAACCAGAGCAGTGGGTTATGACGAATCTCTTTGAGCAGTTGTTTTATAGGTTTTGTCCGGTGTCCCCCTCGATCCATGCCTGCGCCTTGGCGAGGTGGCTGGATGGAAAGAATTTCGTGCAGGTCGAATGAATCATTGGAATCCCTCGAGGGCATCGGCCACGGAGGTGAAGCGGTTGATACCACCAAGCTTGTCGTCCACCCCCTCGCCACGCAACCGTTCGCGCACCGAGGAACGCGCTTCCACGGCCTGCACACGGATGCCAGTCGCGGTGAGTTCATCCGCCACGCTGCCCAGCATCTGTGCGCTGTGCATATCCACCCGCGGCGCAGCGGAAAGGTCCAGCACTACCAACCTGGGCGGCGTGGTTTCAGCCCGGACCCGATCTACAATTCTGTCGCGCACATGATCCATGTTGAAATACATCAGGCCAGACTCAGGCCGGAAGATCAATACGCCGGGAACCAGCTCATTGTCCGGATGGCGCTCGTGATCAGAGAATCGCCGCGTTCCTGGGATACGCCCGAGAACGGCGACGTGCGGTCGCGACGCGCGTCGGATCAACAGCACCAGCGAGATGATAGCTCCGATCATCACGCCACGCAGCAAACCCTGACCTAGCACACCGACGATGGCCGCAATCGCCACGATGAATTCAGTGCGATCGCCGCGCCAGAGATGTTTGAGGGCGGAAACTTTGAACAGGCCGGCCACCGCGACCAACACGACGGCGGCCAGCACCGGCTGAGGCAACGCCGCCAGTAGGTGCGAGAAGAATAGCACCACCACCAGAATGATCCCCGCGGCGAAGGCGCCTGACAGCGGCGTGCGGGCGCCCGCACCTTCGTTAACGAGCGATTGCGACATGCCCCCGCTCACTGGGAAACCGCGCCCCAATCCGGCAGCGAGATTTGAAGCGGCGAGCGAGAGGAATTCCTGGTTGGCGTCCAGCCGACCGCCATGTTTGGCCGTGAACATGCGACCGATCGCAGCCGTCTCCACCGCCCCAAGCAGAAAACAGGCGAACCCCAGCGGCAATAATTCGTTCCAATCCGCCAAATGAATCGCGGGGAGGCCGAGGGCTGGTAGTCCTTGCGGCACTTCGCCCAGTAGCTTCACACCGCGCGCTTCCAAGCCGAGCCAACCCGAAGCCAGAATGCCGCCCACCACAACGAACAACGCCACGGGTTTGTTTTTGAGGAAAATCTTCCCAAGTATGAGCACTACCAGGGCGGCGCCTCCGATCGTAAGCGAGGTAGGATTGGTGTCGCCCAGGTGCTTAAGGAAGTTCCCGCTGTTCTCCCAGAAATTACCGTGTGCACCGTGGATGCCGAACAATTTGGGTAATTGCGTACTGGCCAGGAAAAGCGCCACGCCACACTTGAACCCGGTCATCACGCTCTCGGAGACGAAGTTTACGATCGAGCCAGCCTTAACCAGCCAGGCGACGAAGGCGATAAGCGCGACGAGCACGGCCGTCCCGGCCGCGAACGCGCTGAACCGGCTCGTGTCGCCGCCTGCAATTTCGCCTAACGAAGCGCCGACAAGCAGCGAGATGGCGGACGTAACCGTAATGGCCGTGTGCCGTGAACTACAGAAAAGCCAGAAGACCAGTCCGCCAAACAAGCACGCGTAGAGTCCCGCTTGGGGAGGCAGGTTGGCCAGCGACGCGTCACCGAGCCCGGCGGGCAAAAGATACGCCGCCAGTGTGATGCCGGCGACGACATCACCCCGCAGCCATGCCTTGTCGTACGTGCGCAACCAGCCAAGGGCAGGCAGCCACCGGGAAACATCCGGCGACCTGGGCGCAGTGTTGCTCACTTCAATATTTCTCCGGCACGAACTTCCGTCCCTTTAGCGGGGCTTCGTCGTCGTAGGCACCCTTCATCGAGCGCTTCGGCAGCTTAACCTTCTCGCGCGTGGACCTTCTTGTAGGGGATGAGGTCGAGGATGTGCGTGAGGCAGTTGAGCCGGGCGCGCTTCTTGTCGTCGGAACGTAAAACGTACCACGGTGCGTGCTTGGTGTCCGTCGCCTTGAGCATCAAGTCGCGGGCACGGGAATACTCGTACCATTTGCTGCGCGAGGGCAGATCCATCGGGCTGAGCTTCCACTGGCGGACCGGGTCGTCGATGCGCGCCTCGAAGCGGCGCTTCTGCTCCTTGTCGCTCACCTCCAGCCAGATTTTGATGAGCTGGATGCCGCCGTCCACAATGTATTTCTCGATCTCGGGACAGAGTTCAAGAAAGCGGGCGTGCTGTTCCTTCGTGCAAAAGCCCATCACATACTCCACGCCGGCGCGGTTGTACCAACTGCGGTCGAATATCACGATCTCACCCGCGGCTGGGAAATGCGCCATGTAACGCTGAATATACATTTGCGATTTCTCGCGGTCCGACGGCGCAGGCAGCGCCACAAGTCGAAAGACCCGCGGGCTGACCCTCTCGGTGAGCGCCCGGATGGTGCCGCCCTTGCCCGCGGCGTCGCGGCCCTCGAAGATGATGATGACGCGCAACCCCTTTTGTTTGACCCAATCCTGGAGATGGCACAACCGGGTTTGAAGCATGCGAAGTTCCTTCTCGTATTTCTTCGCTTTCATTTTCTCAGGACCGTTTGGTTTTGATTCCTTGCTCATAGGTTGTGGTTGGGGATTTGTAAGCCAAAGATGAGTTTTTGTTTGATGATAGTGGTCGATGTTTTGGTTCTAATGGGATGGACGATACCGCCGTTGGCTCGCATGATTGAGCGCTAAAGTTATTTCTTCTTCTGCTTACGACGGCGTTCTTTATACCCGACCGCCCACGCCCGGGCGGCTTCCAGCGAATTGCCGCCTTTCTGACGTTCTACCCAAGCTTTGAGTCCCGTTTCATTAACCGGCAGATCGAGCACCTGAGGCCGGCCCATCAATTTGGCGAATGTCTCCATCACTTCCGCCGTGGTGGAGAAGACAATCTCGTCCATGGCTTCCGGCTTGCCCTGGCAAACATAGGCATTGAAGTCCGCCCATTGTCCATCCGGACGGAGCACATACATATGGGTTTTGAGAATTTCGGCGCGCGGCGATACACCCGTTTGAGTCACAAGATAAGGTCCCGATTCGCCACCCGAGCCAAGATTCAAAATCTGCGCGTCTCGATAATTGTTAGTGATTGTTTGCATGAGAACGGCCTTCTACCTCGGGTCGCCGCACGGGATTCAATGACCTCCCTGGATTATTTCCGTCATGATTTTCCGGCCTCTCACTTGCAATGGTCCCTTACCGGTGCCGGGCAAGAACCACATACCTTTGTCTTCGTTGCGGCAATAAACGATGTGAACGCCGTCGCTTGTCACTGCGTAATGAAACGTGGCGCCAGAGTTTTCGGCGATGAATCGGAAGAAAGCGTCCCGCCACGGATCCTCGGCGTACGGTAAGATCTCTTCGCCGATCTTCTTGAGCTCTTCAATGCTGATCGTTCGAACAGATTTCGCGATCGCTTTGCGGCGCTCTTTGTCAAGGTTTTCAAGGTCAAATTTTTCGAATGGCATATGAAGTTTCGCGTTTATTTTTCCGGCGCGCCAGTTCCCTCGAAATCCCCGCCGAGGGCCAGGTAAAGATTCACACGCTCGCGGAGACGGGAAGCGCGGATTTGCGTCAATTGAACTTTTGCGGCGAGATTTTCGCCGGTAAGACGCAAGACAGTGAACATGTCGGTCTGGCCCTGTTCGAGCTGGTCTCTGCTGAATTTCACCGAATCGGCGCTGTTCGAAACCGCGTCGCCCAGTGCGCCTTCGCGTTTACGCAAATAGTAATCGGCGGCGAGAGCGTCTTCCACGTCTTCGAACGCGCGCAATGCGGAACCCACGTAACTTGCGGCGGCAGCCTTTTGCTCGGCAGTGCGGAGATCTTGTGCAGCCTTCAGTTCACCCCCAAAGAAAATCGGTTGCGTGATCCCACCGGCGAAAGTCCAGACGAGGGCATTGAGCGAGCCGACTGAGTCGAGATCCGCGGTTCCGAGCCCACTACCGGCGCTGAGCACAAAGCGCGGCAGGCGCGCCGTGCGAGCCTCGTTCACGCGATGAAAGGCAGCTGCGAAGCGGCGCTCGCTGGCGATGAGATCCGGTCGGCGTTCGAGGATTTGCGCGGGCAAACCGGCGGGCACGGCCCTCGGTTGGCCGGGAAAGGAACGTCGTACATCAAACCTTCCGGCAGGGTAGCGGCTGGTCACGACCTCGATGGCGCGGATCGTCTGTGCCCGCGCGGCCTGTGCAGCGTAGAGCGCATCTTCGGCGGCGGCGGTACGCGACTTGATCTGTGACACATCGAAGTCACTCGCGAAGCCCTGCTGTTTCCGTACGTCCGTGAGCTTCACGTACTCCTGGTAGATATCCAGCGTCTCCTGCGCGTTAGCTTCCTGTTGCGCCGCCTCTATGGTCGAGATATACGCGCGCGCGACGGCAGCGGCGAGTGATTGCCCGGCAAATTCATAGTCGGCTTCCAGCGCGGCGCTTTCTGCTTTCGCAGCAGCTTTTTTCGAGCGAATGCGCCCCCAGACGTCGGCCTCCCATGCGGCACCGGCGGCGATGCCATATACCCAACGCTGTGAAGATGAATCCGTGCTGGTGTCCAGCCCGGAGCCGCCGCTGTTCTCCACTCCCGAGTTCCCGAAAGTCGGCGGATTAATGTCGCGACCGAGGTTGCCACTAAGTTCTTGTCCCTGGCGCTCGCCCAGTCCCTTCATCGCGATACGCGGATACAGCGACGATGCAGCGATCCGCACAGCCGCGCGCGACGCCTCCACGTGGGCGGCGGCGGCCTTGAGGTCGGGATTCCGCTCCACGGCGTCCGCAACGAGCGCGTTAAGCTCCGGGTCGCCGAAATTGCGGATCCAGTTTGGCACCACCGCGCCGCTGCGATGCGGGCCGGCCCAGCTTCCCGGGATCTTCGCGCGGGCGGACTCAGGCATGATGTCAGCGCCGGTTGGTGGATTTTTCAAAATGCAGCCCGTAAGCAAGAGACTGTTGGCGGTAACAAGAATCAGGGTGCAGCGCCGAACGTTCATCGTTTGATCCTTAGTGTCCGCCGAAGAGCGCGGAGAGATGTTTGATGACGAACCAGTCGAACTTGGCCGCGATGCGCACGATCACGCGACGGAGGATCTGGATCGCCGTAATATCATTCGTGTAGATCGCTCCCCCACCACGGGCGCCAGCGGCTAGGAAGACGTCTTTATCCTTCCCCTCTGTGAGCAGTCGCACCGCGATGCGCTGTTCGGGCGCTGACACAGGGTTGGTGTTGGGGAGGTTGCCGTTGATCGGCATTTGACCCTGCGCCGTGGCCCACAGGATAGAATCGACCTTGCACTTGATGATGCGGCCCGGATACACCTTCATAAAGATTTCCGCTTCATCGCCGGGTTCGACGTAGCGCAGTTCGTTTTGCCGGTAGAATGCTAGCAGCCACGGATCATCCTCCTGGATGAAGCTCATCACGGGCATTGTCGCGAACTGGGTCGCGCGCACGCCGGGTTGCAGGGAAAGATTGGCAACGCGACCGTTGGCGGGAGCAAGGTGGACGCAGCCTTCGAGGTCGAATTTCGCGTTGATGAGGTCGGCCTCGGACTTGGCGATCTGCGCTCTGGCCTGCGATTCCGTAGCGTCGGCGGCAAGGAATTCACTTTCAAGATTGCCGAGGTCGCTTTGCGCCTGCTCGAGGTCGGCCCGCTTCCCGGCCCCGGTCGCAGCGAGGGCTGTGAATTGCTCGACCCGCTTTTTCGCCAGGTCGATCCGCGGTGTCAGCGCGGCTTTTTTGTTCGCGGCATTGTTAAGTTGATCGTTCGCTCCGCGCAGCGTGGCTTCGGCGGCTTTCACCGCCGCCTCGAAGGGCACCGGGTCGATCTTGAAAAGCACTTCGCCTTTCTTGATCGGTCGGTTTGGTTGAATCGGCACCTCGGTCACCTGACCGGTTATGCGCGGAACGATCGGGATGACGTAGTTCATGGCGCGCACGTCGTCAGTCGCGGGCGCGGCAATGTTCAGAAGGAGGAAAAGACCCATCATTGCCACGATGGGCAGCGTGATGACAATGCACGCGGCGGTAAAGTTCATGGGCAGCCACTTGAATTTATAGAAAATGAGCCAGACGAAGAACCCGTAGATGCCAAGCAGGATGACTTCCATTACGCCTTCCCTCCTTTAATCTCCGCTTCGAGTTCCGCGGCACGCATGCGCAGTTGTTCGAGCTCTTTGATTGCGGATTCTTTTCCGGCCGGTTTTCCGTGTGAGTCATCGACATCCGTGCCGTAGGCCATCTTGTGCAGGACCGGTTTAGTGTAAGCCCAAAGCCACGCGAGTGGCCAGAGAAGTCCGCCGAAGCAAAGCGAGAGCAGGCACAGGCACTTGATAGCCCCGAGCTGCGGATGGTGCCGCTTTTCAGCAATCTTTTCGGGGAGGATATGGACCAGCAGAAAGGCCCCGATCAAGACGGGCGGGACGAGGATGAACGCGAACCACGCAATGGCGCCCGCGACTGTATCGAGCGTCTCACCGTGGAGAAACGAGGCGTGGGCGCGTGACGGTAGTGCTAGGAACGTTAAAGCAATGAAGAGAACGAAATGTCTGCAGCAAGGCCGACGCGACTTGGCGTAGAAACGGATGAGTGAATGTTTTGGTTTCATGGTTTATCAACTCGCCTTTTCAGCCTTATACGTCTTCAGGTGTTTGTTTGTCTAGAAATTCGTAGCGAACGAAGGTCATTGTAATTGCTTGCCCCGCCGCTTCGCTACGCAGTGTTCGTATCCGGCGACATCGTAGTCCAATGCGTGGAATCATCGCAGTGTCCTCCGGAAAAAATCTATTGGACTTTCGTCGTACACGATCGCTCACATTTCCATGATCGCCGCGCACAAGACCCGTGAGGCGAAAGCGGGTAGTGGTACAGTTTCAAACTGTACCACTACCTAAGGCCGGTTGGAGTTGGAGCTGTGTCTCAGCCGCGGATTCTTGCGGGCGAATGATCTGGATTGCTGACGCACATCGCGACGACGGAAAGCGTTTGTTGCGGTGGCATCGGTGAATCGCTCGACTGCTTGCCGCAATGCTCGGATGCCCGCGCGGCGCCGTTCACATCGTCCGGTTCCGTTGATCGAAGACCATCGTGCGCTCGAACCACGCATCCAGGCCCGCGTCGTCACAAAGCGTCGACGGCGCGGGCCCCCACGCTGCTCAACTCAGCGAGCCGGCATTGCATCCCCCCACGCCGAGGGCGACGGGTTAAGTGGAGTGACCGGCGACGACGGGTTGATTGGAGTGACCAGCGTGCCCGCCTGATTTCCCGACGGCGTGCCTCTGACGCGAGCCAGGAATCCGTGGGCAATGCCGGAAGCATCGACGTAACGACCACAGATAATTCCCTGCGAAGTAATTCCGTTAAGCGATGTGAAGGTTGAGCCGGGAAAATCGAAAGTGAAAAAGTTATTTGGCTGAGTAAAGAAGAGTCCATGAGTCGCGCCTGAGCTGTCCGCATATCTGCCCACCACCCAGTTCCTATTGTTAAGTCCAAACAGGACTGTCGCAACGGAGCCTGGAGGATCGATCGGGAAGTGCAGCGCCCCATTGGCGTCCCGGTAGTAGCCGTGAAGGATTCCCGAGGCGTCTATATAATATCCCACCGCCAACTGTTTTGAATTATTGATCTCGTAAGCAAAGGTCGAGAGAGCTCCCGGGACGCTAAACGACCTTATGGTTCCGCCACGGCCGACGAACCCCTGAAAGATCCCGCTGCCGTCATCAAACCCGCCGGTAAAGACGCCGGGATCGTTTATCGAAAGCAGATTGGTGTTCACCGCGCCGGGAACATCGTATTCGGTGAAGGTCCCGCCCGACAGGAAAAACGAGTGAAGGATATCAGCGCTGTCGAGGTAGTCACCGTCTACTGTGCCTGAGTTATTGATGCCGCGTCCTTCGGTAAAACCCACGGTATCGTTAGGGTCGACGATCGGATCGCTAAAGCTACCGTCGCTGAACCGGACAAAGGCTCGCGTCACCCCGTTCGAATCGATGAACTCGCCAACGACGTCGCCTCTTTGGTTAATCTTTTGCGGCAGGGTCGAATTTCCGGTCCCCGGATAATCAAAAGTCGTGATCACTTCAATAGAGAATGCGTTCGGTGCTTCCTGAGCGAACGTCCCCATCAATGGGAACACGAACAGAACTGCCAGGATGATGTTGAATATGTGTTTTGGTTTCATGGTGTTTATTGACTCCTTAGTTGAATTTCCATTCCTAAAACGCCGATGTGGCAAAGGCACAATGCCCAGTTGGCGAATTTCGATGAGACCAGTTTGCGTGTTATCGGGTTTCGGACTCGCTTTTGGGTTGCCGGCCCATCGAAATGAGAAGCCCAGTGTTCTCAGTGGCCTAACGAGATGGAGGAAATAAGCTACGGGCGGGATCGATAGCAAAATTGTTGACGTTATATCGCCAAGGGGCCGTTGGCTTCATCCCTTGGTTAGGCGCCGTTCGCCACAATGGCATCAATCGCGGCAAAGGCCGCTCTACAGACGCCCTGATCGTGGTCGTCTTCGGGCGAATAGGAGGTGAGCGCGGCGGCGCCGAGCGGAACCCGAGCGCGGACTACGGCAATGGCAGCGGTCAGGTGGGGAAGGGAGAGGCCGTTTGGGGCCGGCAGGTAGTTCGCGTGGCCGACGGCCGGGTCCAGCACATCGACGTCCAAGTGGAGATAGCCGAGGGTATCCGCCGGCGGCGTCCTCGCTAGGAGGTCCGAGAGCCCTTCCGGGATCTGACCGACTGGGACGACAGTAATGGCCGAGCCCTGCAAAAGCGCGGCCTCTGGCGGATCGAGGTCCCGAGCGCCCAGTAGAAAAGTGGCCTCGGCCGCGACAGGCTGAAATCCTGGCACGGTGGCTCCCAGGTGATGCCAACACAGACCCATCGTCATGGCGAGGCCCATGCCATCCAGGAAGCCCGACGTGGTAGTCTCGGGCGTATTGCAGTCGCCGTGGGCATCGAACCAGAAAGTGGCACGGCGAGCCGGCGTTAGGCCGCTCAAGGTGCCCACTGCCGTGTTGCAATTGCCGCTGAGCACCAGCGGAAAGTGACCGGCGGTCCGAGCGGACCGAACGGTAGTGGCTAGTCGCCGGGCCAGTTCGAACGCGGTTCGGATTTCGGCGGGTGGGTACGCCGGGTCATCCTCCATGATGTGGATGGCGGTAACTATGTGTCCCTGACGTTGGAGGTGAGCAGGGAGCCCGGCACCGACGAGGTGCTCGGGCCCAGCTCCGCAGCGCCAACCGCGCTGGCCGGAATCGTAAGGGACTAGCAGGAGTTGGATATCCATGGGGGAGATCAGGACAATGGAAGACGTCTAACGAGACGGAACTGAGCCACCGCTGGCGGCGGCGAGCATGGCAAACACTGAGGACCGTTTCATGAAATTAAACATGGGCGTCACGGAGCCAGCGGTTGGCTCCAGCGATTAGATGGCATGTAGGGAGTGCGGGCAAGGGGTTAAGCTCACCCGCACTTATGCAAAATACAATCGTTCATCACGAAGGGGCAGCCTCACTCGAGGTCGCCGTTAGCAAGATAAAACTTCCCGGTTCGGTCATCAAGATCGGTCTGGATGTGCACGCGCGGATCTACGTGGCAGTGGCGCAATACGATCAGCTCTTGCCCAAGCCGGCACGGCGGCTGACGCCGAGCGAGTTTGTACCGTGGGTGGAAGCGTTGTTGCGCGCTGGCCACACGGTACATGTGGTCTATGAAGCATGCGGGTTTGGTTTCAATCTCTATCGAGGGTTAAAAGCGCTCGGGGCGCATTGCTATGTGATTGCGCCGCGCCAACTCGATGAGCAATGTACGAGAATAAAGACCGACCCGCGCGATGCGACCACACTTTGCCAACGTCTATCGCGCTATGTGGAAGGTAACACGCGCGAATTGGCGGTGATTCGGGTGCCAAGCGAACAGGAAGAGCTGGACCGTCATGTTTCTCGGCAACGGGAACAGTTGGTGCGTCATCGCCAGAAGCTCGAAGCGCAGGGGCGCTCGCTGCTGATCAATCACGCGCTGCCGGCGCCGGCTCATTGGTGGAAGCAACAGAGTTGGAGCCGATTGGGGAAACATCTGCCGGCCTGGATCAGGCTACGCCTGGAGGTGGCGCGACCAGCTCTTTTGAGTTTACAGGAGCAGATTAACGCCCTAACCAGTGAATTGGAAGCAGCCGCGCCAGCTTCTATCCCGGCCGGGTTGGGTAACTGACTAGCGTGGTGCTCACCCGCGAGATTTGTAATTGGCACCGGTTTCACAACCGGCGCACGATCAGTTCTTACACCGGACTGTGTCCCGGCGAACGCAGCAGCGGGAGTAAACGGGTTCCAGGGAGCGTAACCAAACGCGGTAACCCGCGGCTGAGAGCGGCTCTGGTGGAGTGTGCCTGGCGCATGGTGCGCTTCCAGCCCAACTATCCGCCGGTGAAAAAGCGCCTGGGCGTTCTGGCTAAAGGCGCGCGCGCCACCGGCGCACAACGCAAAAAAGCGATCGTCGCCGTGGCGCGTCGGCTGGCCGTTGACCTGTGGCGCGTACACACCGGACGCTGCTCCGCTCAACAACTCGGATTAAACATTTCCAATTAGAGTTCGAGGGGAACAGATAAAAACTTACTTTGGAACGTGGCCTGTGTCCGGGATCTAACCTGAACCGTGCTGCAAAAGGACGTGCTTCGTCGCTTTAGATTGGACCAGGCCAAGTTCCGCTTCAGTCGAGACGGAATAAGTCACATTGCGCTGCCGCAAAACATCGACAAGCGCGGATAGGAGTATCAGCCGCTGAAGAACCCAAAGCGAGAACCAGAAGCGGAAGCGTTCCCAAACCAACTCCAAACCTCAAAACCTAACAAACCCATGTAATCGCCATCCTTAAAACTTACCTTTGACACCCTTCATAGGGGGTTAGATCCAACTCGGTGATAATCATGATTGGGTCGCACCTGAGGAGTCGCCAACCACTGGAAACACGTTTTACTCGACAGACCCAGTCATTGCCAGCCGCCTGAGGATAGAATGACTCGTAGGTCGCGGCAATGAACTTCAAGCTGCGTAGAGGTTGATAACATTCGCACGATGGACAGACAGCCATGACTTTACCGGCGTTCGCGGCCAGAGCTCACGCGATCTTACTCACACCCCCACCACGGCCGGATCCACTACTAAAATATACTAAGAACCGCGGTAACATCATCAGCTATCGCCCGAGCCAGCCCTCAATCAATAACCGGTTGGCGAGGCTTTGCTGTTAGCTACCCGTTGCAGTTCTTCCCCACTGACCTGTACGACATTGTCCATGCGGACATGCGCCCCGGCCCAAGCGGTACTGTCATCAACTTCGATCCAGCGACCGGGCAGACGACTTCCGGTGAACGGCGGCACCCACATCCGGTGTGTACCTTTCGTTACGGTTACGGACGCGCGCGTTTGTTTGAGCTCAAAATTCAGCTCTGTCGATTCACCTGGTTCGAGCGTCGTATTATTAATGGAACCCTTCACGGCACCATTCACAACCAGTGTCACCCGGTATTTGCCTGTCGCGAGACCCTCTAAACTGTAACGGCCGTTTACATTCGTTTTAACCGTCTTGAGCAATCTGCCAGTGTTTGTCGCTTCAATCCGGATATCCGCGCCTTGAATCGGATGCCCCTTAGCATCCTTGACGATTCCCTGCAGTATGGAACTCGCGGCCGATGCACTTGCAACAAAAAGCATGACCCCAATAAAACCAATCCAAATAGATTTCATAAACATATAAAGAAAGAGGGTGGCAACGTGGCAAACGCACAATATCCAGTTTGCCAATTTCGATGTGGCCAGTTTGCGTGTTATCTGGTTTTGCTCGGGCGCGCTTTTGGGGTTGCCTATTAGGGCAGCATCTCATGTTGAGAAAGCATTCTGGGGGTGCGAAAGTCGTGTTGGGAAATGAATGGCGCAATCTATGGACGCACAGGCTCACCGGTCCCAAAGCAGCGCCGGCGTCGTTTAGTCATGTCGTTCGACATGGTGCGGCTGGATCGCGCGTCCTCCGAGCCACTTCACCAACAACTGTACCGTCAAATACGAGAAGAACTTGAGAGCGGCAGTTTTGATTCAAGCGCTTCCCGTGTGCCTTCCTCAAGAGTTCTCGCTGCAACTCTCGGGATTTCGAGACCGACCGTGAACCAGGCGTTCTCAAAGCTGCTCGAAGAGGGCTATCTTCAAGCTCGGAAACGGTCTGGCATCTTTGTCGCCGATCATTTACCGGCAACTTTTCTGAAGGCCGTCAGGCCGGCGACGATCTCGCGCACCGAGCACTCTCCGCGTGTCGCCCGACGAGTGACTAGAATGACCGATTTTCGCACCGGCCGACAACTCGATGTCGGCATTGGCGGCCCGCCGAGCGTCACATTCGTCGCCGGGTTGCCGGCCGTGGATGAATTTCCGATTGCTGTTTGGGAACGTTTGCGCGAGCAGGTTTTGGCAAAGAAGGGAGCCCACCTATTACGTTATGCCTCGAGCCGTGGCGAGATCGAACTACGGAAGGCGATCGCCGCTTACTTGTGCGACTTCCGCGGCGCCAATTGTCAGCCCGATCAAATCGTAGTCGTGAGCGGCATGCAGCAAGCGATGCTGGCATGCGCGCTCGCGTTAATCAATGAGGGTGAAATGGCATGGATCGAAGATCCCGTCTTTCTTCAGGCACGTAATGTCCTGGCTTTTGTCGGGGCCAAAATAATCCCTCGCCCGATCGATCGTGAGGGGCTGGTAATCGGGAAGTGCTCACGTCAAAATTCTCCCAGACTCATTCTTGTCACTCCATCGCACCAGTTTCCCTTAGGTGTGACGATGAGCCTGAGGCGGCGGAAAGCTCTGGTCGAGTTCGTGGAGTCGCGCGACGGCTACATCCTGGAGGATGATTACGATTCCGAGTTCCGTTTCGATGGGCCGCCGCTGCCATGTCTTCAAGGTTTGGACAACACCGGCCGGGTTATTTATACCGGAAGTATGAGCAAGATCCTCTATCCATCGCTGCGCCTCGGTTTTCTGGTCGCACCGCCACAACTTGTCGATACCCTGGTCAAGGTGCGCGCGGTTATGGACCAGCACTCCCCAGCGATTGATCAAGCTACCCTGGCGCGTTTCATCACCGAAGGATTCTTCCTCAGCCATGTGAAACGGATTCGCGAACTCTATGCCCGGCGACGCGTATTCTTTATCGAACAATTCCAAAAATGGCTGAGCGATTATTTCGATCTGGAAGTGACGCCAGCCGGTTTGCACTTCATCGCCTGGCTGCGGCGCGGGGAAGATTTCCCGTTATTCATGCGTGCTCGCGAGCAAACCGGCATTTGGCCCCGCCCTCTTTCTTTCTTCTGCATCAAAGCTCAGTTGGATCCGGCATTCGTCTTTGGATTTGCGGCCTGGTCACAAGCGCAAATTGAACAAGGTTTGGCAAAACTAGCATCGGCGGTCAAACAACTAAAGCAGCGCGACGCGGGAAACAGTTCATCGTTTCAAATCCGCCCTTTCTCACCTGCTACGACCCCATACTGGCCGTCGACAGCTGTGCGCAGAAATTGACTGGCTAACGAAAATTGAATTGAGCAAAACTTCCGGGCCTTTTCGAGCTCACGCGACAATCCAAAAGACTCGCGGACGCAACCGCTCGCTTGCGGCTCACCAGCGAAGCGCGCCGTCGTCCAGTTGATGAGCAGCTCCTCGAGGAGCGTACCGGGCTGGACAATCGTCAAGTGGTCGCCTCCGGCGAATGTCCAATATTCGAATCGTTGACCAGACGAGCAGCGCTCTTCGACGTACGTGTTCGTGGCAGACTATGGTACAACGCTGTGCGAGAGGCCTTGCGCGATTACGACGGGAGCCTTTATCGGACCGTTCGGCGCGTTCTGCTCAAGCCACGCTTGAAGGGCTTTGTTCGAGTCTCGTCGCCAACGCTGGACCATCGAACGTCGCCGCCAGTGCCTCGATGTGTTTCGCATCCTCGGGCGGGACGAAATCGCCTAAGTTTACTATCTGACTTGGCCGCGGCGGCGCGGTCCGTGAACAACGCGACGTGAAGCGGTGAATAGTCGGTCAGCACCGCATGCAGTTTGATATAATGCGTGGTTGCCGGGCTCGTCACGTAGAAGGCCGACTTCACCGCGAGCTTGGGCGCGGCCGAGAGGCGCCGGCCGAGCGCCACGTGGAAGACAAAATCAAAATTCAAGTCGACGGCATCGAGAGCCGACAAGTCGGCGAATCGGTTGAATGGTTTGCTACTTCGTTTTTCAACGGCCTCAATGAACTCGACAATTTCGTTAACCGTTGACTGGTCAAGGACGCCTCGGGGTTTCCAGAGGATGAGAGACAGATCCTTCCGAAACAGAACGTGAGCGGGAAGTTTCAATTGCTTGTGCATGTTTGTTTGGGGCGATCGATTCTTACAAAATTGGCCCCAGCATCGCAATGGTGTTGTTCCAAAGCCGGCGGGTCATCGGCCATTGGGCCACCGTCTCAGCGGTGACGGGATGGGAGCAGGCAAGATAGGCGTCCTGACGGCGGCGCATTTCGGCGGTTAAAGGTGGATCGTAGAACAGAATGTTGTTTTCGTAATTCAAATCGAAACTGCGCCGGTCCATGTTGGCCGAGCCGATCAGCGTGACTTCCCCATCCAATGTGAGTGACTTGGTATGGAGAAGGCCGCCTTCGTACTCGTAAATGCGGACCCCGGCGGCGAGCAAGTCACTGTAGTAACTGCGACTGGCCGCGCCCACGATCCATGAGTCGTTTCGCGCGGGGAAAATGATAGTGGTCCTTACGCCGCGCCGGGCACTGGCACAAAGGGCGGTCTGCATGCCTTCGTCGGGCACGTAATAGGGAGTCGTGATAACAAGCTCCCGCCGCGCGGTGTAAATGAGGGTTTCGAATACTTCAGGCATGGCCGAGTTATATAGTGTCGGCCCGGTGCCGATGACTTGCGCTGTCAGCCCAGGGTCGCCGGGCGGCAACGGTTGACGCAACAAGAGCGTGAGATCGCCACCCATTGCCGCCATCCAGTCGCTGGCGAAAAGATACTGATTCTGCCGGGCAATCGGCCCCTCAAAACGCATGAGCGCATCTACCCATGGCGCAAATCTTGCCTTGATCCGGAACTCGGGGTCTGCGCAGTTCTGACTCCCGCAATAGGTGATCCGATTATCGATCACAAGAATCTTGCGGTGATTGCGCAAATCGATGCGCCCTCGCAACGGACGCAAGAGGAGATTGCCAATGGGCAGGGCGGTAGCCACCTGAACCCCCGCCGCCTGCATGGCTTTCCAATGTGGGGATTCGATCATGATGCGCGAGCCCAATCCATCGGCCATCGCCCGGCAGATGACCTTACGCGCGGCGGCCCGTTTCAGCGCCTCGACAACTTTGAGTCCGTTGTTATCCGGCAGCCAAATGTAAAAGATCAGATGGACATGATCTTGAGCAGCATCAATATCTGCGACCATGGACTCGATGGCCGCGTTGGAATCTGGCAGCAAGCTCGCGCAGTTGCCACCCACGGGCTCGAAGTCATTGACCGAGTGTCCGAGCCGGAAGAGGTGGGCGTAAGTCTCTGGAATTTTCGGTTGCACATCAGGCGCATCCATTCCTGGGACCTTGGTAAGGTCAGGCATGGCAGCCAGCACTGCGCACATGCGACTCACACGCCGGCGGCCGATACTGGTTTCACCGAGAAGGATATAAGTCAGCATTCCGATCACGGGCAGAACAATGATGACAACGATCCAGGCAACCCGGGAAGCCGGCTCCCGGTGCGGCCGCAAAATGACCCGCGCAATCACGCCGAGGTGGACCAGGAGAAAGGCTCCCGTCCACAGTGCAGTTAGGACCTGACTTTCAGTCATTCATTGGCCGGGTTGACGTGGTCGTTTTCTCTCTAGTATTGATATCGGAACTTCGGAACGAAGAAAAGGCCCGTTTGGAGCTAAATTAGCCCGGATATTAACGTAGTTTGTCCTAGAGGTTCGCCCGTAAGATTGGCAGGCTTAGGCGCCGCCGAGAGACACCGGCCACGCGCAACGTGAAAGACAAACTCAAAATTAAGATCAACCGCGTCGAGGGCAGACAAGTCAACGAATCGGTTGAGTGGTTTGCTATTTCGTTTTTCAACGGCCTCAATGAACTCGACAATTTCGTTAACCGTTGATTCATCCAGGGTCCCGCGCGGTCTCCAAAGAATAAGAGACAGATCTTTCCGGAACAAAACGTGAGCGGGAAGTTTCAAACTATTTAATCAGTTCAAAAATCTCCCGCCTTCCAGCGCTTTTCGTCATCATGCCTTCGCTGACGCCCGGCATGGCAAGCAACTGCCAGTGAGTGCCTTCGTTAGAGGGAGTGGTGAAGAGACTCTCATACTTCAGGTCGAGCCAGGCATGCGCCTCACTTGCGGCGTCGTTCAGAACCTTTTGCGTCTTGGGATCAGGATTGAATGGTTTCCCCTTTTCGATGCCGATGGTCTTAAGCCGGTCAATCATGACTTTGTCGCGTTCCAGCCATGGCTCTCTTTTCACAAAGCGATCGAGCGCTTGAAAGAAACGCAAATCATAAGGGATGGTGCTGTCGAACATGACATCATAAACATCCACGAACTTTGGCGGCGGAGGATTAGCTGCTTGCGAGAGCGAATAGAGCTTGATCCGCTTGCCGTAGGCGACGGCTTTGGCGATATCGGCGTCGCTCCCACTCTTGAGGTTGGAACGCAGGATAACAAATCCAGCGTAGGTCGCTGATGGTAACGCAATGTAACCGTCGGGCGGCTTGTCTTTGTAGCCCGGCGGCAGGATTAGGTACTTGCCGCCTTTGCCCTTGTCGAGGCCAGCTGGTCCGACATCCTCCAGCGCCGTCTGCCACGCGTCGTCGATGCTTCCGGTAATCGATTCCTCGTCACTAGCCGGGGGAATTTCGAGCACGATCGGCCCAACATCCTTGGTGTTGTAATACGGATTGAGATAGATTGTGTCAGGGTTGCTAGTGATCGTTGATTGTCAGTTTGGGCTAGAGGAGGGCAAAATGAAAGGCTCAACCAAACCGGAAAGAATGGATGAGCCCTTCAGCTTTAAACCAGACGACCGAAGTCATCAAAGTTGTATGCTCCATGAGCTTGGAAGAAATGCCCCAAGATGTCAAAGCTCTTGAGGAGCGGATCATCGAAAAAGTGCAAGAAAGCGGGCGGGAGTTTTACGCGGCAGTCTTTGGCGCTTTTCAGCAACGCTGGTTGCAAGAGCGGCGCGGTGATTACACAGCGGTGCGCTGGCGCACGATCGATCAGCTGACTCCCTTTGGTCTGATTCGACTGCCGGTGCGGGTGGTGCGAGAGCGGGGGCGGCCTCGGGGCGGTTATCGCACTTTAAGCAAAGCCCTGCTCTCACCCAAAGCCACACGGCTGCTTTC
>CAWDMG010000026.1:0-51547 GCA_963803285.1 uncultured Verrucomicrobiae bacterium | reverse complement strand
GCAGGTACACCGGCACATCGGCCCAGCGCCAGTTGTCGATGAACAAACGCAAGGCGACAAACGTCTCGGTCTGCGAATCCGGATTTACGTTTTGCTCCTGCCGGTAACCGAGGACCGGCTCGCCGTGGATAGTGCCTTTCGTGTATTGGCCGCGCACGACATTGGCCGCGATTTCGCTGCGCGACCAGCGGTGTAGCGAGCGCACCACTTTGACCTTCTCGTCGCGGATGCTTTCGGCGCTCAGGTCTGTTGGCGGTTCCATTGCAATAAGGCAGAGAAGCTGGAGCAAATGATTCTGTACCATGTCGCGCAATGCGCCGGCGGTTTCGTAAAAGCCGGCACGCGTGCCGACCCCGAGTGTTTCCGCCGCTGTGATCTGCACATTATCGACGTAGTGCGTGTTCCACAGCGGTGAGAAGATCGCGTTGGCAAATCGCAGGACGAGAATGTTCTGCGCCGTTTCCTTGCCGAGGAAATGGTCGATCCGATAGGTTTGCTCTTCTGTGAAAGAATTGCCGACGATGCGATTGAGTTCGCGCGCTGAGGCGAGATCAGTGCCAAACGGTTTTTCGATTATGACGCGTGCCCAGCTCCCTTTGCAGGTCTGGTTGAGGCCCGCGGCTTTCAGGTTCTTGAGAATCGATTCGAACTGGTCGGGACCGGCCGCCAGATAAAAGAGGCGGTTGCCCCGCGTTCCGTGGCTCTTATCGAGCTCCTCGAGACGTTTGGCCAGCTCCTTATAACCTCCTTCATCACCAAACTCGCTCCGGTGATAAAAAATAGATTGCGCAAACGCGTTCCAGATTTCATCGCGCACAGGCTGACGCGAAAATTTGCGTGTGGATTCTTCGAGGTCACGCCGGAATTCGTCATCACTTTTGTCGCGCCGGGCGAATCCGACTATGACTACGCCCGGTGGAAGTTCGCCGTCGGCCGCCAGATTATATAACGCCGGGACAAGTTTGCGATGCGTTAGATCACCTGTAGCACCGAAGATCACGATGGTGCATGGCTGTGGCACGGGCCGCGCCGATAATCCTTCACGCAGCGGATTTGGTTCGGGTTGATCAGCTGCGCGATTCATTATCTTGACAAATTATTCAATTTTTACTCAATCAGACAGCGGGAATATCAAGGAGCGTCAACTATCAGCAGTTAGCGAACGCAATCGTTGGACGTCTACTTTGTCCTGTTCTCGCTGAGTGCTTTTGCTTCTAATCAATGTTTGCAGATCAAGGTAGGGAACTTCCACACCTTCGATAGTTATTTTAAGTGCCGTGACGATCGCGTCTTCATAACTCACAGTCCAAGCGCGAGTGCTTACGTCTACTTCAACTTCATCCGCAATTTTGACCACGATATTCTCGACGAAATCGTGTGGTGTTAGTTCCGCCGCCGCTCGATCCTCAAGCTCCGAAAGCGCTGCGATAACGCGCGCATGGTTTTCCAGATCTTCCGGAATAAGCAGATCCACATCCGCGGTTGCGCGAACGTAGCCGTGCAGCCAGCACGCCCGCGCGCCAACGATCAAATACTGAGCTTTGTACCTATTTAGGAGTGAGCAGACGCGCAGCAGTGGCGCTTCTTCGCTCATTGGGGAGGCAAACAGCGCTCAGCCAGGGCGCGTCGCGATTCCCATTCAGCCAGATCTTTCCAAGTGCGCGCTTTAACCACAAAACCGCGTTTTCGCGCAAATGGCCTAACAACTGAAAGCTCGCGATCCAGGCTCGCTCCCAGCGCATGAAACTCTGCCGGCGTTTGTGGCGGTTTCCGTCTGCCAACGACTTTGGACGTTTTCATTTTATTCTAGATTGGCAACGGAAATTTGCTCGTCAGGTCGATAACCTTTTTACGCACGTTCTCGAGCACGCCTCCGTCGTTACGATTCTCAAGCGCTTCGGCAGCAAGCTCGGCGATCTCGAGCATCTCTTCTTCTTTCATGCCGCGCGTGGTGACTGCGGGCGTGCCGACGCGAATGCCGCCCGGCTTGAAAGGTGAGCTGGTGTCGAACGGGATAGCGTTCTTGTTCACTGTGATGCCGGCGCGATCGAGTGTTTCCTGCGCTTCTTTGCCGTTCAAGTTTTTCGGACGAAGATCGACCAGCATCAGGTGGTTGTCGGTGCCGCCGGAAACGATTCGATAACCGTGCTTGCCGATTCCCGCGGCGAGCGCTTTGGCGTTGACCACTACCTGCCGTTGATATTCGCGAAATTGCGGCTGGAGCGCTTCATGAAAGCAAACGGCTTTCGCAGCGATAACGTGCATTAGTGGACCGCCCTGCACCCCCGGGAAAACGGTCGCATCGATCTGCTTGGCGAATTTCTCTTCGCACATAATAATGCCGCCCCGCGGCCCGCGCAGACTCTTATGTGTGGTGGTGGTGACAAAATGCGCGTGAGGGATCGGACTTGGATGCTGGCCGCCCGCGACGAGCCCGGCGATGTGCGCCATGTCGACGAACAAAAGCGCGCCGACCGAGTCCGCAATCTGGCGCAGCCTCGGGAAATCGATAATGCGAGGATAAGCCGATGCGCCGGCGGTAATCATCAATGGTCGGACTTCTTCGGCTTGTTTTTGCAACGCGTCGTAATCGATTTGCTCGGTCTTCTCGCTAACTCCGTATTGCGACACTGCATAAAATTTCCCGGAGAAATTTGCTGGGTGACCGTGGGTGAGATGGCCGCCGTGCGCCAGATTCATCGCCAGAATCTTGTCGCCGGGTTTCAGCATGGAGAAGTAAACAGCCATGTTTGCCTGCGCGCCGCTGTGCGGCTGTACGTTGACGTGTTCGCAGCCGAAAAGACGCTTGGCGCGATCGATCGCCAATTGCTCGGCAGTATCGACGTTCTCGCAGCCGCCGTACCAACGCTTTCGCGGATAACCTTCCGCGTATTTGTTGGTCATCACACTGCCCTGAGCTTCCATCACCGCGCGACTGGTGAAGTTTTCCGAGGCGATCAGTTCGATGTTCTCACGCTGGCGTTTCTCTTCCGCAGCAATCGCATCAAAGATTTCGGGATCCGCTTTGCGCAATGCATCGCCGTAACGCGACGGCGATGTGGAAGCGATGGATCCGGGTTCAAACTGGCGAGAAAGATGGTCCATGGAATAGGAAGATATCTCGGACGAACGCACCGCACCAGGGCGGACCAGTTCGCCCTGTTCTACAAATGCGAGCACGCTCGGCAAAGCGTTTTTGATGATCCGCGCGCAATCCTCGTACACCTCGCGGCCGAGACCGATTGGGTCCGGCACATCGCGCCACACGGTGGACCCAGGTTCTTCAAATTCACGGATTAAGAACGTTTTTTCCGCACTTTGTGGAAACAACGTTTGTATCGTTTCTACGTGCGCGCCGGTCATGGCGAAAATGTGCGTAGCTTGATCAACCAGCGCTCCAGTCAGCGGCTGGCTGCGCAGAGCGCTTATATTTGTGCCTTCCTCTGCGCAGACTTCTACGGCGTACAGGCTTGGCGGCTGGCCGCGAACTGCGTGCACGCCGGCCGATGCGACTTCGATGTCCCTCCGGTTGCCAGTCATGCGGCGGAAAAGCCCTTCCGCGATCGGGCTCCGACAAATGTTTCCTGTACAGACAAAGAGGACGTTTTTCACGACTCAGAACGCGCAGCGAACGCGTTTATCAAACTAGAAGCGAACCTGTCCAAGTCAATTTCCGATGGTCCAAGAGCGCCGTTTTATCGGTGATTTGTCGCTTCTCGCAGCGGCGCATTGTGGTTATTGTGACCACCGTTCCATCGCTTTTCTACCAATGAACGTCGAGACGCTGCGCCAGGTGCCATTATTTGAGTCGCTGGATGCCGGGGCGGCCCATGAATTGTGCGAGTTGCTCGAGAGCCTCGATTCCAAAGCAGGCGCGGTTCTATTCCGGACAGGTGACGAAGGCGACGCCATGTATTTAGTCGAACGGGGGAAGGTCCGTATCTGCGTACGAGCGAAGGATGGGCACGAGGTTACGCTTACCGAATTGCACCGCGGCGATTTCTTTGGGGAAATGGCCTTGCTCGATGGTAAACCGCGCTCGGCTGACGCGCGGGTTGCCGAGGACGCGAGGCTGGCTGTGCTTTCGCGCGAGCATTTTCTTTCCTTCGTCAGCAGCAACCCAAATGTCGCGCTGGAGATGCTTACAGCGCTTGCCAATCGGTTACGCCACACAGATGAACTTTTGCGCCACACTTCGACCCGCAACGTCAATGTCGAGGAAGCGGCACGGCTTACCCTTGCCGATCGCGCGGCAGACCTTATCGCCGAATTCGGCGGCAGTTGGAAATTCATTATTGCTGCGGTGGTTCTCGTCAACGTCTGGGTATGGATAAACATGTGGCTGGCATGGATTGGCAAAATCAACTTCGATCCGTATCCGTTCTTACTGCTGAGCACTGGGATTAATGTGCTTTCCATACTGCAGGCGCCGATTATTCTGATGTCCCAGAATCGACAATCGCACAAAGACCGCCTGCGTGCGGAAATCGATTATCAAGTGAATTTGAAGAACGAGCTCGCGTTGAATGAGATCCTTGAACGGCTGAAAGCGCTCGAGCACAGAGTACCGCGAACAGACAATAGACGAATACGACGTCACGAAAGTTGAATAATTCGGCTTCGCCGACCCGTGAAACATCTCTGACAGGAAGTTGCCGCGTCGATCGCTCTGATTATCGTCCTGTTCCGATCTCCGTATGAAAAACCTGCTTACCAAATCATTTTTGATTTTGACGTTCCTTACCGCGTTGCTCGGCTGTGCCAGCCCGGGTCCCAGTCCTGAACAGCAGACGCGCGAGGCGGATCAGCAGCGAGAAGCCGAGCGCCAGCAGAAGGAGTTTCGAAAAAGTTTGCCTCCGGTAAGTAACCCAGGACAGGGCTGGTAGCCCAACCAGGTGATCCATCATAACGGGGGAAGACGTTAGACTTTCGCATTTCGTCGTTGAAACTCCGCCATGCGGTCGCGCTGGAAGCGGATCCGATATCGACTGGAGTGGCTGGGGCTTGTTCTTGCCACAAAACTAATCCCTTTGTGTTCGCGAACGGTGTGTTATCACATCGCCCAGGCAGCGGGAGCCCTGCTGAGCTTTGTTGACCGGCCTCGCTCCCAGGTGGCGCTGAGCAATCTCGAGGTCGCATTTGGCGATCGGTTCTCTTCGAAGGAGCGGCGAAAAATTGCCCGTGAGTCGTTCCAGCATTTCGCCCGGACGATGCTCGATCTGCTATGGAGCCCGCGGCTAACACAAGAAAACTTTTCTCAGGTACATTGATTTGGAAAATTTCGAGGAAACAGCGCGCGGCACAGGCCCGGAACGCAGCTTGATGATTGCCTGTTATCACTACAGCAACTTTGAATGGCTTAGTCTCGCCTGTGGTTTTCTCGATCTGAAAGGCACAATCATTTCGCAGGAATTTAAGAACTCGTTGCTGGATCCAGTTTTCAAACAATTGCGTGAACAATCGGGACACGAGCTGATTCCGCGGGAGCGCGGAATTATGCGGCTTTACAAAGTGCTTCGGAAAAAGGGGCGCACGGCGCTATTGGTTGATCTCACGGTGCCCCCGACGCAAGGTGCTGTGGCGATCGATTGTTTTGGATTAAAGACAAGCGTTACGTCGGCGCACGCGTGGCTTCATGAGAAAACCGGGGTACCGATTGTTCCAGCACACTGCGAGCCGCTACCGGACGGACGTTATCGGCTCGTATTCCATCCGAAAATCGCAGGCATAGCTGAGATGACTCATCAGCAAATTGCCCAGGCATGCTGGAATTCATTCGAGCCTTACGTTCGAAAAAATCCGGCACCATGGCTCTGGATGTACAAACACTGGCGTTACCGCCCCGCGAATCCCGAGCGGCCTTATCCTTTTTACTCCAATTTCTATCGACCGTTTGAAGACCTGCTTCAGAGCGAACGGCAGGCTAAAGAGTAGGAAGGGTCAAAGCAGTTAAAGGAGTGCCGTTCTGAGCCGCTCTCGTCAGCGGTTTTTGGCGACCAGTTGTGGCGCAGGCTTCTTGATTTCAATCTGCGTGTGCACTTTCTCTATTTCCGCGGCCTGCTTCTGAAGCTGCGCAGCGATATGCTTCTCGAGCTTAGCCATCGCAGTTTCAAAGTCCTTGCGCTGTTTTGCGACTGTCGCCTCCAGCTCTTGCACTTTTCGATGCTCTTTCAAAAACTCGTTAAGTAACATTGCGTTCACTTGTTCGTAGCGAACCGTGTACGGCTTGCCCGTGCGATCGAAAATAACCAGATCCGGATTTATCTTTTCCACGTCCTCAGCCACAAGTCCAAACTGCGCTGTGCCGGCCGGGTCAATCTCCTTTTTGTAGCGAAAGCGCACTGGTTTCAGTGCCAGAATCGCTTCGCTGGCCTGCTCCATTGGCTTGACGTCCTCCTTAAATCGCGCCGAGGAAGTGCTTGTTCCGAGCTTACCGTTTGAATTTACGAAGACTGCAGCGCCGCTAGATGCCGTCGCTCCGCTGATTCCCTCAATGTACACCGCGGCGACGTCAGAATTCCCGATCCGGGTAGTGTTACTCTCGCCCGCCACACCACCAACGTTGTAGCCGATATCAATATTATTGTGTCCGTTGGTCAGATTACCCCCGGCTACATTGCCCAAAGCCGTGTTGTTATCACCAGTATTAAAGAAGAGTGCGACGTTTCCGCAGGCTGTGTTGCCCTCGCCCGTGTTTACCGCAAGCGCGGACTGACCGAGAGCGGTGTTGAAGGATCCTACAAGGTTCGAAGTGAGCGCGCTGTCGCCAAGGGCTACATTCTGAAAACCAGTTGTATTCAGACGAAGAGCGTTGGACCCGACTGCGGTGTTGCCGCCAGCGGTAGTGCTAAAGAGCGTGTTCGCGCCGATGGCTGTATTTTCACTGCCAGTACTGTTAGCAAGCGCGAATGCTCCAATCGCTGTGTTAAAGCTACCAGCGGTGTTCCCGCTTAGGGCGTACGAACCATTGGCCGTGTTTTCAGTGCCGGTGGTGTTGCTTAAAAGCGCTTGTGAACCGCTCGCCGTGTTGAAAGTGCCGGTGGTGTTGTTAGAAAGCGCAAAAGCGCCGAAACCGCTGTTGTCAGAACCGGAATCGTTAAAAACCAGCGCCCCGGCTCCGATGGCCGTGTTCTCTGTGCCGCTGGTGTTGAGCAAAAGCGCCGCCGCGCCAACTGCGGAATTGGAATCTCCGTTGTTTAGGACCAGCGCTCCAACGCCTGCACCTGTATTGAAGCTGCCGGTACTATTTGAAAACAGCGACCGCCAACCCAGCGCTGTATTTCCGCCGCCGGTGCTGAGAAATTTAAGCGCGTCGCACCCTTCCGCTGTGGTGAAATTGGGGTAGCAACCATCGGGCGGGGGACTGACAGCTTGGGATTTTGGCAAAAGCGCCATCAAACCAAATACAAGTACGATGGGAACTGCTGAATATTTCGTTTTCATAGTCGAGTTTTTGCAAAAGTCCGCCAACGTGTCGAGAACAAAGTGGTTATTGATGTCTCGGGAGGAACGAGATCATCTTTGCATGTGCTTTTACCGACTCTCCACAACAGTTCGCGCCGCAGCTCCGTCCAATTCGACGCGTGCGCGCACTTTCTGGAGCTCTGCGGCCTGCTCCTTCACGGTTGCGGTAAGTGCCGCCATTTCTTTCTGTAGTTCCAGTACCGTCCTGTGTTCTTTGAGAAACTCGTTAAGCAACATCGCGTTGACCATTTCGTAGTGCACGCTCTCGGGCTGGCCTTCGGCGTTGCACGCTACTAGCTCGGGGTTCAGCTGAGCCACATCCTCAGCAACCAGACCAAACGCGGGCGACTGCGTCGGATCGATCTCTTTCTTGTAACGGTAAGTGACGGGATTAAGCCGGTACAGAGTTTCGCTGGCTTTGTCCATTGGCTTGATGTCCTCCTTGTAACGGCGCGAGGAGCTGAGATGACCAAGTAGTCCCGTGGTTAGATTCACGGTCACAGTGTCAGTTCCACCGCCACTGACTGAGGTGAAGTTAATATTGCGGATATAGGTGTGAGCGCTTTCGCCGGCAACACCCGGCATGCCGATATAAACGTTGCTGTTGCCTGTGGTTTGTGCATTACCGGCGTTCCCGCCTAATGCGACGTTGCCTACGCCTGTGGTGTTGGCAAAGAGCGCATTAAAACCGATTGCCGTATTAGTGTTTCCCTGGGTGTTGTGATAAAGCGCTTGCGCTCCGTTGGCTGTATTTAACCCGCTGGTGTTGTTTAAAAGCGCGTCGGCGCCAGTAGCCGTGTTGAAGCCATCGATAGTGTTAGCTGAGAGCGCGCTAGCACCGATGGCCGTGTTGCCGTGGCCCTCGGTGTTAGCAACGAGGGCCTGAGATCCAACGGCCGTGTTGCGGCCACCAAAAGTGTTTCCTTGGAGCGCGCTGGAACCGTTGGCCGTGTTTTCGTTTCCGGTATTAAAAGTGAGGGTGTCAGCCCCAATGGCTGTATTAGAAGCGCCGGTAGTGTTGGAAAAGAGCGCGTCAAAGCCAACGGCTGTGTTTGAACTGCCATCCGTGTTACTGGTCAGCGCCGAACGGCCAACTGCCGTGTTGTAGATCCCAAGACCGGCTCCGGTGATGTCATTATTCATAAGCGCGCGATCACCAATGGCAGTGTTTCCACCGGTGTGAATACTTTCACGAAGCGCGTCGTTCCCAAAGGCGTTGTTGCCGGATCCGTCAATATTGTTAAAAAGCGCAAAAGTGCCGACTGCGTTGTTGAAATTGCCACTGCTGTTGAGCAAAAGCGCCAGCGCGCCAACTGCGGTATTGGAATCCCCGTTGTTTAGGACCAGCGCTGCCCCGCCCACCCCAGTATTCAAGCTGCCGCTGCTATTTGAAAACAGCGACCGCCAACCAACTGCTGTATTTCCAGCGCCGGTGCTGAGAAATCTAAGCGCGTCGCACCCTTCCGCTGTGGTGAAATTGGAATAGCACCCGTCCGGTGCCGGACTCACCCCGAAAGCATTCGGGGCAGGCCGCACCGCATACAAGGCTAGCATCACAAGTATTTTAGCGAACGTGATATTTCGAGTTTTCATAAGGTTCTCCTGTTGTTGTGAGACAGACAGAGTAGTGAATTTTGGCCAGCTGCGACAAGGAGAAATCAGGATGCCGAACGGTTTGCCAGTGGAACGCGCGATCCATCAAAACTAATTAATTCTTATTGCTCAGTATTGACCTCTCCGGTCGTCGCGTTATGAAAGCCAGATTCGTGTTTGCTCGAATGAATTGAATCAGCCGTGGAAGCGATTCGCCTTTTCAAGCTGCTCGACCGCAATCAGCGCAACACGTTTCTCGCCTGTTTTCTCGGGTGGGCACTGGACGCGTTCGATTTTTTTCTGCTGACGTTTGTGATCGTGCCGATGGCGCACGATTTCGGCAAGAGCGTCGCCGACCTCAGTTACGCGATTACCATCACGCTGGCGATGCGTCCGGTGGGCGCGTTCATCTTCGGCCTGCTCGGCGACCGCTTTGGGCGGCGGATTCCGTTGATGATCAATATCATTTTCTATTCGCTCATGGAATTGCTTACAGCGTTTTCGCCGAATTACACGGTGCTGCTGATTTTTCGTGCTCTTTATGGGATCGGCATGGGCGGCGAATGGGGGTTGGGTGCGTCGCTGACAATGGAAACATTGCCAACTCAGGCGCGCGGACTGTTCTCGGGAGTCTTGCAGCAAGGATACGCTTTCGGTTATCTCCTGGCAGCGGTTGTTTATTGGATTCGTATTTCCGCTCTTCGGCTGGCGTGGTCTCTTTGTCGCCGGTGCGCTCCCGGCGTTCCTTGTGCTTTACATTCGTGCGCGTGTGCCTGAATCGCCTGTCTGGTTATGCCAGCAACACGCCATGGGTGATTTTTGGAGGCAAGCCCTTTTTGTGCTCAAACGCCACTGGGCACTTTTTCTTTACGTGATTTTGTTGATGACGGCTTTTAACGCAATTTCACACGGCACGCAGGACATGTATCAAACGTTTCTCGGCGAACAGCGCCACTACGGTGTGACACAAAAGGCGACGACCGGAATCATTTACGCTGTTGGAGCAATCTGCGGTGGAACAGTGGTCGGCCATCTCTCGCAAAAATGGGGACGTCGTCGGTCCATTGTTTTGTGCTGTGCGTTTGGAATTGTGCTGATTCCTCTGTGGGTGTTTTCGCCAGGATACACGCTTTTGGTGATCGGTGGGTTCGCCATGCAATTCATGGTGCAAGGCGCATGGGGAATTGTGCCGGTGCATTTGAATGAGTTGTCGCCTGATGCTGTCCGAGGAACGTTTCCGGGATTTGCTTATCAACTGGGAAATCTGTTCGCGGCGAATACAGCCGTTGTGGAGGCCCAGTTGGCCCATCATTTCCATGATGCCAGCGGGCATCCCGATTACGGAAAGGCGCTCGGCCTTTTCGCGCTGGTGATTTTCGTGGTGCTAATTCTCCTCGCCGCTATCGGTCCCGAAAAACGCGGAAAGGAATTTTAGTATTCGCTTAACACGAATGGACACGAATTTTCCGTCTCGCCGTTGGTTTGGAGCGCAAGGAATGAGCGCGTTTTTATCTAGGAGCGACGGCTTGGGCAGCCGTCGATTCCAAAACCTGACGGCTGGGAAGCCGTCGCTCCTTGCGAACCTCAGCGCGGTGAGCCCAAAACTCCCACGCCGACGCGAACCACGCCCGGTCCAGGTCCTCCCGGAACGACTGGCAGATCGGCATTTGTAACGTACACACTCTTGCTGTCCCGCCGTTTGCCGAAGGCTATGCTCGCTGGCGTGTCGAATTTGGCAGCTTCGGCAGGATCGGTGACCGTGGGAGTGATCACACCGGTGGCGGTGTCCACTTTGACGAGCGGCGGCGCACCGAACAGCGAGAAACCAGGCAGCACGGCGTGAACGTTTCCGTGCACGTCCACTGCGATCCCGTCTACAGTGAGGAGCGAGAACGGAGGCGTCACAGGCACGACTGGCCCTGCGCTTCCGTCCGATGCGATGTCGACTCGCAAGAGCATGCTGCGCTCCGTATTCGCGACGTAGAGCGCGTGGGGAGGATGGTGGTCGAAGCCGATTCCGTTTGCTCCGGGCAACGGAAACCCAAACGGATCATTGGGAAGGGGCTCCAGCAGGGGATCCTGTGCCCAGATGGAGAACGCCCCGTTGCCGTAACGCCAAATCGACCCGGTGCTGTCGGACACGTACAGGCGACCTGAGGCATCGAACGTGAGGGCGTTGGGGAACGCAATATTCTCAGAGCCCGTTAATCGTTCGATATCGTTGCCGTCAGCGCTGATGCTGTAAACGCCGTGGGTCGCAGGATCAAATGAGGCGAGGGCTGCGTAGATGTTGCCCCATCGATCAATAGCCAGGCCGAGAAGACCCTGGCTCATTGAGGACGAGGGCGGAAGAGGGGCGAACACTGTCGCCACGCCATCGTTGTTCACCGCAAGAATTTGATTGTTGATTGTGGGGCCGTCGTAGATGCGGTTTCCGACGTAAACGGCGCCTCGGTGACTGACCGCGATACCCTCAGGCCGGTTCCCTTCAGGAAGCGTCAAAAGGGTCTCGACCTCGCCTCGCCTGAGCGGAGGCTGAGATAAGACCGTCGGCGGCAAGAGAAGGACCGGAGTGAGCAGGCTGACTGCCAGCATTTGGATTTTTGTTCTTGTTCTCATTTTTGTTTTCATGCGGACTTAATAGGATTCAGCGCATTAGCTGCGCAAGCGACAAGGCGCGTAAGTGAGTCGATGGCGTGCTTTGTCGCAGGCGTGACCGGCGTTGCTAGGCCAAATCGCAGTGAGTCGCCAGTCTGCGTACGAACAGAAATCCCCAGCCATATATGAACGCAGCGTTGTCATTCCGAGCGAAGCAGAGCGAAACTCGCCTGCCAAGGCGTAGCCTCCGCAACTGCGGACGAAGGTCTGGAGGAATCTCTTGATACTTCCGAATCAGCTGGTGGAAGCATGGTGGCTAATTGCGCAACGGCGGCTGTCACAACCGCCGCTGCATCAGGGAGGGCTTACTGATTATTGTCCGCGATTTGCAGCGCAGGTCCACCACGGCGGATTCGTCCAGTGGCGAATTTATTCAGTTCAAGTCCGCCGTCGGACGGACTCGCTGCGGGAAGTTGATCGTTCACTTTCCGCAGTCCCGCAGTGAGAGCTTCAATTTGTTTTTGCTGCTCGGCGAGCTTGGATTTAAAGTCCTGCTTTAGCTGTGCGATCGTCGCCTCGTGCGCCTCGACTTTGCGATGCTCTTTGAGGAACTCATTCAGCAACATCGCGTTGATGGCCTCGTAGCGCACCGTTTGGGGTTGCCCCTCCGCATCGCGGCTAATCAAGTCGGGGCTAACCTTGGCCACCTCCTCTGCAATCAGACCAAAAGAAAGCGCATGCGATGGATCGATCTCCTTTTTATAACGGAAGCTGACCGGTTTCAGCGCGAAGAGCGTTTCGCTGGCTGTGCCCATCGGTTTGATCTCCTCTTTATAGCGTCGCGAGGAAGAGAGCGTACCGATCTTGTTATCTGAGTTGACGTAAACTTGCCGGGCAGTTGCCACAGAGGCGTAAATGTTGCCGATGCGGGTAGTGTTAAGGTCGCCAGGGTTCCCGACAACTCCTGCGCCAATGTAGATGTTGCCAACGCTCCCGCCGTTCGCTCCGGCATCGAAGCCTAACGCCGTATTGAGGATATGTAGGGTATTATTAAAGAGCGCGCCGTATCCGACGGCAGTGTTTCGCCAACCGCCACCGTTGTTGTAAAGCGCTCCCTCACCGACTGCCGTGTTCCAATCTCCGGCGAAGTCGGTTCCCCCAGAATTATTGAAGAGCGCAGTTCTACCGATGGCGGTATTGCCAGTGTGGTGGGAATCAAAATCGTCGACGTTGTTATAAAGTGCTGCAAAACCGATGGCCGTGTTGCCGTCGGCTGTATCGTTCCGGTAGAGCGCTCCGTAACCGATGGCCGTGTTGTAGCTGCCTTCGGTGTTGAAGTTTAGCGCTTGCCTGCCAATGGCCGTGTTGTTGTTGCCCGTGTCGTTGCTAAACAACGCCGAAAGACCGACGGCCGTATTATTAGAGCCTGTGGTGTTAGATAAAAGCGCCGCCGCGCCCACAGCCGTATTGTAGAGTCCTTCGCCTGCGATTTGGTCTCCGACGTTGAGCAACAGCGCCGCCGTGCCGACAGCCGTATTGTGGCTGCCGTCGGTGTTGAGCCAGAGCGTGTAAGCGCCCAAGGCTGTGTTCCATTGGCCGGTGGTGAGACCAAACAATGCATTTTGTCCCTCCGCCGTATTGAAGTTGGGATAGCCGCCATCGGGCGGCGGATCTACCCCGAAAGCTTTCGGGGTAGACCGCAGCGCAAGGAACCCAAGCGCAAGCACAAGAAGTGGTAGGATTGTGGTTTTGGTTTTCATTGTTTTCAGTGTTGGTTTCATATGATTTCGCTCTTTTACAGAAGACAGCAAAGAAAGATGAAGATTTTGATTTAGATCGAATCAGTCTCCTTCGTTGTCTTCGTTTCCTTCTGTTAGTAGCCTTTGTTCCTCACCAGTTGCGGCTCAGTTTTATTCAGTTCAAGTCCGCCGTCGGACGGACTCGCTGCGGCGAGCTGCGCGCTCACTTTCTGGAGGCCAGTAGTGAAAGCTTCGATTTGTTTCTGCTGCTCGGCGAACTTGGATTGAAAGTCCCGCTTTAGCTGTGCGATTGTTGCCTCCTGCTTCGAGGCAGTGGACCTAAGCTCGGTGACAGTCGTTTCCTGTTCTTGCACTCTCTTGTGCTCTTTGAGGAATTCATTGAGCAGCATGGCGTTGATGACGTTGTAGCGAACGCTCTCGATTTGCCCGTCCCTGTTCCGGTTGGCCAGATTGGGATCGATTTTGGCCACGTCCTCAGCGACCAGACCGTAATCGAGGCTTTGGCTGGGATCGATCTCTTTCTTGTAACGGTAAGTGACCGGTTTAAGCCGATAGAGCGTTTCACTGGCGCTCTGCATCGGTTTGATGTTTTCCTTGTAGCGGCGCGCGGAACTCAAGTGACCAAGTAATCCCGTCGATAAGTTCACCGTAACCGTGTCGGTGCCGGCGCCGCTTACACTGGTCGTGTTAATATTTTTGATATAGGTGTGATTGTTCTCCCCAGCCACGCCCTGAGCGTCTGCGCCGAGATAAACGTTGCCGCTACCCGTGGTGGCATTGAACCCGGCAAAAAAGCCGATGGACGTGTTGCTGAAGCCGGCTGTGTTGCTGGCGAGCGCAGCAGTGCCGATAGCCGTGTTGGTGTTGCCGGTGTTGTTGCTGTCGAGTGCATTGCGGCCGGTGGCCGTATTTCTGATGCCGGTGGTGTTGCTATATAGGGCGTAGGCTCCGTTGGCCGTGTTCTGGCTGCCGGTGGTGTTGCTTAAAAGTGCGGTGACTCCTACTGCTGTGTTGAGGCTGCCGGTGGTGTTGCTTAAGAGTGCGAATGTCCCAGCCGCCGTATTTCCATCTGCGGTGTTGGCGAGCAGCGTCCCAGAGCCAAGCGCTGTGTTGTAGCCGCCGGCCGTGGCGCTTCGAAGGGAAAGATAACCAATTGCCGTATTGTGAACTCCGGTGGCAAGGCTCAAAAGGGCGTTCTGCCCTTCTGCCGTGTTGCCTCCGGGATAGCCGCCATCGGGCGCCGGATTTACCCCGAAAGCTTTCGGGGTTGTGATGAGCCCGATCAAGACCAGGCCGAGGATGCTTTGGATGATGTGAACTGGATTTTTCATTGCAGTGTTTCCTTTCACTCGGGTGTGGTTTTGGTTCGAGTTGGACGGCTGAAAGAGGCAGGGGACCTTCCCCGAGAAAAAGTCTCCCGCCAGATGCAGATGTGCTGTGATATGTGTTTTCATGGCGCCGTACTAAGATTTGTCGGGTCAGGCCGCGCAAGCGACAAGGCGCGCAATCGAGCCGATGGCGTGCTTTGTCGCAGCCCTGATTAGCGTTGCCGGATGAAATCGCTGGGAGTAGAATTTTAGTTTAAGAGCTGCCATCCCCATGCACAGAGAAGTCTCCCCGCCGGTTCCTTCCTCGAGCAACGCTGCCGCCAATGGCCGGCTGGAGTCTTGGAAGGGAATTGCGGTTTATCTGAAGCGGGAAGTTCGGACCGTTCAGCGATGGGAAAAAGAGGAAAACTTGCCGGTGCATCGGCATCTTCACCGGACGCAGGGAACAGTTTACGCGTACAAGTCGGAATTGGATTCATGGCTGGCTCAGCGTCAGCCAAAGTTGGAAGCGGGGGAATCCGTCCGCCCGTCCTGGTTTCAAGAGCAATCCCGCAAGATATTTTTAGCCGCCATAGTTGCGCTTTTGCTGGTCGTTGGCTACGCGGCCTGGCAGATTCTGTCGCGCGCCGCGCCGAGGCGGATGTTGGCGGTACTTCCTTTCGAGAACCTAAGCGGAGATCCGGCGCAGGACTATTTCAGCGATGGGTTAACCGAGGAATTGATCGCGCGATTGGGCAGCCTCAACCCGGACAGGCTGGGCGTGATCGCATGGACCTCAGTCCGGACCTATAAGAGCAAGCAAAAAACGATCGAGGAGATCGGTCGCAACCTGGCTGTTGACTACGTTATGGAGGGCAGTGTTCGCCGAGAGGAAAATCGCGCGCGCATTACCGCGCAACTCATTCGCGTGAACGACCAGACGCATCTATGGGCGGAAACCTACGACCGCGAGTTGAGCAGCATTTTAGCGGTGCATCGTCAGGTAGCGAGCGAGGTGGCTCGCGAAATCCGCTTGACCCTCTCGCCCGAAGAAAAGGCTGAGCTGGCCAAGACGGAGACTGTTCAGCCGCAAGCTTACGAGGCCTATTTGCTGGGCCGGCAAGAATTCAATCGCTGGTCGCCTCAAGGGTTTACGAGAGCGGCGGAATACTTCGAAAAGGCGATTCAAAAAGATACCGGGTACGCGTTGTCTTATGCGTGGCTAGCCCTCTGCTACGACGCCCTCGCGTTCTTTGAATATTTCTCACCGCGCGACGCCTATCCAAAGTCGAGAGCAGCAGCCTCCAAAGCATTGGAGATCGATTCATCGCTCGTGGAGGCGCATCTGGCGTTGGCTTGGGCCGATTTTGCATATGACTGGAACTGGGATGCAGCTCAGAGAGGATTCCAACAAGTGCTTGATTCAAATCCAAACTCCTGGATGGCTCACTGGCTTTACGCCTGGTTTTTGACATCCATGGGAAAGCCAGATCAAGCGCGTAACCACATACACCGAGCGCTCGAATTGGATCCTTTCAATCCGTACCTCAATACGTCGTTTGGCGATATGTTGGAATTGTGGCACCGCTCTGATGATGCACTCGAACAATATCAAAAGACACTAAAGAGGGTGGCGCAGTTTCCCTGGCCTTATCACTTGATGGCTGACATCTATGCTCGACAGGGAAAGTATGAGGAAGCTGTAGCCGCCGAGCGAAAATATTTGGCTCTTTCAGGGGAGGAACCGGCGGAAATCGAGTCTCTCGAGAGCGCCTATGCCAGTTCCGGCGCTGACGGGTATTGGAGCTGGCGGTTGGAGCGCTTGGAAAAGCAAATTCATCGAAGCGGTAAGAACCCCGCAGTTCGTCTTGCTATTGTGGATGCGCAACTTGGCAAGAGGGACGCAGCATTCGAATGGCTGGAGGAGGCTTATCGCGACCGCGCTACGCCGTTAATCAACCTTAAGGTGCACCCAGCTTGGGACTCACTCCGCGATGATTCGCGTTTTAAGGACTTTTTGCGTCGCCTCAATTTTCCCGAGTAGGCTCTGCCTGGTTTGAATGCCCAGCCCGATTGTGCGTGAGCGTGGCTTCTCTAAGTGCAAAGAGAATTAATGCGGCAATGCCCCGCCGGTGCTCGCCGATTGCAACTGTAACGCGAGCCGCCCTGTTGGCCGGTAAACACCCGGTCCGTAGCGCTGCTCCACAATTGCTTCGGCAATTCTGTCCGCGAGTAGCTCGCGGTATTCCCAATCGCGGGCCTGCCCGCCTTCGTTGCGATTACTCAAATACCCGCATTCCACCAGCACAGCCGGAATTGTCGCATTGCGCAGGACGCGGAAGTCCGCCGTGTGAACTCCGCCATTCGCGGAATTCGGGATCGTCATGAGTTTTTGCTGGATCCGATTGGCCATATCGACTGATGCACCGGAATGGTAGTAGGTCTCAAATCCGTGAGCCCGGCGTTTACCCGAGTCGTTAAAATGGATGCTCACGAAGACCGCGTTTTTCTGCTTATTCTCCATCGCGACGCGATCATTGAGCGGGATAAACACGTCTGAATCTCGGGTCATGACGGTTTTTATCTGCGACTCGCGCAACTTCCGCTCGAGACGCTGGGCTACATCGAGCGCGACCATCTTTTCCGGTGGACCGTATCGGCGATACGCGCCACTGTCTTTCCCGCCGTGTCCAGCATCCACGACTACAGTGGAAAAGGTTTTGCTGGTGTTTTTGACTCCGCGAGTTCCCACCGTGCTGCACGCAGCGAACGACGCGATCAATGCGACCGTCATGATGCCCCTGACGAAACCCGCCATCCTCATCTAATAGCAAAAAACCGGCCCTCCCTCAAAATGTTTCGCTGAAACTGGAACGAGTGAATCTGAATCCTGTTCACAATTCGCATGTTGCCGATATCGCGTATAAAATGGACTTGTATTTCGCGTCACTGTGCTTAATCCGTTAACACCCTTATGATGATTCGATTCGCATTCCTTCCATTACTGCTGGCACTCAATTTTTCGATGTGCAAAAAGCAGCCAGCCGTTACCGATAAACCGCAACCTGCGGACAGCGCTGCTCCTGGAACAGCTGCTGCGACAGCTGCTCCCGTGGTAGCGGCAACTCCCAAGGTCAAGAAGCCAGTGGTCGATCAAACTGCTCAGGTCCTTATTTTTTGCTACCATCGGTTGGTCGACAAGATCCGCTACCCGGGCACGGAGATTACGCCCGCTGCCTTTGAAGCGGAGATGAAAGAATTGAAAGACAAGGGTATCACGGTGATCCCGATGCAGGATTTGCTTGCCTGGAAGCGGGGCGAAAAAAACATACCGCCGCGTTCCGCCGTAATTACTTTCGACGACGGCTGGAAATCGCAATACGACGTGGCATGGCCGATCATGAAAAAATACGGCTATCCTTTCACGTTGTTCATCTACACCGAAGGCGTGCGCGGGGGCGCTCTCGGCGGAGGTGAAGCGATTACTTGGGAACAGCTCGCCGACCTCCGCGACAACGGCGTCGATATTCAGGCGCACTCAGCCACCCACCAGGATTTGCGCGAAGGGCACAACGTGCTGGTGATTGAGGGCGGCAAACGCTCCAAAAAGAAGCTGACCGGGGCCGACTACGAAAAATGGATCCAGAACGAAGTCGTCGGTTCCAAGGAACTGCTCGAACAGCGGCTCGGCATCAAGGTGAATTGCTTTGCGGTGCCGTTCGGAAATTACAACGACCATGTGAAGGAACTTGCGCGAAATTCCGGTTACGACGCCATGTTTACCGTCTACGGCCAGCCGATCACTTTCACTTCACCGATGGATGCGATCGGCCGCTACGCGATCGAAGCGAATAAGCCAAAAGTTTTTGCAGACGCAGTGAGCATGATTGGCGCCTCGAGCGGCGGCGGCACGGCGGTAGCCGAAGTCGGCCCAAAAGATCTGACGACACACCCGGCGGACGGTGAAACGGTGCGCACGGCATTGCCGCTTATCAAAGCGAATCTGAGCAGCATAGGGCAGATCGAGCCCGGCAGTGTCCAAATGCGGGTGAGCGGCCTTGGCCTTGTTCCGGTTAACTTTGATCCGAAAACTGGCATCGTGTCGTATCAGGTTCCGCAAAAACTGCGCGACAAAACATGCACCGTAATTGTGAGCGCCAAGTCCGAGGGTAAAAAAGTCGAAACACATTGGACCTTCGGAATCGAAGAAGCCGCAGCAACGGCTGCAAGCTCGCCCGCGGCAGCCGGTAAAAAGTAATCGCGCGGTGGTGGAACGTGTTGTCCTCAACACGTTGATGATGCGCATTGAGCGCGGACGATGAGATCGTCTTCGGAGAAGCCGATCCACCTTGTAAGACAATATGTTTCCTCAACTTAGCGACAAGCTTCAGGAGATTTTTAAAGACCTCCGTGGACACGGCGTTATCAGCGAATCGAACATCGACGCTGCATTGCGCCAGGTTCGGATGGCGTTGCTCGAAGCGGATGTTGATTTTCAGGTCGCCAGAAAATTCATTGCTCGGATAAAAGAAAAAGCGCTTGGCGAAAGTGTACATCGCAGCATTACGCCGGGTCAGCAGATCGTAAAAATTTTTCACGATGAATTGACGGTACTGCTTGGCGGCGACGCAGAATCGCTTCGCCTGGAGGATGAAACACGCATCTTGATCGTGGGGCTTAACGGCTCTGGCAAAACGACCTCGGCTGCCAAGCTGGCGCTGTTGTTAAAGAAACAAGGCCGCATGCCGTCGCTGGTGGCGTGCGATTTGCAGCGGCCCGCGGCGATCGAACAACTCGCAACGCTTGGAAAGCAAATCGACGTCCCGGTTTATGTTCCCGACCCTGCGGAGAAAAATGTGCGGCGCGTCGCCGCCGCTGCACTTGAAATCACGCGAACAACGGAGGCGCCTAGTGTGCAGATCTTCGATACGGCGGGGCGACAGGAAATCGACGAAGCGCTTATGAATGAGCTCAAGGCGCTGAAAGAATTTTTGCAGCCGCACGAAATTTTGCTTGTTGCAGATGCGGCGACTGGCCAGCAAGCGGTGAACATAGCAAGCGGCTTTGACGCTGCTTTGTCTATCACAGGAATTATTCTGACGAAGCTTGATGGCGACGCCCGCGGCGGCGCGGCATTGTCCATGCGCGAGGTCACGCACCGACCGATCAAATTCGCAGGCACAGGTGAAAAGCTCGATCAGTTTGAGCTTTTTATACCAGAGCGGCTCGCCGGGCGGATTCTTGGAATGGGCGACGTTGTCAGTCTGGTGGAAAAAGCTGCTGAAGCCGTCGAAGTCGAAGACGCTGCCAGGCTTGAGCGTAAACTCCGCACCGCTTCATTCGATTTCAATGATTTCCTGGCGCAGTTCAAGATGATGCGCCGCATGGGGCCGCTGGAGAATATTCTTGGCATGTTACCCGGAATGAGTAACGTCCAAGGCCTCTCCATTGACGAGAAACAGCTCAAGCGCACGGAAGCGATCGTGCTTTCGATGACAAAAGAAGAGCGGACGCGCCCCGACATTCTGAATGCCCGGCGGCGCCAACGCATCGCGCGCGGCAGCGGTTCTACCGTCACGGAGGTAAACGATTTGCTGCGGCGCTTTGATCAGATGCGAAAGCTGATGAAGAACGCAGGAAAGATGAAAAAAATGATGGCGCAAATGGCGCGAATGAGAAGTTAATTTACTATGGCAGTTTCAATTAGATTACGCAGAGAAGGCGCGAAAAACCGGCCCTACTACAGAGTCGTTGTCACCGACAGCCGCAGCCCGCGAGACGGGAAATTTATCGAGATCCTCGGTACGTACGATCCAAAGCAAACTGGTCAAAACAGTTCGTTTAGTGTTGAGCGCGCCGAGTACTGGATCAGCAGGGGCGCGCAACCATCGGACACTGTGCGCAGCTTGATCAAGAAGCAAAAGAAGACTGCTGCCGCCGCCCCAGCATCTGAAGCCGAGCGAGAGAGTTCAGAACCGGCCGAAGGCAGTTCATCGCCTTCCGTCGAGACGGCAAGCTAGCCTTGCACTGGCGTCTGGCACGGACGTCCGACAAAATTCGTGTTTATTCGTGGCCATTCGTGGTTAGTCTTTTCACGGATGCGAGAATTTCTCGAGTTTGTCATTCGCGAGCTGATTGAATTTCCTGATGACATGGTGCTCACGGAGATTCCCAATGGCAGAATGATCACCTTTAAATTACAACTTCGACGCGGAGATGTGGGCCGCGTGATTGGCCGGTCTGGTCAGACTATTCACGCTATTCGCGCCTTGCTGGCCAGTTCTGCGGCGCGTCACGGTCAGCGTGCGGTGCTCGAGATTGTGGAATGATAGGTAGGGATCTGTATCAGCCCCGAATGCTTTCGGGGTTCGCTCAAACGCCCTACAGTCTCGGCGTTGGACGTCTGACGTTCAGCGTTCGATGTTTTTGGCTCAATGAGAATCGACATTGTCACGTTATTTCCTGAAATCTGCCGCGCTCCTTTGAGCGAAAGCATCATGAAACGGGCGCAGAAAAACCGAATCGTCGAACTGCACATTCACAACCTGCGCGATTGGACAACAGACAAACACCACGTGGTCGATGATGCGCCATTCGGCGGAGGGCAGGGGATGGTAATGAAGCCGGAAGCGATTTTTTCGGCCGTGGAAACGTTAAAGAAAACGTCGAACACCCAACGCCTAACGTCCGATGCTGAACATTCGGCAATCGACAATCGGCAATCAAAAATTCTTTTGATGTCGCCTGCAGGGCGTCGGTTTGATCAAGAGATGGCACGGCAACTGTCACAAGAGCCACATCTCATAATCCTTTCCGGACATTACGAAGGAGTCGATCATCGCGTGATCGAGCATGTGATTGATCTGGAAATTTCGATCGGTGATTACGTGCTTACGAACGGTGCGATTGCTGCGGTTGTTTTGGTTGATTCAATTGTGCGTTTATTGCCGGGAACGCTTGGCCATGAACAGTCGGCCGACGACGACAGCTTCAGCAATGGTCTCTTGGAAGCGCCGCAATACACCCGGCCCGCCGAGTTTCGTGGTTGGAAAGTTCCGGAGATTTTGCTCTCCGGAAATCACGCAGAAATCGCGAAGTGGCGTAAAGAGCAGGCAATGAAACGCACCCGCGAGAATCGGCCGGATTTGCTTAATAAAATAGAGTGTCATCCTGAGCGTAGCGAAGCGAAGTCGAAGGATCCCGCGAAGTTAGCTAACGTTCCACGGCGGGATTCCTCGACTTCGCTCGGAATGACAGCTAACTGACCGCATGCTCTAATCGCGAACGCGTCCCATGACGATGGACGCGTTGATGCCGCCGAAGCCAAATGAATTGCTCATCACGTAGTTCAACGCAGCCGCCCGGCCATGGTTTGGCACCACGTCGAGATCGCACGCTGGGTCGGGGTTCTGATAATTGATCGTCGGCGGAATCCGTTGCCGATCCAACGAAAGTGCGCAAAGGGCCGCTTCGATTGCGCCTGTCGCGCCGAGGGGATGCGCATAATAACCCTTGGTCCCGCTTAAGGGAATGCGTCGTGCATGATCGCCGAACACTTGTTTAATCGACGCCGTTTCCGCGCGGTCGTTGAGCTGTGTCGAACTGGCGTGCGCGTTGATGTAATCGATCTGCTCAGGCACCAATCGTGCGTCCGTGAGCGCTTCGCGCATCGCGCGAATGCATGATGCGCCGCTCGGAAGGGGCGTGGTCATGTGGAACGCGTCGTTGTTTAAGCTGTACCCTAACACCTCCGCATAGATGTGGGCGCCGCGAGCGAGCGCGTGTTCCAGTTCTTCTATAACGAGCGAAGCGCCACCTTCGCCCATGACAAATCCATCGCGCAGCGCGTCGAATGGACGACAAGCCAGAGTCGGCTCACCCGCCCATCTGCTCATTGTCTTGATGATATCGAACGCGCCAATCGTAATGGCAGACAGCGGCGCTTCCGCCCCGCCGGCCACAACTACATCTGCAAAGTCGTCGCGAATGTAACGCAGCGCTTCGCCGACCGAGACTGTGCCGCTGGCGCAACTGTTTGAGTTCGTCGTGCCGACGCCGCGAAAGCCGAATTCGATTGCAATGTTCGAATGCGCCGAACCACCGAAAACTTGGACGGCAAGAGTGGGCTGGACGCCGCGCGCGCCCTTTTTTAGATACCTGATGTATTGCTCCTCGGCTTTGCAGACGCCGCCCAGTGCCGTGCCGAAGCTAACGCCCACGCGATCTTGCGGCTTGTCGTGAGAATAATCGATGCGCGCGTGCTCCAAAGCGAGCTTTGCAGAAACGACTGCGAATTGAGCGTAACGATCAAGCCGTTTCAGGCGATGCGGTGAAAAGTATTCTTCGGCATTCCAATCGCGAATTTCGCCCGCACATCGCACGTGGAACACGCTCGGATCGAAGCTTGTGATGCTGTCGATACCACTCTTTTCCGCCAAGATTCCGTTCCAGAAATTCTCAACACCGGTACCGATGCAGGTGATCGGCCCGATACCTGTGATGACCGCGCGTCTTCGGCTCATACGGCCACCTTGCCTGCCCTTGTCTCCACGTAAGCTTTCATGCAGTGCAAGGTCTTGTTAGCGACGCTATGGATGAAAAAATCGCCTATGATTGGATTCATGATTGGTGCAAGCGGGGGAAGGCGAAACCGCAAATCGTGTGAAATCGCTACGAGCACACCATCTCCGCTTTCGGAAAATGTCCAAACGACGCGCATTCCCTTTGTCCAGGCTTTCAAATGATGGAAATGAATTTCGAACTTGTCGCGGTCGATGATTTGCTCCGAGGTCCAGGAGATTGGGATGCCTGAACGCGTGGCCGCCATAATCACCAGGTTGCGGTCGTGCCCGCGCTCCAGAAATCGGATGTAACGATAATGCGGCAAAATTTTTGGCCATAGCTCCAGGTTGGCTGCTGTTTCGAAGATCATCATCTTCGGCGCCTGCATGAGGATCGAATTTACTCTGTGCATGGAATGGCCAGCGTCAGATGGAAACCCGCTTGGCCAGCGATGTTGCGCAACTTCCGCAGAGCAATGGGATAGATAGTTCCCTCAAAAGCATTTTTATGAAAGTGAAAAATCGTCCGCCAAGCATCCGACAACAAGCTGTCGCTGGCCGGAAATGAATCTGCCTCTTCGGAGTCCGAAGGCAGAGTTCGAACCCTTACCTTCGATTCGGACGTGTGGAGTTGGCAGGTATCTCTCAAAAACCGCGTCTGGCAGCGTCGGCTTCTTGTGCCAGTTGGGTCATATACGCGAAAAACGCTTGCGATTGGCCGATGAAAAGACCCATGCTTCTTAGGAACCCCAGTGCAGCCATGGCAGCGCCCCGGGTTTTGGTCGGCCGAATGATCGAAACAATGGGAAGGCTTCGCCTTAAAAATGGACATGGCTCGGGCATGATGAGGGCCTTGTCAAAGAGCTCGTCCTCCACTTCCAAATCGGGGAATGTCACCGACACACCGGTTACGGGATCGACGGCTGTCAGAGGAGGCGCATTACCCGCCACATCCGACCAGGTTTGGAAGTGCATGGTTTCAGTGGGGCCGATGCTCATCAGGATACGCGCCACTTCCGGATCGGTGGCCCTTAGCGTCAGTGCTGCGTAAAGGCTGGTGCCGCCTTGTTCGATGGTCGGGAAGTGGAAGGCGGCAGTATTCGCGATCGCCTGCAGGAAATTAGGATCCGCTGTATCCGCATCGGTCCTGGGAATTGCCGTGTGCCGATTTATGCCCAGAGTCGGCACCGCCTGCGGGAAGACAAAGTTTGGATCAAGATCTGGGTTATGGCTGTCGTCGCGATACCGGGTCCACCAGCTGGTATCGATGGTAAGCTGCGTCAGGTTGGTGAGCCGATGTCCGATCTTGCTCCGATTAACTCCCGTCGCGGTGCTACCCATCAGAGTGTGAAACGCGCCTAGATTTGCAGGAGGCGCTCCCCTTGAGACCAGGTACGCGTTGAGGAATTGGTGATGAGAAATCTCATCATCGGTGTTGTCATGGATGTAGTCTCTCATTTCATCCTCGATAAGCTCCAAGGCCTCGATATAGGCTGGATTCCCATGGCCGCCTGGGACTTCGCTGTCAAAGATGCCGCCGAGTTCGTTGTATTGCATCCAAAAGTCGGCCTCCAGTATCTCCAGAGCCGCTGGGAAGCGAAGTAGTGCCGCGTCTCCCGCTGAAAGACTGGAACTTGCCTCTGCAGCTCGGACGCTGCTCAACAGTCCTGCGCCGACGGTTCCTGCTCCCAAGGCGATCGTTTTACTCAAGAAAGAACGACGGCTAATGGATCGTTTCCGGGGTTTTCTGTTCTCCAAGTTGTCCTCTAGAGGGCGATTCTCGTCCGTACTAGAGCCAGTTGCTGCACGATCGACTATTGTTTTCACGACATTAACATCGCAGCAACTAACTGTCATGGCTGTTCAGGAAAAGTAACGCAGTTGTTACTTGTGAACACTTAACGACGGTTAGACCACGCAACGGCGAAGTATAAATGAAGTGACTTAACAGACTAACACGTCGGGGCCAGGCCCTACATAGAAATCAGATTACACGTGACTAGAACGAATTTAAGTTCATCTTTTTAAAAGAGGGCCGGAGAGGGCACAGCCTTTTTAGGGGGAAAGAAGACTGCCTCCTGAGACCGCACAGGCGGAAAGAAGTTGACCTAAAGAAATGGGCACGCGCCTATACTAAAGAATCAGATAGAGGTGGTCCAGAGAGATGGGCTGAAGCTGAGAAGGCCTTGCGTGCTTATTTTACATGGCTGGCATCGTCCCATCGAATGGCCGCACGAAGTAACTCAGTCAGCGAGGTAACGCCGAACTTTTCTTTTGCTCGGGCGCAGTAAGCTTGGACGGTTTTCAGACTCAGATTCAAATCTCCGGCAATTTCCGAAGGAGTGCGACCCTGGCCAAGCAACTGAAAAATTTCCAATTCGCGATCGCTCAAACGTTCCACCGGCGAACTAGCGGCGACTCGGCGCGACTTACCGAGTCTTAAGGCCATTCTGTTGGCAATTCGTTCGCTAACATAAGTGCCACCTGCGAGCACCCGTCGGATAGAGGCAAGCACACTTTTGCTGGCTTCGTGCTTCATGACGTAACCTCGCGCGCCCGCGCGCAGTGCACGTTCGGCATATAAGCCTTCGTCGTGCATCGAGAGAACGATTAATGCAACTTGCGGGGAGCGCCTTACCAACTGTTTGATCAATTCCAACCCTGATTCGTGTGGAAGGGATATATCAATGAGGGCGACATCCGGTTGCTCCTTCGTGATTCCATCGATTGCTTCGGCTGAATCTTTTGCCTCACCACACACGATAAAATCATCCTGCCCGTTTATAAGATTAGTTAGGCCCTCACGGACCAGCGGATGATCGTCAACGATGAAAACGCGGCTCTTGCGCGCAACCGGTCCAGAAGGTCTAGGATTCATCGGCTGAAATCAAAATCACTGCGATTCAACATGCATTACTCGGTACACAATCAGACCAGCGAGGATAAGGCCGGCGATGGTCAATGACCCGCGGGAAAATTTAAGACGATGAAAATTCCGCAGGTTAGCTATGGCTCTGTCAAACACGGGTCGGCGCATGGTTTGCCGCAGTGTCATTCATTTACGCTCATTACAATCTGCAACAAATGAAGATTTGGTAAATTGCAGAGGACAGATCGCGTCTCGGAGGCGTTGCGGACGTCAGGCGCGGCCCTACATAAAAATTCAGGTGCAGCGCCTGATAGACATTCGTGTGGTTTCCGGGGAAAAAGAAGAGGAGCGACGACTGCGAGTGTGTGTAGTTGGTGTCGGAGAGGCGGTCCCGGATCAACCGTGCTAATTCATTGGGCACCGGCTGGGTTAAAGTCCCCGTCGAATTCCCAGCCCTCGCAGTCGCCGCCCACTCGCTATGCTTCTCAGGTTCGCGTGTCCAAAGTGCGGTCGACACATCGCCGCGACACGCGCTCAAATCGGCGTGACAATCCGCTGCCCAAACTGCAATGCGCCGGTCGCCGTTCCGAAAACCTCTACGTTACCTCCCCCACCAGCGCCGCTTGTTAGGTTCGGATGTCCAACATGTGGCCAACACCTCTCCGCGACACGCGACCAAATCGGCGAAACGGCGCCGTGCCCAAACTGCAATGCCGAGGTCATGGTTCCGGTCCAATCTACTTTAGCTCCATCACTGCCGCGCTTTTCGCCGCAACCTCAGGAGGCAGCACAGAATCCGAAGAGCGCGTCGATCAAGCGCAGGAGCACGCAAATCTCATGGAAGGCCGCCGCCGTGATAATCCTTGTAGCTACGATCGTCATCGTCGCCGGGATGAGCCAGAGCATTAGAGACCAGCCCGGAAGGGAGGCCGAGCGTCGCGCTGCTAATCGAGATCAGGATACGGAATTGGCGAAAAAAGGAAAAGTCCGCGTAGGAATGACTGCCGATCAATGCCGCATGGCGTGGGGAGAACCGGATCGCATTAGTCGCGCCGGCACTGCTCATAAAACCCATGAGCAGTGGGTCTATCCTAGCGGCAATCGCCTTTATTTTGACGACAAAGTTCTAAAGTCGATCCACCAGACAAAATCGAGAGAAGATGGCGATTGAGGTCCCCGCGGTGTGGGTCCAGGCCTTACGGCATTGCTCCGGCGGCAACGCGCGCCTCTTCCTTCTGAAAGGTCATATCCTTTCGAAATTTTGCTCGGCGGGAAAAAAATCTCGGCATGTCGATGTCGAAATTTTTGTATGCCCGCCGCCGAGCTTTGACCGAAGCAAATTGTTTCTATTCGTTAGGCTCCGAATCTTTGGGTCTCACTGAGCATCGATCTTTTTCGGAAGCGCGATGCAAGCTCCCTGATTTTCTGGGGGAGGCCCAATGCGACGTCCGATAAATAGGACGGCTGAAAAACGCCTCTGCGCTCGTATTTTGAAAATATGGGGCGACTCAGGCGGAGGTGCTTCGCGGTTACGCTCGCGGACAGGATCCGCTTCGGTTCGATGGTGGTTGTTTCCAGCATTGCAGCCACTACGAAAGTGTCAACTTCAGCATTTCAATTTCGCCGGCGGCAGCGAGAACGTTAGTTGAATTAACCCGTCATGGCGCGCGGACTGTCGAAGGACCCGTCAAAGACCTGGAAAACCCGAGAACCAGGTATCGGAACTTTTCCGATACCGAAATAGTCCTGAGGGTTGCGAAACTAACCGAACCATTCGCTGTTTTAATGGCGAGCGTGACGGCCTAGGTGGATTTGGACTAGAGGAGTGGTAGCCTGGCCGAGGCGATTTGGCGCGAGACTCGGTCGCGGTCATCGCTCGCTAAATTATTCATTAGGCAGCGATGCCAAAGCTCCATAGTCATAATTTTTCTACGTGCTTTCGTCGACGAAGTTCCACTTCAGGTATCTTGCTGCGTCTGGGAAGCTTCCGGCAAAGTAAGCTCGTAATCCCTACAAAACTCCCGGTACAGTTGTCCCCACCGCCCTTCGCATTTAGCGATCCACTCGCGATCAACAATTCCGCGGAGTCGCAGATCCTCAAATTTGCCCGCGCAGAATTTAATAAACGTATTGATCAGCCCGAAGCAGAATTGACCGGGAACTAGACCTTTCATCTCTTTGGCCAATTCCACTTCCTTCAGCTTCGCGCTCAGTGTTTAGTGTGCGACAGCGAATAACCCATCCTTGTTGGGTGCGCGTGCGCTTGGCACGATCCGCGCCCGCCGCTATCATCCCCTTGAAATGAGTTTGTTAAAGTTAAGAACTATATGGGAAGAGAGGGTTGGGCCGGACAGCGAAAAGAATATGTTAATCGTCCAAATAGCTGAGACGCAGACAACTAATTATTCAGAACCGCCTACCAACACTTGCAAGGTCGAAATCATCCCACCACTCGAGGACGAATTTGGGAGGCCGTGTGAAGAGCGATGGAAGATCGAAACCGATTCGGTCGTCGTCTCCCGACTGAGGGATGCGATAACGGCGATTAATCATGCTCAGTTCGAACCGCGGCCGAATAAGAACACTGTTCAATTGCGTTATGAAGTGACTGACAAACTAGTGGTAATCTGTGAAGTGCTGCCGTTCACGAAGCCACGTGAAATGAAAATGCGATTTATCATTGGCAACGGTGAAGATGTTCGCTTCACCGTCGAATCGTTCAACGATCTCGACAACTTGTGTCGCCATTTAGAAGATGCCGTTTGACCCGACCGGGATTTGTTGGGACACCTCGCCTCTAAAATCTCCTCAAGGCGTTACGTAATCTGATAGAAGTTTTTAGAGGTCAGCCCAAACCAGCGCAAGAATGAAAAACCGCTGCTAAGCGAACAATGCCTAGCACCGACCGTACGCGATCGTCAGGTGTCCGCTCACCTGTAAGCGATCGGAACGGTAAATTTCAGCCGATTCACTGACGAATTTTCGATGCCACTTTTGGTCTTTGGTTTTGGTGCCGGCGGCGATAAGACCATGATGCTGGCAGCGGCTCCGTTTTCGCTAGCGTCTGCAATAATGACCGCCACATCGAACTCGACTAAAAAGACGCCATCAGCTCCCGCAAACGTGCGAAGAATTTTAGGATCCCTTTCGCCGACGTCAACTCGTGGGGCGACGCACCTGTCATAGTTTTTGGCTGTTGCCACTCCAGCCGAAATCTGGCACAGGGTTGTCGTAACGAAGTCTTGAAGATCCATATTCTTCGCTCTTTCCACTCCGTTTTCCGATTTCCGAGCCGGTGCGCCGCCAGTTCGGCTGATGCTTTTGGCCTTAGATCTTTCTACGGGAATCGGGGAACAAAGTTTCGGAAAAACTCAATCATTGTCTCACTGCATTGGGGGGCCAGGGAGAAAAGTTATCTAACTGGGGGTCTACGCCTGCTCGGCTGACCGGCTCGAACTGCGATTTCTCCAAAGAAAATATGTTGCCAAATTCAGAATGGACATTTCGTACCCAGTCCGCGGAATTCTTTGCTCGCATGAATCCGACAAATCGATCGTCAACGTAGTTTTTTTGAAAATGAAAGACGCCGTTTCGATATTCTTTTAACAGCCGCACATTCGGCGATGTGAGAAGGCTATCGACTTTAGAATCGGACAGTTTCAGCTGTTTCCACCCTTCGATCACAACGTATAGCGATCCATACCAAATGACATGAATAGTCCCGGGTCGGTCGCGATGAAGGACACCGCCGTGAGGATCGCCTTCCGTCGGTCTGTTTGTTTTGTGTCTGGCGGGGATTGGGTCAGCGCCGCCTCGAAATATTTGCGCATTCGATTCGCGCGCATCCAGTAGCGATGCAAAGACATGATCGGCGGAAAGGCTGCGGTTTGGCGAAATGACATTAAGTTTGTCCCGAATCTGCCCCGAAATTCTGATCGCTCCTACCGCTTATGAGTGGAGCCTAGGGGATTCGAACCCCTGACCTCCTCAATGCCATTGAGGCGCTCTACCAACTGAGCTAAGACCCCGGCCAACGAATCAGATTGTAAATTTCAGATTGCGGATTGCAACCCGCCAGTGGGAGTTTGCAATTAATATTCCTCATCCAAATCGGTGACAATCTCAGCAAAACCGGATGGAGTTGGGGGCTGTGTTTCAGCCTGACTGCAATAGCCGGGACGATCTGGATCGCTGACGCGCACCACAACGACGGAAAGCGTTTCATTGTGCGCGCCGACGAAAAGCAGAGCGCGTTTGTGGACCTGGAATCTGCGATCTGCGCTTGCGGCGAATTGCCTCGACGAAGAGGGAGAGTTTTTCGAAACTCCCCGGTTATGAAAAAACGAATTCAATTTCTCGCTAGGGTCACACTGACCGTTATCGGCATCGCACTTTCGCCAAAAGCGCAAGCAGTCGTCCCGCCGCCAGACGGTGGCTATCCCAACTTGAATACGGCAGAAGGGCAAAACGCCCTTTTTAGCCTCACCACGGGCGCTGCGAACACAGCAGTTGGTTGGTATTCGCTCCTTAGCAACGCCCAGGGAAGTTTCAATAGCGCTACCGGCGCGGGAGCTCTCCTTTTCAACACGGCAGATCAAAATACGGCGTTTGGCACCGCAGCGCTTTTATTCAACACCACCGGCTTCCAAAACACGGCCGTTGGAACGGCCGCCCTATTGAACAACACCACCGGCAGCTTCAACACGGCAACCGGTGCTCGAGCGCTCTTCAACAACACCACCGGCATCAGCAACACGGCCAACGGTGAATCCGCGCTCTTTAATAACACCACCGGCGTCAGCAACACGGCCAACGGTGCTGGGGCGCTGGCGAGCAACACCACTGGCGAGAACAACAGTGCTAACGGTTTTCAAGCGCTCCATAACAACACCGCTGGCAGCTTCAACACGGCCAACGGTGTTGCTCTCTTTAGCAACACCATCGGTAACGAGAACACGGCCACTGGTTGGGCTGTGCTTTCGGCGAATACCAGCGGCTACCGCAACACGGCCAACGGTAATGAAGCGCTCCGTCACAACAACACCGGCTTCCTCAATACGGCCAGCGGTTATCAGGCGCTCTTGAACAACACCGGCAGCGGCAACACTGCCCTGGGGTATTTGGCGGGGTCCAATCTTACCACTGGCGATGACAATATCTGCATCGGCAACGTGGGCGTTGCCGGCGACGGCGGCACAATTCGCATCGGCGAATCTTTCATCGGCGCCACCTATATCGCCGGAATCAGTGGACAAACAGTCTCCGGAGGCGCTGCGGTCTTTGTAAATTCAGACGGCAAGCTTGGCACCAGCACCTCCTCGGCCCGGTTCAAGGATGAGATTAAGCCGATGGACAGGGCAAGCGAAGCGATCCATGCCCTTAAACCAGTGACTTTCCGTTACAAGAGAGAACTCGATCCCGAGGGCATCCCGCAATTCGGCCTCGTCGCGGAAGATGTGGAAAAGGTCAACCCGGCTTTGACCGCACGCGATGCGAATGGAAAGCCCTACACAGTGCGCTACGACGCCGTGAACGCCATGCTGCTCAACGAGTTCCTCAAAGAGCACCGCAAGAACGAGGAACAGCAAAAACAGATTAATGTTCTCACCGCGCAGCTCAAGGAGCAGGCAGCGCAAATCCAGAAAGTGAGCGCCCAGCTCGCCGCAGCGAGTCCGTCCCGTGGCGGACTTGAAGCGAGCAAATTCGCCAAAGGACGAATCGGCGGTGGCGGACCTGCGCCGCAAGTGGTCAACAATCCCTAGACCCGCGCCCGCCCCAACAAAGCAGCAGCATTTTACAATCAGCCGTCTCGCTTCATCGCGTGGCGGCTTTTTGTTCTGCTCGCTCACGCCTCCTTGAACTCCCCCGCATGCTCGTCCGTCTGGATCACGTCTCTTATGAAATCATAGGCAACCGGAGAGAAAATCTTCGGCGTGGTGTCGCACTGATGGATTCCGACCGTCTCGCCATTGGCGAGCAAATAATTTTGCTCATTTGCCTGAACAAGTGAGAGTGCGTTCCAGTCAAAGGTTTGCAACTACGAGGTATTTATGATGTTTAATGCGCGGAGACTAAAAATGAATCGATCTGCATTTTCGGCATTGGTCGTGGTCGCGGCAATTGCGGGAAATCTTCACAATGCGACCGCGCAAACTATCAATTCAACCGCGCAAACTGCGTCGCCGCGTGTGACGGCGAGCCGCACCGCGCCAGCGACGGCCGCAAAGCCGGTCGCGATTACGCGCGTGGCGCCGCAGGGCGTCCCCCGGCCAACCGGTTTGAACCCTCAAAGGGTTAACGCGAATATGCCTCGCACCATTGCGCAGCCGCCAGCTAATCTCCAGCGCACTTACTCGCCGATCGCGCGGACTGCGAGTCCGAATTTCGTCACGTTAGCGAACCAGCCTGGTGGACCAGTGCAACAACCCATTGGCGTTGATCCAGCGACACGCCAAACTGAGTTGCGCACGTTGGCGGCAATGCATCAACGACGTGGCGTTGTTACCCGCGAAGGAAACATTCTGGATCCAGCGCCGCGTGAAAATGAAATACGGACATTAACGACGATGCGTGATCGGCGCGGCCTCGTAACCGGGCAGACGAACACGCTCGATCCAGCGACACATGAAAGTGAATCGCGCACTCTGCAGAAGATGCATGAACACCGGAGATTCGGGACTGACAATCGAACGCTCGCTACGATCGACCCTCAACGGCATATCACAAACCGCGATCCAGAGGCGGGACCTCAACGGGAGAGGCCCGAACCACCGAAAGACGCCGACGGCAAAAAGTGGCGCCACAAGAAGGATCACATCAGTCATGACGAGGCGTCCCGCCGACACTGGCACGAGTGGCATGATCGAAACTGGTGGCACAACAATTGTGAGACGATCGTTTTCGTAAACACCGGATATTATTTCCTGGATGGGAGCTACTGGTATCCAGCCTATGGTTACGATCCATTGCAGACCTATTACGACTACGATGGGCCGGTCTACACTTACAGTAATTTGCTCCCTGACGAAGTAATCGCGAACGTCCAGACAGCGTTGCAAGATGCAGGCTATTACTTTGGATCAATCACAGGGTCTCTGAGCGTCGACACGCGGGCGGCTATCGCGAATTTCCAGCGCGATTACGGCTTGTCTGTTACGGGCGCAATCGATGAAGAGACAGTCGAGGCGCTGGGGTTGTATTAGCGCGCTTTCGAGTCATGTAGTCATAGATTCGTTTGTCTTTTTGGGATACTTCATATCCCTTGCTGAACAAGCTTTGAATCCAATTAGGATGCGCAGCGCATCTTAATAGAACCATGCGCTCATTCATCACGTTCGTAATCGCCCTCGCCGGAATCACGCAACTCTCGGCGGAGCAACGTAACGATAAAATTTTGATCCAGGGCAATCCCGCCGGCAATCAAACGATAAAGATCGATGCCGCAGGCCTCACAAATGTCGAGTATTCCTATAACGATCGCGGGCGCGGGGATCACATCATAGCAAAGTGGAAACTCGACGCTGCTGGAGTGCCCACTGAATACGAAGGTCGTGGCAACGATTATATGAAAGCGCCTGTCGAGGAGAAATTCGACCTCAAGAATGGCAAAGCACACTGGAAAAATCGCAGCGAACAAGGTGACCAATCCGTCAACGGCGAAGCGTTCTACGTCCCAGTTAATGCGCCACCGGAATTCACTGGCGTGCTCGCGCGCGCTCTGCTCAAAGCGCCGGGTCACAAGCTGCGACTACTGCCGGCTGGCGAAGCAAGTATCGAGGAGTCGGGCAAGCTCAGTGTCAAGGGCATAACCGGCAACGCAGAACTAATCCAGTACCGCATTATTGGCCTTCTTTTTACGCCGCAGAGCATCTGGCTCGATCACAATGGCGATACGGCGGCAAACGTATCGAGCTGGTTCTCGGTCGTTCAAGCTCCATTCGAAGGAGCAATACCGCAGTTGCTGGAAGCCCAGCAAGCGGCGGACAACGCTTGGTCGGAGCGTATCGCGCGTCAGGTTGCACACGTTCCCAAAGGCGATCTTGTGATCCGTAACACGCGTCTGTTCGATCCGCGCGACCTTAGTATTACTCCGGGAATGACTGTGCTCGTGCGCGGCGATCGCGTCATCCGTGTAGCTCCCGACGCCGACTTAAAAGCATCCGCAGACGCCGAGGTTATCGATGCTCATGGCCGATTTCTGATGCCCGGATTATGGGACAATCATCAACATTTCGGCGACATCGATGGCCCGCTCGATCTCGCTAACGGCGTCACAAGCGCGCGCGACATGGCCAACGACACGGATACTTTCCTGCAACGCCTCGCGCGCTTCGATAATGGCAGCGAGCTCGGGCCGCGGGTATTGAAAGCCGGCATTATTGACGGCACTGGAGAGTTCGCCGGGCCCACCAAGATGCGCGTCGATACGGCTGAGCAGGCGATTCAGGATGTCGATTGGTACGCCGATCATGGTTACGCGCAGATCAAGATTTATTCCTCCGTCAAACCCGAGCTGGTTCCGATCATTGCCGATCATGCCCACGCGCGCGGGCTTCGCGTGAGCGGTCATGTGCCGGCCTTCATGTCAGCGCGTCAATTCGTTGAAGGTGGCGCTGATGAAATTCAGCACATAAATTTTATCGAACTAAATTTTCTGTTTCCGGAAGTTAAGGAGACGCGCAACCGCGATCGCTTTATCAAAGTCGCAGAGCACGCACGCGAATTTACGCCGGACAAACCTGAGGTGCGCGATTTCATTGCGTTCCTGAAGCAACATCACACCGTACTCGATCCAACCATGGGCGCTTTTGAAGGACTGTTTGGTGGAGATCCGGCCAAAGTCATGCCGGGCCTCGAAGATATCGCGCCGCGTTTCCCGCCACAGGTTCGGCGCCAGCTGTTGAGCGGCGCGCTCGAAGTTCCGAAAGGCAAAGAAGCCGCTTATCGTGAGGCATTCCCGGCGATGCTGCGCTTGTTAAAGGCGCTTTATGACGCCGGGATAACGATCATCCCCGGGACAGATAACCTCGCTGGTTACATGCTGCACCATGAACTTGAGCTTTATGTGCAAGCGGGTATTCCAGCCGCTGAAGTCTTACGAATGGCGACGCTAACTCCAGCGTGGGTCATGGGCGTCGACAAAGATCGGGGCGTGATCGCCGCGGGCAAACTCGCCGACATGGTGCTTATCGACGGCGATCCCACCCGGAACATTCGCGATATCAACAAGATCACGACCGTGATTAAAGGCGGCAAAGTTTACGACCCGGCAGCGATCGAAAAGGCTTTCGGTATCGTGCCGCGTTAAGTGGTACGGCAGCTGGCGGTCTCAGAACGTTTTAAAGCGAATGCGAGTTGTGGTTCTGATCGCAATCTGAAGATCGACCGGGGCGCGTTCAACACGGAATCGACAAATGCCTGAACAGCCGTTTTACTCGCGGCAATATGTTGAAGGCTTTGGATGAATCCGCGCCAGGCAAGGAGCCAAACGGCTTCGTGATCATCATAGTGGTGATGATCCTTCTTCTTTTGAGCGCTGGTTCATCTTTCGCTACAACCAAAGGTTTGAGCCAAATCGTAACGCCGGATTTGCAGCCGACGGGAGATCTTTCCTTAAGTTTCCAGATTCAGGACAAGCGGATCGCGAACCCGTATCAATTGCAAGCGGAGCTGGGCCTGACGAAATGGGCTGAGGTAGCGGTGTTTCGGGGGTTCCAACCCGACGAATGGATCTTCGGCACGGAAATCGGATTGTTAACGAAAGAGCCTTTTCTTCTTTCTGTGGGCTTCGTGAATTGGTCGCCTCACCTGGATGTAGATCCTCAACCCTTCATCGAAGCTGGGTATTACACAGAGCATCACAAGCTCATCGCCGGAGCCATTCACGCCGGCTACAAAAACGAAGCAATCCTCGGCTATGCCTACGACTTCAATGAGAGGTGGCGTCTGCAAGTCGATTTCCAGAGCGGCTCTGAAAACTCATCGACTATCGGGTTCACCTGCAACGTCACACGCGATTTTCAGTTTAACCCCGCGCTGTACGTCAATAATGGTCCGGGCCACGATCTGTTTGGCTATGTAGTTTTCACTTACACGTTTCATGTTTGGGGGGATAAATCCGGAAAAACCGCCGAAACACGAACCGGCCTTTCTAAAAAATAGATGCAGACTCCGGCACGCCATCAGGAACTCGCGGGCGATAAAAAGTTGCGCCGGCAAAAATCACTTTAAGATCACGTCATGGGCAATCTTAGTTTTCAAAACAACGTCCCGGATCCTTTACTGGCTGGAAAAGAGTTGCCGACTTTCAAATTCGAACTCGAGAAATCGAAGGGGAAAGTTCTCGGGAACAGTTTTGGCAAAGAAGCAACTGTCGAACAATTGCCAATCTCGAAGGGGATCGCCGGGGTGTCGATGCAACTTGAGCCGGGCGTAATGCGGGAGCTTCACTGGCACGCAACCGCTGCAGAATGGGCGTTCGTCTTGAAAGGACGTGTGCGCACGACTGTAATTAACCCAGCCGGGCAAACGGAGACGAACGACTTTGAGCCGGGCGACATCTGGTATTTTCCGCGTGGCCACGCGCACGTGCTCGAGTGCCTCGGCAATGAACCGACGCATTTCATTCTGATTTTCGATAACGGTTATTTTTCCGAGTTCGGCACGTTCAGCATCACTGATTGGATCGGTCACGCACCCAAATCGCTGCTCTCGAAAAATTTTGGGTTGCCTGAGTCGGCGTTTGACGGTTTTCCAACCAGGGAAGTTTACTTCGCCCGCAGATGCGATTCCGCCGGAGCAAATACCGGATAACTTGCAAGGCCCGCGTGTTGCTCCGCCGCAGACCCACAAATTTCGCATGCTTTCTGAGGCGCCGCATGGTGTGTTCAAAGGCGGCCGCGAATGGCGCGTTGATTCAACACGCTTTCCAATTTCAACGACGATCACGGGCGTAATCCTCGATCTCGAACCCGGCGCACTCCGCGAGTTGCACTGGCATCCCAACGCAGACGAGTGGCAATATGTTATCGACGGCGATGTCAATGTGACCATGTTTGGGTCGCACGGCCGCTTCCGGACGGAACTCCTGCACACCGGAGACGCCGGATACATCCCGCAGGGCTACGGGCATTCGATCGAGAACGTCGGCAGCGCGCGCAGCCGGATACTCATCGCATTCAACAGCGGGATTTATGAATCGATCGATCTTTCCGCCTGGATTGCCGGCAATCCGGTGGACGTTCTCGCGACAAATTTTAATAAACCTGAGTCATTGATTCGCACATTCCCGCGCAAAGACATGTTCATCGCACCATGTGAATGAGTCGAGAAGAAGAGCGCGACGTATGAAAACGAAAAACTGCATGTTCCTTTTGGCGTGCGTTCTCATCTCTGGTGGTGCTGCGCATCTGCTCGGTGCGAACATGCGCAGCTTTATCGAATCGGTTCGAAGGAAAGCACCGCTTGTCTATGTGGGCTCTGTCAAAGAAGTGCGCGTGTTGCAACGAACAAAGTTCGACATCAAGGCGAAGGCAGTTGTCGACATCGAAGCAGTGATGCGACCTCCGGGCACCAATCCGCAGCAGGCGACCATCGAGTATTCAAGTTACGACGACAAAACACCCATGATGGCAGGCGGTCCTCAATATCAACTAAGACCCGGCATCACAGTGATCGCTTTTGCCAATTCGTTCGACGCCAACATCCCACCTGGATATCTCATTCACGGCAGCCGCGAAGATTTGCTGGAGCGAGTTGAAGCGTTACGCAACGCTCTTAGCAAGATGTCTCCCGACCAACTTAAAGTGAACGAGATCACAGAGGACGATCGCCGCGTTCAGATGAGCTTGTACCAAAAGCTTTCCGCCTACCTTGGTGCGGCCAAATAGTCCTTTCCGAACAGATGCCACAAGAAGAAACAAAACTTCGCGACGGAAGAATCGTGCGCAGCGAAAGTCCGCTGAATCTGGAGATGCCGTTTTCGACTCTGGACAGCTTTCTTACGCCGACCAAGTCGTTCTACGTCCGAACGCATTTTCCAATCCCGGCGATCGATCGCAATGCGTGGCGATTATACGTAGAAGGCGAAGTAGAAAAACCATTCGCGATCAATTACGAACAATTGATAACACTCCAGTGTTTGACGGCTCCGGTGACTTTGGAATGCGCTGGAAACAACCGGAATTTTCTTGAACCGAAAGTAAAGGGCGTGCAATGGCACCTCGGCGCAGTCGGCACTGCAGAGTGGACCGGAGTGCCACTTTCGGTCTTGCTTGATCGAGCGACTCTTAAACCAACCGCCTGCGAAGTAGTTCTGGAAGGAGCCGACGGCGGCATGCTTGAGGACCCGAAGAGTCCGCCCAGCGGATTGAAGTTCGCGCGCAGCATTCCTCTGGAAAAAGCGCGCCGCGATGTGCTGCTGGCCTACAAAATGAATGGCAAAGACCTGCCGCCGGAACACGGTTTTCCGTTACGCGCAATCGTGCCCGGCTGGTATGCAATGGCGTCCGTCAAATGGCTCCAGCGCATCATCGTCACCGACCGTCCATTTAATGGATATTATCAAACGCTTGATTACGCCTACTGGAAGAGCACTGATTACGGCCACTGGGAGAGGGGAGAGAACGTCGCGGAACTGACGCCGATTAGCGAAATGCAAGTCAAAGCAGAGATCGCGTGTCCGGTCGGAAGGCGAGACAGTGCCTGCAAAGACGAGCGTCCGTGTTCACGGAGCCGCATGGGCTTGTGATGCAGAAATCACGAAAGTCGAACTGAGTACGGACGGTGGCTCAACGTGGAACGACGCAAACTTGCTTGGCGAACCGCACTCGAACGCCTGGCGATTATGGGAGTTCAACTGGCAGACACCGTCGCAACCGGGGAAACAAACTCTCATCGCCCGCGCTACCGATTCGCTCGGCCGAACGCAACCATTGCACCGCGATCACGATCGCGGCACTTACATGATCAATCACCTGCTGCCGATCGAAGTCGAAGTGAAGTAGCGCATGCGTCCCGCTTGCGAAATTCCCAGGACACGATCTAAGTCGAACTGAAGTAGCGCACGCGTCCCGCTTGCGAAATTCCCAGGACACGATCGAAGTCGAGGTGAAGTAGCGACCACATCCCGCCTGCGCAAACTCCTCAAGCCGCGTGGGCGAATCGTTTTACGCGGCATGATCAATCATCTGCTCCCAATCGAAGTCGAAATGAAGTAGCGCATGCGTCTCGCTTGCGCGATTTCATCTGCTGGCGTGACGCGAGAGGCAACCGATCTTGTTCCGACTTCTCATCAGACAGAGCTTTGGATAATGTTGCGCCTCAGTAATGCATGTCATTACACGGAAGCGTTTGAACGAGTTCGCAGAAAAACATCCGGATACCAAATCATCTCTCGCGGGTTGGTACGGGATTATGCGAAGAAGTCGTTTTTTGAATTTCGCGCAACTGCGTGAAACTTTTCCGCACGCCGATCAGGTTGAAAAATTCACGGTTTTTAATATTGGAGGCAACACAAAGTTCGACTGATCGCCGCACTACATTATAATAGAAACAAGATTTACATCCGCCACGTATTAACTCATCAGGAGTACGACGCCGGCAAATGGAAAGAATAATATGTCAGCCGCCGAACTCGAAAAAGTGACAGAGGCTTGGCCACCAATATCGCGCGCCGTACGGGTGCCTCATACCGATGCGGATTACCGGGAACTTGTGGAATTGCTGGACCGCATCACGGACGAGGTCGATGAAAACGAAAATCATCCGCTCGCTTCCCTCATGGACGTGTTAGGTGTGCTTATCGAGAAATACGAAGACGAGCACGTTCCCGAGCTAACGGAGTAATTGCTCCGATGAAATCAAAATTCACCCAGCGTCGTTATCGCGCGCCTAAAAGCTCCGCGTGTGCGTTATGCAAACCGCACCAGCAGGGCTGGGCCGACAAGAAAACATCTGCTCCCAATCGAAGTCGAGGTGAAGTAGCGCATGCGTCTCGCTTGCGAAAACTCCTCAAGCCGCGTACGCGAAGGGCTTTACGCGGCATGATTAAACATCTCCTGCCAATCGAAATCGAAGTCGCGTTGTAGCCGCGTCGCTGTGCGAGGCGCGCACTCGGCCAAACGGTCGCGGCCACCGATCTTGTTCCGACTTCTCATCAGAAAGAGCTTTGGATAATGTTGCGCCTCAATAATGCATCTCATTACACGGAAGCGGTCGCCGTGCGAACATCGCCGCGTCTGCGGCCTTTAATTAAAACTCGCTCGCTGTTACCCTCGCAGCTTAACTGCCAGTCCGGCTCGGACCTTTTTGTCGCACCACATAAATCAAATAGAAAACAACTGCGGCGTTGACCAGCTCAGGTCTGATTACACTGTCACCGCCGATAGGTTTATGCATCAGTCATCTCACAGCCGGATATGATCAATGATCTTTGGTACAAGAACGCGGTGATCTACTGCCTGTCGGTAAACGCCTATATGGACGCTAATGGCGATGGGATCGGTGATTTCACCGGACTCATGCGCCGCCTCGATTATCTGCACGGACTCGGCGTGACCGCGATCTGGCTGATGCCGTTTCAAACGTCGCCTTGCAGGGACGGCGGTTACGACATCGCCGATTATTACAATGTCGATCCTCGGTACGGCACGCTGGGCGATTTCATCGAGTTTACTCACGGCGCAAAACAACGCGGCATCCGTGTCTTGATCGATCTGGTAGTGAACCACACCTCCGATCAGCACCCATGGTTCAAGCAGGCGCGCTCAGATCCAAACTCGAAATATCGGGATTGGTACGTCTGGTCGAAGAAAAAGCCGCCACGTGCGAACCAGGGAATGGTGTTTCCGGGCGTCCAAAAAACAACGTGGAACTACGATCCCGAAGCCAAAGCGTGGTATTTCCACCGGTTTTACGATTTCCAACCCGATCTCAACACCTCCAATCCCGAGGTGCAAGCTGAGATACTCAAGATCATGGGGTTTTGGATCCAGGCAGGCGTCTCCGGATTTCGTATGGACGCTGTGCCCTTCATCATCGGGACCAAGGGACCAAACGTGCGCAAGCCAAAAGAGCAGTTCGATATGCTGCGTATGTTCCGCGAATTCCTTCAGTGGCGGCAGGGCGACTGCATCGTGCTGGCAGAAGCCAACGTCCTGCCGGAAACCGACATGGACTACTTCGGTGACGACGGCGACCGCATGCACATGATGTTTAATTTTCAGGTCAACCAAAACCTCTTCTATGCATTGGCCGCTGCCGATACGCGTCCGCTGATCAAAGCATTGAAAGCGACCAAGCCACGACCGGCCACCGCGCAGTGGGGCGTGTTCCTGCGAAATCACGACGAACTCGATCTCGGACGCCTGCAAGAAAAACAACGGCAAACGGTGTTTAAAGCGTTTGGTCCGGACAAAAACATGCAGCTTTACGAGCGCGGCATCAGACGCCGCCTCGCGCCGATGCTCGGCGGCGATCAGCGCCGGCTCGAACTGGCCTACAGTTTAATGTTCACGTTACCGGGAACACCGGTCGTTCGCTATGGCGACGAGCTCAGCATGGGCGACGATCTCTCGCTCAAGGAACGCGACTGCGCGCGAACTGCGATGCAATGGTCGAACGAACCGCACGGCGGCTTTACCAAAAACAAAAAACCGCACACTTCAGTGATCGACAAGGGACCATACGGTTATCAACACGTTAATGCTGCGATCCAGCGGCGCGATCCGAAGTCGATGCTCAACTGGACCGAGCGCATCATTCGGATGCGCAAAGAAGTTCCCGAGATTGGATGGGGCGATTTCACGGTGTTAAACGTCCGGGATCACGCGGTCCTCGCTCTCCGGTACGACTGGCGGAATAATTCGGTGCTGTTTTTACACAATCTCCACGAACAACCGCGAGAAATTGTGGTGGACCCGGGCGTGCCTGGCGAACACGGCAAACTGCTCGTGAACCTGCTTGCCGAGGACCACAGCCGGGCTAACAGCTCCGGCAAACACCGGATCATGCTGGAAGGCTACGGCTACAGATGGTACCGCGTTGGGGGACTCGATTATCTGCTGCGTCGAACCGACATCGACCAGAGCGATAACCACGCAGTTTAAAAACTACTGTTCGTGATTAGCTCGCTCGCGTGCCTCGACACCTGGGATAATTGCTGCAACCCCAATGGAGCGACTGGGGTGAGCGACATGGCCGGTAAAGCCGGCGAGGGTTGGTCAATTTGCGCGGCAGCCACGGCTAAATGCTCCAAATTTCCCTCGCCTTTCAAAGTCTTTTTCTTTGTCCCAATTCATAATTCTTAATTGAAACTCGCTCACTCCCGCTATCGCTCGCTGTTACCCTCACAGTTTTACCTTCTATGTCGCTTCCCCCAGTCGCGCTCCATTCTTCCTTCTTCTTCTGTGGTGCCCCCTTCCTAATTCATAATTCTTCCTTCTAACTTTCTTCGCCTTCTGCTATTCTCCGCGCTTCTCATCGGAAATATTCTTCGCTAAGTTTTGCAATGACAACTCCCCGAAAAACGTCCGCCCTCCTGGCAGAATTCAAGCGCGAACTGGAACGCATTTATGGCGATCGGCTCAAAGGCGTTTTCCTCTACGGCTCACGCGCTCGTGGGGAGGCCGATCCAGAATCAGACGTCGACGTTCTCATCGTTCTTGATGATTGGGACCATTACGCCGGCGAGATCGCTCGCACGAGCGTGGCGGCTTCCGAGCTGTCGCTCGCCTACGGCTGGAGCATCAGCCGGGTGTTCGTACGCGAGCGGGATTGGTTGACTGACGAAACACCTCTTCTAGCCGCTGCTCGCGCGGAAGCCGTCTCGGCATGAAGCAGATTGCTGAGGGATTACTGCAAAAAGCGGACCGCGCGGTTACCGCCGCCGACAAGCTCGTGCCGATTGATGCGGAATCGGCCGATTAGCCCTGCCTACTACGCGATGTTCTACATTGCGGAAGCACTCCTTGCTGAACGCGATCTGGAATTCAAAAAACACGCGGCTGTCCATGCGGCATTCGGCGAACATTTCGCCAAGGCGCGCTTGATCGACCCGAAGTATCATCGCTGGTTGCTTGATGCTTTCGACCAGCGGATTACTGCCGATTACCGGGTTGGCGCGGAACTAACGCCGGGTGACGCGCGCGTGCTCGTCGAGCAGGCGAAGGAGTTCATTTCCGCCGCCCGCGCGTTCTTTGCCTCAGATAAATCCTGACACCTTTGGCAAGCGGAAGTCTCAACGAAGGCTCTTCGGACTTGCCTCTTTGCTCTTCGCCCACCAATCACTGATCTCTGACGTCTGACATCTGACTTCTTCCCAAATTCCCCGCCTTCTGCTATTTTCCGCGCTTCTCATCGGGAAACTTTCGGCTAAGTTGGAAATGAAGATTAGGATTACGAAGATCAAGTAAGGTTTCTCCATGGCCACGACAGTCACGACACGAATTTCTCTCCCATACAAGCAAATCGAGCGGTTCTGCCGGAAGTGGAACATCACCCGGTTCGAAGTCTTTGGCTCCGTCTTGCGTGATGACTTTGACCCTGAGCGGAGTGACATTGACGTGCTCGTAACGTTCGTGCCGGGGAAAATGCCCGGTCTTGCATTCTTCAGGGCAGAGAAAGAACTCGCCGAAATACTTGGGCGTAAAGTCGAGATGAGCACCCGGCGCGCGATTGAGCAAAGCCAGAATTGGATGCGGCGCGAGCGAATTCTTTCGGAAGCGCAGACCATTTATGGATCGTGATGAGCCGTTTCTGCTCGACATTTTGCGCTACTGCGAACGTGCGATGGTGCGGCGAAAGGCCGACGACAGGAAGATCTTGATCACGATGAGGCCTTGCAATCGCTCTTAAGCCATTCCCTGATCATAATCGGCGAAGCAGTGAAACGGTTGTCGATGGAGTTTCGCGAAAAACACAGTGAAATCCCGTGGGCGGAGATTGCCGGGATGCGCGACAGGCTCATCCATGCGTACCACCGAACCGACTGGGAGCTAGTTTGGAAAGCGGCCACAGAAGAGCTGCCGAAAGTAGTGAATTTCGTGCATCACCAAGGTATCACCTGACGACCGTCCCGGAGCTGGGCCTGCGACCAACCACTATTCCCTGGTTACTATCCACTTCCTCGTTTCCTCGCCTTCACATCGAACCTCCCGTAACAGATGCGAAGCAACGGCCGGGCTTTCCAACATCTGACATCAAATCCGCCACCGGACGGATTGACTTACTCGCTCCCGCTCCTTTCGGCCTCTCGGCTTAACCCATCTATGTCGCTCGCATCCCTGCTGCTCCATTGAAACTCGCTCGTTGCCCGCACTCGCTCGCTGCTCCCCGTCGCAGCTTTACCTTCTATGTCGCTGCTCCCATCAGCTCCATTCGCCGCCCGCTCGCGAAGACTTTCGGAGTGGCGAACATGGCCGCCTTTGCGGCTCCTATTTCTTCCTTCAACCTTTCTTCTGTTTCTGCTATTTTCCGCACTTCTCATTGGAGAAATTTCGGCTAAAATTTCCCGCCTGAGCACGGTTCAGGAAATCAGCCGGAGCAATCGAACACCTGGATGTGCGGGACCAAATGCGACTCCTTCACGATTTGCCGACGCATCTGAAAATTCAGCCTGACGATGTCGCCTGGCTCAAAGCCGCCGAGCCCGCGTTCGAGTTTTGGAACAACCCCGAGGATGCCATCTACGACGAGCTTCAATTTCCAAATTGAAAGACGTGGCGACCTCAGGCAAATTGAACGTGTGAAAACCACTGCGAAACGACGCGCAAGATCCGAAGCTGATTTACTCGACCACGCGGCAGACAATCTGATGCGTGCCCTCAAGCGAGATATGCTGAAAAAGGATGGCCGTATCGATTACGCCAAACTTCGCAAGGAAGGCTACAGCGAACGTTTGCTGGCAAAATTGGAGCAGTCCTGATTCTCACTCGTTTTTTCGCAGCCGCATAAACTCCGATACAGTGATGTCGAGTAGCGGCGCGGCTTTTCGCGCCAGTTTCAAAGCGTCCGCGTAGGTCAATCCCGAAGACATCGCCCGAACAATTCTGATCGTCGACCAATTGCGAGACCTCGCCATCTGGATGAGCGCTGCCAGATCTGTATATCGCAGAATGGACTCTTCGCTCATCGCCCACAACCTTGCGACAGGCAGGCCGGCGTTGTAAAGGCTCGGTCATGACTACTCTGCGTGATCTTGTGCTCGAGGTTCAGGAAGCCGCCGTCGTGGAAGGAATCGCGCACTTTTACGATCAGCGCGAAACGGATTGGATACCCGATGCGGTCGCCGATATGCTTGGCCAATTGCAGAACCTCGCACCAGATCCTGCTTGGTCTCGGTATCAGCTCAGCATCAAATTGACGCCGCCCGTCGATCCCAAGGATCAGCCGTTCTGGGATGTCAGCTGCATTAAAGAAGGTGATCTCGACCGGTGCGGCCTCGACCTGTCGCCTTGGGACGCGTGGCTCGCTCTTCGCGTGCCGCAACCGTTGCTCGACAAAATGACAGCGGCCGAGATCGTCGCGCATTGCGTCTGGGAAATGACCTTCTACGGTTTCACCCAGGAAAAAATCGCCGCGTTCCGTGCGGAATTGGAGTGCAGCGTGAAAGAAATCGCTTAATTGAAATCTAAGTTCACCCAGCGCCGTTATCGTGCGCCTAAACGATCTGCGTGTGCGTTATGCAAACCGCAAAAGCAAGGCTGGGCCGATAAAAAGACATTTACAGATGTCCGACGCGCCGTCGCCCACGAACAGCAGGTCCGCGATTGGGAAAAAGAATCCGTTGGAACTGACCGTTGACTTCGGCTCTCTAATCCGCTGGTCGTCACTCGTCACTGCCGATAGGCCGCGTCGCGCAGCTTTACGCGGTCACTTGCCTGCTACGCTGCAGCCTTTGGCGAAGCAGAATCCTAATTCTTACTTCCTAATTTCCCTGCCCCTTCTTCCTTCTTAATTTTTAATTCAACCTTAATAAGTCTATCGAGAATCCTCTTTACGAATGATCATCTGGTGGAGCAGCGAAGACGATGCATGGCCCGCGGGAACACGCGCAAAGTAGCGCGAGCGTCCTCGCTTGCACGTTGGGAAGATCTCACAAGCGGGGACGCTTGCGCTGAAGCCATCGGCAACGCCGAGAAAGTGGTGAGCTTTTGGTTGCAAACATTTACGCTAGATTGCGACTATGAGCACGGTCGGTGAAATCATCGAAGCGGTTAAGAAGTTGCCCGAGCGAGAGAAGTCTGAGTTTCTCGAGCGTCTGGCCGACGTGGATTTCGACGACGCCTGGGATCGCCAGATCGAGGCCGACGCAAAAGCGGGAAGGCTCGATCCTCTCTGGCAGGAAGCGATGGAAGACATCAAGGCCGGACGAACCAAGCCGCTCGATGAAATCCTCGGCGACCAGTAAGTTCTGGCGCGCGACTCAGCGCCATCGCGGCGACTATTGGCGAGGGATGGTAGAGTGAGGTAAGCTCTTGATGATGAAACTTCCGAAACTTACTGCTGTCATCGAGCCGGGAGAGGATGGATGGTATGTGGCGAGCTGCCCCGAACTTGGCATCATCAGTCAGGGCGAAACGCCCGAGCACGCGGAGGAAATGATCAAAGAAGCAGTCGAACTGTGGCTGGAGTGCGCAGATGAATCGGAGGTTCGTCGCAGGCTAAGCGAACGCAAAGTTGCCATCAAAGAGCTTGAAGTGACGCATGCCTAAGCTGCGCGTCTTTTCTGGCGCGGAGCTGTGCGATTTCTTAAGCGAACACGGCTTCGAGCGCGTACGGCAACGCGGCAGTCATGTCATAATGCGGCGCGGCCAAGTTTCTTTTCCCGTTCCTCTGCATCGTCAACTCGACCGCGGCACGCTCCGCGGCATCATTCGTCAAAGCGGACTTCCCCGATCGCTCTTCGAATGATCTCTTCCTTTGTTCTCTGATGTCTGACATCTGACAACTGACATCAGCGCGTCAGCGCATTTTCTTCCTTCTTACTTTTCTTCGCTTTCTGCTATTCTCCGCGCCTCAATGCCCCGATCCAGAGCTGCCGTAAAAACTAACAACTCCGCGAATATCGGCTTCGAGCAGAAGCTCTGGCTCGCAGCGGACAAGCTGCGCAGCAACATGGACGCGGCGGAGTACAAGCACGTCGTACTCGGCCTCATCTTTCTTAAGTACATCTCCGATAGCTTCGAAGAACATCATGCAAAGCTCATCGCAGGCGAAGGCGAGTACGCCGGCGCCAATCCCGAAGACCCCGACGAATACCGCGCCGAAAATATCTTCTGGGTGCCGCCCGCGGCGCGCTGGACCTATCTCCAGAACAGCGCGAAACAACCGACCATCGGCAAGATCGTCGATGACGCGATGGTCGCGATCGAGCGCGACAACCCGCGCCTGAAAGGCATTCTGCCGAAAGATTACGCGCGTCCCGCGCTCGATAAGAATCGCCTCGGCGAACTCATCGACCTCATCGGCACGATCGGCATGGGCGACAAGGCGAATCGCTCGAAAGACATTCTCGGCCGCGTCTACGAATATTTTCTCAGCCGGTTCGCCAGCGCCGAAGGCAAGAAAGGCGGCCAGTTCTACACCCCGCAAAGCGTCGTGCGTCTCCTCGTCGAGATGCTCGCTCCCTACAAAGGCCGCGTTTACGATCCCTGCTGCGGTTCCGGCGGCATGTTCGTGCAATCGGAAAAATTCGTCGAAGCCCACGGCGGCCGGCTCGGCGACATCAGCATCTACGGCCAGGAGAGCAACGCCACCACCCGCCGCCTCGCCATGATGAACCTCGCCATCCGCGGCATCGAAGCCGATCTCGGCGAAGAGCAGGCCGACACCTTCCGGCGCGATCTCCATCCCGATCTGCGCGCCGACTTCGTCCTCGCCAATCCGCCCTTCAACGACTCCGACTGGTTCCGCAAAGACGACGACGCGCGCTGGCAGTTCGGCCTTCCCCCGCGCGGCAACGCCAACTTCGCCTGGGTGCAGCACTTCATCTATCACCTCGCGCCCACCGGCATGGCCGGCTTCGTCCTCGCCAATGGCAGCATGTCCTCGAATCAAAGCGGCGAAGGCGAAATCCGCCGCGCCATCATCGAAGCCGACCTCGTCGACTGCATGGTCGCCCTTCCCGGCCAGCTCTTTTATTCAACGCAGATCCCGGTCTGCCTTTGGTTTTTTTCGAAAAACAAGAGCCGCAGAGTGCTTGAACACGGCGAGGACTTGCCCATCTGCTTTCGTGATCGAAAGCGAGAAACGCTGTTCATCGATGCTCGAAAAATGGGAACGCTGATTGATCGCGTTCATCGTGAATTTAATGACTCCGATATTTCAAGAATTGCCGACACCTATCACGCCTGGCGCGGCGACAAGACATCTCTCAACTCTCAGCAATCAGCTCTCAACTATTCCGACATTCCGGGCTTTTGTAAGTCAGCAACTACAGACGACATCGCGCAGCACGGCTTTGTCCTGACTCCCGGCCGCTATGTCGGCGCCGAACAAGCCGAAGACGAAGGCGAACCGTTTGAAGAAAAGATGAAACGCCTCACGGCCAGGCTGGACGACCAGTTCGCCGAATCGGCGAAGCTGGAAGAAGCAATCCGCGCCAACCTGAAGGCGTTAGGATGTGAAAGTTGAACGCGTAATGGGTGCAGCGAAAAAGAAATTGCAACAGGCTGTTGCAATTTCGCCCACAGGCTACGCTGATTTTCTAGCACAGGTGAAGACGCGTGTCCGGGCGGCGCAAATCAAGGCCGTGCTTTCGGCCAATCGTGAATTGATCCTGCTTTATTGGGACATTGGCCGCGCCATTGTCGATGCGCAGAAGGATAAAGGCTACGGCCAAGCGCGTAGTAGAAATGCTTTCAGCCGATCTCCGGCGGGAGTTTCCCGAAATAGCCGGCCTCTACCGCGCGGAACCTTTGGTTAATGCGAGCTTTTTTCTCGCTTACGCGGGTGACCAGCAGATTCTGAAACAGCCTGTTTCAGAATCTCCAAGCCAGGAAGGCGCTGAGGTGTCGCCGCAAAAACTGAAACAACCTGTTTCAGAAACTCCGGTGCAGCCCAGCCGACAATTGCAGGACCAAAAACTGTCACAGCCTGTGACAGAATCCGCCGCCGATGCTCCTATCGAGTTGATCGCTTCGCTGCCTTGGGGACACAACATCGTCCTGATGCAAAAAATCAAAGACGTCGATACACGCTTCTGGTACCCCCGCGCCGCGCTTGAACATGGCTGGTCGCGTGCGGTGCTCACGCATCAGATCGAAACGCAACTGCATCGTCGCAAGGGAAGCGCAATCACTAACTTCACCGCCACATTGCCAGCGCCGCAATCCGATCTCGCGCATCAGACGCTCAAAGACCCGTACGTCTTTGATTTCCTCACGATGGACGCCGACGCCCGCGAACGCGATCTCGAATTGGGCCTGCTGAATCACATTCAGAAATTTCTCGTCGAGCTTGGGGTCGGCTTTGCCTTCGTTGGACGGCAATACCCGCTGAAAGTTTCCGGTGAAGAATTCTTTCTCGACCTCCTGTTCTACCATCTCGGCTTGCGCTGTTTCGTGGTCGTGGATCTGAAGATGGAAGGGTTCAAACCGGAATTCGCCGGCAAAATGAATTTTTACCTTTCAGCCGTGGACGACCAACTGCGCCACAATCACGACCAGCCGAGCATCGGACTGCTACTCTGCAAAGAAAAAAATCGGCTGATCGTTGAGTACGCACTGCGCGACGTGAAGAAACCAATCGGGGTAGCCGAGTGGCGCACCCGGCTGGTGGAATCGTTACCGAAAAAACTGCAGTCCAGCCTGCCCACCGTGAAGCAGATCGAGGCCGAGCTTTCGGTGGAATTGGAGCCCATCAAATTGGTAGCCAAAGGAACTGTCAAGTGAGCGAGTGGCGAGAAATGACGCTTCGTGAAGCTGGTGTTTCGCTAATCGACTGCGAGCATCGGACACCGCTTGCATCGAGCAACGGCGCTGGCTATCCATACGTTGCGATTCCTCAACTGAAAGAAGGACGGCTCGATCTATCAGAGGCCCGACGCATTTCGCGCGAGCATTTCGTCGAGTGGACACGCAAGGCAAAGCCCCAAGCCAATGACGTGATTCTTTCTCGCCGTTGCAATCCCGGAGAAACCGCAGTTGTCCCGCAAGGCTTGGACTGCGCGCTCGGGCAGAATCTCGTTTTGCTTCGCGCGGATGAAGCGAAAATGTTTCCGCCCTTTCTGCGATGGCTTGTTCGCGGACGAGACTGGTGGGAGCAGATTGGAAAATTTCTGAATGTTGGTGCTGTGTTCGACAGCTTGACTTGCGCTGAAATTCCTAATTTCCGATTACCTATTCCGCCAATTAAGGAGCAGCGCGCCATCGCGGCGGTGCTCGGGGCGCTGGACGACAAGATCGAGTTGAACCGGCGGATGAACGCGACGCTGGAGGCGATGGCGCGGGCGCTCTTCCAGGGCTGGTTCGTCGATTTCGATCCCATCCGCGCCAAACTCGACGGCCGCCGGCCTGTCGGCCTCGATCCCGCAACCGCCGCGCTCTTCCCTAACGACTTCGCACACGGCGAAAATGAAATGCTTCCAGTCGGCTGGCAGTCTCGCCGCCATCGAAGAAGTCTGCGACCTCAATGCTTGGACGCTAAGCAAGAACGATGACTTGGGAACGCTCGACTACGTTGAGATTTCCGAAGTGAGTCGCGGCAACATCGCGAACATCGCCACCTACCCGCGCGGCCAAGAACCGAGCCGAGCCCGACGCCGGTTGCGCCACGGCGACACGGTTCTCTCCACCGTCCGGCCTGACCGCGGTTCCTACTTCCTCGCGCTGAACCCGCCCGAGAACCGCGTCGCCTCAACCGGGTTCGCCGTGCTCACGCCGAACAAAGTTCCGTGGTCATTCATCCACGCCGCAATGACTCAACCAGAAGTCTCCGACCATCTCGGCCAGATGGCCGATGGCGGAGCCTATCCCGCCGTGCGCCCCGAAATAATCGGAGCCATGCAAGTCGCGCTGCCTAACGAGCCAAAGATTCTCGAAGCCTTCCATTGCACCTGCGCCCCACTCTTTGAACAAGCCGAAGCCAACCGGATCCAAGCCCGGACCCTTGCCACTCTGCGCGACACGCTGCTGCCGAAGCTACTTTCCGGTGACCTACGACTGACCGAAGTAGAAAACAAACTCGCCTATGCCTGAAGTCTATTGCGTTCGCGCCTCTTACGGTCCTTACACAAAGCAGTTCGTTGAAGGTGGGTATGTCGCCATAGGTTGGCTAAATGGATTCGACCTTTCGAAGGTAAAATCGAAGGACGAGCTGCGCCCCCTTTTCAAGAAGGCGCATCCAGAAGACACGAGCAACCTCGTCATCGGTCAACAGGTCGATCATCGTTGTTGC
>CAWDMG010000025.1:0-26045 GCA_963803285.1 uncultured Verrucomicrobiae bacterium | reverse complement strand
CGCCTCGGCTTTTTCATGGTAAAATCGCGCTTAGAACGCTTACCTGCCGAATATGTCGCTCGGAAGGTTGAACCGGCGAATAATTGCGCTCAGCATCCCCTTGCCCACGTCTTTCCCTTTATGGAACGTCAGGGGAAAACATTGCGGACGTCCATTAACGTCAGGATGGTAAATCATCCGCTCAGATCCTTTGCCACGCCTTGTGTGAAACTGGAACTTTGCATCGTACTCATGCAAAATTCTCAGGACCTCCTGAGGTTTCTTAGGCCGCGGCACTGGCGAGACTCTCCACTTTCGAGAAGTCTCGCTTTCCTGCAGCGCACAGGCGCCGCAGATCTTCGGCTGTATAGGCAAATACAGTTGTCGTGACGAATTCGAGCGATTTTTCCGAAACCTTCTCGCCTTTCAGGTAGGCTCGGTGAGCCGCTTCCCAACGATCAAAAAACTCCTGAGGCGCGGGGAAATAAATCATTTCCTGCTTTCCTTTGGACGCTGCGAAGCTCAATTGATTCTCGACGAGGTTCTCCAATTCCTTTTTTGCAGCCTCTTCCGTTGCGCCGTAGGCTGGAATGTCCATCTCCAACGCGTGAGCGATGAACTCATCGTCTTGCTTATAAATCAAAACGCGAATGACGAGATCGTAGTAATGAGTTTTCACAGGAGGATCTCCCAACGGCATCCAAACTGTAAATCGACCCGGTTGAAAAGCAAAAGTGTGCTCCATGTTCCGCAAAACTGCGGATGCCTATGCTCGCTTTCGGCAGGATTCTCCGATGCACTCTCAATCACGGATTGATCACAAGTGATTGTTTTCGTCTAATGGTCAATCAGACACCGGTATACCAAAACACGCACCATCATCTCCATTGTCCGGTGAGGGTGAAAGCGGACCAAAAAAAATGGATCTGAAAATTCCTTCGAGCGTAAAAGGCTCAACTGCGCCTCGCGCCACGCGAAATTTTCGGACAAATTCGGACACTCGAACTGCGTAATTCTGCGGATTCGTGCAAATGCTCTGATTTGTAATTTCCCCTCTAACGCGCAGCCTCGCGCATGTTTGTGACTGAATCGCGCAAAGCCGCGAAAAGTTCAAATTGGGTTCGAATCCCGGTAGGGTCGCTTCGCGCGAGACGACGCGAGTGAAGCGACACGCTTCAAGCGGCAATGATTCCGCGGCAGCGGAAACAAATTGAAGTTCTTATTGCGGGCCTACAGAAGGTGAGCGCCCAGTTTGGGACGAGCAAACCTGCTACGCAAACGGTCTTAAACTAAAAGTAGCGTTCGCAACCATCGCCCATCGTCGCCCGTCGTGCGATTACTCCGGTGTAGGAGAAGGAGTTGGCGAACCGGCCTCCGCCGCAGGAAATACCGTTTTGCCAGACATCTTCGCTTTGTCCAAATTCTCCTGCCATTGGTGCTGTAAGTCTTCCGGCCCAAGCTGTCGTGGGGCGCGTCGCATTTGTTTTGCCGGGTCTCCAGCTGTCACCCGCGAGGGGTTGGGAATCAGGGCGCGAAACTGTTGAATTGCCCTGTCTCTTTCGGCTGCCAGCTGTGCAGGGTCGGGAGTCTCACTCTGAACGCCGGTAGCAGTCGTCCCGGCGTTCAAATGGGGCTGTTCTTTTTCGAACAACGCTTTCACTTTATTATCCAACGCGTTTACTTTTTCATCCAACGCATTGAGTCTTTTAATTAACGCCGTCTCGCGTGCCTCCAGTTCCGTTTTCCGTTGAGGAAGTTGTTGTTCAGCGGCTGAATCTTGTTTTTGGCAGGAGCAAATCATCGCGCAGGAGATGATCATCGAAAGGATAAACATTTTTTTCTTCATATCAGCAGCAAGTGTAATTGGTTGCATAATTCGTAGCAAGAAGGGCGCTTGCCGCGAGAGACGAACGCCTTTCCAATTCAATTTGAAGCGTTCGTGGCTGTCATTGTCATTACGCGCCAACAACTTAGGCAGAATCACCGACGTCGTAACGCTGCCTATGAATAGTGCTGGTTATTTTATTTGGCGAGGTTCGGTCCGTACGAATGGGTGCTCGAATGAGCAGTAGAAGAACATGCCCCAATCGGGGGAATCCGAGCTGAGACCGATGGGCAGAGCCGCGCCGATGACGAGTTGCGCGTCGTTAGGCAAATTGAAGGCGTAACGCACACCAGGAGAAATGATCGCACTCGTGCTGCGTTCGACATTCTCCTCGAATGCGAACACGCCTTCGGCAATGTCTTCGTTCCAGCCCGCCAGCGTTTCGAGCATGAGATTGAAATCGCTGCTGACGGCGTAAATCGCGCTCGCACCGACATTGTAATTCGTCAGGTGATGGCTCTGATGCGCATTCGGAAACACCGACATCCCGGCGTTAAAATTCAGAGTCCAGCGGTCGCCGACGATCTTGCTGAAGGGAAGATTGAACTCATAACCCATCACACCAGTTCCGAAGCCCTTGTCGCTATCGCCGGTCGGAAGCACAAGAGACAAACGTGGCGCGAACGCTGGCGTATGATCGCCTTCTGTTAGCGCCTGTAGACGGTAGTTGAGCCGCATGTCTGCCATGCCATTGTCATCTTCGGTAAAGACGTACGGAATCGTGTACGAGAACTGGTGTGTCTGACTGAAAACCGGCCATTCCTGAGTAAAACTCGGGGCGATCTCACGCGAGCCGTTGGTGAAATCGATTGCCAGGTTGAATATGTGCTGAACAACCCCCGGCTCCTGGTTGTACGCTTCTTCGATGAAAAAAGAGTTATCCTGGATGCCTTTGGCGAGTGGCTCGGAGGCGATCAAAGCACTCAGCGGCAGGAGATACACCAGCAACCAAGCCGATGCGATTATGAGGCGCAACCTTGATCGAAAGTAAGAACGCGGAAATCGCGGGACATTCATGTGGCGGCGACGCACACAATCGAACCATAAATACGGTCGAATGGTCAATGGGGCTGACAGATTCCGAAAAGGGCGATTGAGGATGCGGCTGCGATGCAATACTTTGGGGGCCGATGCAGGTCGCATTTTACCAGTCTGAATCTGAGCAGCCGCACCCGGGTCGTGCGCGGGCAATCATCAAAGCGCATCCCGAGGTTCGCGAGTTGATGGTGCGCAATCCGTGGACTGCGCTGATCGCGGTCTCGATCCTACTCCTCCAGACTGCGCTCGCATTCGGAATGGGCCAACTGGGCTTCGGTTACTGGTGGCTAAGTCTGCTTCTCGCTTTCTGTATCGGCGCGTTCGGCAACCACGCCAACTACGTCATCATTCATGATGCGACCCATAACCTGATTTTCCGGAGCCCGAGCTGGAACAAAATGGTCGCAATTATCGCCGATCTTCCAAACCTCACACCGGGCGCGATGGGTTTTCGCGTTTTTCATTTGAAACATCATTCCCATCAAGGCGACTACGATTGGGATGCGGACCTGGCGAACCATTGGGAGGCGCGCCTGGTGGGCAACTCCTGGTACCGGAAAGCGATCTGGCTGATGCTGTTTCCATTCTTTCAGGTAACTCGCCCGCCTCGTCTCAAAGCGATCAAGATGTGGGACCGCTGGTTCTCAATCAATTTTGCGTGTGCGATCGCGTATGATGTAGCAATCGTTTATTTCTGTGGTTGGGCTGGATTTCTTTATCTCGTATTCGCGTTTTTGTTTTCCATTGGGCTGCACCCGGTGGGGGCACGCTGGATTCAGGAGCATTACACATACGATTTCGACCAGGAGACATTCAGCTACTATGGGCCGATCAATTTGGTGGCGCTGAACATGGGTTATCACAACGAGCACCACGATTTGCCGTCGATCCCGTGGAACAATCTGCCGAAGCTGCGCGCCATGGCGCCGGAGTTCTATGAGAATCTGAAGTATCACTCCTCATGGAGCCGCCTTCTCTTCCAATTCATTTTTGACAAACGATACAGTCTCTATTCGCGAGTCGAGCGAATGAAACAAAAAGACGGATTTAATGCGGCTACGCAGATGATGAGGAGCGACGCCGGCAACCTTGATCTGAGTGCCCGACCCATTAGCTTGTAGCCATGGCGGAGCGATTAGACCACACCGGCACACTCTCCCCGGCACACCCTGGCTTGACGAAACCGGCCAAGCCGCCCCTATACGTTTCGGCGAAAAACGAAACGGTCCGAATGTTCGACAGCGATTTCATGGAATTCTTTTCGCGCGTGCACCCGGCGACTCCGTTGATTCTCTACCTGCCTGTCGTCGGCTTTATGCTGTATGTGGCCATTTGGAGGCAAGGATTCCCGGTGTTTGTTGTCGTGGGACTTTTCCTGCTGGGCATGCTCCTCTGGACGCTCACTGAATATCTTATCCACCGATACATCTTCCATTACGAACCCAAAACGCGCGTGGGAAAACGGCTGCACTACATCATTCACGGCGTGCATCACGATTATCCAAACGATGCAAGAAGACTTGTTATGCCGCCGAGTATCAGTGTTCCGCTCGCATTTGTTTTTTACGGCATGTTCCTGCTAATCTTCGGGCGCTTTGCGTCCAGTGCGTTCGCCGGATTGGTGTTTGGCTATATCTGTTACGACATGCTCCATTACGCGACTCACCATTTTCCGATGAAACGCGGCGTATTACTCTGGCTGAAGCAGTATCATCTTCGCCATCATTACAAAGATGATCACGTGGGTTACGGCATCAGCTCGCCATTGTGGGATTACGTCTTTCGGACGAGCCGTAAGTAGACGAGCGGTCCATCGCACCCTGTAGCCACGGCCTGTGGCCGGTCCAGCGAAGGTTGCTCTCCACATCAGGCAAACGGCCCACAGAGCCGTGGCTGCAATTCTACTAAAACCCTTGTCCTGAATCCGAAAGCCTTTACATTGCTGCCCCGACACGAAACTCCGCGATGTGTGGAAACGGTGGAGAAACTCGTAAGGAATCTGGTGAACGAGAAAATTGTCAGTTTTGCTGGGAAACACCGTCTGTGCAGACGTTTGCAAGTGAAACGAAGTCTAAGGGCTCGATGAACATTGATCCGGCAAAGCTTAGTTTGAGTAATTTCCTGGGAGGCGAAAGCGACGACCCGCTGCAACCCCCATCGAGCTTTACAAACTGGATGCAGCTCGGCGCTTGGGCTGTTGAACTATACGAGCCTGAGCTTCTCTCGACTGCGGATGCCCGGACCACGATCAACTATGCCGGGAAACCACGGCAAGTGATCAACCTTTGCTCGTACAATTATCTTGGTCTCGCGAACCACCCCGACGTCCTGGCTGCCGCGCATGAGGCGCTGCGCACCCACGGTATGGGCGCATGCGGTTCGCCCATGCTTTCAGGTATGACCGATCTCCACCGCGAACTCGAACGGCGCGTCGCGCAATTTCTCAACCGCGAGGACGCCATGCTTTTCAACAGCGGATTTGGCGGCGCGCTGGGCACAATCTCCGGCCTGCTGCGGAAGAGCGACGTTGCGATTCTGGACAACCGCTCTCATCTGAGTCTTCGTGACGGCGCGATTTTGTCGCGGTGTCGCACAGAGAAATTCGAGCATAACGATCCCGCCTCGCTCGACGTGGCATTGAGCCGTCAAAAGGGCCGACGCCAACTCGTGGTAGTCGAAGGCATTTATTCGATGGATGGCGATTTTGGAAATCTACAAGAAGTGCTTGATGTGGCGGACTCGCATGGCGCGAGTGTTTTCATCGACGAAGCACATTCGATTCTCGGCTGCGGCCAACATGGCCGGGGAGCTGCTGAGCACTTCGGCGTTGAAGACCGTTTCCCGCTGATGTACGGCACGTTTTCAAAAGCGTTCGGAGCCTTGGGCGGTTTCGTCGCCGGTTCCAAGGAAACGCTGCAATATTTGCGATTCTACGCGCATCCGTACGTCTATTCGTGCGCGCTGCCGCCGGTTGTGATCGCGGCAATTCTCAAAGCGCTGGAACTCGGCACGAGCCAGCCGGAGCTGCGCGCGAAGCTTTGGGAAAACGCGGATTACTTCCATGCGCAGCTTCGCAAGCTCGGGTTCGATACCGGGGCATCGACGACTTACGTGATGCCAATCGTCATTGGTGATCGTGAGCTAATGTATCGACTGGGGCACGAACTGCGGCGCCGCGGTCTTTGGGTCGCGCCCGTGGACTATCCAGCTGTCCCGCAAAATCGAATCTGTTTCCGCGCGTGTGTCACGGCCAAACACACCCGCGCGGATCTGGACGAAGCGCTAAATATTCTCGAGGACACTCTCGTTCCGTCGTTGCTGCAAAAGCAAAGCGCCTGATGATGTCTCAGCGGGTCGAGACACGCCATTCCCGGATCGCAGCCACTTACAAAGCGCGCGAAGTGGAAGGCGCTATCGACGTTTATTTCTATCGCCCGCTGGGATTTCGATTAGCCGAATTTTTCGCGCATCTCAAGCTGACGCCGGCCGGCGTCAGTCTGCTGGCGGGTCTCTGCGGTGTCATTGCCGGACATCTTTATTTTTACCGTAATCTCGGCATCAACATCGCGGGTATGATGCTACATGTCTGCGCGAATGCGCTCGATAACGCGGACGGTCAGCTTGCGCGGTTAACTCACCAGGAAAGCCGCAAAGGTCGCGTCATTGACAGCGTTGCCGATCATTTGGTATTCGCGAGCGTTTACATTCATTTGACGCTTCGCTGTGCGTTTGCAGGTGCGTCGCCGGCGGTCTGGCTTTTAGCGCTTGGCGCGGCGATCAGCCACGCGTTGCAGGGGGCAGCGGCTGATTATTATCGCACCGCATTTCTCTACTTCACGGGCGGAGCACGCGCCGAAATAGATTCCTCCTCTGCACTGCGCTCGGACTATCGAAAGTTGAGCTGGAGACACCGAACATGGGACAAGCTTCTCCTCGCGCTCTATTTGAATTTCACCCTGCAACAGGAAATCCTCGCGCCCCGTCTCAAAAAGCTGCGTGAAACGACGAGCACAGTGTTCCACGGCCAAATCCCCGGCTGGCTGGAACAGCGCTACCGAGATGCTGCCGGCCACATGCTCAAGTGGTGGCGTCTGTTAATGACCAACACGCGCATGCTGGTTTTATTTCTTCTGCTGTTCCTTGGGCAGCCGATTTATTATTTTTGGTTCGAGCTCCTCCCGCTGAATGTGTTGTTCGTTTACCTGATCGCGCGTCAGGAAAAAATGGCTGAATCCCTGGAGCAGCTCGTGGCGGTGCGGCATTCCACCTAGCTTCCCCATTCGTGTTGAATATCGAGGTTTCAGAAGTGACGTCGCGCCGTGAGCGTGATGCGTTCATCAAATTTCAATGGGACATTTACGCGAACGATCCGGCGTGGGTGCCGCCGTTGATCATCGAACGCAAAGAATTTCTCAATCGCAAGAGGCATCCGTTTTACAGGCACGGCGACGCCGCGTTATTTCTGGCGCGCAAAAACGGCAAAATCGTCGGGCGGATCATGGCCAGCGATGACCCGAATTACAATTCGGTGCACCAATCGAACGTCGGCTGCTTCGGACTGTTTGAGTCCATCGATAATCGCGATGTAGCAGCCGCCCTCTTTGAAACTGCGGCGAATTGGCTTCTCAAGAAAGGTCGCACTGAGATCATGGGCCCGATCGATTATTCAACCAATTATGTCTGTGGCCTGTTGATCGACGGCTTCGAATTTCCGCCCACAGTATTGACCGCGCACAATCCACCGTACTACCGGCAGCTGATCGAGGGCTGTGGTTTTACAAAAGCCAAGGATTGGTACGCGTGGTGGTTTGCTGATCCGTCAAAAGCCGTGGCGCAGTTGCGACGGCTCGCTACTCGCGTCCACAAGCATTGCCCTGTCACTTTTCGTCCAGCCAATCTCACAAATCTCCGGGATGAAAGCAGACGGCTCCGTGAAATTTACAACCAGGCGTGGGAAAAGAACTGGGGCTTTGTGCCATTCACAGAAGCGGAGATCGAGTTTATGACCAAAGAATTGAAGCCGCTGCTCCTGCCGAAGTTCGCCTGGGTCGCGGAGAACGGGAATGAACCGGTCGGTTTCGCGCTGGGTGTGCCGGACATCAATGTGATCCTGCACGATCTCAACGGCCGGCTGACACGATTTGGTTTTCCAATCGGTCTGATCAAATTACTGTTTTGCAGGAAGCGGATTCGAAAGGGTCGCCTGGTCGCTCTCGGCGTAATTGAAAAATATCGCCGCTCCGGCGTTGCCGAGACGCTCGTGTTGCGCGTGATAGAAGAAACAATGGTCAAACGCGGAATCACCGGCGAGTTGAGCATGACGCTTGAAGACAATTTCATGATCAATCGGTTTCTCGAAGCGATCGGAGCTTATCGCTATAAGACCTATCGAATTTTCCAAAGGACACTGACCGAATGAGCAAACCCCAAGACGGTTTCGTTTCACGGTTTTTGAACCGGCCGATTTCCCGTCGGATAACGAGCGTTCTACTCAAATTTCCCATCCATCCCAACACGTGGACAATATCGATCTGTGTTTTGCCGCTCATCGCCAGCATATTCTTGGTACGCGGCGATTACGTGAGCATCGTCATCGGCACGGCCATTTTTCAGGTATTTAGTATTCTTGATGGTTGCGATGGCGAAATCGCGCGTGCCAAGAACTTGGAATCAAAGCTCGGCGAACGATTGGATTACTTCTGCGATTTCATGGCGAGTCTTCTCTATGTTCTCACTCTCGGGTTGGGGCTTCGTCGTGTGATCGAAGGGATTATTTGTGCTGTCCTGATTACGGCCAACGAGTTATTCCTGCGAGTCGGCAAGAACAAAATGGCGGTTGGTTCGTCCGAGTTGCATGAGTCGTTTTACATGAGACACCGTGCAATGATCGGGCATTCCGGTTTACTCAATCTCGGCGAACGATTTGTGTGGTGGCTCTTTCAGGTAACAAAACGTGACATGGCAATGCTCGTTTTTCTTTTGCTTGCGCTACTCGGTCTGGCCCAGTGGATCCTTCACCTTTGGACGACTGTTGCCGGCGTGAGCCTGGTTCTCAGCGCGTTCGCTGTGATTAGGTCCAGCAGCGCCCGGGGCCAAATCGTCACGCGGGAGCCACGATCGTAATCGCATGCCGTAGGGTGGAGTATTGATGCGCCCTGTTTAAGTCGCCGCGCTCTGAATGCGTTTCGACATCTGTCTCTCTGCATGTTTCAGCATCTCTGGAGTATCGATATCCTGCCACCAGGCGTCGCCTATATCGATGGCACGGACCCTATCGTCGGCCGCCATCAATCGAACTCCATCAGCCAGACTGCAATCACTCCCGCAACTACCGGACTTCGCGCGTTCCAGGTAGTCGAAGATTTGTAACGGACAAACGAACAAGCCACTGTCAATCGCATCGTAGTACCGCAGCTCTTTCCCGATATCGGTGATCCTATCTCCGCTGGTTTGGACTTTCATCGCGTCTTCCAAATCGAAAATGGAATCGAGTTTTCGATCTACAGCGATGTTGAGGAAACCCGGTTCAGAAGAATCAAGCAAATGATCGACCACCGCATCGTCGAAAAGATGGTCGCTCATCGTGAGAAGAAAGGGTTTGCTGACGTGGCCAGCGGCGGCAAGGAGCGAAATACCATTTTGTTTTTGCCAGTCGCGGTTTTCGATGAAGGACGCGCTGAGCCCGGAAGGAATCAATTGCTTGACCTGCTCGATCATGCGTCCGCTTTCGTAGCCGACCACGAAGTCGACCGTTTTGATCCCCGCGCGGATCAAGGCATCCAGCGCGTACGAAATCAACGGTCGGCCAAGCAATGGGACGAACGGCTTCAGAAACGTGTTGTCCGATCCACGCAGACGCGAGCCCTCGCCGGCCATCAAGACTACTGCTTCGGAGACAGTGGTCATTTTTCGGAGTGTCTTGGTCGAGCAGCGTAACTTAGGCATCCTGCCTGATACGTCGCGCAGGCTTCCAGCCTGCGAATACGCGGACAAGGATGTCCGCTGGACGAGTCACGCTGGAAGCGTGAGTTACGAGGCGGCGCCGCAGTCATAGACCGTAATACCTCTTCAGTCCCCAAAGGCGAACGCGCTGCGGAAGAAAGCGAAAAATCAGCGGTGCAATTTTTGATTGAAACGCGTCGCCAATTGTAGTCCGTGTCGGCGTGTGCGCGGAGTCAATCAGTTTAAGAACATGCCGCGCGACGAGCTCAGGACCTGGCGCCTTCTTCATATTGCGCTCAACTATTTCCCAGGTTTTGGCGATCTTTTCTTCGTACCGTTGATCAGTGCCGGCATTGATGACACTCTTGTTGAATTCCGTGGAAATATCGGCCGGCTGGAGATCGACAACGTGCACGTGGGAATTGCCGAGCTCGAGCTGGATCGACATGGTAAAGGATGCCATGGCCGCTTTCGCGGCGTTGTAAGCCGCCATGAACGGCACTGGAAGTCGGGAAGCTAGCGAGGTGACGTTGATGATCAAACCTTCACCACGGGGGCGCATGTGCCGCAATGCGAGCTGCATCAGTTGGATTTGGCCGAATACGAGAATTTGAAACTGGCTCGCGATCGTCTCGAAGGACAGAACCTCGGCAGGGCCGAAATGACCGGCTCCGGCGTTATTGATCAAAACATCAAAGTAACCAGCTTCAGCGAGTGCGGCGTTGAATGCTTCGTCGATGGAATGTCGATCAGACAAGTCGAGTAGGACCCCACGCAGTTGCGGCAACTTGGGGAGCCGCTCCAAATTGCGGGATGTGCCCCAGACTTCGTGACCATCAGCTACGAGTAATTTGGCAATGGCCAGGCCAATACCCGAACTCGCACCAGTGAGAAAAATTCTCTTCACGATTTCGAAAATTTGTTTCGCGTCCATTCGACGCAGTACATGTGTTGCAACGGGACTGATTCCTATTTTAACTATCGCTTAGATGCAAGAGGTCCTGAGTATCTCACTGGCATTGCGACCGTGCTAAAGAACTCCTGCAACTTCGAGATGTCGATCTTCTCCAGATGTGGCTGCTAATTTCGTTTATTCTTGTGATCCTGGGTGCGCTGGGTCTCAAGCGTCTGTTTCCTGTCATTAGAAATCTTAAAACGCGTCGGCGACAAGTCCGTTTCATCCGTCAAACTTTGGCAAACGGCAGAAGATCAAACGATCGGCGTGTTATTGCTTCACTTTCGACCGTGCCCGACCGGATCGGCAATCTAGGGCCGACGATTCGCTCCCTTCTAAAGCAAACACGCCCGCCGGATGAGATCGTCCTGGCTATTCCGGAATTTTCGGAGCGCGAGCAGCGGCCTTATATCGTGCCGAAATATATTTCGCGGTTGCCGCGGGTGCGGATTTTGCATTGCGCCGAAGATTGGGGGCCAGCAACGAAGTTTATCGGCGCGATTCAGGATGAGCTGGCGGCGGAGCGGGAGAACACGTTGATCATGGTCGTGGACGACGACCGACTTTATCCGCGCGATGCGCTTGAAACTTATCTTTACTACAGCGAGCAATTGCCGAACGCGGCCCTTTGCTTTCGCGGTGCCGCCATGCCGTCCACTTTGGATTGGGACGATGCGAAAATGATTTACGCGAAGGACCTTCGCGAGCCACGCCCAGTGGCCGTTATCACCGGGTGCGGAAGTTACCTTGTGCAGCCACGATTCTTTGACCAGTCGCTCTGGGATTATTCAGCAGCTCCATCCGTGGCGTTTTATATTGATGACATTTGGATTAGCGCGTGGCTTAGCCGCCGCGGCGTGAAACGATATGTTATTCCGGCATCGGCCAGGATGCGCAGTGTTTCTCGGCAACGACGGACTGTGTCGCTAAACAAGATCCCCGGCCGTCAGAAACTCAACAATGAAACGATCGCGTTTTTTCGCGACGCCTGGGATATTATTCGGCCATGCTGATAACAGCGGCGGGCACGGCGTTGGGCTTCGATGCGGCGTCGAGCTGCTCTAGCACCGCGGTTGCCACCTCTTCCAAAGTGATTGCGCTAGTGGCACGCTCAGCAAATCCGCGTTTGTAAAAGAATTCTTTGATCAATGGCGAAACAATCTTTCTCTGAAGACCATAATCATGGATTTCCCATGGACTCGTACAATTAAAAAGACTGACACATCGCACCTCGCTGCCGAGTGCCAGGTGCATCGGAAGAGTGTCACCGCTAACCAGACACCGATGATTCGAGACATCCCCCAGGTGCTCAAGAAGCGAGGATCTTTTGGGCAAGACGTTAACGATCAAGCCGTTTCTTTTCAGTGTGCGTTCAAGGTCGTCATAGTATGCCCAGTTTTTCATGGGCCAGATCGGTCCTGCCTGTGATGCAATAGCGACATCTCCCTTCAGATCAGTTTTCGTCGGCTCAGGCAAGCAGTAGCGTTCTCCTTCGAACCGCCATTCTAAAGCTTCGAAGATCAATTCCTGATAGGTACGCCGATTCTCGTACTTGAGTTGGTCGGCTTGCTGCTTGCCGTGTCTACTTAAAATGCCCAGATCAAACCACGGCCGCGAGTCATCGGTGTAGCGCAAAGAGCCTGAATCGAGATACGCGCCAAACAACTGTTTATATTTAAGCAACTCGAGAAAAGATCCGATTTCCTGCGTGTCCTCAAGACTAATGACAAGGTCATATAGAACGCCTTTGGTTTGGTCCCGCTGCTCCCAACAAACACATTTTAGACCTTCCTTCACTCCTTCGAGCAAGACGGTATTTCTTGCTTCGGTTAGCCATGTGATCTGGCCACCGAGCCGTCTTAATAGAGTCGTGGTTCGGACCACGTCTCCGGCCGCACCGAGTTTGACAATCAAGACGTTCATATTGGCGCGACTAAACAGTTCGGCTTAGGTACGCCGGAGGCGGAAGTACCAATGGTGCCGCCACCACTGAACGCCGAAGACTGCGAGGAAAACCGCAGCACTGGTGACTTGTCCGATAACTCCGCTTAGAAATCCTCGGCAGATTAGAGCGGGAACAATCGCGATTCCTGCGGCGATCAGCGGTGAACTGATATCCCTCCAGGAGTCTTTCCAGTGAAATACCCACCGCAGAGTCGCGTAACGGAGGAGCCCTTGGACGATATTCGGCAGAAGAATACCGACTGCCGCGCCTAATGGCCCAAAGCGCGGAATCAACCAGAGTAGCCCGGCAAACGCGACCGCGCAGGTGATCGCTGAATGCAGAAGATTCAAATGCGGGCGTTGCACCATAATGACCGTTTCCCCCAGTGAAACAAAGGCATTGGTAGCACTGGCCAGCGCAACGATGCCCAGCCACTGGCCGCCTTGCCAAAATGCCGGACCGTAAATGAGCAGAATCGTGCTGCCCGCGAGCGACAGGACCGCAACCAGTGGCAACAAAATCCAGAGCATCCACTGAGCAAGCCGTGCGTAAGTCGCAGCCGCTATTTGGTGGTCGCCCGTTGCGGTCATGCCGGCCACAACCGGTGCAAAAATAGGGTTGAAAGCCTGATTAACTTTTCGGAGCCCGTTCGCTGTGCCGATGACTGCACTGTAAACACCAAGCGTTGCGAGCGTCACGCCGGGCGCGCGTCCAACAAAGTAGCCGAGCATGAGGAGGTCCAACCGGGAAATGAACGCGTTAATCAGCTGATAAATGCTGATGGGAGCAGCATATCCGACCAAGGAGCGTGCTTCGCGAAACGGTGATACAACATCCGCCTGCGCGGGAACATGGCGAAACAACGTTGAGGCGAGCGCGAGCGCGATGAGTCCCGAGGCTGCCGTCCCAACGATTGCAGCTACCTCCGGTGAGGACTCCTTGAACCCGACGGCGAATGCGAGCAGGAACGCGAGTGTTGTCGCGATTGGCTCGGTCATTCCGCGCGAGTAGATGTCGTGCTGCATCACCTTCATTCCGCGCGAAACGGCGGTACTGATCCGGTAGAGAGCCAGACCCGGCATGGCGCAGAGAACGAGTGCAAGCGCGGAAACCACCTGCGGTTGTACGTGAAGACGATTGTTAAAAAACTGGAGCGCTACTATGACGATGACAGCGGTGACAATAGACTGCGCAACGCCCAGTACTATAGCGATTCGAAAAAGCGCCCGGCTCCGCGTCCGGTTGCCGACGGCTTCCGAGCGCGCGATGAATGTGGTGATCGCATTGTCGAGCCCAAGAACACCGATCTTGCTGATGATGTCAGTGGTCGACCACGCAACGGAGAATATGCCCAGCGCCGCCGGGCCCAGCAGCCGCGCGACGAGAAATGAGAAGATGCCTCGGAAATTCGACGCTAACATCGCGATCGTGTTCAAGAAGGCGCCGCGTTTGAGCTCTACTCCGGTTTCGTCCACACGCGCTGGTGCGTCCGACGCCGGCGGCGGAACATCGAGCAAAGCTTCAGTTGGACTCACTGATTCCCCGTCACGCGGGTCAGAGGCTTGGGCGATTTCAGTGTTATGCGTCATGAGAAGTAGCGCCGTGATTCATTTCCGCCGAAACACACTCGATCTAGCAGGGCGTAAAACTAACATTCGCGCTCATGATGTTCTCGACGCTACAATCGAGTCCTTGGGGCCGCCAAAATTTTCTCGCTAGGGGTTTTGATGACGCATTAGTGGATGACAGCAGCCTTTATTGCATCGAACGGCGCTGCCGCTACACTCCGTTCCGCCCAAACAGCATGAGCATTCGTCTCCAAGGTAAAAGGTTTCGCAAGGATTGACTATCTTAGGAGGGCCAGAAAATGGATCTCCCAGTCGGCATTCAAACTTTGCAACGTACCGATCGCTGGGTTGGTGGGCCGGTTTGCGCCATTCTAACCCTTCTCAGAAAAATCTTTGAGTCCACTGGGCCGTCAGGACCGCGCCAGTTTCGGCGCATTCTCTTCGTCAAGTTCGCGGAGCAAGGCTCAACCGTTCTCGCCTATCCCGCAATTCTGCGTGCGATCGAGATGGTTGGACGTGAAAACGTTTACTTCGTCGTATTCGAAGACAATCGCTTCGTTCTCGACGCGATGGAAATAATTCCCGATGGAAATGTGATAACAATCGCGACGAAGAGTTTTTTCGGACTCGCGACCGGCGCGCTGCGAGCGGTGCTCCAAATCCGCAAGATCGGCATCGACGCGGTCGTTGATATGGAGTTTTTCACACGTTTCTCCGCGATACTGACGTTTACGATCGGCGCCAAATCACGTGTTGGCTTTCATACTTTTTTCGGAGACGGACCGTATCGCGGCGACTTAATGACGCACCGGCTTTTATACAATCCTCATCTCCATACGAGTCAAATGTTTGAAGCGATGGTTGAAGCGTTGACCCGCGATCCAGGTGTGCTCCCGACGTTCGACTTCACGCCTTCTGTAAATCAGCCACTCGCAAGATTTCGACCCTCGCCGTCTGAAGTTGCTGAAATCAATGCTTTCTTAGAGCGCGAAAATCCTCGAATCGGTTCTGCTCCGCTCGTCCTGCTCAACCCGAACGCGAGCGACTTGCTGCCGCTAAGGCGGTGGCCGCCTTTGCGTTATGTCCTACTTGCGCAGCGGCTGCTTGAACGTTATCCGGAGTTGTTTATCGGATTTACCGGTGCGCCGGGCGAAGCCGTGCCCATTAACCAGCTGGCAGACGAGGTTGGTTCTGACCGCGTCATCCGGCTTGCCGGAAAAACGACTCTGCGACAAGTGCTCGTCCTTTACACCCGCAGCGCAATTTTAGTTACTAATGACAGTGGCCCGGCTCATTTTGCCTCGATGACCCCGATTCGCGTCGTGACGCTGTTCGGGCCGGAGACACCGGCGCTGTTTGCAGCGCGATCACCAAACGCGATCGCCTTGTGGGCCGGCATCGCCTGCAGCCCGTGCGTGAGCGCCTATAACAACCGGCAATCGGTCTGTCGCAACAATCTCTGCATGCAAGCGATCACAGTTGATGATGTTTTCAACGAAGTTACGTGCATTTACGATTCCCTTAAGAGGGCCACATCCGGAAATTCATCTGTCCAATGATGGATGTGCCAACTGATAGGTCGCGCCAATTTTGCTTCGCCGCGCTAGGGATAATCCTCCTTACGGTTGCAATTCGCCTTCCGTCTCTTTTGCATCCTCAGCCAATTGACAGCGAAGCAATGTATTCGGTGGTGGCGAACGAGATCGTTGACGGAGGTCGGCCCTACGCTGACGCAGTAGAGCGCAAACCGCCGCTTCTCTTCTGGACGTACGCCGCAGTATTCAAAATAGCAGGCAAGTTCAATTGGAAAGCGCTCCACATAGTCGCACTAGTGTGGACGCTATGCGCGATGGCAGGCCTCTATGTCATCGGCACTGAGCTGTTCGATAGCAACACCGGCCTGATTGCCGCGTTCTTCTACAGTGTTTTCCAATCCTGGTGGACTTGGAAAACCCTGGCATTCGACGGAGAGATGCTAATGAATCTCGCTGTTATCTGGGCGTGGGCAATCGCGTTCCGCCGCAGTTCGTCGCGACTGCGACTAGAACTTTTTCTAGCAGGTGCGCTTCTCGGCGCGGCCTTCCTGCTGAAACAGCCGGCCGCAATAGCAGCAGTCCCGCTCGGCATTTATCTACTTCTCCCCAGCTATCGAGCCAGTTGCAGTTTGACGCGAACGAATTCAATTATTCAGGCAGTCGTGCTCACGGCAGGATTTTTCGCAGCCCTCGGCCTCGTGACGATAGTGCTTTGGAAACAAGGCATCGTCCACGACGCGTTTTACTGGACAATTGCCGATCATGATGTGCCGCACGTTTTTTGGCAGAAGGGAATTGTGAATACGCTGATTTTCCTCGGCGCCTGTTTACCTCTCGTGATAGGGGCGATAATGGCATGCCGGGATAAGGACGAAATTTGGGCCAGGAAGACGGCAGAACGAACAGCGCTTCTAGGATTGCTGGCTGCCTCAGCGATCGGCGCTGCAGCAGGCGCCCGCTTTTACCCTCATTACTATGTGCAATTGATTCCTCCGCTCGCACTACTCGGAGCACCTTACTACGCGCGACTTTGGTCCGGGATGATACGGCCACCCCAATGGTTCCTGCGACCCGGAGTAACCTATGCCTGGCTGGCTCTTACGATCATTGCTTTCTCAATCAAGCATTGGACGGGGCTGACGCCGCGACGTGTGACGTCTGAGACGGGACAATATTTATTCGCGCATTCCGACGCTGCCGACAGGATTTTCGTCTGGGGCCAGAGTCCGGAAATTTATCTGGACGCACACAGACGTCCTGCCTGCCGCTACATCACAACCTTCCCCTTGACGGGTTATGTCTTCGGCGGACCGATCCACGGCTTCGATACTCGCAGCCGTATCTTGCCCGGTGCCTGGACCAACCTCGAGCAGGATTTTGCGAAGCATCCGCCGACCTACATTGTCGATGTTCGACCCGACCCGAAAAGTGCGCAGTATCCGGTGAAGAACTTTCCGATTCTGGCCAAACTGTTGGCGGAACGATACCAACCAGTGGCGGATACTGCCGAAGCTATGATTTATCGGCTGCGCTAGGAGGCCCGTTTCTGGCGCCAATGATCGTAATCGAAGGTATAGTCACTGACAGGTGGCGATACTCGTTACTCTTAAGAATTTGTTAACGTTATTCTTTCACGCAGATCAGGCTCGCGTGCCATGATCGAGGAGCACCACGGTTTCGATTGCGTCGTGATTCTATGTGATGAATCGGCCAATTGGCAGATCGCCGGATTGCGCCAGCTTGATCGGCTTGTGCTGGAGCTCGATGAATTCGCCAAAGCAAAGGGAACGGCAAATAAGATTGAGGTTGTCGTTTTCTGGAAACCCGGGAATCCGCTTTCGGAGCGATGGTTGCCCAAGCACCAGCGAATCACGCGTGTTCGGTTAACCGAAGCTTCCGGTTCGCTTGAACCGGAAGCACGCATTCTCGCTACGCGCTTGTTCATCGCGCGAAATGCTTTGTCGAACTTTTTTAGAACGACGTCGCCGGTGAAGATCGAACAACCGATTGTTGACCTAACGGAAGCGTGGCCACGACTTTTCGAGCAGTTCGGGAGAACTTGTCGAAGCGTAACTGAGGAAGAGAACTGGCGTTTTCTCGCACAGCCGAGCGAGATTGCCACCAGCGAAAAACACCTCCTTCGCCACATCGGCAAATCGCAGGACGGAATGGTTTCAAAGTTTTTGAACCGCCCCATCTCACGAGTAATCACGCGGGTTCTCCTTAAGCTGCCGATTACTCCCAACACCTGGACGATATTGACCTTTGCGCTCGCTCCCGTGGCTTTTATGTTTTTGGTGCGCGGTGACTACACCGGGTTCCTGGCCGGGAGTGCACTTTTCCAATTGATCAATATTTTGGACGGATGCGACGGCGAGATTGCACGCGCCAAGTATCTCGATTCGGAACGCGGCCGGCGCCTCGACGCCTTCTGCGATTTCGTTGCGAATCTAATTTTTGTTCTCTGCCTGGGCGTCGGTCTCTTCCGGCAACCGTCGGTGAGTGCAAACATTGGTTTCGTTTATCTGTTCGAGAGCCTAATCACCTTCTTCATAATGGCCGGCGGGCTTGGTCGTTACCTCATGCCACTTCTCGCTCGCGATACCACGCGCGTAGTCTCGCGCCGGCGGGAAGACTTCAACCTGGCAGAGCGTTTTTTCGGTCGCGCGCTGATCGCTTTCATTCATCAAATCACCAAACGCGACGTGATTTATTTTGTGTTTCTCCTTTTGGCGATCGCCGGTCGCGCGTCATGGATTCTGCACATTTTTTTCGCCTTTTCCGTGATCACGCTGCTCTTTAGGCTGTTCAGGAAGAGTTGGCGACTGGCAGGAGAAATACACGGGTAATGGCGGTCGATGATCGCCGGGCCCCGCCAAAATTTTCCGCAAAGTGTTTTGGTCGCGCATACCCAAGCATTCGAGCAAGGTGCGTCTGGCTTGATACAAACTGACCGAAGATACCCGCAACACCTAATATGCCGGAACTTTTTCGCCCGCCATTATTGATCGTCGCAGATTCGCCGGAGGCGCTGACTGACCTATGCGGCATCTCGCTGCTGGAACGAATGCGTCGCATCGCACTGCACCTCGGTTTTCGCGAGGCGATGATTTTGTCCAACTCCGTGAAGGCGGTGGCTACGCATGTCGCTAACGAGTCGTGGCGTCGTGCAGATGTGTCGCTCACGTTTCGGGAGCGCACCGGTGCGAAGGTCGCGGTTGGCGATATTCTAGATTCCCTCGCTGCACTGAGGGTCGGTTCCGACGGGCGGATCCTCATCGTATTCGCCGGTTTTTATTGCGATGAACGCCTGCTGCGCTCGCTCGCCGACGCACAGACCAACTCCGCTCTCATTGATTCGGATCCCCCATCGATTATTGCGCCGCTTTTGGAAAATTCAGACGCCCATTCTTCCCAGATTTTGTGTGCGGCTCTGCTCTCGAGCGAATGGCTTTCGCGGAAAAACCGCGCTGACACACTCATAGAAGAGATTACTTCTGATACGATGGCAGGCCGCATAGCGCACGTCGACGCTGCCCGGCAGCAAGCTTACGTTGGAAGCATGCGCAGGAGTGTGCGGCCGGTCTTCTTTCCAGCTCCTTCGCCAGAGCGCCGTTCGCTGGCCGAACGTTTGCTGCGTGACGCGACACAAAAAGGAGTCCTTGATTTTCCGGCGCTTGTGCACGCACCGATTGAGAAGTGGCTCGTTTCGCATCTCTGTCGAACCACGATCACTCCGAATCAGATCACGATTGGAACCGGTATTCTCGGTCTAGGCGTGACGCTGCTTTATGCCTGCGGGTATCTTTGGCCTGGAGTGTTGCTCGCCCTGGTTATTGGAGTTCTCGATGGCATTGATGGCAAGCTCGCACGTTTAAAAGCGCAAACGACCAAGCTTGGAAAGAAGGAGCACGACCTCGATTATTTTGTTGAAACGTCGTGGTGGATGGCGCTGGCGTATCATTTTCAGGCCACCGGTCAAATTCGCTACGCTTATGTAATTTTCTTCGCTTTCTTTGTCTTCCATAGGCTGGAACGCATGGCCAAACGGGCCGTTCAGCGACGAATTGGTCGAAACCTGGATGATTTCACTCCGTTCGACCGTCTCGTGCGCATGGTCGCTGGCCGCCGCAACATTTATACCTGGCTGTTCACCTTTTTTCTTGTGGTTGGAATTCCGGCGGCTGGTTTCATTTGGCTCTGTTTCTGGGGTGTCGCGAGCGCGGTCATCAATATCTTCCGTGCGTTGCAAATCAGCTTCACCGGCCAGGATAAAGTTGCGCCAACGTCAACGGCGTCGTGAAAGAAGCTCGGCTAGCGATTGTCGATCTAACGCTACTTAAGAAATCGACCTGCGCGCGGCGCCCCGCTGGCTGGCGATGATGCTGCCGTCTTTCATTTCGTGGATCCAATCGCATGCTTCAGCAATTGCCGGATTGTGCGTGGCGAGAAGCAACGCCTTGCCGCGTTCATGCACAAGATTCTGCAACAGCTCAAACGCGCGCTCGGAGTTTGCAGTGTCGAGGTTGCCGGTCGGTTCGTCCGCTAGAATGACGCGCGGATCGTTTGCGAGCGCACGTGCGATCGCGACGCGTTGTTGTTCTCCTCCGGAAAGATGACGGCTGGGCCGCCGCAACTTGTCGCCCAAGCCTACGCCGTCAAGCAACTCGGCAGCGCGATCGCGCATCTGCGCATCCGAGAGCTGGCCAAGCTTACGCATAGGGATCATCACATTTTCCTCGGCAGTGAAGTCCTCCATCAAGAAATGGAATTGAAAGATGAAGCCGATGAATTTGTTCCGCTTTTGCGCGAGCTCATCGTCGCTCAGGTGGGATACTGATTCGGTTTGGATCGCAACATGCCCGGCGTCAGGTGTATCTAGCAAACCGAGAATATACAGCAACGAACTTTTGCCACAGCCCGACGGGCCGACCACGGCGTGAACGCTTCCAGTCTCGATCTCAAGCGACACACCGCGCAGGGCGTGCACGCGTTCCTCTTCTTCGCCGAGGTAGCGTTCGATCCGGTCGCAACTGAGGCTAACTTGTGCGCTCATCTCGATCCCCGAATGGTGACCACGGGCGCCAACTCAGCGGCACGCCGTGCCGGAACATAACTGGCGATAAACACAGCCAGAACGGCGAGTAACGTCGCAAACGCATAATGGCGCCAGTCCCATGTGACCAAAAAATAATTTGTGTAGAGCAAGCCGCGGAGACGAATGGGAATATGCGATACACCCCAGGTCATTAGCGCACCGAGCACGCAACCCAGCACCGACCCAGCCGCAGCGATCAGTGCGCCCTGCCAGAGGAAGATTGCACTGATGTCTCTGCGGCGGTATCCCATTGAACGCAAAATCGCGATCTCTTTGATCTTCGCGAGGACCGACATCGTAAGGACGTTAAAAATTCCGAAGCCGGCCAGTAGAATGATGAGCGAAACCGTAATCGCAACGGACATTCTCAAGGTTAAAAAAAGTTGGAGCGTGCTCTCCTCACGTTCCTGCCAGCTGAGAGCATTGTGCTGGAAAAGCGTTTCGAACCGTCTGGCCAGCACCGGCGCACGATTCCGGTCGCGCAGTTTATAGATGATCATGGTCGCTCCAGAAGGCTGCTGCAGCAACGCCTGTGCAACCTTGGCGTGCGAGTAAATACGGGTCGAATCGATCGAGCCGATGCCTGCACGTGCGATCGCTGCAACACTGAATCGCCAGTACTCGCCATTGGGGGCGAGCAATTGCACCGTGTCGCCCACACTAGTCTGAAGAAGCTCTGCCAGGCGCGAACCGATAATGATAGCGCTGGTGTTATTTCGAAAGTCATCAAACCTGCCGTCAATCAATTGGCGCAAAATATCGGTAGTTCGTGCGTGGAGGGCGGGATCGATGCCGTAAAGATCGACAGTCGCGTTCTCAAATCCCGCGCGAGCGCTTACGGTTCCGCGCAGAACCGGTGAACAGGAAATGACATCGGGGAATTGCCTGCTCACTCGCATGATTTCGTTCGGATTGGTGATGCCCTCAAAATAGAGACGGCGGCCCGTATTCGCCTTGGAGTTCTTCGCGGCGACCATGAGCGGCTCATACCGCGGGCGAAAACGGGACCTGACGACTAGCGCGCCGTTGCTGCCGATGTTGGACTCGATGAAATAGCGGGACAAGCCCTGCGTCTGCGCTTGCGTGCAGATGAAGATTGCGACACCGAAAACGACACCGCTCAGGCTCAAAAGCAATGCCCGCTTGCGATGCGTCAAAAAACGCAGGGCAATGTAAAGCGGGGGTGTCACGGCGCTTTCGGTGGAGGCGGCGCGTTGATCATGCGCTGGCGCACCGGCTGGCCGGAATGAAACTTGTCGTGATCGGAAACGATTAAACGATCGCCGTCTGCCAGGCCGCTGAGCGCCTCGGAGAAATCTAGTGTGCGAAATCCTACATTGACGGTTCGTCGCTGCACAATTCCCCCATTTACCACCAGCGCTTGATCGACGAGCAGCGCGCGCGTTGGCACGAGCAGCGCATTTTCGTGCACCCCGGTAATGATGTTCATCTCCCCGGTCATTCCGACCATCATGTTCTCGGGCGGATTTTCCATCTCCAGCGCAACGGTGTAGCGCTGAGTGGTTGGATCGGCTGCGGGCTGGATTGATGTGACGCCGCCCGTGAAAGTCCGCGTGCGGTAGGCGTACAATTGCACTTTTGCTTTCATTCCCGGTTTTACTTCGCCTACGTCTTCTTCGTTAACTTCGCCGCGTACATAAGTCTTTCGCGAAGAGACGGTGAAAAGTTCATTCCCGTCCGAAACCAATTCGCCATCGATTGTCTGAACGTTGGTCAGAATTCCATCAATCGGCGAGCGGACTTCGGCATTCTTCATTTCCGCTTCCAGCTTCTTCGCAGTTTCTTCAAGAGATTTGAGATTGCGATCCCGCTCGATGCGCTCTGTCTCCACTGCACCGTGTAAACGGTTTACCTCACTCTTGGATTTCTGATATTCGACAGCGGGCACGTTCCCTGAGGAAACAACTTTTTCGAGCCGTTGGAGATTGTCCTCCGCTGCTTTGAGCAACTCCGAGGACGGAAGGGGGAGAGCCGCGCGGTCAACGGCTGCCTGCAAATCGGTGCGCGCCTGTTTCAATTGTCTGGAGGTTTCCTCGTCAGCAATAGTTGCCAGTAATTCGTTCCTTTCCACCCCTTTGCCGATTGCCCCGCGACCGGCAGAGAAGGATTCGGCCAGCCGGATAAACCCGTCGTTTTGCGCCCGCACACGCACCACAAACGCGGGTTCGATTCGCACCGTCCCATAAACCGCCGAGATGGCCGTCCCTCGCTGGACTGTCACCACCTCCGCGACTGGCATCAGAAAAAAATATGCCAGCGCGAAAAGGACCACGACCACCGCTGCGGTGATCCACAAAACGGTCTTTGATTTCGGGAATTTCAATTTCGGAGAACTAGTGTGCCGCTCGTGGCTCTTGTTTGCAATAACGTCGTGCCGGGCAGCGCTTCTCGTTTCCGCTTGTTCATAGATGTCAGAGAGCATTCTTACCAAGACACCGCAGCGGAGATTTCCGTTCGACGTCGAAGGAATTCCCAAGGCCATCCAAGCGGCCAGCAAGACTCGCAGGTTGTTGGGAAGTCAACCGTTAACGTTGAGGCGGAGCCGACGTAACGTTTAACGCTTCAGTCGATCATTTTGATGAATCTCGAGCCCCACTGGCTTGGTCGAAAAATTGAAAGTATCGGCCGGTAGCGCGGTCCCACTCTGCGAGTGCAACGTTGTGCTGATAAATTGCATCCAATAGTCCGCTCTTCGTCCTCAAAAAACCGTTTTGGGTCACGCGGTACTCAAACTGCGACGCCAAACCGGTAGCGACGTTCTCCTTAACGGTTTGGGCGCTCTCCTCCGCAGCGGCGGTGGCGGAAGCAAGTGATCCTTCGCGAGCAGCGGTTGCCTCAATGTCGTTGGCAATGCGCGGAAGCTCCCGGGTCACATTCGCTTCCAATTTCCGGCACGTCAGTTCGTTTTCCTCTCGTGCTGCACGCGCCCTCAACACCGCTCCACCGACCTTGCCGTTATCAATGACACGCCAGGTGTATGCCGCTTTTTCCTTAATCTCGGATCCAATGAAATCCTGTGTCTTGCTTGTCGATTCCTGTCGATGAATTCCGCTGACGGGCACCCATTCGCCGTGGATGCTTCCTACCAGCGCGGGATAATAATCGGCTGCAATAATGCGTTGATCTTCATTTGCAGCGCGCACAAACAAACGGGCCAGTTTGAGATCGACCCGGCGTTGTAAAGCTGCCGCTGTTTCGGCGTCAACATCGAGCCGCACTGGGACAAACTTCAATTCGCCTTCCGGTTCGGGCAGAGATGATTTTCCAGGATCGATCCCCATTGCTTGCGCCAAATTCAATTGCGCTTCCCGATAGGCGCGTTGCGCGCCTTCCATTTGCGGAACCAGTTCGTCAGCCTGGACAGTTGCGCTCGTGAATGCGCCTCGATCGACTAATCCTGCTTCGAACCGATTTTTCTGGGTAGAAATATTTTCCTGTAGTTTTTTTAATTGTTCGTCGCGAATCGACTGCAGCGATCGGTTGTAAAGCGCCGCGTAAAACGCAAGCCGCGCAGCATGCAACTGTTCCACCACGGCGACGTTTAGTTGCTGTTGGGCGATTAGAACTCCAATGTCTCCACGCCGAAGCGAAGGCGGCACAGCCATATTGAACAACGTCTGTTCCAAATTGCCGCGACCCACGGCAAATCCTTTTACTCCGCTCTCGCCGGCCCGGTGGCCATACTGAACACCTGCGGGGACGAGCACGTCGAAATCGGGCCAGACGATGGAGCGAAAGACCAAGCGCTTCCCAGCAGCTTGCTCGAGACCGGTTTTGGCCTCGAGTATGGCGGGATTTCTTTCGAGCGTGGTGCGGAGGACCTCTTGCAGGGTGACTGCGCTGGTCGGGTACGCGAAGGCCGCGATCAGAATCAGAACGAAAATGTGAACACTCACTGCTGGATGTCGTCGCTTCCCTGTGGGAAGTGCAGGGCTTATACGTTTACCACGTTCGTGTCGCGTCGCCCACAGGGCGACGGCTACAGAGTGACCTCTCAAAGTTACAAATCCGGTTCTCATCGCTGAGTCATTTTTTCCGGTGGCTTGGCCACGTCAGCGGCGTGGGCAGCGTTGCGAGTTTCGTTCTTCACGTCTTTGAAGTCGGATCCGAAATTCAGCGCTTCGGCTGTACTGGCACAGGCGTGAGTAAGGCGTGCCAGAGCCACGTTGTGCAGATAGATTGCGCTCAGTCGGGTTGTGCGCGTCCGGGTGACATCGGTGGCTGCCTGCAGCACATCAAGCTGTGTTCCCAATCCGGCGGCAAAGTTTCCTCTGGCCATGTCGAGCGCTTCATCCGCTGTTTGCACGTGTTGCGTTTCGCTTTCGAGTACGCGTTCGGCTTGTTGGAGATCGAAAAATGCGCTGCGCACTTCCGATGCCACGCTGCGCCGCGCTGCTGCCAGGGCTTGGACCGCCGCATCACGCCGGGCGCGGGTCGCTTGCATGCGCCCTTTGGTGGCGTGCCCATCGAAGATGTTCCACGTGGCGTTTATGCCCACCACGCCGCCGTAGTTAAATTCAGGGCCGACATCCGGGTCTCGCTCGCTGTAAACTTCGTATCCAGAGAAGGCGCGCAGGTGTGGACGCGTCGCGCTACGGTCCAAAACTGTACTGGCGATCTTCGATCTCGATGTCTTTCGCCCTGGCTTTGATGATCCCACGGTTCGCGTCAGCCCGCGCGAGGCAGTCGTTAAGGTCCGGATGATTGGGCCGATATTGCAATTGCCCCGAAATTTCAAACGGCGACGCCTGTGTGCCCGGGGGAATATCGGTCCCGAAAAGTTCTGCCAGTCGTAAATACGAGTTTTTCAGATCCGTCTGCGCGTCAAAGAATTCCGGCCGCTCGTTGGCGAGCGCCAGCTCGGCCCGCTGCACGTTTAATTTGCCAACAATACCGGCGTTAAAATTTTCCCGCTCGCCTTGGAGTTCCTGTTCGAATACCCCCACGGAATCTTGGTGTACCGGACTTTCGCCCGGTTTAGCAGCAGTTGGTTGAACGCGATTCGCACATCCATGGTGACGCGGCTGATGGTCTCCTGAAGATCGTAATTTGACTTGGCGATGTTCAACTGCGCGATTG
>CAWDMG010000024.1:0-87923 GCA_963803285.1 uncultured Verrucomicrobiae bacterium | reverse complement strand
CACGACGGCGGGCGGCGCGTGCACCGGCACGGGCGTGCCACCGCATCGGATGGATCGTGTCGTCGGCGTAATGAAGGCTCTACTCAACGCGAGTAGGGGACGGCGCATTGCCTACGGAGGACGCGCAATTGGCGCAGATGCTTCACGGTCTCGGCCGCGAATTCGGCGCGACAACAGGACGCAAGCGACGCTGCGGTTGGTTCGATGCTGTGGCGACTCGTTACGCGGGCATGATCAACGGCATCGATGAGATCGCGATCACCAACCTGGATGGATTAGATCAGGTCGATCCAATTCGCATTTGTGTTGGTTACCAGCTATACGGAAAACCGCTGGATGTTCCGCCGTGTGACGCAACTCAACTGGCGAATTGCGAGCCGGTCTACAAAGAAGTCGCTGGCTGGAACACGTCTACACATACTGCGCGCAAATTTCCGCAGCTTCCTTCGGCCGCGAGAAAATATGTCAGATACATCTCCGAACTGGCCGGTGCAAAACCCTCGATGGTGAGCGTCGGCCCCGCGCGCGGAGAGACAATCATCTTGTAGCCCGTTCCAGACGGGTAGGTTCGGCTACGACAGAATGACGAAGCGCGAATTCGAATGACGAAATAAACTCGAAGCACGAATACCAAAGAAAAAACATTCGCCGTTCGATCATTGCCATTCCTTCGAGCTTCGTCTTGACGTATTGGCACCCGCGCCACTTGCCTCTCGGCACCAGATTGCAGATGATAAGGGGCTGTTAAATGTCATCGAGCATTAAAACTGTTCCCCGCCACATCGCCATAATCATGGATGGCAACGGTCGTTGGGCGAAGTCGCGCGGACTGTCTCGCATCAAAGGCCACGAAGCCGGTGCCCAGGCTGTTCGAGAATGTGTCGAAGGTTGCGGCGAGTTAAAGGTGGAATATCTCACGCTTTACGCGTTCTCCGCTGAAAACTGGCAGCGCCCCAGAACTGAAATCATCGCGCTGATGCGTTTACTGGAAAAATTTTTAAAGGAGAAAACGCCGGAATTGCTCGAGAAGAATGTGCGTCTTCAGGCTATTGGCCGGTTGACTGATTTGCCCCAAGGCGCCCAGGAACAACTTCACAAGAGTATCGAGCAAACTGCCGGCAACACCGGGCTCACGCTTATCCTGGCACTCAGCTATGGCGGCCGACTGGAGATTATCGACGGCATCAAAAGTTTGCTTCGCGCCATCGAGCTGGGGCACATCGACAGGGCGATGATCGATGTGGAGATGTTCAGCAAGCATCTTTACACGCGCTACTATCCCGATCCCGACCTCCTTATCCGCACGTCGGGCGAAATGCGGCTCTCGAATTTTCTGCTCTGGCAAACTTCTTACACGGAGATGTACGTGACGCCAAAGCTCTGGCCTGACTTCAAAAAGCAAGATCTATTGGCCGCAGTCGAAGAATTTGGCCGCCGCCAGCGACGTTACGGAGCGGTGGAGTAGTGTAGAGGCGTTTGTGTCAAGCCTGTGTCACTAGTTTCGGTGCTTGACACAAGCACCGCTACAACACCGTTGGTGGCTCGCGGTTTGGTAGGACGCGCAGGCCTCTGCGCGCCGTTGGTAGCGCTCACCGGAGTGATGGCCTTGGCAAATTGATGTTTATTCGCGTGCATTAGGAGTTACAAATGGACAACGATATGAGATTCGAAGGTCAGGTTGCAGTTGTTACCGGAGCAGGACGAGGCATCGGACGCGCAATTGCTTTGCGTTTCGCCAGCGAAGGCGCGCGTGTGGCATGCGTGAGTCGGACGGAGGAAAACGCAAAAAAGATAGCTGATGAAATCAACGGTCTCCGGACTGAATCGGCAAAAGCGTACGCAGTCGATGTCGCAGACCATGCAGCTGTGCAAAAAATCGCGGCGCGGATTCTGGAGGATTTTGGCCGGGCAGACATCCTGGTGAACAATGCGGGTGTGACGCGCGATGCGCTTGCGATGCGAATGTCCCTTGAAGATTGGGATGCTGTCATCAACACCAACTTGCGAGGGGCGTTTAGTTTTATACACGCGTTAGTTCGCGCGATGACCAAGCAGCGCAACGGCCGCATCATCAATATCAGCTCTGTGATCGGTTTGATGGGCAACGCCGGGCAGACAAATTACGCGGCGAGCAAGGCAGGCTTGATCGGGCTGACCAAATCGCTCGCGCGCGAACTGGCCAGCCGCAATATCACAGTCAATGCCGTTGCGCCGGGTTTTGTAATAACCGACATGACCGTCGGGCTATCCGATCAAGTTAAGGATACGATTCACAGCAAGATCCCGCTGGGCAGGACCGGCACGCCCGAGGAAATTGCCGCGGCGGTGGAATTCCTAGCATCGCCGGAAGCCGCTTACATTACTGGCCAGGTGCTGTGTGTCGATGGCGGCATCGCGATGTGAATTTCTGTAGCGGCAGTCTCTGACCGCCAAGCGCACAGCCACCACCGCGCGTCTCACAGAGACGCGGCTACAGCTCACGCGCGTTGCACGATCGTCACGCGGCCTTCCGCTACGAGAACTGCCGCGGCCGAAAGGATAAACTCGTAAACTGTGTTCGCGCCTTCGCCGTAAAGACGCGTCGCCAAAATTTGAAGCGGCAAATGAATATAATCGAGTCGTGTTACGTGTAAGCGTCCGTCCCGCAACGCAGCCAGATACCCGGATGGGGCGATCGTACCCGCAGCGCGCGCCCGCAAACCGCCGTGAACAGCCGCTGCTTGCGCACCGTATTCGAAAGCGTGTACCGCCGACAAACACCCCTGACGGCGCAACGGGTTTGCTGGATCACGATGCGTATTACTGACGCACGCGATCGATCGATCGTCCCACTGCACAACTTCATCCAACAGGCACATCAGGCCGGAATGGGGAATCAGCGTGCGAATTTCCGCTTTGTTGATTGGCATATTATTACGCAATGATTCACTCAACCGTGGCGAGTCTGTCATTCCGAGCGAAGTCGAGGAATCCCGTTGCGTTAACCCGACGATAGCGCCGCCAGATCTTTCGACTCCGCTGCGCTTCGCTCAGGATGACCGCTTTGCCGTTTCAATTTTTCCAAGCCTGCACGAGTCCAAGCCTAATCCCAGAACGAGTAGAAGTTGAACCAGTTGTAAGGCGCGAGATGCGCATAATGCTCCAGCCGCGCGACGTAGCGCTGCATCCACGACTGAATCTCTTCGGCGCGATGCTCTCGATTCAACACGATCTCTTCGGCGAAATGCTCGAAGTGAATGTCGTAGCGATTCCCGCCGCGGTAGAGGCCGAAAAACAAAATGACGGGGCAATGCATCATGGCGGCAAGCAACATCGGGCCGGCCGGCAGGGTTGTAGGCGCGCCGAGGAAGTGACAGCGCGTTGTCTTATCGGCGCCGAAAACGCGATCGCCTAACATCCCGACGAAGCAGCCCGCATCCAGACTCTCCCTGGCCCTGATCAACGTATCGGGTCGGTCGGGTGCGATCACCGTGCCCGCAATCATGGGATTAAGGCCGTCCAAAAACCGGCTGATATTCTGGTTATGCGCAGTGTCCATTAGTACCTTGAGCGAAAAACCTCCCTGCATTACTCCGAGCGCACGTAACACCTCGAAACTGCCCAGGTGAGAGCCTAACAAGATGCAGCCCTTGCCGTTTTGCTTTTGGCGCTGCAATACTTCTTTCCCGTGAATTGTGACGCAGAACCGATCGAATTCACCACGCAACAAATAAACGCGGTCCAGAATCGTAGCGGCAAAATAATAAAAATGGCGCAACACGTTCCACCAATGGACTGAACCCCCGCGCGCCCGCTTCAGGAATTCGCAAGACGCCCGCCGCGCCGCATGTCCCGTGATCAGAAAGTAAATTGTTATCGGATATAACAACAGCCTCGCTAGTGGCCGACCGACCCACTCCGCGATCCAGGCGATCACTCCCAGCGAAGTCGGTGTGCCACGCTCTGGCGCACTTACCCAGCGATCTGCTTCCGAACGTTTGGGACCGACAATTTCCGAAATCATTTTGCGGTTGCCGTGTTTTGTCCGCAAATGGCGCCGGTGAAAAAATGCGGGTAGATCTCGCGGATTCGCTCGATATCCGGTGCAATCTCCGTCCGCATGAAGCCCGCTCGCAAAAAAGCGCGACGCCACTGCTCGGCAGTCAGAAAGCCGGGGTTTGGACGAATCTCCGGATCTGTTTCCACATTGGAAAAACTGTCTAGAATTTGAAACATTAGTTCGGGATACATCGGTTGGTTATCGTAAGGCCGCACACATTCGCCGATGACAAGCCAACCGCCCGCAGCAAGCGCCGAGCGCGCTTCGTTCAAGCTAAACAGAAGATTCTTCGAGATGTGCATGACGTTAACAGCGTACACGAGATCGAATTCTCCCGAGGCAATCCCTTGCGCGCTCCACGGCAAATCGAGATCGAGGGTCGCCCATTCGAGCGCGAGGTTCGGGTATTGCGCTGCCAGTTTGCGTTGATTGCAGCGGCGAAAATACGCGTTTGGCTCGGTAACGACATAGCGCTCAAGTCGCGGCAAAAGCTCGCGTTCACCGAGTAGCGTTAGCAAAATCTCCGTGGCGCTGCCTGTGCCGGCGCCGATTTCCAGAACTCGCAGCGTCGGCCGGGAGGAAAGACGATCTGCGGCTGCAGCAGCACCGACCCAGTTGTTTACCGCGTAGGTCAGATTGTCGTTGTGAAAATAGTTGAGCCACAGCGGGACGCCTTGAGGTCCCAGCAAATTTTGATCGCCACTTTTTTCGCCGGTCGCAACAATCCCATAAAGCCTTGCGGCATGGTCCAACAAATCCAGAGTCGCCGCGTTCCCGGGATCAATGTTAAGCGCGAGAGCGCGCAAGGATTTGAGATCGGGTTGCCATGGCGTCTTCCGCAAACGATAGGAGCGGGGCCCGCTGTCACTTTGCACCTCGACGCACCCGGTTTCTATCAGCCGTGTTAGCACCCAATGTAAGGGAAGCCTGAAACGCGGCTGGAAACGAAGAAGTTCGCAAAGCTCATCTGCGGATCGCCACACGTGGAGTTGTTCTGCCAAATTCAACTGGCCTAACAAATCAACAGCCAGCTCAATGCTGTAGCGCTCCATCAGTTCGATGCTCTGATACAGGCGCTCGCTGAATATCGCGGGCGGAAATTCCTTAAGACATTCGGCGAGTCGCGGGTCGCTGCAGCCCGGTTTCAAATTTTGGAGCCTCAAGCAATGGCGCGTTCATCGACTCATTCTGCTCCCCAGGCGACTTCAAGTTGACCTTCGACTATTACGCGGTCTTCCGCGCGACAGCAAAAATTGACCTCCGCGGCGTGCTCATTTCTCAGGGAGAGAGAAATCGTGAATGCCTGTTCCGGCTGGAGTGGCGCAATGAACTTCACCATTCGTATGCCGGTGAGCTGCGAGTCCTGACGCCATTCAATCAACGCTGCGAGTACTTCGTCCAGGATTACAACGCCGGGCACGAGAGGCGCGCCGGGAAAATGTCCCGGCAAAGTTGGGTGATTAGCGCGGATGATACGGATAGCTTCAAAGGTCATCCGCGAATTGTTTCGTCTGCGTCGGATCAGGCGACCGACTGCGCTGCTTGCTTCTGCTGCACACCGCTTGGCTGAGCCAAACCAAATCGCTGGCAATATGTCGCGAACACACTGAGCACTTCCTGGGCCGAGGAACCAAACTGCGATAGATCATATCGGTGGTTCGCCGATTGCCTCTCCGCCTGGCTCGCAACGAGCACGCGCATGCGTTGCTCCGCTTCCCGAGACAATATCCAGCCGAAATATTCGTAGATTCGGCGAACTGCGCCGATGGGTTCGCGACGAATCTCGTCATATTGAATGTCGCAGATGCGACTCCCCGCCAACCGATCACGTTCGGACAAAAACTTGTCCATCGTTTCGGACCAGTAATCGATTGCCTCGCGGCACACGATGGAGGGATCGACCGCATTGCTAAACGCGCTGCGTAGAATTGTCACCAGACTCGACACAGACGCCATCGCATCGATGGGCGTCCGGTGGGTCTGCACGAATAACGCATCGGGATAAACGGACAGTAACGCCGGCATGGCGAACATGTGAGTAGGCGCTTTCAGGATCCACCTGCGAGCAGCTCGCCGAAACTGCAGATGTTGAAGGAACCTCCGATGATACTCGTACGCCGGCCGCAAATCCTGCCGAAAAAACCAGGCGCGATATGACGGGACATAGTACATCGCATCGAACTGATCGCTCAGAAACGTCGGAGTCATGAGGCTGACACACTCCTGCGGAACCTCTGCACCGACCGTGTGCGCGTAGCGGAATGTAGGCACCAGCCAGTTAAAAAAGTTACAACTTTGCGTCGCGCGCTGAATTCGGCGTTTTTCATCTTCGCGAGTCGGTGGAGATGGCGACCTCACTTCCCACATCAGAGGAGATCGATGTTCCGGGTCTGCCCCGAGTAGCCGATGCAACACGCTGGTCCCGCTGCGGGGTAAGCCTACGATAAAGAGGGGATCGCGGATTTCCTGGCGCGTAATATCTGGGTAGAGCTGTCGGTCCCGTTCCATTTGCAGGCGTGCGCACAAAGTCTCCAAAACATCGGTCTTAAGAGCAATTTTTCCGATCAGGTTGAGCCGTCCCTCGTCCTGACATGACTCGAGCAAACGCGACAACGCTTCAAAAAAATCGCCCTCGCCGAAGTCATTGAGGCCAGAGCGTCGCTTCGCAGTCTTGATCAAGTCTGTAGGAAACAGTCGAGTCGATTGAATTCGGGTCTTTTCCAACAGTGCTCCAAATCCATTGAAGAGCCGTACAGGCAGCTGCGGACGACGCTGCTGCAGGGTAGTGGGCGACTTGTTCATTACGGTTAAGATTTGCAATGGCAGCGATCTCAACTGACCGCTAATGGGCTTAATATGGAAAAGAGAGTGAGGCTTCGAAGTCAAGCAGCGAATGCCGGCAAGCATTTGGTTGCGCACGTGGTCTAATCGTTTCATCGTGTTCGCATGCAAACGGAGAAAGCTACGTTCGGCGCGGGTTGTTTCTGGGGAGTAGAAGAAACATTCCGCAACCTAAAAGGCGTTTTGTCCACCAGCGTCGGGTATGCGGGAGGAACACAGGAGAATCCGACGTATCAGGATGTTTGCACCGACAAGACCGGACACGCCGAGGTGGTGGAAGTAGAGTTCGACCCGTCACAGGTCAGCTACGACGAACTTCTGAATGTGTTCTGGTCGAATCATAATCCTACTACACTGAACCGGCAGGGCCCCGATGTGGGCACGCAGTATCGATCGGTAATTTTTTATCATTCCCCAGAGCAAGAGGCCTCCGCCAACGCTTCGAAAGAAAAACTGGAGAAGAGCGGCCGGTTCAATCGCCCAATTGTGACCCAGGTCGAACCCGCTCCAACGTTCTGGCACGCTGAAGAGTATCATCAGCATTACCTCCAGAAACGCGGCCAGGCGCATTGCGCGGTTTGAGTGCGAACCAGCGTGAGCGCTGCCTCGACAGTCATCCGCACTAAGAATTTCGTAGCTGACGCAGCTGCTTTTATTCTCGAGCAGGCGCACAAAGCCATAGCCGAGCGCAACGAATTTCAAGATCGCGCTTTCAGGCGGGAACACTCCTGCGCCGGTTTACGCCCGAATTGCGGTGGAGGCGCGTGATCTTCCCTGGGAATCGGTTCGCTTCACGTTCGGAGACGAGCGTTGCGTGCCGCCGGATGATCCGCAAAGCAACTTCAGAATGGCGCGCGAAAATCTTTTTGTGCCTGCTGCTGTTCCTGAAAAATCGATCATGCGTATGCGCGGCGAAATTGACCCGCAAATCGCAGCGCAGGAGTACGAAGACCAACTGGACGCCATCGCCGCCAGGCGTGGTGAGCCAATTTATCAACACGATTTGATTCTTCTCGGCCTCGGCGACGATGGCCATACGGCGTCGCTCTTTCCCGGGACAGCCGCGTTGGAAGAGACGACACGTCTCGTCGTTGCAAATTTTGTTCCCAAATTAAACGCCTGGCGATTGACGTTCACATATCCGCTCATCAATCATGCGCGGCACGTTCTGTTTCTCGTCGGCGCGTCGAAAAGTCCCCAGCTAATCGAGCGTGTGCTCGCGGGCGACTGGCAACTTCCCGCCGCGCGAGTGAATCCTGTCGCAGGCGAAGTGACATGGATGATTGGGGAGTGATACAGTCAAAGGAATGACGGCTTCTCAGCCGTCATGTATCTTGTGACGCAAGTTCTCGACTTGCTCGGCGAAACTCTAATGTCTGATCTTAAAACACGACGGCTAGGAAGCCGTCGCTCCTTGTAGCATCGTGCGCACGATCATCGTTACAGGTTCTGCGGGATTGATTGGCTCGGAAACGGTGCGGCGTTTCGCTAGAGACGGCACGCGTGTGCTTGGGATCGACAACGACATGCGCGCAGAGTTTTTTGGCGCCGAAGCTTCCACAAAAAAAACGCGCGACGACTTGATCAAGAACGTCCGCGATTACGAACACCACAACATTGATATTCGCGACGCGGCCGCGGTCATGGATTTATTCAACCAGCATTGCGGCACGATTGAAGCCATCGTGCACACCGCATCGCAACCGTCACACGACTGGGCCGCGCGCGATCCGCAGACCGATTTTACTGTGAACGCAAACGGAACGCTGAATCTGCTCGAAGCTGCGCGGAACATTTTCTCCCGAAGCGCCGTTCATTTTCACGTCGACCAACAAAGTTTATGGCGACACGCCGAACGGTTTGCCGCTGCGCGAACTCGAGAAGCGCTGGGAAATAGAGCCGGGCCACGAATACCAGCCCGGTATCTCGGAGACGATGAGTATCGATTACACCAGGCATTCGCTTTTCGGCGCATCGAAAGTTGCGGCCGATATTCTCGTCCAGGAATACGGCCGATATTTCGGAATGCCGACCGTCTCGTTTCGTGGCGGTTGTCTCACCGGCCCGGCGCACGCCGGGACCGAGCTGCATGGTTTTCTCTCTTACTTGATGATCTGTGCCGTAAGCGGCCGACCGTACCGGGTTTTCGGCTACAAGGGAAAACAGGTCCGAGACAACATTCACAGCTTCGATTTGGTCGAAGCCTTTGCCGAATTCATTCGCGCACCGCGCGCGGGCGAGGTTTACAACATCGGCGGCAGCCGGCACAGCAACTGTTCCATGCTCGAAGCCATCGAACTGTGCGAACATATCAGCGGCAAAAAGTTAAACTGGAGCTACGAGGAAACCAATCGCATCGGCGACCACATCTGGTGGATCAGCGACGTACGAAAGTTTCAGGCGCATTTTCCAACCTGGAAGTTTCGCTACGGGATGCGAGATATCCTCGAAGAAATTCACGCCGCGGTTTGAGAATGATTTGTCCGCAGATTGCGCAGATTTACACAGATTTTCCGTTTGTTTGTCATCCCGAGCGAAGTCGAGGGATCTCTCGAATCCCTCTCCTGTATCCCTAATCAATCCGCGTAAATCGGATCGAGGGCTACAACGGATGTGAAGCAACCCCAGGTTTTCAATCGGCGAATGAATAGAAGGAACTAATACTCCTCGCCTTCGTCCTCTTTCGGCGGCACTACGCGATCGTCGATCCCGTAGGCATGAAGCATCGCCGCGGCGAGGTAGAAGAAAAACAGGCCGAGTCCCCACCCGGCAGAGGCGAACGCAGCAAGAAAAACAAAAATGCCGACTGGAATCGCGCCAAGCATCCAAAGCAGGCCCGCGAGGATGTGTCCCTTATAAATGTGTCCCAGACCAGGAACGATACTGAACATCACTGCGACCATGTCGCTTGCTTTGCCTTCCGCGGTTTGCGTCGCGCCACGCACCCAATCGCACCGGTCACAGCGTTCGGCGTCTTTCGGCAGAAGATGCCCGCAATACGGGCACGGCATTTTATCGCCTGTGGTCTGTTCCGGCCGGGCGGCGGGCGCATCCGTGTAATCCACCTTCATACTTACCGAAAGTCACAAGCCGCACCCAATTCGTCAAGCAAAGAGAACCGGAAGACGACCACGGATTACACGAATCACACGGATGTTGTAGGGCAAGCGCTCCGCTTGCCAGCGCTTCTGCCTGCGGCCTGGCCATGCCGTAAGCGCCGTAGAGTGCGCCGTAATTAGCGCATTCTTCCAAAGCGCGGCACGGACGATCCACTGAGGACAGCGGACCCTACAAGCATCTGCATTCCCAGCAGATGATGCGTTACGGTTCGCTTATCACGACTCGCGGATTTGGCCCGCTCGCCTCGAGTTGAGCGCTGATTTTCTGCAAACCCGCCGTTAACGACTCGATTTGCTTTTCCTGTTGCACCATTCGTGACTCCAGTTCCTGCACCTTTGTGTGTTCTTTAAGGAACTCGTTGAGCAACATCGCGTTGATCTGCTGGTAGCGGACCGATTCGGGCTGACCTTCTGGATTGCGCCCCACCAGATCGGGATACACCTCGGCCACTTCCTCGGCGATAAGACCAAAGGCAAGCGTCTGCGTCTCATCATACTGCTTGTTGTAGTGGAAACTGACCGGCTTGAGTGCGTAGAGCACTTCGCTGGCTTTGTCCATCGGTTTGATGTCGTGTTTATACCGGCGTGAAGATACGTTACCCCGGCCAAGTCTGCCGCTCATAGTGATGGTGACCGAATCGGGGTTCGTCCCGACAATGGGCTGGACGTTCTCGTAAATGTTGCCGATAAAGCAGCGGTTGCTCACGTTGGCACCCGCCGCGCCGATACAGATAACGTTATCGGCCGTAGTGACGTTGCTGCCGGCCCCACCTCCCAAGGCCACGTTGAAGCTGCCGGTGGTATTGCTATTGAGCGCTAGGGCGCCGATGGCCGTGTTGACGTTGCCGGTGGTATTGCTCAAGAGCGCACCAGCACCGTTGGCCGTGTTGCCGTTGCCAGTAGTGTCGCTCAAGAGCGCGTGATAGCCGATGGCCGTGTTCAGGTCGTCAGTAGTGTGGTTCAAGAGCGCGCTGTCACCGATGGCCGTATTGCCGCTGCCGTCAATGTTGTTTATAAGCGCGTCCGCTCCAACGGCTGTGTTGCCGAAGCCGGTGGTGTTGAATAAAAGCGCCGCCGTGCCAATTGCTGTGTTTTGGTTTCCATCTTCTTCATCTTGGCTCCCGACGTTGAAAAGGAGCGTCCCCGCGCCGACAGCGGTGTTATAGCTGCCCTCGGTGTTACTCCAGAGCGAAAACCAGCCGGCTGCTGTGTTGGCGACCCCAGAGCTAAGATTAAAAAGGGCGTTCTGCCCTTCCGCAGTGTTAAACCCGGGATAGCCGCCGTCCGGCGGCGGATTAACGGCTTGCGTCTTCGGCAAGAACGCAAAGCAGAGGAGCGCCCCTACAATGAGGAGAGGTGAAGTTGCGGTTTTGAGTCGAATCAATTGATTCATGGCGATTCCTTTCCTGGCCCGTCGGTTTTGATTCCGTGATCGCGGAACCGAAAGGGCGCGAAGAACTGACGGGCTAAATGTCCTCCGGATCATTTCGGATCCGAGTTCGGCCGCATGCCGATGTTACAGTTTGGAACAGTTTTGGCTCGCTTGGCAAGAAAAAACGGTTGCCGACGTGACCGCTGGTCAACCCGATTCCAGCAATTTTGGCGGGCGTCGATGTCAGACGCCGATTCGCATCATGTTGGCGTTTGCCGCCGCGGACTTCCTACAACGCGAGACGAACGACCGGCGCGTCCACGTTTGCACGCAGTGCTTTTTACTCGCGAAGGCCTTCGGAGTTGGAGTGCGGCGGTGCTTCGCCGCTTTTCACGGCGTCGCAACGCAGCGAACGCTCGGCAGATGATTGCGTGGCTCGCGGTCGTTAAGGCGTGTTCGTCACAACTTGTAGAGCTAGTTTGCTCATCTCGAGTTGAGCGCTGACTTTCTGCAAACCCGCCGTTAACGACTCGATTTGCTTTTCCTGTTGCACCATTCGTGACTCCAGTTCCTGCACTTTTGTGTGCTCTTTAAGGAACTCGTTGAGCAACATCGCGTTGATCTGCTGGTAGCGGACCGATTCGGGCTGACCTTCTGGATTGCGCCCCACCAGATCGGGATACACCTCGGCCACTTCCTCGGCGATCAGGCCAAAGGCAAGCGTCTGGGTGTCATCATACTCCTTGTGGTAGCGGAAACTGACCGGCTTGAGCGCGTAGAGCACTTCGCTGGCTTTGTCCATCGGTTTGATGTCGTGTTTATACCGGCGTGAAGATACGTTACCCCGGCCAAGTCTGCCGCTCATAGTGATGGTGACCGAATCGGGGTTCGTCCCGACAATGGGCTGGACGTTGGAGTAGATGTTGCCGATAAAGCAGCGGTCGCTCACGTTTGCACCGTCCACGCCGGCGCCGATGCAGATGACATTGTTGGCCGTAGTGACATTGCCGCACGTATCCGTTCCGAGACAGGTATTCGCGTCGCCCGAGGTGATATTGCTGCCAGCTACACTACCAATAGCCGTATTTTGGTCGCCAGTGGTGTTAAGAAACGCAAAGTAACCAACGCCCGTGTTCTCGTCGCCGATGGTATTGTGACCCAGCGCTCCATAACCGTTCGCCACGTTGGCCACGCCGCTAGTGTTGTCATAAAGCGCTTGCACCCCGTTGGCCGTATTGCCGCTGCCGGTGGTGTTGCCGTAAAGCGCTTGATAACCGGCGGCCAGGTTGAAGTCGCCGGTGGTGTTGCTATTGAGCACATCAACACCGATGGCCGTGTTGTAGTTGCCCTCGGTGTTGTTCTGGAGCGCTCTGCGGCCGTTGGCCGTGTTGAGACTGCCGGTGGAGTTGCTGAAGAGCGCATCGGCACCGTTGGCTGTGTTGGAGCCGCCCTCGGTGTTGTTCTGGAGCGCTCTGCGACCGTTGGCCGTGTTGAAGCCGCCAGTGGTGTTCTCAAAGAGCGCTAGAGAACCGGTAGCCGTGTTGAAGTTGCCGGTGGTGTTGCTAAAGAGCGCACTGTCGCCGAGAGCCGTGTTATGGTCGCCCTCGGTATTGCTAAAAAGGGCCAACGCGCCGTTGGCCGTGTTGCTGAAGCCGGTGGTATTGCTCAGAAGCGCTCCCGTGCCAATGGCCGTGTTTCGGGTACCCGCACTTGTACTTTGGTCTCCGATGTTGGAAAGCAGCGTTCCCGCGCCGACAGCGGTGTTGTAACTCGCCGTCGGTGTTGCTCCAGAGCGAAAACCAGCCGATTGCTGTGTTGGCGACCCCGGTGCTAAGATTAAAAAGGGCGTTCTGCCCTTCCGCACTGTTGAATCCTGGATAGCCACCGTCGGGCGGCGGATTAACGGCTTGCGCTTCTGGCAAAAGCGCAAGGCAGAGGAGCGCCACTGCGACCTGCCCGCAATGCTTCACATAGTAATGCAGGCGGGTGAGGAGCGGTGAAGTTGTGGTTTCGAATCGAATCAATGGATTCATAGCGGATTCCTTTCCTGGCCCGTCGGGTTTGATTCCGTGATCGCGGAACCGAAAGGGTGCGAAGAACTGACGGGCTAAAATGTCCTCCGGATCATTTCGGATCCGAGTTCGGCCGCATGCCGATGTTACAGTTTGGAACAGTTTTGACGGCTTTGCCAAAAAAAAACGGTTACCCGCGTCATTGCGGGTCACGGTGACACGACGGATTTCATTCAAGCGTCTGTCTCAGACGCCTGATTCCGATCACATTGGCGTTCGCCGCCGCGAACTGCCTACAACGCGAGACGAACGACCGGCGCGTCCACGTTTTTGCGCGCAGTGCTTTTTACTCGCGAAGGCCTTCGGAGTTGGAGTGTCGCCGCTGCTGCGCCGCTTTTCACGGCGCAGCAACGCAGCAAACGCGCGGAGATGATTGTGTGGCTCGAGGTCGTTACCGTTTATTCACCACCACTCGTCCGGCAGGCTTTCGCAATTCCAACCGGGCGCTCACCTTCTCAATTTGCGCTGCCTGGTCTTTTACTGTTGCCGCGAGACGCGCGACCGTGGTTTCCAATTCCGCGATCCTCTTTTGCTGCTTTTGGAATTCTTTGAGGCTCGCCTGGGGTTGGGCGCCCTTGGGAGTGCGTATTCTCATCGTCTTCCCACTGGCATTGACAAGGGTCGTGCCCAAGTGACCATCTGTATCGACGTACACGGGGAGGGCGGTGCCAGTATTAACGCTCGCTCCAAAAATGCCGCCGATATACGTGTTTTCGTAATCGGTTCCGCTGGCGGCAATCCCGCCGATGGAAATCACATTGGTGTCGCCGGGAAAACCGGGATCGCCAATATAGACATTGTTGCTGACGATGCCTGCATCGGTTCCCGCTCCAGCGCCCAGGGCGGTATTGTTATCGCCAGTGCTATTTTGAAGTGCCTGAAAACCAACGGCGGTGTTTGAAGCGCCATCAACGTTATTCATAAGGGCCGCATCGCCAACTGCCGTGTTGGAGGTCGCAGTGCCGCTTCCGGTCGAGTCATTACTCAGCAGCGCGAAGGCCCCAATGGCCGTGTTCCCAAAGGCGCTAATATTTCCAAGAAGCGCGCAGCGGCCAAAAGCGCTGTTCTCGAATCCGTCGATGTTGTTAGTAAGCGAGAAGGCGCCGACAGCAGTGTTCCGGTAGCCGGTGTCGTTGTTGACCATCGTGGCTGTTCCAACGGCCACGTTCTCGTAGCCGGCGGTGTTGAGCAACATCGCTGCAGTGCCAATTGCGGTATTGGAATCTTCGTTATTGAGGACCAGCGCTCCGGCGCCCACGCCGGTATTGAAGCTTCCGGTGCTAGTCCCAAACAACGCATACCAACCAAGTCCTGTATTTCCAGCCCCGCTGGTGAGGTTTTGAAGCGCGTTGCAGCCTTCTGCTGTCGTGAACCCGGGATAGCAACCGTCCGGCGGCGGACTGACTGCTTGCACTCGGGGCAAAAGCCCAAAGCAGGCAAGCATGGATATGGTTGCGAGTACGGTTACGATCTGCCGATTTTTCATAATTTTATCTCCTGTTTTTGTTTTTACCCTTTCTGGCGCACCGCCCGCTCGCGAGAATTACTCCCGGGATTAGGCTCGCTGCACCCGCAGCGAAATGCGGCTCCGTCAGAATTTCCTTCGAGTCGCTTATACTCTATTTAAACGCAAGGCTTTTGTGCACCGGTCGTGAAAAAATGAGGCGTCCATCCATGGACGCTGCCGAAGGCAGCAAATCCCAAATCACAAAATCCAGATCTCAAGGAGGGTGACCACGGATTTGAAACTCACTCGCTACCCGCGCTCGCTCGCCGCTACCCTCGCGGCTTTTCCTTCTGTCTCGCTGTTCCCACAGCTCGGCTCGCGGATTCAATGGATGAAAGGCATGACTCCTTGATTTATCGGTGCCATCCGCATTATCCGTGGTCTTATAACTCTTTGTTGAAACCTTGAGATTTGCCTGCGATTTGGAAATTGGGATTTGGAACCTCCAGTGAGTGGACGGCGAACCCGCCCCGTGGCGGACTCGAAGAACTGAGTCACCATTGGTTGCGGCGAAACTACGCCGGGCTATTCGTGATGGCGTGCGTTTTTTTCTTTTCCTGGTGTTGTCCACACAAACATTTGCCGGGGGACTCGAGCCATATGCCCGGCTGATTCGGGCCGATTCTCCTGGCGAAGCGCGCCACGGCGTGCGCTTGACTTATGTCGGCACAAACGGTTACCAATTCGAATTCAAAGGGCACGCCTTGCTTGTCGATCCTTACTTTTCGCGCGTGGACCTTTTGAGCGTAGCACTTGGCTCGTGCATTCAACCGAATGCCTCCCGCATCAACGATGGACTGGGTCATCTCGCGCCGAAAGCGGACGCGATTCTGGTGACGCACGGACATTTCGATCACCTGCTGGATGTCCCGACTGTGATGGCAAAGACACGGGGGCGTCTCGTTGCATCGGCATCCAGTGTCGATCTTGCCAAACGCGCGGGTGCGTTATCCGGCGACGCAGTAAAACCGGGCGACGTGCGGCGAATTGGTCCATGGAAAATTCGCGTATTATCCGCGGCACACGATCGGTTGTTCGGCAAAGTGCCATTCGATCGGCCGCCTTCGCAGGCGTTGGCGAAAGCCGGGGCGCCGCAACGCGCTGCCGACTGGATTTGCGGGGAACCGCTTGCCTTTTTGATCGAGGTGAACGGCCAGCGCATTTATATCGACTCGGGAGGAACACCGGCGCAGTTGCCGCCTAACGAGCGCGTGGACCTTGCAATCCTCGGCATGGCGTTGCCTGATTCACGCGCCCGATTGCACGCCGCCCTCGAGCGCCTGCAGCCGCGATATGTTTTACCGAGTCATCAGGACGATTTCTTCCGGCCGTTGAGCGCCGGATTTCAATTTGGACTACTGACAGATTTTCCCCGTGTGCAACGCGAGTGTGCGCAGCAGAATCGCAGTCGGTTAATTCTCCTGGATTATTTTCGGCCATGGACACTGCCGCCAAAATAAATCCCAAATCCCAATTCCCAAATCCCAAACAATCGATCAATTTCCCAAGACTCAAATGGAAGATAGTGCAAAGCCACGCGATCTTGAGGACCGAACTTTTCGGTTTGCAGAATCCGTCCGGGCCTTCGTGAAGCAACTGCCGCGGACGGTTAGCAACGCGGAAGATGTTCGACAGCTGGTTCGTGCATCCGGGTCCGTGGCGGCCAATTGGATCGAAGCGGATGAGGCACTGAGCAAGAAAGACTTTCTCATGCGGGTGAAGATCTGCCGCAAGGAAGCAAAAGAGAGCCGGTTGTTTTTGCGACTTCTCGATGCGGGTTTAACGAAAACCACTTTATCCGCTCGTGACCAACTAGCGGTTGAGGCGCGTGAGTTAACCCTGATTTTTTCTTCGATTATCTCGAAGAGTGGATAATCGAGCGAATTTTTTGGAATTTGGCGATTGAGATTTGTTTGGGGTTTGGAAATTGGGATTTGGAACTTCCCGATTACACGAAATGAAGATTAGCCGAATAAGGCCCGGGAGTTCCCCGCGCGAGCGCTATGGCCTTTTGTTGACCGCCTTGGCGCCGGTGGTCCCGCAGATTCTCGGGAGCGCGTTCAACATCTGGTACAACGCGACGGTCATTGAGCCAATGTTCACGCCGGCATTACGACAACGTTTCTTCGCCACCGTCGTGGTTTACAACGCGGTTGTTTACCCCATCGGCGTGTATCTGTGGGTGAAACGAATTTTTTCTTTTCGCGATTTGTTTCATCGGCTTCAAACGGAAGCCGGCGATCAGCGACCACCGCTTCACGAACTCACACAGGCGCGTCGGCGCTTGATTCATTTGCCCTGGTTTGCAGCGGCGATTTGCGGCGTCGCCTGGTTCTTGTGCATACCCGTTTTTATCGGCGCGCTCGTTCAGGTCGAAAATCCGCTGGATCCACGCTTGCTCTGGCATCTGCCGATTTCTTTTTGTGTCTCGGGTTTCATCGCGGTCACGCATTCATTCTTCCTGGTGGAGCTGGCCAGTCAGTGGGGATTGTTTCCGGTTTTCTTTCGTGACGAGCGCGCGGATCGCACGCCGAACATCTTCACGTTATCACTGCGTGGCCGCGGGATCATGTGGGCGATCTCGGCCTCTATCTGTCCAATCGCGTCGCTTTTATTGTTAGTTTTGGCGCCGCATTCACCGGCAACGAACGCCGCATGGCTCGCCGTTTTCGTCGGTGTAATCGGCATTGCGTTCGGAATTTTCACCGCGCTGATGATGAGCCGCCTCGTCGCGAAACCCATCGATCAATTGCGCGCCGCAGCCGACGCCGTTTCGCGCGGAAACCTGGCCGTCGATCTTAGTCGCGCTGGCGCGCGACGCGCGGATGAATTTGGCCGATTGCTCTGTGAATTCGATCAGATGGTTCGCGAGCTCAGGGATAAAGAGAAATTGCGTCAAACTTTCGGCCTGCACGTAGGCAGACGAGCGGCGGAACGCATCCTGGCGCGCGACCCGGGATTGAGCGGCGTCGAAGAAGAAATCACCGTGATGTTCGTCGATATGCGGTCGTGGACGGCTCGCGCCAGCGCGTCGCCGCCCTCCGAAATCGTGGAAATCATGAATGATTTTTTCCGCGTAAGCGTGCGCGCGGTCGAGGAGGAACATCGCGGGATGGTCAACAAATATTTGGGAGACGGTTTCATGGCAATCTTCGGCGCAGGCGACTCCGGTTCGAATCATGCCCGCGATGCTGTATCGGCAGGGTGCGAAATCTTGCGCGCAGTCAAAGGTTTGAATGACGAGCTGGCAGCAAAAGAACGCGCGCCAATTCAAATCGGAATTGGAATTCATTCCGGCCCGGCCATTGTGGGCAGCGTCGGTTCGCCGCAACGGCTGGAGTTCACTGCGATTGGAAATACCGTGAACGTGGCATCGCGCATTCAAGGCCTAACGAAGACCGTCGGCAGACCCTTGCTCGTTACTGAAGCCGTGCGCGATCGAGCGAGTGACTCGTTTACGTTCGAGGACCTGCCGCCGCAGGAAGTCCGTGGGATCGAGGGGCGAGTGATGATTTTCGCCGTGCGCGTGTAGAGGCGCTCGCCGCGGCGAGCGTCTGTGTTTTGCCTCGGCGTTTGACACAAACGCCGCTACACTCGTCATCCATGGCGTCGCTTTCCGAGGTTGTCAGTTACACCGATCGCTTTTTGCGGATTCGCGACGTGGGCGATTGGGACAATGCGCTTAACGGTCTGCAAATCGAAAATTCCGGCCGGGTCACACGCATCGGTGCGGCGGTGGATGTTTCGACACGCGTTTTAACCAAGGCGGCAAAACAAGACGTCGATCTTTTGATCGTGCATCACGGTGTGTTCTGGCCAGGACTGCAGCCGGTACAAGGCGCGCTGCGCCGGCAACTGCGGATCGCATTTGAAAACGACGTCGCCCTTTATGGCGCGCATCTCCCTCTGGATATCCATGCACGGGTCGGCAACAACGCACAGCTCGTCGCAGCGCTCGACTTGCCTTTTGGAGTGCGCGGACATGCCCGCGTCCGCCACAGGACAGATTCGCCGTGGCGAACTTTGAAAAGCGGCGACATGTCGCCGCAGTCCAAATTCACGCAACCGTTCCTGGAAGAAAAAGGCCAGCCGGTCGGCTTAAAAATCCGCGCATCGCTACCGCGCAGTGAACTCATTCGCAAATTACAAAAGGCGTTAAATGCGCCGGTAAAAATTTTCGATTTCGGTCCGAAAAAGACGCGCTCGATAGGCGTTGTGACCGGAGCCGCGGGCTCGGAAATTTACCGAGTCGCAGACGAAGGGATAGACACATTCATCACCGGTGAAGCGCCGCACTGGGCCGCAGTTGCCGCCGAAGAACTCGGCATGAATCTCTTACTCGGCGGACATTACGCGACGGAAGTGTTCGGGGTAAAAGCGCTCGCCGCACATTTGTCGAAACGATTCAGGGTGCCATGGGAATTTATCGATTGTCCAACAGGGTTGTGAGGGGAACACGGACATCTTGTCCGCCACGGGACGGATTCGCTGTGGCGAACCGGCTAAGCGCCAAAGGCGCGCTGTCAACTTCAGCCTGGGGCAGCCGCCGCAGGCATTCGATAACAGCCGCAACAAGCGCTGAAAGCGCGGTTCAATTAGGGTGGGGGAATTCAATTTCGTGTCGACCGTGAATCGCGCCTTCAGCGCTGTTGGCGTTTTAATTTCACAAATCCTGGGGCATTGCCCCAGGCTAACATTGAAGGGGCGCCGTTGGCGCAACAGAAATCTGAACAGACGCGCCGCTTTAAGTCGACGTGGCCGTGGCGTGTGGATATTTTTGTTTGTACTTCTCGCGATCGCGCCGCTGTCGATTTCCGGCGCAGCCAAAAATCGCTCCGCTATGCAGGTGCCCGGATACAGGGCTGTGCGCGTGCACTACGGGCCGATGAACAAAATGATCATGTCCGTCCGCATCAATGGTCACCCAGGCAATTTGCTGGTCGACACCGGCTCGAACCAACTGATTCTCAACGCAGAAGCAGCAGAGTTATTCGGCGTCACGCCATCGCCACGTGGTCTGCTTTACATCCGTTCCACGAAGATTCAGGGCCAAACATTGCCGGTTGGTTTCGTGCAAAACATGTCCGCCGGCAGCATGAATTTTGGCAGCAGCCTGGTCGCGCTGCGCAGGTCATCGCACGCGGAGGCTGCAAGTGCCCCTTTCGATGGCGTTCTGGGTCTTGACATTCTTTTTCGTCGCAAAGCCCTGATTAATTGCCGCACGAAACTTGTCTTCTTTAAAGTCGATCAAGCTCAGCGGATCAAGCTTGGTTCGGTTGCTGTTTCCGAAAAATTCACGCGCGTTCCCATTCAACGGGAGGAAACCGGCGCGCTGACCGTGCCGTGCTCAATCCGGGGTCAACCGGCGCGTCTGCTGCTCGATACCGGCGCGTTTGTCACCATCTTGCACGAAGGTTTTGTTAAATCGCTCGGACTCGCGGCGGAACCAACGCGGATCTCTGCACAGTTCGGTCGCGGCATGTCCAAACGGATTAGCGCGGCAAAACTCGACGATTTCAAAATAGGCGCCTTCAAAATGCCGTCGGAAAAATTCGGCGTCGCTCCTCTGCCTCAGTTCGCATTGCAACAGGGCAGCAGCAGAATTGTCGGGATTCTCGGCATGGACACCCTCTACACCCGCCATGCCATCATTGATCTCGGTGGAATGGGCCTGTTTCTGAAATGAGCATTAATCACGAATGGACACGAATAGACACGAATGGCTTTGCCCGCCCGCTCGCGAAGACTTTCGGAGTTGAACCACAGATGACACGGATTTCACGGATCCAATTTCACCACGAAGAACACGGAGCACACGGAGGACACGGAGGACACGGAGGACACGGAGCACACGAAGGACACGGAGAGAGTTGTCCTCCGCAGATTGCGCAGATTTCCGCAGATTAAATAAGGAAAGCAGGAAATAAGGAAAGGAGCGTCCCGCTTTGTTGAATCTCGTTTACTCCGCTTTCGAGGAAACCATCTTCGCAGAGCGTGCTTTCCGTGCAGGCGCGGAGGGTTACGTGATGAAAAAAAGGAAGAGTTGCTCACTGCGATTCGCGAAATTTTGAGCGGGAACATCTATGTCAGCCACGACGTAGCGATGCGCGCATTCAAAAAATCGCTCGAGACGCGATCGGAACAACAACAGCGCTCGGCGCGTCCTACGATTGGCGTTGAAAAATTGTCCGACCGCGAGACGCACATCTTTTTTTTTGTTAGGCTCAGGCCTTGGCAACACCCAGATCGCGCATTCGCTCAACCTGAGCGTCAAACCATCGAGAGCCATCGCGAGAACATCAAACACAAGCTCGACCTCAGTTGCAGCCGGGATCTGGTGGCCTGCGCCAGGAAATACGTGGAAGTCACTTTCGTGCCGCCGACGAACATCACCAGCGGCAGCAAAAAGAAAGTCGTCCGTTTCCCCGCGGCCTAACGAGGAAGCTTGGAATATTTAATAAGGAAAGCAGGAACGCAGGAATTTTCCTCATTTGAAACTCGCTCGACTCCCCTCTTGCTCGGCGCTACCCATCGCGCCTTTACCTGCTATCCCGGAAATCCCTTTCCTCGATTGAAACTCGCTCGTCGCCCGACTCGCTCGCTGCTACCCTCGCAACTTTTCCTTCTAGCTCGGAAGTCCCATTTCCTCAGTTCCTCTTTTCCTGATTCATAACCTCTGCGGATTGGGGAGCGCACGCGGCTCGCGTGCTGGTGATCGCGGCCTCGCGATCACGAACTTTTCCCCATGTTGGGGTTTTGGTGCTTGGAATTTCGTTGGAGCTTGGACTTCCGGATTTGGGATTTTCGGCGAGGGCGCCAAACAGAGCACGCGAGGCGAAGCCTCATTCGTGTCCATTCGTGGTTACTCCTTAAGAGAACTTTTCCCCACGACGATCCGTGATCTGTTCACGGCTGTTCACACAACCCTCTAGGGGGTTATGCTCCAAAAAATAGGGGCTCAATCCCTAGCCGAAACGCAAACCTTTTTTTCTTTACAAGCCGTGGAAACCTCCCTAAAGATTCACGCCACTTGGAGCGCAGGTGTTCCAATCCGGATCAAGCAATTCCTTCGAAGTTTTGGCTGGCGACTTTTGTTCCACAATTTTCGCAGGAGCGGGAGGACAATGGACGAAAAGAGAATTGTTCACTTTTTGACAGATTCTCTTCGCAGTTCTTGGAGAAGATGTTGAAACGGGGATTTTTAACAAAAACAGGAATTACCAAGCTGACGCGGGTCAAGAGATTCGCATTTGCGACTCCGCTTCCTGCCGGCAAATGGTCTTCTGTTAGGTTCGCGATCCAACGAACAAATAAAACCTCAAAGTTAGTCGCCATCAGCCGATGAGTTGGATCACTGTTGTCTGGTCGATAAATGTGGGTGCATGTTTGACCCTTGCGGTGATGTATCTGGCGGTTTGGTGCACAGACCGCCAGAGTTTCGTGCGTCTGCTATTTTCCTGTATCGCGGCGTCTGCTGCCCTCATTGCAGCATATGAGTTGCAGTTAATCCGCGCCGATACGCCTGAGGAATATGGTGCAATCCTACGCTGGCGACCACTGTCGACGTGGGTGCTTGTTCTTTCACTGGTCGCTTTTACGCGGCTTTATCTACACGCGGGACGAACATGGATGGCTTTGAGCGCTTGCGGGCTACAAACCCTGACGGTCATCGTCAGTTTTGCCTTTACACCGAATCTCTACTACCAGGAGATTACCGCTGTTCGGCAGCTCCCCTGGGGTGGAGAGACGGCTTCGATTCCGCTGGCTGATCCGAGTCCCTGGAGCTTGCTCAATCAGGCAACCTTGCTGCTGCTCCTTGCCTTTTTCGTTGATGCCACGATTACTGTCTGGCGGCGGGGCGATCGGGAGCGCGCATTGATCGTCGGCGGCACCACAACCTTCTTTGGCGCGATTGTGGCGGCGCAGTTCGCGTTGGTGATCTTGGGAATCGTCCAGGTCCCGGTTTTCGCCAGCTTCGCATATTTGGCCATCGTGGTCGCGCTTGGTTATCAGTTGTGCAACGACGCGATCCGAGCGGCGGATCTCGCGTCTGAATTGCAGGTCGGCGAAGAGCGCTTTCGCCGGGTGGTCGAAGCAGCCCCCAGCGCAATGATTATGGTAAATCACGAAGGCCAGATCACTTTGGCCAATCTACAGGCCGAGAAAACGTTCGGCTACTCGCGCGAGGAACTCCTTGGCCGTCCGATTGAGATGCTCGTTCCCGAGCGGCTCCGGTCTGGCTACCGGGACTTTCGGCACGATTACCTTGGCCATCCTCAAGCTCGCCCGATGGGCGCAGAGCGGCGGGAACTCTTTGGGCGGCGCAAAGACGGAAGCGAGGTACCGGTCGAAATCGGGCTTAGTCCCATCCACACATCCAACGGGCCGCTCGTGTTGGCTTCTATTGTTGACATTACTCAGCGGAAGCTGGCCGAGTTAGAGGCAGCGCGTCAGCACCACGACCTGGCGCACCTTTCGCGTGTGAGCACGGTGGGCGAGTTTTCCAGCTCCCTTGCGCATGAGCTAACCCACCCAATCACAGCCATTCTCAGTAACGCTCAGGCAGCCCAGCGATTCCTGGCCCATGATGATGTCGATCTTGATGAGGTACGCGACATCCTCAATGACATTGTCACCCAGGACCAACGGGCCGGCGAAGTCATCCATCGCCTGCGTCTGTTGCTGAAAAAAGGGGAACCTCAAGCGTACTGCGACGATGTCGATCTAAACGAAGCGATACGGGACGTCGTGAAACTAATGCGCAGCGATCTCATCAATCGAAATGTAACCGTGGATATTGACCTTGCGCAGAACTTGCCCGCAATCACCGGCGACCGGGTCCAGCTTCAACAGGTACTGCTTAACCTGATGGTGAATGGCTGCGAAGCGATGGCCGATCATGATTCTTCGGAGCGCCGACTGCTCATCGCTTCTCAATCGGAGAACGGCGCAGTGCGGGTATCCGTTACTGATCGTGGTGGCGGCATTCCGGAAAAAAACATGCAACAAGTCTTCGAGCGTTTCTTCACCACAAAAAAGGAGGGAATGGGACTTGGCCTTTCCGTTTGCCGCACCATCATTGACGCACACCGTGGGAAAATCTGGGCCACAAATAATTCCGGCTGCGGCGCGACGTTTCATTTCAGCGTGCCCATCGTTGGGGGTGGGAAAGAGGCAGTGATTACTACCAACTAATGCGAGTTAATGAAACTGCAGCCGCTGTAGCCACGGCCCTATGGGCCGTCTCGCTGCTGTGAAAGCGACGCCTTACGTGGACCGGCCACAGGCCAGTTACTACAACATTTTATGAAAGCGCCCTAATGCCTGCTCCGCTCGGCCCCACCATATTTATCGTGGACGATGATGAAGCGGTACGAAAAGCTGTGTCGCGTTTGCTGCGTTCGGCTGGCATGGTGGTCGCCGTTTTTGCGTCGCCCGCGGAATTTCTTGCAAAGTACGATCCAGCCGCGCCCGGATGTCTCGTGCTTGATATGGCTATGCCTGACTTCGACGGCCTCCAGCTTCAAACTGCGCTCGCCGAGAAAGGCAGCGTGCTGCCGATTATTTTTCTCACCGGCCATGGTGACGTTTCGAAGAGTGTGCAGGCGATGAAACGTGGCGCGTTTGATTTCCTTTCGAAGCCCGTGAAGGACAAGGATCTGCTGACAGCGGTTCGCGGGGCTATTGAAAGAAACGCTGTCGCTCGCCAGCAACAGGCCCAACTTTCCGCAATTCGCGACCGGCTCGACTCGCTCACACCGCGCGAGCGGGAGGTGCTCGAGCATGTCGTTTCCGGTAAGTTGAATAAACAAATTGCCGGTGACCTCGGCATCACTGAAGCCACAGTTAAGATGCACCGCGCCCACGTGATGGAGAAAATGGAGGTGCAATCAGTGGCAGAGTTGGCGCGCTTGACGGAGCGCTGCGGGATCAACTAACGGATCGAAACGGGGAAACGGAGAGACGGCGAACGTCTTGCCCGGGTAGGGCGCGTCACTCCGTGCGCGCCGCTCGCTTACGCGGCGGGCAGAGGACTGTCCGCCCTACCAAATGTGCGCCGCTGTCTTTGGCGGAGAGCGCGGTGCCTGAATTTTCTATTTAATTGAATTAGCGATCTCGGTACACTTCGCCCTTTGGACCTTGCCGTTCGCAAAAAGCTGCCACACACAATTCCGCAATCAGTCCCCGATGGGAGTTGGTTTTTCGTCACCATTAATTGTGTGCCCAGGGGCAAAAATCAATTGTGTCGTGCTATCGTCGGCGATGCCGTCCTCGCAGCGATGAAACACAACCACCAGAAATGTGCATGGCATTGCCGGCTGTGCCTTCTGATGCCGGATCATCTGCACACCATCCTTGCCTTTCCACGCGAGCCGGGAATGGCAACCGCGATTAAAAACTGGAAAAAGTATGTGGCCGGGAAACATGGCGTGGATTGGCAACGCGATTTCTTCGATCATCGCCTCCGTGACCATCACGAGGTGTACGAGAAAACGAGCTACATCTTAATGAACCCCGTCCGCAAAGGTTTATGCGAACGCTCGGAAGACTGGATATGGGTTTATCGGACAGACGATCGTCCGCCTCCGCTGCTCGGATAGGCAGACCGTCGGCGCGCACGGAGTGACGCGCCCTACCACCCGCCGCGTAAGCGAGCGGCGCGCACCCTTCGACTCTCGCTCAGGGCAGGCTGTGACGCGCCTACCCGGGGACGTCGATCCACTAACGCTCTCGGCGGTCGGAGACCGCCGCTACAGTGGGGAGACGCCAACCTAGCCTAAAGCATACTATACCAAGGTATAATAGCCCTAGGTCTAGTTGCGCAGAGTGCCTGGAGTTCTTACTCTCGCACGCTTGTGACCGAAACGGATCTGCTCATCGCTGTCGTTGACGACGAAGAATCCGTCCGCACGGCACTGATGCGCTTAATGCGTTCCGCCGGCCTGGGCGTGCACACGTTCGGATCCGGCGCGAAATTTTTGGAATCGCTCGAGACGCGTCTGCCAGATTGCGTCGTTCTCGATTTGCAAATGCCGCACATGGATGGGTTCACCGTGCAGGCACATCTGGCCCGGAAATGCGCAGCGCTTCCTGTCATCATTGTTACCGGCCACGATTTTCCGACGGCCCAAAAGCGCGCCATGGCCGGCGGCGCAGCAGCTTTTCTTCGTAAACCAGTGCACGACCGCACTCTTCTTGATGCCATTTCCACCGCTACCGAGTGCGCCACCAGATGAGACTTTTCCCCAAGCTTCGCCCCGCCGTTTCTGGATCAACCTCTTTCGAATAATTCCCCCTCCATTCCCCCACTAGTTCCCCCCAGATCCCCTTAATCCCCACTAGTTCCCCCGCCAGAGTTCCCCCCAGACACCCCCCTAACGAACGAAGCACCCCCCAGACTTCCCTTAACTCGGAAGGCACGCTAACTATGCAAACTACCCCCGGAGCTAATAACATGCTGGTGACCCCCTAGGGTGTTTTGCGCCAAAAGCCTTGGCGATTGAGGTCCTGCAACGGATGCGAAGCAACGGCCAGGCTTTCCATCGCCCCTACCTGTTTGTAATCGAACGGCGGATCCGCCTGCGCACGAGACTAGGGCGGACAAGTTGCGCGGATGCCTCGGGAGCGCACGCCACAGCGAGCGAATGCCGAAGGAATGACGAAATCTCAACCGCGGTGTCGCGGAAGTGTCCGTAATCGCCTATCTTATTCTCCAACGGATTTGAGAGCCGCTTGTTTCAGTTCTTCCGTAAATAGAAACCGGCTTCGCGCTCGATTTGGTCCAATAAACTGCGTGCCGATGAGATGAGACGGGTACGTTTTGCGATGAGAATAACACCCACGAGACCTAAAACGGGCACTCCGGCCTGCTGCGCGAGCTGGCGGCCTTTGCGTTCGTCTATCAACAGCCCCGAAAGATGTCCTCATCCTGTTTTTGGGAGCTTGTTGTAGAGGCGGTTGTGTCAACCGCCTGATTTTTCCGCTACAACGCGAGCCGCGAGCGCTCCCCAGTCGAACATCCGCGTCATCCGTGTCATCCGTGGTTTGAATGGATTGGCGTCTGGCACAGACCGCCCTACAACATTCGTGTTCATTCGTGTCGACTTACTCGCCGCCGATGATGAGGGAACATCACCAGCGTAGATGCTAATCCACCTGCTCAGCCATTCGCGAGAACGGCTGAACATTTATGCGACTGCAGCTGTGGATTATTCGTGCTGCTTTACGAATTGCCCGTTCGGATCCACCTCAAATAGGGACTCTTTACCGCTAGCCTTGACGAACACCTCGTAATTCCACTTACCATCGGGATCGTCTTCCCTTATTACCTTAACGATCTGTCCGCCTGCCGCCTTTTCCTTAATTGTCGTTTGGACAGATTCCGGGAGCGACTTCAGGTCGACCTTTTCTCCAGGATGTTTTCCAGGTTCAGCGGCCGCGCTCAAAGTAAACCCGACGCCGATTGCCATCGCCAGGACTGCTTTCGTCGTTTTCATAGTTTTTCACGCTACGGCCTGACTAGAGGACCGTCCAAAGCTTTAGCATTACATTGCTGTCATTGAGTATTACAGCCCTCGCGTGGTTACGATCTCAAAACGCGCAAAGCGAATGTAAGGTTCGCGGCCAATAATTTGGCTTGCCAAACATTACAAATTTGTAATGTATTGCGTATTCCTCGAGGGAGGTTAGGGCCGCGGTTGGTTACCGCGGCTGCAATGAAGTGAAGTGGATGAAGTGGACAGGCCGCAGCCCGGTGGAGCGGGCTGCGGCCACTGCTCTACACGACCTGCGTAGACGTTGTGCTTAGCGGACACTAAATCGCCGCCCAACTCTCCGCCGCGATCGGGCATTCGAACTTAGCGGGCCAACAAAAAGAATTCCAGCAGCTTCTTTGCAGGCGTGGAAGCCAGCCACGGATCAACACGGATGGGACACGGACACCTTGATCGAGTGAATGGAGCCGCCGGGCGGCGGGCGACATAGATGGGAAAACCGGCAGGTCGAGGGCGGGAGCGCATGAGTCAAGGCGGGAGACGAACGAGTTTCAAGCCCCCTCCCATTTCCGGATTCCTTTTTCCTGATTCATAAATCTGAATCTGCGGCTGCAACGGACGCGAAGCGACGGCCAGGCTTTCAAATCTGCGGATCGCCATGTCTTCCGTGCTTTTTGTGGTTGAAAAAAGATTGTTTTGGCGGGGCCGCCAAAACCAACACGCGAGCCGCGTGTGCTCCCCAGATTCGTGGCATCCGTGTAATCCGTGGTCTCTCTCCGATCCGATTCAGCGATTCACGATTCAACAGCCGAGGCGGGGGATCGACGAGACAGAAGGTAAAGCCGCGACGGGTAGCGGCGAGGAAGCGCGGGTAGCGGACGAGTTTCAATTTAACTGCAGCGAACCCATTCGTGCTCTTCGTGGTTGGAAGGAAAAGTTCGTTTCGGCGAGGCCGCCAAAACCAACGGATGCGAAGCAACGGCCAGGCTTTCAAACCAGGTCGCCGCGGCGACCGCTCCCCGGATTCGTGTCATCCGCGCAATCGGCGGTTTATAAAATCTATTCGTGTTCATTCGTGTCTGCGTGAAAAGCGGCGCCAGGTCGCCGCACTCCAAAGCGCTTTGCGCGAAATTTATCCGTGGCATCCGTGCAATCCGTGGTTATTTGCTCTGCCTTATTTGTGTCCATTGAAACTCGCTCGCTGCCGCGCTCGCTCGGCGCTTACCCTTGCGCCTTCACCTTCTATCTCGCTCATCCCATTCGCTCGATTCGTGTCTATTCGTGGTTAACATTCGCCGATGGCTGCGGCTGACGATCGGCGTATGAGCACCCGAGCGACGGGAGTGGTCGGCATCGCCATTTTGTCGAGCCGCTTCCTCGGTCTGATTCGCGAGATGATCTTTGCCGGGCTCTTCGGCGCCGGAAGAAATCTCGACGCGTTTTTGATGGCGTTTCGGTTGCCGAATTTGTTGCGCGATCTGTTTGCCGAGGGCGCACTTTCGACGGCGTTCATCACCACGTTCTCGAAAAAGATCGCAGTCGACGGCGATCAATCGGCGTGGCGCCTTGCGAACAAGGTGGCCACGCTCACGGCGGTGTTCATGAGCGCGATCACGCTGCTCGGTATCGTGTTCGCGCCGCAACTGGTGGACCTGTTGACGTGGGGCAGTTGGTCGCCGGACAAAACCGAGCTCACGATCCTGCTTACCCGGATCATGTGGCCCTTCATGTTGATGGTGTCGCTCGCGGCGCTGGTGATGGGAATGCTGAACGCCAAACATGTGTTCGGTCCGCCGGCCATGGCATCGAGTTATTTCAATCTCGGCTCAATCATCGCCGGCGTGGCGATCGGTTACTGGATCGATCCGCATTTCGGCGCGCGTTCGCTCGTGGGTCTGGCGATCGGCACGCTCATCGGCGGTGCATGGCAATTGATCGGACAATTTCCGTCGTTGTGGAGAGTCGGCTACAGATTTCACCCGGATTTTCACTGGCGCGACGAAGGCGTGCGCACAGTGCTGACCTTGATGGGGCCGGCGGTCATCGCGGCGAGCGCGGTGCAGGTGAACGTGCTCATCAATAGCGGATTCGCGGCGAGCCTGGGCAATGGCCCGGTAAGCTGGCTCAACATTGCGTTTCGCCTGATGCAATTGCCGCTGGGAATTTTCGGTGTCGCCATCGGCACCGTGACATTGCCACTGGTGTCGAAGAGCGCCGCGCTCGGGAACACTGCTGAGTTTCGCGCGATTCTTGCGCGCGGAATGCGCCTGGCGTTTTTGCTCACCGTGCCGTCGGCGATCGGCCTCGCCATGCTGGCGTCGCCGATCATCAGCGTGATTTATCAGCACGGCCGTTTCACAGCCGAGATGACGCAGCAAACTGCGGGCGCGCTGCAATATTACGCGATCGGTCTGGTTGCTTATGCGGCGTTGAAAGTGTTGACGCCGGCGTTTTATGCCGTCGGCAAACGCAACACGCCGATGGTGGTGAGCTTTCTCGCGATCGGCGCGAATTTGTTTCTCAACTGGTTGTTCACGTTTCGGCTGGGGTGGGGACACCGTGGTCTTGCCTTTTCGACCGGCCTCGTTGCGACGATCAATTTTCTTTTGCTTTACGCGCTGATGCGCCGGCACACGCGCCGGCTCGAAACGCGGCAGATGCTTGTCGCGCTCGCGAAAATTTGTGTGGCCGGCGCGGTGCTGGCGCTCATTTGTTGGGCAGCGAATCATTGGTGGCTGAATGCGTGGTCGGACATGCGTTTCTTGCAAAAACTAGCGATACTGCTCGCGACCATTGCAGTTGCCGGCGCCGCATTTTTCGGCGCGGCATTTCTTCTGCGCGTCAGCGAAGTGCAAGACATCATAGATGTTTTCCGGCGGAAAGTGGGCCGGTTGTAGAGGCGTTTGTGTCAAACGCCTGATTCCGAATCAAAGATCAGTCTTCGAACGCCTGGGCGCTTGGCACAAGCGCCCCTACAACGTACGCTGCCATCAATGCCTAACCGGCCGCCACGTCTGGACCGGGTATTTCAGCGCTATGATCCCCCATTGTACTTTGTGACGTTCAATACGCATATGAGACAAAAGCTTCTCGCGAATGCCAATGTGCATGCGGCGTTGAACCGTTTCGCTCACGAAGGCGAGGCGCGGGGAATTGGGCTCGGGCGATATGTGATTATGCCGGATCACGTCCATCTTTTTGTTCGGGGGAGCCTCGACTTTTCTCTGAGGCAGTGGGTGCGAATCCTGAAACGCGTTTTATCGAAGGCAATTTCATGTGCGCATCCGCATTGGCAGGAAGGATTTTTCGATCATTTGATTCGCCACAGCGAGAGTTATGCCGAGAAATGGGAGTATGTGCGACAGAATCCAGTGCGGGCGGGCCTAGTTCATCAAGCGGATGAATGGCCGTGGCAGGGAGAGATTGTCAGACTCGAAGCCCGATCGGTGTAGAGGCGTTTGTGTCAAACGCCTGGGTCAATTCCCCCAAGAGAAAGGCGCTTGGCACAAGCGCCTCTACAACCCTCCCAGCGCCTGATCGAAGTCCTCGATGAGGTCGTCGGCGTTTTCGAGGCCGATGGACACGCGTAGCAAGCCTTCGGGCGAGGTTGTCCCGGGGCCTTCGATCGATGCTCGATGCTCGATCAAACTTTCCACGCCACCCAGGCTCGTCGCGCGAATGAAGATTTTTGTTTTCGCCGCGGCCGACATCGCCGCGTCATAGCCGTCTTTTACTTCGAGCGACAGCATCCCGCCGAATTCGGACATTTGTCCGGCCGCGATTTTGTGTCCCGGGTGCGATTGCAACCCGGGATAATGCACGCGTGCCACTTTCGGATGTCGCGCGAGGAACTCCGCGACTTTCATCGCGTTCTCCGAATGCGCGCGCATGCGCCACGGCAATGTCCGCATTCCACGCAGGATTAGCCAGCAATCGAAAGGCGAGGGGACTGCGCCGCCCTCGTATTGAATGCTGCGGATCCGCTGAAAAAATTCATCCTCCCTTTTCGCGACGACAATTCCTCCGAGAACATCGCAATGGCCGCCGAAATATTTCGTCGTGGAATGCAGGATTAAATCTGCGCCGACCTCGATTGGCCGTTGCAGCACCGGCGCCCATGTGTTGTCGCAAACGAAAATCGGGCCGGCGCCGTGCGCGATGTCAGCAAGCGCGGCGAGATCGACAACTTTCAGCAACGGATTGGAAGGCGTTTCCGCCCAGACCAGTTTTGTATTTGGTCGCAGCGCTTTCCTAACCGCGGGGAGATCGCTCATGTCCACGAAATCGGCCTGGAGTCCCCAGCGCACAAAGATCTCGCGGATCAATCGCGATGTGCCGTAATAGGCGTCTACGTGCGCGAGCACGTGATCGCCCGGAGATAATGCCTGCAAAATCGACATGGTGGCGCCGGTGCCCGAGGCGAATGCCGCGGCGGCTGCGCCGCCTTCGAGCATGCTCACGCCGCGCTCGAGTGTCTGCCGATTTGGATTGTCATTGCGCGAGTACATGAACCCGCGCGAGTACGTGCCTTCGATGTCGCGCTCGAAGGTGGTGGAAAGATAAATCGGGGCGGCGACTGCTCCGGTTGCGGGATCCACCTCGTGCCCCGCGTGAACGGCTATGGTTTCGATTTTCATTGCTGGCTGCGACGTTACTGCATGTGGCGCGATCTTGTCGACGCTAGCTGTACATTTGGAGTGCGCGGACATGTCCGCGCTTTTAAAGCGGCGACATGTCGCCGCACTCCAAATCAAAAATCGTCCGGTGTCTGGGTAGCGCACGCGGCTCGCGTGCTGGTTTCAGCGGCGCGCCGAAACGATCTTTTCTGGAGCTGCGATCAAAACAGTGTGCCTTGTGCACTGAAAAAAGTTCGCGATCGCGAGACGCGCTCGCCAGCACGCGAGCCGCGTGCGCTCCCCAGACCTGCGACATGTCGCCGCACTCCAAAGTTTCGGAGTTGACGACGCCACGTGCCCAGCGCAAATAGCAGCTTCCCATGGAGACCCAGAGTTGCGCTGATACAGCGGCACACACGATTTACGACGACGAAGTTTTCCAGATGGCCTGCGAGCAGTTTCGCGTCATCGCCGATTATCTGAACATCGACCAGAACGACCGCGAATGGGCGACGTACCCCAAACGCGCCGTCGCCGTGACGCTGCCTGTGCACATGGACGACGGGAGCACCAGAGCTCTCCAGGGTTACCGCGTGCAACATCACATCGCTCTGGGGCCGACCAAAGGCGGCACGCGCTTCGCGCCTTCGCTTTCGATGGGCGAAACAGCGGCGCTGGCGATGTGGATGAGCTGGAAATGCGCGCTGGCCCAGTTGCCATACGGCGGCGCGAAGGGCGGCGTGGCTGTTGATCCTGGCAAACTATCGCGGACTGAACTCGAAGCCGTTTCGCGCCGTTACATGCAGGAAATGATCCCGTTCGTCGGTCCGCACACCGACATCATGGGCCCGGACATGGGCACCAACGAACAGATCATGGCGTGGTTCATGGACACCTACTCCGTTTACATGGGCTACGCCGTGAACGAAATCGTCACCGGCAAACCGGTCGCCATAGGCGGAACCGAAGGCCGGCGTGAGGCCACTGGTCGCGGCGTCGTTTATCTGGTGGAACGCGCCATGAGCATGCTGAAGATGGATCCGGAAAAATGCACCGCGATCGTGCAAGGATTCGGCAACGTCGGTTCGGTCGCAGCTTTATCGCTGGCCTACAAGAGTGGCGTCAAAGTCGTCGGGATCAGCGATCACACCGCAGCGATTTACGATCCGAAAGGGATCGACGTTAAAGCCGCCGAGCAACACATGATCAAGAAGGGGAACCTGCGGGCGTTCGCTCAGGATGATCATGTGAATCCTAACGAGTTTCTCACGCTGCCGTGCGATATTCTTGCTCCGTGCGCGATCGATCGCGTGATTACCGCAAAAAATGCCGATCAAATCAAGTGCCGCATTCTTGCCGAAGGTGCGAACGGCCCCACCACGCCAGATGCGGATCTGCTTCTTGACCAACGTTGGGACGAAGTCTTCGTGATCCCGGACATTCTGTGCAATGCGGGTGGCGTGATCGTTTCATACTTTGAATGGGTGCAAGGTCTGCAGGCCTTTTTGTGGTCGGAGTCTGAAGTGACTGACAAACTTTTCCGCATTCTCGAGCATTCGTTTGCGCAGGTAATCAGACGCGCGAAGGACCACAGGGTGTCGCATCGCACAGCGGCGATGGCGATCGGCGTTGAACGCGTTATCAAAGCGAAACAAGTGCGCGGCTTGTTCCCATGAGCAGTCGGCCTTTCCGTCATCCCGAGCAAAGTCGAGGGATCCCGTCGCGTTACCTTTAGGAGGTTCAACGGGATTCTTCGACTTCGTTGCGCTACGCTCCACTTCGCTCAGAATGACGCACCGACGTAGCGACTCATGAAGTTTTTGCACACAGAGGAAAACCGTGACGGTCGGCATCTGGATGTTCTTACTGACGAAGAGAGCGGCCTTGGCATCATTGTGTCGCCCCTGGGTGCGGAACTGATCAGCATGGCGCGAATCAACGAAGCCGGCGCGTGGATTGGCTTTCTTTACCGGGACAACGATGCGACGGCGCCACCTAAAGGCTGGGCAAATCACGCCACGATCATGGGTTATTATCTTCATCGACTGAAGAATGGCAGCAGTCTCTATCGCGGCCACGAAATCAAGGGCGGCACCCACGGTTTTCTTCGCACGAAAACATGGCATCTCGTCGGATCTTTCACCAACGAGAGCGGCGCTTCGCTAAAATACCGAATCACACCGGATGATTTTTCACCAATCGAATATCCGCTGAAGGTGAGCGTGGATCTCACTTATCAGATTGGCGCTAACGGCGTGGGTGTGCTTTTCGAGTTTCGGAACCATGAAGCGGAACTGACCGCACATGTGTCGTTCGGATTGCATCCAGGCTTTGGCGCAACTTCATTCGAGACCTTTCATTTACAAATGCCGCGCGGATTGTACCGACGATATTTTTCGCCGGGCAATTTCTTGTCGGGCGAAACGCGTGAAATTGAATTTCGCGGTGGCGAAATGCCGTTTCCAAGGAACGAGTTACCCGGTTCGGTGATTCTCGAACTAGCGGATGTGCCGCGACGAGTTTTTTCCTATGTCGATCCACCAAGCGGTCGATGGGTGACTCTGGACCTGACCGGCGTGCCGTACGTGACGTTGTGGTCGGACGGTGGGCCATTTCTATGTGTCGAGCCTTGCTGGGGGTTGACCGATCACCATGAGCAACGCGCGTTCGAAAAGAAGCAAGGGATCCAGACCATTTCGCCCGGCGGCAACTTGCGCGCTTCGTTTAGCATGACGCCGCAATTTGCGTCGTGCGATTAGAACTCATCTGGCTCTGTTGAAAAGCTCGTGCTGAAGCGCCGAAGCGCCGTTAGGCGCGACATGTTTATAGGACATCCGCCAATAAATTAATTCAAGCTACGTAGAAGCGACATGGGAAATCAGCAGCCTTTTCGTGCCGCTCCTATGGAGCTTGGCGGAATGGGAGATGCATTTTGCTATAGACATATCGCGCCTAACGGCGCTTGCAATCCGCCGTCTCGCCGGCCTAGCTTTTCAACAGAGCTAACTCATCTCATGGATACGGAACGCCGGCTTGAGCCTCAATGTAATGTGATTTCTTGGATACGAAGTCGCCCCAAGCTCTCTTGGGAACAAACAGCGAAGGCCATGGCTGCTGCAAAAGAGGACTGGTCCGAATGGGAAATAACGTCCAGCGACGGAGGGGAGAGCGTTTCGGGACACCGACGGCAGCTGGAAAGCCGCCGCTCGAAGCTTGTGCTGGCGCAAAGGAGCCGAAAGCTCAGCATAGAATAGAGAAAAGTGAGTGCCCGTGCGATTTACCTGAAGATCTTCGTGTCCACCTGTCCGCCGTAGCCTCTCGACACGCCGTAGTCCCGCGGTTGCGGGACGAAGGCTGGTTGGCGAAGGCGGATTCGTGGTTAGCTTCTCGCCGTTATGGCTGCTTCCGCGTCGCTTCGCGCTCTTCTCAGTCAAGCGATTGATTATGCCGGAATGTTTCCGCCTTGCGCTCTGGCGCTCGAACCCGCGTTGCGGAACCAGGCGAGCTATGTGTGTTTAAATGAAGGGTGGATGCTGAACGGGTTCGTTCTGCCGGTCGAACAGTTTGATGCTGCAAGGCAATTTCTTTCGGAGTTCCATCCTCGCCACCCACTCCGCATCGCTGCGCTCGGAGCGAAAACCGCGAAGTCGGATGCCTTTCTCGATGGGCTCTATAATGCTGAGACGGCGATTCGTTCGTTCTCGGAACACGACACCGATCGTGTTTCGATCAGTCATCTGGAGATGTTTTTGCCGGAGGATGTCGACTCTGCTTCTCTAAAAGCAGCGAGATCCATTATTAGTGAGTTGCCGGTTTTTTGGGAAGCGCCTCCTGAGAGAGCAGCGCAAACCATTGCATTGATTGCCGGGCGCAATTCCCACGAGGACATGGCAACATTCGGTTACAAATTGCGGACGGGCGGAGTTACGGCCGATGCATTTCCAACTTCGGCGCAGATCGCGCGCGCTCTGGTAACGGCAGCTACCAATCAGCTCTCGATCAAGTTCACGGCCGGGCTGCATCATCCAATCCGGCAATTCCGCGATGAAGTGAAAACGAAGATGCACGGATTTCTAAATGTGCTGGGAGCCGCTGTCCTTGCGGCGGAGCATCAATGGGACGCAGATCAGGCGGCGATGATGCTGGAGGACGAAGATTCGGGCTCGTTTTCGTTTACCGACGATTTCTTCACGTGGGGCAAATGGAAAATCGATACGGAACGCCTACGATACCGCCGCAAATTCGTGAGGTCTTTCGGCAGTTGCAGCTTTGACGAACCGCGCGACGATTTGCGCATGTTGAATTTATTGTAGGGCGTCCGCCGCGGCGGACGCCGCAGGTTGGCGTTTCACAGAATGGAGCCCGCGGGCGCCGAGCGACATGGACGGGAAGCCCCGAAGGGTAAGCTCGCTGGCGCGAGCGAATCAAACGCCCTACAATTCCAAAGAATGCCTCTCAAATCCTTCATCGAGGTTCCACCGGATTCGCACTTTCCGTTGGAGAATCTTCCCTTCGGCGTTTTCCAACCGCGACAAGGCAAGCCCCGTGTTGGCGTTGCGATTGGGGATTTGGTTATTGATCTCTCCGAGTTGGAAGAACTCGGTCATTTTCGGTCGCCGGAATTTTGGAACCAAAAAGTATTCTCTGAAGATTCGCTGAATTCATTTCTGGCGCTCGGTCGTCCGGCGTGGCGAAAGACGCGCGAGATTCTTCAGCACCTGCTCTCGGCGGATACAGCAATACTGCGCGATGACGCGCGGCTGCGGGAAAAAATGTTTCATGCGCAAAAGGATGTGGCGATGAAACTTCCGGTACGCATCGGCAATTACACTGATTTCTATTCGTCGTATCATCACGCGCATAACGTCGGCACAATGTTGCGCGGTCCTGAGAACGCGCTGATGCCAAATTGGAAATGGTTGCCAGTCGCTTATCACGGGCGTGCGAGTTCGGTGGTCGTCAGCGGGATGGACGTGCGCCGGCCGAGCGGACAGACCAAAGCGCCGGATGCAACCGCGCCGACATTCGGCCCGAGCAAGAGCTTCGATTACGAATTGGAAATGGCGTTTCTGATCGGGCCGGGAAACTCGTTAGGCGAACCCGTGCCGATCGATCGCGCCACCGATCACATTTTCGGACTGGTCCTGATGAACGACTGGAGCGCGCGCGACATTCAAGCGTGGGAATATCAGCCGCTGGGCCCGTTCCTGGCCAAGAATTTCGCGACAAGCATTTCGCCGTGGGTGGTGACGCTCGAAGCGCTCGAAGCGTTCAGGAAACCATTTCCGGCACAGGATCCCGAGCCGCTCTCATATTTGCGCGCAAGAAACGATTTCACATTCGACATCCAGCTTGAAGCGCAGCTTCAAACGTCATCGATGAGCGCGCCACATGTGATCACGCGCACGAATTTCAAAAATCTTTACTGGAGCATTTCGCAGCAGCTTGCCCATCATACAGTGAACGGCTGCAACCTTGAGCCAGGCGATTTACTGGCAAGCGGCACCATTAGCGGAGCAACTGAAGAATCGCGCGGCTGCATGCTGGAACTGACCTGGCGCGGAGCAAATTCGCTCAAGCTGCCAAACGGCGAAACACGCAAGTGGCTGGAGGACGGCGACCGCCTAACGATCACCGGCTGGTGCCAGGGCGATGGTTACCGCGTCGGTTTCGGCGAGGTAAGCGGACGCATTTTGCCAGCTCGATCGAGTGAATAACCGGAAACCTTTCTTATTCTACAAGCGTATCCTTAACCGTTCTCGGGCTCCATGCCAGAATCGCAATACGCGCACTGTGCCTGACTGCTTGTCGATTCGATAGATCACCAGATACGGATACGCGATCACGAAGCGCGCCCCTGGACGCTCCGCGATAAACCCACCTCGTTCCGGGAACGTGCGTAGTGACTTGGCTTGATCCAGCAATTTCAGACCCAAACGTCTCTGCCGCTGCCGGGTTGTCGCGCGCGATATAAGCTCGAATTTGCTCCAGATCACGAAGCGCTAAACGAGTAATGACTACTTCGTATTCCACGCGGCGACGATGCGGCGAGCCTCATCGACGCTGACGCCGCCTTCTTTCGCAAACGACTTGTCAGCTGCGTCGATAGCGGCCAGCAATTCCGGGCTTGCCTCAAGCGTGTGACCCTGACGCAGTTCTATTGCGCGACGGTAGATGATTTCGAGTTCAGCCGGAGTCAACCTGGACAGCTCGTCGAGAATCTCTGTGGCGCTCATTTTAGAACATGCATTAATGAGGCAATGTGTTCAATGCCCAGGCAATGCGCTTTCGTGAAGCACAAGCCGGTCGTCTATTTACTGCCAGGTTTCACGGCGGAAATTTTGGCGAGATCGGGCGGGAGTTTGTCGGCTGGGAACGTCTCGACATTCATTTCGATTAGGCTCACAAACGGACAGCCGAAATCCGGTTTAGCTGTACCGCTTCGATCGACAATCACTCCGACTGCGGAGACGATGCCGCCGTGCGCGCGCACGATGTCGATGGTCTCCTGCACGCGGCCACCGCGAGTGACTACGTCTTCGACCACAACGAATTTCTCGTTAGGCAAAATTTGAAAACCACGGCGCAAGACGAGTTTGCCTTCATCTTTCTCGACGAAGATGTGGCATTTGCCTAACGAGCGGCCGACTTCCTGGCCGACAATGATTCCGCCCAAGGCCGGGGAGATAACTGTGTCGCAATCAAACTGGCGCACTTTGTCGGCAAGCCATCCGCACACGTTTGCGGCGATGTCAGTGTGTTGAAGAAGCAGCGCGCATTGGAAATACTCGCGGCTGTGCAGACCCGAGCGCAAAACGAAATGGCCGTCCAGCAAGGCTCCGGTCTTACGAAACAAAGCAAGGAGATCGTTGCTCATTTGGGGAGCGCACGCGCCCTCGCGTGCCCGTTTCGGCGCCCTCGCCGAAACGCCTCGGAAGTAGCTGCGCGCATGAATGTGGACAACCAGAAAAAGTCCGCGCTGGCGAGGGCGCCATCGCCAGCACGCCAGCGGCGTGCGCTCCCCGGATGCGGAATCGTCTTATCCAGATGTATCATAGGCGGTTTGATCGGCCTCCGCTGCGGCGGCAATTACCTCGATTTCCACGTTAGCTTCTCTCGGCAGCGCGGAAACCTGGACGGTGGAACGGGCAGGAGGATCTTGTTTGAAATACGAGCCGTATATCTCGTTTACCCTCTGAAAGTCGCCGAGGTTCGTGAGAAAAATGGTTGTCTTGACGACATGATCAAACGTCAGGCCTTCGGCTCGTAACAGGGCTGCGATGTTATCCAATACTCGCCGGGTCTGGGTCGCGATGTCACCGGAAACGATTTCGCCAGACTTCGGGTCGAGTGGAATCTGACCGCTGCAAAACAGGAAGCGTCCGGTGCGAATCCCTTGCGAATAAGGACCGATGGCCGCCGGCGCTTCGCTGGTGAAAATGGGCTTCTTCATGTGGCCGATTGTAACTGGAAATCTACTGTGCACAATGAATGGGCGACGAGGTTGTGAAACTCTTGAGCGGCTGTAGCCACGAAGCTGTGCTCCGTTCGATGGGTTTTTGGTTCAGACGATGCAAACGCCCCACAGGGGCATGGCTACAACGTAAAGCCGGAGCCTGCGGCGCGCAGAAATGGTTGTCGCCTTGCCGAGCCAAAATGGCAAGCGCAGCGCTTGCCCAACAATTACATTGCGGCATAGTGAAAATCCCACGGCGCCACATGATCGGTGCCATCACGGCTGGGTAGCTCAGTTGGCAGAGCAGTGGACTGAAAATCCACGTGTCGGCGGTTCGATTCCGCCCCCAGCCATACCTCTGACGACTCGTAAGTATCCGAAATGGGCTTGCGATTGGCATCCGATTTCTTACGATTTCAGCACCTTGGGATGAGGCGTTATCCTCATGCGTTTTTTTCGAGAATTGGACCCTTTCGCAAGCCATTTGGCAGTCGCAGCACTTGCCATTGTCACATGGGTCTTTCTAATCGTTCCGCTGTGGAGAAGATGGCGCCCAAGGTTGCTTTTGCTAAGCAAAAACAACTTGCTCAAAAGGCGATTGGCAGCCGCGACCGTTGTAATTCTCGTGTTTGCAGTGGGCTTGTGGATGGGGTGGCACAAGGATGCAATATCCGCTCGCCTGTCGCGCGGGCATAGTGAGTTGACGCGGACGAACCCCTCTCCGTCACCATCACCTGGTTCTTTGACGCTAACGGAGTCCTCGGCGGAAGCAATGGCCCACGCTCCTGTATCCTGGCCGCCGCTGGTCGATCAAACTCCTGCATCCTGGCCGTCGCTGGCAGATCAGTTGCTGCGAGAAGGCATCGAGCTGCGCGATCGAGGTGACACGACAAATGCGATCGAGCGCTTGCAGGAAGCGTTGGATAGCGAACCGAATAACGCCGCCGTAATCGCCGAACTAGCGAAGACTTACGATCTCATGAAGCTTTACGACCGCGCGAATGAAATGTGGCGCAAACTTCAGGAAATGGGTCCCTCGGCTGGTGCGGCATATGAGCTGGCCGATCGACGACTGAAGCTCAGGGTACCGACTCCAGCCGCAGCGCCGATGCCGACGGCTCCGGATTTTTCATCGCAAGAGGTAAGCACTTCGCCGTCTGGCACCGCTGCTGATTTTGCCAAGTACGACATAAAGCCGCGCGAACATGAGATCGACCAAGTCCCGCCACTGCCCACTTCTACTGCCTCGGAAGTATCTCCTCCTGCAACTAGCGCGAGTCCAGCAGAGCCCGGCCCTTCCGCCGAAACTGCCCTCGCTCAGCCGGATGGACGTCTTATTATCTTGAGGGCCCCGAACTTTGGATCGAATTTGGCTCTCAATCTTAAGATCGATGGGAGAACGGCCGCCAACATTGTGCCGGGAGGCCGCTACGATGACTTCTTGCCGGAGGGGCGTCATATGCTGACCGTGTCGGTCGTATCAAACTATCAGCCGACGTCGACGGTGCTGAACGTGCAGAGCGGACAAACGTACGTATTCACGGCAACACGGCAGAACACCGGTAGTGTTGTTCTTGTTCCATCAGCCCTGCCTCAAGGGCAGCCGCGCTAGGTTGAATAGCAGCCGCTGAGGCGACCAGCTTTCCATCGTGAGAAACATGGACTAAAAATCCACGTGGCGGCGGTTCGATTCCGTCCCCCCAGCCATTCTATAAATGAAGTACGATTGGAAAGAGGCGGGCGAGGAATGGTCGCAACCGTGGGGCAGCTCTGCCGCGCAATGGTCGGGCACAATTTTTCCGCGGATTCACGAGTGTCTGCCGGCGGGCACAATTTTGGAAATCGCGCCCGGGTTCGGGCGGTGGACGCATTATCTGAAGGATTACTGCAACGAGCTATGGACCGTTGATAAGTCGAGCGAATGTATCGAAGCGTGTCGTGAGCGTTTTGCGAGTGTTCCGCATGTCCGCTGCGTCTTGAATGACGGCCTCTCCTTATCGATGATTCCCGACTCGTCAGTGGATTTCGTTTTCAGCTTCGATTCCTTTGTGCATCCTGACCGCGATGTGGTGGAAGCGTATCTGCGCCAACTTGGAATGAAGTTGAAAATCGGCGGCAAAGGTTTCATTCATCATTCGAATTTCGGCGAATACGTTAATTCGCCGCGCGAACGGCTGCCGGAGTTCCTGGCGACGCCGTTGATCAAGGCAAAGATTCTGGACTGGGCGCATCATCGGAATCCCGGCATGACAGCCGGGTTATTTCGCACGCTCTCCGGGCGAAACGGGCTGCATTGCCTGAGTCAGGAGCTGGTGAACTGGCGTGGGAGGCGCCTGATCGATTGCCTTTCGCTGTTCGTCCGCAGCGATTCAATGCCTGAGAATCCAACGAAAATAATCCGGAACCCGAACTTCATGCGCGAGGCGGCGCGAATTCGGCGGCAATGGCAAACGCAGGCATGAAGGTAGTTGCCTAAGCGGTTTCGCTTGTTCAAGATCCGCGGCATGCCCGAAGTTCAAGCGCCGCCGCCCTTGCCAAAATCGCAACCGTGGTTCGGGCGACGTCATAGCACGATCTTCAAATTGCTCGGAGTCGGAGCGCTGGTTTTGGTGCTGCTAATCCCGCTGGCGATGATCACAGGTGTATTGAGCGAGCGATTGCAACGGCGGAACGAGGCCGTTGCCGATATCACTTCGTCATGGGGCAGAGAACAAAATGTAATCGGGCCAGTGCTCGGTATTCCGTATCAATACAAATTTAAAACGGTGAAAGAAATTCCTGCACCGGACGGAAAAGTAGAGCGCCGTGAAGTGGAAGAGACTGCCACCGGAAACGCTTATTTTCTGCCCGAAACGCTGAACGTTTCCGGTAGCGTGCAGACACAGAAGTTGCATCGCGGAATTTATGAAGCGGTGGTCTATCGTGCGCAGACGGTTCTCTCGGGAAAATTTGCGCCGCCCGATTTTGGATCGCTAAAGATCGATTTGAAAGATGTGCAATGGAAGGACGCGTTTGTCACGATCGCGATCAACGATCTGCGCGGCACGCGTGAGGCGATCGTGCTCGATTGGGGCGGCACGAAGCGTTCAATGTTACCTGGCTCGCAGGTCCCCGGATATACGACAGGCGCGACGGCATCCCTCGGCAGTGATCAGCCGATTGGAACGGAGGTTCAATTCTCGATCCCGCTGGATTTCAATGGTAGCGAGGGAATTTTCTTCGCGCCGTTCGGAGTGCAAAACGAAGCGACACTGAAATCGAACTGGCCCGACCCCGGATTTCGTGGCGCGTTTCTTCCCGCAGAACGATCGGTTCGCCCGGACGGCTTCGACGCAAAATGGAAGATTTCGTATTACGGACGGGATTACCCGCAATCGTGGACGAGCCGCGCCGGCAACGAGCGTTTCACCACACAGGCGGTTTCAAACTCGTTCTTCGGCGCGCAATTCCTGTCGATTCTGGACGCGTATCGCTACGTCGAACGCTCAATTAAATACGGTGTGCTCTTCCTCGTGCTCGTCTTCACAGCGTTTTTTCTGTTCGAAGTTACGGCGCGGCAAAAAATTCATCCTTTTCAGTATCTGATGGTCGGCGCTGCGCTTTGCATATTTTATCTGCTGCTGTTGTCGATTTCGGAATTTATCGGATTCAGTTGGGCTTACCTTGTGGCGGCAGTGGCATCGACGCTGTTGATCACATGGTATTGCCGCTTCTTCCTCGGAGGCGGAGTGCGCACATTCATGATCGGCGCCGGACTGGCTGGCGTTTACCTGTTTCTCTACATCACTTTGCGCCAGCAGGATTACGCGCTGCTCATGGGCGCTATTGCGCTCTTTATTGTGCTGGCGATCGTGATGTACGTTACCCGCAAAGTGGATTGGTACGCACGGGACGCCGGTTAAACCTGGCAAACTGCGAGCGTTCGCGCTGGTTGGGAAGGTCACGTTGAGCGATGCGGCAGGTCAATTTCCCTAGGGGGAACTGCTTAGGAATCGATGCTTGACGGTTTTGCGGTGTGGGTTAAAAGTCAATTTCCCGGCAGAGAGGGGCGGCAGTCGGGAAATTCAACGATGTAACGTATGACTTCCGTGCAGTCTTCGAGTCTCACGGAAGCGAGTTCAGTCATTCGAGTTGCGATTGTCTGCGAACCCGAGACCACGGTCCTGGCCGACTCACTCGAGGCACTGCTTGAGCGAGCAAAGGGGTTCACCTTTTCACGATTCGAATATCGTGCCGAGTCACAACTAAAGCCGAGACCGGCCGGCGGTGCGAACCCTGATGTGGTTGTCGCCACGCTCGATTCATTTCAAGCAACAAAGGTCCAACCTTTCCTCGCGCCGCTTCAACGGGCCTTTCCGAATCGACCGCTGCTGGTCACGACCACGCACCCGGAAGCCTTCGACGTTTTTCCATTCCTGGAGGCAGGCGCGGCGGATTTCCTATTGCCTCCGTTGCGCGCTTCCGACGTATTGCCGCGTCTGAAGCGTCAAGCGCGAGTCAGCCCCGGAGCCAGCGCTCTCGTGGAAAGACTCAAGCAAGATATAGGGCTAAAACAGATTATCGGCGAGAGTTCCCAGTTTCTGGAAAAAGTACGATGCGTGCCGCGGTTCGCGCAGTGTGACGCCACTGTTTTGATTTCCGGAGAGTCTGGTACGGGCAAGGAGCTTTTTGCGCGTGCTATTCATTACCTCAGTGCACGTGCGGATCGGCCGTTCGTCCCGGTGAATTGCGGCGCGCTTCCAGAGAACCTGCTGGAAAGTGAAATCTTCGGCCATAAACGTGGCGCGTTCACAGGCGCGGCATCCGATCGAGCAGGATTAATCCGCGAGACCGAAGGCGGCACGCTATTTTTGGACGAGATCGACTGCCTAACGCCGCGGGCCCAGGTAAAATTACTTCGGTTCCTGCAAGACGGAGAATATCGTTCGGTAGGATCGGAGCAGATCCGTCATGCAAACATTCGGGTAATTGCGGCTGCGAACGCCGATTTCAACCAGATTCTACACTCTGGAAAATTCCGTGAGGATTTGTTCTACCGATTGAGCGTACTCACACTGACGATTCCACCATTGCGTGAGCGTCCCGGCGATATCTTGCTGCTTGCGCGCGACTTTCTGGAGAAACAGGCTGCGATCACGAATAGTCGGCCAAAAAATATTTCGCTCGCCGCTCTCAACCGCCTTCTTGTCCATCCATGGCCGGGAAATGTGCGTGAGCTCCAGAATGTGCTCATGCGCGCAATTGTACTTTCGGACCGCTGCGAGATTGAACTCTCGGACCTCAACCTGCCGGACAACGGGACATGCCGTCGAAGATCAGTCGTTCCAGACAATGAAATCGCGTGTCGTTTGGCAATTCGAGCATGACTTTCTTACTTCGGTTCTGCATGCGCATCGTGGAAACATCACTCGCGCTGCGCTTGCGGCGAAAAAAAACCGTCGGGCGTTCTGGCAACTATTGCGCAAACACGGCTTGCTTCCGCGCGCCAGGCGCGGTGAAGACCTGCTAATGTGACATATCGGTCCTGGCTACGCGCATAGATCAGAATAGCAATCAAGCATGGCAAAGTGCTGTCTAAACGATGGACAAAATTGTCCTCGGCTTCCGACACAGGGGCTCTGCAGCTGGGCGCTCCGATTTGCTCGGAATGGTAGGATGAAATTGTCCTGAAGGAGACGCTCTCGAATTCACGTCCAGACGCGTTTCTCTCGATTACAAAGGCGTAGTTCAGCGAGCCATTTCCAGAGGGAGAATTCAAACTCCCAGCAACGCCGGCTTGCAGACAAATAATCTTCCGCGCGCAGCTTGGATACGCCCGGGCACGTCTTTTGCTAAGGCGAAAGATCAACATCCCGAATGTGTGCTAAGCAGTCCGCCACTTTTATCTCCGGCCTCAGAAATTCTGGATTACCTGGCCAGGCATCCGGAGGCGCAGGATACGCTCGACGGAATTCTTCATTGGTGGGTGCTCGACTCCTGCGTCAAAAGATGGGCGCCGAAGATTGCAGAGACCGTCGCGAAACTCGTCGAACAAGGTTTTCTCGAAGAAAAGCTGTCTCCAGATGGCCAGACATTTTACCGCGTCTCTTTACGATATGTCTCCACACTGCAGCAACAGCCAACACAACCCTCTACTCCTGCAGAAATTGAATGAATTAGCCTAACGAGAAAGGATCAATATGCCCGCCACACTGACTTATCCCGGTGTTTACATCGAAGAAATCCCAAGCGGTGTTCGCGCTATCACTGGTGTAGCGACGTCAATAACCGCGTTTGTCGGTCGCGCTTTGCGTGGACCTACTGATGCGGACGAAGACTCTCCGTTTACTGTGGTCAACAGCTACGGCGATTTCGAGCGCACTTTTGGTGGCCTGTGGCTGGGGAGCGCGCTCGGTTTTGCAGTAAGGGACTTTTTCCTGAACGGCGGCAGCCAGGCGCTCATCGTTCGCTGTTATCGGCCCGACGGGGGAGCTGCTGAGCGCGCCACAATGAGTATCAACGGGCTGGATCTGGAAGCGGCATCACCCGGAGCCTGGGGGAATCAGCTTCGCGTTCGAATCGATCACGACACTCGGGACCCGCTCCCAACAGAAGCGGCAAACTCACTTTTCAATCTTTCAGTTAAAGATGTTGGCGCCGATACGATTGAGATCTTTCGCAACGTCTCCGTCACGGCCGGGCACCCCCGCCGAGTTGACACGGTTCTAGGAAACGAGTCGCAGTTGCTGCGAGCAACAACAGTTCCGAACACACGGCCGAATACTCACGCAGCCATTGGCGCCGGAGAAAATCCTGATCCCTTCAGTGATGATTTTTCGGCGCGTTACACGGTCGTTGCTGCAGCGGACCAGGGAAGCGACGGCTTGGCGCTGCGGCGCAATGAGATTACCGATCCCGCGCTTGAAGCGAACAAACGCGGAATGTTTGCGTTGCTCAACGCCGATCTTTTCAACCTTCTTTGCATCCCACCGCACAAACTCAGTTCCGATCCCGATCAGACGGGGCCGGTAGATGTTGAAACTGATCTGATTAACGAAGCAGCGGCGTTCTGTCGCGCTCATCGCGCCTTCTTCATTGTCGACCCGCCCTACGGCAGCGCGCTGTCCGGGGCAACCGCTATCGCGGATTTCCAGAGCAACATAGACACGACAAACTATTCCGCACTTTATTTCCCGACGTTGTGGCAAACGAATTCGCTGCATGACAATCAATTCGAAGAGTTCGCTCCCTGCGGCGCGGTCGCCGGGGTGATGGCTCGCACCGATTCCGATCGCGGCGTTTGGAAAGCACCAGCTGGTCTTGAAGCGCGGCTGTTCGGTGTGCCCGCGTTAAGCGTTCCTCTCAATGATGCCGATACAGGCCAGCTAAATCCGTTAGGCATTAACTGCCTTCGCGCCATGCCCGCAGCGGGCCGGGTGGTTTGGGGCGCGCGCACCATGGAGGGAAGCGATCGCCTCGCGTCGGAATGGAAATACGTGCCAGTACGTAGAACAGCGCTGTTCCTTGAGGAGTCGCTCTTTCGCGGCACTCAGTGGGTTGTCTTTGAGCCTAACGATGAGCCGCTTTGGGCGCAGATCCGGCTCAACATCGGCGCGTTCATGCAAAGCCTCTTCCGACAAGGCGCGTTTCAGGGAAAAACACCGCGCGAAGCGTATTTCGTCAAGTGCGACAGAGAAACTACAACCCAAACCGACATTGATCACGGCATCGTGAACATCCTTGTCGGCTTTGCGCCGCTCAAACCGGCCGAATTTGTCGTCATTAAAATCCAGCAGCTCGCCGGGCAAATCGAAACCTAAACCGAGGAGAATCCCATGGCTCAATTCAGTGTTAATTCACAACGATTCGACCCTTACAAGAACTTCAAATTCCGAGTAAAGTGGGACGGGCGTTACGTCGCCGGCGTCAGCAAAGTCGGCGCGCTTAAGCGGACCACGGAAGTGGTAAAACATCGGGAAGGAGGCGATCCCAGCAGCAGCCGAAAGTCGCCCGGCCGCACCGAGTTTGAAGCAATCTCGCTGGAGCGCGGTGTTACCCACGACACCGAATTCGAAAAATGGGCGAACAAGGTTTGGAACTTCGGGTCCGGCCTTGGCGCCGAAGTTTCGCTGAAAGACTTCCGCAAGGATGTTATCCTCGACGTCTACAACGAAGCAGGCCAGCTCGCGATCAGTTACAAGATATTTCGCGCCTGGGTTTCGGAATTCCAGGCGCTCTCGGATCTTGATGCGAACGCAAATGCGGTTGCGATCCAGCACATCAAACTGGAGAACGAAGGCTGGGAGCGTGATTACGACGTCACCGAGCCGACCGAACCAACCTTTGTCGAGCCGGCATAAGTGGATGCCTTCGGTCATGGAGCAGCCGACGCGATCTCTCTCGCCACAGAAAATCCTTGATGTCTGGGAAACTGGCCGGCAACAGCATGAACTCGATCGGGCGTTAACGCTGTTGGCTGCGGCGCATCCGGAATCGAGCCGCGATGAGCTGGCCGACCTAACAATCGGGGAACGCGATGCGCAGTTGCTGCGACTCCGAATATTCATGTTCGGAGGGTCTGCTGGTGGAACCTCCGAATGTCCACAATGTGGGGAACGCGTTGAATTTTCGATTGATACCCGCACGCTGGCAGATGCCGGGGAGTTTGCGGAACCAACGCGAAAAATTGAAGTGAACGGAACTGGTGTGCGGTTTCGCTTGCCCACCAGTCGCGATCTGGCGGATGCCCTGGCGTTGCCCGATCAGTCCCGCGGTGTCCGCCGATTAATCGAGCGGTGTGTTATCGAACCCCGCCTGCCTGAAAAGATTTCTGACGATGTTGTCGAACCGCTAAGTCACGCGATGGCGAAAGCCGATCCCCAGGCGGAAATTATCATCTCGTTAGGCTGTCCGAATTGCGGAAAACATTGGGAACTGCTTTTTGATATCGCGTATTTGTTCTGGAATGAGATCGCAGCGCATGCGCAGCGACTCGTGTACCAGATCGACGCGCTGGCGCGCGCATACGGCTGGACGGAGCGCGAAATCCTGAGTTTGCCGGCGCAACGCCGGCAAACCTATCTGGAGATGCTGGCTGCATGAGCCATTTTCTCGCGAGATTGGTCGACCGGGCACGCGGCACTGCGGCGCGGGTCGAACCGTTCGTGGCGCCACGTTTCGCGCCCGCGCCGGTCACGGAAATCGCCGGTGAAGTGGAAGCCCCGGCAACGGAGCGATTGCCGGAAGCTCAGACAGCAAGAGAAGAAAAATCGACCGTGAGAACGATCGTCAGGCAAAAAACCAGTTCCACGCGGCCAAAGGAAAGCCCGCGCCAGGAAATAACTGCGCCCGAGCCGGAGAAGCTGCTCGTGCCGCAGAAAATCTTCGCTCCGGATCAGCCTAAGCTGATCGTTAGGCGGATCGGGCCGGAAGAAGTTACTGCTCTGCCGATGGTCAATGGCGCGACGCTAATGGAATCGGTGCGTGAGGCACCAACGACGCGACTGGGGTCAGCGCCCCCGGCTACAACCCGCGCCCCTGTAGCCGGGGGCGCTGACCCCGGCCGCCCCAGTGCTCGGCGCGCGCGACATCGCGTCGCTTTCCAGCCTAACGAATCGCACGACGAATCCCCGATTGTTCGCGTAACGATCGGCCGAATCGATGTGCGAGCGACGCCGCCGGCTGTGCCTTCACGAAAATCGTCGACGCGTTCTGAACCGAAACTGACGCTCGACGCTTATCTGAAGTCCCGAAGGGAGGACAGGCGATGAGCTCTCCGCTTGCGCTCGCCACGGTCACGGCCGTCCTGCAAAATTTCATCCAGAACAGCATCACCGATCATGATCTGGCCGCCACGCTGGGTGGCAGCATCACAGTTTCAGCAGAACCGCCTGACCGAATCGACAACGGTGCGTCCTCGCCTGACAGGATCAATCTTTTCCTTTTCCAAGCCACTGAAAATCAGGGCTGGCGCAACGTCGCGCTTCCTTCCCGCAATGCCAACGGCGATCGAATTAATAATCCGCCGCTGGCGCTGGACTTGAGTTATCTGCTCACCGCCTACGGATCGGGTCCATTGCACGCTGAGGCCCTGCTTGGGCTCGCCATGTTTGTTCTGCACGAGATGCCGGTGCTCACGCGCGATACGATTCGCGCTGTGACCGTGGCGCCGCCGCAACCGCCGCTCCTCGCCGGTCTTCAAGCTTCGCAACTGGCGGACCAGATCGAGCAAATCAAGTTGGCGCCGCAGGTCATGTCTGTTGAGGAAATTTCCAAAATTTGGTCGGCGCTCCAATCGCAATATCGGCCAACGGCGGTTTACAAAGCCTCCGTTGTTTTGGTGGAGAGCCAGCGTTCTGTCAGGCCAACCCTGCCAGTGCGCGCGCGCAACCTGAAGGTCATTCCTTTCGAGCGTCCGGTAATCGATTTGCTCCAATCCCAGGAAAACAACGCCGCACCGATCGTGCGGGATCAGCCGATTCTCGCCGGCTACAATGTGGTCATTGATGGCCAACGTCTGCGCGGCGTCACGACGCGGGTTCGGATCGATGCGCTGGAGATTGTGCCTAACGACGCCGACGTCACCGCCGGGCGAATCGTTGTTGCTCTACCCGCGACGTTGCAGCCCGGCCTGCACTCCGTGCAGGTGACTCATCCGGTTGATTTCGAAACCGGGCTTACGTCCGAGCCTCATCGCGGCATAGAATCCAACGTCGCGGCATTTGTTCTTTCGCCACAAATCACTACCCCGGCTCCGATCGCCGCAACGCGGAATACAACCCTCACGCTCACCATCGATCCGCCCGTCGGTCGCGCTCAACGCGCGACATTGCTCGTTGGCAGCGGCACGATTTCCATATCAGCGCGTCCGGCGGCGGGTCCTGCTACTACCGCGACGCTCGATTTTCCAATTCCGAATGATTTTACCACCGGAACACAATTGCTCCGGGTCCAGATCGACGGCGCAGAGAGCCCGCTCGAGATCGATGGCTCGGGACAATTCGTTGGTCCGACCGTGACGATCACATGAAAACGGATACGCAAACGGCCGACGATTGGGCGCAGGCGAATCAGCGCAGCCTGATGACGGAACTGGCGCGACTCGGGCGCTTGCTCCGTCGCGAACCGGATGAAGAAACGCCTGCAACAGGTTCATCGTCGGCTCTCGATGCGCTCTCCACGCTTTTTGGCCTAACAAGTTTTGAGCGGCGAATCGTTCTGCTTTGCGCCGGAATGGAACTGGACGGTGATTTCGCCAATTCCTGTGCTGCCGCGCCAGGCTCCGGAGCAAATCCATGGCCGTCGTTCGGTCTGGCACTGGCAGCTTTTCCCGATGCGCATTGGGACGCGCTTGCAAACAACGCGCCGTTGCGACGCTGGCGGATAATCGAGATTTGCGGCGACGGTCCGCTTGCCCATAGCCGGTTGCGGATCGATGAGCGAATTCTTTTTTTCCTCACAGGTGTATGGCAACTCGATGCGCGGCTCGCCAGTCTCGTTGAACCCTTGCGAGGGACGCCGGAGATCGCCGAGTCGCAGCGGACGGTTTTGGATCGAATGGAGGGTGCGTGGAAATCGGCGTTTAACAGCGGGCCTCTACTCCCGGCTTTACAGCTTTGCGGCCCGGATTCGGGAGCGAAACGCAGTCTTGCGAATGCTCTGGGAGCGCGCCTAACGATCGACATTTTTCAACTTCCAGCAGCGCTTCTACCGGTGAACCTCAGCGAACTGGAAAATCTGCATCGTGTTTGGGAGCGCGAGGCCATCCTGCGCAATGCGGCGCTGTTGCTCGACTGCGACCGCTTTGAAACAGCGGATACGTCGCATGCCCTGGCGATTGATCGCTGGATCGAGCTGACGCGGACGCCGCTGCTCATTTCTACGCGTGATCCTCGACCTGATATCGAACGCCCGCTTCTGAGTCTAGAGGTGCGAAGGCCGACAAGTGGCGAACAGCGCGCGGCGTGGCAGTGCGTGCTGGATAAAAACGGAGGCAGTTGCAATGGCCAGCTTGAGCGTCTGGTGTCACAGTTCGATTTCAGTACCGCTGCGATTTCTTCCACGGCACAGTCGTTAGGCAAAACCACCGCCAGCGAACTGTGGGACGCGTGTCGTTTGCGTGCCCGCCCGCGGTTGCAGGACCTTGCTCAACACATCGTCTCGCGCGCAACTTGGGCTGACATCGTGTTGCCTGCGGCGCAGATGCACACCCTGCAAACGGTTATGTTGCAGGTGCGGCATCGCGCGCGGGTCTGTGACGAATGGGGTTTTGCTGAAAAATCAAATCGCGGGCTGGGTCTGAGCGCGCTTTTCGCCGGACCAAGCGGCACGGGCAAAACGCTCGCGGCAGAGGTCCTGGCGAACGAACTCGAGCTCGATCTGTTCAGGATCGATCTCAGCGCCGTTGTGAGCAAATACATCGGAGAGACGGAAAAGAATCTGCGGCGCGTGTTCGACGCAGCAGAGGAAGGCGGGGCGATCCTGTTTTTTGATGAAGCCGACGCGCTTTTCGGAAAACGCAGTGAGGTGAAAGACAGCCATGATCGCTATGCAAACGTTGAGATCAGCTACCTGCTCCAGCGGATGGAAGCGTATCGCGGCCTGGCCATCCTCGCCACGAACATGAAGGAGGCGCTCGATCCGGCCTTCCTGCGCCGGCTGCGTTTCGTGGTGCAATTTCCGTTTCCGGATCAGGCGCAGCGCGCGGAGATATGGCGCAGGATTTTTCCCGCGAAAACACCGACCGATTCGCTCGACATCGATGGTCTCGCGCGTCTCTCGATCTCCGGAGGCAATATCCGAAACATCGCGCTAAACGCCGCGTTCACCGCTGCAGACGCCGGTGAGCCGGTGCGGATGCCGCACTTGTTAGGCGCAGTCCGCTTCGAATACGAGAAACTCGAGAAACCGCTAACGCATACCGAACTAGAAAGCTGGAAATGAAGCCGCGCGAAATCGACGTGCACATTGAAGAACTGGTTCTGCATGGCTTTAAGCCCGCGAACCGTTGGCTGATTGCCGACGCGTTAGAGCAGGAATTGCGCGGATTGCTAGCGGCAAAAGGTGTGCCATCGCAATGGCTCTCCAATCCGGAACGAATCGATGCCGCGAGAATTAGCTCCGCCAGCCTGACAAAACCCGAGCGAGTCGGTGCCGAGATTGCAGGGGCCGCTTATCAAGGAGGCATGAAATGACTTGTCAAACGCAAGTGGCGCGTCCTCCAGCTTGCGAACTCCATTGCAGCCGCAGACTGACCGTCGGCTACAGCGCAAATGCGCTTGCGGAGGAATGCCGGGTCCCACCGGAGAATGCGAGCAGTGCAAACGCAAACGTCTGGCTCTGCAGCGGAAGCTCACCATCAATGAACCGGGAGACCGATATGAGCAGGAGGCCGATCGCGTGGCCGAAACGATCATGGGCGGAGGAATACCTGGCTGCAACACGATTAGCTCGTTAGGCCAGGGAGGTGCCGTGCAGCGCGAAGAACCCAAGGCGCCGCCGAAGCCCGACAACTACGACGAGGCGATCAACAAGATTCTCGACGCGCTCAAGGAAACGCCCGTCGCGAAACAGCTGCAAGCGAAGGCAGCGGAGATGGGGAAAGATTTTGCCGCGTCCGTCGAGGGGAAGGTTATCATCGGCAGTTCGCTCGGCGGTGCGCTGGCTGCGATTATCGCAACCAACTCCAAGCTGCCGATGCAGATTCCGGAGCTGCCGCTCGACTTCATCGCGCCGGGATTGAAGGCGAAGATTACGTGGGAAGGTCCGGTGCAACAGCCGACTAGCGCGGGCCTGGTTCTCACAACAAAGGGCGGCGTGAGCTTCGGCGCGAGTTACACCAAGACGCCCGCGTCAGGGTCAAAACCCGAAGAACAAAAGGCAGGTTTGTCGCTCACCATTCCGCTCGGTGGCTCATCGGAGAAGAAGAAGGGCGGACCCACGGCCTCGGAAAAGTATCGGGCGGAAACGGCCAGGATCGCCGCTGAGCAGGAGCAATTTCGCGCCGGAATGAAAACGCCAGGGGAGAAAAAGGACGACAAGGATTTCGTCGATTCCTACATCCGTTCCAAGGTTGATCCGACAAATCCGCTCGGACTGCCGCCGCTGAAGAAGAAAGAGGATCTGCTCCTGATGCGCAAGGCGCCTAACGAGTCATCAGCCGCGCCGGCGACTGCACCGCCAATCGTGGATGAGGTGCTGCAGTCATCGGGCGAGCCACTCGAACCTGCGACGCGCGTGTTAATGGAAGAGCGCTTCGGCTACGACTTCGAGAACGTTCGGATACACCGAGACGCGCGCGCAGATGAGTCAGCAAAGTCCGTAAACGCGCTGGCATGGACCGTCGGACGAGACGTCGTGTTTGCAGCCGACAATTATGCGCCCACCAGTGACTGACAGGGCGCCGACTAATCGCGCATGAGCTGACACACGTGGTGCAGCAAAATTCTCGCAGCGCGCCTCTAACGGCAGAAACTATCGAAATCGGTCCGACTCATGACGCTTGCGAGGAGGAAGCCGAAGCTTGCGCGACCAGCGTCGCAACGGGTGTGACTCTTACCGCGTTGCCGCGGCGTACAGTATTTCGTCCCTGGGTACAGCGATTCGCACCGTTCGAATTCATCGGTGATATTTTTACCAAGGGTCCTGGTGAGGCATTCGCACGCCTGTTCGATGAAGGTGAGTTCTCGGAACAAGAACTACTTCGGTATTTGGGTAAGTTGGATCAAGGAGGGACCGAAGGTCGTTACGACAGTGACAACAAGGCCAGGGCGGTTGTGCGTCTCTGGAAAGCGGGCAGCCCAAAAATGCAGCTCAACCCGCCGCGGAAAAAGCTTTTGATCCGCGAAATGTGGCAAGGTTCAACGAGCAAAGGCGACGCTGAGGGCATCCTGGACCTGCTGGAGCGCAGCCTGCCCGAGGACGTCGTCGTCATCTTCGGCTCGGGCGGAGTCTCCCCGAAGGATCTTTACGACGTGTTCTCCGCGGCCGACCAGTGGCGCCTGCAACAGTTCTTCGACCAGCGGGTGGACGGCGGGCTGCAGGCCGCGTTGAAGGGCAGGGTCAAGCCGACCGGTGGGGTCACCGTCGCGCCGTACCTCAACGACCAGACAATGCGACAGCGCTGGCTGGCCGGGCTGGACAAGGGCCTCAACCTGCTCGTCCGGAAGATCGCGTCCGGGGGATGCACCTTCCCGCAGCGCAACGAGCAGGACTTCGACAACAAAAACTGGATGCTGGACAAGTCAGAGGCCCGACGGGAGGAACGGATCAAGTTCAACCGGCAGGGCATCACGCCGATCAGCGCGGCACCGTTCCAAGCTGTCGACCTGCTGTTCGACAACCTCGACCAGTGGACGTGCGACTGCCGGCTCTTCGGTGAGCTGGCCATGTTGTTCGCGTGGCACGAGGCACTCGCGGACAGCCCAGTGGCGTTCAACAACAAGTTCGCCAACCTGGTGCTGACCCCTGAGACGACCACCGGCCTGGAGCGCGAGGTGATCGCCACCGACCCGGCGGCGGTCTTGGAAGACCCGAAGCTCGATATCAACCGACTGTGGAAGGAGGCGCCCGTCGGGACCAAGGTGGCATGGAAGAACGAGAGCTCGGCGGCCAAGGCGCCGTTCGAGTTCGAGCACGCGATCAAGACGTTCCACTTCGGTCCGAGCCGGGACGAGCTGTATGCAGCGCACCCGTTCTCGACCCCGCAGAAGCGCGACCTGACCGAGAAGGAGATCGTCGAAGCCCTGGCGCAGGCGGCACCCGACTTCCCGTGGGCCTTCAAGGTTACCGCCGCGACAATGACGATGCTGGCCGCCGAAGGCGTCGACTCCTCGATCGTGCTGAGCCTGGCTCCACTGCAGAGCCAGCGTTTCGAGAACGTAACCCGCTTCCTGGACGCGGCGCCGCTGCTCGCCCTGCGGCAACAGGCAAAGCAAGACCCACCGCGATTCAGCCGGATCATCAACCTGATTCTGAAGCACACCCGCGTCCCGAGCAGCGTGGCGGCAACAGAGGCGTACATAGCGAAGAACATCGTCCGGGAGAAGATCGAGATTCCGAAGTAGGCGGCCCCAACGCATTATATCGTTCGAGGATACTTACCATGACAAAAGAGACGAAATCGAAAGCGCCGGAGAAACCGGTGGAAAGCTTCCTGCTTCTGACGCCGGCCGTCTCAGGCGAGGCGGAAGCCAAATTTAAACCGGGCGAGAAGAGTCCTAAAGAAACAGCCAAATATGAAAAAGAGGCGGTGAACAAGGAAACCGTGGGGCCGCGCAGAGCAGCGCGAATGGAAATCGAAGCCTTGAACCGGGAGCTGGAATTTTACGGCAAAGTGCGCGCGGCTTTGAACAAGATTTGCAAACCGCACGGGCCTGACGTTGAGCAACCGCAACAAGAACGCCCCTCTTCGCAGATGTATCAGCCGCGCACGACTCCGCAATGAACGAACGCTTGTTAGGCCATGTTGAGTCAACGATTACAACCGCCCCACAGGTGCGGACCAATCGACTTCAACGCAAATGCGCGTGCGGGAAAATAAACGACACAAAGGATGAATGCGACGAGTGCAGAAAGAAACGACAAGGCAAAGCTCAGAATTCAAAGGCGGGACACCCAACAGCTCGCAGCTTCATGGAGTCACGAGTCAGCCACGACTTTAGCAAAGTGCGCGTGTATTCGGATGCAAGAGCGGCTGAGTCGGCACGAGACGTTAATGGGATCGCATACCCAGTAGCTCGCGATGCGGGAATTGGAAGGGGACAATTCCCGCCAGGTCCAACATCCGAAACGCCGCCGGTCGAGACGCAAACAACACCCGTCGCGAAAACAGAATCGCCGACGGAAGGTACCGAACCGACACCCATGAAAGATACTCCGGCCAAAGGTCCCGCGATCGCGGTGACCAATGGCTGGGCCAATCCCGGGGGCAACAAGGACCGCACCACGGTGGGTATCGGCGAGCTGAGCTCGTACGTGGTTCAGGACTTCGAAGGAGGCAGTTGGAAGAGTGACGATGGTAATGGCACTACCATAAACAGCGTGACCTTTCGGTGGACCGCTAGCGCTGCCGGAAAAAACAAGATTACCTATACGGCTTCCGATGGAGGCATTTCCACCGTCACCATGGTAACGGTGGTGCCGAGCACGCTCGCCGGAAAGAAGGACAGCGATCTTACCTTCGCGGAAGGCACGCAGGGCGCGGGCATGGAACTCACTGTTACCGCGTCGCCCACGACCGTGTCGTTCCAGGCTTTGGAGTTGATGGAAGGAACCTGTAACGCCAGTGCGATCACCGGTTACTTCAACAGCCATGCTCCGGGTTCCCACGATGCCGCTGCCGGGGCGGGTAAGTGGAGGCAAGTGGGCCCGGACAATGACGTGTCCGACACTGCCGATAGCTCCGGTCACCCTTCACCATGGTCGAAAGGCAGTTACACCTGGTCGATCCCGGTTAGTTGGCGATTAAAGGGGGCCCAAACATCTACCGCGTTCCGCGCTAACAACGATCAGGTCGTCAACATCACTGGCACGGATGGGACGACCATTGTCACGAAACTCGGTGCCAAAACTGATCCTCGGAAACCTTGATCGCAGCATGAGAAAACGAAATCCATGAGCAGCTTCCCAGGTTCACCACGGTTGTTAAAAGGCGGCATCGTATTGGTCGATCCCGATACAGCCGCCGTGCAGCGAATTATTTCGCTCCAATACAACCCCGATACACTGACGCGCTCTCTTCAAATCCAGGGAGTAAGCGCCGATGGCGCGGCGGGCGGCGATCGCTCGGAGATTTTGCGGCTGAAAGGTCCGCCCGTTGAAACGATCAAGCTCGAAGCGGAGATCGACGCGACCGATCAGCTGGAATTCCCGGACCAGAATGCAAATGCGGTTGAGGTTGGCATTCATCCGCAACTCGCCGCGCTCGAGGCGATCGTTTACCCGACCAGCGATCAACTGCAATCCAACAACGCGCTGGCGAAATCGGGCACGCTGGAAATCATCCCGATGCAGTCCGCGCTCACGCTTTTTATCTGGAGCAAGAATCGAATCATTCCAGTGCGGCTGACGGATTTCAGCATCACGGAGGAAGCGTTCGACCCAAATCTGAATCCCATCCGCGCGAAGGTGAGTCTTGGGATGCGCGTGCTGAGCGTGAATGACGTCGGGTTCGATGCAAAAGCGGGCAGCCTATACATGACTTATCAACAGCAAAAAGAGCGGCTCGCCAGCCTCGCGCCTGCTGGTTCGTTCGGCAATCTCGGCATCAAAGGAATTTCATGAGCGACCAACTACAAGCACTCCTTCAGCAAACTGGCGTCGCAACTCCGGCGTTCCCGGCGAACAGTCGTTACAACAAAACGCCACTGACTAGCCTCACCATGCCTGACGGAACTGAGGTCAAATATCTGCGACGGCGGTTCGTGCCGCCGCCGGAAAACTTCGCCCTGCTCCAGGAACACACGGTCACTGAAGGCGAGCGACTCGATCATATCTCCGCCAAATATCTCGGCGACCCGGAACAGTTCTGGCGCCTGTGCGACGCAAACGGCGCGATTCGGCCTAACGAGTTGCTTGAGCCAGTTGGCCGCCGGATTCGCATCACTCTTCCCGAGAACATTCCCGGACCACAAAATGAATAGCGGTTTTTATCTTACGCTTATGATCGGACCCGTCGTGCCGGTGCCGGTTCCGCAGGAAGTGCTGGACGCACTTACCTCGGTAAGCGTAACGACCAACAGCGATAGTGGGAGCGGGTTTCAGCTTGAATTCACGCTCAGCAATCGCTCGCCGCTCCAAACAATCTTTCTACTCGCGGGCGGCGCTTCGATCCCACTCGTTAGGGTGATTATAATCGTCACCGTCAATGGCCAAGCGGATGTGTTGATGGACGGCGTGATGACCAATCATGAAATCCGGCCCGGCGCCGACGCAACGCATTCTGTGCTCACTGTGACAGGCGAAGATTTGAGCCGCGTGATGGACTACATCGACTTCAGCGGCTTCCCGTTTCCTGGCATGCCACCCGAAGCTCGAGTGGCGCTGATTCTGTTGAAGTACGCTTTCCTCGGCATCATTCCGCTCGTCATCCCCAGCGTGCTCATCGACATCCCGATTCCAACGGATCGCATTCCAGTGCAGAAAGGGAAGGATCTCGCGTATATCCGTTCGCTCGCGGACGAGGTGGGCTACGTGTTTTACGTGGATCCAGGTTCGGAACCGGGAACCAGCGTCGGGTATTGGGGACCGGAGATCAAAGTGGGTGAGCCGCAAAAGGCGCTCAGCATTAACATGGATGCGGCGACGAACATAGAGAGCGTCTCGTGCAGTTTTAACTCGCAGGGCAAAGTTCTGCCGATCGTTTATGTCCAGAATCAGCAAACACACGTTCCGTTTCTGATCCCGGCCCTGGACATCACGCCACTGAATCCGCCGCTCGGCTTGATTCCGCCAATCCCGCTCAATGTCGAGCCGATCAACGAATCGGCGAACTATTCTCCGATTCGCGCAGCGGTGATTGGCCTAACGAAAGCAGCGCGGTCCGCGGAAGCTGTGACGGCGACCGGCACTCTGAATGTTGTGCGCTATGGCCAACTGCTAAAGGCGCGGCGTCTCGTCGGTCTTCGCGGGGTAGGGGAAGCGTTCGACGGCCTCTACTACGTCAAGAGCGTGACGAGTACCATCAAGCGCGGTGAGTTCAAACAGAATTTCACCCTCACCCGCAACGGTCTCATCTCCACCTTTTCGAAAGTCCCGGCATGAGCGACAAAAAATTCTTCGGCAAATATCGCGGCACGGTCCTGAACAATATCGATCCAATGATGATGGGCCGGATCCAGGCCATCGTGCCGGATGTCACCGGATTAATTCCATCAAGCTGGTGCATGCCTTGTTTTCAGGTCGCAGGAATTCAAAACGGCGTTTTCACTGTCCCGATTGTCGGTTCCGCGGTTTGGATCGAATACGAACACGGCGATCCTGATTATCCGATTTGGACGGGCTGCTTTTACGGAACCGCAGCGGAAGTGCCGGCGGCGGCGCTAATCGTGCCGCCGGGTGTGCCGGGGATCACCTTGCAAACACCGCTCCAAAACAGTCTGACGATTAGCGACGTACCTGGTCCGACCGGTGGAATTCTTATCAAGACGACGACCGGCGCAATGGTCTCGGTCAGCGACACCGGCATCATCATTTCTAACGGGAAAGGCGCAATCATCAACATGGTTGGCCCGTCGACCGACATCAACGCGAGTGCCCTAACGATCATTTAACCATGCCTGGCTTCGTTCTCCATTTTGGCGCAACAGTGATGTGCGCGCATGCCGGACAAGCGCAACCGACAGCGCCGAATCCACGGGTGCTGGTGAGCGGGCAGCCAGTCACGACTCAAGTAGCGCCGTACGTCGTAGCGGGTTGTCCATTTGTCCCGCCGGGCGGCAACGGCCCGTGCGTAACCGCGCAGTGGGTCGTAGCTGCGACGCGCGTCCTGGCCAGCGGACAACCGGTGTTAACGCAAACGAGCGTCGCGATCTGCGCGCCGACAGGTACGCCGTTGAACGTGATCGTGACGCAAACACGGGTCATCGCCACATGAACGTTGATTTCCCATATCACTTCGACGCGCGCGGCCGGACGGCTGAAGTCGATTACGACGCGCACATCCGCGATTTAATCGAGCAGGTCCTTTTCACCTCGCCCGGCGAACGAGTGAATCGTCCCGATTTTGGCAGCGGCCTGCTCCGCCTGGTTTTTGCGCCAAACAGCACCGAGCTCGCCGCTACAACGCAGTACCTCGTCCAGGGTTCGCTTCAGCAATATCTCGGCGACCTGATCCAGGTCGACGCAGTGGATGTAACAAGTGAGGATGCTACTTTACGCGTCTCGGTCCGCTATGTCGTTAGGCGAACGCAAACCTTGCAGACTGCCGAGTTTACGAAAGGAGTCCCGACGGCATGAGCGACTCGACCATGCCGCTCTATTTTTGTTGCGACGAACGCCGGCGCGACGCCATCCGCGGGAGCGCGCTCAACGGCATCGATTATCTGGAAGTGGTCGATCACGATGCGTTGCCTAACGAGGCGGACAGGCAACGTTTCCTCCGCGTTCATTTCGTGAACGACATCGCACCGAATTCGCTCGCTGCCGGGAATGTCGCCATCGCCGGTGGCGAGCGCATTCGGCCAATTGTGATTCTCGATGCGACGATCGGCACGGGTGACGATTCGGATGTGCTTACGGTCGAAGTAGAGGAGGCGGGTGACTTTTCCATCTACACTCTTTCATTGGTCCGCGGGCCGAACGACCCGAATCCGCCTGACGAAATCGATCCGCGGCTCGCGGCAGTCGATTTTTCATTCAAAGTCGAATGCCCATCGGATTTCGACTGCGCGCCGAAGCACGTTTGCCCGCCCGAGCCGCGCGAGCAGCCGGAAATCAATTATTTGGCCAAAGATTACGCCAGTTTCCGGAAGCTGATTCTTGACCGAATGGCGCTGATCCTCCCGGCGTGGCGCGAGCGCAGTCCGGCCGATTTGGGGGTGACACTCGTTGAGTTGCTTGCGTACGTCGGCGATCAATTGAGCTATCAGCAGGATGCGATCGCGACCGAGGCGTATCTCAACTCCGCGCGGAAGCGTGTATCACTTCAGCGGCACGGGCGGCTGGTCGATTACTTTGTTCACAACGGTACAAATGCCCGCGTCTGGGTGCAGCTGCTCTCGGAAGCGGACCTGGTCAACGTACCGGCGAGAACTCAGATCCTGAGCCGGCTCGAGAGGACCAACATTCGAATCCCGCCCGGATCCACTGCACACGATGAAGCATTGCGGCAGCATCCAACTGTCTTTGAGACGATCCATCCGATTACGCTCTTCGTCGGGCATAACGCGATGCCGTTTTATACCTGGAGTGACCGGGAATGCTGCCTGCCAAAGGGCGCGACTTTTGCGACGCTCCAAGGACATTTCCCGGATTTGCCGGACGATGCCGTGCTTATTTTTGAAGAACAACGCGGACCGCTCACCGGCGAAGAGGAAGACGCTGATCGTACTCGGCGCTGTGCTGTGCGCCTAACGAATGTCCAGAGTTTCAACGCAAGTAATCAGCCCCTGACCGATCCGTTAACCAGCACACAAATCACCACTATCGAGTGGATGGCGGAGGACGCATTACCTTTTCCTTTCTGTCTTTCCGGTTTCACCGATGAAGAGCACGGCGCGCAATTTCGAGACGATCTAAGTATTGCACACGGCAACATTGTGCTTGCCGATCATGGTCTGACAATTGCCGGCGAATCGTTAGGCGAAGTTCCGGCGCCACAAATCCTTCTGCCGCCTGATGCAGGCGCGGATCGTTGCCACCGACCGCCGCCAGAGTTTGCCCGGTCCCGTTTCCGGCCCTCGCTCCAGGAACAACCGCTGACGCAGGCTTCGCCGTACGATTCGGCTCAGGCGGCCTCAAAAAGTTTAAGCGTTGATCCAGCGGCCGCGCTGCCCGCGGTTTCGTTGGAGAGCACTCATGGAGCGGATACCAGCCAATGGAAGCCTCAACGCGATTTGTTAGGCAGTGCGCCCGACGCAACAGAGTTCGTGGTTGAGATCGAAAATGACGGCGTCGCGTCCCTGCGTTTCGGTGACGACGAATATGGACAATTTCCGGAAGCGGAGACGACTTTTGAAGCAACTTATCGCATCGGCAACGGGAGCGCTGGCAACGTCGGTGCGGAGACGCTTGCCCACATTGTGAGCAACGACCCCGCCATTACCGCAGTGCGGAATCCTTTGCCGGCCGCCGGCGGAGCCGATCCCCAAACGACGGCGGACATTCGTCGAGATGCACCGCAGGCTTTCCGCACTCAGAAACGCGCGGTGACGGAAGTCGATTATGCACGTACCGCCGAGCTCGATACTTCTATTCAGCGCGCGGCGGCGACCTTCCGTTGGACTGGCAGCTGGCATACCGTCTTTGTCACCGTGGACCGGTTCGATGGTCTTCCCCTAACGAATGAATTCGAAGCGCAACTCCGGCGTGAAATTGAGCCGTATCGCATGGCAGGTCACGATCTGGAGATCGACTCGCCACAGTACGTGCCGCTCGAGATCGAAATGTTCGTTTGTGTGAAGCCGGATTATTTCCGGAGCGATGTTGAGGCCGCGCTGCTGGACATCTTCAGCAACCGAATTTTGCCCGATGGCAGCAAAGGGCTTTTCCAGCCCGATTTCTTTACCTTCGGTCAGACAGTTTATTTGAGCCCACTGTATGCCGCTGCACAGGCAGTAGCCGGGGTGGCTTCGGTCGAGATTACCGTGTTTCGACGCCAGGGTCTGCCCGCGACGAGCGGCCTAACGAGCGGCTTTCTTGTTATGGATCGGCTTGAGATCGCGCAGCTTGAGAACGATCCGAACTTTGCTGAGCGCGGACTCTTCACCCTCAAACTTGGAGGTGGCAGATAATGCCGACGAAGCTGAACGACTGCGGGTGTTGCGAGGGAATCACTGCGATCGTGCCCACCCAAGTCTTCAATCGGCAGGGGCTGTCGCAGGTCCGATACCGGGTTGGCACGCAGGTCGATTTTCTGCGAAGCGCTCTCGCCGCTCTCTCCGATCCGGAGTTCAGCGCTCTGCGCAGTCTGACGACGCGAGACACAGACGACTTCACGGTCGCGCTCCTTGATGGTTGGGCGACGCTCGCGGATGTCCTCACTTTTTATCAGGAACGCTTCGCGAACGAGTTTTGGCTGCGCACAGCGACAGAGCGCGACTCGATCTTGCGCCTGGCACAGTTGATTGGCTATCGCCTGAAGCCCGGCGTGGCGGCTGAAACGCGGCTATCTTTTTTCCTTGATGAAACGCCGGGCGCGCCAACGGAAGTGCCGCTCGAGATTGGAACGAAGGTTCAAAGCGTTCCCGGTCCGAACGAAAAAGCGCAGACGTTCGAGACTGTTGAAGAGATCAGCGCACGCGTTGAATGGAACGCGATCAAGCCGCAAACGACGAAGCAACAGAAAATCGTTTTCAATGGGAAGGAACTTTTTCTCAGTGGAATCGACACGCAGCTTCACCCGGGCGACGCCATCCTCATCGTCGGTGCCGAACGCGAAAACGATTCGGGCAGCGAGCGTTGGGATTTCCGTATTTTGCAAACCGTCGAGGTCGACCCGAAGCAGAAACGAACCCGGGTCACATGGCTGGAAGGCTTGGGGCATGTCGTCCCGCATGTCGCGCCCGCAGCGAAAAATCCAAAAGTTTACGCCTTGCGCCAGCGAGCAGCGCTATTCGGCCACAATGCTCCGGACCCTCGACTCCTAAGCAAGAAGGGAACCGAGTTAACCCAACTGACAGAGATAAAGAACGGCGTGCGGCAATGGAAAAATTTCAATCTCAATTCAGCGCAAATTGATCTCGATGCGACATATCCAAAAATTCTCCTCGGCAGCTGGATAGTTCTGGTCAGTCCGAATTACGTGGAGCTGTCTAACGTCCAATCGCTGGCGACTACTTCGCGCGCCGATTTTTCACTTACCGCAAAGGTGACGCGCATAACGCCGGATATTCTCGAACACGCGAGTTCGTTTGATCTGCGCAATACGCTGGTGTTCGCGCAAAGCGAGTCGTTGGAAATGTCGGAGCAACCGGTCACAGCTCCGGTTACTGGCGCCACGGTTGAGCTTGCGCAACCGCCGGCAGATTTGGTCGAAGGGCAGTGGCTCGTCGCTTCAGGCAAGGACAGTGCCACTGGCGAATTAACCAGCGAACTCGTTCAGATCTCCGCAATTAATGGCGCGAAGCTCACGATCACGCCGGCGCTGAAAAAGAGCTACATCCGGGTAGGAGCGAAACCAGAAGAGAGTTTTTCGCTTAATGCGAATGTCGCGCGTGCAACACATGGTGAAACAGTTTCGGAAATCCTGGGCAGCGGGGATGGCTCGAAGCCGAATCAAAACTTCAAGCTGAAACAGGCGCCCGCGCTCACGTATACGCGCTCGACGGTGCCAGGCGGCGCGGAGTCATCACTGCAGATTCGCGTAAACGATTTGCTCTGGCACGAAGTTCCGAGTCTTTTTGGGCGCGGATCGCGCGAGCGCGTTTTCACCACCGACATGACGGATGACGGCTCGGTCACGGTGCGCTTTGGTGATGGTGTACGTGGTGCGCGTTTGCCGTCTGGCGCGCAGAACGTAAAAGCGACCTACCGGCGCGGGAGTGGTTTGGATGGACTCGTTAGGGCTCGTCAACTGACCAGTCTTTTAACGCGTCCGCCAGGTTTGAAGTCCGCGCTTAATCCGTTCGCTGCTGAGGGCGCTGACGACCCGGAATCCTTCGCGAACGCTCAACAAAACGCGCCGCTCACCGTGCTCACGCTGGAGCGTGTAGTCTCGCTGGAAGACTACGAGAATTTCAGTCGCAGCTATGCCGGCATCGCCAAAGCGCTGGCGACATGGACATGGGATGGCCGGACGCGCGGCGTCTTTCTCACTCTCGCTGCCCCACTTGGCGCTGCCGTTTCGAACTCGTTGATTGCCGATCTCATCACGGCAATTCACGCGGCGGGTGATCCGTTCGTGCCGGTGCGAGCGGTCTCCTATCAAAAACGCCTCTTCAAGGTTGCGGGCAAAATCAAAATCGATCCGGATTACGAAAGTGAGAGAGTTCTGGCGGGGGCGAAGGACACATTGCGCGATACATTTTCATTCGCGAAACGACAATTCGGCCAACCTGTTAACCTGAGCGAAGTCATTGCGCTCGTGCAGGCCGTCGCGGGAGTCGTCGCGGTCGACATCGACAGCCTCTACCGCACAGGAAAGACAGTGAAGTTGAACAGCCGTCTCGAAGCCGAATTGCCTCATGGCGGCGACCCGGCCTCGTTAGGCCCTGCCGAGCTGCTCACCCTCGATCCGTTACCGATGGATCTGGAGGTAATGCCATGAGCTACGACCCGGACCAGCTGTACAAACTGCTGCCGTCGATCCATCGCGTTCGCGATTCAGAGAAGGGTGAACCGCTACGCGAATTGCTTGCCCTCGTCACACAGCAGGTCGGAATTCTGGAGGAAGATCTCGAGCAGCTTTACGACAATCAATTTATTGAGACCTGCGCGCCATGGGTCCTGCCTTACATCGGCGACTTGATCGGTTATCGCTCTCTGCATCCGATCGGGCCCCACCAGCTCACGCCGCGCGCCGAAGTGGCGAACACCATCGGTTATCGCCGGCGCAAAGGCACCGCCTCCGTACTCGAGCAGCTCGCGCGCGATGTCACGGGCTGGAACGCGCGCGCCGTTGAGTTTTTCCAGTTGCTGGCGTGGACGCAGTTCATGAATCACGCTCGACCAACGAATTTCTACGCGCCCGATTTGCGCCAGTGGGAGCCGCTCGAGCGACTTGGCAGCGCTTTCGAAACGACTGCGCATACTGTCGACGTTCGGCACGTCGAACGCGGCGAAGGAAAATATAACATCCCAAACGTTGGGATTTTCCTGTGGCGACTGAATGCTTATCGGCTGCGCAGTTCGCCCGCAGCGCGATTGGACGATCACCGCTTCCTTTTCCATCCGTTAGGCGTAAACGCGCCGTTGTTTAATCGCCCGCAGACGGAGAAATCCATCACGCATCTCGCGGAACCGCTCAATGTGCCGGAGCCGATCGGACGCCGCGTGCTCGACGCGTCACTCGCCGACTACTACGGCGCAGAGCTGAGCTTGTTGATCGAAGGAGTCGACATCAATGACGTGAGCGCCTGCAATCTTTCTGACGCCGACGATTCCGGTACCACCTGGGCGCATACACCGCCGAACGCACCGGTCGCCATCGACCCGGTGCTGGGGCGAATTTCGTTTCGCGATCCGCAGGCCGAGCCACCGCGCGTGATGTTTCATTATGGATTTAGCGCCGCGATGGGCGGAGGTGAATACGAACGCACACCCACTTTTGATGCTGCGCTCGGTCCTATAGCGACGGTGGCTTCGCCGGGGCCGGTACAACCAGCTTTGGACGCCCGCGCCGTTGGGGGCGTCGTTGAATTGGGTGACAGCGGACGATTCGAGGAAACGCCCAGTATCGCCCTGAATGCTGGAGTACCGACTCGAATTCCGCGCGGCGAATGAACATCGCCCAACGCTCATCGTGGCGAGCCCGCTGGACATCACAGGCGGCGCTAACGCCGAAGTAACATTGAATGGCCTCCTGATCGCCGGAGGGCCGATCCGTATTTTGAGCGCCCTGGGGGATACCTTGCGAAAAGTTCGCCTGCTGCATTGCACGCTCGTTCCGGGATTGTCGTTAGGCATCAACGGCACACCTGATTCACCGGGAACGCCCTCGCTGTTGATCGAGCACACCGAAACGCCTATCCAAATCGAGATCGATCACTGCATTCTCGGTGCGATTCATGCGCCGCCTAATGCAACGGTGTTGATTCGACACAGCATCCTGGACGCCAACAGCAGCACGGCGATGGCGTATTCCGATCTCGATGGCACCGGCGCCGGCGGAACAGTTTCAGTCGTGAACACCACGATCATCGGCACAATGCATACCGAGCTGTTGAAACTCGCATCGAACAGCATTTTTCTTTCACGCACGGAAGACGGCAGCGCACCGATCCGTTCGGAGCGCCGGCAAACTGGTTGTGTGCGCTTTTCATGGCTGCCGCTCGAAGCGCGAGTTCCGCGGCGATATCGTTGCCAACCAGATCTGGAAATCGCGGAACGCACCCAGGCTGCGCTCGCAAAGTCGGGCACGAACACGATTAGTGACGCGGAGCGTCAGGCAATCAAGGATGCGGTCGTCGCCAGCGTGGTGCCTGCTTTTACCTCTCTGCGCTACACCGATCCAGGTTATTGCCAACTCCGCCTGTCGGTTCCGGAGCAAATCCGCACCGGCGCCGATGACGAAGCAGAGATCGGCGTATTTCACGACCTTTTTCAGCCGCAACGCGAAAGCAATATCCGCGCACGGCTTCGCGAATATCTCCGCTTCGGTCTCGAAGCCGGCGTTTTTTATGAAACCTAACGAATCCTTACAAGCCTTATGAGCTCAGATATCAGCCGCCAACGTTTTGATCCCGTCAACGATTTCAGCAGCGTGCTAATGCAACAAGGCCGCGTCCAATTGGATGCCGATTGGAATGAATGGAACGAGATTCTCGATCGCCGCTGGCGCTCAGAGACGATCGACATCATTGGGCGCTGTGTCGTCCCGCTGGAAACGCCTGCCGGTTTTGAAATTAAACTAACCGGCGGCAGCCTGACGATCGGTCGAGGCCGAATCTATGTGCACGGTTTGCAGGCGGAAAACCATGGCGACGAAAATCTGGAGTTTGATCCAATCCTGGCTGAGTCGCGCGGGATCGATCCGCTGCCGTACGAGAAGCAGCCGTATTACAAAGATCCCGAGCCGCTGCCGGAAGCAGGCGGTCCGCACCTCGTCTATCTCGACGTGTGGGAGCGTGAAGTCACCTATGTCGAAGACCCGAATCTGGTTGAGAACGCAGTCGGAGTCGACACAACCTCTCGTCTACAGACAGCGTGGCAGGTCCGGGTTTTACCCAACGTCGGCGATGGAGCGACCTGCGCGACGCCGGACGAAGAATTAAACGGCTGGCTCGACATCATCCGGCCGTCGGCTGGTCGCCTAACGACCAAAGCGGTGGGTGTGGCCACACCGACAGATCCGTGCCTCATTCCACCGAGCGGCGGTTACCGCGGACTCGAGAATAGGACTTACCGCGTCGAGATTCATGACGGCGGCGAAATTGGAGATGCGACGTTCAAATGGTCACGCGACAATGCTTCTGTCGCGAGCGGGGTGAGCGCGATCGAGAACGACATCATTCTCACAGTCGATCGCGCGGTGTGGGATTCGGTGCGGCGTTTCAGCCCGGGCGACTGGGTCGAGATTACGGATGACTGGCGCGAGTTTTCTCTGGAGGCGGGCGAGATTCGGCAGATCGATTCGGTGAACGATTCCAGCCGCACGATCACGCTCAAGTCCGCGTTGACCGCAGGGCTTTTCCCGGTCAACGGACAAAACTTAACCGATCCACAGCGGCATACGCGAATCAAACGTTGGGACCAGGATCCCGGCGGATCGGAAGTAATCGAAGTGCCTGCCTCCGGCACGCCGTTTATTTTAGAGGACGGCGTCGAAATCACTTTTACGACGGATCCCACCGGCGGCGCGTTTCGTCCTGGAGATTACTGGGTCTTCGTCGCGCGCACGGCAGACGCGTCAGTCGAAGAACTCACTGAGGCGCCACCGCGGGGCGTGCATCACCACTATTGTCGGCTCGCGGTGATCACATTGCCCGACATTGTGATCGATTGCCGTACTTTCTGGCCGCCGTCTTTCGGTGAAACGGGGGAGAGCTGCGATTGCACAATTTGTGTTTCGGCGGACCAACACAACCAGGGCACGCTAACGATACAGCAGGCGGTGAATCAGTTGCTGCAAACAGGCGGCACGGTCTGTCTCGGCCCCGGCATTTTCAATTTGGCCGAGCAACCGGTGCAACTGACCGGCGCATTTGCTGTGCGCATTCGCGGACAGGGAGCAGCGACAATCATCATAGCCCCGCGGGCCGATGCTGCGTTCATCATCAGACAGGCGCAATGGTGCACGCTCGATTATCTGACGATTCACACCATTGCGGGCACGACAAGCGGGCCTGCCATCCGCCTCGGTAACTCCGTCGGCACAACGATTGAGCGCGCCATAATTGCTCCGCCGGGCGAAGGCAATGGACCGGCCATTGGGATTTTACTCGAACCCGGTTTTCTGCTCCTAACGAAAATTCGAGACAACTTCTTTCATGCGCAATCAGGGGTGAGATTCAGATCGAAGTCCGAGGAGGAGGGGGCGCTTCTCCTGGGTACTTTTTATTGCGAGCATAACCTGTTGCAATCCAGCCGGAGCGGGATTGAGCTAGGCGGGTCGAGCTATTACACCGCCGACACTGTCCTCGCGCGCAACTTTATCTTCGGCAGTCAGGTCGCTGGCATTTCGATGACCGGTCTTGCATTTCCGGAACTGGAAATCACTGGAAACACGATTACGCCGCAAAAAGGCGATGGCATCGTTGTCGGCACGGGCGGAGTTCGCGTCGCCGATAACCGTGTCGCGAATATTGGAGAGGACGCGGAAAATGGCATTCGGCTCGTCACCGGTTTACTACAGCTCGCCCTGACTCCAGTCGTTGTAAGCGGCAATCGTCTTCAGGGTTTGCAAGGAAATGGAATCGCTATCGAGACGCTGCTTGTCTCTGCAAAAATTGAGCACAACGTCTTGAACGCGATAAAAGGCAACGGCGTTATCATGCTTCCGGGAAGCGCGGCCGGCAGTATGAGCGTGTTGGCTAACGAATTGATCAACATCGCAAACGGAACGACCGAGGAGACCAGAAGCGTCGAATTGGCCGCCATTCATTTGCGACATGTTTTCGCTGGCGCTGTCTCGGACAACGTAATTAGCGCCGTTGGGCACAATGCCGCTCTGGCAACCGTCACCGCCGGCATTCGCTCGGACCTGGGCCTCGATCTGAGGGTAAGCGACAATACGATCGCCAACATCGCTCCGCCTACCGATTTTCACAGTCTCGCGGCAGGTGTGTTGATCGTCGCCCCGCTTGGCCATGTCGATGTCGCAGCCAATCTGATTCGTCGCCAGCTTGCGCCTAACGAAGACAGTTCACCGTGGGAAGCGATTTGCATTTTAGGCTTCGGAAGCGAGCAGGGGGGCAGGTTCCAGGCCAAGAGCTTTACAAACCTGAACGCGATCGGTCATGTAAATGCGATCAGCAGCCTGGCAGCGAGTGGCGCTGAACCGGTGCGAGCCGGTGTGGTCAATAACACCTGCCACGGCTATGGACGAGGCCCGCTCAGCCAGGTGCTGATCACAGGTAGTTGCCGGTTCAGCGACAATCAATATGTGTGCGCGAGTCGAAAAGTAGAAGCCGTGGTCGACGTGACAGCGGAGGCGCTGATTGCTGCGGAGAATCGTATCGAGTGCGGCCGAGACATGAGGTCACTCGACGTGAAACTTGGGAACGCAAAAGCCCTGACTGTACTTGGCAACATCGTCGGCGGACCGATCATCATTAACGGCGCGGCACTCGGCGCACCATGGCAACCACTCAACGTAATTGGAACCTAACGAAATTCTCGAACGCAGTTTGGAGGAGGCACTATGAACATCGCAGAATTAAAAGGAGAGAAAACGGTCAAGACGCTTGCAAAACGCTTGCTGGCGGAGCCCTCAAAAAAAACAAAGAAAACCACGAATGCCGAAATGGAAGCGGCGTTGCTCCGTCTAAATCCACAGCTTAACCAGATCCGGGAATTAAAGGAGGGAACTGCAATTGTTGTTCCTGGCGACTTCGCCCTGGCTGCCGACGAATCATTTACGCCGTCGCGCGGTTTAACGGAGGCGCTGTTGCAACAGGCCCGGGACGCGGTGTCGAGATTACGGGCTGTCATGAAGGAACGCGTCGAGAGCTCCGCCGAAGAAGCCGATCGCGTGCAAACCTGGCTAAAGAGCGCACAGGCGAAGGAGTTCGTTCGCCAGTCGCCCGAGCTGAAAGAGTCTTTTTCCAGTGCGGCAACCGCAGCGAAAACACTGGCCAAAGAACAAGCTGAAGCTTTGTCGGTGGAGCAAAGTGCATTGGGCAAGATCAAGTCGCAATTGGCAGCTTTTCGCGTCAAGTGAGGCGAATCCGACGCCGATTCGATCCTGATGTTGTATCGTTGCGGCGTGTGACGATTACGCTTCGTGGAGCAACTATCGGCGTTTTGGCCGTTGCGCTGTGCATCGGCCTGTATCTGCTCTGGCTTTGGCGACCCGAGCATCAGGTTCGCCTTCACACAGAACATTTCTTTCACGCAATCGACGGCAGAAATTGGGAGAGTGTTGCCGATTTCATTGGCGAAGACTATCGCGATCAGTGGGACCACGATCGGGCGCGGCTGCTTGAGCGCATGCGGGAAGGTTTTCGATGGGTGCGCGGCTCGACGATTACTGCGCCCGACGCTGCCGTGCGAGTTGAAACGCCGCACGCGATCTGGATTGGCAAAATCAACATTTACAGCAGCGACGATGGCGTGATGCAGTTGTTGGATGAACGCGTGAACAGACTATCAGCGCCTTTTGAGCTGGAGTGGCATCACGTCTCAGGAAAGCCGTGGGATTGGAAGCTCGTGCGCGTAAGCAATCCGGCGTTCCAAATCCCAGCGGACGTGAATTAAGTCATCTCATACACCGTGCTGTCATGTTGAGCGGAGCGAAACATCTCTGGCTATTTCCGCTAAAAGCATCGATGCAAAATTGATCCGAGATTCTTCGCTTCGCTCAGAATGACATGGTGACGTACCTTGTAGCTCCAGAGGGTTTCTATTTGCCCTGTGCCTGCCGCAACTGATTTTTGGCCGTATCGACTTCGCGCGGCGTTTGCTGGCAAAGAAGAATCCCGCGGAGCTTATCCCCCTGATAATATCGGGCGATAAACTTTTTCTTCGCGTAGCTCCCATTAAGATTCACGCGCGTAGGCGGCAGCGTGAAATCGCCCACGAAATCCATCCGCAGATCAAACATTTCCGTCCAAAAATAGGGGAGCTGTTCGTAACGGATGCGCTTCTTGCCCGTCATATTAGCCCCTGCAACCAGACCTTGTTCGCGGGCGTTTTCCCAATGCGTCTGACGCCGCATGCCGCCCATGATCCTGTCCGGGTAGAACGCGAGATCGCCGATCGCGTAAATTCCTTTTTCCTCGGTCTCGAGATATTCGGTGACAGGCGACCCGTGCGGTCCCGCTAATGGAGTATTGCGCACAAGATCGAGATTCGGTTCTGCGCCGCATGCAACGACGGCAAGACCAACCGGGAAACGGTTACCGCTCTTGGTTTGAATGTTGCGCAGAACGGTTTTGCCTTCGAATCCGTTGAGGGCTTCTCCCATCGAAAGCACGACGCCGTGCTTGGTAAAATGATCAGTCAACCATGCGCCGGTCTCAGGGTCGACGTAGCGATTCAACAAGTAAGCGTCGCGATGCATCAAGCCCACTTTCATTTTCATCATACGCAGGCTTGCTGCCGATTCGCATGCCAGCAAACCACCTCCGACGACCATGATGGTTTTCTCCAAGGTCGCCATTTCGCGTAATGCCAGCGCGTCACGAACCGTTCGCAGATAAATCACGTTGCCAAGACTTGTCCCTGCCATTGCCGGGCGTACCGGCCGGCTGCCCATCGCCAGACATGCCTTCGTAAATTCGATGCTTTCACCATTGGCCAGCACAGCCAGGCGACGCTCGATGTTGAATTGCGTAACCACCGTACCGAAGCGTGCCTCGATCTTGTGCGCTCTAAGCCAGCGCTCATCCAATTCCTGGAGTTTCTTCAGATTCGCTTCCTTTTCTCGCAAAAACCCTTTCGAAAGGATCCAACGCTTGTAAGGCGGCAATGCTTCCGCGCCGACCAGCGTGACGGAGCCGCGCTTGTCGTATTTGCGAATCCCTTCGCATGCACTCGCTCCGCCGATACCCGCACCAATGATGATATAATCGCGCCGAATCATAAACGAAACTTGACCATAATTTCAGCGGAGGTGGGGCGACAAGCGAAATCGTAAAAGACATTGGAAACAAGAAGTGACGGCTTGACCAGCCGTCAATCCTTGCGATTCAACGGACGAAGCCATTCCTTCTTGCATTATCGCTCCTTCTTTAGGCACACTGCCGTCGCCATGAACGAATCCACTACTCACCTCAAGGATACGACAGCGAATCCGGCGCCCCTCGGGCTGCTCGGCTTCGGCATGACCACAGTCTTACTAAACCTGCACAACGCGGGATTTTACGAACTCAACAGCATGATTCTGGCGATGGGGATCTGCTATGGCGGCGCGGCGCAAATTGTGGCTGGGATTATGGAATGGAGGAAAGGCAACACTTTCGCCACCACTGCGTTTTTGTCGTACGGCTTGTTCTGGTTCTCGCTGGTCGCGTTGATTATTTTGCCAAAGCTAGGGTGGGCCACGGCCTCCAACGACACTGCGATGGCCGCTTATCTTTTCATGTGGGGTCTGTTCACCGCAGTGATGTTTATTGGCACTTTGCGCTTGCATGTCGCCGGGCAGGTCGTTTTCGGTTCGCTGACGATTCTTTTCTTTCTCCTGGCGATTGGCGATTTCATTAACGCCGGCCCTGGTTTCAAACAGTTCACCGGCTACGAAGGAATTTTCTGCGGATTCTCCGCGATTTACGCCGGCTTGGCGCAAGTGCTCAACGAAATCTACGGCAAGGTCATTCTCCCACTCGGGACGGTGATGAAATAATTGGGAATTGTATTCAGGTAGGGGCGATTGACCTCAATCGCCCGGGCGGTTCGGGTGAACCGCCCCTACCTCGCTTGATGTCCATTATTCTTTCAGCAAACTCGCCGCGAGCTTAAGCGCTGAGTCGCTTTTGCCGCCAAGCATTCGAGCGATTTCTTCCTGGCGCGCTTTGCCCGTGACTTCACGCAGATTGGAAAACGTGCGGCCGCGCGTGACGTCCTTCGTCACGACAAAGTGCGACGAACCGGTCGCGGCGACTTGCGGCAGATGCGTGATGCAGATCACCTGATGATCTCGCCCCAATTTTTCCATCTTGGCACCAACGGCGTGTGCGATTTCGCCGCCGACGTTCGTGTCGATCTCGTCGAACACGAGTAGAGGGATTGCGTCGTGGGCAGCCAGCGCCGATTTGATCGCGAGCATCAGCCGTGAAATTTCGCCGCTCGATGCGATCGCCCGAAGCGGCTTCAACGGTTCGCCCGGATTTGGCGAGAACAATAATTCTACCGAATCAAATCCATTTGGTCGCGGCTCGTCGAGCGCGCTGAGATTTGCCTCGAATTCTGACTGCCGAAACCCAAGGTCGCGCAGATTGCGCCGAATATTCTCGGAAAGTTTCGGCGCAACCTTTAGGCGCGATTTGCGCAGCGCTTCGCCGGCGCGGTTCATCTGCGCGCGAACCTTTTCGATGTCCTTCGTGAGTCGATCCAACTCTGCGTCCCGCCCTTCAATCTTCTGCATCCGGTCTTCCGCGCGTGCACCAAATGCGACCACATCGGCAATTGAACCGCCGTATTTGCGCTTCAAGGTTTCGAAGAGCGAAACGCGTTGCTCCAGTGCAGCGAGTTGCTCCGGATCGAGATCGAATTTCTCGGCGTAACCCGAGAGAGTGCGCGCGATTTCGGAAAGCTCTACCACAGCAGCGGCGTGCGCCGACGAAAATTGTTCGATCGAGATGTCGATCTTTTCCAATTCTCGGAGCAACCGTTGCGTTTCCGCGAGCTGGGTGAGAACGGAATCGTCTGCCTCGGAAAGTCTGTTCGCGATCCCGCTGGCAAGCTCAATCAGCCGTTTGCTGTTACTGGCGAGTTTGTAGCGTTTCTCGATTTCTTCTTCTTCGCTCGCGACGAGATTCGCCGATTTGATCTCGGTGATTTGGTGCCGAAGCAAATCCATCTCCTGCTCGCGCGCGGTCTCCGCGGTGTCGAGCGCGGCATGTTCGGCGAGCAATGTCTGCAATTGCCGATAATGCGTTCGATATTCCTCCAGCTGTTGTTCGGCGCGCGCGAACGAATCGAGCAAGCTCAATTGCGTCTCCGGCGAGAGCAACGACTGGTGATCGTGAGGACCATGAAGATCCACGAGTTCATCGCCAAGATTTTTCAACACCGACAATGTCGTTGGCGACCCGTTAATAAACTGCCGATTAGTTCCGCTCGAGGAGAGAGTCCGTTTCAGGATCAAATCGTTTTCGCATGGTTCTATGCCCGCTTCGGCAAGTTGTGGATTCAACTTCTGCAAATCGTTTCCGCTAAAAACTGCTTCGACCGTGCAAAGATCAGCTCCAGTGCGAATCAGCGATTTGTCCGCGCGCTCACCCAGCAAAAGTTGCAGCGCTCCAATGATGATTGATTTGCCCGCGCCTGTTTCTCCCGTGACTGCGACAAACCCTGGCCCGATCTGCCACTCGAGTTCTTCCACGAGTGCGAGATTTTTTATTCGCAATAATGTCAGGACGGCAGGCATTCGCGCAAAAGTTAATGATTAATAGCTGAGAGTTTGTGTCGCTGAAGATTTCAAACCTTCAGTAATCAACTTTCAACTCTTGACATAGTGAGAGGCGCTGCGGCGACACATCGCCTCTCACGAGAGAAGACCAGTCGTGGCTCGTGAGTGCAAGCGGCTTGACGAGCTTGTTATCTGGGCCTTCCGGCATCGCGTTTACGCTTTTGCAGGACCAAAATCCAAGCTGTTGCGATCCCGGCGGCTACAAGGACCGGACTCCAATCGTGGGCAACGTCGAATGGTGTCTTCTCTATGCGCGTGAGATAAACCCGGGCGACGCCACGAATGCTCTTCACATCTTCAGGATATAGTCGTTGGGCTGTCGGATCAGGCGCTCGTGGCCGACTCCGATAGAAATATTCTTCGAGAAGAGTCATGCCGCCAATTGTCACGAAGACGCAAGCAATCAGGATCGGCACCACTATCTTGCGTAAGGGATCTTTCATCCTGTGCCCATTACCGAACAATTCCGCGTTCGCTCTTTTCGATGAATTGAATGAGTTCGGTGATCTCTTCTGTCTGGGGCAATTCTTTCTGCATCGCCTCGATTGCCTGGCGTCGGTTGTATTTCGATCGGTAAATCAGGCGAAAGGCTTCTTTGATCAGCTTAACGCTTTCAGGCGGGTAATTTTTCCGTTCCAAACCAATGAGATTGACGCCGCGAATCTCGGCCGGGTTACCATCGGCGATCATGAACGGTGGAACGTCCTGCACAATTTTCGAGCACCCGCCGGTAATGGCGAATCGCCCAATCCGACAAAATTGATGTACCGCGGTGAGGCCGCCCATTACGGCGTGGTGTCCCACCTGAACGTGGCCGGCTAATGTGCCGTTATTGGAAAAAACGACGTGATCTCCAACAGTGCAATCGTGTCCGATATGACTATACGCGAGAAAATTTCCGGAATTACCAATTCGCGTTTTACCTTCGCTGGTCGTGCTGCGATTCACCGTAACAAATTCGCGAAACGTGTTTTCGTCGCCGATTTCCAGATACGTCGGTTCGCCGCAATACTTTAAATCCTGCGTTTGCTGGCCAATTGAGCAGTAGGCGTAGAACTTGTTCTTCGCGCCAGCCTTCATTGGTCCGCAGAGCGTGACGTGGTGCTGCAGCCAGCAATCTGGACCCAGCACGACGTCAGGCCCGATGACGCAGTATGGACCGACGCTTGTGTCGGCACCGAGTTCCGCTCCGGGATCAATAATAGCCGTCGGGTGAATCTGCACGTCGCTCATTTATCGAGGAACGTGAACATCAACTCGCCTTCGGAGACGACTGCGTCGTTCACTACGCAGTAGCACTTCGTTTTCGCCATGCGATTGCCACGAGCTCTGGTCAGCTCGGCGTGAATGAAAATCGTGTCGCCGGGAAAAACTGGTTTGCGAAATTTCACCTCATCCGCGCTCATGAAATAACCGACACGGCTCGAGGTCTTCGTCAATTTGAACAAAAGAATGCTGGCCACTTGCGCCATCGCTTCTACTTGCATTACTCCAGGCATGACTGGATGACCGGGGAAATGGCCCTGGAAAAACGGCTCGTTAATCGTGATGGATTTTATGGCTGTAATTTTGTTTTCGCCCTCGAAGCCGATGACTCGGTCAACCATCAAAAAAGGGTAGCGGTGCGGAAGGATCTTCATCACCTCGCCAGTGTCCAGGCCGGAATCGCCTATTGGGATGGCGCGCGGGGCGCTCATCGCGCTTCTCCGCGTCTGCTCGCGAGCGAGCGCGCGAGCCAATTCCGCATTCGCAGCGTGTCCGGGCTTCACCGCCACCACGTGACCGCGGATACGCCGGCCGACTAGCGCGAGATCGCCGATAATATCGAGGATTTTGTGCCGTACGAATTCGTCCGAGAAACGCAATGGTTCCTTGCTCAACACCGCCTCGCCGCGCACGACAATCGCGTTTTCGAGGCTGCCGCCCTTGATCAGATTTTTGTCCATGAGCGGCTCAACATCCTCGTAGTAAACAAATGTGCGTGCCGGAGCGATCTCGCCCTCGAAAATCGACGGCGTAATTTCCAATGACAAAAACTGCGTGAATTGATTGTTTGGGCCGGCCTGTGTGCACGAAATGCGAAATTTGTCGTCCGGCAGTAAAACCAGTAGCGCACCTGTTTTCGCTTCCACGTGCATCGGTTCGCGCACGTCGAAAAATTTGCGCCGCTCCTCCTGAGCTGTTAGGCCGGCTTTCTTGATGAGATCGACATACGGTTGCGCGCTTCCGTCTCCTATTGGCGGTTCGTTTGCGTCCATTTCCACAATGGCGTTGTCCACGCCCATTGCCGAGAGCGCGGCGAGCACATGCTCGACCGTATGGACTCGCACTGAGCCTTCCCCAATTGTGGTGGCGCGCTCGACCGTCTTCAGGTTCTCGATTGCGGCGTCGATTGTCGGCTCATCCTGCAAATCTTTGCGCCTGAATTTAATTCCGTGATCCACCGGCGCGGGATGCAGTCTGAGCGTAACTTTTTCGCCGGTGTGCAGCGCGGTGCCGGTAAAACCGGCAATCTTGCCAACGGTCTGCTGAAATTCAGGCGTAGAGGCCATTTGTGATTAGCAATCGCTTGCGTTGTAGCGGTGCTTGTGTCAAGCACCGTTCTTTATTTCGGTGGTCAGAGACCGCCGCTGCACTTCATCTCAGTTCAAATTCGCCGCAATCGAACGCCATCATCTGGTCAACATTCGAGATGCGAAATTGATGCACGCTCGTTCCGTCATCGTACCAGACATTGACGGCGTTCTCACCTTTTGCCGAGATCCCTGTGCGCGTCACATTCGATGTCTCACTGATTTTGAAAAGCGGCAGACCGTCGCTGGTTTTCAGGTAAGTTCCGTCGCTAATAGATCCAATGGCGAGTTCGACAACCTGCCTTTTAGCTTTCCGCAAAGGATTGCGGACCAATCGGACTTTCACCACATTCGCTTCGAATTCCGTTGGCGGCGGCGAAGCCTCGCCCAGATCTTCGCGTTTTAGCGGACCAACCAGGTACCCGCGCGCGTGATATCTTCCAGAAGGCGAATCTTGGTTTCCATCATCCTTTCCATCCCATCGTGTTACGAGCGCATCAGCGCCGATCGCGAAGTCGTCCAATTGCGCGTTCTGATGCAGGACGCGCACCATTTTGCCGGCCTGATCATAGATCCCAAGGCTGATCGTGCCATCCATTGGCGGAGGAATGAAACTGATTCGCACGCTTCTCGCAGGCGAGGGTGAGGCCGTTTGTTCCGGGGTAGGCGAGGGCGGCACAGTTTGTTCTGGCGAAATCGATGGAGAAGGAGTTTCGCCCGGCGTCGGCGAAGGAGTTGGAGTGGGCGATTCTTGTGCCGCGGCGATTGCGACAAGAATGATGACGCAAGAGAGAGAAATGAAAATGTGGAAACGGCGATCAGCGATCCGTGATTTAAGCATAATATCGCCAGTTCACGTTCGGAAAAATGTTGTCCCGCCATTCGCAGTCGCGCAGAAATTCTTCATCGAGATTATTTGTGACCAACTGATCGTGCAGACGGTTGAAGCGAGCAAGATGATCGATCGTGCGTTGAGTAGCGTAGTCGCAGGCAGTCCCGGTTTTCATTAGAAATGCCCAATCACTCGATTGCGCCAGCAAAAGCTCGCGGGCGAGTTGTTTCAAAACACGGTCGGTAAATTGTAGGGCAGGCGCTTCGCCTGGCGATCTTCCGCCTGGCAACCGATGCGGTTGCCCTACAACAGCAGAAGCCTGTTTTGCGAGGTCGGTCATCGTTTGCGCTGCCGCATTGAGTTGCGGATAAATCCAGGCGTTACTCGGATCGAGCCACACAGCGAGATGGCCGTTCTCACCCCACGTGGAAGCAGCGGGCTCAACGATTTGCTGCGTCGGATGTGCCGCCAAATATTCACTCGGCACTGTGAGCCGAAAATCCCCTTCGTTTGCTGCGTGGCGAATGAATTGTTCCAGGAAAATTGGTCCTTCGAACCACCAGTGCCCGAACAATTCCGCATCGAACGGAGCGACAATGATCGGGTCGAAGCCGTCTTCGCCGATTTCGCGAATCTGCTGGCGGCATTGCTCCAGAAAGTGAATTGCATGTCGCGCTGCCATGTTTTCGGCTGCCGTTCGGTCATACAACTGTTTCTCATCACCGGGTCCGGTGATCCGATGATATTTTACACCGGAGAATTTTTTAGTTCCCCGCGCGATCGGCCCCAAATGTTCCATGGGAAGATCGAAACCGATGTCGCGATAAAATTCCCGGTAAGCAGGGTCGCCGGGATAGCCTTCGTGCGCACTCCAGACTTGGCGGCTGGCGTCGGGATCGCGTGCGAAGGCTGCTGGCCCGGCTGGTGTATAACAGGGAGCGTAGATGGCGCGGCACGGGCGCGGCATTCCAAAGAGCAAACCGTGTGCGTCGACAACGAACCAGCGGAGATTCGCTTCCTGTAGAATCGATTCCAGGCCGGGAGCGTAACCGCATTCGGGTAACCAGAATCCGGCGGCCTCTCCGCCGAAAACTTCGACATACACGTCGCGTCCGATCAAAACCTGCGCACGCGCTGCGCGAGGCGATTGCTGCTGAAGGATCGGCAGCAAGCCATGTGTTGCTGCGCTGGCGATGATTTCGAGCGCGCCTGTTTGTCGCAGCTCACGAAAGACCGGGAGCAGATCGCAGTTCCATTCATCCACGAAGTAGCGGCGAGTTTCTGAAAACAGACCAATGTAAAATTCAGCCAGCTCGCGGAACTGCGGATGTTTGCGATTTCGTTTTCGTTCGCGCGCAGCAAGGTCGATCAAAAGATCCAGGTGTCGGACGTAACGCTCGCGTAGCAGCTGGTCCTGAAGCATTGCCCAGAGCGTCGGCGTAATCGACATCGTGAGTTTAAACGGCACAAGATCGTCGACGAGTCGCTGCATCATGCGCAGCAACGGGATGTACGTTTCGGTGATCGCCTCGAACAACCACTCTTCCTCGACGAAATGCTCGTGCTCTGGATGACGAACGAACGGGAGATGCGCGTGGAGAATAAGAGCGAAATGGCCGGGCATTGGAAACGATTTACGGCGTCATTCCGAGCGAAGTCGAGGAATCCCGACGCAATACTTCGGTGTACGCCGCGGGCTCCCTCGACTACGCTCCGCTTCGCTCGGGATGACGATTACAGCGTCCGACAAAAGTCCTGGAAGCGGTCCAGACCCTTTTTGATCACGTCAAGGCTCGTCGCGTAACTAAACCGAACGGTGCGATCATCGCCGAAGGCAGCCCCCGGCACGACGGCGACATTGGCTTTGCTCAGCAAACGGTCAGCGAAATTCTGAGACGTGAGTCCAAGCTGGCTGATGTTTACCAAAATATAAAACGCGCCCTGCGGTTTGATCGCGGTGACATTGGAAATTTTCGAAATACGATCAAACATGTAGTTGCGACGCATTTCGAATTCTTCACGCATATCGGCCAGTGGCTGTTGATCGCCTTTGAGCGCGGCGAGCGCGCCGTATTGAGAAAAGGAGCACGGGTTCGAACTGGTATGGCTCTGGATTGAATCGACGGCTCTCACGACTCCATCAGGAGCGGCGAGATAACCGAGTCGCCAGCCTGTCATCGCGTAAGATTTACTAAATCCGTTGACGGTGATTGTGAGATCGTACGCTTCCTTCGACAGGGACCCGATGCTCACATGTTTGGCATCGTCGTAAACGAGCTTCTCGTAAATCTCATCGGACAAAACATAAATGTCTTCTTCCGCGGCGACGTTAACGATCGCCTCCAATTCCTCGCGCGTATAAACAGACCCGGTTGGGTTGCCCGGGCTGTTCATTATCAGCATCTTCGTGCGTGGCGTCATCGCGTTTTCGAAATCTTCCGGGCGCATTTTCCAGGCATTGCGCTCGCTAGTGGGCACGATTACGGGCTCGGCGCCGACTAACCGCACCATGTCGGGATAGCTCACCCAATAGGGCGCTGGGATTATGACTTCATCGCCGGGTTGACAGGTCGCGAGAATCGCATTGTAGCATGCGTGCTTCGCGCCGTTACTGACCACGATCTGCCCGGCGCGATAATTCAGTCCGTTGTCGGCTGCCAATTTCTCCGCGATAGCCTGGCGCAATTCCGGGATGCCAGCGTTTGGCGTGTATTTCGTGAAACCGGCTTCCAACGCCTCGATCGCGGCCCTTTTTATATGCTCGGGTGTATCAGAATCCGGTTCGCCTGCACCGAAACCGCAAACGTCGATGCCCTCGGCTTTCATGGCTTTCGCCTTGCTATCGATTGAGAGAGTCAACGACGGAGTCAGTTGAGCAGCGCGTTCAGAGATTTCCATGGCAATGAGGTGATCCACAAATGGAGCGCAAACTATTGGTGGCGATAGAAGTTTTCAATCAGAGGTTTGAAATTATTTTCGTCGACTCGGATGATCGCCATTTCGCGCTTCGCGTTCTCGACGGAATCCGATGCATGCGCGGCATTAACCATGATCGTTTGTCCGAACTCCTTGCGAATCGACCCCGGCGGCGCTTTTGCCGGATCAGTGGGGCCGAGCACGTCGCGAATTTTGCTCACGGCGTCCACGCCCTGGTAAACAATGGCGATCGATTTTTCCGTTCCAGGCGCGTCGCGTTCGTCTGAATGACATTCGCTGGGCTTTTTACCGGCCATAAACTCGATGATGCTCTCCCAGTTTTCGCGGCCGCTTTTTGGACCGAGTTTTTTCTCAAGGACCGGCAGCACGGGCCCGTAAAACTCCTCCGCCTGTGCCACGCTCATCTGGTGCACTTTGAAGCCAATGATCGAGAGGCCAGTGCGCGAAAATACTTCGATCACGCCGCCTGGACGCAAATTTGGGAACCGGAAATTGTCCGGCTTAATGAGGACGAGCGTTTTTTCGATTTGCGCGCCACGCGGAAACGGCACGGCGTAATCCACGATTCCACCATCCGAATCAGAAAATTCCGCCCAGAGTTTTAAATCGCGCTCGACCGCGCCGGGTTCGAATTCAGTGACCACTCCCGGCTCGAAGTAAAGGGCATTGCCTGCATCATCGGTGATGTAATCGCCGTAGGTGTCACGAATCGTTTCTCCGCTGGTGCGCTCATGCAGGATGTGACCTACGACGTGATGAATCTTTTCCACAGCGTCCGGTCCGCGAAAGATCAGAAACAAAACACGCGCATGTTGACCGTTTTTCTCCCCGGTAAAATTTTTCAGCATGTACTCGCGAATCAATTGCTGCGTGGCGCGATGGCTCGGGTCGGTTTCCGTCACAATCGTGTCTGCGTAGCGCTTGGCTAAATCCGCGCCAGGAGCGAACATTCGCCCTCCGACCAAATCGAGTCCGGTGCGGGAAATCAACCGGCCAACGATGCCGCCGGTGCGCGATTTCCGCATCGAATAAGGTGTGACGATGGCATAAGCAAGCTGTTCAGATTGCATCGGTTTTTACTGTAGCGGCGGTCTATCACCGCCGCAAAAATTTGCCGGCGCATGGTTCGGCGGCCGCAGAGTGCCGGTCCGCCGCGCCAGAAAAGCCATCCATTTCCCGCGACGCTTCATGTTGATGATGTCAAGATGGTTCCGCTGCAGTGCGCGAACGAATTCGTCTTTCTGGCCGCGCAAAATGCCTGAGAGAATTAGCCACCCGCCGCCGCGTAGTTTCGGCAGGATTTCGATGAGCAAATCGCTATATAAATTTGCCGTAATCACGTCGGTCTCCAGTGCCGAATTCCATCTGTGCACATCGCCTAATTGAAAAGTGGCGCCGCGAATTTTGTTCAATCGGGCATTTGATTTGGCCATCGAAATCGCGGCGGGATCGTTGTCGATACCGATGACGAGGCCAGCACCGAAACGTTTCGCCGCTAAAGCAAGAATTCCGCTGCCACTCCCAAGGTCCACGAGCGACCAACCGGGGTTCCAACGGCGGGTCAGTTGTTCCAAAAAACGAAGCGACATTGCCGTCGTGGCGTGCTCGCCAGTTCCAAATGCCAACGAAGCTGGAATCACAAGGAGTGCCGGCTTGATGGTGTGGGCTGTAGGGTGCGCTGTCCTCAGCGTATCAGGTCTGGCGCGGTGGCGGGAACTCCGCTGAGGACAGCGGACACTACAACGCCGCAGCTCGTTCATGGATCTGACGACCATCAATCGCTTTCCGATCTTAATTCGTTTCGCATCGCTACGCGCAAATCGCTCCAGCCAATTACGTGGCAATGCCTCGATGCGGCCGCCAAATTCCGTGAGCAGCGCAGACGAATCGCTCCGCGAGCGGCATACAATTTCCAGTTCCAGACGCTTACGCTCGGGTCTGCGTACGATCACAAGCTGCCCGTGAGCGTGCGCTTGGAGAAGGTCTTCGTGCGCTTTAAGCCAACGTATTTCGGCTGTTTTTCGCCAGATAAACAGGGAAGACGCTAGAGGAAGTGCCGGTTGATGAATGCGCGTCCCGAACCGGACTTGAGGTATCTTTCAAATGCGACCGCGGTCTTTTCGTCCGCAAAAGCAACATAGGCCAAGAGCATCCAAGGCCGAAACTTCGCTGTATGTGGAGAGCGACCTTCATTATGTTGCTTAAGCCGCTGTCGCAGATCGCAAGTCCAACCGATATTCGGTTGTGTTGGGAGAGAGCGGGACTTCAACAAGTAGACGTAATACATGACAAGGCTGGCCTGCCAGCCGTAGCTTGGAGCGTCTTGGGGCGGCCCGCCTTCTCTAGGGCTACGCCGCGGCTTCGGCTCCAGCCCTCGATTTGCGCTCCGCTCCAAGCGAAGGCTGGAGCGGGTGACGAGGCTCGAACTCGCGACGTCCACCTTGGCAAGGTGGTGCTCTACCAACTGAGCTACACCCGCAGTTTTGCCCCCTAGAGGGACAATAATGTCCAGCCAGCCGCGGCACGCAACCTTTTAATTGCCTCCGAATACTCAAAATCTTTGAATCCAAATCGGACGTCCACTGCATCCTATGATCAAACACTCTATGAAAAAACTATTCCTCCTCTGCATGTGCTCGCTCGGGTTGTATGGCAGCTTGTTTCCGCAGACTCCGACCGGAACTCCGATTGCCAGCCCGACAGCACCGACGGCAGCAACAGCTGCGACAGCGGCAACATCGATAGCGGCGCCAGCGTCAACGGCAGCGCCTAGTGCGACGTCTAGTTCCGCTTCATCCGATCTCGCCGACAGAATTCACCGGAAGCTGGAGAAAAAACTTGGTCGCAAGCATGGCATCATCATCGACGGAGGCGACAAAGATACCGATGACTTCGGCGCCAGTAAAGATATTCCAGCGATGGTGATTCCACTTGTTGCGATCGTTTTTCTGACGATTTTTGGTGCGCCCGTTCTGATCGTGATGCTGATAGGAGTGATCGCGCTTATCGGAAGCCGGATGCGGCAGCGGACGATCAGGATGATGGTCGAGAAAGGTCAGCCAGTTCCCGCGGAACTGCTTGCACCCGAGGTGCGACGTGTGCGTCGGCGCTCGGATGTGCGGCGCGGGGTCGTCTGGACCATGGTGGGCCTCGGCCTGATCATATGGCTGGCAGCCGTCAACGACTGGGAAGGCGGCGCATGGTCGTTCGGACTGATTCCGTTCCTGATCGGGCTTGGATATTTGATTGTATGGAAATTGGAAAACAAAAAGGACATTCCGCCTCCGCCCCCGACACCGTAATATTGCGGCCGTGGAGCTCACTGATGCGGACCTCGTTGCGCGAGTTCTTACCGATGACGATCAGCACGCCTTCGGTGAACTCGTGCGACGGCATCAATCGAGCGTGCGCGGCCTTCTGCGCCAACTCACCCGCACGGACATTGCTTTGGCCGATGACCTTTCACAGGAAGCTTTTCTCCGGGCCTACAAAAACATCCGCAGCTTTCGCGGTGAAGCGCGGTTTTCCACATGGCTTTATCGAATCGCGTACAATTGCTTTCGCGAAGACGCGCGGCGTCGCAAGGAGTTGGTGGGCGTGGATGAGGAGCAATGGCAGGCAGAACAGGATCCGCAGACTGTCGATCCCGGTTTGAGACACGATCTTATGCACGCACTGAGTTTGCTTCCGTTACACGAGCGCACCGCGGTTGTACTTTGCTGCCAGAACGGTCTGTCGCACGATGAAGCCGCGCATGTCCTTGATATTCCGCTCGGCACGGTCAAAACGAACGTTCTGCGCGGCCGCGAAAAACTGAAACGCACACTGGCGGCATGGAGGCCGAATTGATAAAGTGAATCCAATGATCGACGACGAGACGCTAGACCGACAACTGCGCGAAGCAGTGCCTTACATTAACGACGACGGATTTACCGCGCGCGTTATGGCCACGCTGCCGGCAGCACGGCGTGAGCCGCAATGGCTGCATGCAATGATTGTCCTTGGCCTGGCGTTACTGGGAACCGGAATCGCGTACTTCCTTTCTGGTGGCGGCAGCTTGGTTCGCCAAGGCATGGTCCAGATGGCGGACTTCCCGATTTGGCTGTTGCTGGTCTTCGCGTTTGGCTGCGGCCTCGTGGTCGGCGCGTTCGCTATCATCTTCGCCATCCGCAAGACTCCTGAAGTCCGCGATCTGACCCGGCTGGATTTTTGAAGGCGCCGAGTTGATTACACTCCGGCCAATTCGCGCGCCTGTTGCACATCGCGCTCGATTTGCCGGACCAGCGCATCGATGTTCTCGAATTTCTTCTCCGGCCTGAGATAATGGACGAAGCGCAGCTCGAGATCTTTGCCGTAAATGTCGCGATCGAAATCGAGTAGGTAAACTTCGAGAATGCGGTCCGATCTGCCGCTGCTCATCGTGGGCCGACAACCGAGATTCACAACGCCGGGATAGACAACACCGTCGAGCCTTGCTTCGGCAAAATAAACGCCGTTCGGCGGAAATTGCTCGCTGTGGGCACTCAGGTTTGCGGTCGGAAATCCGATTTTCTTTCCCAGATCATCGCCATGCACAACTGTTCCCAGGATCGTGTATTCGCGGCCAAGCATGGTCGCGGCTTTTTTTAGATCGCCAGCTTCCACAGCGCGACGGATCGTCGTGCTGCTCACAATTTCGCCATTAACAGTCACCGGCGGAATTCCCACGACATTGAAATCAAACTGCGCACCGAGTTTTTTAAGCAACTGGAGATTGCCACGGCGATTTCTTCCAAATGACCATTCATGTCCGACGCAAATTTCACGCAGTGGTTTCGAATGCTGGACCAGTTGCTGCACGAAATCCTCGGGTTCGGTGGCGGCAAAATGTTTATCGAACGAAATGATCAGAAGATGTCGCACACCAAGCGCGCGAATCAGAGCGATCTTGTGCGGCGTAGCGGTAAGCAAATGCGGCGCTTTGTCAGGCCGGAGTATTTTTTCCGGGTGCGGATCAAAGGTGACTACAACAGGCGTTCCATTTACCGCCCGAGCGTGTTCCGCAGAAGTCGAAATGACTGCCTGATGCCCGAGATGTACGCCGTCGAAGACACCGATGGCGAGAAAGAGCGGGCCTGGTAACTGCGAGAGCTCCGGAATCGAACGGAGAAGTTGCATCATAACTGCTACGCCCCGCGCATCCTGGAAACTTCCGGCAGACTCAGCATCCGTTTGAGAATTTGGTCCGGCGTCGCGTTTTTGATTTCGTCGACGGTGATCGCATTGGTTACGTCGAAGCGGCCGGATTTCGTCCGGCGCAGCGATTTCAAATGCGCGCCGCAACCGAGCACTTCGCCGATATCGTGAACATAGGTGCGGACATAAAAGCCTTTACTGCACAGCACGCTGAAATGGATTTCCGGCAATGCGACCCCGTTGATCGTGTACCGATAGACGTGGACGAGGCGTGGCTCGCGCTCCACTACTTTTCCCTCGCGCGCCAGCTTATACAACGGCACACCGCCGTGCTTTTTTGCCGAAACCATAGGCGGCACCTGATAGAAATCGCCGCGGAATTTTTCGAACGCGGCTCGGATTTGATTTTCATCCAGCGGAGGCACCGGACGTTGCTGGATGACTTCGCCTTCCCGATCCTGTGTGTCGGTCGTCACGCCGAGCACGAACGTGCCTACGTACTCTTTGTCCTCACTCATGAGCAAATCCTGAATCTTTGTGCCACGTCCCACAGTGAGCAGAAGCAGGCCCGTGGCGAGCGGATCGAGCGTGCCGCAATGGCCAATCTTTTTCGTTCCAAGTTGTCGTCGCGCCAGCGCGACAACGTCGTGCGACGTCATCCCTTCGGCTTTATCCACGAGCAGGACGCCGTCAGGGGACTCAGGCGCGCTTAACGGCTTCACGAGTTTCCTCCAGAACTTTTTCTTCGACTTCCGCCAACGTTCCGCGCACACGGGCACCGGCAGCGAACGTGTGCCCGCCGCCG
>CAWDMG010000023.1:0-23392 GCA_963803285.1 uncultured Verrucomicrobiae bacterium | reverse complement strand
TTCCGCGTTCGCTCTTTTCGATGAACTGGATGATTTCGGTGATCTCTTCGGTCTGAGGCAATTCTTTCTGCATCGCCTCGATTGCCTGGCGTCGGTTGTATTTGGAGCGGTAAATCAGGCGAAAGGCTTCTTTGATCAGCTTAACGCTTTCGGGCGGGTAATTTTTCCGTTCCAAACCAATGAGATTGACGCCGCGAATCTCGGCCGGGTTGCCATCGGCGATCATGAACGGTGGAACGTCCTGCACAATTTTCGAGCAACCGCCGGTGATAGCGAATCGTCCGATCCGACAAAATTGATGTACCGCGGTGAGGCCGCCCATTACGGCGTGGTGTCCCACCTGAACGTGGCCGGCGAATGTGCCGTTATTGGAAAAAACGACGTGATCTCCAACAGTGCAATCGTGTCCGATATGACTATACGCGAGAAAATTTCCGGAATTGCCAATTCGCGTTTTACCTTCGCTGGTCGTGCTGCGATTCACAGTAACAAATTCGCGAAACGTGTTTTCGTCGCCGATTTCCAGATACGTCGGTTCGCCGCAATACTTTAAATCCTGCGTTTGCTGGCCAATTGAGCAGTAGGCGTAGAACTTGTTCTTCGCGCCAGCCTTCATTGGTCCGCAGAGCGTGACGTGGTGCTGCAGCCAGCAATCTGGACCCAGCACGACGTCAGGCCCGATGACGCAGTATGGACCGACGCTTGTGTCGGCACCGAGTTCCGCTCCGGGATCAATAATAGCCGTCGAGTGAATCTGCACGTCGCTCATTTATCGAGGAACGTGAACATCAACTCGCCTTCGGAGACGACTGCGTCGTTCACTACGCAGTAGCACTTCGTTTTCGCCATGCGATTGCCACGAGCTCTGGTCAGCTCGGCGTGAATGAAAATCGTGTCGCCGGGAAAAACTGGTTTGCGAAATTTCACCTCATCCGCGCTCATGAAATAACCGACACGGCTCGAGGTCTTCGTCAATTTGAACAAAAGAATGCTGGCCACTTGCGCCATCGCTTCTACTTGCATTACTCCAGGCATGACTGGATGACCGGGGAAATGGCCTTGGAAAAACGGCTCGTTAATCGTGATGGATTTTATGGCTGTAATTTTGTTTTCGCCCTCGAAGCCGATGACTCGGTCAACCATCAAAAAAGGGTAGCGGTGCGGAAGGATCTTCATCACCTCGCCAGTGTCCAGGCCGGAATCGCCTATTGGGATGGCGCGCGGGGCGCTCATCGCGCTTCTCCGCGTCTGCTCGCGAGCGAGCGCGCGAGCCAATTCCGCATTCGCAGCGTGTCCGGGCTTCACCGCCACCACGTGACCGCGGATACGCCGGCCGACTAGCGCGAGATCGCCGATAATATCGAGGATTTTGTGCCGTACGAATTCGTCCGAGAAACGCAATGGTTCCTTGCTCAACACCGCCTCGCCGCGCACGACAATCGCATTTTCGAGGCTGCCGCCCTTGATCAGATTTTTGTCCATGAGCGGCTCAACATCCTCGTAGTAAACAAATGTGCGTGCCGGAGCGATCTCGCCCTCGAAAATCGACGGCGTAATTTCCAATGACAAAAACTGCGTGAATTGATTGTTTGGGCCGGCCTGTGTGCACGAAATGCGAAATTTGTCGTCCGGCAGTAAAACCAGTAGCGCACCTGTTTTCGCTTCCACGTGCATCGGTTCGCGCACGTCGAAAAATTTGCGCCGCTCCTCCTGAGCTGTTAGGCCGGCTTTCTTGATGAGATCGACATACGGTTGCGCGCTTCCGTCTCCTATTGGCGGTTCGTTTGCGTCCATTTCCACAATGGCGTTGTCCACGCCCATTGCCGAGAGCGCGGCGAGCACATGCTCGACCGTATGGACTCGCACTGAGCCTTCCCCAATTGTGGTGGCGCGCTCGACCGTCTTCAGGTTCTCGATTGCGGCGTCGATTGTCGGCTCATCCTGCAAATCTTTGCGCCTGAATTTAATTCCGTGATCCACCGGTGCGGGATGCAGTCTGAGCGTAACTTTTTCGCCGGTGTGCAGCGCGGTGCCGGTAAAACCGGCAATCTTGCCAACGGTCTGCTGAAATTCAGGCGTAGAGGCCATTTGTGATTAGCAATCGCTTGCGTTGTAGCGGTGCTTGTGTCAAGCACCGTTCTTTATTTCGGTGATCAGAGACCGCCGCTGCACTTCATTTCAGTTCAAATTCGCCGCAATCGAACGCCATCATCTGGTCAACATTCGAGATGCGAAGTTGATGCACGCTCGTTCCGTCATCGTACCAGACATTGACGGCGTTCTCACCTTTGGCCGAGATCCCTGTGCGCGTCACATTCGATGTCTCACTGATTTTTAAAAGGGGCAGACCGTCGCTGGTTTTCAGGTAAGTTCCGTCGCTAATAGATCCAATGGCGAGTTCGACAACCTGCCTTTTAGGTTTCCGCAAAGGATTGCGGACCAATCGGACTTTCACCACATTCGCTTCGAATTCCGTTGGCGGCGGCGAAGCCTCGCCCAGATCTTCGCGTTTTAGCGGACCGACCAGGTACCCGCGCGCGTGATATCTTCCAGAAGGCGAATCTTGGTTTCCATCATCCTTTCCATCCCATCGTGTTACGAGCGCATCAGCGCCGATCGCGAAGTCGTCCAATTGCGCGTTCTGATGCAGGACGCGCACCATTTTGCCGGCCTGATCATAGATCCCAAGGCTGATCGTGCCATCCATTGGCGGAGGAATGAAACTGATTCGCACGCTTCTCGCAGGCGAAGGTGAGGCCGTTTGTTCCGGGGTAGGCGAGGGCGGCACAGTTTGTTCTGGCGAAATCGATGGAGAAGGAGTTTCGCCCGGCGTCGGCGAAGGAGTTGGAGTGGGCGATTCTTGTGCCGCGGCGATTGCGACAAGAATGATGACGCAAGAGAGAGAAATGAAAATGTGGAAACGGCGATCAGCGATCCGTGATTTAAGCATAATATCGCCAGTTCACGTTCGGAAAAATGTTGTCCCGCCATTCGCAGTCGCGCAGAAATTCTTCATCGAGATTATTTGTGACCAACTGATCGTGCAGACGGTTGAAGCGAGCAAGATGATCGATCGTGCGTTGAGTAGCGTATTCGCAGGCAGTCCCGGTTTTCATTAGAAATGCCCAATCACTTGATTGCGCCAGCAAAAGCTCGCGGGCGAGTTGTTTCAAAACACGGTCGGTAAATTGTAGGGCAGGCGCTTCGCCTGGCGATCTTCCGCCTGGCAACCGATGCGGTTGCCCTGCAACAGCAGAAGCCTGTTTTGCGAGGTCGGTCATCGTTTGCGCTGCCGCATTGAGTTGCGGATAAATCCAGGCGTTACTCGGATCGAGCCACACAGCGAGATGGCCGTTCTCACCCCACGTGGAAGCAGCGGGCTCAACGATTTGCTGCGTCGGATGTGCCGCCAAATATTCACTCGGCACTGTGAGCCGAAAATCCCCTTCGTTTGCTGCGTGGCGAATGAATTGTTCCAGGAAAATTGGTCCTTCGAACCACCAGTGCCCGAACAATTCCGCATCGAACGGAGCGACAATGATCGGGTCGAAGCCGTCTTCGCCGATTTCGCGAATCTGCTGGCGGCATTGCTCCAGAAAGTGAATTGCATGTCGCGCTGCCATGTTTTCGGCTGCCGTTCGGTCATACAACTGTTTCTCATCACCGGGTCCGGTGATCCGATGATATTTTACACCGGAGAATTTTTTAGTTCCCCGCGCGATCGGCCCCAAATGTTCCATGGGAAGATCGAAACCGATGTCGCGATAAAATTCCCGGTAAGCAGGGTCGCCGGGATAGCCTTCGTGCGCACTCCAGACTTGGCGGCTGGCGTCGGGATCGCGTGCGAAGGCTGCTGGCCCGGCTGGTGTATAACAGGGAGCGTAGATGGCGCGGCACGGGCGCGGCATTCCAAAGAGCAAACCGTGTGCGTCGACAACGAACCAATGGAGATTCGCTTCCAGTAGAATTGATTCCAGGCCGGGAGCGTAACCGCATTCGGGTAACCAGAATCCGGCGGCCTCTCCGCCGAAAACGTTCGACATACACGTCGCGTCCGATCAAAACCTGCGCACGCGCTGCGCGAGGCGATTGCTGCTGAAGGATCGGCAGCAAGCCATGTGTTGCTGCGCTGGCGATGATTTCGAGCGCGCCGGTTTGTCGCAGCTCACGAAAGACCGGGAGCAGATCGCAGTTCCATTCATCCACGAAGTAGCGGCGAGTTTCTGAAAACAGACCAATGTAAAATTCAGCCAGCTCGCGGAACTGCGGATGTTTGCGATTTCGCTTTCGTTCGCGCGCAGCAAGGTCGATCAAAAGATCCAGGTGTCGGACGTAACGCTCGCGTAGCAGCCGGTCCTGAAGCATTGCCCAGAGCGTCGGCGTAATCGACATCGTGAGTTTAAACGGCACAAGATCGTCGACGAGTCGCTGCATCATGCGCAGCAACGGGATGTACGTTTCGGTGATCGCCTCGAACAACCACTCTTCCTCGACGAAATGCTCGTGCTCTGGATGACGAACGAACGGGAGATGCGCGTGGAGAATAAGAGCGAAATGGCCGGGCATTGGAAACGATTTACGGCGTCATTCCGAGCGAAGTCGAGGAATCCCGACGCAATACTTCGGTGTACGCCGCGGGCTCCCTCGACTACGCTCCGCTTCGCTCGGGATGACGATTACAGCGTCCGACAAAAGTCCTGGAAGCGGTCCAGACCCTTTTTGATCACGTCAAGGCTCGTCGCGTAACTAAACCGAACGGTGCGATCATCGCCGAAGGCAGCCCCCGGCACGACGGCGACATTGGCTTTGCTCAGCAAACGGTCAGCGAAATTCTGAGACGTGAGTCCAAGCTGGCTGATGTTTACCAAAATATAAAACGCGCCCTGCGGTTTGATCGCGGTGACATTGGAAATTTTCGAAATACGATCAAACATGTAGTTGCGACGCATTTCGAATTCTTCACGCATATCGGCCAGTGGCTGTTGATCGCCTTTGAGCGCGGCGAGCGCGCCGTATTGAGAAAAGGAGCACGGGTTCGAACTGGTATGGCTCTGGATTGAATCGACGGCTCTCACGACTCGCATCAGGAGCGGCGAGATAACCGAGTCGCCAGCCTGTCATCGCGTAAGATTTGCTAAATCCGTTGACGGTGATTGTGAGATCGTACGCTTCCTTCGACAGGGACCCGATGCTCACATGTTTGGCGTCGTCGTAAACGAGCTTCTCGTAAATCTCATCGGACAAAACATAAATGTCTTCTTCCGCGGCGACGTTAACGATCGCCTCCAATTCCTCGCGCGTATAAACAGACCCGGTTGGGTTGCCCGGGCTGTTCATGATCAGCATCTTCGTGCGTGGCGTCATCGCGTTTTCGAAATCTTCCGGGCGCATTTTCCAGGCATTGCGCTCGCTAGTGGGCACGATCACGGGCTCGGCGCCGACTAAGCGCACCATGTCGGGGTAGCTCACCCAATAGGGCGCCGGGATTATGACTTCATCGCCGGGTTGACAGGTCGCCAGAATCGCATTGTAGCACGCGTGCTTCGCGCCGTTACTGACCACGATCTGCCCGGCGCGATAATTCAGTCCGTTGTCGGCTGCCAATTTGTCCGCGATAGCCTGGCGCAATTCCGGGATGCCAGCGTTTGGCGTGTATTTCGTGAAACCGGCTTCCAACGCCTCAATCGCGGCCCTTTTTATATGCTCGGGTGTATCAGAATCCGGTTCGCCTGCACCGAAACCGCAAACGTCGATGCCTTCGGCCTTCATGGCTTTGGCCTTGCTATCGATTGAGAGAGTCAACGACGGAGTCAGTTGCGCAGCGCGTTCAGAGATTTCCATGGCAATGAGGTGATCCACAAATGGAGCGCAAGCTATTGGTGCCGATAGAAGTTTTCAATCAGAGGTTTGAAATTATTTTCGTCGACTCGGATGATCGCCATTTCGCGTTTCGCGTTCTCGACGGAATCCGACGCATGCGCGGCATTAACCATGATGGTTTGTCCGAACTCCTTGCGAATCGACCCCGGCGGCGCTTTTGCCGGATCAGTGGGGCCGAGCACGTCGCGAATTTTGCTCACGGCGTCCACGCCCTGGTAAACAATGGCGATCGACTTTTCCGTTCCAGGCGCGTCGCGTTCGTCTGAATGACATTCGCTGGGCTTTTTGCCCGCCATAAACTCGATGATGCTCTCCCAGTTCTCGCGGCCGCTTTTTGGACCCAGTTTTTTCTCAAGGACCGGCAGCACAGGCCCGTAAAACTCCTCCGCCTGTGCCACGCTCATCTGGTGCACTTTGAAGCCAATGATCGAGAGTCCGGTGCGCGAAAATACTTCGATCACGCCGCCTGGACGCAAATTTGGGAAGCGGAAATTGTCCGGCTTAATGAGGACGAGCGTTTTTTGGATTTGCGAGCCACTTGGAAACGGCACGGCGTAATCCACGATTCCACCATCCGAACCAGAAAACTCGGCCCAGAGTTTTAAATCGCGTTCGACCGCGTGGGGTTCGAATTCAGTGACTACTCCCGGCTCGAAGTAAACGGCATTGGCTGAATCATCGGTGATGTAATCGCCGAATGTGTCGCGAATCGTTTCGCCGCTGGTGCGCTCATGAACGATGTGTCCCACGACGTGATGAATTTTTTCCACTGCGTCCTGTCCGCGAAAGACCAGAAACAAAACACGCGCATGTTGACCGTTTTTCTCTCCGGTGAAATTTTTCAGCATGTACTCGCGAATCAATTGCTGCGTGGCGCGATGGCGCGCGTCAGTTTCCGTCACAATCGTATCTGCGTAGCGCCTGGTTAAATCGGCGCCAGGAACGAACATTCGCCCTCCGACCAAATCGAGCCCAGTGCGCGAAATCAACCGGCCAAGGATGCCGCCGGTGCGCGATTTCCGGATCGAATAGGGTGTGACGATGGCATAAGCAAGCTGTTCAGATTGCATCGGTTTTACTGTAACGGCGGTCTATCACCGCCGCAAAAATTTGCCGGCGCATGGTCCGGCGGTCGCAGAGTGCCGGTCTGTCGCGCCAGAAAAACCATCCATTTTCCGAGATGCTTTATGTCGATGACGTCGAGGTGGTTCCGCTGCAGTGCGCGAACGAATTCGTGTTTCTGGCTGCGCAAAATGCCTGAGAGAATTAGCCAGCCGCTGCCGCCTAGTTTCGGCAGTATTTCGATGAGCAAATCGCTATATAGATTTGCCGTAATCACGTCGGCCTCCAGTGCCGAATTCCATTTGCGCACATCGCCTAATTGAAAAGTGGCGCCGCGAATTTTGTTCAATCGGGCGTTTGATTTGGCCATCGAAATCGCCGCGGGATCATTATCGATACCTATGATCTGGCCGGCACCGAAACGTTTCGCCGCTAGAGCAAGAATTCCGCTGCCACTCCCGAGGTCCACGAGCGACCAGCCGGGGTTCCAGCGGCGGGTCAGTTGTTCCAAAAAACGAAGCGACATTGCCGTCGTGGCATGGTCGCCAGTTCCAAATGCCAATGAGGCTGGAATGATAATGTGGGAGCGGCCTTTGTGCCGCGACAGTCGGGACACTAAGGTCCCTCCCACACTCGACACCACCAATCGCTTGCCGATCTTGATTCGTTTCGCATCGCTACGCGCAAATCGCTCCAGCCAATTACGCGGCAAAGCCTCGATGCGACCGCCAAATTCCGCGAGCAGCGCCGACGAATCTCTCCGCGAGCCGCATACAATTTCCAGTTCCAGACGCTTACGCTCGGGTCTGCGTACGATTACGAGCTGCCCAAGAGCGTGCGCTTGCAGAAGGTCTTCGTGCGCTTTAAGCCAACGGAGTTCGGCAAATTTTCGCCAGACAAACATCGATAGACGCTAGAGAAAGTGCCGCTTGATAAACGCGCGTCCCGAACCCGATTTGAGATATCTTTCAGATGCGACCGCGGTCTTTTCGTCCGCAAAAGCAAAATAGGCCAGGAAAATCCGAGGCCGAAACTTCGCTGTATGTGGGGAGCGACCTTCATTATGTTGTTTGAGCCGCCGTCGCAGATCGCAAGTCGAACCGATATTCGGTTGTGTTGGGAGAGAGCGGGACTTCAACAAGGAGACGTAATACATGACAAGGCCGGCCTGCCAGCCGTAGCTCGGAGCGTCTTGGGGCTGCCCGCCTTCTCAAGGGCTACCCCGAAGGCATTCGGGGCTCCAGCCCTCGATTTGCGCTCCGCTCCAAGCGAAGGCTGGAGCGGGTGACGAGGCTCGAACTCGCGACGTCCACCTTGGCAAGGTGGTGCTCTACCAACTGAGCTACACCCGCAGTTTTGCCTGCCAGCCGTAGCTTTTAGCGAAGGCTGGAGAGGCAAACAATAATGTCCAGCCATCCGCTCCACGCAACCTATTAATTGCCTCCGAATACTCAAAATCGTTGAATCCAAATCGGACGTCCACTGCATCCTATGATCAAACACTCTATGAAAAAACTATTCCTCCTCTGCATCTGCTCGCTCGGGTTGTATGGCAGCTTGTTTCCACAGGCTCCGACCGAAACTCCGATTGCCAGCCCGACGGCAGCGACGGCAGCAACAGCTGCGACAGCGGCAACATCGATAGCGTCGCCAGCGCCAACGGCAGCGCCTGGTGCGACGTCTAGTTCCGCTTCATCCGATCTCGCCGACAGAATTCACCGGAAGCTGGAGAAAAAACTTGGTCGCAAGCATGGGATCATCATCGACGGAGGCGACAAAGACACCGATGACTTCGGCGCCAGTAAAGATATTCCAACGATGGTGATTCCACTCGTTGCGATCGTTTTCCTGACAATTTTTGGTGCGCCCGTTCTGATCGTGATGCTGATAGGAGTGATCGCGCTTATCGGAAGCCGGATGCGGCAGCGGACGATCAGGATGATGGTCGAAAAAGGTCAGCCAGTTCCCGCGGAACTGCTTGCACCCGAGGTGCGACGTGTGCGTCGGCGCTCGGATGTGCGGCGCGGGGTCGTCTGGACCATGGTGGGCCTCGGTTTGATGATATGGCTGGCAGCCGTCAACGACTGGGAAGGCGGTGCATGGTCGTTCGGTCTGATTCCATTCCTGATCGGGCTTGGATATTTGATTGTATGGAAATTGGAAAACAAAAAGGACATTCCGCCTCCGCCCCCGACACCGTAATATTGCGGCCGTGGAGCTCACTGATGCGGACCTCGTTGCGCGAGTTCTTACCGATGACGATCAGCACGCCTTCGGTGAACTCGTGCGACGGCATCAATCGAGCGTGCGCGGCCTTCTGCGCCAACTCACCCGCACGGACATTGCTTTGGCCGATGACCTTTCACAGGAAGCTTTTCTGCGGGCCTACAAAAACATTCGCAGCTTTCGCGGTGAAGCGCGGTTTTCCACGTGGCTTTATCGAATCGCCTACAATTGCTTTCGCGAGGACGCGCGGCGTCGCAAGGAGTTGGTGGGCGTGGATGAGGAGCGATGGCAGGCAGAACAGGATCCGCAGACTGTCGATCCCGGTTTGAGGCATGATCTTATGCACGCACTGAATTTGCTTCCGTTACACGAGCGCACCGCGATTGTACTTTGCTGCCAAAACGGTCTGTCGCACGATGAAGCCGCGCGTGTCCTTGATATTCCGCTCGGCACGGTCAAAACGAACGTTCTGCGGGGCCGCGAAAAGTTGAAACGCACACTGGCGGCATGGGGGCCGAATTGATAAAGTGAATCCAATGATCGACGACGAGACGCTAGACCGACAACTGCGTGAAGCGGTGCCCTACATTAATGACGACGGATTCACCGCGCGCGTTATAGCCATGCTGCCGTCAGCACGGCGTGAGCCGCGATGGCTGCATGCAATGATTGTCCTTGGCCTGGCGTTACTCGGAACCGGAATGGCGTACTTCCTTTCCGGTGGCGGCAGCCTGGTTCGCCAAGGCATGGTCCAGATAGCGGACTTCCCGATTTGGCTGTTGCTGGTTTTCGCGTTCGGTTGCGGCCTCGTGGTCGGCGCGTTCGCGGTCATCTTCGCCATCCGCAAAACTCCTGAAGTCCGCGATCTGACCCGGTTGGATTTTTGAACGCGACGAGTTGATCACACGCCAGCCAATTCGCGCGCCTGTTGCACATCGCGTTCGATTTGCCGGACCAGCGCATCGACGTTCTCGAATTTCTTCTCCGGTCTGAGATAATGGACGAAGCGCAGCTCGAGATCCTTGCCGTAAATGTCGCGATCGAAATCAAGCAGGTAAACTTCGAGAATGCGGTCCGATCTGCCGCTGCTCATCGTCGGCCGGCAACCGAGATTCACAACGCCGGGATAGACAACGCCATCGAGCCTTGTTTCGGCAAAATAAACGCCGTTCGGCGGAAATTGCTCGCTGTGGGCGCTCAGGTTTGCGGTCGGAAATCCAATTTTCTTTCCCAGATCATCGCCACGCACAACTGTTCCCAGGATCGTGTATTCGCGGCCAAGCATGGTCGCGGCTTTTTTTAAATCACCAGCTTCCACAGCGCGACGGATCGTCGTGCTGCTCACAATTTCGCCATTAACAGTTACCGGCGGAATTCCCACGACGTTGAAATCAAACTGCGCACCGAGTTTTTTAAGCAACTCTAGATTGCCACGGCGCTTTCTTCCAAATGACCATTCGTGTCCGACGCAAACTTCACGCAGCGGTTTCGAATGCTGAACCAATTGCTGCACGAAATCCTCGGGTTCGGTGGCGGCAAAATGTTTATCGAACGAAATGATCAGAAGATGCCGCACACCAAGCGCGCGAATCAGAGCAATCTTGTGCGGCGTAGCGGTAAGCAAATGCGGTGCTTTGTCGGGCCGGAGTATTTTTTCCGGGTGCGGATCAAAGGTGACTACAACAGGCGTTCCATTTACCGCCCGAGCGTGTTCCGCAGAAGTCGAAATGACTGCCTGATGCCCGAGATGTACACCGTCGAAGACACCGATGGCGAGAAAGAGCGGGCCTGGTAACTGCGAGAGCTCCGGAATTGAACGGAGAAGTTGCATCATAACTGCTACGCTCCGCGCATCCTGGAAACTTCCGGCAGACTCAGCATCCGTTTAAGAATTTGGTCCGGCGTCGCGTTTTTGATTTCGTCGACGGTGATCGCATCGGTTACGTCGAAGCGGCCGGATTTCGTCCGGCGCAGCGATTTCAAATGCGCGCCGCAACCGAGCACTTCGCCGATATCGTGAACATAGGTGCGGACATAAAAGCCTTTACTGCACAGCACGCTGAAATGGATTTCCGGCAATGCGACCCCGTTGATCGTGTACCGATAGACGTGGACGAGGCGTGGCTCGCGTTCCACTACTTTTCCCTCGCGCGCCAGCTTATACAACGGCACACCGCCGTGCTTCTTCGCCGAAACCATAGGCGGCACCTGATAGAAATCGCCGCGGAATTTGTCGAACACGGCTCGGATTTGATTTTCATCCAGCAGAGGCACCGGACGTTGCTGGATCACTTCGCCTTCCCGATCCTGTGTGTCGGTCGTCACGCCGAGCACGAAAGTGCCTACGTACTCTTTGTCCTCACTCATGAGCAAATCCTGAATCTTTGTGCCACGTCCCACAGTGAGCAGAAGCAGGCCCGTGGCGAGCGGATCGAGCGTGCCGCAATGGCCAATCTTTTTCGTTCCAAGTTGTCGTCGCGCCAGCGCGACAACGTCGTGCGACGTCATCCCTTCGGCTTTATCCACGAGCAGGACGCCGTCAGGGGACTCAGGCGCGCTTAACGGCTTCACGAGTTTCCTCCAGAACTTTTTCTTCGACTTCCGCCAACGTTCCGCGCACGCGGGCACCGGCAGCGAGCGTGTGCCCGCCGCCGCCAAATTTCTGGCAAATCGCGCACACGTCCACCCGTTCGTTTTTGGAACGCATGCTGAGGCGCACCTTTCCGTCGGAAAGTTCTTCGAAAAACACAGCGACGATGACGCCATGAACTGCGCGTAGATGATCGATTAATCCTTCGTTGTCTTCGGGAATCACTCCAAGTTCTGCCGCAGTCTTTAAGCTGAGGCCAAAGGTTGCGATTCGACCGCATTCACTAAAGCGCATCGTTCGCAACAGCTCGCGCAAAAGTTCGAGTCGGCGTCGAGGATAATTCTCGTATAGTTGCTGGCTAATTTTCCCAACGTCGAGATTGCCATCGCGCACCAACTCGGCAGCAATTTCAAACGTGCGCGCTCTGGTTTTTGGATATTGAAACGACCCCGTATCAGTGGAGATCGCAGCGAATAGATTTTCCGCAATATCGTGGTCGAAGGGGAGACTCTGGCTCTTGATCAGTCTGAAAATGATTTCTCCCGTTGCGGGCGCGCTTGGATCAATGATCACCAAGTCCCCGTAGCCGGGATTAGTGATGTGATGGTCGATGTTGATCCAGACTTTCGCTGACCCAACAGCCGCCAGCGTCGTGCCCAACCGGTTTTGGATTGCGGTGTCGAGCGCGATGGCAACATCCACGTGCTCTGCTGTTGCAGGCGGTTTCGTCAGCAATTCAGCGCGCGGAAGGAACGAATACTTTTCGAGCATGCCTTCCTCGTTCCAGATCCGCACATTCTTGCCAAGTTGCTGGAGTGACAATCCAAGGGCGAGCTGACTGCCGAGCGCATCGCCATCGGGACGAACATGACCTAGCACAACGAACTGCTGATGTTCGCGGAGGACGCGGCCGATCTCTTCGAACGTGGTGTTACTCACTCGTCGTGGCCGTCGTGTTTGCCGAGGTCGTCCAAAATTTCAAGCACGCGCGCACCGCGTTTGATGGACTCGTCGAGGTGAAAAATGAGATGCGGCGTATATTTCAATACGACGTGCCGGGACAATTCCGCCTGCAACGCCGGGCGATGCGCTTCCAGTTTATCGATCACGCCGGCGAGATTGTCGGCGCCGAGAGTACTTACGAAAACGTGGGCGCTCTTAAGATCGGGGGACACATCGACAGCATTAATGCTGACCAGTGCCCCTTTGAAATTGATCTCGCGCGCAATGATGGCGCTTAGCTCGCGTTTCACCAATTCGTTTACGCGTAGTAGCCGATGTTTCATGATTTTTTGTCATCCTGAGCGGAGCGAAGCGGAGTTGAAGGATCCCGTGAAATCAGATTTCGGTTTCGCAACGGGATTCCTCAACTTCGCTCGGAATGACTGGCATCACAATTTTTGGGCGATTTGCTCGAGTTGATAGCACTCGATTATGTCGCCCACCTGATATTCGTTGAAGTCGCCCAGCTTGATTCCGCATTCCAGACCGGAACGGACTTCTTTCACGTCGTCCTGGAAACGGCGTAGCGTAGAAATCCCGCCGTCGTAAACCGGTTGGCGCTTTCGCAAAATACGAGCGCGCGCCGTCCGAGCAATCCGACCATCGGTCACGAGGCAACCAGCGACGATGCCTCTGCTCAACTGGAATACCTGTTTCACTTCGGCGTGTCCAATGACGGTTTCGCGCAATTCCGGGTCCAGCAGGCCGGCCATGGCGTCTTTGATTTGATCGAGCAGCTCGTAAATGATGCTGTAAAGCTTGACCTGCACGCCTTCGCGTTTTGCGGCCGGAACCGCCATGGACTCGACCTTCACGTTGAAACCGATGACCACTGCGTCGGATGCACTCGCCAACAGAATGTCCGATTCCGAAATCGGTCCGACGGCCGAATGAATAATTTCCAGATCGATTTTTTTGCTCTCGATTTGCTTCAACGCGTTGATGATTGCTTCGACGGAACCTTGCGTGTCGGCTTTCAAAACGATACGCAACCCTTTTTTTGCCTCCGGCGGTTTCAAGCAGGGTCTCGAGAGTGGCGCGTTGCGGCACGTAAAGCTTGTTGGTGCGCTTTGTTTCAAGTCGCTCGTCGCTCAGTTGCTTGGTGCCGCGCTCCGATTCCATAACTAGGAATTCGTCGCCCGCATTCGGCAGCCCGGTGAACCCGAGAACCTTCACCGGTGTCGAAGGCGCGACTTGCTTGACGGGTTTACCCCGGTCGTCGAGGAGGGATTTCACCTTTCCGCTGTAGTCGCCGCAAATAAATGGATCGCCGATTTTCAATGTCCCCATCTGCACGATTATGGTGGCGGTAGGCCCCCGGCCGGCTTCGACTTGGGCTTCTATGACGGTGCCGCGCGGTCTGGCAGTAGGCGACGCTTTTAGCTCCATGACCTCGGCTTGCAGCGTCATCATCTCAAGCAGCTGATCAATTCCAGTGCCCTTGGTTGCCGAGACAGGACAAATAATCGTTTCTCCGCCCCAATCTTCCGGAGTAAGGCCGTGGTCTTGTAGTTGTTTCTTCAGGCGGTCGAGGTTCGCGCCCGGAAGATCCATCTTATTGGCAGCCACCATGATCTTTACATGCGGCGCGGCTTTGGCGTGATTAATTGCTTCAGCCGTTTGCGGCATAATGCCGTCGTCGGCCGCAACCACCAGCACAACGATGTCGGTGACATTCGCGCCACGCGCGCGCATGGCGGTGAACGCGGCGTGGCCTGGAGTATCGATAAACGTAATCTTGTGGCCATTGTGATCGACGCTGTACGCGCCAATGTGCTGCGTAATTCCGCCAGCTTCGCCAAATGCAACACGCGTCTTTCGAATCGCATCTAACAAACTGGTCTTACCATGATCGACGTGCCCCATGAAGGTGATAATCGGCGCGCGAGGCTTGAGTTCCTCCTTCTTCTCAATGACCGGCGGAGGCGGCGCGACTACCTGCTGTTCTACCTTGTGAACACCGGCGCCTTTTTCCCGGCGCTCTTTTTCCAGAATGAATCCGTGCTTTTCCGCAATCTTCGCAGCGATATCGGGCTCGATTGTCTGGTTGATGTTAGCGAAAATATTATGCGTCATCAGCTCCGCGATTAGCTGATGTGGTTTTAGTGCGAGCTCGGTTGCGAACTGTTTAACAATGATTGGAGGCTTGATCAGAAGAACCTTCTGCTGCGGTTCGGTTTCCACTTCAGCAGGAGTCAAAGTCACTTCGGCAGGCGGTTGCTCTGCCGTTTCAGCTGGCGGGGGTTCCGGTGGCGGAATGTGCGCGGGCGGCGGAGGCTTTGAAGTAGCCTCAAGGGACGCGCGGATACGGGAAATCGGCGGTAGAACAGTGCGCTTTGTTTTTACTTCGCCGTCTTGAGATTTTTTTGCCGGCCGCTTTCGATCAATCAGCGAGACAGTCTCCCGGTGCGGGGTGGCTTGCTGAGAAACGTCGGGTTTTTCCGGCTGGCTCTTGAGCTGCTTCGCGGGAGCGGTCGGCTCCGCCGGGGCCGCCAGCCCTTTTTTTGGCACCTTGGCTTTTGGCGCTACGTGAGCTGGCTTCTGAGGAGCAGTAATCTTGCGTCCTGCCGCGCTTGCAGCCGGTTTACGCGTTGCAGTTTTGCTGCTCGCCTTCGTTGCCATTGTTGTTCCTTTAAAATTTCGCTCATGGCTCAAGCGTCCTCAAACGGAGCCATGTTAGTGTACGACTTCCTGCCGGTGCACTGCATCGTAGATTTCGCGCGCCTTTGTTTCGTCGACCGCGAGAATATCCACTAAATCCTGCACATCTGCATCACGCAATCCTTCCAGATTAGTAAAGCCGGATTTCACCAGACTTAGCGCCTGTCCTTCGGTGACGGGCAGCGCGCCGGAGAGCGTTTGTGCGGCTTGAGCCACCTTCTGTTCTACTACAGTCGTCGCTGACGTATCCTTGCCGATGTTGATTTCCCAGCCGGTGAGTCGCGAAGTCAGCCGCGCATTTTGTCCTTTTTTCCCGATCGCGAGCGAAAGCTGGTCTTCATCCACGGAGATTTGCACGTTCTTTTTCTCTGTATCGAAAACCAGATTTTTTACTTTTGCCGGTTTAAGAGCTTCCAGAACGTAATCCTTTGGATCTGAGCTCCACCGGATGATATCCACCTTTTCGTTGTTGAGCTCGCGCACAATGTTTTTCACGCGAGAGCCGCGCATGCCGACGCAGGCGCCGACTGGATCCACTTTTTCATTCGCGCTCCACACAGCGATCTTAGTGCGATAACCGGCTTCGCGCGCGATGCCGCGAATCTCGACGGTGCCATCAGCGATTTCGCTTACTTCCAATTCAAACAGGCGCCGTACGAAATTCGGATGGCTTCGTGAGACAATTATCTCAGGGCCACGTACACCGTTTTCTACCGCCACCACGTACGCGCGGAGACGATCACCAACGTTGTAATCTTCAACCGCGACTCGCTCGCGCTGCGGCATGACAGCTTCAAATTTCCCAAGGTCGAGAATGACATCGGAACGGTCGAACCGGCGGACTGTGCCACTGACAATTTCCCCCGCGCGGTCCTTAAACTCCTCGTAAATCATTTCCTTCTCAGCCTGCCGAATCCGCTGCATCATCGCTTGCTTTGCGGTCTGCGCCGCGATGCGTCCGAAATTTTTCGGCGTGACTTCGACTTCTAGAATCTCACCAACGTTCGCGTCCGGTTTGATCTTACGCGCTTTCGAGAGCTCGATTTCATCCTGCGGATTGGCTACCTGATCAACGACAACCAAATTTGCGAGCGCGCGGATTTCGCCGGTCTTGCGGTTGATGTCGATGCGCAAATCACGGGACGCTCCAACACTCTTTTTCGACGCAGAAAGCAGGGCATTCGACACCGCCTCGAGCAGGATTTCGCGTTTAATTCCGCGCTCCCGCTCCAGGTAATCGAGCATGGCGATAAATTCGGCGTTCATTTAAAACATTCAGCCCGCAGACTAAAAAGAGTGGGAACCAGTTCCCACTCCGATCAGCGCGCGGACTAGGGCTACAGCTTACGTTTGCGAACCGTTCGCGTCAAGCTGCGGTTCGGTTTGATTTGACGTTCGGTGCTCAGCTTCGGATAAAATCGCGAGCAACAATTGAGTATTGAAGATCTAGTCAATTCGCGGCCTCGAGCCGTCGCCACGGTGCTTCTCGTGTGGGCCGTTATCTATTTGCCTGCGCTCGGCTCGATCGCCATCAAAGGAGAAGAGGGACGCCGGATTTTGCCAGCTGTTCGGATGCTCGAGACCGGGAACTACATCGTCCCACAAGTGGGCAGCAACCCGTATTACCGCAAGCCTCCCCTGGTGAACTGGCTCGTAGCGGCATCTTTTAAGTTTTTTGGCATGCGCAACGAATGGACAGCGCGGCTGCCATCGGCCCTTTCGGTGCTTGCCGTGGCCATAGCGTTTGTCACCGTCGCAGGTGCCAGCCTTGGCGCTAGAGGATCGATCATCGCCGCCATGATCTGGCTGACGAATATCGGCATCATCGAAAAAGGCCGGTTAATTGAAATAGAAGCGCTGTACGTATCTCTCTGCGGCCTGGCGATTATTTTTTGGCTAAGCTTCTTCCTTCAAAAAAAGTCGCCGTGGCTCATGTGGCTTGCGGCATCTGTTTTTCTCGGGCTTGGTCTGCTGGCAAAAGGACCAACGCATCTGCTATTTTTCTACGGGATTGTGATAGCCGTTCTCGCGTATTGGAGAGAGTGGCGGGTTCTTGTTCATCCTGCACATTTTGTCGGGGTCGCCGTCATGATTGGGATCGCGGCGGCGTGGGCAATTCCTTTCGTCCACGCCACGACATCGCAGGTTGCGATCGACAAGTGGTCGGGTCAGTACACCGGACGGCTGAAAGGTATCGATTTCAAATTATCTGATTGGATCCAAAACGTCCCCCGTAGCCTGATGTACTTTCTCCCGTGGCTTCTCCTGTTTCCGTTTGCACGATTTTCAAAATTGCAGGAGCAAAGCAAACAGCGACTGGCGCGCGCGTTGTCGTGGGGAACTGCAGTACCGTTTTTGGCGGTCAATCTTGTCCCCGGCGGCCTCGCCCGGTACAGCATGCCGGCAATAGTTCCAGCATCGTGGCTCCTAGGCATGATCTGCGTCAGCAACGCGTTGGAATGCCCGCGACGCATGATGAAAGACGAAGGCGTTTGGGCCAAGATGGTGGCTGTGTTCGTTGGGCTAGGGCTTGTGATTGGTGCGATCGGTTATCCGATTACGGCGATTATCTTAAGAAACAGGCAGCAGGTAAAAATAGCCGCAGCGGAAATCAACGCGCTCGTGCCCCCAAATGAGACGCTCTACGCCGTGAATCCGGATTATCAGCCGATCTTTTTTTACGTGAAAGCGCCGGTGCAATACGTGAGCAATGTCAAAAATCTGCCGCGCGATGTGCACTATTTTCTCGTTCGAAGTGCCCACGAAGTCGACGCATTGGCCACGGGAAAAGGGGCGCTACTCGGAGCACGTCCAATTGCTCGCGTGCGTGATTACAGCAAACGCGAGATGGTTCTCTTTAAAGTGCCCTTTGCGAACAAGGATTGACAGACCTGCAGATTGGAATTGGTTAGCATGCTAACTAATTTTGTCTGGAGGAATTATGTCCGGTGGCGAAACCACTGAAACTTTCGGCCTGCTGCTCCATGGCACGGCCCGTGCATGGCGACAAAAGCTGGACCAAAGACTTAAGCCGATGGGATTGAGCCAGGCGAAATGGCGCACCTTGATGCATTTGTCGCTCGCGGGAGACGCGCTCACTCAGACTGAGATCGCTGCACGACTCGGCGTGGAAGAGCCGAGTGTAGTGACCCTGTTGCACCGGCTCGAACGCGAAGATTGGATCACTCGCAGTAATTCACCGCGAGACCGCCGCTGCAAAATGGTGCTGCTCGGCCGGCGCGCGGAGCGCGTAATCGGCCAGATTAATTCAACGGCCGAGACACTGCGGCATGAATTGATGGCAGACATTCCGATATCCGAGCTTCAAACCTGCATGAAAGTGTTGGCAAGTATTCGGGATCGCGCCGACAAAGATGAAAGGCTCCGTTCGAATGGTGAGGGAGCTTCGGCGCGTCGTTTGGCCCGGCACAACGGCCAGACTAAACGTGGAGATTCGAATCCAAGAAAAGGGCCAATTCACAGGGGGTCCAAATGAAAGTTAATGCGCCGGTAAGCGATCAAAAAATCATGGATTACGGCCTTCCAAAGCGCTCGACCAGGCCCGAAACGAAGCGAGCCCGCACCGCGAGTCAGAGAATTCCCAAATGGGCGTATTTGCTATTCATCCTGCTGGCAGGATTTGTCACCTACCGAATTTATCAACACCGAGCCACTGAAAGTAAGGCTGCTCAGCCTGCTCCGCGTCCGGCCAGTGTCGCCAAAGTCATCACCAAGGACGTGCCGCTTTACCTGGATGAGATCGGCACATGTGCAGCGTACGAGACGGTGCAGGTGCAGGCGCAGGTGAGTGGTGTGATCATCGGACGCCATTTCCAGGATGGCTCCGACGTGAAGAAAGGCGATTTGCTTTTCACAATCGACCCGCGCCCGTTTCAGGCCATTCTCGATCAGGCAAAAGCGCAAGCCGCGTTAGATGAGGCGACGCTCAAGCGACAAGAGGACCTGCGCGCGAGGAAGGTGATCGCGCAGCAGGACTACGACATTGCTGTGGCGAACGCGAAAAAGTCGCAGGCAGCAACTGAAGCTGCTCAGGTGAACCTTGATTATTGCTTCATCAAATCACCGATCAACGGACGAATAGGTTTACGCAATGTTGATGTCGGCAATCTGGTCGGACCTTCCAGTTCGGCTCTTGTCACGATACAAGGTTTGGACCCGATTTACACGGACTTCACCGTCGCCGAGAACGATCTGCCGCTCGTGCGAAAATATCTCGGCGGTCCGAATGTAAAAGTGGAGACCCACCTTGCGGATGGTTCGATTACGCCGCGGGTCGGCGATTTGTATTTCATCGACCACGCAGTGCAGCCCGGCTCAGGAACGGTGAAAGCTCGTGGGGTCGCGCCGAATCCCGATCGCGCTCTGTGGCCATCCGAATTTGTCCTTGTCCGCTTCATTCTGGACACGCTCAAGGACGCGACGCTTGTTCCATCGCAAGCCGTGCAGATCAGTCAGGGTGGGCCGTTCGTTTTCGTGGTGAAACCGGACAACACGGTCGATCTTCGTCCGGTCAAGCCCGGGCAGCGCCAGGAGGGCGATCTCACCGTAATCGAGAGCGGTGTGAAACCAGAAGAGACGGTGGTTGTGACTGGCCAGCTTGCGCTTTCGCCGGGAGCAAAAATCGCGCCGAAACCGTACGCGTCTCAAACCCGCGACGCCGATCGCACTGCCGCCTCAAAAAGCGCGATGTCGTATGAATGACGCAGACGAACATGACGGCGAACGCGAAGTAAAGGATCGTGACCGCCGTCGGTCCGGATCGTTCACCGGGCAACCGGAGCCGACCGCGAAGCTAGTTCAAGTCAAAGGCTCGGGACTTTCCGGGCCTTTTATTCGACGGCCGGTGATGACCGTGCTGCTGACCTTTCGGTGATCGTTGCCGGTTTCGCGACTTACGATAAGCTTGCAGTAAACGATCTTCCGGCAGTCGATTATCCGATTATTCAGGTCAGCTGTTCGTATCCGGGGGCGGATCCCACAACGATGGCGAACAACATCGCCACGCCGCTTGAGAAACAATTTCTGCAAATTCCCGGGCTCGACATCATCACCAGCTCGAGCACGCAGAGCACCACGTAGTTGACATTGCAATTTGTTCTGAGCAAAAGCATCATCGACGCGGCGACGGACGTGCAGGCGGCGATCCAGAGCGCGACGGGAAAATTGCCGATTGATTTGCCAAGCCCGCCAACGTTCAAGAAAACGAATCCGAACGACCAGTCGGTTTACTTGTTAGGCCTGATGTCGGACACGCTGACCGATGGGGATCTATATAAGTACGCGTCCACGGTGGTCGCGCAGCGCATCGCGATCCTGCCCGGCGTTTCGCAGGTGAACATTTACGGCGTCCAAGGCGCGATTCGGATCAAAGCCGACCCTGCGGCGCTCGCCGCTCGCGGGTTGACGATGGACGACCTGGCCAGCGCGATCAAAGCAGGAACTGTCTATTCCGGCGCCGGACAATTCGATGGCGCGCATCGCACGTTTGTCTTGCAGCCGAACGGGCAGATCGATAAGGCGGAAGGTTATCGCAATCTTATCGTGGCGCGAAAAAAGGAGCACCGGTTTTTCTGCACGATATAGCCGATGTTTACCAGGGCGTGCAGGACGAGCGAATCTCGCGCTTTTTCTGGATGCGCGGTTATAAGCCAGCGGGCTCAGTGGTCGTGCTGGCGGTTTCACGGCAGGCAGGCGCGAACGCAGTCGAAGTCGCCAACTCGGTGAAAGCGCTTTTCCCCGAGCTGCGCGCGAGTTTTCCGGGATCGATCCAACTCATGCCGGTGTTCGATCGTTCGCAAACAATCGTCAATTCGGTCCACGACGTGCAATCGACGCTGCTGATCGCGTTCGTGCTGGTAGTGATGGTGATTTACGTTTTCCTCGGGCGCGCGACCGACACGCTGATTCCGGCTGTGGCGTTGCCGCTTTCCCTGCTGCTCACCGTGGCGGTGATGTACACGCTGAACTTTTCCATCAACAATCTGACGTTGATGGCGCTGATGCTGGCCATCGGATTTCTGGTGGATGACGCGATTGTGTTTTTGGAAAACGTCGTTCGCCGCGCCGAGCACGGCGAATCGATTCTGAGAGCGGCTTACAACAGCGCCGGCGAAATTTCCTTTACCATTCTGTCGATGACCCTTTCGCTGGCGGCGGTTTTTATTCCGCTGGTTTTCTTCCCGGCTTGCTTGGCCGCATCTTCCGCGAATTTTCGGTCACGATCATCGTCGCGATTCTTTCTTCAGGACTTATTTCGCTGACGCTCACTCCGCTGATGTGCGCCCGGATTCTTGGTGAGCGCAGAGCCGGCCACAAACGCGCGCGAATGGAAAATGGACCGGCGACTTCATCAAGCGCGTGATCGCGGCTTATGGCCGGGCGTTCGACAAGTTTCTGGACCGCGCCTGGCTGGCTGTTCCGATTCTGCTGGGTTGCATTCTTGGGCTTTGGTTTTTCTTCACCCATTTGCCCTTTACTTTGTTGCCGCCTGGCGACAGCGGTTTTGCCCGCGGCGTTTTCATTGCGCAGGAAGGCTCGTCGCCCGCGCAGATGCGCGTGTTTCAAGAACAGGTAAACGCAAAACTCAAGGAGGATCCGAACGTCGCGCAGTTTTTCACGCTGGCCGGTCTTTCCTCGCGGAGCGCATTTTCGCAGGGATTCATGTTCCTTTTTCTCAAACCGCGCAGTGAGCGGCCATCCATCGAGAAATTCGTTCTCGAATTCAAAAACCGATCGCGACCATTCCCGGTGTCACCGCGGTTTTGTCGCCGAATCCCGTTCTGCAAATCAATGTCGGCGCGACCAATCAAACGCAGGGACAATATGCCTACACCATCAGCGGCATTGTGCCGGGGATGTTTATGCCGCGGCCGATGAACTGATGGAAAATTCTGCAACAATTCAAAGGATTCGCCACTGTTCGCTCCGATTACTATCACGACACCCCGAATCTCACGGTCGATATCGATCGCGAGCGCGCGGCGACCCACGGCGTTTCCACTTCGGCGATCCAAAGTCTTCTGCGCAACGCCTACTCGCAAAACTACGTCTATTTAATCAAGGAACCGGACGATCAGTATCAGGTCATTCTCGAGGTGAAAGACGAGGAGCGCGCGAAGCCGACGACCTGAACAATCTGTATGTGCGCAGTAGCACGAGCGGCATTTCACCCGGGGGAGCGGGTGGGGGGGAATTCGCCACGACCACGGGCGCCGCGTCGAGCCTCGTTCCGCTTCGCGCCGTGACGTCGACGAAGCAAGTCCTTGGGCCGCAGGCGGTGAATCATCTCAACCAGTTCACCAGCGTCACGATCAATTTCAATTTGCTGCCCGATGTCGCCATTGGCGATGCGACCAAGTACATCGAAGATGCCGTTCGCGCAGATTCAGCCGATTCCCCACCGTACAGGCGACCTTTCAAGGTGAAGCGCTCGTCTTTCGCCAGCTTTTCGAGCGCTCCCCGCTTCTGCTTACCGCCATCTTCGTGATGTATGTGATCCTGGGGATTCTCTACGAAAGTTACGTGCACCCGTTACGGTGCTGTTTCCCGCCATTGTTCCTGCGGTGGTCGGCGGCTTTTTCACGCTTTGGATTTTTCACTCCACGCTTTCCCTTTACAGCGTGATCGGGCTTTTTCTGCTGCTCGGCATCGTCAAGAAAAACGGAATCCTGGTGGTCGATTTCGCCCTGAAACGAATCGATGAAGGGCTCGGCCTGCGCGAAGCGATTCACGAAGCCAGTCTGGAGCGTTTTCGTCCGATCATGATGACCACGCTTGCCGCGCTGATGGGCGCGATCCCGCTGGCCATCGGGTTCGGTCGGACGCCTCGTCACGCCGCCCGCTCGGACTCGTGATTGTTGGAGGATTGATTTTTTCGCAAATGGTCACTCTTTTTGTCACACCGGTGATTTATCTCTGGCTCGAATGGTTCCAGGAGCATGTGCTCGACAA
>CAWDMG010000022.1:0-111175 GCA_963803285.1 uncultured Verrucomicrobiae bacterium | reverse complement strand
ATCGCGCGTGTGCACGTTTGCTAAGGTAATGAAACGCCCACCATCTTTTGGCCAACATTGCAAAATCGGGAGATCCCGCAGCGAAAAACCGTCACCATTTTCGACCTTATGCAGCACTTCCTGGCATGGTGCGTCACGCACTGATTTCGGCCGTGCATGCAGAAGATGAATTCCTTGTTTAAGTAAATTCCAGCCTTCGCGCAGATCTGTGGGCGGTTTTGCTTTCAGGATGAGCTGAATTTCGCGTGCGACATCTTCGACGTCGGAAACCTGTAACGCCATGGCCATGCGGCGGCGCGATCCCATGGTGTTAATGGCGACCGGGAATTCCGATTTTTTTCCATCCACGATCGGTTGCTCGAACAACAGAGCTTTTCCGCCGCCGGGCGATTTCATCTCCCGGTCTGCCCATTCGGCAATGAGCAGTTCGGTATTGACCGGGATTGCGATGCGTTTCAGTTCGCCCGCTTGCTCAAGAGCATCGAGAAACTGTCGAAATGAGCGGTAAGCCATTGTTTGGACCCGCCGGAATATTCATCTGTCACTTGCCAGAACGCGACAGAATTTTTGATCGGCTTTAGCGCGACTTCACGTATTGGAAGGACGCAACCCTGCCATTAACGAAAGTCACGACCTTGCCAGGATAAGGGATACTTTGCGGGAACCAGGAATAACAAAACGGATCATACAAAGGCGCGCCGAAATAGAAGTCTAATGGGGCGTAATACGGATAGTATGGGTAACTAGCGTAATAAGTGTAAATCCAGGTTTCTGTCGGACCTCCTCCCATGTTGCCCATAATTTTTCGATCGGTCATCCCCCACGCCAGCCATACCGCGGTTCGTGACATTCCGATGCGAATTTGTCCCTGATTTACGAGCGCCTGATCTCTGGGTGAAAGACTCTGGTAAAGGTCTGGATGCTCAGAAATTCGCGTTTGCGGCGTTGAACAGCCAGTAACAATCAGAGTGGCGGTAGCGACAGCGAGCCTCGACGCACGAAGGAAAAACCGACGCTTCATGCCGCGAGCAAATCATACTCGCCGCCAGTTTGGCAAGCCAAACTAGGGGTTCATGGCGGCGCTAGGTATCCAAAATACGCGACTTTGCCATTAGAGAAAGTGACTGCCCTTATCGGGTAGATGAACTTTGGCGGGATATATGACCAATCGAATGGCCCATAAAAGTAAGGTCCGCCGTAGCTCGGAGGTGTTTCGTAACGCAAATAGACCCACGTTTCAGCGGGCCGATCCCGGACGCTCGCTGGAATTTTTTGATCGGGTGTGCCCCAGGCCAGCCATACCGCGTCCGTGTTCATTCCTGGGCGAATCTGTCCCTGGCTGACCAATGCCTGGTCTCGCGGCGACAGGCTCTGATACATTTCCGGATGTTGGGAAATGCGATATCCTGTAGTTCCGCAGCCGCTGAAAATCAGCGCTCCAGCGGTTATCGCAAATATCAGCGCGACGCGTGCCACTCGACCCTCCATCCGGTACGATGATGCGTCCGCCGTATTGCGTCAATGAATGGGGTTGGTTGATTCACTGTCGCGTTCCCAGTAACATGTCGCTGCAATGCAGGACCGGTTACGGCCATCGAATTTCCTATCTGCGCGTTTCGATCACGGACCGTTGTAACGAGCGCTGCGGCTATTGTATGCCACAGGAATTGCAGGAGTGGTTGCCGCGCCACGAAATCTTGACCTACGAGGAAACTTTGCGGCTCATTCGCATCGCGGCCGAGCTTGGCGTCTCGAAAGTGCGAATTACCGGTGGTGAACCGCTGACGCGTCGGGGCATAGTCGACTTCGTTAGGCAAATTCCTGAGATCCCTCGGATCACGAGCATGGGTCTTTCAACGAACGGGACGTTGCTCTGGCGCGAAATCACGCCTGCCAGGACAATGGCGGAAGCGCTCCGCGAGGCCGGTGTGCAATCGGTGAATATTTCACTCGATACCCTCGATGCCGCAGTTTATTCGCAGATCACAGGTCGGGATTTCCATGCGCAGGTGCTAGACGGGATCGACGCGGCGATCGCTGCAGGGTTCGACCAGATCAAACTCAATGCAGTCCTCATGCGGGACCGCAATGAAGATCAACTGATGCCGCTAATCGAATTCGCTGCAGCGCGAAAGCTTCTGCTTCGGTTTATCGAATTGATGCCGGTGAGCACCACGGAAGTGCTTAACGAAAGTAATTTCGTGTCGGTGATGGAGGCGAAACGGCTAGTCGAGTCGGCTTACGGGAGTCTGATTCCCGAGACGGAGTTTCGAACAAATGGTCCAGCCACTTACTATCAGATTCCTGGACGCGCACAGCGCGTAGGTTTCATCGGAGCGATGACGAACATGCATTTCTGCGAGAACTGCAACAAGCTGCGACTCACGTGTGATGGAAAGTTACGCCCATGTCTTGGAAGCTATTTGGAGTTTGACATCATGGGACCGCTGCGGGCGGGCGCGAGCGATGAACAGCTCAAGCAGCTTTTTCTCAACGTGGTCGACCGAAAGCCGCGGGAACACGATTTTCGAAACAATTACCAGCCCAATCGCAAAATGATTGCGATCGGCGGCTGAGCTGCCGCGATGCCCTGCCTTTTTTGGACTGTCATGTTGAGCGAACGCGAGAACATCTCTGACTCGAGAAGATGATCAGAGATTCTTCGCTTCGCTCAGAATGACAGCATGAGAAAGATGAAAAGGCTCACTCACATCTCTCCCGATGGTCGCGCGAAAATGGTTGATGTTTCAGCGAAGCCGCTAAGTAAACGAAGAGCCGTTGCACGCGGGAAAGATTCGGCTCCAGCGGGAGACGCTCGATCTGATCGCAAGAGATCAAATCGCCAAAGGCAATGTCTTTGCGACCGCGCGGATTGCCGGAATTCAGGCCGCCAAGCAAACTGCGCAGCTCATTCCTCTTTGCCATACTCTGCCGCTCAGCCAGGTAAACATCGATATCGTCACTTCAAAGGACGGTGCGGAGGTGAAATGCACTGCGCAGACAATTGCGCAAACGGGAGTCGAGATGGAAGCCCTGGTCGGCGTTACCGTCGCATTGCTGACGATTTACGACATGTGCAAGGCAGTCGACAAGAAGATGGCCATTTCGGAAGTGCATCTGGTTGAAAAGACGAAACAGCCGGTGCGGGCACTGGAGTAATGGAGTAACGAGTGATGGAGTAATGCAGGTCATGAAAAATAACGCGGCACTCAAACACGCCAGCGCTGCAAGACTCCAATCAAATAGTAGTTGGTATCATCACGATTTCTGACCGCGCCAGTGCGGGCGATTACGAAGACTTGGGCGGGCCGGCTTTGAAACAAGTCGCGCAAAAAATTGGCTGGCACGTTCTGGCGGAAGCGATCGTGCCAGATGAGATGGCCCGGATTCAGGAGACGATTCGATCGTTTACCAGGCAAGGTTGCGGCTTGGTTCTCACGACCGGAGGCACGGGTATCGGCCCGCGTGATGTTACGCCAGAAGCGATTCGTGCCATGATGCGACTAGAATTGCCAGGATTTGGAGAAGTGATGCGCGCCGAATCGATGAAGATTACGCCCAACGCCATTCTCTCACGCAATCTCGCCGCGGTCGTCGATCAGGCTCTGGTGATCGCACTGCCAGGGAAGCCGAGCGGCGCTGTGGAATGCCTCAGCTTTGTGCAAGGCGCGATCCCGCATGGCGTCGCGCTAGCGCAACGCACGCCAACTTCGTGCTGAAACTTTCGGCACGCCTCAATCCGGCCAGATCAGCAGACGCATCAGCTGCGCGCCATAATTCGTGAGATGCGCGTTTGCTCCGCGGCCAGAAACTATATCGCGGGTGAGATAAGAACACTCCGCCGCGCTGTTCTTTACATAGCTTACCTCGGGCTGCGCTACGCTTCTGTCGGTTGGTTCAATTCTCAAGGGGACACCGGAACGCGCGAACGAGACTTCCCATGACGATCCGCTTCGTTTTCCCGCTGTAGACATCCATGGATACAGTGTTGGCAAATCGAAGTGTCGCGCCTTCGGCAACGTGATTTTGTAAAAAGTCTCTTCAGCGGCGAGAAATTCGGGAATCGTGAGTGCGGGATTCTTTCGGAGCGCCAAATAAAGGCGCGCCACGTCGAGACCGGCGAGGTTCATCCCGTTGTAGAGGCCATGCCGATTGGGATCGTTCCTGAAAAATGTGTTGTACCATGCTTCGAATTGGCGGCTGAACATCAGGCACAATTCCAGATGCAGATGTGCTCGTTCGCGGTTTATGCCCGTTCCGGTGTAACCCATCACCGCGATACGCTGACCGCGCTTCACCGCCTCCCCGGGTTGCACTGCGATCGAGCTGAGATGTCCGTACAAGCTATAGTAGTTCGAGCCGTCCCACCGATGCTCGATTACGATGTATTTGCCATAGTTTGAGTAGCCAGGTCCGAGACTGATGTGCACAACCTTGCCATCGGCAATGGCGCGCACCTCGTCGAGCGGCTCGCCACTTGCATCGCGGTGCACGGACCGGATATCAATTCCTTCGTGAAAGCGGGTATAAACCACGCCTCCGCCAGTGCTTTTCGGATCACGCACAAAGCCATATTGGCCGCCCTCCCATGGTGTCGATTTCACGCCGTTATAGTCTCGGTCGACGGATTGGTAAAAAGCGGGGCCGTCTCCCGAGAGGAGGGCATCATTATCCGTGGGCAGAACAAGATCGACAACCTGATTTTGCGCGGATTGAATTGTCATCGGAGCTGAGAAAAGGAGAGCGAACGTAACTGCGGAGAACAATCGTCGCATGGAGAATGAACCGCTTAGCGCTTTCGTGCCCCGAGCAAGCGCCACTGTTTCTTCATTAACTCAACATCCGCGGCAGTTAGTCCGGACGGAACATAAATTTTTCCATCCGACACTCGCTTGTCGATCTGTAGTTCGGTGATCATTCTGCCGTTGATTAATACAAACAGAAAGCGGCCCCGGTGCTCGACGCTCAACGTATCGAGCACGACGCGCCCGTGATCGTCGAGCTGAAACAATGCGCCAAAGGTTCCGTTCTGGGCCGGGTACGGGGAAAAGCCGATGACATCGTGCTCGGTAATCCACGGCAGTTTTTCGAGGGCAACGTCTTTCCCGGAAGACGTCGCGCGCGCGGGGATTGAGAACACATCCGTATCCTGAGCGTTTGCTTGCGCATGTACGCGAAACGTGCAGTGTCGTTGCTTCGCTCCTGAATCAATCAGCGCAAAAGCCAGACAAAACACGAATACACAAAGAATTCTCATGCCGATTGACTGCGGAAACATTCCCGAGTTCATAAATGGTTTGACAGCAATTTTGCAACCCAGAAAAGTTTTCGGGCTATTTAGGGCCTCATGAAGCGCCGCCTTGTTTTACTCGTTCTGATAGTTTTTGTGGCTGGGGCCATGGTTGGCCAGGACGTTACCCCCACGCCCACGCCGTCGCGAAAACGAGGTTGGTTGAGCCGTATTCTTCATCCGTTTTCTCCTAACATCGTTCCGCAATACAAAGATCCACGGCTGCGTGGACTCGCCCTCGATCTGCAAATCACTCCCCAAACCGTGAAGTTGTCTGAAGTCCGCCAGCTCAGCGTGAAAGTAACAGTGGCAAATCTGTCCAAACGCCCCGTCACCCTCGATTTTCCCACGACTCAGCGCATTGAAATCTATCTCACGAATTCTGCGGGCGATGTCCTGACAAAGTGGTCTGAGAACCATGCGATCGATGAAAAGGCTGGGACACTCTTAATTAACCCGTCTGAGCGGATCGAGTACAACGAAACAATCTCGACCCGCGAGCTTACGCCCAACAAAGTTTTCATAGCCGAGGTTTTCTTTCCTCAATTTCTGGAGCTGCGGATTCGGCAAAAGTTCCTGGCGGTGCCTTGAAGCCGGAGAGTTGATAGTTAACCACTGATAGCTGATGGAGCGGACCGTGGGCGTCGATCAACCGTTAACTACACATTATCAACTTTTTTCCGACTACCACATGCACCCGCAGGGGCATCGAGTGCAGCGATACACGCAGGAATTGCTCCAGCCCTGGGCGGATTCGGCGCGGAGATTAGGTTTAAAGGATATCGCTTTCACCGATCATGATCGTTACCACGCCGGAATCGATTTTGATGAAATCAATCGGTTGCGGGAACGAAATCCCGATTTGCGGGTCCGCGCGGGGATCGAGCTGGATAACGATCCCGTCCATTCACCGGCTGGCCGCAAATGGATCGAAAAAAATTGGGACAAGCTGGATTTCGTTCTCGGGTCGGTGCATTTCCTGGAGCGCGACGATCAGATGTTCGACAGCGTGCCAGACGGTGCGGGGCAATTCGAGGGTAGGAACATCGACCAGATGTACGGGGATTACTTTCGCCGTCTCCGCGAACTAATTTCGACTGGGTTGGTCGACTCTCTTGCTCACTTGGATTTGATCAAAATCCATGGACATCGCCCGTCGGCAAACATCGGCACGTTAATTAATGGGACACTTGAATTTATTCATGCGCGCAATCTTGCCATTGAGCTTTCCACCGCCGGCTGGCGCAAACCAGTGAACGAACTTTATCCCAGCGATTCAATTCTCAAGTTGGCGATGGAGAAGGGGATTCCATTTACGACCGCCTCCGATGCGCACTCACACGTCCAACTTGGCGAAAATTTTGCGAACCTCGCGCACAAGATGGCCGAAATCGGCATTCGCCAGGTTTGCATTTTTGAAAAGCACAAACGTGCCGAGGTGCCGCTATAACTGTAGATCGAGCTGCGATTGTCTCTCCGCAGAAAACGCCTGTTCTGTTTCCGGCGGCAAAGGCAGATCGAAGCCGAGCCGTTCGGCGAGACGTTGACACGTCTCCGGTGCAAACCCTTCAAAGTGATTGCCAGCAAATGCCCAGACACTGCGCACGTCTGCAAGATGGCGCTGAATTTTCAGCGACCAGCTTTCCAACGCCGCTTCGCGTTTCCAGAGTAATTTTCCGTAACGATGGATATGGCCACCATCAACGTCGTATTTGGTTGCGTAATCGCCAAGCAAGCGCAGATAAAGAAAATCAGTAGTGCACGGCAGAAATTCGAAGGGCGCAAGATTTCGCTCGTTGAGCGGAGTGGTATCAGCCCAGACCCAGCAGACACGGTGTTTTGCCACTAGCCGGATAAACTGCGGCCGATGCCAGCCGGCGTGACGAAACTCAACGGCAAACCGGAAATCCCTCGGCAATTGCACGAGGAACTTGCGCAGTGCGTGCTTGCCGTCGTCTGGCGTCAGCGAAGGCGGTAGCTGAATGAGAATGATCTGGAGTTTTGGCCCGAGTAGTTCGATTGCACGGAGAAACGAAGTTAGCTCTGCCCCGCAATCGCGGAGACGACAAACGTGGGTGATTTGACGGGGAAGCTTGCAGGTAAAGCGAAAGCTGCCTGGAGTCGTTTCGGCCCAACGACGAACCGTTGCTTCGGTTGGCGCAGCGTGAAATGTGGAATCCACTTCGACGGCGGGCAAATGGCCTGCATAAAATTCGAGCCAGTGGGACGCTGGCAAATCAAGCGGATAAAAGACTCCGCGCCAGTCGTCAAAGCTCCATGCGGACGAGCCAATGCGTATTTTCTGCTGGTCGAACAGATTCAAATGGAATCAAGAAGGTATTCGGTTTTGTGCATCGGAAAAGATGCCACATTTGGAGAAAAGACTGCGCTGGGAATTTGACGGGCCGGATAAGTTAACTACCCTGCCACAATTAGATGCAACTGGTTATTCGCGCCCTTGTTGTTGCCGTCGTCACACTGTTCCTTTTGCCTGGACCGGGTGTCGCTTCCATCATCTTTAAAGCAGGTAAGGCGAAGTATGTGCCTCCCGGCGAAGAAGAGATGAGCGGGGATGCAGCGGAGCTGTACCAGATTGGACAGAAGGCGGAACAGGATGGCGACAAGAAACGCGCGATCAGGGCTTACAAGAGCTTGGTTAAACGTCACCCAAAAGACGCGCTGGCTCCCAATGCTGTTTACCGTGCCGCTCAATTACAGGAACAGACCCACCAGTACACTCCGGCGGCCAATTCATATCTCCACTTGGTCGAAAGATATGCAAGCAGCGCACATTTTGATGAAGCGATCGAGGGGCAATTTCGTATTGGTGAGATTTTTCTGAATGGAAAAAAATTGAAGGTGTTGGGGATTCCGATCGCTTCTGCGTTGGATCGAGCGGTGACAATTTTCGCGAATGTTGTCCGCACGGCGCCGTATGGAAGATACACGGCACGAGCGCAGTTCAATATTGGTATGGCGCGTGAGAAGCAAGGAGCGAACGATGCAGCGATCCAGGCTTATCAGGCCGTGGTGGACAAGTTCCCAAACGAGCCAATCGCAGTCGATGCTCAATATCAAGTCGGTTATATTTGGTTTACGGCTGCGCAGCTAGGCACAAATGACGCCGCTGCCGCAGACAAGGCAAAAACGGCTTTCCAGGATTTTCTCTTCCACTATCCCAAGAGCGAGAAAGCAGCCCAGGCTCGCAAGGACCTAGATATTCTTGAGCACAAGCAGACAAACAATTCTTTTAAGGTCGCTAAATTTTACGATAAGCAAAAATATTATCGCGCTGCCGTCATATACTACAACGAAGTGATTCGACAGCAGCCAGGATCAGAGGAAAGCAACCAGGCGAAGAAACGGATCGACCAATTACGCGCGAAATTGGGTGATGCTGTCCTGCAGCCGGCCATACCGGTTTCACAGAACGCAAAGAAAAAAGCCGATACGCGCCGATTTGGACCTGCCGGAAGTGGATCGGCCAAGCCGGGTGCACCGAATAACGAAGCGCCTCTGCCTGCATCGGACGGCGATAACTCGCTTCCGCCGCCGGCTTCGCTCGCGCCGGATACCACCACTGCGCCTGAACCTCTGGCGCCTTTACCAGGCACGAGCACAAGCTCCGATCCTTCGAGCGCTCCCGGAACATCGGCTACCCCCGAAGAATCCGCCTTACCGGCGCCTTGAAAGCCTCACTCGCGACAATCCTTTGCCTCGCGATCTCGGGTTGCCTTGGGTATCACGTCGGCCCGGTAAAGCCGTACTATCTCAGGGACATTCACACCATAGCGGTGCCGACGTTTAAGAATCGCACGCTCGTGCCGCGCGTCGAAGTCTTGGTGACTGATACGGTGATCAAACAATTCCAGCAGGATGGCACATTTCAGATTGCAAGCGACGACAAGGCGGATGCCACCTTGAGTGGAGAGATATCTCACATCAACCGGCTGCCGGCGCGCTCGGTGCGCGGGAATGTGCTGGCCACAACGGAATTCAACCTCGCGCTAAGCGTAAAATTCTCACTTACTACACGAGACGGCAAACCGCTGGCCGGTCCCAACGAAGTAACCGGTACCACCAGTTTCTTTGTCACCAGCGACCCAACAACAGACGAACGACAAGCTCTGCCGCTCGCCACCGAGGACCTCGCCACCCGATTAGTTACTCAACTAAGCGAGGGATGGTGATGGGATGAAAGGCGAAGAGAAGCTATGGGCGATCCTCAACGAGAAGCTCGATAATCTGCGCGCTACCAATCGTCTGCCTGAGGCAATTCGGGTTGCCGAAACAGCCCTTGAAGTTGCCAGGCGTGCATTCAAAGGGAACCAGATGGCACTCGCCACGAGCTTTGAGAAACTAGGCCAATTGCTCGAACAAAAGGGAGATCATGCTGGCGCCGAAGCATATTTACTGAAGGCGCACGCAATCCTTGAAAAGGGAAACCCGCCAGATCAGCGCGCCATCTATCGCTCGGCACGACGATTGGCCCTGCTCTTCGATAGTCTTGGTCAATCCGAAGAAGCGATCGATTTTTACCAGAAAGCAATAGCTGCTGGAACCGACGTCGAAGATGTCCCCTATTCAGATATCGGAACCATGCTAAACAACGTTGCCCTGATTCTGCGCAAGTCGGGCCGGCAAAAGGCGGCCGAACCGTGTTACCTGCGCGCCCTGGAGATTTATGAGAAGCAACTCGGACCTGACCACGCTGATGTGGCATCGGTGCTGAACAATCTGGCTGTCTTTTACACCAATGAACGCCGATATACCGAAGCCGAGAAACTACATCTTCGGGCATTGGCGATCAGAGAGAATCTACAACCGCGTCCGATCGCCGATATTGCTCAGTCGAAATGCAATCTGGCGGTGGTTTATCATTCTCGTGGTGATTACTCGAAGGCGGCAGAACTCTATCAATCCTCACTCAAGAGCTGGGAACAAGTTGAGGATAAACCCTCGAAAGATTACGAAATTGTCGTGTCCAATTATGCCGATCTTTTACGTTCCCTTGGACAGGTGCGCAAAGCGCATCAATTAGAGGTGCGCGCACGCAAAAAACTGGCGGGCTGAGTTATCCCGGGAATCGCTTCGATTTCAGCTTGCAGGCACGCTGCCACCCCCTCATTGTAAGACCCCGCTTTTTGCTCGCGTGGCGGAACTGGCAGACGCGTACGGCTCAGGACCGTATGGGGCAACCCGTGGAGGTTCGAGTCCTCTCGCGAGCAGTTACTCTTGTCTGTACAACCGACCCTTATATTTACCAGCAACTGCCCGATGTTGGTAGCGACCGCAGTTGCTTATTTAGAGCCGGCTTTTCTTCTGGCTGCCCAGCGAGCTTTCATTAGCTCGGAAAGTCTCCTTCGGCCGGCAGGTGTAAGCGCGCCCTTTTTCCGGGTCGAGGCTTTTTGTTTTCCTCCTGCTTTCCTTCTTGCCGCCCAGCGAGCTTTCATTAGCAGGGAGAGCCTCCTTCGGCCGGCAGGTGTAAGCTGCCCTTTTCTGTTAGCAGGAGCTGCTCCTCCAGTGCCTCGCCTTCTTGCCCAACGCGCTCGGGCGGCCGCCGCAAGCTTCGCTCTTGTGGCAGGAGAGAAGTAGCGTCCGGCGGCCGTGGGAGCGGTTGGCCTTTGAGGTGCACTTGGCCTTTGAGGTGCACTTGGCCTTTGAGGAGTGCTTGGCCTTTGAGGTGTACCTCGCAAAAGAGAGGAAAGGCGTCGTTGCAGATTATCGATTTGCTGGCGAATTGAGATCGCTTCCTGTAGATCTTTAACGGATATGTCCATGCCGGTAAATAGCCGTAGTTGTCGCGTATGGCAATAGTAATTTTATGACGAGTTCCCGGCCTTGTTTCTCAACGTTAGGTTGTTAGCTATGCCATGAGTCACAAGACGGAGCCTTAACAAATGCGCACTGATGTTCCAACGAGATTTCTGACATGAGTACCAAACCCGCGCACGTTCGCGAAATCTTCGGGTCGATTGCAACGCGCTATGATCTCGCAAACCACGTGCTGAGTTGCGGCATCGATTTCTACTGGCGCGCGCGCGCGGCTGAGATCGTCGACGCCTGGCACCCACGTACGATCGCTGATCTTGCTACCGGCACGGGAGATCTAGCGCTGGCCTTGCAAAAGAAATTGCCGCATGCGGAACTGACCGGTGTCGATTTCCTGCCGGAAATGCTGGAGCTTGCGCGGCGCAAAGGTGTGCGGCGAGTGGTTTTGGCTGATGCGATGGAACTTCCGTTTGACGATGCGGCGTTCGACTGTGTCACTATCGCTTTTGGCCTGCGCAACTTGGAAAACTGCGCAGCCGCACTTACTGAAATATGGCGCGTGCTTAACGCAAAGGGCCACCTCCTCGTGCTAGAGTTCTCATTGCCGACAACGCCGATTCTGCGCGCGGCGTATCGCTTTTATTTGCATCGCTGTCTGCCATTGCTCGGCTCGCTTCTAACACAAAAGAAAAGCGCCTATGACTACCTCGGGGATTCAATCGAGGAGTTTCCGAATGGCAACGCAATGTGCGAATTGATGCGGAAAGCCGGTTACGTTTCTCCAAGCTTTGAACCTTTGACCGGAGGGATCGTCACAATTTATACCGCTGCAAAATCCTAGGCACAATGTGAGAAGCCCAATACGGAAAGTCTCTTGCCACATCGCGCAAAGAGAGGTACAAAACTCGGCGTGATCGATTACATCCAAAAAGGCGGATTATTGATGTGGCCAATTCTGACCTGCAGCATTATCTCAATTGCTGTTTTTGCGGAGCGCCTTTTTTATTTTCATCGCGCGACCATCCATGTAGGCGAGTTCTTGAAAGGGCTGTCGAACCTGATCCGCCGTCGCAATTTCGCTGAGGCTTTGCACGAGTCCGCCGGCACGCCAGGCCCGGTGGCGCGAGTGATTCATGCGGCCATTATCCGACACGACGCGCCTCGGAGGGAGTTACGCGACATCGTGCAGGAAGCTGCGCAACTCGAAGTACCAAAACTGGAGAGGTTTCTTCCTGTGCTTGCTACCATCGCTTTCCTGACACCTTTGCTCGGGTTGCTTGGGACCGTCGCGGGGATGATCGACGCTTTCGGAACGATCGCCTCAAGCGGTGGTTATGCGACGGTGACGGAGCTTTCCGGCGGCGTTTACAAGAGTTTGCTAACGACTGCGGCTGGGCTTGTTGTAGCAACACCGACGTTTGTCGCCTACAGTTATCTTTCGTCACGCGTAAATACCATGATGCATGACATGGAGCGCGCAGGCATTGAGATTGTCCACATGTTGACCGAAAGCCGTCCAATTAGCGGCATCATCAGTTTCCAACAACCTGATGAGACGGTGCGTGAGATTGAAGCACGGCAGGACCTTTGACGGCGAACGGCTTCATTTGGTTGGGTCGTTGAAGCCGGAAAACGTTAAGGCATTTAACTGTGAAATTCAGCCGAACAACAAACTATAACTTCGGGTGGCTTTTGCTGATCGGGCTGGTCGATCTTGCGTTCTTGCTCGCTTTTTTTCTGTTGTTGAGTTCGAATTTCATTCTGCAACAAGGCATCTCAATCTCGATGCCATTCTCGCGTTTTTCGCTCGGTCCGCAGAGCAATCAACAAATCATCAGTATTACGGGAGGAGCAGTTTCCGCGATTTATTTTCAGGACCAGCGGGTCACCATGGAGCAGCTTGGGCCATTACTCGATGCAGCCAAGCGCAAGGACCAGTCTATAATCATCAAGGCTGACCGTTCTGCTTCCTATGAAACGGTCGCTGAAGTGACGAATGCTGCGCTCGAGCATGGCATCACGTCGGTTGCGCTCGCTGCAACTCCGCCACGATGAATAGCGTCGCTTCTGAGTTTGCAGCTGAACCACTTCTTTTCAGCTGGGATTCACCTCGGGGGCGAAGGACAATGCTCGCGGCTTTTTTGATGCTGTCGCTGATGGCCCATGCCCTGTGCTTTTATGTCTTCCAAATTGTTTACCCGACCCCGGTAGCGCTTCTGCCGCCGCCGGCCCGCGTTACATTTATAGCGCCCGACTCCGAAGAAGGCCGCACGTTACTTCGTTGGATTGATGCAGAAGATCCTGCGGTCGCTTTCACAACTCATCCGGCACCGGGAGCAAGGCTTGGCGCCCTTCCAAGCACTGAGCATCTGCCGTCCTATTCTACGGTAAAACCAATTTTCAAGGACCTTCCACCGTTGAAGCCGAATCTAAGGGTTCCGAGTTCCCAGCCACCAAGTGCCGTTCATTCCATCGCCCGTAAACGGGCTTCCGCGAAAGGCACCGCCCGGACATACATTTCTTTTTCCACAGAACTTGATCAATTCGGGACTCCGACCATGCCACAATCCGCGTTCGTAACGTCGAACGAAGAGACACCTGAAACACTTCGGTTTCGCGTAGCAGTAAATGATTTGGGTGAAATTCACTACTGCTTTCCAATCAACTCATCGGGTGATCCAGCGCTGGACGAACAAGCCCGCTTGCAGGTCGTCCGTAGCCGTTTCTCACAAAACAGACAAACGGGCACCAAACCCGGCTCTTCTCTCGTTTGGGGTATGGCCACAATTCAATGGGGCAGCGACGTCGCACGGCCGCAGAGAGCCCCGACAGCCACCGTCACGCCGTGATTCGCGTCAGTCTTGCTACGCTAGTCACGATTTATCTGCTGCTTTTTCTTGCGGCGGTGTTTCTATTCTGGATAATGGGAGAATGGAACCGCCGGCGGCGAGAGCGACGGTCTCTTCAGCACCGGTTGCGTTGTGTGATTTGCGCGTTCGAATTTGAGGATCGCACGGATGCGCTGCTTCCCCGGTGTCCACACTGCGGAAGTTTAAACGAACGATTCAGGATGGAGAACATTTAACATGGGTATGTGGATAGGCCGAAACCGCAAAGCGCGCGTGACATATGGTTTCGACGAGATCGCGCTTGTGCCCGGGCGCGTGACGATCAACCCGAACGAAGTGGACATCACGTTTCGTTTGCCCCGCAAAGACGCGGAACCGATTGAGTTGAAGATTCCGATCCTCGCCAGCGCGATGGATGGGGTGGTCGATGTCGGTTTCGCCATCGCCATGAACAAACTGGGCGGACTTGCCGTTTTGAACTTGGAAGGAGTGCAGACGCGCTACAAGAACCCGCCGGAGGTTCTGCAAAAAATCGTCGAAGCAAGTAAATCGGACATTACAGCGTTGCTGCAGCGAATTTACCAGGAACCCATCCAGCAGGATCTCATTGCGGCACGTGTGCGCCAGATCAAGGACGCCGGTGTTGTAGCCGCCGTGAGTTCCATTCCTCAGCGGGCAGCGGAATTTGGCAGGATCGCGCAAGAAGCTGGCGCGGACGTTTTCGTTGTGCAGAGCACGGTGTCCACCGTCCGTCACATTTCGTCGGAGTACAAGTCGCTCGATCTTGAAAAATTTTGCCGCGAGATGCGTATCCCAGTGATCGTCGGAAACGCAGTCGGGTACGATGTGACTCTCGAGATAATGGAGTGCGGGCCGGCTGCGGTCCTGGTTGGCGTCGGGCCCGGAGCTGCTTGCACTTCGCGTGGTGTGCTCGGACTCGGGGTTCCGCAGGTGACTGCCACAGTCGATTGCGCGGCAGCACGCGATGCTTATTTCAAGAAAACATCGCGGTATGTGCCGATCATCACCGACGGCGGCATGAGCAGAGGCGGCGACGTTTGCAAGGCGCTGGCTTGCGGCGCAGACGCGGTCATGGTGGGCAGCGCGTTTGCCAAGGCTCACGAAGCACCAGGACGCGGCTACCATTGGGGCATGGCTACTCCGCATGCCAATCTTCCTCGTGGCACGCGAATCGAGGTGGGCGCGACCGGTTCATTGAAGCAAATTCTTTTCGGCCCGGCCGAAGTGGACGACGGCAGCCAAAATCTCATCGGCGCAATCACCACTTGCATGGGCAACGTAGGCGCGCGCAATCTCCCTGAGTTCCAGCAAACTGAAATTATCATCGCGCCTTCGATCCGGACGGAAGGAAAACTCTTCCAGACCGTCCAAAACGTCGGCATGGGAACAAGCTGACGCTTCCAAGTTTCAATCTTAACGCTAATATCGTCATGCCCGAGCGCAGAGTAGTTATCACTGGTATGGGTGTTCTTACGCCGGTTGGCAACGTTCTTGAGACCTTTTGGTCGAATCTGAAGAATGGCGTCAGCGGCATTCGTACGATCGACGCGTTTGATACCACCGGATACGATTGCAAAATCGGGGGACAAGTCCGCGATTTCGATCCCAAGGCGTTCTTCAAGAATCCAAAGGACGTGCGACGTACCGACCGTTTTACGCATCTTGCAATGGCCGCAACAAAAATGGCGGTAGCGGACAGCGGAATCGATATAGACAATCTGAAAGAACGCGACCGTTTCGGCGTACTCGTTAGCACCGGAATTGGTGGCCTGAAAACTTTACAGGATCAGTTGCAGGTCCTGTTGACGAAGGGACCCGGGCGAAACTCGCCCTTCACAATCCCAATGTTGATCGGTAACATGGCCGGCGGCGTCATCTCCATGGAGTTCGACCTGCGCGGTCCGAATCTCTGTATCGCTACCGCATGCGCTACATCGAACAACGCCATCGGTGAATCCTGGCGAATCATCAAGTCTGGCGACGCCGATATTTTTCTCGCTGGGGGCGCCGAGGCGTGCATTGTCGAAATCGGCGTCGCAGGATTTTCAGCCATGAAGGCGCTCAGCAAGCGCAACGATGAGCCCGAGCGCGCATCGCGGCCATTCGACCGGGACCGCGATGGTTTTGTGATGAGCGAAGGCTCAGGAGTCGTCGTCGTAGAGGAGCTGGAACATGCCAGGGCGCGCGGCGCAAAGATTTATTGTGAAATCACGGGATACGGACTCTCCGCCGATGCCTACCACATGACTGCGCCGCCTCCGAATGGCGAAGGCGCCGCGCGGGCTATGAAAATGGCGTTGGACCACGCGCGCATCTCACCTGAGCAGGTCGATTACATCAACGCGCACGCTACTTCCACCGACATCGGCGACCTTTGCGAAACCCGCGCCATCAAGCAAATCTTTGGCGAATATGCGGACAAGGTTTCCATCAGTGCAACGAAATCGATGACCGGCCACTTGTTAGGCGGCGCCGGTGGAATAGAGATGGCCGCCTGCGCACTGGCCATCCGCGATTCTGCAATTCCGCCCACCATCAACCTGGAAAATCCAGGCGAAGAATGCGACCTCGATTACACGCCTAACGTTGCCCGCGAAAAGAAAGTGCGCGTCGCACTCAATAATTCCTTTGGGTTTGGCGGCCATAACGCAACTCTGGTCGCGAGCGCGTTTGAAGGTTAGCACCCGCCGCGACGGTGCAATCGCTTTGACTAGTCACTCGTCACTTGGCACTATTACTGTCAGTGTCCGATGCGGGCATAGCTTAATGGTAAAGTTCCAGCCTTCCAAGCTGGCAATGCGGGTTCGATTCCCGTTGCCCGCTCATTTACTATGAAACAGGGCTGAAATTACCCTGTCTAAATCGAAAGTCAGAACAAAAAGTCAGAAAACGCGCATTGATTTGCGCCCATGTCACCGATGCACCATTCGCGCAAAATTACGCAGTTGGATGAAAAGCTGACGGCGTTTGGTGGAACCGGAAGCGGCGATTCGTGCGGAAGAACGCCGGAGGATTGCGGGGCGTGAAACAAAGCTCGACAAACTCTCGCGGATCGAGTAAATGCCTCCTCGATTTCGTCATCCGACAGTTTCATCTTATCTTCGGCACGGCTGAATAAGCCGCAGGGGCTGGATCTTCGCTGAGACACCGTTTAGCGCGATCCCCAAGATCCAACTGGAGCCCCGAGTCAGCCGAAGTGACGCCGCTATTCCAAAGCGCCTCGCGAGAATGATTCCTGGTTCCGCGCGGAACTGGATTGCAGTTAATGCAGTTCAACAATCCAAGGTTAACGAAAAGATGAAACAAAAGACACTGCTATTATATGGTCATCAAGCCATCGATTGTGCGGGTGAGCTGCTCGGCGTTCTTAGTTCTGGCGGCCGCCGTTCTCACCACAGTTTCCTCGCTCGCCCCCTTCGTCCGGGCGGCGGCGCCGAAGATCGAGGGCTGCGACAGCCCGAGTCCTCGCACGGTTCCGGTCAAAATCGTCAACATCAAAAACAACTCCGACGTTCCGATCTATGTCGTGCTGGAGACGGCGAAGCAAGACCTCCTGGACGAGAACGAGCGTCAGCACGACCGATGGCTCCAAGCCGAGTTCCAGCCCACGAAGGGAACGTACGCATCGACCTATCTCTACCGAGCATACGTGAATCCCCAGAATGGGATTCCGGCCGGCGCGTCGGTGTCCGTGAACGTTCCGTTCTATACGCAGCTCGAGTCGAAGCCATGTCCGAACAAGCCCGATCAGTACATCAACTGGTGGAGAGCGCTCCGAATCTACGTCTACGATGACCCGGGCGCCATCAAGCACGCGCACGATACGGACACGAAACCGGCCAACGCGGTTCCAATTTCCAAGTTCGCGCCCAGTGCGGCGCCTGTGCCGACATGTCCCGAGTGTTTCGCGCCGGTCGTCGTCTATCGGGACCAGACCGGAGGCGACAAGCACGGCGTGTCGCTGCCGCACATCGATCCGTCGCAATTGTTGGAGTTCACGTTCGCCACCGTCACGCCGTTTCCCCAGCCGCTCAAGATCGACCACGGGTTCGTCGATTACGATATTTCGTCGGTCGATCAGGTGTACCTGCCCGTCGCCATGGATCCCGTGAACAATCCGTTCATCGGATTCATCGGCTCGGTGCTGGGACGAGACATATTCAGCGCCAGGCTGACGAAGTTTCGGAACGACTTCAGCTGGCCGAAGTACAAGTGGCCGGATTACGTCACGAACCGGACCGCCATCCGGCTGCCCGCCACGTTCAACGTCATGAACGAGATCGCGCACCCCGGCGCTCCGCCACCATTCGAGCCAGCCGGCGCCGCGATCAAAGACCTTCCCGTCGTCCGGAAGATGGAGAAGCTATGGGACGGATGCTGCGGTGAGGACTGGCCGAGCAAGCCCTGCCACAAGCCTTCCCCATCGTCGAACACGTGCAACAAGATGGCGCAAGTGGCCGAGCTCTTCGAGAAGAACTACGACAGGTACGAGAAGTTGTGCAAGACGCCTGTCAAACTCGACCGCGACCGGATGATGGCTAACGTGTACGGCTGGGTGCCGTTCAACAGCTGTCCGGATGGAGGCGTGATCAATGAGCTGAAAGACACGCCCGGTATCGGAGGCGCTGTCGGATATCACGCGATCTCGAACGCCTACGTCGATCTGCAATATCACTCCCCGCCGGATCCCAAAACCTTCGGCGATTTCAATCGGTATACGGAGCTCATTCACAGCGCCAAGTATCTCCACGTGGGCGAGTACGCCTTTTCCATCGATGACGCGGCCGGAAACATGCTGGAGGTGGGCGACGGCATCAACCTCACCGTCGGCGGGGCCCAGGGGCTGGACAACATCAACCCCTATGACCCGTGGCGGTTCTTCCTGTTCAACGTGGGATCGGCGAAGGAGACCGGACCTACGTGGACGAAGTACCGCGTTTGCACGGCGGAGGAGCTGCCCGCCTGTGCGTCCCTGGCCCCCGACCGCGACATGAAGGAAAGCGATCGCGACAAGGGCCTCATCGGATATTCCGGCATCAAGATCGGCGCGGTCCTGTGCCCGTGCGTGATCGTGCTCGAGGACAGCAACGGCGCGCGGTACAAGGTCCTCGTCAAGCGGCTTCCGGAGCCCCCCCGACCCACCCACTCAACGAGGAAGGCCAGCCGCCGACCGACAATGACGTCGGATGGGACGCGAAGTCCGGCGACGAATGGGTCAACGTGGCGTGCTTCGACACGGAAACGAGCTTCGAGTGGTGCGGGAATCTCATCCCCGCCAGGCTATTTGATAAGGCGGTGCAGCGATCGGTCTATCACGTCAACACGGCTGCCCCGGTCGTCTTCAAGCCGGACATCCGGTTCGAACAGGGAAACGTCAAAGGGACGCTGTCGAGCGATCGGCTCACGGTGACGGTGACGTGGCCGACGGCCATCACCCAGCCGAAGGGCCGCCCCGTCAAGTATGAGCTGACGCTGTGGGATCGAGCTGACTGCCCTAAGGGTGGCGCGCCCTGTAACGGCCACGCGTATATCCCGGTGCCGGCGTGCGACGGTAGCAAGACAGAATGTGCCGTCGTCTTTTCGACGACGGGGCGTCCATCACCCAACGCGCCTCCGCTCACAGCGGACACGCTCAAGAGCATGTCAGTGGTGGCGAAAGATCCGGACGGACACATCGCGCACAAGGAGGCGAACTTCACCGCGAGACTCGCTCCGCCCCCCGACCTTGGGCCGATCCGACAGGAGCTCCGACAGGACATTCGTGAGGATCGGCAGGAACTCAAACAGCTCAAGAAAATTGACGTGCCCCATGAACGCTCAATTCGTCGATGGTTACGGGTACAGCTTCGTGTGCTTAAGGCGCGGCGAACTTATCCGACCGACGAAGTACTTAAACAGATTGATGAGAGCATGGGCAGCGAGCCGACACGCCTGCCCAAAGCGGAGAAGCAGCGTATTCTTGCGCGGCTGAACGCGCGATTAGCTGAACTACAGGGCGGTACGTGAGCTCAGCCCCTTTGTAGCGATTTTCGTCGCTTCAACCTTCCGTCGAATTTATCGGAAAGTTACGAACCCCCGCCACTCCGACGATTCTGGCGTAGGGCATTAAATGCCCCAATTGAATTCACTCTTAATTTCTTTGCCGCTAATAGAGAGGACAGCCTTGGTCTGTTTGACAGAAAGGAAAAACGAAGCGCCAAAAAAATTCCAAACTGAAAGATGGGATCTTGCGTTAGTAAGTTGGCGGTGACGGTGGTGTTTCCAGCAGCAATTCCGGAACCTGCACGCACAAGAGGGCCGAGCCGAGGATCTCCTCAATCTGCCTCGGTCCCTTCATCGTCATGTTTTTTTGTACCGAGCGAGTAAACCGCGGTGTGATATGCGCCGATACTTACGGCGTAAGGAAAATTTTGCCGGTGTAAGGATCTTCTACCGGGGTTCCCGGTGGAAAACCGATGACTTGGACGTAACCGGCAGCCGGCGCGAATGGACTGGTAACTAAACCTGGTTTACCGGGCACAGGAGTTCCGTACGGCAGGTTAGCTTTTTCGTCGCTCGCGATCGAGCCTGCCTTCGCCCACCGGACGTCGGGCTGGTCCGGCGGTGCAGCGGTTGGCTTGCTCGACGTCTCACTCTTCGAAGCATCGCTTGGCGGGGTCTTTTTATGCTTATGCGTGCTCCGGTGGGGCCGCGGCGTCTCTTTCGGATGAGCGATTGCGCTACGTAGCGTCCTGAAAAAATATCGAAAAGGTCCTGCTTTCGCCGCGTCAGTCGCAGTGAATATGGTACAGATCGACAGCCAAGTCAGGATCGCGTGGCATCGTCGTTTCACCAACATTGCTTCGTGCCACCCGCCTGCTATGCGTGTCTTGTAAGTGACTAAACCATTGGAATAGCCGCGGTTCTGAGGCGGAGGCTACCGCGGTTGCGGAGCCAGGAAAAGCCGCAGGATTTGCCGAATCCTGCGGCTTTTTATCGGTGATATTCCAGGACGCGTGTCAATCGACGACGACGCGATCAACCATACGTGAATCGCCTACGATTTGCGTAATAAATATGCACCCGAGTGCCGGGTTTGATCGCAGTTTGGATCACTTCGCCATTCTTGTTGACGACGTGACCGCGCCCGTTAAGGACGTAGCTGCCCGGAGTATTGGAACGATCCTCGCGAACAACAAGTGTCTTGAACGGCTGGTAATTGGCCGCCGAGCCTTCCTCACTTGTCATTTTGATGATGGTTCCGGTCACCGTTACTGCTTCGGTGCTACTTGCCCCTTGCCCTTTGCCCTTCGACTCTGGTTGCGCGAACGCCAGCGGCGCCAGCAGTGCGCAGCAGACGAGGATGGTAATTGGTTTCTTCATGTTATCCTCCATTGTTGTTGATGGTTGTACGTGACGGTTGGTTACCCTTTACAAAGGGATTCCGGAGCGCGTGCTGCACGAAATTTAGATTTCTGTCGTCTCTGGCTTATCTTCTGCAATCTTGAAAGAAGCCGTTAATCTGGATACCCGCGCGGCAAACGGGCAGGGTCGCAGCGATGTGTTTCCTTCCACTCACTGGAGCGTGGTGCTGGCGGCCGGGAGAAGCGAAGCCGAACCGGAGATGGCGGAGGCCGCGCTAACAGAGCTTTGCCAAGTCTATTGGGCGCCGCTTTACGGCTTCGTCCGCAGTCGCGGACACGCCGTGCACGACGCACAGGATCTCACGCAGAGTTTTTTCGCTTACGTGTTCGAACATAAGGTTTACGCCCGCGTGGATCGACGGAGAGGCAGGTTCCGTTCATTTCTACTCGCCTCCCTGAAAAATTTTCTCGCGGACGCTGCCGACAAAGAACGAACCCTTAAGCGCGGTGGTGCACGGATTTTTCTGCCGCTGCATGAAGAGCAGGCGCAAGAGGCAGAGTCGCTTTTCCAGACCCATAGCGGCATGAGCAACGAGGATCGGCTCTTCGATCGCAGTTGGGCCGAGGCTTTGGTTGCTGCTGCATTGGAACGGCTCTCTGCAGATTACAGCGTGAGGCCAAGGAGCAGCTCTTCAAGGAATTGAGAATGTTTATCGCTGGTGGCGCGGAGCCGCCGCCAACTTATGCCGAGCTGACAGATCGGTTGGGGATAACTGAGTCAACGCTTCGCAGTCATGTCACCCGTCTTAGGGCACGCTATCGGGAAGCATTGCGCACCGAGGTGCGCCGAACGGTGGATAGCGAAAAACAGGTAGATCAAGAGTTGCGCGAGTTGCTCCACGTGTTAACGGAAATGTAAGAAACGCGCGCCATGGGAAAACCGCTGGCATCAGCCGTCGGGGTTTGCTCGATGTGCGGCAAGCCGTTGAACGCAAAAGGAGACTGCCTGGCTTGTCTGCTGCGGACGGGTTTAGAGAAATCAGTCGTCGACCCTAAACCGGCTGTCCTGGTGTTCGGCGATTTCGAAGTCGAGCAACACGCAGATGGTTCTTGCTGGGAACTCGGTCACGGTGCAATTGGCGTAACATACCTGGCTGCGGACAAGGTGTTACGTCGGCGCGTCGCGCTTAAAGTGATCGAGGTGCCTCCCGCAGCACGCGGCTCCCAAGCTGTGCGCGACCGTTTCCTACGTGAAGCGCGCGCGGCGGCTGCCCTACGGCACCCTAATGTAGCTCTCGTCTTCCAGTTTGGTACTTCGCCCGATGCTACTCACTGCTATTACGCGATGGAACTGATCGAAGGCGAAACATTAGCGGCGCGCGTGCGCAGGGATGGTCCGCTTAACGCAAAAGAGGCTCTGAAAATTGCAGTTCAAATTGCTCGCGCGTTAATGGCTGCCGCGGCCCACGATTTGATCCATCGCGATCTGAAGCCGAGCAATATCATGTTGACGAGCGACTCGGAGGTGAAAATCATCGATTTCGGCCTGGCCAAGGCGATTACCGATGCCGCGGGGGACACGGATCTAACCCATGGAGAATTCGTCGGCACACCGTCTTTCGCCAGCCCTGAACAATTTGGAGGCGGCTCCGTTGATGCGCGCTCCGACATCTATTCACTCGGCGGTACGCTCTGGTTTGCGCTCACCGGATTGCCACCACACCCCGGCAAGACCTTGGAAGATATTCGCGAACGGAAAACGCGCGCTGGCCTGCCGGTCGCGCAATTGATCGCCAGAAAAGTTCCTGAACCGCTGGTAAAATTACTGCGTTCTACGCTTGCCATTGATCCTGGGAAGCGGCCCGCATCGGCAGGCGAATTGATGGAAGCCCTGGAGTCGTGTCGACGGAACCTTACTCGTCGCATCGGCGTCCGCTCTGAGGAAGCTGCTCTGCGCAGCGAAGCGTTTTCCAGAGCATTAACGGATGCGAAAGCGTGCGCTCGCGATCCCGAAAGTTTACAGGCGCTTTTCGACAGCGCGGCGAAGAAAGCCGCGGCTGTCTCCAAGAAGCCGTTCAAACGGAACTGGGCTTACCTTCAAACGATGCTGCGTTTAATTCGCGCATACCATCGGGGGGAATACGATCAAGTTTCCGATGACGCGCTTGTGTGGATCATAGCAGCATTGAACTATCTGGTGGATCCATTCGATTTGATTCCAGACAACACTCCGTTTCTCGGCCTGGTTGATGATGCACATGTAGTCGAACTTGTGACCGATAAGACTCGAAGAACACTTGATGCTTTCATGACGTGGGAAACAGCAGTGCGCTAGCCGTCTTCCAACGGATCTACGTCAATAATTTTAGAACGGCGCCGGCTTTGGCGGGAAGGGCCAAATCCTGGCCGACAATGAACTCACGCAGCGCAACAGTCACCCATTTCCGCGACGAGGTTGCCTCTTCAATCGTGATGCAAGTCGTCTCGCCTTTTTCTTTCAAGCTGTAACGCAAAATCTCGATCTCGATCGGTTCCTTTTCCCCGAGCAATTCGAGGCGGACCCGAACCCGTTTGTTTTTCGTGTCGATCGAAAGTTCAGTCATTTGCCCAATCGAGCGCAGCTTTGTGTTGATCGCGACCCGAGCCGTGAAAGCCAGGGTCGCGTCTTTGGAACGATGAAGAACATTTCGCAGGCTCTTCGTATCAGGAGCTCCCAGTGGTTTGTGCTTCTCGTCAGTCCGCTACTGGTCCGGTGCCAGCAACTCGCGATTTCGCCAAGCATAGCCAAGTCCCGAATAGATGGTCAGCGCAACGGTAATCCAGATTAATACGGGACCGGCTTCGCCCCACGCCCGCAGCCACCAGGTGGGCATTTCATTCGTGTGACGCAGTTCTGCAATCGACAGGAGGGCGAGGAAAAAAATGATGGTAACGATTTGCCACGACGTCTTTTGTTTGCCGAGGCTTTCTGCAGGCAGGATTCGTCCCTTGGCACTGGCCATTAGCCGCAGGCCTGTGATCAGAAAATCCCGCGCCACAATGGCTGTTGCCGCCCATGCTGGCACTGCTTTCAGAGGAACGAGTGAAATGAACGCCGCCGCCACCATGATCTTGTCCACCAGCGGATCCATCAATTGGCCGAAGTTCGTGATGACCCCATAACGCCGTGCGATCTCGCCATCGACAAAATCGGTCAGGCCTGCGATCAGAAAAATGACGAGTGCAGCTGTGCGCGCATAATGCCATGGCGAACTTAGCAACATGACAAAGAGCACCGTTAACGCCAGTCGGCTTAAAGTAAGTCGGTTCGCCCAATTCATACTGTAGCCGCCTCGCTGCGCGAGGCGTGGCGGTGATTCTCAAGCTTAAACCGCGCCCGTTTCCAAATCGGGACTTTCTTTTTCAACTCATCCACAATCCATTGGCTTGCCCGGAAGCCTTCGCTCCGATGCGGACTCGCCACTCTCAGAAAAAGAGATGCTTCACCAACTGCGATAAAACCAATCCGGTGATGAACGATAACAACCTCAAGATCAAATCGCTCCGCGGCCTGTTCGGCAATCCGCTCCAACTGATGCTCGGCCATTTCACAATGCGCCTCGTAATCGATTCCCTCGATTTCGCGGCCATCCTCGATTGGTCGCACTACGCCCCAGAAATCAACAACCGCGCCCGCGACGGCGATGTCGCTTGCCCGTGCCGGAAGCGGCAGTCTGTGCCACCGAAATTTCACAAACGACATTTGCCATGCCCTTAAACTGCTCGCTACAGTGACTCCTTCTGCGTTGAGCAGTCACAAAGGAGATACGAAAATGAACACGAATCAATGTGATATTGGCCTGATCGGCCTCGGTGTCATGGGCGAAAATCTCGTCCTGAACATGGAATCCAAGGGTTTTTCGGTCGCGGTGTTCAATCGCACCACCGAGGTCACGGAAAAATTCGCTGCAGAACGCGGCAAGGAAAAAAACATTCAGCCTACCCGCACGCTGGAGGAATTTGTCGGGGCGCTCAAAAAACCCCGTATCGCTATGATGATGGTGAAAGCGGGCCAGCCCGTCGATTCCGTAATCGAACAATTGGCGCCGCTACTCGAGAAAGGCGATGTCATCATCGACGGCGGAAACTCTCTATTCACTGACACCCAGCGGCGTGAACGAGAATTGCAAAGCACAGGAATTCACTTTGTCGGCATGGGAGTATCTGGCGGCGAGGAAGGCGCGCTTAAGGGCCCGTCGCTCATGCCGGGCGGCTCGCGCGAGTCGTGGGAAATCATCTCGCCAATTTTTCGCAAGATCGCTGCGCAAGTGGATGGCGAACCATGCTGTCGATATATGGGACCCGACGGCGCCGGTCACTACGTCAAGATGGTGCACAACGGTATCGAGTACGGCGATATCCAATTGATCTGTGAAGCGTACGCAATTCTAAAGGACATCCTGGGAATGGATGCGGCGCAACTCGCAGACACTTTTGCAGAGTGGAACAAGGGCGAACTCGAAAGTTATTTGATCGAGATCACATCGCAGATTTTTCGAAAAACCGATCCCGAAACCGGCAAACCGCTGGTGGACGTGATCCTCGACAAAGCGGGCCAAAAAGGCACCGGCATCTGGACGCTTCAAGCTGCCATCAAGCAATACGTCGTCATTTCCACAATTAATGCCGCAGTCGAAGCTCGCGTGATTTCGTCGCGAAAAGAAGAACGCGTTGCGGCGTCGGAAATTTTGCCGCACCCGAGAGCTCGAACATTCAAAGGCAATCGCGATCGTTTCGTCGACGCCGTGCAGGACGCTCTTTATGCGTCAAAAATTATCTCGTACACGCAGGGGATGGAGCTTCTTCGATCGGGAAGCACGACGTACGAATGGAACCTGAACCTGAGCGACATCGCCACGATCTGGCGGGGCGGCTGCATCATTCGCGCCAAATTTCTTAATCGGATCGTTGAGGCGTATAAGCGTAATCCTGCGCTGCAAAATCTTCTCCTCGACAGGTATTTCACCAGGGCCATCAAAAGAACGCAGCCGAAATGGCGCCTTGTCGTTTCGACCGCTATTAAGTTCGGCGTACCGGTCCCCGCGTTTTCTGCCTCGTTGGCGTATTACGACAGTTATCGCTCCGCTCGGCTTCCAGCGAATCTGCTGCAGGCGCAACGCGATTTCTTTGGTGCGCATACCTACGAGCGCATTGATAAAGCCCGGCATCTTTCACACCGAATGGCTCGAGGGTGAGGAAAAGCCAGCTGAAAAACGGGCCGAACCGAAAACACACGAACCGCATCATGCGGGAGAGTGAGGGTCCATCTGGGAAGGTAGGGCGCGACCGCCGGGCGCGCCGCGAGAGCCAGGGATCAGACGCAAAGTTGATACTTATTCGTGCCTATTCGTGCCTAGAAGCGTCGTCCCATTAGCCTTGACAAACCGCCGAGTTTTCTCCCACACTCGACGTCGCTAACGGATCTGAATCAGGCGGAGGCCTCTCGCCCCGCTAGGTTCTTTGTCTCTTCCGGACCCGCAACGAGAAAACCACCTCAGCGGGGCAAAGGAAAGGAAGAATAATGAATACTATGATCCCGCTCCGAAAAGCAGCTCCGTTGTTCCTCACTGTTATTGCGCTTGCGCAGTTTGTGGTTTGCCCATTGGCGTACGCAGTCGTACCAGCTCCGGATGGGGGCTACGCCAACTTCACCACTGCAGAAGGGACCAACGCCCTTAAAAATCTCACCACCGGCGCTGGAAACACAGGAATTGGTTGGTATTCGCTTTTTTCAGCCGGTGGCGCCAGCTACAACACCGCTGTTGGCGCTGGAGCGCTGGTGCTCAACAACGCGGATTCCAATACCGCTCTTGGCATCGCAGCGCTTTTGCTCAACACCACCGGCTCTGAGAACACAGCCGTTGGCGCGTCCGCGCTTTTAAACAACACTGGCGGCGGATTCAACGCCGCCGTTGGTGTGAATGCGCTCCACGACACTACCACTTCATTTAACAATGCCTTTGGTGCTTATGCGTTAAATAACAGTGCTACAGGCGAAGTTAACGATGCCTTTGGTTCGACCGCACTACTCAATACCGTGGACGGCAGCCACAATTGTGGTTTTGGTGATCGGGCACTGTTCAGCAACGTGTCGGGTTCGAACAACACCGCCATCGGGGATCGCGCCGGCGAGAATACTGTCGGCAGCGGCAATATCGCGGTGGGTGCCGGAGCGGGCAGAGATCTCACTACAGGCAGTAACAATATCCATATCGGCCACCAGGGTTATCCTAACCAAATCAATACTATCAACATCGGCGTGTTCGGCACTCACACTGCTACCTTCATAGCTGGCATTTATGGCACGAATACCTTGAGTGGCATTCCCGTTTATATCGATGCGAGCGGTCAAATGGGCACCGTTAGCTCCTCTCGCCGATTCAAAGACCAGATCAAATTGATGGACAAGGCGAGCGAAACCATCCTGGCTCTTAAGCCGGTCACCTTTCGCTACAAGAGCGACAAGGCCAAGACACCGCAATTCGGCTTGGTCGCAGAAGAGGTGGCTGAAGTAAATCCGGACCTCGTCGTGCGCGACGCCAACGGGGAAATCTACACCGTGCGCTACGACGCCGTGAACGCGATGTTGCTCAATGAGTTCCTCAAAGAGCATCGCAAAGTAGAGAAACTGGAAGCTGCGCTGGAAGCAGTTAACAAACGTTTGAAAGAGCAGGATGCGAAAATCCAGAGAGTGAGCGCACAGATGGAGATGAGCAAGGTTACGCCGCAAGTCGTCGCGAACCAGCCGTAAAAAGCGGCGTGCCAAGATGGACGCGTTGTCCTCAGCGCGTTGGTTTTGGCATCGTCTTCGGACGAAGCCGATCCACCTTTGGCTTTACGCTTGCGCGGACGCTTAAGTGATGTCCGCTGAGCGCTAATGATCTTGCCTGTGCGACCTCTGTCTGACTTTAATCGTGAGAGGATCGGGTTCGGCGGAGCGGTGTCACGATTTCTTCGATTGATTCGCTTTTCCCATACGATTTTCGCGCTCCCCTTTGCTCTTGGTGCGCTGATCGTAGCGGCGAACGGCTGGCCATCGCCGAGAATTCTTTTGCTGGTGATTGTCTGCATGGTGTTTGCGCGCACGGCAGCCATGCTTTTCAACCGGCTCGTTGACTGGTCGCTTGATCAACGCAACCCGCGCACGGCCTCGCGACATTTGCTCGTACCAAAACTGTCGGCCGTGGTTTTGTTGATTCTCAGTTGTGTCGGGTTTCTGCTGGCCGCATGCGCAATTAATCGCCTGACGTGCATCCTCGCGCCCGTAGCGCTCGCGTTGATTTTTTTCTATTCGGTGACGAAGCGGTTCACCACCGCAACGCATTTTTTTCTCGGGCTGGCACTCGCCATTGCCCCAGTCGGCGCCTGGATCGCTCAGACCGGACACCTTGATATTGCGCCGATCGTGCTTGCGGCGGGCGTAATTTGCTGGGTGGCAGGATTCGATCTGATCTATGCCACGCAGGACTATGATTTTGATCGGCGCGAAGGAATTCGATCGCTAGTGGTGAAACTGGGGATCACGCGCAGCCTGCGTCTCGCGCAGCTACTACATCTGCTGACGTTTGTCGCGCTCATCGCTTTTGGATTCGTCGCGAAGCTCGACGCGATCTACTACTGGTCGCTGCCTCTGATCGCGGCGGCACTTGTTTACGAGCACAAAACCGAAAAACGCGATCTGGCCGGAATCAATCGCGCGTTCTTTCAGAGCAACGCGTTTGTGAGCGCGGTGTTCTTGCTCGCGGTGTGCGTCGATCGGTTGATCAGGTAGGGGCCATTGACCTCAATCGCCGGGGCGGTTCGGTGAACCGCCGCTACCTACATCGCGTTTAACATGGCGACGCGTCGTTCGTGCCGGCCGCCATCGAAACCCGTCTCAAGCCAAATCCGCACAATTTTTAACGCCATGTCTTCGGGGATCAGACGTTCACCCATCGACAGCACGTTGGCATCATTGTGGTGCCGGGAGAGTTGGGCCGACTCTTCGTTCCAGCAAAGCGCGCAACGCACACCGTGCACCTTGTTCGCCACCATCGCTTCGCCATTGCCTGAACCACCGAAGACAATGCCTCGGTCGCATTCGCCGCGCGCTACTGCTTCCGCCGCCGGACGAATGAAGAGCGGATAATCCACGGGTTCCTCGCTGAACGTACCGCAGTCTTTTACGTCGTGGCCAAGTGACTGGAGCAGTTCCTTTACTTTCTCTTTGTAACGGAAACCGGCGTGATCTGAGCCCAGGGAAATTTTCATTTTCATTCGTTTGTCATTCCGAGCGAAGTCGAGGAATCTCTAATTGTTTCCGGCCACGTGCCGCGAGGAAAGACAATAATCAGAGATGTCTCGACTCCGCTCGACATGACAATTGCTACGCGCCGTGCAATTTCGTCAACTCGCTCCAGAGTTCGCGTTCGCGTTCAGTCAGCTTTTTCGGGATGTTGATCTGACCGACAACGTAGAGATCGCCGCGTTTCCCGGAGACTCCCGGCAACCCGCGTTCACGCAGACGAAACCGTTGTCCACCTTGTGTACCAGGCGGAATTTTGAGGCGCACCTTTCCTTCGAGAGTCGGCACCAGCAATTCACTGCCCAGCACGGCCTGCCATGGCTGGATCCGCACCTCATGAATCAAATCGCTGCCTTCGACTGAAAAATTCGGATCCTTGGCTAATCGCACCCGAAGAAAAAGGTCGCCACTTTTTCCTCCACCCGCGCCAGCTTCACCCTGGCCACGCAAACGGATCCGCTGGCCTTCGCGGACGCCGCGGGGAATCTTGACCTGATATTGCTCTACTTTGTCCGAACCGGCGCGCCGCAGCGACACGGTCCTTGTCGAGCCATGCAGCGCTTCCTCGAGTGTGACCATAATGTCCGCTTCTACGTCTGCGCCGCGCTCGGCTGTCGCAGTGCGTCCGCCGAATCCGCCGAATGCGGAGCGACCGCGCCCGCCGCCAAAAAACGCTTCGAAGAAATCGCTGAACCCAGTTCCGCCGAACTCGAACTCAACCCCGCCTCCGCCATCGCCGCCCCATTGATGAAATCCGCCGCCGGGTTGCTGGCCTTGCCACTGCGGCGGCGGCTGGAAACCGCCGGGCCGGTTCCAATCGGCGCCGAGCTGATCGTATTTCTTCCGCTTTTCCGGATCGCTTAGAACTTCGTACGCTTCGTTGATCTCCTTAAATTTTTCTTCGGCGACCTTTTTGTCCTTGGCCACGTCCGGGTGATACTTACGCGCCAGCTTGCGAAAAGCGCTGCGAATCTCGTCCTCGGTCGCCGTTTTCGGCACACCGAGTGTCTCGTAATAATCTCGAAATTGGACGGGCATCTATTCCCAAGCTTGTGCCTCCGCTTCATTCGCGCAACTTTTGAACGATGCGCGAATTGGGCAAATTCATTGTGATCATTGGCGTGGTCGCAACTCTCGTGGGTCTGGTGATGTGGAGCGGTTTCGCGCCAAAATGGCTGGGCCGACTGCCTGGCGACATTCGGATCGAGCGCGAACATTCCTCCTTCTATTTTCCCATCGTTACTTGCATCGTTTTGAGCATTGTCTTGAGTTTGTTTCTGTCGCTCTTCTCAATTTTCCGGCGGTAAGATTTTCAAAGATTGGAGCTTCGAACGCTATAGGCACGCACCTGTGGCCCATCAGATCTTGCGAGTTGTGTAGCCATGTGCGAACGGCCCACAGGGCCGTGGCTACATCAACTACCCAAAACCGACTCGACAAACATGTAAGGGCGCTTCTTCGCTGCCAGCGCTGCCCGCGCATGCAATCCACGCCGGTGTCCGGCGGAGCGATAGTGAGCGATGTGATGATCATTGGGCAGGCGCCCGGTCCGCGGGAACCGACATTGAAACGACCGTTTGCGCACACTGCCGGGAAAACACTCTTCCGTTGGTTTGAACAATTTTGCGGTATGGATGAAGCCGCCATTCGATCGAAGATCTATTTCGCTGCCGTTTGCCGTTGTTTCCCCGGCAAAAATTCCGGCGGCACCGACCGCGTCCCGGCGCCGGATGAAATTCGCAACTGTGCGTTGTGGATGGATGACGAGATTCGGATTTTGCGACCGCGTCTTATTATTCCCGTCGGCCGACTGGCGATCGTGCAATTCATCGACTGTGCAAAATTGGAAACCGTAATTGGCCGAAAATTTCGCGTTGTGCATGCGGGCCACCGCTTCGACTTGATTCCGTTGCCGCATCCTTCCGGCGCGTCGCCCTGGCACAAGATTCCACCCGGCAAAGCGCTCACCGAGCGCGCGCTCAAATTAATCGCGCGCCATCCTGTTATACCGGCGCTCTGCGAGCGCTGACGGCGGTCATAGACCACCGCTACAGTCTTGCGGTCTAATTCGTCGTTGGACGTTGGGCGTGGGACGTTGGACGTTTTCCGAATGTCCTCCGCAATTCCAACCCGCGCTGACGTTCCCGAGACTGACAAATGGGACCTGACACATTTGTTCGCTGACGTGACCAAATGGCAGGAGGATTTTGCCTGGCTGCAGCGTGAGTATCCGAAGCTTGAACAGTGGAAAGGCAGAGTAGGAGAATCAGCTCAGACATTAGCTGGGCTTCTCGAGTTTGAGAAGGCGCTCGAGCAGAAGATGGAAGGCGTCTATCACTACGCCTCATTGCAAGCGGCCGAGGACAGCACGAATAACGATTACCTCGCTCGCATTGGTCAGGTTCAAAATCTACTTACAAGGATCAGCGAGGCGGCGGCGTTTGTTGTTCCGGGAATTTTGGCGATCGACGATGAACGATTCGGAAAATTCCTCGCCGACCCGGCGCTGCAGGATTGGCGGGTCAAGCTGCACAAAATCCGACGAATGAGGTCGCATGTGCTTTCGGTGCCCGAGGAACGTCTGCTCGCGCTAAGTAACGTCGCGCTGAGCGGGTATGACGACACATTTTCCCAACTCACCGATGTGGACATGAAGTTCGGCGTGCTGATCGACGAAACCGGACTGGAGCGACCGCTCAGCCAAAGTTCGTTCAGCTCATTTCTGGTGAAGCGCGACCCTGAATTGCGCAAACGCGCTTTCCATCAATTCTACGCTGAGTTTCGCGACCATCAGTACACTCTCGCCGCGTCCTTGGCCTATTCGGTGAAGGCGAACGTGTTTCAGGCCAGGGCACGGCATTATCCATCCGCGCTCGAAGCGGCGCTGTTTCCGGATGATGTGCCGGTGGCGGTGTATGATGGCTTGATTCAATCTGTCCGTGCGAATCTGAAACCGCTGTTTCGATATTTCGATTTTCGCCGGAGGGTCCTTGGTTTGGGCGAGCTGCATCAGTATGACACCTACGTTCCGCTCGTTACGGAGATCCAGACTAGATTCACGTTCGATGAAGCGGTCAAAATGGTGTTGGACGCGCTCGCTCCGCTAGGAAAGGAATACGTCCAGGTGCTGGCGGAAGGTCTGCGCTCGAGACGCTGGTGCGATCGTTACGAAAACAAAGGCAAACGCAGCGGTGCCTTTTCATCCGGCAGTTACAGCGCGCCGCCATACATTCTCATGAACTACAAGCAGGATGTGTTCGCAGATGTGTACACGCTTGCGCACGAGGCAGGGCATTCAATGCACAGTTGGTTCTCGCAAAGTTCGCAGCTCTTCCAAGACTATGAGTATCCGATCTTTCTCGCTGAGGTGGCATCGACGTTCAACGAGGAATTGCTGACGCATCATCTGCTTCAGACAACGAACGATCCGAAGATGCGGGCGTACATCATCAACCGCGAAATCGATGATCTGCGCGGCACCCTGTTCCGACAGACCATGTTTGCCGAATTCGAAAGAATCATTCACGCCATCGAGGAAAGCGGTGATGCGCTGACTCTCGACGTTTTCAAATTGGAATACCACAAGCTGCTCGAAGCTTATTTTGGTGAAAATTTCGTGCTCGATCCCGAGCTTGATCTGGAATGCCTCCGCATCCCGCATTTCTATCATGCGTTCTACGTTTACAAATACGCGACCGGAATCTCTGCTGCGGTGGCGCTATCGCAGCGCGTGCTTTCCAGAGAGCCGGGAAGTGTCGAGGCCTATCTGAAGTTCTTGCGTTCAGGAGGCTCCAGATTCCCGCTTGAGACATTAAAAGCAGCAGGCGTGGATATGACAACACCCGCGCCCATCGAAAGTACACTGCAGTTGTTCGAACGCCGGCTTAACGAATTCGAACAACTGTTGCTGTAGCCACGGCCCTGTGGGCCGTCAGAACTTCGCACGCACACATATCCGAACTGCCGCAGGGCGGTGGCGACAGGCATTCTGGACTCAGCCGCGCAGTATCCTACGATTCTGCAATGCAACTGGAAACCGGGCAGCTTCTTCGGCGATTGAAACCGCTGTTCGACGAGAACTTTGAAAGATTCGGCGAGGTCGGCGCGGCGGTTTCGGTCTGGCAAAACGGTAAACCGCTGATTGATCTTTGCGGCGGATTTTGCGACGCGGGTCGCGAGAAACCGTGGACGACCGACACGGTCGTGCTGGTCTGGTCTGCAACGAAGGGAATTGCTAGCGCGTGTGTATTGCATGCGTTGCAACAACAGAAGATTGAGCTCAATCGGCCCGTCGCTGAGTTCTGGCCCGAATTTGGGCAGGCAGGCAAAGACAAGATCACGCTCGCGCAATTGCTTTCGCATCAGGCGGGGCTTTGCGCTTTGGACCAGCGCGTTGACGTGGTCGATTACGACGGAGTGATTCGGGCGCTGGAAGCGCAAGCGCCTTTGTGGCCTCCGAGAACTGCGCATGGCTATCACGCGCGCACCTTTGGATTTCTTCTCGACGAACTCATGCGACGCATAACTGGAAAAACGCTCTCAGATTATTGGCAGGAAAATTTTGCCCGGCCGCTCTCACTCGATTTCTGGATCGGCTTGCCGGAGGAGCAGAATTCGCGCGTGGCCACGATTTACGCTGCCAAAAGTGGTAAGCCGCCGGAGCCGGCGCAGTTTTACCGCGATCTTGTTACGCCGGGAACGTTAGCGAGAAAGACGTTTACCTCGCCTTATGGGTTGAATGTCATCAGCAAGATGAATGATCCGCAGATCCGAGCGAATCCGATTGTTTCGTTCGGCGGGATCGGTAGCGCCTCGGCGCTTGCGAAATTCTATTCCATGCTCGCCAACGGCGGAGAATTAAATGGGCAGACTTTCTTTTCTCCAAAAACGATCGAATGGATGACAACCACATTGTCAGACGGCATCGACCGTGTTTTTCAAATCTCGACGGCATTCTCGGCCGGGTTTATGAAAGACTCACGAGGTGGAGCACGAACGATGTTCGGACCATCGGCACCATCCTTCGGACATCCCGGTGCGGGCGGCGCCCACTCCTTGGCCGATCCGGAAAACAAGATCGCATTCGCGTACGTAATGAACCAAATGGAACAATCGGTTCTGCCTAACGAGAAATCATTGCGGCTGGTCGATGCCATTTATAGCTAACGGCGATTGGTCCATTTGGTTTTGCTAATGGGAAGGCGTGTCCGGCGACATCGCGGATGAGCGTCGGAATTTCATAGTGCAGTTCCGGCGTAACCCGTGAGGACCCGATCCGAGCTGTAGCAATCGGATTGTCTTAAGTTCGTTCCGGCTAACAGCCGAAACCAGCAGGCTGGGTGGCCGCGGCGACCGCTCACCAATCACAGTGACATCCGCGCAATCCGCGGTTCACAAGTTTACTCCGAAACTTTCCGCGTAACCTCGCGCCGGATTTTACGCACTACCTCAGTGAACGGCCAGAGACGAGTTCTCAATGACGAGAAATCAAAGAAGGCAAAAACAAGAAAGAAAAATAAATAACATGAAAACAAAAATCATTCGCAAAATGGCTCTTAGCCTGGGGTTGGTATTCGTGCTTGCGAGCGCGATCACTCAGGTGCTCGGCGATAGCCAGGCAATTCAGCCTCCTGGGCAACTCCCGGTTGTTACCATTCATAGCACCGGCGATGTCAAGCGCGGGAACACCGGTTCATTCGTGCTGGACATGAGGCGGCCCACATCCAGTGAGCAGGGTTACAACCCGTACCACCCATACGTAAACTTCTCTGTTAGCGGCACCGCTATCGCAGGAGTTGATTACGTTGCGCTTGTCTCCCCGGCCCAGATCGGACCCGAAGGCTACGGAGTGATCCTGGTCAAAACCTTACCCGATCCCAGAGCATCATTCTCCCGTCAAGCGTACAGCGTTGTGGTAACTCTCGAACCTGGATTGGGATACGCACTAGCTCCTTTCGCATCTACAGGCGAAGGTACGTCAGCCAAAATCACCATTATGCCGTAACTCATGAGTCATCGGCAGGCGGAAGGAATGGAGCGCCGCGCTGTCCCCGGAAGTATTCTGGGCGGCGCGGCGTCGCTGCGTTGTTGGGACACGGCGATGGTCAGAAGACCGCCGCTACAGTCATTCGCCGATCATGGTGATCAAAAGTTTTCGAAGATGAGGTACGCGGCGATGTTCGAACAGGAAGATGCCCTGCCACGTTCCGAGTTGCATTTTTCCGTCCGCAATCGGCATGGTCTCGCTGGTGTGCGTAAGAACCATGCGGATGTGTGATGGCATGTCGTCGCTGCCTTCCGAGTCGTGCGTGAAGTAATCGGCATTTTCCGGCACCAGGCGGTCGAAAAACCTTTCCAAATCGCGTCGTGCGCTAGGATCGGCATTTTCCATGATGACGATGCTGCAGCTGGTGTGCTCAACAAAAACGGTGACGATTCCGTTTTGGATGCTGCACTTGTCGATGCTCGACTCAATCTGGTCGGTGATTTCGTAGAGCCCCTTGCCACGGGTGCGCACTTCGAGTTGGTCGTGGTAGACGTGCATTTTCAGGCATGTTATTCAGCGTGGCGGTAAGGGCAAAACAAGGCGCGACCGCATAGGCAGCTGGTAAACAGTAGCGCATGCGTCTCGCTTGCGTACTCTGGGAATGCGCAAGCGAGACACCATGCGCTACCTCAGATGCAAAGCGATATCGAGCGCGTGCTGTTTGACGGGCCGGCAATTCACAAACGGCTTGATGAAATGGCTGCGCAAATCACAGCCGACTACTCTGACCGCGAACTGACGGTGATCGCAATTCTAACCGGCAGCCTGATGTTCATGTCAGATCTTCTGCGCCGAATTCCACTTTCCTTGAAATTGGATTGCCTGAGCGTTGTCAGTTACCACGGGAAAACGCAACCGAGCGGGGAGATCATTTTCAAACAGTTGGCCGTTCCCGACGTCGCCGGCCGAGACGTTTTGATTCTGGATGATATTCTAGATACCGGCCACACGCTGGCGGCCGTTCGCAAAAAGCTGGAAGCGGTCAAACCACGCAGCATTCGGATTTGTGTGCTGCTGAGCAAAAGAAAACAGCGCGCGCGGGACGTTGATGCGGATTACGTGGGCTTTGAAATCGACGACGAATTCGTAATCGGCTACGGGCTCGACTTCATGGACCGGTATCGCAACCTGCCGTACGTTGGCGTGCTCAGAAAGGAATTGCTGGAGCCCATGTCATGTTGAGCGAAGCGAAACATTGCTGATTGTTCGGAATCGGTTGCAGATGACCTGAGATTCTTCGCTTCGCTCAGAATGACATTTAAAGGATGGCGTGCCGAGCGGCTGGAACAATGAAAGTGCGAGTGCAATTTTATGCGCAATTGCGTGAACTCTTAGGAGTTCACGAGTTAGAGCTTGACCTTCCGGAAGGAGCGACTGTTCGCGAATTGCTTGAAAAGATTTATGCGCAACGACCTGCACTCCGTGCGCACGACAAAAGCATCCTGGTTGGCGCGGGCCTGGAATTTGTCGATCGCAATTACAAGCTGAATCCGGGGGAGGAAATCGCGATTATGCCGCCGGTGCAAGGCGGGTGATTTTGGTACCCGCGGACATTCTGCTTGTGTCGTTAGACCGACACGTCGTCGCCGGCGCCGCGTTTCAACGGGCAAATGCCGCGCTTTTTTGAAGTGGCGACGAAGTCCAGGAATTCGCGCGCTGGTGCACCAAAGGTCGTCGACTCCGCTTTCTCGAGAGCCTGCGACGTATTTAGTCCACTGAGATAGATAAGGTTGAAGGCCTCCTTGATTTGGTCTCGATCGTTTGCGCTAAGTCCAGCGCGGCGCATCCCGATTACATTCAATCCGAAGACGTAATTGCGCTCCGCCGCGACGACGAACGGTGGCAGATCTTTTCCGAATGCGGAACTGCCCTGCACCATCACCAGCCGCCCAATGTGCATGAACTGGTGAAACGTTGATCCACCGCCAAGAAATGCGCCGCCGTCCACGCGCACATGTCCGGCAAGCAAACAATTGTTCGCAATGACGACGTTGTTTCCGATGAGGCAATTATGGCCGATGTGCGCTCCGCTCATCAAAAAATTCTTATTGCCAATTGTTGTGGCGCTGCCGTCGGGGCTGCCGCGGTGGATCGTGCAGTACTCGCGGATAATATTGTCGTCCCCGATTTCCACTTTCGTCTTTCGTTCCAGCGAAAACGAAACATCCTGCGGTGGCACACCGATGATCGCGCCGTGTCCGATGAAATTTCCGCGGCCGATCACGACCTCGCCTTCGATCACCACGTGCGATTGCACGATCGTGTTGTCGCCGATTGTCACATCCGGTCCAACGATTGCGAAAGGCCCGATCTGTACGTCAGCGCCGATCTTCGCATTCGGATCGACGATTGCGGTTGGATGAATTTTCGCGTCCGTCATGTTTCGGGCTTTGGAATTCGAACCTCGGATTTTGTGATTACAACACGCCTGCCTCTTTGAAACTAAAATAACCAGGAGTGGCGTCCGATGGCGCACCGATGATGATGTGATCGAGCAATTTGATTTGCAAAAGCTCGGCGGCTTCGGCCAGGCGTCGCGTCAGGCTGTGGTCAGTCTGGCTCGGCGACGGATCGCCGGACGGATGATTGTGTACAACGATGACTGCGTAAGCTGAGTAAGTGATCGCGGGTCGAAAAATCTCACGCGGATGCGCGATGCTCTCGTTCATACTTCCCACCGACACGGATTCGATTCGCATCAAACGGTAACGCGTGTCGAGCAGAACAACGCGCAGTGATTCGGTTCGCAGCATTCGCATTTCGTCTCCCAGCAGTTTGTATATCAGTTCCGGTGAATCGAGTTTTTGCTGGGACAATGGTTCCTGCGTGAAGCGTTTTCCCAAATTGAATGCTGCCACCAGTTCCAATGCCTTCGCCGGGCCGATTCCTTTGATTTCTCTCAGTTCCTTGACGGAGCAACGGCTCAGTTCCGCGAACGATTTGTATTTTTCGAGCAACTCACGAGCGACATCCACCACGTTCATCCCGCGCCGGCCGGTGCGCAGCAATATCGCGATTAATTCGGCGTTGCTGAGAGCGTCCGCCCCTCGTGCAAGCAACTTTTCCCGCGGCCGCTCGTCCTGCGGCATTTCGCGGATCTTAAGCTGCGCCATATCAAAGTGGGAGCAGCCTTAGCGCTGCGATGGAAGCCGGCTGAAAGTCGGGACTCCAAGGTCCCTCCCACATTTCATCAGACGCGAAGTTGATCGAACATGTCGCACAAGGCATCACCGAGCGAGAACAATGCGTCGGTGTAACGATTCGGCGCGATACCGTCGAATGCATATTGCGCTTTGCGAATCAGATCGCTACCCGCTGCGATCGACTCGTTTAACGCCCCGTTGTTCGCACCGTTCTTGAGCAGCTCAATCATTTCTTCGATATTTTCGTCCAACACAAGTTGGCAACAACGTTCGCGTTCAAACTCCGAAGCGGAGCGGAGAAAAATTAGAACCGGCAATGTGAATTTGCCTTTGCGCAGGTCCGTCCCGAGCGTTTTACCGGTTACACTCTCAGTGCCGGCGAGATCGACACAATCATCATAAATCTGGTAGGCCGTCCCAATTTGGAATCCAAAGTTCTTGAATGTTGCGATCATCTTCGGATCGGCCTCGCTGATAACGGCGGCCAGTTCCGCTGCGGCGGAGAAAAGTGATCCGGTTTTCATCTGCACGATCCGCAAATAATCCTCAACGGTCAGGTTAAGATCGAACCTGCGCTGCGTTTGAATCATTTCGCCCGAGCAAACCGTGGTCGCCGTACGCGCGATTGCGCGACCGATACCGGAGTTTTCGAAATTTGTCGATAACGTCAGAGCGTGTGCGAAAAGACAGTCGCCTAGTAGAACACTCAACGAATTTCCCCAGCGCGCGTTTGCAGTGGGCTGTGCTCGACGCTGTTCTGCTTCGTCCATCACGTCGTCGTGCACCAGTGTGGCGATGTGAATGAGCTCAACGATCACCGCGAGATCGACATGTCCGGCATCGATCTTCCCCGTGGCGCCGCCGGAAAGCAGAGCCAGCAGCGGCCGAAGACGCTTACCCCGGCTGCCAACTGCGTAGACGACGTAACCTTCGATCGCGGGATCGAATGCCGAGGTCTGTTGCGCAATGCGCGTCTCGACTTGCTCGAGGTGCGGTTGAACTAGTTTTGCAACTTCAGCCAGACGAAGCGCGGGAGCGCTGTTCGCCTTCGCAACTGCGCGGCGACTCGTGCTCCGGTCCGTGCGGGCGAAGAGTTCCACGAGGCGAGGATAGTGGCGTGAGTTGCAGGTTGTCAAAGCAACATAACGCCGACCCCGCGCGAATATTGTAGGGCGTTTCTGCGAAACGCCACGGCGTCTGACACAGACGCCCTACAGTTTTCAACGTTTGCGTAACCAGGATTCGGTTCCGTATTTTTGCTGAGCCACTTTCTGCGCCTGCTTTAAGATCGCTTTCGTGATCTCGAACTCACTGCAATTAGCCGAAAGAGCCTGCGCAAATTTTTGGGCGAGGTCAGTCTTCATAGCAAAGCCTTGAATGCTTCCTTGCTGCAGCAAACCGCGACGAGTACGGCGTTGTGCCGCCCCGGCGATCTTGCGGCCATCCATCATCACGTCGGCGCGAACCGGATTCGCGAAGCAGTTGTAGCCGCTGGCGTTGACGGCGGCTCGCGTCGCTGCGGAAAAGCCGCCGGGGTCGACGCCCCCGGCTACAACTGCTGGTTGCCCGGTCTTAACCAGCGCGCCGCACAAAGCGCGATGAATTTTTTCGTAGATAACGATTGATGATTCATCAAAGACCGGATCGCTCGACGGGATCACGATCGAGTAAGTGAGGTCGTCCCCGTGAAAAACGATTCCGCCGCCGGTCCAGCGTCGAACTAGATCGCGCTCCGCAGTGTAAATCGCCACATCGGAAAACTTCCCAAAATATCCGAACGACAGGGCAAGGGAACGCCAGCGATAGAAGCGAATTGTTGGAACGACTGCCGTTTCCAGCAGGGCTTCATCGATAGCCATGTTCATCGCTGCCGAGTGCGGGCTTTCGTCGTGACAGATGGTTAAATCCGCGAACAAAGGTCGCGTGGCTTGCTGAACTTTTTCATTCCGAGCGGAGTCGAGGAATCTCGGAATTCTTCTGGAGCCGGAATTCTCCAGAGATGTCTCGACTTCGCTCGACATGACAATCACGTGTGGAGCTCGTTCAAAATTTTTGCGACAGCTTCTCGCGCGTTCTGGTGCCCGGTGATAGGCCGTCCAATGCCGATGTAGTCTGCGCCTGCTTGAAATGCTTCGCGCGGAGTCATGAATCGTTTCTGATCGCCCGGTTCTGCCCAGCTTGGCCGAATTCCCTGGACGGCGATTTTAATTCTGTTGCCGAACTCGCGGCGAAGGGGTTTGATTTCATGCGGACTGGCAACCACTCCATCGATTCCTGCTTCTGCACCCAACTTGGCCAGACGGAGTACTTGGTTCTCGACGGTGTCTGTGATTCCAATTTCGCGCAGCGTTTGTTCGGTGGAGCTTGTTAAAACCGTAACTCCCAGGACCAGCATATCGTTGGCGCGAGCGGCACTCGCGGCTCGAATCATTTCGCTGCCACCGCTCAAATGAATCGTGAGCATTCGCACCCCCAGAGTGCTCGCGGACTCAACGGCTCGCGCGACGGTGTTGGGGATGTCGTAGAGCTTCAGATCGAGCCAGACCTTTGCGCCGGTCGCCAAAACCGCGCGCACAATTTCAGGGCCTTCGGCCGTGTAAAGTTGGAGTCCGATTTTGAAAAAAGAGATCTCGCCTTGGAGCTGCTCAACGAACTCGAGCGCCTTCCCCTTTGTGGCGACGTCGAGGGCCACAATGATTTTGTCAGCAACGTTTGTCATTCCGAGCGAAGTCGAGGAACCCCGCGACGTTAGCTTTGGCTCGCAACACGGGATGTCTCGACTACGCTCGACATGACGATATATGCAAGTCATCGCTCCCGCGAAGATCAATCTCTCGCTGAGAGTTCTCGGCCCTCGCAGCGATGGCTTTCACGAAATCGAGACTCTCATCGCCCCGATTTCGCTTTGCGACGAGATCAAGATCGAGCAGCGGTCCGGCAAACAAAAAATCGCGTTTCGGTGCGATGATCCGTCGGTGCCGAAAGGCGAAGACAATATTGTGGTACGTGCGGCGAACGTTTTTTTCGAAAAAACGAAGATCACCAGTGGTATTTCGATCGTGCTCAAAAAGAGAATTCCACACGGCGCCGGTCTGGGCGGTGGAAGCAGCGACGCTGCTTCCACTTTGCTGGCGTTAAACGAACTTTTTGAGACGAATTTGCCGCGTGAAGCGCTGGCGAAAATGGCGGAGACGATCGGATCGGACGTTCCATTTTTCATATTTCAATCCGCCGCGGCGTGCAAAGGGCGCGGCGAGCTGGTGAATCCGACCAGATTGCGCGAACAATTATCGGTCTTATTGCTGAAGCCTGGGTTCGGCGTGCCTACACAATGGGCGTACTCGCGCTGGCGAGACTCGCGCGAAATACCAGGAGTTTCGTACGGCGCCCAACAATTCAACGAACAAAGTTTCGTGAACGATCTCGAGCGCCCTGTTTTCGAAAAATTTGCTTTTCTGGCGGAACTGAAAATCTGGTTACTCAAACAACCAGAAGTCGGCGCCGCACTGATGTCCGGCTCGGGTTCCACGGTCTTCGCCGTGATTCGCGACAATACAGATATCGATCGGTTGGCGATGCGTGCAAAAGCGGAGCTCGATCCGGAACTGTGGACGTACGCGTGCGAAACGCGATGACGTTTCTGGGGAGCGCGCGAACCTATTCGCCGAGTCGTTGGCGGAATTGTGCGGCCGCGTATTCGCGGTTGAGCTTCGCGATGAAACTGGCGCTGATCTTGGCAGGACACACTGCTTCGCACTCGTAAGTGTTGGTGCAATTACCAAATCCCTGGTCGTCCATTACCTGCACCATTTTCAACACGCGTCGCTCGCGTTCGGGTATGCCCTGCGGCAAAAATGAAAGGTGCGAAACTTTCGCAGCCGCGAAAAGCATTGCCGATCCATTCGGGCACGCTGCCGCGCACGCGCCGCAACCGATGCACGCTGCTGCTTCCATTGCCAGGTCTGCGTCGTGCTTGGGAATGAGAATTGAATTTGCCTCCGGTGCTGAGCCTGCACGCGCGGAGATGAATCCGCCGGCTTGCACAATCCGATCGAGTGAACTGCGGTCGACCGCCAGATCTTTGATGATCGGAAACGCGCCGACGCGAAACGGTTCGACGGTGATCGTCTCGCCGTCGCGAAATTTTCGCATGTAAAGCTCGCACACTGCGCCCGGATGATCGGGCCCGTGAGCTTCTCCGTTGACCGTAAGTGAGCAGGTGCCGCAAATCCCTTCCCGGCAATCAGAGTCAAACGCGACCGGTTCCCCGTCTGTCCGAATCAAATTTTCATTAAGGATATCAAGCATTTCGAGAAATGAGGTATCCGGCGAAATGTCGCGGACTTCGTAGTTGACGAGTTTGCCGCGGGACTTTGCGTTGCGCTGCCTCCAGATTTTGAGTTTGAAATTCATTGGTCCACGGTCATCCTGAGCGGAGCGTAGCGGAGCCGAAGGATCCCGCGGAGAAACCCAGGGTTTCGCACCGGGATGGAAAGCCTGGCCTCGCCATCTTCGATGGCTGCGTTGCAGCCTCGACTTCGCTCGGAATGACCCAAAGTGTACTCATTTGTAGCTGCGCTGCGCTAAATGCACCGTTTCGAAATGCAACTGTTCGCGATGAAGTTTCGGAGGCTGACCGTTAGCTTGAAATTCCCACGCGAAAACAGCTGCATGACTCTCATCATCGCGGAGCGCTTCGCCATCGGGCGTTTGATGTTCCTCGCGGAAATGCGCGCCGGCAGATTCGTCGCGTTCCAGCGCGTCAATGCACATCAACTCGGCGAACTCGAGGAAATCTGCGACGCGCCCGGCGCGCTCCAGTGATTGATTGTAATCTTCTTCGTCTCCCGGCACCCGGACGTCGCGCCAGAATTCATCGCGCAATTCGGGAATTTTTCGGAGCGCTTCGCGCAATCCTCGTTCGTTACGCGACATTCCGCATTTGTCCCACAGCAGAAGGCCAAGCTCGCGATGGAACGAATCGGCCGAGCGCGTGCCATTAACCTTCAGCAATTTCTCGAGCCGTGCGCGAACAGTCTGTTCCGCGTGTTCAAACTCGGGGGATTCGGGCGACGGCCGTTTTCCCATCTGACCGGCGAGATAATTCGGCAGCGTATTGGGGAAAACAAAATAACCATCAGCCAGGCCTTGCATCAGCGCGCTGGCCCCGAGCCGGTTTGCGCCATGATCGGAGAAATTGGCTTCACCGATCACGAACAGGCCGGGCACATTGCTCATCAAATCGTAATCCACCCAGAGACCCCCCATGGTGTAGTGCACGGCGGGATAAATTCGCATCGGCACTTTATAGGCGTCCTCGCCTGTAATCTTCTTGTACACTTCGAACAAATTTCCGTAGCGCTCGCGAATCGTCTCTACGCCGAGCCGTTTAATCGAATCGGCGAAATCGAGATAGACGCCGCGTCCGCCCGGACCGACACCGCGGCCTTCGTCGCAAACTTCCTTCGCAGCTCGCGATGAAATGTCGCGCGGCGCAAGGTTGCCGTAGCTGGGATATTTCCGCTCGAGATAATAATCGCGGTCGGCTTCAGGAATTTCACTCGGGGCCTTGAAGCGATCTTCCTTCCGTTTCGGCACCCACACGCGGCCATCATTCCGCAGCGATTCCGACATCAGCGTGAGCTTGGACTGATAGTCGCCGCTGACGGGAATGCAGGTAGGATGAATCTGTGTGAAGGATGGATTGGCGAAGAGGGCGCCTCTTTTGTAAGCGCGATACGTGGCTGTCACATTGCTTCCGCGCGCATTGGTGGACAGATAGAACACGTTTCCGTATCCGCCGCTGGCGAGCACAACTGCATCCGCTGCGTACCTCTCCATTTTTCCCGATCGCAAGTTCCTGGTGATGATTCCTTTGGCCTGTCCATTGACGATCACCAAGTCGAGCATCTCTGTGTATGGAAACATCTGCACGGTGCCGGCGGCGACTTGGCGACACAGTGCCTGATAACAGCCTAACAAGAGTTGCTGCCCGGTCTGTCCGCGAGCGTAAAAAGTTCGTGAAACCTGTGCGCCGCCGAAGGAGCGATTAGCCAGGTAGCCGCTGTATTCGCGCGCGAACGGCACGCCCTGCGCCACGCACTGATCGATGATGTTGTTAGCGATTTCTGCGAGCCGATAAACGTTGGCTTCGCGCGAACGAAAATCGCCGCCCTTAATCGTGTCGTGGAACAAGCGATAAACGCTGTCGCCATCGTTCTGATAATTCTTTGCCGCATTAATGCCGCCTTGGGCCGCAATCGAGTGGGCGCGCCTCGGCGAATCCTGAAAACAAAAACACTTCACCCGGTATCCGAGTTCACCGAGGGTTGCCGCGGCCGATCCGCCGGCGAGCCCGCTGCCGACGATTATGACTTCAAGCTTTCGCCGGTTGTTGGGGCTGACCAATCGCGAATGGTCTTGATGATTTCGCCATTTTTGATCCAGCGGCCCCGGCGGAACTTTGGGATCCAGTGTTCCAATCATGCTTTGAAATGTCTAAAAACCATCTCGTAATGTCATTCTGATCCCGCAGTCGCGGGAGAAGAATCTCGGACCAACTCCGGATCGATCCAAAAACGCAAATAGACAGAGATGTTTGAAAGCCTGGCCTCATGCTTTTCATTTCGTTGCAGCGCTTCGCTCAACATGACAGCGTCAGGTATCAGATGAAGTCTGTGTCGAATAACCAAACCTCGGCTATTGTTCGCCGCCCCACTTGTCCTTCTTGAATGACACGCGGCCGGATCCTTCTTCGAAAGCTTCAAAACGTCCCGGGTTCTCCCGGTAATATTTCTGGTGGTAATCTTCGGCGGGCCAAAATTTCATCGCAGGCAAGATTTCGGTCACAATGTTTTTTTGGAATTTTCCGGAGCGCGTTAGTTTCTCTTTGGAAGCCTCGGCAGCTTTCTTTTCCTCAGCATTGTCATAAAAGATCGCGGCGCGATAACTCGGTCCAATATCTGTGAATTGGCCGTCGGATTGGGTGGGATCGATTTGGCGCCAATAGATGTCGAGGAGCCGTTCGTAGGAAATCTTCGTCGGATCGTAGGTAATCTCGATTGATTCGCGATAATTCGTTTTTTCCGACGTCACCAGCTTGTAAGTCGGGTTTGGTTCGGTGCCACCGCAATAGCCCACCACGGTTTTGATCACGCCCGGTGCTTTGTCGAATGCGGGTTGGATGCACCAAAAACAGCCACCGGCGAAAACGGCGGTCCTCGTTTCGGGCGGCGACGAGTTTTGCGCCGCTGCGAGAAGTGCCATGGAAAACAGGGCGGATACCAACATCGGTTTCATAGCATCACTGATCTTATACTTACGGTGTCATGTCGAGCGAAGTCGAGACATCCCGACGAAGTTGCCAGAGAGCTACGCCACGGAATTCCTCGACTTCGCTCGGAATGACGTGGAACTGTTCGCGAGTTGAAGCATGCTTCGAGTCCGACAATTTTTGTATCCGTGAACCTGTTGGCTACAGAGTTGCCCCTGGCGCGTCTGGATCTTGCGGAACTTTTCGGACGCACCGCGCCGCTGCATGTCGATCTTGGGTGCGGCGATGGATCTTTTCTCTGCGAAATGGCACAACATTTCCCGAAGAGAAATTTCCTCGGCATCGAGCGGTTGACCAAGCGCGTCGAGAAAGTTTGCCGCAAGGCGGAGAAAATCGAAAACGTGCGGGTGCTGCGCGCGGACACTTTATTCGCCATTCACCATCTGCTGCCGAAAAATTCAGTGGAAACTTTTTATCTTCTGTTTCCCGACCCGTGGCCGAAGCGGCGCCATCAGTTCCGACGGATTTTTACCCGCGACTTTTTGGAGGCGATCGTCGTCGCGCTGGAGCAAAACGGTGTCCTGCGCGTCGCGACCGATCAGCTCGATTATTTTCATCAAATAGAACGGCTAAGCCACGCTCACCTGCAATTTCAAGCTGTCCCACTGTCGCCGGACGATGCCGTTCTTCCGGTAACCAAGTTCGAAAGAAAATTTCGCGAGCAAGGCGCGCCGATTTATCGGCTGACGCTTCGAAAGACTTCGCCGGTCAGATAAGCTCGCGCGCTCCATTTTTGGTTTGAGAAGTTCAATTCCACGGCGCCGGTTTCGTCCTGGCGAAACAGTTTGATGCCGCGGGCGCGAAGTTGCCCGGCCCACTCATCACTGATCCGTTCGTGGTCCGGAAACTCCCTTGAAGTCGCGATGATCAAGCGCGGCCGAACGGCATCGAGAAACGGACCCGAGCCTGAAATTCCGGAATGATGTTGGCCCTTCACGAGGATGTCGCTCTGCAGGTCCGAACCATTGCTCAATAACGCGCGCTCGGTTTCTTCGCCGTTGTCCGACATGAACAAAACAAATGTGCTCGGCGCAATGGATAATCGGATAACCAAAGCTTGATCATCCGCTGTTGCTGCTGCGAAGCCGTGGGGCGGAAACAAAACATGCGCAATAGCTACGCGAGACAGATGAAAATTATCTCCGGCAGCTAACTCGGCAGGTTTTCGTCCGCGTCCCTCCAGTCCCGACACTATTCGGGCCAGTCGTCGATGAATGAGCGACCGATCGGGCGCAGGATTATCGATAATGCGGACCTTCGGAAAATCGCTCAATAATTGCGTGACGCCACCGACGTGCTGCGAATCGCCATGGGTGAGCACTACTCCTGTGAGCCGATTCACGCCGGCCCAGTGCAAATACTCGCGCACAACGTGATCATAACTGCGTTCGCTCCCGCAATCGATTAACCAGTCGTGGCCATTCACTCGGACGTGAACGGCCGCGCCCGCGCCCAAGTCCAGAACCGTCATCTTCGCAGAACGGTCGCCCCAGTCAGGTACGCCAACGTAAAAGTGTCCACCGGGAATCAGCGCGAACAGATGAACGATGCCGATGACCAGCGTGGCCAGTGTCCAGTTGGCGTTATTGAAAACAACAGCAACCCACGGCAACAGCGGCGTAGTCATCAGCGACAAAAGCGCAACGGCAAGGACGAAGAATGCGATCGGAACAACGACGAGGTTTGCCAGCAAAGAAATCGGCGTGACCAGATGGAAGTACCAAAGAATCCACGGTAATGAACCAATCCACGCCGCTAGCGACACAGATGCGCCGCCGCAAAGCCATTCATAGCCGGAGCGCATCCATCGGCGTGGACCGCGCACCAGGCTTTGGGGCAGAAAAGGATCTTGAGCCGCACGCCGTTGGAGAAGTCTGAAGAACGGGTCGGCGAACAGCACGATTGCACCAACAACCGCGAACGAGAGCTGAAACCCGGTGGAAAATAATTCGTTCGTGTTCCAGCAGAGAATGAAAAAAGCCGCGGCCGCGAGGCTGTTTGGCAAAAATACTCGCCGTTCGAAGAAATAACTTCCGACCAGGATTGAAGCCATCACAGCAGCCCGTAATGCCGGGATGTGCAGCCCCGTCACCGCCGCATAGAAAAAGAGCGACGGAATGATGAACGCCGCTGCGCGCTTGCGTGGCAGACGTGCAATCGCCGCCAGCACCCACAAAAGCGCCGCCACAATTCCCACATGCAAGCCAGCGACGGCGAAAAGGTGAATCGTGCCGGTTTGCTGAAACGGCTCTTCAATGTCCTCCGGTGTTTCGTGCCGGATGCCAAGCACGATTCCACTTATGAAACTTTTTGCTTCGGGCGCATCGTCCAAGCCGCGGCACAACGCGTTTTGCATCCATGTGCGCGAGGTTTGTGCAGCGCGCAGCACCGGATTGCCGCCACCGTGGCGGATCAACGTGGCGTCCTCCGCATACCGAACGAACAGCATTCGGCGAATATCATGCCGCGCCAGGTAAGCGCGCATATCGAATTCGCCGGGGTTTCGTGGTGGTGCGATTGGCTCCGCGGTTCCAAAAAGTTTCAGTTCATCGCCGAACTCAGGCGCGCCTTTCCAACGAACCTGCCAGAATGCGCGTGTAGATTCGGCTTTGCCTCCGACTTCAATTGATTTCAGTTTGAGCAGGAAGGTTGCGAATCCGCTCGGCGAAATCTTAGGCTCAGTGATCACGCATCCGACTGCTGTGACGACGCGCGGGCGCTCGCCAAGTTTGTCCGCGAGTTGTTGGCCTGCCGTATTCGTTGTCGCGAATTTGTGCAGCAGAAAAAAACCAGACACGACGATGAGATATATGGCAGCCAATTTCGGCCGGCAGAGCGCAACGAGAATGCAGATTGCGAGAACTATCGCTATCAAAATCAACACGGTAGATCGCACCGGAATGAGCTCGGCCGCGGTAATTCCGACCGCAGCCATCAGCGCCAGACCAACAAATGGCTGGCGCGGCGCGCTGAGCAGCTTCATCTACTTCGCAGTTTTCGCTTATCCCTCGTTATCAGCGCAAGCCAACAAAGATGTCATCCTGAGCGGAGCGAAGGACCTCTCAATCGAAGTCAGGACTACGCACCGTGGATTGTTATGATCTACGGGTCGATCGTGAGGTTCCTCACTTCGTTCGGAGGTGAAATCTGCTATGAAGATTTGTGGACCGGCACGAGCAGCACTGGCCGGGTGGCGTGCCTGAGAACGCCTTCGGTGGCGCTGCCCACCAGCAAATGATACATGGCGCCGTGCCCATGCCTGCCCATTACGATCAAATCGGCGTTGAGCGCGTCCGCTTGATTCAAAATCTCCTCTGCCACCGCTCCGGTCGGCTGGTGCATTGTGACTTTGATACCGGCTTGCTCGATTTCTTTTTGCCATTGCACAAGCTGCGACTTTTGGCTGTCGCTCTCTGGAATCGTCTGCGGCATCGAGTCGAACCCAGGGGCCGGCACACCCGATACTGGCGCAAGCTCGGGCATTCCCACCAGGCCAGATTCCAACATGCCTGCCGCGAAAGCAGTCGGCGTCAGTTCTTTCACATGAATGAGATGAATCTCAGCATCGAGAGCTTTGGCGAGCTGTCGTGCCAAATTGATCACCGGAGGCGTTACATCGGAAAAATCAATCGGAACAAGGATGCGTTTCATTCTTAGGCGATCGAGCTTACCTGGCTCGCTGCTTAAGCTCAAGATCGTGAAGCAGGTATGATTGCCTGCTACACTAGCCCGCCGTAATTTCTCTTGTGCAGGACTTGTTCGAGGAAGAGCAGGGGAATGAAACTGCAGACAGCGCCGCGCCGCTCGCAACGCGGATGCGGCCGCGCTTGCTGGAGGAATTTGTCGGCCAGGAACACATTCTTGGGCCGGGCAAACTTTTGCGTCGCGCGATCGAAGCCGATCGCTTGCCCTCAGTGATTTTCTACGGGCCGCCCGGCAGCGGAAAGACCACGCTGGCGCGCGTGATCGCGGAGATGACGCACGCAAAATTCGTTCGGATCAGCGGCGTAGAAAGCAATGTTGCCGAAATGCGCCGCGTGCTTGCCGCGGCCACCAATCGGCTCCGCACATCTGGACAAAAAACGATCCTGTTCGTCGATGAGATTCATCATTTCAATAAGGCGCAGCAGGACATTCTTCTGCCTGACGTCGAAGCGGGAAATCTACGGCTCATCGGTGCGACCACTTACAATCCGTTCTTTTATGTAAACAGCGCGCTCGTATCGCGCTCACAGGTTTTTCGACTCGAACCGCTCAGCGTCGAACAACTGGAGCAATTGATCGATCGCGCGTTAGCCGACAAAGAGCGCGGCCTTGGAAATTACAATGTAAAGATGGAGAGGGACGCGCGCCGGCATCTGGCGAAGCTGAGCGACGGCGACGCGCGCAAATGTCTGAATGCGCTCGAGATTGGAGTGCTAACCACGACGCCTAAAGTAGCGCGACCGTCCTCGGTTGCGTCCGGGAGAAGGGCAAGCGAGGACGCTCGCCCTATCATTCACTTCACACTCGCAGTTGCCGAGGAAAGCATCCAGCAGAAGGCCGTCGTTTACGATCGCGTCGGCGACGCCCACTACGACACGATCAGCGCGTTCATCAAAAGCATGCGCGCTTCGGATGAAAAAGGCGCCATGTACTGGCTGGCGAAAATGCTGCACGCCGGAGAAGATTTCCGTTTCATCGCGCGGCGGATTGTGATTTTTGCCAGCGAAGACGTTGGCCTTGCCGACCCAGAAGCGTTAACGCTGGCGATCGCGACACAACAAGCGGTTGAATTTGTCGGGATGCCCGAAGCGCGCATCCCTTTGGCACACGCGACCGCTTACATGTGTCGCGCGTCAAAAAGCCGCGAAGCATATGAGTCACTGAACGCCGCGACCGATCAAATCGAAGCTGAACAAACCAAGGCCGTGGCCGAGCATCTTAAGAACATCCATTTTCCGGTTAACCCAGAAGGCTAACAACGAACAATCGGCACTAATCTGCTAGGTCTGAGATTAGAATTCACAGGTCGGAATTTCGCGCGCGAAGCGCGCTTTGGAGTGCGGCGACTTGGCGCCGCTTTTATCCGCGTAATCGCTCGTTCTCGGGTTCGTCTTGACAAGCCAGCGAGATTTCTTCCAAACTCAACCTCGTTAAACGGATCTGAATTCGGGCGGAGGACTTTTGCCCCGCCAGGTTCTTCGCCTCTTCCGGACCCGCAACCGCAGAAATCAATGTAGCGGGGGAAAGAAAGGAAGAACCATGAATCCAATGATTCAATGTAAACCGACAATTCTGCCGCTTCTCATGGCTGGTGCGCTGGCTTGCTTTGGACTTTTGTCAAAAGCGGAGGCAGTCGTTCCAGCACCAGACGGCGGTTATCCCGGGTTTAATACGGCGGAAGGGCAGAACGCCCTTTTTAGCCTTACCACCGGCGGTGCGAACACGGCAGTTGGTTGGTTTTCCCTCTTTAGCGACACAGAGGGCAGCTTTAACACTGCTACCGGCGCAGGAGCGCTCCTTTTCAACACCGCAGACGAAAATACGGCGTTTGGCGCTGCGGCGCTTTTATTCAACACCACTGGCGTCAACAACACAGCCGTCGGAGCCGCCGCCCTTGTAAACAATACCACCGGCCGCGTAAACACGGCCGTGGGCTGCGCCGCTCTCCGTGAGAACACGGACGGCATCTTCAACACTGCCGTCGGTACGAACGCGCTTTCTGGCAACAGCAGCGGCCAAGTCAACACCGCCATCGGTGCCCTCGCGCTCAGTGACAACGACACTGGAACCAACAACACAGCGATCGGCAGTTCTGCGCTCCAAACCAACATTGGCGGCGACAGCAACACGGCCATCGGTCAGAGCGCCCTCTTTAGCAGTACCGGCCACTCTAACACAGCCTTGGGCATCAATGCCGGCGTGAGCGTTACCACGGCTAATAACGTGATATGCATCGGTCATACCGGCCAGAACGTGAGCAACAGTTGCTTTATCGGCCACATTTATTCGAACGTTCAGCCGCAGGTTGGCACCGATCCAGATCTCGTTACGATAAACAGCGACGGCAGACTTGGCCGAGCAAACGTCTCTTCACGCCGATACAAACATGACATTCACCCAATACACAAAGCCAGCGAGGTGATCTATGCGCTCAAGCCGGTGAGCTTTCGCTACCACAAGCAGTACGATGCCACGCAGACGCTTGCTTTTGGCCTGATCGCCGAAGAAGTGGCCGAGGTTTATCCCGATCTGGTGGGACGCAACCCTCAGGGCAAGCCCGAATCTGTCCGCTACGAACAGATCAACGCGATGTTGCTCAACGAATTCCTGAAAGAGCATCGCAAGAACGAGGAACAGCAGGCGACTATCGCGCGCCAGCAAAAACAAATTGAAGCGCTTGCTGCGGGCCTACAGAAAGTAAACGCCCGGCTCGCCGCAGCGAGTCCGTCCTTGGCGGACTTGAAGTGATCAGGCCCGCGTCGCAAACAGCGTTGAACAATCCATAAGATTTTAGCCAGACGGGTTGGCGATCCCTTTCGCGTCATCGGCAGGCAATTTGTCTTGCCAAACCTGAAGATTTTTTCCAGACTCTGCGTCGCAAAACGGATCTGAATCAGGCGGAGGCCTTTTGCCTCGCTAGGTTCTTCGTCTCTTCCGGACCCGCAGCCTTCCAAATCTAACCTAGCGGGGAAAAGAAAGGAAGAAGAATGAATCCATTAATTCAGTGTAAAACGACATTTCTGTCACTCCTCACCGCTGGTGTGCTCGCCTGCTTTGCGCTATCGCCAGCCGCACAAGCAGTCGTTCCGCCGCCGGATGGCGGATATTCCGGACGCAACACGGCGGAAGGGCAGAAAGCTCTTTTTAGCCTCACAACCGGCACAGACAACACAGCCCTCGGCTACTTCTCGCTCCAGGCTCTGACCATCGCAAATCTAAACACCGGCGTCGGCGCATGGACGCTCGCGTTGAACACCGCGGATTACAATACCGCCTGTGGCGCGGCAGCGCTTTTGTTTAATGACACCGGTTTCCACAATACAGCTGTTGGCACAGGAGCGCTTTTGTTCAACACCATCGGCGAGGGAAACACCGCCACCGGAACATTTGCCCTCTATAACAACACTGAAGGCGACTTCAACACGGCAAACGGCGAATTCACGCTCTATTCTAATACAATGGGTGGGCGGAACACCGCCGTCGGCGATAGCGCGCTATACTTAAATACTGACGGCAGCCGCAATACAGCTATCGGCAATCCTGCGCTCCTAAACAATACCACTGGCAACGACAATACTGCCATTGGTGCTTTTGCCCTTTTCTCCAACAACGCTGACGGCAATACCGCCGTCGGTGCTAACGCACTCCAAGCCAACACCACCGGCATCCTCAACACGGCCAGCGGTTATCAAGCGCTCTACCGCAACACCTCTGGCGCCGGCAACACGGCCAACGGTTATCAAGCGCTCAACCGCAACACCTCTGGCACCAGCAACACGGCCAACGGTGATTATGCGCTCTATTACAACACCACCGGCTCCTACAACACGGCCTTGGGAATGTTTGCCGGCAGCAACGTTACCACCGCGTCCGACGTTATTTGTATCGGCGCTGATGGTGAGAATGAGAGCAACACCTGCTATATCGCCAACATCTTTGGCCAACCGTCTGCTTCGGGCGCGGCGGTTTACGTTAATGGAAGCGGCAAACTCGGTACGAACACTTCTTCCCGGCGGTTTAAAGAGGAGATTAAGCCAATGGACAAATCCAGCGAAGCGGTCCTGGCGCTTAAGCCAGTGACATTCCGTTACAAGAAAGAGGTGGCTCCCGATGGCATCCCCCAGTTCGGTTTAGTGGCCGAGGAGGTGGAAAAGGTGAATCCTGACCTGGTGGTGCGCGACAAAGAAGGAAAACCCTACAGCGTGCGCTACGATCAAGTGAACGCGATGTTGCTCAACGAATTCCTCAAGGAGCATAAGACCGTGCAGGAATTAAAGAGGGAAATCGCGGCCTTGACCGCCGCCGTTAAAGAGCAGGCAGCGCAAATCCAGAAAGTCAGCGCGCAGATTGAGATGAGCAGATCGGCCGCGCAAATGGTGTGCCTACCCGCGATAGCTTTACGCGAAGGCGAGAACGATCCGTAAAGCGATCACGACGCCTAAAGTTGTAGCCGGCATCGTTGATGCCGGTCTCTGAAACGCGAGCGCTCCCGGCTACAGCAAATGCGGCATTTGTTGGCCCGTGGGGCACTCATGATGGAGGACAAAGTTATTGTCGCGACTTGACGCGGCAATCGAATTTCACTTCGGTATTCTCACCACATGGCCGCTTCATCACTCTGGCAGCGATTTCAACGTTATTTCCTGGAATATCGTGATCTCGGTTTCTCTCTCGACATCAGCCGTATGAAATTTCCGGACGATCTGTTCGAGAAAATGCGGCCGCAAATCGAGCATGCGTTTGCGGCGATGCGGGAGTTGGAGGCGGGAGCAATCGCTAATCCAACAGAGAACCGAATGGTTGGTCATTACTGGCTGAGGAATCCTGCGCTGGCGCCGACACCGGAAATCCGATCGGAAATTGAAGACACGATCCAGCGCATCAAGGCATTCGCACAAGATGTTCACGCCGGAAAAATCGCCGCGGAAAACGAAAAACGCTTCAAGCACATACTGCTCATTGGGATTGGCGGCTCGGCGCTAGGGCCGCAATTCGTGTCAGCAGCGCTCGGGTCGCCAGCCGATCCAATGGACATCTTCTTCTTCGACAACACCGATCCTGAAGGTTTTGATCGTGTGTTTGACAGAATAGCAGACGGCCTTCCGCAAACGCTCGTGATCGTTGTCTCAAAATCCGGCGGGACAAAAGAGACACGGAACGGAATGCTGGAGGCGGAAGCGAAGTTCGCCGCGAAAGGACTTCAGTTCGCCAGGAACGCGGTAGCGGTGACCGGCGTTGGAAGCGAGTTGGACAAACATGCCGAAGCGAATGGTTGGCTGGCGCGTTTCCCGATGCCTGATTGGATTGGCGGACGCACATCGGTGATGAGCGCAGTCGGGCTATTGCCGATGGCGCTGCAAGGCTTCGATATCGACGCTTTCCTCGCCGGCGCCGCGGCCATGGACGAACGCACCCGCGTATCCGACGTCGCCCAAAATGCCGCAATGCTTCTCGCACTCATGTGGTATTACGCCGGCAACGGAAAAGGCGAGAAGGATATGGTCGTTCTCCCATACAAAGATCGGCTGGCACTGTTCACCAAATATCTCCAGCAACTGGTGATGGAATCGTTAGGCAAAGAAAAGAATCTGGCGGGCGAAATTGTGCATCAAGGCATTGCCGTGTACGGGAATAAAGGCTCAACCGACCAGCATTCATACGTGCAACAACTGCGCGACGGCGTCATGAATTTTTTTGTGACATTTGTGGAAGTGCGCAACGATCGTCGCGGCGCGCGGTTTGAAGTCGAGGATGGCATTACGAGCGGCGATTATCTTGAGGGATCTCTGCGCGGAACCCGCAGTGCGTTGTACGAGAAGGGACGGGACTCAATTACCATGAGCATTCCCGAGGTGAACGCGTTTTACATCGGAGCGCTGATCGCGCTCTATGAGCGGTCGGTCGGCTTTTACGGCTCGCTGGTTAATATCAATGCGTACGATCAACCCGGCGTCGAAGCGGGCAAGAAAGCGGCGAGCAAACTGTTGCAGCTGCAGAAACGTGTGCAAGCAGAGCTTTCCGGTGAAGAGAAAACTGCCGAAGAAATCGCGCGGTCACTCGACGCCGATCCGGAGGACGTTTTTCACTTGTTACGGCATCTGGCGAGCAACGATGCGCGGATCAAGGTCGTGGCCGGCGATGAAGCTGCGGACGATCGGTTTTCGCTCGGAGAATCCGGGTAATTGTACAGTTATGGCGGGCAATTCGTCGAAAGCTCCAACCGACTCATTGACCGTGCCGTGGAGCGACACGGTTCGTTTTGTCCGACAACTCAGTCACGATTTGCGCAATGATTTGAACGCGATCGAGCTGCAGTCGGCTTACATCGGTGAACTGACGCAGGATCAGGAACTGACAAGTGAGATCAAGCGTCTGCGTGAAGTCGTCTCAGGTCTCAATTCGACGCTGCAACTGCTTTCGAAAGCAGTCGGAGAAGTTGCACCCAATCTGGTAACCTATCCGGCGGATGAATTTTTGACCGACATGCGCACGCAGATCGAGCGCAATTTTTCAAAAAAACACCACGAGATCACATGGGACGTGCAACTTCAGAACGGGATACTGAATATTGATCCGCAGCTGTTCCAGGAAGTATTTGTTGAGCTTTTTGCCAACGCTTTCCAGCACGATCGCAGCAACGGCGCGCTGGTTGCAAAGGCCAGAATCAGCGATGGGCGGTTCCTGTTCAGCCTCCACGAACCAAAAGCGGCCTTCTCTTCGGAAACGCAAAATTGGGGGCGGGAACCACTCCGCAACATGAGACAGAGACATTATGGCCTTGGTCTGAACCGCATCCGCGCTATCATAGAAGCGCACGGCGGAGAATTGCAGGCTCAATACGACCCCAAGGCCGCGACGCTCGTTTCGACAATGGCACTCCCGATGTCGAGCCGGCAATCCGGAACATGGTTGAACCTCATGGCATTCTCGCAGTTTAAGCAACTGCCGCCCACCGCACGTGCGTAGTACCAGCAGCGCAAAAGAATGAAAACAGAGAACCATCGCGTCCTGATCATCGACGACGAGCGGCCGGTGTTGATGACGCTGGACGCCTTACTCAAGCGCCATGGTTATCACGTGGACACTGCGGCCACAGCGTCGCAGGGGCTGAAGTTGCTAAAATCAAATTCGCCATCGCTCGTCTTGCTAGACCTGCAACTGCCGGACGCCCATGGCTTGGAAATGCTCGATCGCATCAAGACGGAGTTGCCCAAAGCCCAGGTGATCATTCTGACGGCGCACGACTCGCTGCATAACGCCATCGAGTCGATCAAACGCGGCGCTTACCATTTTATCAGCAAGCCGTATGCGCCGGAGGAACTTCTGAGCCTCGTGGAGAAAGCATTGGAGAAACAGTTCCTGCTTCGGGAAGCTGAACAACTGCGAGAGAAAACGGAGCAATTGGAGAAGCGGCTCGAGATCGCGGAAGCGCGACCTGCCGCAATTTTTAAGAGCAAACCCATGCAGGAGATCGAGGAATTGATCGGGGCGATGGCGCCCTCGGATGCGAACGTTCTTATCGCAGGCGAAAGCGGCGTGGGCAAGGAAGTGATTGCGAACGCTATTCACGCCCGCAGCCGGCGCGCTGAACAAGCGATGGTGAAGCTCAATTGCGCTGCATTCCCGGAAACAATGATCGAGGGAGAACTCTTCGGTTACGTTAAAGGCGCGTTTACCGGAGCGATGCACGATTTCCCCGGAATGATCGCCGCGGCAGAAGGCGGCACGCTGTTCCTCGACGAAATATCCGACATGCCGGCTGATTTGCAGACGCGGTTCCTGCGGGTGCTGCAAGAGCGCGAGTATCGGCCGCTTGGGAGCACTCAGACAATGAAAGCGAATTTCCGCGCGATCGCTGCGACGAACAGGCCCATTCCCGAGGCGCTTGCCGAGAACCGGCTGCGCTCCGACTTGTATTACCGTTTAAACACTTTCCAGATTGAAGTGCCGCCGCTGCGGAAACGAAGAGAGGACATCCCGCCATTGATCGCCCAATTCGTTAGGCAATTTTCTCAACAACTCGGCAAACCGGAGCCGGACGTTTCACCGGATGCTTTTCAGAAGTTGCTCAATTATTCGTGGCCGGGAAATGTTCGCGAACTGCAAAACGCCATCGAATACGCGGTAGTGCTCGCCAGGGAAAGCGTGATCGGGGTTAAGGAGTTGCCCGCAGAGATACAGTTGCCTCCAGCATTGCAACAAGCCGAACTTGGCGGATTACCCCGCAAGGGGGTGCAGACCCTCGACGACTTGGAGCGGAACGCAATTCTCCAAGCGCTTGCCGAATGCCGTGGGAACAAGAAAAAAGCAGCCGAACTGCTCGGGATTCAGCGACCCACCCTCTACAACAAGCTAAAACGCTACGCGATTGAATTGTAGGTCGGGCGGGGAGCCAAGGCTTCAGCGGTTGCTCCTTATTGACCGCGATAGCTGCAACGCGCAGTGGGTGTTTCATGCACCACGATCTCGCACAGGCCGGGACATTGAGGGTCTAATTTCTTCCAGAACCATTCGGCCATGTTTTCAATTGTCGGATTCTCCAATCCCTCGATGTCGTTCAGATACGTGTGGTCCAGGATTTTTAGAAGCGGTTTCATCGCAGCGCTGATATTCGCGTGATCATAAACCCAGCCGATCGCCGGATCGATATCGCCCTCGACAGAAACTTCGACCTTAAAACTGTGTCCGTGCACCCGCCGGCATTTGTGTCCCTCCGGCGCTTTGGGCAAAGTCTGCGCTGCTTCAAATGTGAAATCTTTCGTTAAGCGCGCGCGCATAATCAGACGCCGCGCTGTGTCGGCTTCCAGATGAATTTGTGCATCTGAAGTTGAAAACGGACGCTCAGTTTGTCTGCGAGAATCCATTCCACGATTTCGCGCGGATCGATCCTGCCGAAAATTGGCGAGAAGAGCACGGCGTGGCAACGGGAGGGCAGATCGTGGCGCTGCACTTTATCGCGCGACCACTCATAATCTTCGCGCGAGCCCATAACGAATTTGACTTCATCCCGAGCGGTGAGTTGGTCAATGTTCGACCAAAGATTTTTGTCCACTTCGCCGCTGTCCGGGGTTTTTAGGTCCATGATGCGGTGCACGCGCGGATCGACGTTCGATATGTCATGCGCACCGCTGGTCTCGAGTAGCACCGTGTAATCCAAGCCACACAGTATTGACATCAGCGGCAGCACGTTCTTCTGCAACAATGGTTCACCGCCTGTAATCTCGACCAGGGGACACCGATACGCCGCGACCGCGTCCAGAATTTCGCCCAAGCCTTTTTTAATCCCCTCGTAAAAGGCATACTCGGTATCGCAGTAGTTGCAGCGCAGGTTGCAGAATGTAAGGCGCACAAAAACACACGGCCAGCCGACCCAGGTGCTCTCGCCCTGAATGGAGTGATAAATTTCGTTGATTGTAAGCGTCTTTTCGCGCTCTGACATGACGGTGAAGATTCTTGCTGAAAGGATGTAGAACGTCTTATGCGAACAACCGCAACGCAAATTTCTCCTGCGAAACACTGCTGTCTTCACACGTGCTGACGGCGTCCTCCGGGCGGGGAAACGCCACCCCAAAATTTCCTATTTTTACTATGCTTTTTTTTGATTGACGGCATTATGGCGACCCCCTAGTCTCGCCGCCGTGCGCCCCGGTTATGCTCTGTACAATCACCGCCTCGCACCTTTTTCAGTCCGCTCGGCTGCAACAACCGCTGCCGACATCGCCCACCTGATTACCAGCAGAACGTCGGCAATCGTAGCAGCAATCTTCTTCGTGCTCGTTCTTGCAACGCAAGCACAGGAGTCTGTTGAAGAGGTGGCTCTGCCAGCCTGGTCGGAGCCAACGCTTCCCTCGAGTGAGCCCGCGCCGTCGATGGAAGCAGCGTCACTGCCCTCCGCACCGGAACAGCTGCCTTCTACACCAGCCGAACCGTTACCCTCTTCGTCTGCACCGTTGCCTTCTTCCGAGGAGGCGTTTCCAACTTCGTCCGACCCGTGGTCTTCTTCGGGAAACTACACCACAGCCCAGACCAGTGTGATTGGGTCCCCAAACTCGGGAGGGCCGTACGGTGGGTTCAGCACAAAGAACATCGCGGTAGGTGAGCCCTCATCCCAGCCGCGCCGGTTTTATTACGGGTTGCAGTTCACAGTGCGCGGGGTTTGGGATGACAACATCTTTCTCAGTCACTCCCATAAGACATCGGATTATTATTTTGCAATCGAGCCGCAGCTGACTCTCGGCTTCGGCGACATACAAGGGCGCAGCAGAAGTTATCTGCGCTTGGACTACATGCCGAGCGGTCTTCTGTATGTCAATCACTCCGACCAGGACGCATTTAATCAACTGATTCACCTCGAAGGCGGATATAGCACTGGCCGGTTGAGGCTAAGCCTGTCGCAAGACGTGGTGCTGCTCGAATCGGCAAATCTCAACAGCTTCATCGATACGACGGGACTGTGGGCAAACACCGATGCGAGTGGGCCTACACGCATGAATATCTTCAATACCCGGTTAAGGGCAGAGTACGATCTGACCGGCAAACTGTACCTGCAGGGCGAATTTGATTCGTACACCTACTTTTATCCCGGTAATATTAGTGACTACACTGTTTCGGGTGGCCTTTACCTTTACTATAAGTGGCTGCCGAAAGTGTCCGTTGGCTTTGGGGGCACGTTTGGGTACAACTGGGTAGATGATCCTACTCCGAACCAGGCGTTCGAGCAGGTGAACCTCCGCCTCAATTACGAGGTGACAGCCAAATTGGGCTTGTACGCGTCAGGAGGCGTTGAGTTTCGTCAATTCGATGGTGACCGGAGCACGTATACCACGCCCGTGTTTGAACTGGGACTGAGTTACTATCCGTTTGAGGGGACGACGTTCACACTGGCAGCTGGCCGACGGATTTACAATTCCGGGTTCGAACCTGGCCAAGATTTCGCGAACACGTACGTCGTTGGCCGTTTTCAGCAACGTTTATTCCATCGCCTTTACTTGGGCTTAGCCGCTGGCTATGAAAGCGCAGATTACTTTGCCGCTGACGACAATGTTAGTGCGACGCGTGATGATAATTACTGGTTTATCGAGCCCTCACTTGACGTGCTGATTACCAGGTGGCTGAGTGCCGGGGTTTACTACCTGCACCGCGCGGACGACAGTAACGTCGATTTCTTCGGGTTCGAAGACAACCAGGTCGGCGTTCGAGCGACGGTCAGATTCTAAAGAAGGTTGAGTCATTTGCGAATCGGGATGCCGGGACGGTGGTTGCCAATTGCGCTCGCTTTGTCGTTGGTGCCAAGCGTTCTGCCGGGACAAATCATTCCCGGAACCACCGGATCACAACCAACCGGACCGGTAACTACGTCGCAGGCACCCAGGTCGGCGTTTCCATCCGGAGGTGCCGCAAGTGCACCAGCTGGTTACGTTTTAGGGCCAAACGATTATGTGGGCGTCGAGGTTTTTGGAGAAGACGATCTGCGTACAAGCGGCCGATTGAATCCCGAAGGTAACTTGAGCGTACCGCTACTGGGCTCGGTCCATTTAGCGGGACTCACCCTGACCCAGGCGGCTTCGAAACTTACCGAGTTGTACAGCCGCGATTATTTGGTCAACCCAAGGGTCAATGTCATCCTTCAAAGTTACGCAAAGCGGCGTTTCTCTATTTTGGGCCAGGTGGGCCGGCCCGGCAGTTACGAGATGCCTGAGGGCAGTCCCGGCGGTATCGATCTGCTGGAAGCAATCGCGTTAGCTGGCGGATATACACGTATCGCCGCGCCGGAACGAATAACAGTGCGACGGCAGGGTGCGAACGGCGACCAAATTTTCAAGGTGAACGCCAAGAAGTTCAACAAGGGGAACAGCGGTAGTTTTCGTGTCGAACCGGGTGATACGATTACCGTCGGGGAAAGTATTTTTTAATCGCAAAACTTTTCGGGCCGTGCGTCTTTTCCGGCGCGCTTGTTGGTGTATGGTTGCAGCCGATATTCTGCCGTGATTGATCCTTCGCAATCTTCTGTCGGCACAACCGTTTCGACGAATTCGGAGAAACCGGTTGTGGCTGATTTAACCGGGCACTACACCGAGGAGTTCCAGAGGTTCGACGTCCGCCGGTTTTGGCATTCTTTCGTCGAACGCATTTGGATCGTGGCCATTTGCGTCCTCGCCGGTTTTTTCCTGGCGCTTGGTTACCTTGCGCGAACGCCAAGGCTGTACCAGGGCCACAGCGTTCTGGAGGTCGAATTTCAGGAGCCGAGTTTCCTTCCGACCGACGATTCCACGACGCGCATGCGATCCATGTTTCTGGCCAGCCAGGAGGCGTTGCGGACCATTGAACAGAATCTGACAAACCAAACTTTGCTCTCCAGAGTGGTGCGGTCCGAAGGTCTGACGGCGGACGGTGGACGCGCGCTTTTAGGCCAAACCGTTGTGATCGATAAGAAGTCCAGCCCGCCGCAAGGCACCGAAACGCCGCAGCCCGGAGCCAAGGCTCAGAGCGTAGGTGGGGGCACAACTTTTACGCCGCTTGAAGAAGGATTGGCCCGTGCAATGGCTGGCATGGTAAGACCGGCGATCCGTCGCGGAACGCGCCTGATCGATTTGTATGTGACTCATCCTGATCCGGTGATGGCCCAGCGCCTCGCCGAAGCGGTCGGACGGGAGTACATCCGCAATTCAATCGAGCGGCGCGCCTCGCTCAGTGAGGAGGCGTTGCGGTATTTGCTTGAAGAAGAAGAACGACTAAAGACAAACCTTCAAAAGAGTGAAGCGGCCGTCGCTGATTACAAAGCAAAGAATCCCGACGCCTTGCAGCTTGGCGGCGGCACGGCTGCTACGGGTTCACAACAGGGATCGGGCTCGGGCAGCGGTGGACCGCGCGGCGGCTTGGTGGAAGACAAGCTGCAAGATCTGAACAATAAACTTACCGCGTCAAAGGCCGATCGGATTCGGCTTGAAGGTGAGCTCGAGCAAATCCAACAAAGCCGAGATAACATCGATGCTTTGCTTCAAATTTCGAGTATCTCTTCCGCTCCGATGGTGACCGAGGCGCGGCGCACTGTTACACAGATCGAAGCTGCAATTACTACCTACGCGCTTAAATACAAGGATAAACATCCCAAGATGATTTCAGCCAAGGCGTCGCTTGCCGACGCGAAAGCTAAGCTTCGCGAAGCCGTGCTGGCGCAGCCGGCGATACTACGCAACGCGATCGAACAGAGTAAAGGCACAGAGGCCAGCCTGACCAGAGCATTGCAGGACCAACAAGGTGTCGCCGTCGCACTGAATCGCACAGCCATCGGCTGGCAGGAGTTGGCGCGGCAAGCCGAAACCGATCGCGCGCTATACGAAAGCGTTATTCGCCAAATAAAAGAGACGAGCTTAAGCAAAGACGTAAAGGCGAATGCAGTCAGTGTGATCGAACATTCGCCGCTTCCACAATCACCTGTTAGTCCGCGGCCCACCAGAACAATCCTTCTGGGGTTGTTGGGTGGTCTGGTTGTGGGGTTGGCCTTCATTTTCGGTGCGGATGCGTTGGATCGTTCAATCAAAACGGTGGACCAGGCGGAAAACACAGTGGGATTGCCGGTCTTCGCAGCTGTTCCGGAGACCACCGATGAAGGACCGGTCAGTCGTTTGAAACGAAAAAGCGGAAAAGCTTTCGGCAGTTCAAACTACCGGGTGGTGGTCGAAACTCCTGAAAGTCCGGCGGCCGAAGCATTCCGCAATTTACGCGCTGCGCTCGCGCTTTTAGGCCCGGAGGCAGAGCGAAAAATTTCGCTTTTCACCAGCGCGGTGCCTAACGAGGGAAAGAGTTTTACCAGCGCGAATTATTCACTTGCGCTGGCTCAACAAGGCTATCGGGTTCTTCTCATTGACGGCGATCTGCGCCGGCCAACGATGCACAAGATCTTTCGTTTTCCGAGCGTTAAAAATAACTCTGATGAGGACAGCGAGCCTGGAGTCATAGATTGCCTGCTGGGTGAATCAGAAATAACCTCAGCAGCACGCCAAATTCCGGCCGGTGAAATCCAGATTGTCGACGAGAACATTGCTGTGACGGGCAATATTCTTACGGCCACCGGAGGTCAACTTTCCGTCCTGGCGGGTGGACGGCGCTCGCCCAATCCGGCTGAAATTCTCGCCGGCCCGTTCTTCGGGCGTTTGATTGCTGAGGCCGGCACGCTCTTCGATCGGGTGGTAATCGACAGTGCTCCGATTCTGGCAGTTAGCGACACCCTTCTGATGACACCGCACGTTCAAACGTTGTGCATTGTGGTTCGAGCGTCAAAAACACCGCGCCAGGCAGTCCGCCGGGCAATTTCCTTGCTCGCAAAATCAGGTATTCGACCGGCCGGTCTGGTTCTGAATCGTTTGCGGCGGAGCGGAGGGGTTGGTTACTATTACCACTACTCGTCACATGGTTATGGTAAGGAGGAAGGAGCATATTCTCGGAGCTACGGTCGTGGCTCCGGCTCAGATCACGAAGGGAACGGAGCCTAGTTCAGCGGTGTTCAGTCCTGACGACACCCTCTGAACTGTGACGTCTGACCTCTGACTTGTCGTACCACAAGCTGCTTCCCCAACACACACCCAGATACGTCGCGACATACAGCTGAATCGATTCGATTTGAAATGGAAAATCGACCAGCGCATGCATCGCTACTCCCGCGAGGGCTAAGGTAGCCAAAGGCTGCATCACGCGTCTTCTCGGCATCCAGTCGCTCGTGGCATACCTGTTGTAACTAAGAATTCCGAGTGCTATACCGCCGAAGAAGAGCAATGCCCAGATGCTGCTTCCCAGCCATCCCCATTCCAGGAGAGTCTGCAGGTAATCTTCGTGTAAAAATCTCCAGCTTCCCGGAACGGGCTGGCCGGATCCGATATTGTAGCCTGGGAATACAACGCGAAACGTTCCCGGGCCGAACCCGAAAAATCCGGCGCCAGGCAGCGCGCCAAGCGCGACGCGTGAAGCTTGCCAACGGGCATCGCCAGGAATTTGTTCACTCACCGATTGCCAGCGTGTAAGCGGCTGTTCCAGATGCGTCGCTTGAGCCAATGCAATCAGCGCCAAAATAAGGGCAAGCCCGCCGGCTATGGCGACGCTCTTCTGCGCGCCGGGTAGTCTTCGCAACAATCCCGGGCCAAAACGCAGGCCAATGGCGACCAGCAATACAAGCGCGACCACTTGGGCCATACGTGACGTATTCGCCATCACACCCGCAAATGTTATGATAAAAACGATTGTCCATAGCGCGCGCATCCCCGGCTGAGACCGGCTCGTAAACGCCCGGATAACAAGACCGGCACTCAATGGCCAGATCAGGTTTAGAAACGCACCGGCGTTGCCATGGTAAAAGTAGGTGGCGAAAAATGTCGTAACCCCATATTCTGGCGGCGGTGGCGGTTGCCAAAAGATCATCTGCGCTCCCGTAGCTTTCTGGAGCAAGCCCAGAAACGCTATCGAACCGCCGATCAGGCTAATGACATACCACAGCCGTAGCAACCATCGACTGCTCTGCGACTGGTCGCAGACGAACAATATCGTTCCAAGCAGCAACACCCCTCGCACCATCCATGCGGCGCTATTCGCATAATCAACTGAGCCGGTTAAGAACGGCACAAAATTCCGCAGCGGGACGAAAAGAGAAAATTCGGCGTCGTAAATGGACTTGGCGTTCAGGGCCATCCAGCCTCCCATGCAAATCAGGGCGCCAGTCAGAATGATAAGAAAACGCGGTAAATGCGGCCGCCGTCTACCGGTAAGTAACTCTGCACCCCAAAGGATGAGCACCACGAGTAACGCCCAGTTAGTGATGTTGATACTTGCCGACGTTGTAGCGCCGTACGCCCATGGTGCGTATGCAAGGGCAGTAAAGAAAATCCAGCGAGATGCCTTGCGGAAGATGCTTGAGATCACCTGGGAGATTTCAAAGCAAAAATTTTCATTAGCCGATCATCACTCATTCCCTGCTCAGCGTCCTTTGCCAACGAGCATCGTGTATAACGTCTTTAACACGATCATGGCATCCAGCTTCAGGGAGTAATGCCGGATGTAGTAGAGATCGTATTTTAGTTTCTCGACGGCGTCCTCGTCGCTCTCGCCGTAGGGATAATTGACCTGCGCCCATCCAGTGATTCCTGGCTTCACCAGATGCCGAAAGTGATAGAACGGGATGCTTTGCTCATAGCGATCGGCGCACTTGCTCCACTCGGCGCGTGGGCCAATCAGGCTGATGTCGCCTTTTAGCGCGTTCCAAAGTTGCGGCAACTCATCGAGCCGAAGTTTCCGCAGCCACCGCCCCACACGCGTCACCCGGGGATCGCCTTCGAGCGTGTAAATATCTTCGTCCGGATGATCCTCACGACAGCGCATGGTCCGGAATTTGAAAAGAATGAAACGTTTTCCGTCGCGACCGACGCGTTCCTGCCTGAATAAAACCGGAGCGCCGTCCTCCATCCAAATGAGCAGAGGAACAAGAATGAAGAGCGGCGAACAAATGACCAGTGCCGTTGCTGACGCAAGGACATCGAAAACGCGTTTGAGGTAGTGATAGGGAGAGGTGCGCGCTAATTGAAACCCGGTTTGCAGTGGCCAAAAGGGATCGACAATTCCGAGCGGCAGATAACGCCATTGAGTTTCATAGAAGGACTCCAAAGTGTAAACGCGCGTTTCCTGGAACTGCGCGTGCACAAGGCGTTCCAGCAATTGCGCACTGAGAGAGCTCGCTCGTTCAGCAAGGATGATGCCGCTGTAACGGTTACTGAGGTTGTCCAGTTTCGACGCGAGATTTCCCTGCACGATCGGAGATCCCTCACCGGCGATGGGTTGGCCCACGTACTCTTCATTTACATCCACGAATTCCAATTGCTGGCCGCTTGCGGACTTCTTGTATGCTGCGTAAAAACGCGCCGCCGTAGCACCACCACCGATGACCAAAAAAGAGCGGCCGACGCTGCTCGCCACTACATATTGCCGAATCCAGCGGCGATAGGCCAGCGACAGGGGCAGAAAAATCGCGAAACTCAAAAGCAGCACGCCCCGGCTCGGCTTCATCGTCTGATCAAACGTCGCCGCGGAATAAATTAGCATTGCACTCACCAGGGCCGCTGCGGTGACTGCAAGGATGTGCTCGGCCGCATAACCGAGGGTGAGCTTTTCGACACTGCGATCGTACCCACCCACAAAGTACAGCGCCGCCACAATCACACCGAGCTGAATAAGGTTGATCACGAAGAACTGAAATGGCGTGGCATAAAATGCGTCATATCGAAACCACCCCGCGACCCGATAAATAGCGAGCCAGCTCACCACATCTAAAAACAGATAGAGCGCAGCCGACGACCATTCGTGGCTCAGAAAATGCGCCCAGAAACCAGCTCGCCGGGTCGTCGTGGCAGCGCGCTCGCTCGGAAATGCTGAACGGTCTTCCTTAAATGCAAGGATTTCCTGGAACACCGTCTGCGGTTCTTCGCTGTTCGCCATGAGGCCAACAATTATATGCTCGGGTAAACCGAAGTGAAAGATTACTTATTCCACCACGGCGAGGAGCCGCATCAGAACCTTGAAATCTGTGCTAGCGCCTGCGGTCTTGACGCTCCGAGTGGCGTTCATAATCTGAGGCGTGCGGTGTGTCTCGCCGTGCGCCAAATCTGTTGTGAATATCTTCGCTGCTTTCTATCGCTCGTCTGTTGGAAAGAAAATGATTGTTGCGGTCACCGGCGTCATTTTGATCCTTTTCGTTATCGGACATCTGCTAGGCAATTTGCAGATTTATCTGGGTCCTGATTGGATCAACGGTTACTCGCAGCACCTGCGCGAACTCGGCCCCTTGCTTTGGGTAATCCGTTTATTCCTGCTCGCGGCGGTCGTCGTTCACATTTACGTGACGATTAAACTGGCGATCGAAAACCGCCGTGCGCGACCGGAGGCCTACGTCGACAGGGAGTATGTAAAAGCAACATTCGCCTCGCGTCACATGGTGATGAGCGGGTTGATCGTGCTTGCATTTATCGTTTACCACATTGCGCATTTCACAGTGCGCGTCACCGATCCCCGTTTTTTGCTGCTCAAGGCCGATCCTCTCGGACATTACGACGTGTACTCGATGATGGTGTACGGATTCCAAAATTACTATGTCTCCGGGTTTTACGTGATTGGCCTTTTCTTGCTTGCGCTTCATCTGAGTCACGGATCGTCGAGCTTTTTTCAATCGCTCGGTTTCAATGACAAGAAATTGACGCCGCGTCTCGCGTTAGCCGGCCGAATCCTGTCCTGGCTTCTTTTTATCGGCTATACGTCCATCCCTGTCGCGATTCTGATGGGCGTTATTAAGCCAGCACAAGAGCTGTAAGAAAAACGAGTGAGCTTCCTACAGATCGACGATCGGCACACCTTCCGTTGCGGTCCGTTTCGACGTAAAGATCGCTCAGTCGTTTGGTCATTGGCCCGATGTTTCCATCGCCGATTTGACGATTATCTATCCTGATCACGCCGGCGAGTTCGCCCATCGTCCCTGTGCAGAACATTTCGTGCGCACCATAGACATCGACCAGTGACAAGTCGGTCTCGACGCAACGAATCTTTTCGGCAGCACAAATCTCGATTACGGTCGCACGAGTTATTCCCTCGGGACACGCTAAAACGCGGCCCGTTGCCAAGCCGCCGCTTGCTCGTGATTCATCGGAATTACGGACGATGAAGACGTGCGTCGCGTTCGTTTCAGCGACTAACCCGCGCGTATCGAGCATAAGTGCGTCGTCCGCGCCCGCGTTGTTCGCTTCGATCTTTGCCAGGATCGAGTTCAGCAGGTTTGCATGATGAATACGCGCATCCAGTACATCCGGCGGCGGGCGGCGGATCTTGCTCGTGATCAAATTCAGCCCGGTTTTCGCGTAAACTGGCGGCTTGTGCTCGGCGAGCACGATCAATGTCGGCCCGCTTTGGTTGAGTCGCGGGTCCATCCCCGAGGTGATCTTCACTCCGCGTGTCAGCGTGAGCCGAATATGCGCGCCATTCTGCATTTTGTTTGCAGCTAGCGTGCGTTTGATTTCACCGATGATTTTTTCGTGTGGCGGAATTTCCTCGAACGAAAGGGCGCGGGCTGAACGCTCGAGGCGATCGAGGTGTTCGTGTAACTTGAAAATCCGGCCGTCGTAGAGTCGCAGGCCTTCCCACACTGCGTCACCTCCCTGCACCGCCGAGTCGAACGGACTGATCCCGGCCTTATCGCGATGCATCAACTCTCCATTGATGTTCACGATTAGGTCTCGGTTTCGCTCGTCGAACTTTTGAAGCATTCTGAATTACCACACACAATGTCCACCACGGACGCAAAGAAAAACTTTCAGTTTAGTGACGCTGTGCCCGTTGTGTTCTTTGTGCCAGATCTTCAATGGATCCGGTATTCATAAAGCCGTTCATAGCTTTCACGGGAGTTCTGATAGATCTCACGTAATCGCGCCGGAACTTCGCTCGCTGTTGGACGGTACGCTTGAAATGAGGTCGTTTTTGCCACCTCGCCGTACCAATGCTTGGCCCAGATGCCGTCGGTGTCACGCAAGCCTGACGGCCAGGAAAGCATCGACTTGCTAAACTCGACGCCGACCGCTTCGCAGAGCAGTCGTAGCGTTCCCTCCGGATTTTGCAGCACGTCCTTGGCATCGACCACGGGCGGAACGGCATTCGTGTGGCTTCGCACGAAATCAAAAATCTCTGCCTGCTGCAGGAAACCGAGATCCTCGAGCGCGGGGTCTTCTCGCTTTTTAATGTAGGAATTAATCACTTCGCCCGGGTCGCGAATGAGAAAACAATTAGTCACAGCCCCCAGCCAATCGCGATCTATTTCGGGTAACAGATGGTGTGTCATCTGTTTCTGAAAACAAATCCGCTTTCCGTTTCGGATAGGCCCGACGAGATGTGCAACGACTTTTCGCCAATCCGTTTCGCCGGTTGCGATCGCCTCGTCCGCGCCGGGATGTTCTACGCCCGTCACCTTAAGGTAATAGGCGTAAAACGGCTCATCGATAACGACCGTATCGTCCCGATTGCCCCACGCGCGCATCATGGCCGTCGAGATATTTCGCGGACCAGACCACATGGCGATGCGGATGCTCACGGCCGGAACAGTCAGGCGGCAAAGCCGCCCGTGCAACGGCGTTGAGGACAATGCGTTCCACCTTCGTTTAGGTGGATCGGCTTCTCTGAAGACGATGTCAGCCGCCGCAGGCGCGGTTTCAAACTAACTCTTCGCGAAAACGCCAATCAGCGGACGGGGCGATGGCGTCTTCGAGCGAAAATCGCTAACGAATCCAGTCTCGGTCCGAATTTCCACATGACCGGCCGCGCGCTTGGCGCCGTAGACCAACACAGATCCCACAGGCGCTTCGTACGGATTTGAGACCGGCAGTTTTTTGAATCCGTAATTGTTCACCAGCTCCTGGCCGGCTTGTTTCGCAAGCGGTGTTTGCGGCCGCGATTTCACTACGCCGGAAGCAACCAGCGCTTCCTTTACGAAACGCCAGCACTTGGACAGCGAGTGCGCACGTGCGCGTTCCTCGGCGATGGTGGCGGCGCGGCGCATTTTCGGATCAATCTGCCCATCTACCTTGGTAATCGGGTGGACGATCTTCTTAGGATAATACTTGTCTACAATTTCGACCGATTGTTTTTTGCCGGAGGCGTCGGTGTAATTGAATTTTGGAGTCGGCGCCGAGAATCGCAGCGCCATGGCAGAACGCGGACAAAATACCGCGGAAACCAGGAGTAGGAGGAACGTGAGGGTGAGAAGTTTTGGCATAAAGCCGCGATCTATCGGGTATATCGGTCATGGTCGCAACCGATTTTTTCATCAAACGTAAAATATTTAATTTGACTTGAGCTAGATGTGCGAAGAGCGCTGCGGCTCTACAACGATGAGACCAATTCGGCCATCCGCCGGCGCAATTTTGCATCGGGTAACCGGCCAATTCCGCCCTGCATATTATCTTCGAGGTGACGCGGTTTATCCGTCGCCGGGATGGCACAGGTGATTGCTGGATTTGCCACAATCCATTTCAAAAAGAATTGGGCCCACGACCGGCAATCAAATTCCGCAGCCCAATCCGGCATCGGTTTCGAACGCACTTTGCCGAACAGATCGCCGGATCCAAATGGCCGATTCGCGATCACGGCGACGCCGCGCTCCTGCGCCAGCGGCAGAACGCGTTCCTCGGCTTCAGTTTCCATCAGCGAATAATTGATCTGCAGGAAATCGAACGTCTGGCTCCTCATCAACTTTTCGATTTCACTCAAAGCTCCGGACTCGTAATGCGTGATTCCGGTGTAGCGAATTCGTCCCTGCTGTTTCCATTCCTGGAGCGTCACAAGATGTGTGTTTATGTCGACAAGGTTATGCACCTGCATCAGGTCGATTCGGTTCGTGTGCAAAAGCGACATCGAACGTTCCATTGACTGAATTCCTCTCTGCTTCCCCTCCGTCCAAACTTTGGTCGCGAGAAACAGTCCGCCACCGGACGGATTCGCCGTGGCGAACTTATCCCGCATGTCGGGCGCAGAAGTGAGCTGGCCGATCACCTCCTCCGCGCGACCGTACATCGGCGACGAATCAATCACACGGCCGCCCAGCTTCACAAACAGTGACAGAACGTCCTCCAACCGCCTCCGGATATCCGCGTTAAGATCGACATCGAACGCCCTCCATGTTCCGAGACCGATCACGGGTAGTTTCTCGCCAGAGGAAGGAATGGTGCGTGTCAACATCGCTGATGGTTCGCCTTTCGCCTGGCCCCGCGATGCATCAGTTGGCAACATTAGACCCGCCGTAGCAGTGCCAATTATTTTCGCAGCTTCACGTCGCGTCATCATCGCATTTTAGGGCGTTTGATTCGCTCGTGCCAACTCGCTCACCCTTCAGGCTTCCCGTCGATGTCGCTCAGCCCCCGCTGGCTCCATTCTGTGAAACGCCAATGGCGTCTGGCAGAGACGACCTACAACAGCTATATGACAGAATGAATCGTCGCCATTTCGTCAAACTATCAACGACGACCATGCTTGCGTTGCGTGTGAGATCCACGTCTTTGTTCGCGGAGAACGCCGTCAAACCTCTGCGCATACTCATACTCGGCGGCACCGGATTCACTGGCCCGTATCAGGTGAAATATGCGCTCAGTCGCGGACATAAAGTGACAACCTTCAACCGCAACAAGACACACCCCGGCGAATTGCCTTCTGAAGTCGAGCAGCTTGTCGGCGATCGCAATGGTAACCTCGACGCGCTGAAAAATCGGCAATGGGATGTGGTGATCGATAATCCGACGACGCTGCCCGCCTGGGTGCGTGACGCGGCGCAAGTGCTCAAAGGAAATGTTGATCGCTACATTTTCATTTCGACGATCTCAGTTTATGGCGATTCGAAGCAGGGGCCTGACGAAAATGCGCCCACAGAAAAATACGAAGGTGCAGATCCGTACAAGGAGACGATTGAAGCGGTGCGAGCATCCGGATTCAAAACCTATGGGCCGCTAAAGGCGCTCTCAGAACGTGAAGCTGAAAAATGGTTTCCCGGAAAAACTTTGATCATTCGCCCGGGACTTATCGTCGGCCCTCGCGACGAGAGCGACCGCTTTACGTATTGGCCTGTGCGCATCGATCGTGCCGGAGACGTGCTGGCGCCTGGAAAGCCAGGCGATCCCGTCCAGTTCATCGATGCACGAGATCTTGCTGAATGGACCATTCGCATGGCCGAGAATCGTGAGACAGGAATTTACAACGCGACCGGACCTGCCAAACCTTTCAGCATCGGCGGGATGCTCGATGGAATTAAGAGCGCCCTGAAGTCGGACGCGAAGTTTACCTGGGTAAACGAAGAATTTTTGACTGAACAGAAAGTGCAGCCGTGGTCGGACCTGCCGGTGTGGACGGGAAAAGATGATGCGGTTGCGCGAACGAACATTAGTCGCGCGTTGAGCAAGGGTCTGACGTTTCGACCACTCGATGTCACCGCACGTGATACTCTCGCCTGGTTCAAATCGCTCCCGCAAGAGCGCCAATCCCATCCGAAAGCTGGTCTCTCGCCAGAGCGCGAATCGGAAGTGCTTGCCGCGTGGAAGGAACAAGCCAATAAATCGAAAGAGGAATCCAAGAACTCAGGAAAATGAATTCATGGTTTCCTGGTTTCCAGATTGAATTTTATTGAAACGCATTTTTTCGAAAATCGTTGATGTAAAGCCGAACGAGATCCACGCGCTGCTGCTGGCATTCGTTTTCAACTTTGTCGTTCTCGGCGGCTATTACGTCATCCGGCCGATCCGTGATGAGATTGGCGCAGACCGCGGCGTTGAAAATCTCCCGTGGATGTACACCGGCACGCTGATCGGCATGCTGATCGCGAACGCGCTTTATGCCGCTATCGCCACGCGCATGTCGCGGCGGCGGTTTATTCCGATCGTCTACCGTTTCGCCATCGCGAACCTTTTTGTGTTCTTCGTCCTCATGCGCTGGATGCCAGCTGCACAGGGACGCACGATTCTTGCGCCCATATTTTTCATCTGGGTCAGCGTCTTCAATCTTTTCGCTACAACAATGTTTTGGTCGTTCATGGCTGACGTTTTCACACCAGAGCAAGCCAAACGTCTTTTCGGATTTATTGCTGTCGGCGGCTCGATGGGCGGAATCGTTGGCGGTTTGGTCACGAGTTCGCTCGCCGGAAAGCTGAGCACCGGACTGTTTCTCCTCATCACAGCGGTCATGTTGGAGATTGCCGCGCAGTGCGTGCGCCGATTTCCAGCCGATTCTCAGGCGCATGACGGGCGAAGTGAACAACCAATCGGCGGCAAATTCTGGGAAGGCGCGACGCACATCGTTCGATCTCCCTATTTACTCGGCCTGGCGGGGTTTCTCATGATCTACACGCTCACGAACACGTGGGCATATTTTCAACAATCTGACCTTACAGGGCATCAACTGCAGGATCGCGCTGCGCGCACGTCCTTCCTGGCGAACATCGATATCGCGGTGAACACGATTACCGTGCTGATTCAGGTTTTTCTGACCGGCCGCCTAATGAAATGGTTTGGCGTTGGGATCACGCTGGTGCTCATGCCGCTTTTGAGTGGGGTTGGATTTGCCGCGATCGGCGTCGCGCCGATTCTCACCGTCCTTGCGACTTTTCAGATTTTGCGGCGGGCCGCTGGCTTCGCTCTACTTCGACCAGCGCGCGAAGTTCTCTTCACTGTCTTGCGCCGGGAAGATAAATACAAAGCTAAGAGTCTGATCGATACGTTCGGCTACCGCTTTGGCGACCAAATCGGTGCTTGGTCCTATCCGTTAATGCGGTGGCTTGGGTTGGGACTGGCCGGCATTTCCTGGGTGGCAGTTCCGATTGCAGCAATCTGGTGCGCCCTCAGCATCTGGCTCGGACGTAAACAGCGACAGCTCGCTGAAGCAAAGCGCGACCAAGACGCGCCGTTGAGCAGTGCTGCCGCGCCTGAAGCGGTGTGAGCTGCGCATCAAGGAGGGGCGATCTCCAGATCGCCCGAGCGGCGGACTGGAGACCGCCGTTCCTTGCAACTCGCTCGCGCGCGAGCAGAGTCATTAGCAACAAAAACTAAAGGAGATAAAACAATGGCAACACGAACAGGATCGGCGGTGTGGGAAGGCACTCTCAAAGAGGGCAGGGGAACAATGAAACTCGGCAGCGGCGCATTCGATGGGCCTTACTCATTTTCATCGCGCTTTGAAGAAGGAAAGGGAACAAACCCCGAAGAACTCATCGGCGCCGCCGAGGCCGGATGCTATTCGATGGCGCTCTCGGCCAACCTGGAAAAGGCCGGCCATCCCGCCAAACGCATCAGCACCACTGCAACCGTAAAACTGGAAATGACCGGTGACGGTCCGAAAATCACGACTATCGACTTGAAAACCGAAGCCGAAGTTCCGGGAATCGACGAAGCAAAATTTCGCGAGCAAGCCGAGCTGACCAAGAAGACTTGTCCAGTTTCAATCGCCTTAGCAGGGACGCAGATTAATCTCGAAGCGAAATTGGTATAGCTCGTGATTGTTCTGGAAAGCGCACGCGTCTCGCGTGCTGGTGAGCGCGTTCTCGCGGTCGCGGACTTTTCTTGCGGCTCCACTACACAATTTTAGAAGAGGACTAGCTTTAACTGCTTGTTTCAGACGATTAGTTCTACCAATTCGGGTTTGGGAGGCAGATGGCGCAGCGGTGCATCGAAGGTCAGCACGCTTGCTCCATGAGATAGTGCCAGCCAAATCAGGAAGGCGTCATTTACTTGGTTGTGACCGTGACATCGGGCAAGCAATTCCTGTAAGCGTGCAAGCTGCTTACTTCTAGCTTCAAGAAATACATGGTCCGGATCGTTGATTAATCTGCCGAGCATCTCACCAGCTTCGGCGGGAGACTTTGCACCCGGAATCACCACGGGATTGCTGGAGAGTCGGGCGAAAGCGGCTTGAGTCAGTAGACAGGTCGCCCACCGGCAGCGTTCACGTCGGGCAAGACGAACAATGGCGCGCTGATGAAAGGGATGGTTTGGCCAGGCGAGCGCGAGTAAGACGTTTGCGTCCAGCAGGAATAATTTCATTCCTCTTCCCAAGCCCGCCGAATGGCCTTGAGCGAGATCATAGGAGCCCCTGACGGGACCTCGAACGTTGGAAAGCGTTTGCCGCCTCTGGGGGCCGACGCTTGTGGCTTTTGCACAGCACGCCGAATGAGATCGGAAATAACCTGGCCTAATCGCTTGCCCGAAGTTTTGGCAAGGGTGACGGCAGCTTCGTAGGCTTCGTCATCCAGAGTCACAGTTGTTCTCATCCATTGATACGCTGATGCACTGATTCATCGATGTCAAATTTTAAATCTTCGTTGGCGAAGTGGCAACGAATTGTGCCTTTAATACGGATGCAAATCCCATTGGCGCGTTTTCCGCCCCAATCGTTACTTCGCCAATTCGTACAGATATTCGACAAACGACATCGTTGCGCCATCGAAGCCTTGAATTTTCGGATTCGCTGATTCGATGATGTAATACTCGTCAGGCGCGTGCGCGCCGCTGCCGTGACCGAGTCCGAAATGACCCGCTGCGAGCTTGAGAGGTTCGCCGGTGAAAACGTAACCGGGATACGAGCCGGCGTTACGCGGCCAGAGCAACGCGTCGATTCCGGACTTTTTGTAGGTCGCAAGCTGCGCCTGGATCAATGCTGAATCTTTCGACGTTGCCGTCGGATCGTACCCGCCGGTCATATTCACTTCGATGTCGCCGAAGCCGCGCTTCGCCAGGTGGGCCTTCAACGCAGCAAGCGCGTCTGCCGCTTTCATGTCGGGTACGAGACGCATGTCGATTTTCGCGACGGCGCGATGCGGCAGAATGGTTTTGCCGCCGGGACCTGTGTAGCCGCCGACAAGTCCTTCGATATTTACAGTGGGCTGCGATTCGAGCCGTTCGTTTGCCTGCTCCCATGGCAAATCGTTAATCCAATGCTGAACGCTGAACTGCTTCTTCGCCAGCGCTTCGCTGCGCTTCTTCGATACCTTTTCGATCATCGTCTTTTCTTCCGGACTCAGCGGAAGCGGCTTCGGGTAATTATCGATCATGATTACATTGCCGTCGTCGGAAACGAGCGTGTCGAGAGCTTTGACCAAATGCCACGCCGGGCTGTCCACCATCGCCTTGAGCGAGGAGTGAATGTCTTTTGCCGGACCGCGTCCCCACTTTTCACCGCTCGACACCAGCTCCACTTCGATCACGCCTTTAGAGCCAAGGTTTACCGTGACGATTCCGTCGAGGTCTTGGGCCGCAAAGGGCATGAACACGCCGACACATTTCTTGAGCGCCGCAAGCACCTCGGGACGCCTAACGAGTTGCGGAATATGCGGCGAACCGATCTCCTCCTCGCCTTCGGCCACCAACACCAGGTTTACCGGCATTTTCTTTCCCGCGCCGCGAATTGCATGCAGTGCCGCAAGGAACGCTGCTTCGGGCCCTTTCTGGTTCACCGCGCCACGACCGATCATCACTTTTCCAAGTGGCGGTTTGTCCACAATTCGCGCTTCGGTCGGCGGCGATGACCATTCGGCTGGATCGAACTGTTTCACATCATACATGAAATAAAGCCCGATCGTCTTCGGCGCGCCCGCGTCGAGTGTGGCGAATACTCCCGGCTTGCCGTCGGTGTTGATTACTGTGGCCTGCTGAAATCCCGCATCGCGCGCCAGCTTGGCCATGTACTCCGCGCCCTCCGGATATCCACGGTCCTCTGCCGCGATCGAAACCTGCGCAATCCACTCCTGCAACAGCTTCACCGCTTCACCGTGCCGCTTCGTGATTTCCGCTTTGATCTCGGCGTGTTCAGTGTCCGCAATCAATCCGTTGTTAATTGTTGCGAGGAGCGCAGTGCCCAGAAGCAAATGGCGAAGAATTTTCATGAGCAATACTTCTGCGCGGTCCCGGGCTGCGGGCAAGTCTTACATCACACCGCGGTTGAATTCGCCTAGCTGGACAGTATCCTGTCCAGCACATGAAATCGATCACTTACACTGAGGCGCGAGAAAACCTTGCGAACACCATCAATCGCGTCTGTGAGGACAACGCGCCGGTTATTATCACGCGCAAACGTGAACAATCGGTCGTGATGCTCTCGCTGTCCGAATACGAGGCGCTCCAGGAAACCGCCCACCTGTTGCGCTCTCCAGGGAACGCGAAGCGGCTGTTTGATTCTTTGGATTCTATTAAGCGCGGCAAGTTGATTCGAAAGAAAATCAGTCTCGACGAGTGAAATTAGCGTTTACGCCGCAGGCGTGGGCCGACTACTCATACTGGCAAGAGACTGATCCGCAGGTCGGCGCGCGAATCCGACAGCTCATCAAAGATGCCATGCGCGATCCGCACCGCGGGATTGGTAAACCTGAGCCGCTCAAGCAGGCTCTACAAGGATGCTGGTCGCGGCGCATCACCAGCGAACACAGAATGGTTTATCAGGTTTCAAAGGGTGAACTCTTCATTATGCAGCTTCGTTACCACTACTGACGCTTTATAGCGCCAAGCTCTCCTGCTTGGGCGCAGAAGCGGCGGTGGTGAGGCTCGTGAATTTTTTCACGAGATCATCGAGCTTGGCCACATAATAATCGACGTTTTCGTCGCGGTTCTCGGGATCGAATTCGCTGGCAAGTTTGGCCGCTTCGTAGGCGGGAGCCTTTTTCGGTGTTGTTTTGATGTAGTAGCTAATCTGGTCACCCGGTCTGTAATTGCGCCCACTGGCCAGTGCGAGCTCGTACGCCGCGGCTCGATTACGCGCTGAGGAGGCGATCTTGGCCCGATATTTCTCAAGCGAATCCTGGAGCGTGTCCGTCTTCATTAGCATATCGATCTTCCATTCCCGGTTTCGAATTTTTCGGTGGAACTCGTTCCGGAGCCCGGCAATCGCTTCCGGTTTGCCCTGCATGATCATCTTGATCATTTCCTCCAGAAAAACGCGCTGGAATTTTTCGAGTCCACGGGACTTCAGCGCGCCGCCTTTGATGATGACGTCGCCGTCTTTCGTGAGAAGCGCGTAATTTTTCGCCTTGTAACTGAACATGGCCTCGAACTGCTCGTCGATTTCGACGTCAATTCCGGCTGGCAAAATTTCGGCGAGAGCTTGCTGCAAACGCTCGATCGTTGTAGCCGGGGGCGTTGACCCCGGCTGATCCTTTGCGCGGCCACATTCTCCGTTGCCGGCGTCACCGTCGCCGGCTACAGCAGGCGGCACGAAATAGATTCCATCGGTATCGACCTCGATCACCTGCGCTCCACGCGCATTGAGCCAGTCGATCATCTTCTTCAGCAGATCGCGCCCGACCTGCGTGACACGCGCGGCAGCGTCGAAGTCCGCGAAATGTCCCTGCGCGAATCCAAGGTAACCGTAAAAGCTGTTGAGCAGGATCTTGAACGTATTTTGCAATGCCTGGAGATGATGTTGTCTCGCGGGATCGCGTTCCGCCCGCATTCTTGCTTTGGCTTCGAGCCGGAAGCTGCGCAGATCGGTGAGTAAATGCCGAAAGATTTGCAGCTCATCCGTCACCGGGAAGCAATCGAACTGCAACATGATAGACGGATAAAGCGACGCGACATCGCAATGCCAGACGTTGCGCGCCACACCGGTGAAGAAGATGTCGGTGTAACCGCCTTCGAATGCGCTCGGCATCGGCAGTTCAGGAATGGAATGGCGCTGCCGAAAATATTCGCGCAAAAACAGCGCGTTGATACGCGTTGCGTTGCCGCGCACGATCACGTCTTGATAGTTATAAGGAAAAATTTGCGCCTGAATGAAGTAGCTCGGGCTCAGCAGATCCGATAAACCGCGCGTTTCCCGAACACCACATAGCGCACGTCGCCGGAACATTTCCGAATCGCTCAGGTACGCGCGTTCCAATTCCTTCCCGGTAAGTCCTGAAATCTTTTCGCTGTCGCAGAGATCGAAATGCCGGGCGACATCCGCGCGTTCAAATCCTGCGAGAGAACGCATGCCGACATCGTAAAATTGCGCCAATAAAAATGTGTCGACGAAATGGCGGCCATCAATGGCGAACTTCGGGTAATCAATAGTTTTCTCCGCAATTTGTAGCCGTGACGGGCGCGAGCGGAGAAAGCCGCCACTGCGTCCCCAATCGAGTTTGGTCTTCAGCTTCTTCGCGCGGTCGACCAGCAGCGGCAGATGCACGCGAAATAGATCGTGACCTTCGATTACGTCCGGATCGCGTTCTTTGATGAGTGCGGTGAGTCGCCTGAGCGCGTTTCTCTCGGATTCTTCTACGTTGTTCGCGATCGACGACGATCAATTCTTCCCAGCCGGCGTTGTCCGAGAGAGCGATGCTCATGATGTGATCGTTGCCGGGGTCGCCGCCCCCGGCTACAGCCCCGCCTCCGGCTACAGCGAGCACTTCGAGTTGCATGCGTTTCAGTTCCTCGAAGGGCAAATCCTTGAACAACGTGCGTCCAGTTGCGGTGAGGTAATGTTGAATCGGATCGGTGAACGCGAAAAAATCGCGACCGGCGTTTTTGAGTCCGTTGCGAAGCGCAATCAATTCCTTCCAGCTATCGACGGTGATGAGCCAGCCATATTTCAGATCGCCGCCCAGTTTTTCCGTCTCGATGCCAAGATCGACAACATCGGAGTCTGCCCAGACAAACGGATGAAACGGCTCGACGTCGGTAACGGTCGACCCATCTGTTTCCCGCCGATGCACACGCACGGTGCCGCTTTCGCCCAACTCAACGGCGACAATCCGCGGCGTCAGGTCCGCGCCGAAGAGCAGCGTGTTTTTCTCGAATTCCATTCGCATAAGACTGCTGTCATTCCGAGCGAAGTCGAGGAATCCCGTGGCGATACGTTCGGTAAGTCTGCGGGATCCCTCGACTACGCTTCGCTCCGCTCGGGATGACAAAATAAATGTGCGGAAATCTGCCAAATCTGTGGATATAAATCAGCAATGAAAATTCGTTGGTTCTTAATTTCGTTCTTGTCGATCTGGCTTGCGCCTCTGGTTCCGGCGCAGCAAACGCCGCAATCGCTTGCGGACGCGGAACTGCCGTCGCTCCTCACGATTTACAAAGACGTTCACAGTCACCCCGAATTATCCACGCAGGAAAAGAGCACGTCCGCAATGGTCGCGAAGGAATTGCGGGCGGTTGGTTGCGAGGTCACGGAGGATTTCGGGAAATACGATGATCCAAAGTTAAAAAGCTACGGAGTTATCGGGATCATGAAAAATGGCGACGGCCCGAAAGTTCTGCTCCGCACAGACATGGATGCCCTGCCCGTTGGAGAGGAGACCGGCCTGCCGTACGCCAGCAAAGTCGTCGCCAAAAACAATGAAGGCAAAGAGGTCCCAGTAATGCATGCGTGCGGACATGACGCGCATATCGCGATGTTCATAGGTGTTGCCCGCGCGCTGGCGAAATTGAAGGATCAATGGCACGGCACGATTATCTTCGTCGCTCAACCGGCAGAGGAGTTAGGCAGCGGCGCGCGCGCATTGCTCAGTGCCGGTCTCTACCAGAAATTCGGGAAACCGGATTTCGCGCTTGGGTTTCATGACAAGGCCGATATGCAGACTGACCACATCGGAGTCACGGAGGGTTACACCTACGCGAATGTCGATTCAGTGGATGTGACCGTTCGCGGCATTGGCGGGCATGGCGCGTACCCGTACACCACGAAGGATCCGATCGTACTTGCGGCGGAGATGATCAACATGTGGCAGACCATTGCGAGCCGCGAAAACAATCCGCTCGATCCGATTGTCATCACCGTCGGCTCGATTCACGGCGGTACGAAGCACAACATCATTCCTGATGAAGCGAAGATGCAGTTGACAGTGCGCACGTATAAGCCTGACGTCCGTGAGCGCGTGCTGGCTGCGATCGATCGCATCGCTAAGGGCGTCGCCGCGGCCGGCGGCGTGCCGCCGGATCGTGCGCCCATCGTGACTGTCTTGAGAGACCAATTCACCCCCTCAACTTACAACAATCCGGAACTCACCAAGCGGCTCGTCGCCATCTGGAAAAAGTCGTTGGGCGAAGAAAATGTGGAGATCGTGGCTTCGACCATGGGCGGCGAAGACTTTTCCGAATTCAGCTTGCCAGACCATTCGATTCCGGCTGTTGACTTTCACGTCGGTGCGGTGGCGCCGGAAAAAATCGCAGAGAGCAAAAAGACCGGGAAACCACTGCCGAGTCTGCATTCCAGTAAGTTTGCGCCGGTTCCCGAACCGACGATTCGCACGGGGATTGTCGCAATGACGACTGCCGTGCTGGAGTTGATGAAGAAATAAGCATCCGGTCATTCCGAGCGAAGTCGAGGAATCCCGTTGCAAAGCCCTTTGGTAAATCCACGGGGTCCCCCGACTGCGCTTCGCTTCGCTCGGGATGACATCGCCTAACAAGCGATGTTACTTCACCTTGATGTGTTTGCGAAGGTAAGTCGGCACATCGAGGTCTTCGCCTTCGATGATTGTCGGTTCGCTTTTTTCGAAACGACCGCGTGTCACGGGTTCAAATTGCAGGACTTCCTGTTTTGCCGGCGTTACTGACTTTTCAGCGAGCCCTTTCTCCTCCTTCCACGCCACCGATTTCTCCTGCGGCGTGCTCATCAGGGGCTCGGGTTCGCCGTTACGAGTTGGTATCACGTGCGGTTCACTGGAGATGGGTGTTGCGACTGGTATCGTTTCAGCCGCGACAGGTTCTTCGAACGGAACTGTTTCCTCGAGAGTTGGAAGCTCGACAATCGGTTCTTCAGTTTGAATTTCAGGTTCCGGTGTTGCGGCTTGATATCGCTCGCAAACTGGCGACGCTGCGGACGCACTGCTCGGCGCGTGAGGCGTTTGCGGCAAACTTGCGTCCTCTTCCGTCGAGAGCGAGCTGATGATCGTGACGCTCAATTGGTCTCCGAGCCGTGCATCCACAACTGCACCAAACAGAATTTGCGTCTGGTCGCTAACGTGACGCCCAAGTTCCTGCATGAGGATTTCGACCTCGGAGAGGGTCATGCCGGGGCCGCCAGCTACCTGTACGAGCACGTTTGTTGCGTCTGCCAACATCCGTCCACGGTCCATCAAAGGATTTTTCAGCGCCTGCGTGAGCGCTTCATGCGCGCGATTGTCCGAATCGGACTCGCCGTAGGCAAACAAGCAACGGCTATTGCGTGTGCGCAAAGCCGAGAGCAAGTCATCGAAGCCGATGCGAATGAGTCCGGGCTGCTGGATAAGGTTCACAATCGACCGCACGCTCTGGCTGATGGTCATATCCGCCATCGCGAAGGCCTGATGAATTCCTGCCTGCGGCGGAGTCAGATCGCCCATTCGATCGTTCTCGAAACAGACGACCGCGTGGGCAAACTCGCTGAGCCGCACCAGCGCCTCGCGCGCCTGCGCGTTGCGCCGTTTGCCCTCGAACTCAAATGGAAGGGTCACAAAAGCGATGACCAGCGCGCCGGCGTCACGCGCCGCTTGTGCAATGTACGGGGCCGCACCTGACCCCGTGCCCCCGCCGAGCCCTGCACAAATGAAAATCACACGCGAATCAGTTAAGGCTTCGCGAATTTCGTCGGCCGATTCCAGGGCTGCTTGATAGCCGACATCGGGATCACCGCCCGCACCCAAACCACGCGACACACTACGGCCCAGTTGCACCTTGCGCGTCGCGACTGAACTCGTCAGTGAGTGCACATCGGTGTTGATGGCGACCACGTCGGCTCTCTCCAATCCATCAAGCACGATGCGGTCGAGCGCGTTCAAACCGGCCCCACCGACGCTGACGATTTTGATCTGAATAAACTCTGCCAGGCGTTCCGGGAGACTGTAGTTCTTGTTAAGCTGAATCATTTTTTTAATTACCCACCTCCAAATTCCAACATTTAGGAGAAGCTCTAACCTGCAATATTGTTTCTCATCGTTTTCCGCTGAAAAGTTTTCCAAGAATCCGGCTAAACCCTCGAGGCGGCCGGTCGGTGTGCATCACTTGCGCGAACTTGACCAAGCCAATCGCGGTAGAGAATTGGGGATTTTCCACTGCGGACGTCACACCCCATGCGGCCTGCGCGTGTGTCAGATTGGCTGGTATTTCGAAAATCTCCGACGCGAGATGATCGATTCCGCTGAGAAGACTGCAGCCGCCTGTAATGAAAATGCCGGAGCCGAGATAGCCCAGATACGGTTCTTCTTCCAGTCTGCGCTTGAGCAAGTCAAACGCTTCGCGCAGGCGCAGGTGAATGATGGTGTTCAGTGTTTCGCGCTCGATCTCTTTCCCAGCAAAACCGGAATCGTCCTTGAGCAGGATCATTTCGCCAGGCAGACAATTTCCCAGAACGCAGTTGCCCTCTTCGGTTTTTAATTTCTCCGCGCGCGCCATCGGGATGCGCAGACCCATGGAAATGTCATTCGTGATGTGGTCGCCGCCCACGGCCAGACAACCGCTTTGTCGCACCGCACCTTCAGAGTACAACACGTAATCAGTCGTTCCGCCGCCCATATCGATCACCAGCGCACCGAGATCCTTTTCATGCTGGGTCAGCACGACCTGCGCCGAAGCCAGGCCGCTAAAAACCACGTCCTCCACGTCCAGCGGCAGTTCTTTCACGCATCGAATGGTGTTTTGAATCCGTGTGCGTACGCCGTGGATGATGTGAAAATCAGCTTCCAGTTTTTGCCCGAGCATCCCGACCGGATTCAGTATGCCCTGCTGTCCGTCGACCTGATAATGTTGAATGACAGAATGGAGGAACGCGTTTTGCGCAGGGATGCTCACCTCGCGCGCATTAATTTTTACGTCCTCCACATCCTGCTCATCAATTTCATCGCGGTCCTCTGGCAACATGACGCATCCGCGATTGTTAAAGCTGTGCAAATGTGATCCGGCGATGGCGACGTAAACACTCTTGATCATCACGTCGCTTTTCTGTTCGGCATCGACAACTGCTTCGTGGACGCATTTCATTGCCGTTTCAAAATCAACAATCTCGCCCTTGCGCACGCCGCGCGATGGTGCCTGACCTACGCCCAGGATTTTGAGCGTGCCATCAGGTCGGCTCTCTCCCACCACCACGCAGATCTTGGAAGTCCCAATCTCGAGACCGACCATCAGATTATTGTTCGCCATTTTTTATTCGGCTTTCTTTTGTTGGATACGATTAGCTTTGGGAACCGGCGCAGAAGCAGCGCGCGATTTCGGCGCTGAGGATCCAGTTTCTTGTTTGCCGGAATCCTGGTGACCTCGGCTTTCCTGCGCGTGCACCGGGATTGCTTTCATGATCCGCGGCTCGACAGCGGGCTCCAGTGTGTCGTTGATTACAGCAGCCGCCGGATTGGTAAACGTCACGGGAATGTTGCGTTGCGCCACAAGGTTCAAAGTTTCCAGCTCCTGTTTGGTGTTATCACAGTAATCAAGGAAGACTTGCAGCCGCCGCAGTTGCCCTTCGAGATCGTTCAAACCAAACATGACGCGACTGTGATTTTTGTCCGTCACGAGGAGACAATAATTTTTGGAAATATCGATTTCGCGAATCTGAAACCGGGTTTGCAAAAAGCTGCTCTCAGTGAGACGCAGCAAATCGAGCGCTGTTTTTGCTTCAAGCGATTCGACAGTTTTTCCCGCTTCCAGCGACTCGCTCGAGCATCCTACGATCAGCGGCAATCCAAGATATTCGGGCAGCAATTTTTTTTGTTTCATTAGAACACCCCGCGCGCCCACTAAGAACGCAGCATCCGACGCAAATGGATCATTAATTTCCGTTTCGCTGGTGATCCAGGCGACCGGTTTTCGTTCGACGATGCGAATATCGATTTCGCTGGGTAATTTTCGCACGATCTCGACTTCATCGGCCTGGGGAAGCTCCTGTAAACGATCGCGCACGCGCGCCAGGTTCACGCTGAAGATGTTTGCGCCCTCGTGTAGATCGGCTGCCTTTAGCACCTGCTCACGCTGGAGAGTGCCGTCAGTCTGCAATTCGATTGTTTGAACGTGGTAATCTGGATTTTCGAAGAAAAGGCGTTTTACAGCTTCACGCGCACCTGCGTAGCCGGCTACGCACAAAATCAGGTACCAAAGCCAGCTTCCAGGCCATGCCCACCGCGCTGCGGATGCGGTTCTTGGTCGCTCTGCGCGAACGGACTTTTACATCGAGCAGGTGTTGCTGCCGACGTTGCCGCACATTGGACAGTCGCCGATTGCCCGTTCGGGAAGTTCTTTGGCGAAAGCTCATCGTTTGTCTTCTGTTGTGGACTGCGCCGGCCCGCCATGGACTTGGCGAAGGCGGGAAAGCGCAATGATTCGCGCGCAAAGATCTGGGTAACCGATACCCGCCGCCGCAGCCGCTTCGGGGAGCAGGCTCGTTTCCGTCATTCCTGGAATCGTATTGGCTTCCAGCACAAACGGTTCTCCGGTATCCGACAAGATCACATCGACGCGCGCGTAAACCATCAGGCCAAGGGCGCGAAATGCCCGGAGTGCCAGCTCCTGAATTTTTTTCGTTAATGTCGCGTCGATGTTTGCCGGACAAACGTGCTGCGCGCTTGCGCCAGCCGTCGGATTCAGGAACGGGTACTTGGTATCGAAGTCGTAGAAACCGCCCTTTGGAATTATTTCAATAATCGGCAGGGCTAGATCACCGAGGACACCTATCGTCAATTCGCGGCCAGACACAAATTTTTCTACTAGCAATTTGCGATCGTATTTTCCGGCTTCTTTCATCGCTCCATCAAGCTCGTTTTCGTTTTTGACGATGACGACACCCACGGTCGAGCCCTGGCGCGCCGGTTTCACCACCAGCGGGAGGGACATCTTCGGGCGCCGGCCCACATCTATCACTTCCGATTTCGGCGTCGCAACCTTGTGTTCCAGAAATTTTTGTTTCGACAGAATTTTGTCGAACGCATTACGGCTTCCTTCGACGCCGTCACCGGTATAGCGGACGCCGCGACGTTCCAGAATTTCTTGAATCTGGCCATCTTCACCAAAAGTCCCGTGGATGGTAATGAACGCGAGATCGACATCGTTCGGCAGTTGGAAATCCTCGTTCCGCACATCGATTTCCACCACTTCGGCGCCTACGGACCGAAGCGCTTTCGCCACACCCCGCCCGGTCGCAAGCGAAACCTCCCGCTCCGATCCCGGCCCTCCCATAAGCACAGCAATTTTCTTTGGTAACTCCTCGCGTATTGTCATGCCGGTTCTCCCACGATTTCCACTTCGGTCTCCAACTCGATTCCTCGTTTTTTCCGCGCGACGCTCTTGATGTCCTCAATCAACTGAAGTACCTCCGATGCTGTTGCGTCACCATCGTTCACGATAAAATTGCCGTGTACCCGTGACACGCGCGCGTTTCCGACGCGTGAGTTCTTCAGCCCTAGTTCGTCGACCAATTTGCCGGCTGGAATGGTGGCAGGATTTTTGAAAATACAGCCTGCGCTTTTGGCAACTGGCTGCGTCGTGCGCCGTTTCTCCTGTGATTCGCGCAAACGTGCATCGATTTCTGCGCGCTCGGCTGGTTGTCCGCAGAAGGTTGCAGAAACTGCAAAGTTTTTTTCGAGCAATGGGAACCGTCGATAAAAAACTTCCAACTCATTGCGATTCTTCAGGTGCGAATTTCCCTCGGCGTCAAGATAACGAATGCGCGTTACGTTCTCGAAAGTTTGCGCGCCCATCGCGCCGGCATTCATGCGCAATCCTCCTCCGACTGTGCCGGGAATTCCCTCCATCCATTCGAGTCCGCCGAGATTTGCCGCACGCGCGGCGTAAGCCACCTGTCTCAACTTTACGCCAGCGCCTGCCGTGATCTCGCATCCGTCGATCTGGATTTTCTCGAAATCGCCGCCCCGCGGATGAACGACCACCCCTCGGATGCCGCCGTCGCGAACGAGAAGATTCGAACCTCGCCCGATAACAAACAGCGGCAGATGTTCATCGCGGCAAAAGCGAATCAGTTCCGCGAAGGTCTGTTCCGTGAGCGGCTCGACCCAGAACTGTGCGGGACCGCCAACGCGCAGCGTCGTATGTTTCGACAGCGGCTCGTAAAGGCGGACCTCACCCTCTTCGCCCACAATAGCCTTTAATTTCTCGGCGATCACGAGATCGGCCGCGAGGATCTCCAGTTGTTCGTGAATGTTGCCGGCGCCGAGACTTAAAACAAGATCGCCGGCCTCCAGCATATTTCCTACGCCACGATGCACCGATTGCAGATGTGGTTGATAAGTGATTCCGCGGTGCGCGTGTCGCACGATTTCATCGACGATAGTCTGACCTGTGATTCCGGGAATGGGAGGCTCGCTGGCAGGATACACATCCGTGATCATAACCCGGTCCGCATCGTCGAAGGCGCTGCCGAATTCGCGGCACAGCGCTTTTGTTCGTGAAAAACGGTGCGGCTGAAACATCGTGACGAGACGCCGCCGTCCTATCGATTTCGCTGCGCGAAGTGTGGCACGAATTTCCGTCGGATGATGCGCATAATCGTCGACGAGCAGAAACCTGTCGCTTGCGTATTTGATCTCGAACCGGCGGCGCGCATGTTCGAATTTCCGCAGCGATGCTGCGATCTTGTCGAACGGAATAGAAAGCTCGGAAGCCAGCGCGATTACTCCAAGCGCGTTATGCACGTTGTGTTCTCCGGGAACATTGAGGGTCGCCCGCCCAAGTTTCTCGCCGCGGCGAAAAACTAAAAAGGATGAACCAAAATTCCGCAGCTCCACGTCGGCTCCGCGATAATCCGCCTGCTCGGAAAATCCGTAGGAGACTGCGCGTTTGCGCTTGCTGCACAATCGCGCGGTGTTCGGATCGTCAACGTTGTAGAGAACGCTTCCGCTTGGTTTGATCGATCAGTTGCGCAAACACTTTTTCGATAGCTGCGAGATCGGGATAGAAATCAAGATGTTCTTCCTCGATATTTAGAATGAGAGCGTGCTCGGGATGAAAGCAGCGCAACGTGCCGTCGCTTTCGTCGCCTTCTGCAACGAAATATTCGCCGCGCTGGCTCCAATACGCGTTCGTTCCGAGAATCGGAATTTCAGCGCCCACATAGTGCGATGGATGTAGTCCGCCCTCGCGAAGCACATGTGCCGTCATTGCGGAAGTGGTTGTTTTGCCATGCATACCGGCGATCACAATGCCGCGTTTGGCTTGCATGATTGCAGCGACGGCTTCCGCGCGACGAAACAGCGGTTTTCCGCAATTGCGCGCGGTTAGGAGAATTGGATTGTCGTCCTTAATCGCGGAGGAAAAAACAACAAGGTCCGCAGCGTCCGCATGCTCAGGGAGATGCTGTTCATGAAAGCGCAGGCCTAGCCGTTGCAGTCGCTCGGTCTCTGTCGTTGTAACCTTGTCCGAGCCGCTCACTGCGTGTCCCAACTCGAGGAGAAGCCCGGCAAGACCGCTCATACCGCTTCCCGCAACACCGACGAGGTGAATCCGATGCTGTTCGGTGGTCAGAAATCGCGACAGATCTGGAAACGCATCATGCCGCCGAAGTTTCTTGTGCGGAGACTCGGCGCGCGCGGCAGTTGCCTCAGACGTGAGCTTCATGAGTGGTATATTTTTCCATCGTGTTCGCCACGCGACCAGCTGCATCGTTCGGCGCGAGACGCGCACAATTCGCCGCCATTTGCTGCAACCGTTTCGGGTTTTCCATCAGCTCGCGGATGTTACGCGCGAGCACTTCACCAGAGAGATCCGACTGCTTCAGAAGGATTGCCGCATCAGCGCGAGCATAGATTTCTGCATTGCGCGTTTGGTGATCATCCGCGGCGTATGGAAATGGAATCAGGATGCCGGGCAACGAAAAGCCGGCGAACTCCGCCAGGCTGGCCGCGCCCGCTCGCGCAACGACAAGATCAGCGGCGCTGTACACTTCCTCCATCTGATGATGAAACGCGCCGATGTAAGCAGGGACATTTTCCCGGCGATAGTTGTCTGCAACTAGGCGTTCATCGCGTCCGCCGGAGAGGTGGATCACCTGGAGCGGCACACCTTGCAAGAACGGCAGCGCTTTGATTAGCGCCTGATTAATCCCGCTGGCGCCCTGGCTGCCGCCCATCACCAGCAGTGTGGGCAGATCCTCTCGCAATCCGAGTTTTCGCCGCGAATCTGCGCGGTCCAGACGCACCAGTTCGGTGCGAACCGGTGTGCCGGTGACTTCGGTACGTGTTTTCGGAAAAAACGGCGCGCATTCCTGGAAGCCCAGCATGACCGCATTCACCACCCGCGCGGTCCAACGGTTCGCTTTTCCTGGGACGGCGTTCGATTCGTGAATAAACGTGGCTATGCCGCGGAATCGCCCGGCCAACACTGGCGCGGTGGAAGTGAACCCGCCCATGCCCAGAACGACGTGCGGATTGAACTTGCGATAGATAGACCGGCAAAGGGATAAGCTTTCAACAAAGCGGCGAGTGAACCCAAAAAACGCCGGCGAAAATGGCGAAGGCAATCCTACAGTCGGTAGTTTTTCGACTTGGAAATTCGTCCGGCCGGAAAGCGCCAACGCGTCGATGTCCTTTTCGGAAACCAACAGCATCACTTCGTGTCCGCGATTTTGCAGCACTTCCGCGACAGCAATGCCCGGGAAAAGATGTCCACCGGTTCCTCCGCATGCGATTACAGCGTTCATGTTGGGCTAGTCTGAGTTACGGTTAATCAAAGTCGCGGCGTCACTTTGGCGTTCATCGTGGCGCGTTTCACCGGCGGCGGCTCGAGAATGCCCTGGCGATAAATGTTCACCAACACGCCGATGGCAAACATACATGCGGCCAGGTTCGAACCTCCATAGCTGATAAATGGCAGCGGGAGCCCTTTGTTAGGCAGAAGCGACGTCGTCACGCCGATGTTGACGGCTGCCTGCAGAGCGAGGAGCGAAACAATCCCGCAACCGAGCAGCAGTCCAAAACGATCACGAGCGTGCAGCGCAATCATGATGCCGCAAACAATTATTACAACGAACAAAAAAACCACCAGAAGACTGAACCGAAGACCAAGCTCTTCGCCGATGATTGGAAAAATAAAATCTGTGTGCGCATACGGCAGATAAAGCATCTTCTGGCGGCCATTGCCCAGCCCAAGCCCTTCCATCCCGCCGCTGCCCCAGGCGATCAAGGCCTGCATTTGCTGCAAGCCAGCATCATCCTTGTAATTTTGAGGATGAAGAAAAGCGGAGAGCCGTCCCATACGCTCGGAGATTTGCGTCGCAACGATCAGTAATCCGCCCAAGCCCGCCAGTGCCAGACCTCCAAGCCATAGAGGATTAGTGCCGGCAATGAACATCACAACAAATGCCGTTGTTCCGATTAAGGCTGTAGTTCCCAGATCGACTTCCCCCAGCACGAGCGCAGCCGGCACGCTGATAATTGCAAGCGGAATAATAAATTCCGAAAACACGCTGCCGTCCGGTTTTTCACGTCGCGCAAACCATGAGGCCAGAAAAAAGATCGTTGCGATTTTTGCGAGTTCCGAGGGCTGAAATGTAATTGGGCCGTAGCCGACCCAGCGACGCGATCCGTTGATGCGCATTCCGATGTGCGGGATGTAACAAAGCGCCAGAGCGGCCAGCGCCACCGCGAACCAAAGCCACCACGTCTTTTGCCAGAAGTGATAGTTCATGAGCGCCGAAAAAATGCACGCGGCAAGTCCAATCCCAATCCAAATCGCCTGGCGTTTAATGAAAAAATAAACGTCGCCATGGCTGTCGCGTGCGTAGGCGCTCGTGCTGAAGAGCATCACGATGCCGATGACGAGAAGTGCGAGGACTGCCAAAAAAAGTATATAGGCGCTTTTACGACGCATAACTTCATTTCGTGTTAAGCGAAGCGAAACATCTCTGGTTTATATCGCCGGATTCGATGCATTACTTTTTACTCTTTTTTTCTCCGTTTTTTTCCGATTTGTCGGTGGGTTTGGAATTAAAAGTTTTTGGCCGATCTGCAATTTGCGTGGGTCCTCAACGTGATTGAGCGCCATCAAATCGCTATAGGAGACTTTCAGTTTCTTTGCGATTGCGACTGGATTATCGCCCTTCTTCACAACGTAAGTCTTTCCTGAAGGCGAAAGCGTCTTCGCCGCTTTGTCCTTCGCAGGCGAATGAGAAGGTTTCGGGTCATGTTGGCGATCGTTTTCCTTTTGGCGCTGCAGCAACTCGTGCGTTGGCAGTGTCCGCGTGATTTGCTGCTCCCGCCGTGTCAGCCGGTTTGTTCTCTGTTTCCGTCGAGGTCGGCGGACGAATGCACGCTCACGCGTCTTGATAGCGTTGAAGGCAATGATTCCCGACACGGCAACGACATGCAGAAGCAAAACAATCAGCAATGCCCGCGACAACTTCATGTTTGGCTCTGGAATGCCTTCAAAGTCCATTCCTGCGGACGCCGCCGACGCGCGGCGCGCCGTCGCTGCGAGCATTTTCTTTGGGTTGAACAAGCGCGGGATTTTAAGCCGTTTCATTGTGGGAGCGTTTGCACCAGTTTGCGAAATTGATCGCCGCGATCGGCGTAACTTTTGAACATGTCGAACGATGATGTGCCCGGAGAGAACAGGACAACGTCGCCGGGCACTGGCGAGACTGCGCGCTCGCTCGACCGCGTCGGCGAGTGAAGTTGCAATTTCGGATTTGACCGCGCCGTCCCATGAGCGCCTGATGCTCTCCAGCCATTTCGCCGATCAGAACTGCTGATTTCACTCTGTCTTTCACTAGAGAACGCAACGGATCGAACGTGAATCCTTTGTCTTTGCCGCCAGCGATTAGCACCACAGGTTTAGTTTGTGCGGCCAACGCTTTCTCGACCGCGTCCAGGTTGGTTGCCTTGGAGTCGTTCACGTATTCGACGCCACCGAGTTCGCGCACAAATTCGCAGCGGTGTGGGCGAGGCTCGTAATCGCGAATCGCCGGCACCATCTGGGCGAACGAAAATCCGCGGGCAACCCCGACAGCGAGCGTCGCCATCAGGTTCTCGATGTTATGTAGCCCGCGCAGTTTCGTGTCCGCCAACCGCAGGACGGGCTGACTTTCATAAACGATTGCGCCGTCAGATAACCGGAAATCGGCGCGATTGGAATAAGCGCTGAAGCGTAATTTGGCGTGGTCGAATCGGCGGAAGCGCTTCCACAGCATTGACGACCGCGACATCCTGCTCGGTTTGATTTTCAAAAATGCGTAGCTTAGCCGCGCGATACTCAGCGACTGAGCGATAACGATCCAGGTGGTCGGGAGCGAAGTTGAGCCAGAGGCTGATCGACGGACGAAATGTGCGGATCGCTTCCAGTTGAAACGAGCTCACTTCAACCGTCAGCACGTCCAACGGCTGGTTTTCCCGCGCGACCTCTGAAAGTGGTTTGCCGATGTTGCCGCAAGCAATCGTTCGCTGACCGCACGCGTTCAGCATTTGAGCCAGCAATTCTGTCGTCGTTGTTTTGCCGTTCGTGCCTGTTACCGCGATGACTGGTATTTCGCAGGAGCGCCAACCCAGCTCTAACTCACCGATCGTTTCAATTCCGCGCGAGGAAAAATTGCGGGCCAACGGAGAAACCGGATCGATACCGGGACTTAAAACCATCCAGTCGTAAGCAGATGAATGCTGATTGGCCTCAGATCCACAAACAACATGCACACCGTGTGCTCGCAGATTGTCCAGAGTGGATTTCAGCAAATCTATTTTCGCCGGCGCTGTCGAGCACTGTGACCTGTGCTCCCTCGGACGCGAGCAGCAATGCCGCGGCGCTCCCGCTCAACCCTGCTCCAAGCACGGCCACGTTTTGGTTTTTGTAGCGTCCGTTGTTCATCGCAGTTTCAGAGTCGCCAGCCCGAGCAAGGCGAAAATGATCGAAAGAATCCAGAAGCGAACGATGACGGTCGTTTCCTTCCATCCGGTGAGCTCGAAATGATGATGAAGCGGAGACATAACAAAAAACCGCTTACCGGTGAGTTTAAAGCTGAGCACCTGCAAGATTACTGAGACGGCTTCGATTACGAAAACCCCGCCCACTACGACCAGCAGGAGCTCCTGTTTACAACAGATCGCGACAACGCCGAGCATGCCGCCGATGGCCAACGATCCGGTGTCGCCCATGAAAACCTTGGCCGGATAACAGTTGAACCAGAGAAAGCCCAGCCCCGCGCCGATAAGCGCCGAGCAGACAATGGTCAGTTCGCCGGCGAACGGATAAAACGGGACTTGCAAGTATTCCGCCACGCGGAAATTGCCGGCCGCGTAACAGAGCAAGGCATACGCAAATGCCACAGTGATAGTGCAACCGGTCGCCAAACCGTCCAGTCCGTCGGTGAGATTCACTGCATTCGATGTGCCGACGATGACCAGCACAAAAAATACGAAGGTGAACCAGCTCATATTCGCAATCACCGGCGTTTTGATGAAAGGCACGTAAAGCGTACGCGCCTGCACTTCTAGCAATGGATCGGTGAGAAAGATGCCGGTGATAATCGCCGCGAGAATAATTTGGAAAGCGAGTTTGATCCGGCCGTGAATCCCTTCGGATTTCTTCTTCGTGACTTTCAGATAATCATCGGCGAACCCGAGACCGCCCAGGTAAACCATGCTGAATAACGCGAGCCAGACGAACTTGTTGTCGAGACGCGCCCAGAGGAGGCTCGACACAACGACGGCGCCAATCACCAGCACGCCGCCCATGGTCGGTGTCCCTTGCTTTACCCCTTGCAGTTCGGCAAGGCGGTGGACTTCCGCCGCTCCTCGAATCGGTTGTTCGACTTTCAGTGCACGGAGCTTTTCGATAATGAAATTTCCAAAAATCAGGGTGGTCAAAAATGCGGTGACCGCCGCAGCAATGGCCCGGAAGGTGACGTACAGGAAAACATTGAACCCGATGAACTGCCCACTCAGGTGATGGAGGTAGTACATCATGGCGAAGTCACGAATGCCGAATTTTGACTGCCGAATTGCTCGATTACTTCCTCCGTGCGCGCGGCCCGACTGCCTTTGATCAGAACAAGATCCCCCGGCTCGGCCATTTCGCTTAGCAACCTGGCAGCTTCGCTGGTCGATCGTGCGGATGAAACTTTGTCCAAACCGGCGGTGCGCGCCCCTTCCGCAATCAGTTCCGCCGCGTCGCCAATCGTGATCAGTTGATCCACCCCGAGCGTCGCTGCGGTCTCACCGATCTCGCGGTGTCCGCGCTCCGATTCAGCGCCGAGTTCCCGCATTTCTCCCAATACCGCGATGCGTCTTCCCCTCCGCATCCAGCTCAACCAACGTGCGCAACGCCGCTTTCATCGAGTCCGGGTTGGCGTTGTAGCTGTCGTCGAGAAATTGCACGCCACCGATTTCCTTGATTTGCAAGCGCGCTTTTGTGAGCGGCGCTGCGGCCAGGCCAGCGGCACATTCCTCGATGGATAATCCAAATGCCCGCCCCGCGGCGACGGCCAGCAATGCATTTTGCACCATGTGCGTACCCGCAACGGGAAGTTGCGCGCGGCAACGATGCGCGCCCTCGACAATTGTGAACTCTGAGCCGTCGGCGCTCTGGCGAATTTCGATCGCCCGCACAGCTCCGCCTGTCGTTCCTGCCAACACAACTTTTGCGCGAGTGCGCGCAGCGATTCCTTCACTGAACGGATCGTCGGCATTCAGAATCACTGTTCCTTGCGGCTCGATCGCTTCGGCCAGTGCTCCCTTCTCCGCGGCGATCGCCTCGCGGGAACCCATGAACTCGATATGTGCCACGCCGATGTTTGTGATGATCGCCGCATCGGGCGCGGCGATCTTCGAGAGCGCTGCGATTTCGCCGGGATGATTCATCCCGATCTCCCAGACGGCAACTTCATCTTCGGAAGTCGCTTCCAGAATTGTGCGTGGAAGGCCTACGTGATTGTTGAAATTCCCTTCGGTCTTGGTGACCCGAAATCTTCGCGCGAGCACCGACGCGGCAAAATCCTTCGTGCTCGTCTTGCCGTTGCTCCCAGTGATCGCAAGGACTTTCAGCGCGAGCGAGCCGCCGGTAATTGGCTGCCAGCGTCTGGTAGGCTTGCAGCGTATCGGTCGCACGCAGAAGTGCGAAATTGTTCGGAACATTGCCCGCCCAGTTGAGATCAACCAGCGCTCCTGTAGCGCCGGCTTTTGCAGCGGCTTCGACAAAATCATCTCCTTCGAAATTTTCGCCGCGCAATGCGACGAACAATTCGCCCGATTTAATAGTACGGGAATCGGTGCTGACTTTGTTGATTACGACTGTCCCGTCACCGGATGAAAGCAGGGCTCCGGCGAACTGGGCGATTTGAGAAAGCGTCAGCGGATTCATAACTAAAGCTCCACTGGATGATCTTCTATCGCGCGCCGCGCGACCTGGATGTCATCGAAAGGGATGGTGTAATCTGCGAACTCCTGATAATTTTCGTGCCCTTTACCTGCGATCAACACAATGTCGCGTGGGCCGGCGAGCGCAACGGCGCGATTGATCGCCTCGGTGCGATCGACAATTTTTTCGTAATGATTCGAGCGAAAACCTTTTTCGGTTTCCGCGATAATCGCGCTCGGGTCTTCCTTGCGCGGATTATCAGAAGTGATGATTGAGTAATCGGCGAGCTGGTCCGCCATTTGCGCCATCAATGGGCGCTTTTGCCGGTCGCGATCGCCGCCACAACCAAAAACCGTAATCAACCTATGCGGCTGGAGTTCGCGCAGAGTCTTCAGAACGTTGCCGAGCGCGTCGGGAGTGTGTGCGTAATCCACGAACACTTGAAATTGTCGTTTCGCAGGAACCAGTTCCAGGCGTCCGGGGACTTGCGGCGCTTTCCCAAGACTCAGGACCGCGCTTCGCAGGTTAATTCCCAACGCCTCCGCCGCAGCGAGCGCTGCGATCGAATTTGTGACGTTGAAGCGGCCAATCAATGGAAGACGAACGAGGTAACTCTTGCCGCGCGCGTCAAGTTGGTACGATGTGCCGGTGAATTCGGCGCGATAGTTTGAAGCGCGGAAATCCGCGCGTGACCCCATCCCATAGGTGATAACGGCGAGGCCTTTATCCAGCCTGCCGAGCAACTGTTGGCCGTAACGGTCGTCAATGTTCACAATCGCCACGGGTTTGGTCTTTTGTCTTTGGCCGGCGAGTCCGGTGAAGAGCTTGGCTTTGGCTTCGAAGTAATTTTCCATCGTGCCGTGAAAATCGAGATGGTCCTGAGTCAAATTCGTGAAAACGGCGACGTTCCAGTCGATACCGCGTGTGCGCTCCTGCGCCAGTGCGTGCGAAGAGACTTCCATCACTGCCGCTTTGCAACCTGCATTGGCGATCTGCGCCAGGAGCTCTTGTAAATCGAGCGATTCAGGTGTGGTACGGATAGCGGGCAAAATCCTCTCGCCGATTTCGTATCTAACGGTTCCGATTAATCCGCAACGTGATCCGGCGTTTTCGCAGATATGTTTGATCAGAAATGTCGTCGTGGTTTTACCATTTGTGCCTGTGACCGCGGCGAGTTTCAATTTGCGCGCCGGGTGCCCGTAAAAAGTTGCTGAAAAATCGGCGAGCGCGGTGCGAGTGTTTTCAACAAGCAGACAAGTGACGCGCGGATCTTTTTGTTCGCGCTCAGCGACGATCACCGACGCCCCTTTATCGATGGCGTGACCGATGAATTGGTGCCCATCAGTTTTTTCACCCCGCAAGGCCACGAACATGGTGTGCCTTTGCACTCTCCGCGAGTCATACGCGATGTTTTCCACCGGGCGATCAACTGGCCCGAAGACTTGGCGAATTGGAGTCGCAGTGAGAAGGGTCTTGAGCTGCATGAGGCTTTAACATCTCCGACAGGAGACGGATTCGCTACGGCGAACCGGGACGAGGCACTCAACGTCGCGAACCATCGGTTAAGGCGATTCGTTCCGCCGGCACGGGCTTGTGGACTCGCTCTGCCGGCTTTGGTTTTTCGACTCGCTGAACGGGAATCCCTTTGCGAATCTCCTCATGCGGCTCAAGGTCAAGGTAATGGGCGGCTTTCTCGGCAACGTGGGAAAAAATCGGCCCAGCAACTTTCCCGCCGTAATTCAATTCAGGTTTGCTCGTGTGCGCATCGTCCAGCACGACAAGCCCGACAAACTCAGGATGATCCGCCGGCAGATAGCCGAGAAACGAAACGACGCTCTTCCCGTGGTCGTATCCCCCGTTCGGATTGACCTTTTGCGCGGTTCCCGTTTTGCCGGCAATCGTAAACCCGGGCACAGCAGCAGCGGCGGCGGTTCCTTGATCGCTCACAACGCCGCGCAACGCGTCACCAATTTGTTTGGCAGTTTCAGAAGAGATGACCTGACGCAGTACAACTGGCGAAACTGAGCTGATTATTTTGCCGTCCGATGCCGTGACCGATTTTATAATCCGCGGTGTCACCAGTTTGCCTCCGTTGGCGATCGTTGCCATCGCCGATGTCATCTGCAATGGCGTGACGCCGACTTCGTGCCCCATCGGAATGCGCGTAATGGAAATTTTGCTCCACGTTTGCGGCGGCCGAATCACTCCATTGATCTCACCCGGCAGTTCAATTCCGGTGCGCTCCCCAAATCCAAAGCGCCGGATGTACTCGTAGAATTTTTGGTCGCCGATGCTGAGAGCAAGTTTCGCTGCCCCGATATTGCTCGATTTGACCAGAATGTCGCGGACGCTCAGATAGCCATACGCGTGATGATCGTGCAAAGCGGAGCCCCCATAGTTCCAGAGGCCGTTCTCGCAAAACACCTCCGAATCAGAACGCAATTTGCGTTCATTAAGAGCAGCGGCAGCGGCTACGATTTTGAAGGTAGAACCCGGTTCCATCATGTCGATGATGGCCCGGTTTTTCATTTGTTCGGGCTTGGCCTCGGAACGGAGGTTTAAATCGAAGTTCGGGCGATTGGCGATGGCCAGGATTTCGCCTGTCTGCGGCCGCATCAGAATGATCGTCGCCTTTTGTGGAGAATACTCCTTCATTGCCGCGTCGATTTCCTCTTCGACGATGCTTTGAAGACCAAGATCGACGGTCAGATGCACCTGGTAACCGTCCCGCGACGCGCGCTCTTGCCCGCGATAAGGCACGATCTCGTGGCCGGCGCGGTTGTGCTCGATGAAACGGAAGCCGTCCTGTCCGTGGAGGTATTCTTCCATTGAGGCTTCAACACCCTGGACGCCGTGGTGATCGAAATCCGTAAACCCAATCACGTGACAAAGCATCGAGCCGTTGGGATAGATGCGCGTGGCATCGTGCTCGAAATAGATTCCGCGCAAATTGCCGGCGCGTAGTTTTTCACGCAGTCCATTTACTCGCCCCGCCGGCACCTCGTGCTTGATGACGATGTAGCGGCGACCACTGTTTAACTTTTCGGCAAGTTCCTGGGAGGGGATCTCCAGCTCGGTATTTAGAAGATCAATCGTTGCTTGCACATCGCTAAGATGCGTCGCGTCGGCCACGACGGTTTCCACAGGAATGTTGTGCGCGAGAACTTCATTGTTCGCGTCCAGGACCATGCCGCGTTCCGCGTGAATGACCTGCTTGTAAACGTGTTTTTCCGCAGCGAGCCCGGCGTATTCGTCATGCTTGATTGCCTGGAGATAAATCAAGCGAAACGAAAAGATGCTGAACAGGCCGATAAAAGCAGCGCACACCAGAGCGCCACGGGTTCGGCTACTTGGATTCATGTGGCGCTAATGGGTTCGCGACGGGTTGAATCGTCTCTTCGTCGGTCGATTGCATCGGAATTGTAAGCCGCACGATCTTCGACTCCGGAACGGGGATCATTTTCAGGTAGCCTTCTTTCAAGCGGCGTTGCAAAGCTGTGCGCGAGGTGAGCGCCGCGATCTGTCCGGCGGCGACATCGTTTTGAGTGCGCAGCGACGCGAGCTCGTTCTCCACTGCCTTTCTACGCTCGCCAAGGTGATATAGTTGCAGCGTCAAATAAACATAAGCCAACCCGGCAAGCGCCAGAAATGCCGTCATCACAATCCAGCGCGCCAGTGAGGCGGCGTTTACCGTATTGCAATTTCGTCGACGTGATCGATTCATTTGATCTTCTCCGCTACGCGCAACTTCGCGCTTCGCGATCGGGGGTTCCCGCGCTGTTCTTCCTCGCTCGGCTCCACGGGTTTCGGCGTAACAACCGCAAGGTCGTAGTCGGGATTGCGTCGCGGCTCGGGCCATTCGGGTCTATCGAGCCATTCCTTGCTATGATCGCGAAAGAAATTTTTCACCATCCGGTCTTCCAGCGAATGGAAAGAGATCACCGCGATACGTCCGCCCCGCTCGAGTCGTGCAGTTAAGACGCGCAGGCCTTGTTCCAGAGCGCCAAGCTCGTCGTTCACTTCCATGCGCAGCGCTTGAAACACTTGAGTAGCCGGATGCTGTCGTCCGTGGCGGCCCACGAGTTTCTCGATTGTGCGGGCGAGCGGGAGCGTTTCGCGAAACGGAGAGGTCTTGCGCATTTTTACGATTATGCTGGCGATGCGTCGCGCTGCTGGTTCTTCGCCCAGCTCACGAAAGAGGCGGGTCAAGTCTTCTTCGCTATAATCGTTGACGATTGTCGCGGCGGTGAGGCTCGTCCGCGGGTCCATCCGCATGTCCAGCGGACCGTTTCGCATGAAACTGAACCCGCGCTCCGCGTTTTCGAGTTGCCGGGAAGAAACACCCAAGTCAAGAAGCGCGCCTCCGATCGTGCGAATTCCCAATTCGTCGAGAACACAATCTGCGTATCGGAAGTTTGCCTGCCGCACGATGATGCGCCGGCCAAGATGCGCCAGACGCTCGGTCACGTGCCGGACTGCATCAGGATCCTGATCCAAAGCCAAAACATCAGCGCCACTTTCCAAAAGCGCTTGAGTGTGGCTGCCGCCACCACACGTTGCGTCGAGGATCAGCAAGCCTGTTTTCGGCTTGAATAGTTCAAGGACTTCTCTCTGCATTACCGGACGATGGTAGACAAAATCCTCCCCCGGCTGCGCGGACTCCTCTGATGCTTTCGGATCGATGGCGAGCCATGCAGGCGGCTCGGTCCAGAGCGGATTCATGACGTGTTGGCGCAACATACGCTTTATAATCCAATCTCTTTCGCTACATGCTGGTAGGTAGCCGTTTCCTCTTCGTGTGCCCGTTTCCACCGTTGCAAATTCCAAATTTCAAAACGCCCACGATTGCCCACGAGCGCGACTTCATTTTTCAATCCAACTTTTTGGCAAAGTTCGTCCGGCAAAACGAGGCGACCCTGCCGGTCAGCGCCTGCATGTTGAGCGCGAGAATGCAGCTGACGCAGGAATACGCGGCGATCGCGCGCGGAAACCTTGTCATTGGTTTCCGCGGCCGAACCCATTTTCGCGAACTCCTTTGGCGACATGACCAGCAGAAATTGATGTGTCGCTTCAGGCAAAAGAATGAAGTCCTCGGGACGATCGCGCCGCCACCGCGATGGGATGGTGATCCGATTTTTCTCGTCAATGGAATGCCGGAACTCTCCGGCATAGAAGCGTTCTGGTTGGGAATCGGCGTCCATTAGTCGCGTGGAGCAGTAGCCCACTTTACTCCACTTGACCCCACCTTTAACCACTTCCGCAGCAGACGGTCAATAAAAATCTTCAGTATTTGCTTCCGGTTGAATCGCTTCATTCAGCCGAGCGACGGGTCGCCTTTTTCTTAGCAAGGGAGAGGAGAGGTGAGGGTTACTCCGGTTCTCGCCGCAATGCAGTCACGAACGTTCTGTTGCGCCGCCGCGGCGAAATTCGTAAGCTCGTCCGAATCATGAAACGTTTCCGGTTCGCGCCCGGGCTCGCGTGCGCTCTTTTCATTTGCGGGGGCGCAACAGCCTTCGGTCAAGCTTCGACTGACGCCGTGCGAGTCACAATGTCGATGCATCCAGATGGCTCACGCACCGTTTACAACTTCGATAACGCACAGCACACAGCAGTGTCCACGACAACAGATCCGAATGGCAAAGTTCGTCAGACGATTCGGTATCAACTCGACAACGCCGGCCGGTTCGCGACCGGAGAAGTTTCCGGACCTGATGGTCGCGTTCGACTCAAGAGCCGTTACAAGTACGACGACGCAGGCCGCATCCTGGAAGAAGCTCAAAGCGCAGCCGACGGCACGCTTCTGAACAAGATCGTTTACAGCTACGACTCAACAGGCAAGCAAACTGGTTATTCTGTCTTTGACGCCTCCGGCAAATTAGTGAGCCGCACAGGCGGCTCTGCGGCGCGCCCATCTCCATCGCCAAAACCGCACGAAAAAACGAAGCGATGACTGGTTAGGGCGTTGCGCTCGGACTCGGGGCCGTCGTTGACGAAGGGGACGCCGTGCCTTGCGTCTCAAGCGGCAATTTCAAATTGTTGAGGTCGGAACCGCGGATCGTAAATGTGCCGTCGCGTCCTTCCACGCGCGCGCAAAATGTGCCGTCGTTGTTTTGAGCGCCGACCGTCAGTTTGTATGATGTCTTGTTGTCGGCTGAAGTCGTGAAGCTGAGCACGAGTTGTGGTTTATCGAACCCTTGCTGAGGTGTTGTCGTTTCGAGCCAGCGCACCGCATACAAGTTCGACAAGGTTGTGACCAGCGATTGCAAATTGGCCTGATTGATTGCGCCGCTTCCTTTCAGCCAATGCCACTGCTTGTTTTGACCTCGTTCTAACGACAGTTCCTTGTCGGTCGTGACGCTTATCCTATGAATCTGCTCTGGCTTAAATTTGAAGATCGACAAATCCTGCCATCGCAGAGGATCAGGTGAAATTTGATCGAGCAACCCGCGACGGACTGCCACGACAAATGGTTCATCGGTGAGGCGCGCATAAACGTTGTCGCCCTCGTCTTTTCCAAAGGCAATTGTGGCGAACGGTTCCTCGCCCGCTTTACTTTCGGCGGTGTTCTCGGAGGCAAATGAACTGAATGTCAATTGGAGCTGCGGCTTATCGAGGCCGTACTTTGGCAGATTGGAAGCGACGTCTTCGACGAATTTTGTCACACGCTCATTTTGTAGTGCGTCGATCATGTGGCGAACTGCGCCTGCATCTGCTACCGCGTTGTTTCGGTTTGTCACTGTCCAATTCCCGTCTTTGCGTGCGAGAACGGTTTTGGTTTTGCCAGGCGCGTCGATCGTGATCCGATCAAGAATGTTAGTGTCGATCCGAACCAGATGGTTGTCCCGCAAGTCGGCCGGTTTCGCGTTAAGGATCTCTTCGATTTTTTTTGGCAACGTATAAACAGAGCCGCGCGGAGCGAACCGCACATACACCTGTTCGTTTTCTTTCTCGGGAATTGCGCCGATTTGCAACGTCTGCCCTTTGTCCTCCCGGCCGGCAACTTTGATGGACTCGCCGATCTCTACTTTCTGATCTTTTTTCTGCTCCTGATCAAGCAATGTGATTGATCCGCGCGGCTCCGCTAATCCGTAAGGGCGCAGATCACCACGGTCGTCAGCCACAAATTGTCCAATGCGCGCCGACGTGACCTGCGAAATCAGGTCGTTAACTTTCTGATCATCGGCGCGCGCGCGAAGCGGTTTCAGGATCTCCCAGTGCGTATCTTTCTTCTCCAGCTCGATTTCTCCGGCGGGCGTTTTCAATACCACCCGGCGCACCTGCGCGTTACTCAAATCGGTCAGTTTTCTGTCCCGGAATTCCTCCGGTTTTTTGTCTATGTCTTTCCTAACCGATTGGCCGGCGAGAAATGTTTCCTTTGAGTTCTGGAACCGCACATACATCCTGCCTTCCATTGCAGCGTCTTTGCCAAACAAGATTTCCGGCGGCCGATCATGCCCGAGCAATTTGAGTTTCAGCTTTGGATTGTTCAGGCCGTACTCAGCGAGCTTACTCTTATCAGAGTCGATCTCTTTAGCCGGGATGGCGCCCTCCTTTTGCCAATTCTCCAAGTCCGACAACAAAGTTTCGACTAACGCGCCATCGGCCTGGTCCTTGATGGGCGTTTCCAGGCGCCATTTGTTGTCGCGGCGTCGGAGCTCAATCTTTTGATCGCCATTTTGAATCACGATTCCGTCGATCTTGGTTCGATCAAAATTGACCATGTTCTGCGACTGACGCCGGGCGTCTTCCGTGCCCGGCCGCTTCATTTCGAAAAATCTGAAATAAGCGACGCCAGCGAGCGCAATGATTGCCAGGATGAGCGTGTTTCTCCAATTCATGTCAGACGCGGCGTTGCCACCAGACGACTGTTCCAATGGCAGCGGGAATCAGCGGCATCAGAACCAGAAGAATCCAGCGCAGTCGGCGCAATGCTTCCGGGTCGAGGCTGAACGTGAGAGGCTTCGAAATTTTTGGCGCGATACCGATCATTTGTTCGCGGCTCAACAACCAGTTCACTGCGCCGGAAACAAAATCGAGAGCCGCCTGATCCTGCATGATGGCATTGTCTTGAACGAATGTGGCATTGCTCACCGCGATGAGCCGCGAAGAGTTCACCTGCACGCGAGCATCGGCGCTGCCGCCTTTTTCCGCTGAGGCAGCGATTGTCAGGGGCACATCGCCGGCGCTTTTGGCGTCCGCCTGCAGTTTTACTTGATTGTCTGAGTTGTAATCGGTCTCGGCAAAGTAACCCTTTTCTGCCTGGATGAGCGGCTCCAGCCTGATGTTGGCAGCTCGCCCGCGGTTCGGGTCCAGCGTGAGTGAAGCGGTGCCTCCAACAAAAATTGCCCGCACGTCCGCCAGCCGCTTCGTAACTGGGCTGTCGCCGAGGAAATGCGCCTGGACATCTCTCGTTAGCGCCAGCTCTTGAATTCCTGTGCGCACGAAAACCATGAGCCTGTCGTCATTTACTTTGACGTTCAGCTCATCAAGAAAGGCACGTAGTCTGGGTGTGTTCGCTGCCGGGTCGACAAGAATCAAAATGCGGCCCTGTTTGTCCCAGAAATCGCGCAGCACTTGCATTTCGCGATCGGAAAAATCGTATTGCGGCCCGACGATAATCACCGCATTGACATCCGCCGGGATTGCAGGCTGATCGAGAAGGTTCAGCTCTTGAAACTTGATGTTTTCATTCTCGATAAAGGTCTTCACCAGTGAGATCGGGCTCGTGGGCGCCGAAAGCGCCGGTTCCTTGTGACCCGTGACATATCCCAGCGTCTTCTTTTTCCCTTCGACAAGGTCGATCATCGCGCTGGTGATTGCTTGTTCGCCTTTGAATGCAGCGACCCGCGGACCTTCGCCGAGTGCCATCCCGCTCTGGTCAACATCGGCCATCTCCGAGGCCTTGACCGTTTTGTTGCGCCCGTCGTAGTCGAGCACCAAAAGGCTTTCGTCCGTGACGACCTTGTATTTATCGAACAACTCCTTGGCCCGGGAAAGATTCCGCTCCGGGTCGATTTGCTCGACGTCAATCCTTCCCTTCCCGGCGTACTGATATTCGGTCAGCAGATTCTGAAGGTCCGCGGTGATCGGCGTGCTGGGTGAGAAGAAAACCGTGATGCGCATCTTGCCCTTGAGCGTGTCAAGGAAACGCTTCGTCTTATCTGACAACGCATATTTCTGGTCGCGTGAAAAATCCCAACGCTTGTAGTGTTTTAAGGCAAGCGAGTTCACCATTGCGGCTAGAAACAGGATCAACACGATCTGGACGACAACGTTGAGACCGATCCGGATCCGGCCAATTTTGATCCTGCGGCGCGTACCAGGCTCCTTTAATTCATCAGCCATATATCAGAGCCTCCATTTCCGGGATTGGAATGCCTGATAAGTGAGCACCAGAACGACCATGGTCATGCTCACGTAGAGAACGATCGGTCGCGTGTCGATGATCCCCCGGGAGAACGTTCCCATGTGTTCGATCGCAGAAAAATAACCCAGCAACTCGCGCGTCTCGGAGCTTACATCGAGCAGGATGAACTGCACCAGGCCGAGGAAAAACAGCAACGTAATTGCGCAGAACGAAATGATCGCCGCAATAATCTGGTTCCGGGTCAGCACCGATGTGAGGCAACCAATGGAAAGATAAAACATTCCAAGCAGCAAAAGCATCAGGTAAGAGCCGAAGTAGGCTCCGGGCGAATGCGCGGCCGGCTGGTTTGTTACTCTCGCGAAAATCCAAAAATACAGAAGCGTCGGGATCCAGAGGATCAGATAAAACACAAGTGCACCAAAGAATTTGGAGAGCACTACCTGCCAGTCGCGAACAGGCGCAGTCGTGAGCGGCTCGATGGTGCCGAGCTTAAATTCCTCGGCAAACAAGCGCATCGTGATCAACGGAAAAATCAAAACGAATGCGAACCAAAAGAACACTGAATTGAAGAACGCCTCCTGGATCGTGTATTGGACCTGGCGCTGGTTCATGAACGAGACTTGGAAATAAAAATCGATCCCGCTGATGATCAGGAAAAAGATCATCACGATGTACGCGATCGGGGAGTAGAAATAGCTGCGCACTTCGCGGGTGAGCAGGGTCCAGAATTTACGCATGGGTGCGAAGCGCTGGAGTAATGGAGTGTTGGAGTGATGGAGTAACGACGTACTCCTCAGGATCTTCAGCGATACGGTCTATCCAGTTTTCATCTCCGCGTTTCTGTTCCAGCTTGTCGATTAGGCGTAGCAGACGGTTCTCGACCTCGTAATGCAGAACGTCCACATCGTGGAACCGCGCTTCTGCGATTTGCCTGGTTTCTTTGAGACCGATCGCGCGCGTCATCGTCTCGGCCAATGAACCGAGCGCGTAATACAAAAATTGAATATACTCGTTAAGCGAGCGTCGGCCGTACCCTTCGGAAATGTTTGCGGACACTGATTGGGCCGCATCGGCTAGTTGTGAGCGGAGTTTGAAATCAATCTTGTTCTCCGTGAAAACGATTGCCCAGACGAGTTCGAATAACTCCATGGCTTTTTTCCAAACCATCAGCTTCATGTAGCCGCGATTTTTGTTCCGAAGTTCAGTTTCGTAATTCATAACTCCAATACTCCAACACTCCATTACTCCACTACTCCAGACTCCGGTCAGATCTGATCCGGATGGGTCAGCTCGACGAAAACGTCCTCGAGCGTTCCGCGGCGCTGTGTGAGTTCGCGCACGGCCCAGCGGCGTTCCACGGCGAGCCGAAAAACCTCTTCGCGTACGTCCGAACCAGATTCGACTCGCAACGAGAATCTCTTCCAATCGTTCTCACCGTCTATGACTACCTCTCGAACGCCCGGGATCTTCTTCAATTCTTCCTCGCCGTTGTCGTTTCCGACCTTTGCCTCAAGCTCTACGCCGCCTGCTTGTCTGATTTTCCCCAGCAAGTTCTCCGGCGTATCGCACGCTTCGATTCGCCCTTTGTGAATGATGATCACCCGACTGCATGTCATCTCCACCTCGGGCAAGATATGGGTGGAAAGCAAAATCGTGTGCTGCCTGCCCAGATTCTTAATCAACTCCCGCACTTGCCGGATTTGATTTGGGTCGAGGCCAATCGTGGGCTCGTCGAGAATGAGAAGGTCGGGCTCCGCTACTAAAGCATCCGCCAGACCGACGCGCTGGCGATAGCCTTTGGATAAAGTGCCGATGAGTTTTCGTTCGACGTCCTTGAGACCGCAAAGTTCCTTCACATCGCCAACCCGCTCTGCAATGCGACGGTGCGGCACACCCTTGAGCGCCGCGCGATAATTCAGGTATTCCGTCACACGCATGTCGCTGTAGAGCGGAACATTTTCGGGCATGTAGCCGAGATGTGCCCGTGCCTGCAGCGATTGTCCAAAAACGTCGAGTCCGGCGATGCTCGCGCGGCCGGAAGTCGGCGGCATGAAGCCCGCCAGGATGCGCATGGTCGTGGTTTTTCCAGCGCCGTTCGGCCCGAGAAATCCCATGATCTCGCCCTGGCTAACCTCAAAATTCAAATCCTGAATGGCCGTCTGACCAGCGTACCTTTTCGTCAAATTCTCAACCTTGATCATTTTGCGACACTTCGATGAGACAACCGAACCGCGATTGCGTTGCCAATTTTTTTACCGCGCTTTGAGAGTCAGGGTGGCGAGCTCATGGTTCTCTCCACGCGCCCGGATGATGCCGATCGTAAACTCCACGCTTGCGCCGCTCTCGGCCGCTCGCAGCGCTTCTTCGATCTGTCTCAAAGAAGAGACCGTCGATTTGTTAACGCCGTATAGGACCATTCCGCGCTTTATCCCGGCGTCGTCTGCCGGGCTCTCGGGTTCCACCGCCGTGATCAAAACGCCACGGCCTCGCAGATAACCGAGCGCATCGCTCAATTCCGAACCCAAGTCTTGCAGCTGCATTCCGAATAATTTCTCGACGCGGGCACTGCTGGGTTCGGCAGGTGCAGGCGAGCCTTTAGGTTTGCCCTGTTTCATCGCCACCTGCTTGAAGCGATTGACGCTGTCACGCACAACATCGGCCGGAATGGCGAAGCCCATGCCCTGGGTGGGAACGCCTTGTGGCGTAAACGCCATTTTCGCGGACGCAATACCTACCAATCGACCGGAAAGATCGATCACCGGCCCGCCGCTGTTACCAGGATTGATTGCGGCATCCGTCTGCACCAAATCCTTATAATCGGTTTCATCAACGGTGATATTCCGTTTGACCGCGCTCAGCACACCCCGGCTGATGGAGCTGCCGTATCCGACAGCATTGCCCACTACCATGACGGTCTGACCGAGCAAATTTGGAGAGATATCGTCCAGATTGATGAACGGGAAATCGGTTTGCGCGTCGATTTTGATAAAGGCCAAATCGGTCTTGTCGTCTCCGTCTTTGTAATGCGCGCGATAGGTTTTCCCGTCGTGAGCGGTTACGTGAATCTTCAAATCCGCAGCACGCTCTACCACGTGCTTGTTCGTCACGATGTAACCCGCCGGATCTATGATGAAACCGGATCCCAGACTTTGCAGCGTCTGACGGACTTCGCGCGGCCGAAACCGATTGTAACCGAAGAATTGCGCGTAAAAATCGTCGAACGGGTCGCGCACGGTGCGCTTAACGATGCGCTCGGTATTGATATTCACTACCGCAGGCAAAACCTTCGCCACAGCCAAAACGGCTGGTTCCGAAGCCGGATCGGCCTGTGCAAAACAGGGCGCTGAAGCCGCGATAAGGAACAGCACACCCCAACCCCACATAACGAACAGCCGACCGCGCAAACAGCACGATTTTTCAGACGCATACGCGCAGCAAGTAACGAGGCAGCCTTCGGACTGTCAACTTGCCGCGACGCGTAATCATCCGAGATTGATTCCCTATGCGCACCTCAATTGATGCTCGCGCAAATCTTCACCTGATCGAGGACAAGTATCGCCTCTGGCAGGAGAACCCTGACTCGGTCGATTCCGGGTGGTCTGCCTTTTTTGAAGGATTCGAACTGGGGAACCTTCCGGAACGTAACGGAGCGGCCGAAGCTGAGGTCGAGGCTCGCGAAGCAGCATTACAGACACGGATCGACGGGTTGGTTTATGCTTATTGCTCGCTGGGTCACACGATCGCGCGCATAGATCCGTTGGCAGAGATGCGGCCGATAAATCCGCTGCTGCGTTTGAGCGAGTTTGGGTTCACCGAGGCCGACCTCGATCTTCGGGTTTCATCGAAGTTCTTCCTCGACAATCGGGTGATGACGTTGCGTGACATGGTCGCGGGGCTCGATCGAATTTATGCCGACTCGATCGGATCGGAGTTTATGCATATTCAGGATCCGCGCGTCCGCGAATGGATCCGGCGGCGACTGGAAACACGCCCGCATAAACATTCAACGCCTCGTGCGGTCCAGGTCGCGCTGTTGCGGGCGCTGCTCGAAGCCGAATCGTTCGAGATTTTCCTGCATACCCGCTACGTGGGACAAAAACGCTTTTCGTTACAGGGAGCGGAATCGCTGCTGGTCGCTCTGGAGACAATCCTGCACAAATGCCCGGACGGCGGCGTCGAGGAGATTTGCATGGGCATGGCGCATCGCGGACGCCTCAATGTGCTTGCGAATTTCCTGCGCAAATCGCTCAAAATCATCTTTACCGAGTTTAGCGAAAACTACATTCCCGATTTGGTCGCTGGCGATGGCGACGTGAAATATCATCTCGGTTATCAGGCCGTGCGCAGGCTCGCTTCGGGCGACGAGATTGAGATCCGACTCTCGTCGAACCCGAGCCATTTAGAAGCTGTCGATCCAGTCGTCGAAGGAAAGGCGCGCGCCCGGCAACGAATTCGCGGCGATACCGAGCACCGGAAAAAAGTCTTGCCGCTACTCGTGCACGGCGATGCGGCATTCATCGCACAGGGAATCGTGGCCGAGACGCTGAATTTGTCGCAGTTACACGGTTATAGCACTGGCGGCACTATTCACGTCGTGGTGAATAATCAGATCGGTTTCACTACGCTTCCGAAAGATGCGCGATCATCACAGTACGCCACGGACATCGCGAAGATGATTGAAGCCGCGATTTTTCATGTGAACGGCGATGACCCGCTCGCAGTGAAGTTTGTCACCGATTTGGCGTTCGATTTCCGCCAGAAATTCGGGCGAGACGTAGTGATCGACTTGTATTGCTATCGTCGCTATGGCCACAACGAAGGCGACGAACCGTCGTTCACACAGCCCGATCTCTACGCGAAGATCGAGAAACGTCCATCCGTCACCCAGCTTTATAAACGCGAGTTGCTCGATGCCGGAACGCTGAGCGAAGACGACGCTGCTTCGCTCGAGACCGAGTTCGGCTTGCGACTGGAAATGACGCGGGATGAAGTGAACGCGATCGAAAAAAGCAGAGCGAACCAGAAAGCCAAATTCAGAGAATCAACCGCCATCTTTCAACCTGAATACACGAGCGAGTCCGAGCCGACTGCTATCAGCGAGAAAACGCTGAAAACGATTGTCGAAGGTATGACGCATGTCCCGGATGGTTTCGAGGTCCAACCAAAGATCCAACGCATCGTGATCGACCATCAGCGCAAAGTCTTCGAGGATGGCGGCCCATATGAATGGCATTATGCCGAAGCGCTCGCATTTGGGTCGCTACTTCTTGAAGGAATTCCCGTTCGGTTATCGGGTCAGGACAGTTCGCGCGGCACGTTCAGCACACGGCATTCCGTGCTTTACGACGCGAAGACGGGCAAACCGTACGTGCCGTTGATGCACCTGGCTGAAAAACAAGCGCGCATCTGCATTTACAACAGCCCGCTCTCTGAGGCTGCCGTGCTCGGATTCGATTACGGTTACTCACTTGAGTATCCAAAAATGCTTTGCCTATGGGAGGCGCAATTCGGCGATTTCGTCAATGCCGCGCAAACAATCATTGATCAGTTCATCGTGTCAGCAGAATCGAAATGGCAACAACCCAGCGGGATTGTGCTGTTGCTCCCGCATGGGTATGAAGGCCAGGGGCCGGAACATTCGAGTGCTCGCATCGAGCGTTTCCTCCAGGAGTGTGCCGAGGACAACATCCAAGTCTGCAATCTAACGACCGCTGCACAGTATTTTCATGTGCTCCGCCGCCAGATGAAACGCGATTTCATCAAGCCGCTCATTATTGCAACGCCGAAGAGTCTGCTGCGCGCCAAGTATGCGTCGTCGCCCGCGGAAGAATTCGTCCATGGCCGATTCAACGAAGTCCTCGGCTCCCCCGAAACCGGCCCGGCCGACACCATGAAGCGGATCATCTTTTGCTCCGGCAAAGTCTATTACGATCTGCTCAAGTACCGAAGCGATCGCAAGATTGACGATGCCGCGATCATTCGCATCGAGCAGCTTTATCCACTGGCGGAAAAAAAGCTGCGCGAAATGCTAAAGCCGTTTCCAAAAGCGCGAAGCTTGTCTGGTGCCAGGAAGAACCCAAAACATGGGCGCCTGGACTTTCGTGGAGCCGCGATTGCGAACGCTTTTCTGCACCGAGATCGCCTACGCCGGGCGCGAAGCCAGCGCCAGCCCCGCCGTCGGCGCGCTTGCCCGTCACAAGCGCGAGCAAG
>CAWDMG010000021.1:0-26581 GCA_963803285.1 uncultured Verrucomicrobiae bacterium | reverse complement strand
GATCTTCACGCAGGTCGCATGCGATGACAAGAAATGAAGGAGTGACGGCTTTCCTTTCGCTCGCGTAGCCTCGGCAAACGCGGCAGCCGTCGCTGCCTGCAGGCTTGCTTTTGGCGCGGTTCTTCATTTGGATCGTCCTGTGAGCGCCGTCCCCCATGAGGTGACTTCAACAGCTGCGACTGATGCGAGCGGGCAACACGGTGGTGTCGCATTTACGACGACGCATTGGAGTGTTGTGCTGGAGGCCCAGGGCGAATCGCCAGCTGCACAAGAAGCACTTGAAAAACTTTGCCGCACGTACTGGCGACCTATTTTCGCTTTTCTGCGACGACAAGGGCTTCGGCCGGACGAAGCCGAGGACATCACTCAGGGTTTTTTTGCAGAGCTATTGGAGCGGCGAAGTCTGAGTGCCGTGCGCAAAGAAAAAGGACGACTTCGTTCCTTTTTGCTTGGGGGACTAAAATATTTTCTCGCCAATGAGGGGCGGCGTTCGATGGCGATCAAGCGAGGGAAAGGACAACGGCTCATCCCGTTGGAGGAACTCCGCGCTGACGATAGGATCGACATCGAACCAGCGGATCCGATGACGGCCGAAATGATCTACGAACGCCGGTGGGCTCTAACGGTGTTGGAGCGCGTGCTCAGCTTATTAAAGGATGAATACCTCGCAGCGGGTAATGCCGCGTTGTTCGATTCGTTAAAGGAATTGCTACCCGATGAGCCCGGTTCGCCGTCCCAGGCGGAGATCGCCACACGTTTGGGGATGACGGAGAATGCGATCCGGCAGGCGTTTTACCGATTTCGGCAACGATATCAATCGCTGCTGCGTGAGGAGATTGCCAACACAGTTGCGACACCGGGCGATATCGAAGATGAGCTGCGCCATCTGATTGCCGTGCTAGAGGCGTAACGCATGGCAGAATTTTACGGAGTACAAAGGAGGAGCATAGGGACACGAATTCCACGAATTGTCACAAACGAGGCTTAAGTGAGTCTTCGGACTTAATTGGTGTGAATTCGTGAAATTGGTGTCTCAATGATCAGGGTAATCAGAATTTGCCGGAAATGCGGCGCCAAGATCTTTTCTGACGTGCCGGAAGGGCTTTGCCCCAGATGTGTGCTGAAAAGTGCGCTTGGCAATTTCCCGGACGCGGCTGTAGCCAGGGATCAGGAGAATGAATCGGGGAATCGGCGAATGGGCGAATCGGTGAGGTCGCCGTCTCCCCGTTTCTCCGGTTCGCCGTTTCAGTCTGTTCCCATGCTTGGGGAGTTAGGCGATTACGAATTACTGGAAGAGGTCGGTCGTGGCGGGCAGGGCGTGGTATTTCGCGCTCGGCAGAAAAGCCTGAACCGCACCGTCGCATTAAAGATCATTAGCCTTGGTCAGTGGGCGAGCAAAGCGCACCTGAAACGTTTTCGCCTCGAAGCGGAAGCAGCAGCTCGCCTGGAGCATCCCGGTATCGTGCCGATCCACGAAGTCGGTGAGCGTGACGGTTCATGTTACTTCAGCATGAAGTTCGTCGAAGGGGGGCAACTCGACGAAGTGGTCAGGCGCGAGCCGATGCCGATCCGTCGCGCGGTGGAATTGATCGCGAAGATCGCACGCACGGTTCATTACGCGCATGAGCACGGCATTCTTCATCGCGACATCAAACCGGGGAACATTCTTCTGGATGCAAAAGGCGAACCCCACCTGACCGATTTTGGTCTCGCTCGATTAGTCGAATCAGAAAGCAGCGTCACGCACACGATGGACGTTTTGGGGACGCCCAGTTACATGGCGCCAGAGCAAGCAATGGGAAACAACGCAGCTGTCAGCAGCGTAACAGATGTCTATGGACTTGGCGGAGTACTTTATCAATTGATAACAGGTCAGCCGCCGTTTGCTGGTGGAGCAACCTACGAAACGATCAAGTTACTGTTGGATACCGAGCCGCGGCAACCGCGCCTGTTGAATCCCAAAGTAGATCGCGATCTCTCAACGATCTGCCTCAAGTGTCTCGAGAAAGATCCAAAGCGTCGGTACTCTTCCGCTCTCGCGCTGGCTGAAGATCTCGAGCGTTGGCTAATGCACGAACCGATCTTAGCGCGACACACCGGGGTTTTCACGCGTGGAAGAAAGTGGGTGCGACGCAATCCAACTAGCGCGCTGCTTGTGGCATGTGTCGTCGCTTTGGCAGCAGCCACGGGCTGGATCCTTTGGAAAAGTGAATTGATACGACAACCCTTAGCAACTGGAATCGCCGTCCTGCCGTTTGAAAATTTGGACGAGCAGAAAGAGCAGACAGCCTTTGCCGATGGCTTGCAGGATGACATTTTGACCAAGCTGGCGAAGATTGGCGAACTGAAAGTCATCAGCCGGACTAGCGTAATGGACTATCGCGGCAAGCGCAATCTCCGTCAGATTGGAAATGATCTGCGAGTGTCTCACGTTCTCGAGGGCACCGTCCGCAGAGCCGGCACGCATCTTCGTCTAAACGCGCAGTTGATCGACACACGCACGGATACGCATGTTTGGGCCGAGGAATACGACCGCGATTTGAATGACCTGTTTGCCATCCAAAGCGAGATTGCGCAAAAAGTTGCCGAGCACCTTCACGCCAGGCTGTCAGCTAGTGAGAGGGCGTCTGTTGATGAAAGACCAACACAGGATCTGGTCGCCTATGATTTTTACGTCCGCGCTGTCTCCCTAATTTACAACACCCAGTTGCCCTCCACCGCGAATTTTGTGGATCGTTCCGAGGCTGTGGACTTGCTTAATAAGGCAGTTGCCCGTGATCCGAACTTTGTTCTCGCTTATTGTCAGTTAGCCTTTCTGCATGATTTGATTTACCAACAAGAGATTGATCATAGTTCTGCTCGCTTGGCGCTGGCACAATCGGCCATAGATTCTGCATTTCAGTTGAAAGCCGATTCAGGGGAAGCGCACTTGGCTCTTGGCTGGCATCTTTACTGGGGTTACTCCGATTATAACCGTGCCCGCGCCGAACTTACTGTTGCTCAAGAGAGTTTACCCAATAACCCAGTCGTTTACGAGTTAGCTGGGCTAATTGACCGTCGTGAAGGTCGCTGGGCTGAGGCCACACGCAATCTCGAACGTGCGTGTGAGCTTGATCCTCGAAGTATCCCTAACCTGATTACCCTCGCAACGACCTACCTGCGGCTGCACGACTATGATCAAATGGCTAGAGTTATGGATCGAGTCATTTCACTTCAACCAGACCGCAATAAACCGCGGATCATTCGTGCTAGCATCGAACAACTTGGGCGAGCGGACACCAGACCTATGCGTGCCGCAATTGAGAAAACCCTCGCCAATGAACCCGGCGCAGCGGACGATCCATGGATAACCGGCATTCGCCTGGACCTTGCTTTGTGTGATCGCGACTTGAACGCCGCTGCTAGCATTGCTGCGGCGCTTCCCTTGAAGCAGACTCTCGACGCCGGCTTCGATGAACCTAGCCGTGACTTCTGGCTGGGTGTAGTTGCTCGCTTGAAAGGAGACGCGATGGCTGCGCACGCTGCATTTGTGAGGGTGCGCGCAGGCTTGGAGCAAGAGTTGCGCATTCACCCTGATAATATGCATCTACTTGCTCATGTCGGATTGGTCGATGCAGCCTTGGGAAGAAAAGAAGAGGCGTTGAGCGAAGGCCGGCGCGCGATGGAACTGCTGCCGATCGCCGAAGACTCAATGTTCGGGGAGTATACTACTGAGGGATTCATAAAAACGCGGTTTGCCATGATTTGTGCCTGGACGGACGAACGTGACCTGGCGCTTGATCAGCTTGAAGTGCTTGCCAAAACTCCCGGCGGTCCAAGTTATGGTGGCTTGCGCTTGGATCCGATGTGGGATCCCTTGCGCGGCGATCCGCGCTTCGAGAAAATTGTCGCCTCGTTAGCGCCGAAGGGAACGGTTTCGAAGTAGACTGCCTGTCAGAACCTCTTCTTTAACTGGACGAACCAGAACCGGCCTTTGATCGTGGCAATCGATGCGTCGTAGCCACCTGCGCCAGCTGCAAACGGCGGGTCTTCGTCGAACACGTTCTGCAGTCCAAGGGAAATCGTGGTGTTATTCAACCAGGCGTCCCATCCACAGGGATTGTATTCGGCCGTGGATACAGGCATGACATTTTCCTCCTTGCCGTCCTTCAAGTTGAAATTTTTACCTCCATCCTTGGCAAAACCAGGTACTGGCGCCGCAGCTGGGGGCGGCAGGTTGAACGTGTAGGACGCGATTAAGTCAAGGGTAATCCACTCCCGCACTTTGCGCGCGATCCAAGGGTAAGGTCCACTTCTGGCCATTTGTGGTTTGGACGAGCCTGTCAGACTGACATTGTCATCTTCGTATTGACCGGTGTGGTGGACTACTGCTCCAATGTCCAAGCCCTGCATCCACGCATCGGGTGGGCCGTCGTAGAACAGACTGAAATTGACGCGATTCCACGGCAGTGAGCCAGTCAGGGTGAATCCCGGTGGTATAACCTCGCCCGCGATACCAAACCGTTTTGTATCCGGCGCAATCTGAAGTTCAGCCCGGGATAGCCACGTGCCGTTGAGCGCGGCGGTTAGCCGGCCAAAATCGCCGTGACCAAAAATCGAAGACTCGAGAATATAGATCGCTTCGTAGTCGAGACCTTCAAAGATCGCACCCGTAAGATTTCTGTTGGGATCGATAACCAGGTTGATTCGTCCCGGTTCACCAGGACTCGGAGAAGGATTACGGAAAACCAGACCGGGGATATCATTATCGACAATGAATTGAAAACCGAGCAAGGACGTGATCGATCGCATGTCAATATGCCACCAATCCGCGCTGAGCGTCAGGCCCTTGATCCATTTCGGGCTATAAACCGCCCCATAAGACCATTCATAGGCCACCTCCGGCTGTAGGTTGGGATTTCCTATGACCTGTCCCTCCGCGCCGTAGAAAGGGGGACGCACAAGCGGATCGATGACCCCAATTGGCCCTCCTGTGGAAGCAGGCGAAATCTCAGATAGAGCGGGAGCATGAAACGCTTCGGTGTAGCTGCCACGCAAGGTAAGGGGACCGATATATTTTGGATCAAGCGGCTGCCAGCGAATAGAGACCTTTGGCTTCTGTGCGTTATACTGGCTGTTCGCCGCCGGCTGAAAGGGAAACCCTCCAGAAGGTAGAACTGCAGAGGTGTTCTGGCTGTACCACTCCTCGCGTTCGGCAAAGTCAACCTCGAAGCTGTAGAAGCCGGGGAAGTTCCACGTCGGGCTCGTGAAGGGTAACGTGTACTTCTTGATAAATAGCCCAAAGATCCCGGTTCACCCTGGCGCTTCCACCATTCGTCGAGCCAATGCTTTGAAACGTTGTATTGAGCGGGTCACGATAGAGCGTCCATCTCGGCGCATCATACTCACCGCCAAGAGCGAAGGAGACAGGTCCGGCGGGAAGGTTGAACAAGTCACCGTTGATAGTGGCATAGCCGATAGGTAACTCATATTCGCCCGAGTTATGCAAGGTAACATAAACTCTAGATCTCGCCGCAGCGGTGTTGTGGGCATTGAAATTCAGAAACGGATCAAATGCTGTGGCTGGGTCCGTATCTAAGAGTGCTTCCCGCAATCCAGGCTCGCTGACTGCGCCGGTAGACAGGTTCTTTCCTTCATTTCGCGAGTAACGGAAACCCATTTCCCAGTTCCAAGTCTTGAAATAATCACCAAATTCTCCCATCTGACCGCGCAGGCCAATATCGAACAGATAATCGTGGTAAGTGAACTTATCGTGTCTGGGTCCGGTGTCATTAATGGCGCGAAACCCAACTCCAGTAGTTACGGGGATACCGCTTCCGTCGGGAAGGGAACCTGGAATAGTCGCATCGGCTACCGTGAAGGGGTTGAACGGGTTCTGAATTGGCACACTGAACGCGCGCGGACTAAAAGGCCCATTCGTCCCTGGGATCTTGAATGGATCGGGAACAATCGATACCGCTGCGCCTGACGCATCGAAGAATGAGCGGACATACTTAAAGTCTGCAAACACCATCAGGTACTTATCGCAAACATCACGCGTGAAGGACCCGTAAAAGCTTTGGCGATCAGCCGGCGGAAGCTCTGGCGTGATAGCAGCGAAGTTATAGAACCAGTAATCGCCACCCCCTTTATAATCGGTGCTGATTTGCGGACGAAATTCGAAGGCGTGCGGTCCGATAATGCCGGGTGCACCTGGATACGCATTCGGGTTGATGAAACCGGTTCCCCGGGGAGTGCCAAAGAAGCCGGGAAATGGTGTCTTGTAAAACGGCGAAGTTAACGAATTTGGCGCCGAGTGCGGAAGAGGCGTGTTCACACCCGGCAGCGGTGTACCGCCTGAACCGAAAAACATGCTTGGAAGCAGGCGGTGCCCTTGAACGCCGATAGTGAAGTCGCGAGACTCGAATCCGCCCCAGGGTATGTAAAACGCGTTAGCGGTCAGGTCCCTGTCACGACTAAAGAGGCCGCCGGTACGTTCCCAGAAATCGGCAACAACCACGATCTCTGTTTTGTCGTCTCCAGTACCCGCTTTGATCCATGCCTCCCATTCGCCCATTTCGTTAGACGCTCCCAAGTTTGTGTTTCCGTAACTGCCTCCGATCTCCAGTCCACGGAACTTGTGGATCAAAAAGAAGTTCACCACGCCGGCGATCGCATCGGAGCCATACACCGCCGAGGCGCCATCCTTCAGAATGTCGACGTGATCAATCATCGGAAACGGAATCAGGTTAATGTCCACGCCTCCGCTGAACCCGACGGCATTTAACGAACCAAGGGCGACACGTTTTCCGTCAACCAGCACCAGGGTTTCCTTGGGCAACAAGCCGCGCAGGTTGAATTGAACGGTGCCGTCGCCACCAGTGCGGGCGTTCAGGTTCTTGGTTCCCCCCGCCTGCTGTGGCAGAAACGTTGTCAGGTCCGTTGCATTGCGAATGCCCAGTTTTTCGATGTCTGCCGGACGATACGTATCCACCGGGTTTGGGCCGACTTCTTGTGCGGTTGGGATGTTGGAACCAGTCACAATGACACGTTCCATTTCCGCAACACCGGCTTGTTCCTGAGCAAATGCGTTTGCCACGAAAACGAAGAAAAAGCCGACTGTCGCTGTGAGCCCACAGCGAGACGATCCTGCGTTGTCTGGGGCGTTCATGTCCGATGCCAAAAAGGCGCGACGAACGCCATTAGAAAAGTTTCCGCTCAAACCGGCAATCTAATTCCTCGCGCCGTCGAGCCGCCTCAGACCGATTATTCAGCTTGGTCCAGGCATTTTCCGCGTAACGAACCGCCAAATCCTACGGAGTACTTCAGTGAACGGCCGGAAATGAGTTCTCAATGACGAGAAAGAAAAAAAGGCCAAAACAAGAAGAGAAAATTAGAAAGAGAGAAAACACATCTATGAAGACAAAATTAATCAAGACGACTGTTAAAGGAGCCTCCGTGGCTTTGTTGGTTTCGGCGGGCCTGCTTTTGCTTGTCGCCGGGACTCAGGGCAGCGGCCCGGGACCCAGCGGCGGGCAAGACTTAGGATCATCTCACTGCACGAATCACACCATTCGTGGCACCTACGGGATTCATATGGAAGGGACGGGACCCGTTCCGCCACCCGTTGGCGGGACCCAGACCTTGATCGGGGTGGTGACGCGCACGTATGACGGTATGGGCAATTTCACCCAGATCGACAACGTCCATGGTTCCGTCACCGGGTGGACGCCTGATCGCCCAGGCAGCGGCACCTATCAGGTGAACGCTGACTGTACGGCCGCGACTCAATTCCAACCTGGGCCGGGAGCCCCGGTAATCGAGGAGCGCATAGTAATCGTTGATGGCGGCAGCGAGTTATACTCCGTCACTACAAGTCCCCTCTCTCTGATGGTGACCACTGTCGGCAAGAGGACTGACCGTCGGTGAAACCAAGCTGCTCGATGTCAATGAATATGGCAGGCGCATTCCTTTGACTCCTTAAAGAGCGGCGCTTCGCAACAGCCGTCACGCCACAGGAGCGTGGCGGCTGATTGCTTTGGAATGACACAGGATAATCCGATTTCTCTTCCGATCCGTAACTTCGGTTAATCCTTAATTGCTCACTTTCAACGCTTCTGAGATATGAGAAGCGACCAAGGAGTGACGGCTTCCCAGCTGTTATATTTACGTCGACGGCTGCCCAAGCCATCGCTCCTTGTAAATACACGGAGTGTCTCTTTCGACTTAGCTTGCGGCCAGCCAAGGTGACGCCCTAGCTTCATTTTTCCGCTCCGGCGACGTGCTCCACGTGGCTGTGCTCGCCGTGACTGTGCTGGGAAGGCCGGATGCGCAGGAAAAACTGGAAGGCGTAGCCGAGGTCATCGCCATAGTAGCCGTCGAGAGAATCGGGGCGGTCGTTGATTGTGAATTGGGTGCCGAGACCGACGTCGATGCCTTTGCCGTGCGACAAGTCGCGGACGTAACCGAGCGAGTATCCGCTCACTGGAAAAATTTCGGATTCGTCGAAAGGCTTGAGGACAAGTTCGTGTCCGGATTTTTGGACGCGTTCCCAGCGAAAATAAACCGTGTCGCGGCCACGTTGGTAATTTGATTCGATCAAGAACGATTGCGTTTTGCCTTCCTTAGTCGCGTTGTTCTGGCCCCAAACAAACGTGTTCGACCAGTTGGTGTCGTGACCGAGCGGCAGGTTGTAAATCGCCGAGGCAGTCGTGCGATGGATTTTGGTTTCGGGATGAAGCTCTTCGGGACTCTTGATGTAACCGTACGAAACTTGTAGCGCCAGATTTTGTGTCGGGTTCCAGGAGAGGCGGCCGCTGTATGAATCAAAGCGCGGCCGGTCGAAATCGTAACGGTCTTCATCCGGCTCGCGTCCGGTGAAGATGCTGCCCTCAAGTTTCACATTGCGCCACTGCGCCCCGAGCGTCGCGACGCCAAACGTGATGTGCGTGGAGTCCTGCCAGTGATGTCCGATCGGTGCGTCTGGATCGTCCATTGCCGAAGGGCGATGCATGAATGCGGGCGGACCGAGCGCCGGCTCACCCGGGTAACCGAAATAGACGTACGCGCTGAGATCGTGCTCGAATTTCTGCGAGAGGCTGAACGAAAGTTCGTCGAAAAGATCGTGCGGATGTTGGCGGTCATGCAGTGCCTCTCCGTTCCAGGATTCACCGGTTTGAAACAAAAGCGGGTAGCCGCGGCCCTGCTCGGTTAACGGATCGAGGCTCATCATTAAACGCGAACCGAACTGCGCGGAGTCGCCGAGCGGATGGGAAAACATCGCCATGAACCAGTTCGGCGCATCGATCCGGTCATCGCCGCGTCGCGTACTAACATTGGTGTACCGTGGGAAAATCGCGCCGTGCAACATCAGCATGTTCTCGCCAAACATGAACATGCGTCCGTACATCGGCGACGAATCGGGGATCCAGCTTGTGCCGGAGGCTTCGCGGCTCATCGGATCAGCGAGATCGATGGTGGAGTGCATTTCCATCTGCATTTTTTCGTGCTCGTGTTCGCCTGCCGCGCCGTGGGTCGCCGCGGCGACCGAAGGCGGGTGATCGTGCTCGTGGTGTGGGCGATTGGGCTCCCGTAACGGATGCGAAGCAACGGCCGGGCTTTCCATCGCCCCTACCTTCGATATTGCGCGTTCGGAGTTGGACGCCTGCTCGCGATTTATCGGAGTTCGGCGTTCGCGCGATTTCAGTGGCACGAGTTTCATCCCGCATTTTGGACAATTGCCCGGATGATCGGTTATCACGTCGGGATGCATCGGGCAGGTGTATTTCTGCATCGCTTCGTGGTGCTGAGCGTGCTCGTGCTGCATCTGCGGGCGATTGGGGTCCCGTAACGGATGCGAAGCAACGGCCGGGCTTTCCATCGCCCCTACCTGCAGAGGGATGATCGTGAGCAGCGAAAATGCGCTCGTGATTAGGATTTCTTTTCTCATTTCGTCTGGTTGTAGGGCAGGCGCCTCGCCTGCCGGCGGGAGAAGGCGGCAACCGGAGCGGTTGCCCTACAAACAGCACGCGATTGCGACTGCTCTACGCCACGGTAGGCGGGGCGTGTGCGAGAAGACTCTGCTGCAAAATCAATTCGGCGAACGAAAATGCGCCGGGTGGTCCGGTGTCGAGTAACAGCGGTGCAAGAGCTCGCGACGAACACACAACGAACGCGTTCACCTGACTGGGAAAATTCGCGTCGCAGAATTTCGCGTCATTGCGTGCCCAATCTTTTGTTTTCGCAAAAACGACAGCGCGCAAGATTTTGCAGCACTGCACCTGCGAGGACTGTTCCTTTTGCTTCGCAGGCTTGGAATGGAATGGGCACTCCGTTTGCGCCTTGTCGATTTCCGTTGCGACCGCCGCGAACGCGCAATGATTCGAGACGGCGATCCAGGAACAGATTGCAATCGCAACTCCTGCGTAACGCGTAACCGCATTCATCGGGAACTTCAGTCGCTCACGCGGGAAGAATCTCAAACATTTTCTTCGGATTTTAGGATCGGTGCGATCGCTGCGGACGGCGTACCCTCTGGCGGGATAATGTCGGGAACGGGAGCAGTTGAGCTCTCCGGGAGCTGGGGTTGTTCAATGCGGGTTGCCATGAGCATGGCGGTGAAGAGCAGACCGCCGGCGAGGAAATAAGGCGCTCCCGGCAGGTGAACCGGGCTTTTGGGATCGATAAACCACCCAAAAATTCGGAGAAACAACCAGGGTCCGATGATGAAGGTGATTGATCGCATACTTTGCAAGGCGCCCTGCAACTCACCTTGTTCTCGATCGCTGACGCGGTGAGTCATCATGCTTTGGGCCGCCGGCATGGAAATGTTCCAAAGCGAGATGATTGGGATTGAAGCCAGCAACCAGGCACCCGTTTTAGCCAGCCCGGCAATCACCATCCCGCTTGCGCCAAAAAACTGACCGATATAAAGCGTCCGTTTCTCGCCGAAACGTGTCACCATGCGACCGGTCAGGCCTCCTGAAATGACTGCGGTCACGATGCCGACGATCATCAACGAGAATCCGATCATTCCCTGACTCCAACTGTAGCGAAAGATGGCGTACAGCGCCCAAACGCTAAAGACGTTGTGGGAAAGATAAGCAAGAAACTGGATCGTGGTGAGCCGCCAAAGTTCATGATGCGAACGAAGTAGTGTGAGCGAGCCAACTGGATTCGCGCGGCGCAGTTCGAAGGCTTTTCGCTGTTCGGGCGCGAGCGATTCCGGAACGAAGAAGTAGCCCCAGAGCCAGTTCGCGAGGCTAAGAACAGCTGCGATCCAAAACGCGAAACGCGGATTGACATCACCTGCTAATCCGCCAATTGCAGGTCCGAACGTAAATCCGATGCCGAATGCCACACCGATCAGGCCGAATGCTCCAGCTCGCTTTTCTTTCGGCGTAACGTCGGCGATGTAAGCCATCGCGGTGGGAATGCTTGAAGTCGTGATTCCGGAAATAATTCGGCCGAGGAAAAGCCAGCTTAGGGTCGGCGCCATGGCCATCACGATGTAATCCAATCCGAGACCGAGATTGGAGAGCAGGATGATTGGCCGTCTGCCGAATCGATCTGACAACACCCCGAGCAAGGGTGAAAAGAAAAACTGCATCAGCGCAAAGACCACGGCGAACCGCGCGCTCCACTTCGCCGCATCCGTCATCTCGCCGCCGAGAAAATCCAGAATCAACTTTGGCAGAACGGGGATAATCAAACCCATCGCCAGGATGTCGAGAGTCACCGTGACGAGAATGAAAATAATCGCAGCTTTGCGAGACTTCATGCTGAGTGGAGCATGAACGCAACGTTGTGGCGGCGGTTGTGTCAACCGCCGCAGCAAGGGCGCCTGGCACAAGAGCTCTACGACTAATCTGTTTCGATGGTTCGGCTATCCTACCTCTCTCCGGAAACGGAGGCGGAAGAGCATAAAGGTGGATCGGCTGGAAAGCCCGGCCGTTGCTTTGCATCCGTTACGGTTCCGAAGACGATGTTGGCAATCGCCGAAGGCGCAAAGTATCAGCCGGGCACGCCGTCCGGCAACGCGTTGAGGACAACACGTTCCACCTTGGCTATTTTGCCCGATGATACCGCTTTCGTACCTCTCTCCAAAAACGGAAGTGCACGAGAGTAAAATTCACGGGCGCGGTCTGTTCGCCACGGCTGACATTGCCAAAGACGAAATCGTCGCCGTCAAAGGCGGGCACATTGTTGATCGGAAAAGTTTGCGCGAAGAAATCACGCCTCTGCTTGGCCCGGTGGAAATTCAGATCGGTGATGACTTGTTCATCGCGCCGGTGAGCGATGAAGAGCGCGAGTTGTCGATGTTGTATTTGAATCACTCATGCCATCCGAACGTTGGGGTGCGCGGCGAGATCACCTTCGTGGCCATGCGTGATATTGGCGCTGGCGAAGAACTCACGCACGATTGGGCGATGACCGATGACGACGATTATTCCCAGAGGTGCAACTGTGGCGTGCCTGATTGCCGGAAAAATTTGACCGGCAAAGATTGGCAACGCTCAGATTTGCAGAAGCGATACTCGGGGTATTTTTCAGGCTATCTCGCGCGCAAAATCGCCCTGCTCGAAATGCGGCGGTAGATGCGGTCCGCGAGAGGTTCGAATTCCGTCGTAATGAAAAAGTTCTTATTAAGTTGGGTCATCGCAGGGGCCGCTCTCGCCGGAATGGCTGGTTGTGCTCAGATAAAGAAGCCGCCGTCACAGGCGAGGGCGGTGCCGACCGGTTTGCGTTTCGACCAAGTCGGCTCGGTTACGCTGTATCCCGGCGAGCCGTGCACGCCGCAAATCATGTTCGATTTTCACGGCTCAGGGTCGACGGTCTGGCTCGGTGCGGCGAAGCATGAAACGAAAATACTCACCGAAGCAGCAAAGAATCACAGGCGAGTCCATATTTCTGGAAAATGGCGACGTGCCGGACAATCGAACTGTGGCTACGTTGAAGTCACGAGCGCGGAGATAACGAGATGACATCAAACGAAATCGAGGAAACACGGGGAACAATCGGACCAATTGCAATTCGCGCCCTGGCCGTCGGCGCGCAATCAGTCGGGGCGATTGCAGTCGGCGCTGTTGCGCTCAGTGCGGTCGCGATCGGATTTATAGCGATTGGCCGGCTGGTCATCGGTCGCGCAAAAATCAAGCGACTGGAAATCGGCGAGCTAAGAGTAACCCGTTTGCACGTGACGGATTCAATAATCACACCGCCACAACCGCGGGAATGACCCACAGAGCTCACGATTTCGTAAGCGATGCAGTGGGTAGGGTGGGCAGTCCTCTGCACGCCGGAAGCGTCTGCCGTCGCGCAAACTCAATATCGGTAATGCTCTGATTTAAACGGACCGTCGATTGGAATACCCAGATATTCGGCTTGCTTCTCGGAGAGCTTCGTAAGTTTGACGCCGATTTTTTCCAGATGCAGGCGCGCGACTTCTTCGTCGAGTTTTTTTGGCAACACGTAAACGCCGACTTTATAGGTGTCGCGGTTTTTCCACAGATCCAATTGTGCGAGGACCTGATTGGAAAATGAATTGGACATGACGAAGCTCGGGTGACCTGTGGCGCAACCGAGATTCACCAGGCGCCCTTCGGCGAGCAGGAAAATTTCGCGCCCGTTCGGGAACGTGTACTTATCGACCTGCGGTTTGATGTTAGTTCTCTTCACCCCTTTGGCTTCGTTGAGAGCGTCCACTTGAATCTCGTTGTCGAAATGGCCGATGTTCGCGACGATGGCCTGATCTTTCATGCGCTGCATGTGTTCGAGCGTGATCACGTCAAGGTTGCCGCTCGCGGTGATGTAAATGTCGCCGCGGCCAAGCGTGTCTTCGATGGTCGTAACCTCGTAGCCTTCCATGGCCGCTTGTAATGCATTGATAGGATCGACCTCGGTAATGACAATACGCGCACCCTGCCCGCGCAACGATTGCGCGCAGCCTTTGCCGACATCGCCATAGCCGCAAATGACGGCGACTTTTCCGGAAAGCATGACGTCCAGTGCGCGATTTAATCCGTCGACCAGCGAATGCCGGCAGCCGTAAAGATTGTCGAACTTCGATTTGGTGACTGAATCATTGACGTTGATCGCAGGAACGAGCAGCCGTCCTTCCTCGTGCATCTTGTAAAGGCGATGCACGCCGGTGGTGGTCTCCTCAGACACACCGCGCCAATCCTTCATGATCTCATGCCAGCGATAGGGATTCTCGCGCTGAATTTCGAGCAGCAGATCCTTGATGACTTGCTCTTCCTTGTTTGCTGATTTCGTCTTCGCCCAATCGCTGCCTTCTTCCAGTTCGTAGCCTTTATGAATTAGCAATGTTGCGTCGCCGCCATCATCGACCACGAGCTGCGGACCCTTGCCTTCGGGGTGCGAGATCGCGCGATACGTGCACCGCCAATAGTCCTCAAGCGATTCGCCTTTCCACGCAAAGACGGAAACGCCGCGCTTTGCCATCGCCGCGGCAGCATGGTCTTGCGTGGAAAAAATATTGCAGCTTGCCCAACGCACGCTCGCTCCAAGATCGGTAAGTGTCTCGATTAACACCGCGGTCTGAATCGTCATGTGCAACGATCCAGTGATGCGGACATCTGCCAGCGGTTTCTGCGGCGCATATTTCTCGCGGATAGCCATCAGCCCGGGCATTTCCCTTTCCGCGATAGAAATTTCTTTGCGACCAAAGTCGGCCAATGAAATATCCGCGACTCTGTAATCGGTTTCGGTTCGTACGATTGTCGATGTTTTCATAAATTTATTTTGCGGCTTTTTTTAGCTCTGCCGCTTTGTCCGTCGACTCCCACGTGATATCGGGATCGTCGATTTTGCCGAAGTGGCCGTAATTCGTGGTCTTGGAGTAGATCGGGCGAAGAAGGTTGAGCTGTTTGACGATGTCGGCCGGTTTGAAGCTGAATGTGCCAAGCACGGCCCGCTCGATTGCTTCTTCATTAACTGCGTGTGTACCGAACGTGTCGATGTGAACGCTGAGCGGCTCCGGATGGCCAATCGCATAGGCGAATTGCACTTCGCATTTTTTCGCCAGACCCGCCGCCACCACGTTTTTCGCAACCCAGCGCCCCATGTAAGCAGCGCTGCGATCGACTTTACTCGGGTCTTTTCCCGAGAATGCGCCTCCGCCGTGCCGACCCATTCCGCCATACGAATCGACGATGATCTTGCGGCCGGTCAGACCGGCGTCGCCCTGCGGTCCGCCAATCACGAAGTTGCCAGTAGGATTGACGAGGAATTGCGTCTTCTCGTTTAGCATTTCCTTAGGCAACACTTTCTTGATCACCTCCTCGACTACGAAACTGCGGAGTTCGGAATGCTTCACGTCGCGCGTGTGCTGGGTCGAGACAACGACGCAAGAAATGCCGATAGGTTTGCCGTCTTCATAGATCACTGAAACCTGCGATTTCGCATCTGGCCGCAACCAGCCGACTTTGCCGTTCTTGCGAATGCGGGTGAGTTCGCGCCCGAGCCGATGCGCAAACATGATAGGCGCTGGCATCAGCTCCCGCGTCTCGTCGCACGCGTATCCGAACATCAACCCTTGATCGCCCGCGCCTTGTTCGGCAGTGTCTTTACCTTCAACTTCACGGGCGTCCACGCCCTGCGCGATATCCGCCGATTGTTTAGTGATGATGTTGGTAATGAAAATTTTGTCGGCGTGAAATATATCGTCGTCATTCACGTAACCGATGGTGCGGACCGTGTCGCGCACGAGCTGTTCGACGGGCAGCACGCTGGCCAGCGGCTTTTCTTCAGACAGGCTTGGAATAGTGATCTCGCCACCTACGATGACGATGTTGCTCTTGGCGAAGGTTTCGCAAGCCACGCGGCTACGCCGGTCCTGCTCAACGCACGCGTCGAGCACGGCGTCTGAAATGGCGTCGCAAACTTTGTCGGGATGACCTTCACCCACTGATTCGGAGGAGAAAATGTAACGGCGAGACATGGCTGAAGAACGTTAAAGCGTTGAAAGGTTGAAGCGTTAAAGCGGTTGTGTTCACGATCAATTCCCGACGCTTCAACGCTGCAACGCTTTCAACGGCTGGCGTCACGGACATATTGACCAATCATGATACGTCGATATATCGTAGGCTCCAATCATGGCGTCAACCATTAATTTGTTGCGGTTGCTGGCCGATCCGACACGTCTGCGGTTGCTGCTGCTTCTCGAACAGGAGGAACTTTCCGTAGCTGAATTGCAGCAAATTCTGGGCATGGGCCAGTCTCGCATTTCGAGTCATCTGGCTCAGTTGAAGCGGGCCGGCGTAGTGGCTGATCGCCGTGTGGGAAAGAATGTTTATTATGGCGCGAACCAAAACGGGCAGAACGCGCAGCGTGAGCGTGTGGCGGAGATCATTCGACTTCTGGCGCGCGAACTGCGCGAAGGCTCTCGCGATCGTACAAGCCTGAAGCTGGTGCTCCAGAAGCGCCAGGATAAGGCGCGGAGATACTTCGATGAACTCGCTGGCAAATTCGGCCGAGGCTATGTGCCGGGGCGATCGTGGCAGGCGCTTGCGCACACGCTGATCACGTTGCTCCCGCCGTTGACCGTCGCCGATCTGGGAGCAGGCGAGGGGACACTCTCGCAATTGCTGGCGAAACGGGCGCGCAAAGTTATTGCCATCGATAATTCACCGAAGATGGTCGAGTTCGGGTCGCAACTGGCGAAGAAACACGGATTCAAGAACCTTGAGTACCGGCTGGGCGATATTGAGGACCCGCCGATTGCGAAAGACAGCGTCGACCTTGTAATCCTCAGCCAGGCTCTGCACCACGCCATTCATCCCGAGCGCGCCATCGGCGCCGCTCACCGGGTTTTGAAACGCGGCGGGCGCCTGGTGATTCTCGATCTATTGAGCCATCGATTCGAAAAGGCGCGTGAACTTTACGCGGACCACTGGCTCGGATTCAGCGAAGTGCAGTTGCACCAACTCCTCGAGAAAAGCGGCTTCCGGGATATCGAGGTCAGCGTCGTTTCCCGGGAAAAGCAGAGCCCACATTTTCAGACCGTTTTTGCCGGTGGCGTTAAGTGAACGCCGGGGATGCCTCGGATGTCAATAACTGAGGTCCTTGGTTTTATGGTCTCGACCGAGAAATCTGTAGCCTTGCCCGGGTTCTTTGGAGAGGTGAGACGGCGCAAGGTGTATCGGGTGGTGGCAGCATACATCATCGCAGCGGGCGGCATTATTCAATTGGCTTCGGCGGCGTTTCCCGCATGGGAATTACCGAGCTGGACCTTGCGCGTGCTAATCGTGTGTTTGCTAATGGGATTTCCGGTGGCGCTCATGCTTGCGTGGGCGTTCGACATCACGGCCGATGGTATTCAAGTCACCCCTGAGGCAGCAACATCCAGGACCCACGCTCGTCGCAATATGTTCCTGCTAATCGGGGGCGGCCTGATGCTTTCCGCCGCCGCGGGATTCTTTCTGCTGCCACGGGTCGTCGCGCATAAAATCGACAGGTCTATTGCGGTGTTGCCATTCCAAAACCTCAGCGATGAGAAAGAAAACGCCTACTTCGCGGACGGCATTCAGGATGATGTGCTAACGAACTTGTCGAAGATCGGCGATCTGAAGGTGATTTCGCGCACATCGGTAATGCCTTATCGCGCCACGCAGTCTAATACTCGCGAGATTGGAAAGGCCCTTGGCGTCGGCACTATTCTGGAAGGAAGTGTTCGCCGGGTCGGGAATCGGGTGCGCGTGAATGTGCAACTAATCAATGTTGCGAACGATCAGCATATCTGGGCGGAAGACTATGACCGGGAGCTGACGGACGTGTTCGCCATCCAAAGTGATCTCGCTCAGAAAATCGCCGGCGAGCTGCGCGCTAAATTGTCGCCCGCCGAAAAGGCGCAGATTGAACGCAAGCCGACGGAGAACAGCGAGGCCTACCTGGCCTTTGTAGAGGGGCACGATTTGCTTACGCGTCCGGATAGATTGCGCACCGACACCGAAAAGGCTGAGCAACTCTTTGAGAGAGCGACCAGGCTCGATCCAAATTTTGCCGAGGCCTTCGCGGCATTGGCGTGGGTGGAAGACTGGATGTATCACACTTTCGATCCGACTCCCGCGCGAAAAGCAAAAGCGCGCACTTCAGCCGAAGAAGCGCTTCGAATACAACCGGACCTACCGGAGGCTCACCTGGCACTGGGCTTTTACCATTATTATTGCGAACGCGATTACGAGCGCGCTTTGGAAGAATTCGCCATCGCCAGGAAAAGTTTGCCAAATTCTGCGGAGGTTTATCTGGCTATAGGAGCGATCCAGCGTCGCCAGGGCAAATGGGCCGAATCCACTGCCAATATGGAAAAGGCGGCTTCGCTGAGTCCGAAAGACGCATTTCTTCTCATCAACCTGGCTGACAATTATCGTGCGACTAATGACTTCGAAAGTGCGGACAAACTTTTCGACCGCGCGATTGAAGCTGCGCCGAACTCGGTTAGCCCGCGTTTGGGCAAGGCAATGCTCGCGGCGGATTTGAAAGGCGATCTATCCGAGATCGACACACAATTGGTGCAGGTGGAACCACGCACGCAACCGGACGCAGAGGGTACTTTTTACCAGGCCTATCTCTTGATGCTGCAGCGAAAATTCGAGCAAGCCCTGGCAGTTCTAAAACAATTACCAGAGAACGTTCGCGGCGATGAGAAGCCAAAGGAATATCTCGAGGGAGCTCTTTATACCTTCTTGAATGATAAGCAGCGCGCGCATTCTGCGTTTCAACGCGCTCGTCCGATTCTCGAGAAAGCGATACTACAAGGCTTCGATGATGCGTCGCGCCACATGACCCTCGGGATGGTACTTGCCGGTCTGGGTGAAAAGGATGCGGCAATCGCAGAAGGGAAACGTGCCGTCGCGCTCCTTCCTGAATCTCAGGACGCCTTGGATGGGCCAAAGACGACCCTTGCGCTGGCACAAATTTACGCCTGGACGGGCGAAAACGACGCGGCTCTTGAGCTTCTTAAACGCTCACTGATTACTCCAGCCGGAGTCACAGTCTCTTCACTGAAAGTGAATCCGATTTGGGATCCGCTGCGATCTGATGCTCGTTTTCAGCTCTTAATCGAGATCGCGCAAAAGCCTGATGGCGCGTTGTCGATGAATTGCCGGTGACGAGCGATTCGCTTTTTGTACGGCGCAATCAATTGCTCAAAGTGAATGTCGCGCGTCGATTTGTGTCTATATTCAAGGGCGGCAATATAGTTCGGCGAATTAAACTCTTATGACGGGCTTCTTCGAGGAGGTAAAACGGCGCAAAGTTTATCGAGTGGCGGCGGCCTACATCATTGCTGCCGGCGGCATTATCCAACTGGCTTCGGCGACCTTCCCGGCATGGGAACTGCCAAATTGGGCGCTGCGGCTGGTGATTCTGCTGGTGCTCGTCGGATTTCCGATCGCCCTTATTCTTGCGTGGGCGTTCGACATTACGGCGCAAGGAATTCGGACCACGCCCGAGATAGCTGCGCCGAGAACGCGTCGCCGTCGGAACGTGATCATGCTGATCGCAACCGGTGTGGTTATTTCTGCGGCCACAGGCTTCTTCCTCTTGCCTCGCGTCGCCGCGCACAAGGTCGATAAGTCAATTGCCGTCCTGCCATTTGAAAATCTGAGCGATGAAAAAGAAAACGCGTATTTCGCGGACGGCATCCAAGACGACGTGCTGACGAACCTTTCGAAGATAAGCGACCTCAGGGTGATTTCGCGCACCTCAGTGATGCAATACCGAGGCCGGCCGACCAACCTACGTGAAATCGGCAAGGCGCTCGGGGTTTCCAATATTCTCGAGGGAAGCGTGCGTCGCTCAGGAAACAAGGTGCGCGTCAATGTGCAGTTGATCGACGCCAACACCGATGAGCACGTCTGGGCCAACGATTACGACGGCGATGTGACTGATGTTTTTGCGATTCAAACAGATCTTGCTCAAAAAATTGCGAATGAGCTGCGGGCAAAATTGTCGCCAAGCGAAAAAGAGCGGATGGAACGCAAGCCGACCGAGAATGGCGAGGCCTACCTGGCTTTCGTGCAGGCGCATGACCTTTCCTGTGCTTTTGAAGACACAGTAAAACTGAAACAAAGCGAACAGCTTTATCAACGCGCCGTCGACCTGGATCCAAAATTCGCTCTGGCCCTCGCGCGCTATTCGCAATTGGAAAGCTGGATGTTGCGCACACACGATGGCACATCGGAACACCGTGATAAAGCGCGCGGCTTGGCCGAGCGGGCTCTGCAGCTACAACCTGATTTGCCGGAAGCTCATCTCGCGCTGGGGTTCTCGTACTACTACGGCGACAACAACTATGAGGCGGCGCTAAAAGAATTCGAGATCGCGCAACGTGGGTTGCCTAACGAGTCCGAAGTCTATCTTGCCATCGGCGCGATCCAGCGCCGCCAGGGAAAATGGGCTGAGTCCACCGCAAATCTGGAGAAGGCGGCCAGCTTGAATCCAAAGGACACGTGGCCGCTGCAAAATCTTGCTCTTAACTATCAGATGCAGCGAAATTTCGACGCCGCTAACAAAACTGTAGATCGCGCCCTCCAGATCAATCCAGTGGGAATCGGACTCTGGGAGATCAAGGTCAAACTTGCCATCGCCGAGAAAGGCGACTTCAGCGTGTATGAGCAAGGCGTGGAGAAAGGAAAATCATTTGCCATTAGCGACGAAGATCAGCTCAAAATTCTCGGCGACCATGCCAATCTTCTCCTGTTTCAACGCAAGTACCAAGAGCTTTTGCAGCTGGGCCAAAGAGTTCCCGACGATTCATTCAAGACTGTTCCGGATTCGCTGGCCCTGAAGTATTTTGCGATCGGCATTGCTCAAAAAAACTTGGGCGACGATGCGGCGGCTCGCGCAGCGTTCGTCAAAGCTAAGAACATTTTTGAAGAAGAACTGAAGCAAAAGCCTGATAACGCGGGTTTGCACGTTCAATTAGCGAAGCTGCTCGCGTGGCTTGGCGAAAAGGACGCCGCCATCGGAGAAGCTCAGCGAGCCACTGATTTGCGACCCGAAAGCAAGGATGCATTCGAGGGTCCACGGATAACGGAGGACGTCGCGCAGGTTTACGCGATTCTAGGCGATAACGCTCGCGCGATTCAGTTGCTGGACGGATTGTTGAGTCGACCTAGCGAAGTCACGTTGCAGACGCTGAAACTCAATCCGGCGTGGGATCCAATCCGGAACGATCCGGCTTTTCAGGCGCTCTTCCCGAAATACGCCGGAAAAGCTTAATTTCGGCATACGTTGGTGCGATTACGTTACGCTTTTGCTGCGCGATCCGTTTATAGATCGCTGTTGGTCCTGCTGTCGCTGGTAGCGCTTGCCACGTCCGCGCAGGCAGACTGGAAAGTTCTCTCAACCGAATCGGAACCTGGCCGCTCAGGATTTGAGCATCGGCATGTACTTGTGGAAGACGCCGCCGCCGGTCAGCGCGTCTCAGTCGATGTTGCAGTTTTTCCCGCTAAATCGACTGCATTGCGTGTCATCGATAATCCTGACGGCCAAAGCCTCGGTGCAGTGATGAAACGAGAAAACTGCGTGTGCGGCGTGAACGGAGGTTATTTCGATACGGAATTCAAGCCGCTCGGCTTGCGAGTTGCCGATGGTGCGACTTTCTCCCCGTTACGCCGGGCGCGTCTGATTACGGGAATTTTACTGCAGTCGGACCGCGGCATTGAGGTCATTCGCATAAGTGAATTTTCTCGCACCAAAAAAATTATCGCAGCGATTCAGTCCGGACCATTTCTTGTGGAAGGCAGTAAGCGTATTCGCGGTTTGAACGATTCTCAGTTGGCTCGGCGAACATTCGCCGGAACCGCTACGAACGATCGCGCTTTTCTCGGCTTTTGCTCGGACGTTTCGCTTGCCGAGTTGGCAAACATCCTCGCCACCGCGCCCATCGCTGCGGATTCGAAAATCCGTCGCGCAATGAATCTCGACGGTGGTTCCTCGAGCGCGTTCTGGTTCGCACGTGAAAACGGCAGCGTATTCTCAATCTCAGGGCGAAAACCGGTGCGCGATTTTGTGGGCGTCGTGCCAAAATGACGGTGGCTTGTCATCCTGAGCGAAGCGAAGGATCTCTGATCATTCACGAGGAACACCACCAAAACGGCGTCCAGAGATGTTTCGCTTCGCTCAACATGACAGGTAGTCTGTAGAGCTGTGAAAACGTTTGGCGGATTCCGATCGGGCGACGAATTTTTCTACGGCGAATTACGCGGCGATGACGTGCATCGGCTGTCAGAGCCGTACTGGATTCAAGTTCAAGCCACCGGCGAAATACTGCCGCTCGCGAATCTGCAAATCGATGTTCCAATCGCGCCATCGAAATTGATCGCAGTCGGATTGAATTATGCGGATCACATCGCGGAGATGAAACGCACCGAAATCGGAGCACCATTAATTTGGTTTAAGGCGCCCAGTTCGCTGCTGGCACATTACGGCGCGATCGAAGTGGCGTTTCCTGAGCACCAAACCGAGTTTGAAGTTGAGCTTGCGGTCGTGATCGGCGCTCGCACGAAAAATGTCAGCGCGGACAATGCACTCGATTACGTTTTCGGTTATACGATCGGCCTCGATATCACCGATCGCGATTTGCAAAAACAGGAGAAGCAATTTGGTCGCTGCAAATCGTTCGACTCCTACACGCCGCTAGGACCCTTCGTCTATGCCGATGCGGATGTGCGCGACGCCTCGATAAAGTTGTGGCAGAACGGCAAGCTGCGCCAGAGCACGCGCACGAGCCGAATGATCCATTCAGTTGCGCAGATTATTTCATTCGTTAGTCAATCGCTCACACTTTTTCCGGGTGACGTAATTTTAACTGGAACACCCGCCGGCGTGGGCCCGATTCAACAGGGAGATGAATTGGAAGCAGAGATCGATGATTGGCCGCGCTTGCGCAACGCCGTCGCGATTGCGGAAGATTTCTCCGAGTAGCAACGCTGAAAGATCCTTAGGGAACACAATTTGAAACACTTGCCTACGTCCTTGCGGTATAGATATTTCGATTTAAAGATGGGTCCCTAGGAAAAGGGAGCATCGCGCGGAAAAAAAATGAAAAGTTTTGCTGGACTCTCAAACCAGTCCTCTGCGATAACGGAAAATCTCGGAAAACCTGTACCGAATCTAATCGGTCACCAAACTCGTGCTTCAACTATGAAAACACTACTCACTATCAGTCTCTCTACAGTCGCGTTCGCGTTGGTTTCGCTCGCGCAAGTTCCGCCTCCGGCACAAGCGCCGCCGGCAACCGGTGGTACGAGTCCGGCTGCTCAGGCGCCGACGAATCCGGCAGCCGCGGCACAGCAGCCCCCTGCGACGAACTTGGCGCCAGGGGAGCAACCGCCCGCGACGGGACAACAACCGCCGCCTCCTCCGGGAGAACCCGGAGCGGTGGGACAACCTCCAGCCGTCGGGCAACCTGGAGCGCCAGGCGCAGTGACCAGTCCGCCGGCATCTGACGCAACAAGTCCTGCCGCAGCCGCAGCGACGAGTCCGGCCCCAGCTGTTGCAGCCGCCCCGGAAAAGCCTGGTGTTTTATCCGGTAACTGGCTGATCGATCAGTTTCGCAAAGGAGGTCCGGTGATGTGGCCGATTCTGGTCGTCTCAATAGTAGCGCTCACCGTCGTGCTCGAGCGATGCATTTGGTGGGGTGGCCGCTGGTTCCGGCGGGATCCGAAACGGATCGAGAAAGTTTTCACTGCAATTGAAAATGGTGATACTGCCGAGGCTTCGAGGCTTTCGCGCGGTTCCCGCGACCCTGTGCTACGAATGCTTTGGAACGGTCTCAACCATCAGCACAGCTCGCTCGAGGCCGCGCTGCAGGTTGCCGCGGGCATCGAGATCAAGCGGGCCGGACGCTTCCTGGTGGTCATGGATACTCTCGTGACCCTCGCGCCTTTGCTCGGTCTGTTGGGCACAATCACCGGTCTGATCAAGTCCTTCAGTTTTTTGGGCAACGAGGAACTCGCTGTGCAAGCCGTCACTGGCGGTATTGCCGAAGCGCTGATTGCCACCGCGTGCGGTCTGGGCATCGCCATTTTTGCGTTGATTCCGTTTAACTTTTTCACCTCTCGCGTGTCTAACTTGGAGTTCGAATTGCAAACGGCAGCCACCAATTTGGAAGTTATGCTCCAAGCCCACGGCGCAGAGCGACACGTGGCGATCGAGAGTGGCACGCCCTCATCGGCAACGCGGTCTTCGATCTAGCAATTTAGTATGCGCGTAGCGTCACCCATTCCACACAAGAAAGCGCGGATCGAGATCATCCCGTTGATCGACATCATGTTCTTTCTGCTCGCCAGTTTTATGATGGTGAGCTTGAGTCAGGTGCACATGAAGGGGATCAAAGTGAATCTGCCCTCGGGTGTCTCGGGTGAGGTCCAGACGAAACGCGAATACGTCAGCGTCTCGGTGGATAAGGATGGCCATTATTTCTTTGATAAGGACGAAGTTCCCGATGAGCAATTGCTGAACCTTCTGAAAATGGCGCATCAATCGGCTCCTGACGCGAAGGTCTTCGTGCGAGGGGACAAGGATTCAGTCCACCTGAACGTTGCCCACCTGTTGGACCTTGTTCGCGCGGCCGGCTATTACAAGATTTCCTTCGAAATTAAGAGCGAGTCGCTCAAGGGCGTTCCCGGGGGACATTGATTTTTGGTATATGGCGCAAGCACCAGGACAAACGGAAATGCAAGCCAGGCCGCTCATTTACCGGCCACCTCCGCGATGGTATTTCTGGACGGCACTTGGAGCTGCGTTAGCAATCCACCTGACAGCTGTTGCAGTGTCTATGCGCCGCGAAGCTCCTCCCGAGGACTTACCGCCTCAGCCGCCGCAGGTGGTGGAAGCGGTGCTCGCCCCGCCTGAGGCAACGCCGCCCCCGGAAGACATTCCGATTCCAGAGCCTCCTCCTCCTCCGGAGATTCAACCGGAATTTGTTGAAGAAAGAACACCGCCACCGCGACCACAGCAAACCACGCAAAAATTCGTGCCGGTCAAGAGTCCGGGACCAATGTCGATGTCGCGAGCAAAAGCCCTCGCGTTATACGCGCCACGTCCACAGTATCCTTACGAAGCTCGTTCACGGCACGTGACCGGCAGTGGAGTGATCGTCTGCAACGTGGACTCAGGTAGCGGCAACGTCACTGGCTGTAGTGTTTCGTCAAGCACTGGGAATTCTATCCTGGATAATGCCGCCACTAGCGCGTTTCGGCAGTGGCGATTTAGACCTGGAACAGTTTCCAAGGTTAATATTCCCATCACTTTCACCATGACAGGAGCTTCGTATTAGAGATGCAAATGCTTTCGCCAGTTCCAAAAAAAAGAGCGCGGATCGAGATCATCCCGTTGATCGACATCATGTTCTTTCTGCTTGCCAGTTTCATGATGGTCAGTCTGAGCCAGACTCACATGAAAGGCATTCGCGTCAATTTACCGGCTGCTGTTGGACCGCCGCCAACCGGGGTAAAGGACTTCGTCTCGATCAAAGTCCTGGAAGGAAACGCGGTGTTCTTCGACAACGTATTTGTAGCGGATGATCAAGTAATGCCTCGATTGTTCCAGCTTCATAGGGCTAACAAGGACATCAAAATCTCAATCAGCGCGCAGCCGATGGCGATGTATGGCGATGTAATTGGAGTCCTCGACAAAGTCCGGTCAGTCGGAATCACAAAAGTAGGTTATCAGATTAGGGCAGCCGGCGGCGTTACCCAAACGGGACCGGCTCCTCCGCCTCCTCCTGCTGCTCCTCCACCTCCCTCGCCTTAGCCGCCGAATTCGAGCTGAAGTCTATTGGCGAGCGCGCGAATCGCTTTGGCGCGATGGCTGATTGTGTTCTTTGCTTCGGTGGGCAGTTCACCGAAAGTCTGCTTCAATCCTTCGGGAATGAAAATCGGGTCATAGCCAAATCCGGAGTCGCCTCGCGCTTCACCGGTGATACTTCCTTCCACAACTCCTTCGAAGGTTCCGAGGAGATTGCCGTTTCGCGCGAGCGCCACGACGCAGCGAAATCGAGCACGACGCTGATCCTCTGTGGCACGAACTCGCGCAAGCTCGCGAAGTAATTTATCGATTTTGTCCGTGTCTGTCGCGTTCGCGCCAGCATAACGCGCGGAATAAATTCCCGGTGCACCGCCAAGAGCGTCAACCTCCAAGCCCGAATCGTCACCAATCACCAGAGCTGGCAATTGTCTTGATGCGGCGAGAGCTTTGAGTCTCGCGTTTTCCTCGAACGACGTTCCGCTCTCACGGATCTCCGAAACTTCAGGATGCGTCGCGAGATCGCGCACCCTAAACTCCGGTCCGAGAATATGCTGAATCTCGCGCGTCTTATGTTTGTTGCGCGTTGCGACTACAAGCTCGATCACCATTCAATTGAATGTGGAAACCGGAAAAGAAGAGTAAATTCTAGTTTCTTTTCCTGGATTCCTGGTTTCCTGATTTACCTGTAATGAGTAGCGACCGCCGTAAACCATATCCGTTCGACCAGATCGAGCCGAAATGGCAAGCCATCTGGGACCAGCGCCAGCTTTTTCACGGGCCCAACCCCGGCGAGAAAGGCTTCGATCCTGCGAAGCCAAAATTCTAT
>CAWDMG010000020.1:0-21910 GCA_963803285.1 uncultured Verrucomicrobiae bacterium | reverse complement strand
GTTGGCGGTATTTGGGAGATTGAGAGTAAGCGCGACGACAATTATGAGGGACGAAAGGAAGACCACCAAAACACGACGGTAAATTTTAGGCCTGAATATTGCCGCTGCACTTTGCGATGGAATTGGTGATGCGAACAGGGGAACGCGCATGAAGGACGAGAATACAATCCGGTGTGAAACCGACAATGCAAAACTGCTTGAAAGAACGCGTTCTCTTTCGGCCAAGGAAAACGAGCGTCGAGAGATTCTTCAACTTCGCCCGGAATGAGAAGAAGGGATTAAAATGACGACTCGACTTTGGAGCGCTTTTCCCACCGCAGTGAGAGGAGACTCTGGAACTGTCGAACAGCGTTGACGAGCGGACCGACAACGATCAGCAAGACGTCGAATCGAAATAGTCGTTTTGATCGACTCGTTAGGCAGTCTGCAGTCGTTTGGACATTATGTCACCGGGCCGCTCGTGCCAAACACAAGGGGCAAGTAATGTCCAGCCTTGGCGTAGTACCACGCTTGCTTGTCGAGTGTGAAAAGATAAAGAGTCTGTATTCCTCGAGACAAGACCGCTTCCTCGACGGTAGCGCATAGCGCCGCACCGATACCCCGGCGTCGAAACTGCGATGCCACAAATACTCCGCCTAGCCAGGGAGTCAGATCTTCGCGCCCTTCAAGATCATGCACGCGAAGGGCGGCCGTTCCGAGAAGTTGTCCATTGGCATGAGCAACCCATGCAATCGGCAACCGGTCTCGATTCAAATGCGCGTTCAGTTTTTTGATTCGAGTCTCGGGTGTTTTTTCGCCAAGAATGGAATCCCACTGCTCAAAGAGCCACTGAGCCAATTGGGGGATATAATCCGGATGGTCAACCAGGTAGCCAATTCGAACACCACGCATATGGGGATGCAACGTTCGATCTAGCAAGACGAAACTGACGTACCACTGGACACGATTCATTTGACGTTGATCGCAATTGCGATGGTTGGATTAGCCATCGCATGAGCGTGATGTGGATCCTGCTGGCCTTTTGGAAGGAAATACCACACGCCGGGTTTCATTTGACCTCGGTCGGGTAACTGCTGCAATCGCGATGGGTCCAAGCCTGCCGCGATCAGGCCGGACGCGTCGAACTCGTAAACCACGTCTTCAGCGGTGTCTTCCGGCTGGGTGGCAAAGTGAACCATCGTGCCCAAGCCGCTGTTGAAGCAGTATTCGCCACTGGCTGTGGTCTGATCAATCGCGATCCTGGGTTTCGCACGAAGAATCCTAGCGATGGCCAGGATCTCGCCTTTCGCGGTGCCCTGAAGGGCCAGGACGTCGGCGTACTCGCTTTTCATTTTGGTGAGTTCGTCTCTCGAGTCCGGCGCGTCACCGGCGAAGAGACGACAGGTCAAAGCTAACGCGTGTGCAACAACAACTAAAAAAACGATGCGGCTCATGATGATACCTTCTTAGAATGTTTGAGCTAGCCAACTATATTTCGCCGGAATTCTTTCGTCTAACTTCACTCCGACAAAAGATCTCATCCAGAGATTTGATTCGCTTACTTCCCGTTTGCTCAACCTTCGGCCCTCCCGTCCATGTCGCGGCTTCCCTGGCCGCTCCATTCTCGACTTCGCTCGGAATGACAGAATGAGCCAAATAGAAATGCCGACTCGACTTTGGAGCGCGGGATTTTAGCTTCAAGGCACGCAACGCATGTCGAACGAAGAATTTCCAAAGAAGGAAATGGAGACGCTCTGGGCTCCGTGGCGCGTGGAGTACTTCGAGAAGGAGCCGCGCGACCGCGATTTTCTCACAACGGCGGGACAGGCGAGCGATGACGCGGAGCATCTTGTAATCAGACGCCGGAAAAATTCGTTCCTGATGATGAACCGGTATCCTTACACGGTTGGGCATTTGATGGTGGTGCCGTATCGGAAGGTCGCCGAGCTTTCAGCGCTCGGCGAAAATGAGATCGTTGAGTTATGGAATCTGGTCGTTCACGCGCAAGCGATTTTGCGCGCCGCGGTAAAGGCACAGGGATTCAACATCGGTTTGAATCTCGGCGAGTGCGCGGGCGCAGGTGTGCCCGATCACTTGCACATCCACGTCGTGCCACGCTGGACCGGTGACACGAACTTCATGCCGATCATTGGTGGCACCCGTGTGCTCTCGGATGGCTTGCGCGGCTTGTACGACAAATTAATGGAAGCGCAGGCGAAGATGGCTTCGTCCGATTGAACGTTAAATCGTGAATCGTTAAATCGTAAATCCGATGTAACGGTTTAATGACGTAACAAATCACATGTCTTGAAAATGATGGACGGCGTCTGACACAGACGCCCTATAGTTATGAACACCTGGGTTGAAGCGCCTCCGCGGAGAAAAGGCCTGGGCTGTTTGGGACGGGGCTGTCTGATTCTGTTGGTATTTGCGATCGTGCTGGCGATTGCTTGTTTTGCCGGAATGTACTGGGGTCTTCACCGTCACTCGGCATTGTTCTACGGCAGTTATTGGCTGGCCAAAACGCGGTCGATTGCGCAAGCGCCAACGCCCGTTCCGGAATTCAGCGGTTCTGAACAGCAAATTCAACTTATCCGGGAACGCTGGCAGGACTTCGAACAGAAAACCCGTGCCGGCCAACCAGCGGAAATTGAGTTGAGCGCGGATGACATCAATGCGTTGATCGCCACAACCGAGGGCGTCCGTGGGAAAGTCTTTGCTTCGATCGACGGGAATCAAATTCGCTTGCAGCTCAGTGTGCCGATCGGAGGAGTTCTGGGCAGGCCCGGTTATTATTTTAATGGGGATGTCATCATCGAACTAAAGGGCGTGCAGTCATTGGGTGGCCCGCGATTCAGCCGAATTACAATTAACGGCGAGCAAGTGCCGACGGATTTTCTAGATTGGAAATATCGCTCCCGGCAATTGCGCGAGTATCTTGCCGATCAGCGGAACGCCTACGAGATCGGCACAATGGAGATACGCGATGGCAAGGTATTTCTGCGCTCACGTACTAACTAACTCGATTGGTTTAGCACGAGCTCGGGTTACGGGTGATCTCTTTCGAAATAGCTTTTGGTCTCCGCGACGACTACGCCTCCTAATCCGAGGAGGCCGATCAAATTCGGTACCGCCATCAGGCCGTTCATCACATCGGCAAAAGTCCATACGAGATCCAGCTTTGCGACCGCGCCAAAGAAGATGGCAATTACAAATACGACTCGATACGGTTTAACCGATTTTGCGCCGAGCAGAAATTCAAGGGACTTTTCACCGTAATAGCTCCAGCCGAGCAAAGTCGAGTAAGCAAATAAGATTATCCCAATCGAGACAACAATTCCTCCCCAATGGCCGGGCAGTGCTGTTGCAAAAGCCTGAGATGTTAAAGGCGCACCGGTCAATCCTGAGTCCCAGAGACCGCTAACTAGAATGGCGAATCCCGTGAGAGAGCAGATTACGATGGTGTCGATGAAAGTCTGAGTCATTGAGACGAGAGCTTGAGTCACGGGGTATTTAGTGCGGGCGGCCGCCGCGGCGATGGGTGCGCTTCCCAGACCCGACTCATTGGAAAAAACGCCTCTCGCGACGCCCATCCTGACCGTTAACATGACGGCGGCGCCGGCAAAACCCCCGCTGGCAGCGGTTGGAGTAAAGGCTTCCTTGAAGACATAGGCTATGACCGAAGGAATTGCAGTAATGTGAGTGACGACGACAAATAGGGCCGCGAGCATGTAAAACACGACCATGACCGGAACCAAAACGCCGGTGACGCGCCCTATGCTCTTAATGCCGCCCAATATTACCAACCCAGTGAGGACTGCGAGAGTGAGTCCAGTTATCCAGACAGGAATGCCGAATGTATTCCGAACGGCGTCTGCAACTGAGTTGGATTGCACCATGTTGCCAATGCCAAAAGCAGCTATAGAGGCAAAGATTGCGAAGAGAATACCAAGCCACTTCTGATTTAAGCCTTTCCAGATGTAATACATTGGTCCGCCGCTCATCGTGCCAAATGCGTCGACTTGCCTGTATTTAACGGCTAGCACTGCTTCAGCATATTTCGTCGCCATCCCAAAGAAGCCGGTAATCCACATCCAGAATAAGGCGCCGGGACCGCCAACAGCGATTGCCGTGGCAACGCCGGCGATATTTCCGGTGCCGACCGTAGCGGCAAGCGCGGTCATTAACGCTTGGAAATGCGAGATATCACCCGGCTCGGCGTCGTCTTCTTTTCTCTTAACCAGCCCAAGCCATAACGCATAAAAGAGTTTCCTGAACTGAAGCCCCCTGAGAAGAAACGTCAGATAAATCCCGGTGCCGACTAGCAGAATCAGCATCGGCGGTCCCCAGACAAAATTCCTTGCTCGTGTGAGAATGTCCTGCAAAAGCTGTTGCATGAAAGAGGCGTTATAGGGGGTCGATCATGGTAATCAAGCAATTAAATTGAACCAACCGCCGGCTACGCTTGCAGCTTGAAGCGTTCAAGCATCAGAGCATTGCAGCGCGCAGGGAGTGACCTGGGAAACGGGTCGCGAAGGCGACAGCCTGATCCTTGCCGCGAGCCGGTTACTTCGGCTGCATGATTTCGCGCACAAACACGTTGAGCTGTCCGTCGTCCTGTTTGCGCACTTCGGTGATCTCGTAGGGCCGCGTCTCGTCGCGGTTAACGACGGCGCCCTGGGGCGGGGGAGTATAACCACGGGGAAATTCAACAATGATGCGCGTTGATGAACCCCCACCGAAGTGGAGCACTTTGCTTGTTAATGTGGTGCGCGGACGCAGCACCGCCTTGTTGGCATCGGCGAAATTCACCACGAACTGGCCTTTCAAGTAAATCCGTTCGCCAGCGACTCCGCGATCAGCCACATCGTTCAGGTCGCCGGTCGCGATCAGTCTTCCGAGAGGCATCTTGCCTGGCGCAAAGGTTTTCCAATTGCCGCCGCCGGCATTGGAAGCCAGAGCTACATTTGGGGAAGCGCCAGGTGCAGCAGGTTGAGCAGGCAACACAGGCATCGGCGTAGCCATCGCAACTGGCGAACTCTGCGCAACCGATCCAGTTCCGGCACCTGGAGCTTTAGACGCTGGCGCCGGCGTGGCGACAGGAGGGTTTAGCGCGCTTGGAGGCGCAAGCGCGGACGCAACCGTAATCGGTGTACCAGCTGGCGCGGGTTTGTTTTGAGCGACCACTGCCTGCGCGGCGGTCGCTGCCGGCGCCGGAGATTCGAGCTTCGTTTTTTTGCCCTTTTTTCCTTTCGGCAACGGCGTCGCTTTCGCGAGCTTGTCGTTGCTTGCGACGACTGGTGGAGTCATGGCAAGTGGTGCAACAGGTCTGGCTTGTTCGATGCGCACCAATTCATTCCTGGCAGGCGGTGGAGTGGCGCTTGCGCCTACGCCAGGTACGGAGATCGGGCCCGTTTGAGCTTCGGCCATTTTCTGCCGGTACTCGGCAAGATGTTGTTCGATGGAAGCGCGTTCCTCTGATTTAAACAATGGCCAACCTCCAACGAGATTGAGACTAGGCGGTGGTTCGAGGCGAAACGTGCCGAGACCGCGTGTGACCGTATAGCTTCCATACAGCAAAGGCACCGCCGTCACCAGAATTCGGCCATCGACTAATCGCTCGGCGTGGACCACTGCAGAAACGTCGTGCGTGCGCTCCAATTTCACTTCCAAGCCGACGGTGAGGGTCTGCTTCATCAGTGGCAGGGCTTCAGGCTTGGCGGGATAGACGTGCTCCATTAGCACCTCGCCGCTATCGACAGCAACAGTCAACGCTGCCATACCGGACGGAAACACATCATCCGGGCCGAGTTCGCGCACTGCAATGATAGTGTACCGGCCTACCACGTACGAAACCAGGCCGCGGACCTGCTGATAATTTCGAATGTAATTGCGCAGCAGCTCAGCATTCGCTTTCGCCAGCTCGGCGGCGCCCATTCCGATGTAGCGCTCGTAAAGTTGGCTTCCGTTAAGAAATTCGCCGGCTGGCGCAGCCGTCAATTCAAAGCGTTTTGGCGCCTCAATCTTGTGCAGCTTTTGCAGGATTCGATAGCTGTCAGGCCGCTCCGGTTGATTGAAGATGTAAAAACTTCCGAGCCACGCTGCGAGCGCCAACCCGATCAAAAGCAAAATCGCAACCGTCCACGCGAAATAATTGATGCGCTCCGGTGGACGGGAATACGGCTCGTCGTACGGATCGTACGATTGGGTGCCATAGTCCATCAGTTCAGCACGCGACGATTCCCGGTTTTAAGCTGACTGTGCCGCTTCGAACGACGTACCGCAGCCGCATGTACGCGACGCGTTTGGATTGACGATTCGAAAGCCCGTGCCGGTTAAACCGTCGGCGAAATCCAGGGTCGCGCCCCGCAAATAGGAGACGCTTTCGTCGTCGATAAAGAATTGCACGCCATCGCGCTCGACTATTGAGTCGCCTTCTTCTCGTTCGCCAAGTGTCATTTCGTAGTGCAGACCGGAACAGCCGCCTTTGGCCACTTCTACTCGCAACCCTTTTGGCGAGTTCTCCGGTCGCTGCGAAAGAAGACTCTGGAGCTGTCGAACAGCGTTGTCCGTGACGTTAATCATCATGGCGAAAATACGGCTACGGGGTATCTAAGTCAAAAACGCGGTCGTGAGTGACTAAATTCGCAGGTCCAAACTCCAGAGAAATTTCGACCACAACAAAACCGCGGTTGCCATCGTGTCATGTTGAGCGTAGCGCTGCAACGAAATGCGAAGCATGAGGCCAGGCTTTCAAACATCTCGGATTTGATGCCGGAATTGGAACGACAATGCCAGAGATCCTTCGCTTCACTCAGGATGACAATTGCCTTGTTTGATGTTGGAACTTGAGATTTCTCTGGATCCTGGGGCTTGGTGGTTGGAGCTTTGGCGGGCAATCGGGTAATGTTCAAAATCAAAGATGGGCCGGATCCGATTGCTTTCTGAGACCGTGGCCAGCCAGGTGGCGGCCGGCGAAGTGGTAGAACGCCCGGCGTCAGTTATCAAGGAACTGGTTGAAAACAGTCTCGACGCCGGCGCTCGCAAGATCGATGTGGTTATTCGTCGCGGCGGCATTTCGCTGGTTCGCGTGATCGATGATGGTCGCGGCATGGACCGCGATGACGCGCTCCTTTCGCTGGAGCGGCATGCCACCAGCAAGATTCGCTCTGCTGCCGACCTTCAAGCTGTTGCAACGCTCGGGTTTCGCGGCGAAGCGCTTCCAAGTATCGCCAGTGTGTCGCGATTCCGCCTGACTACGCGTGAACCGGGTGCGATCGCCGGGACAGAAATTATCGTCAATGGCGGCAAAATCGACGTTGTGCGGGACGGCGGTGAAGCCCCGGGCACGCAAGTCGAAGTGCGCTCGCTCTTTTACAACCTGCCGGCGCGCCGGAAATTTTTGCGCTCGGAGAATACCGAAAGCCGCAACATCGAACATCAGATTCATTTGCAAGCGATCGGTCATCCTGAGATTGGCTTCTCGTTGATGCGCGACGATCGGATCTTGTTCCAGTTACCGGCTACGGCAACGCTCGGCGATCGGATCCGGGACTTATACGGCGTCGAATTGTTACAGCGCCTGGTCGAAATCAACGGCGTTGCCTCTCCCAAAATTGAAATCACTGGTTTTATCGGTCAGGCGGGTCTCAGCCGACAAACCCGCAGCCAGCAGCTCGTGTTCGTAAACGGCCGGGCGATTGAAAGCAGTCTTATCACCGGGGCTGTCCGCGAAGGCTACCACACTGCTCTCATGAAAGGACAATACCCGGTTACCTTTCTTTTTGTTGAGCTCGATCCCAGCGCTGTGGATGTAAATGTGCACCCGGCAAAGCGCGAGGTCCGTTTTCGTGATCCCAAGGGGGTGCGCGAAGCAGTGGTTCGCTGCATTCAGCAGACACTGGAAGAGCGCTCGGGCTGGCTGGCAGGAAAAATTTACTGCACCAGTCCGGGGCCGGCCGCTGCGGTTTCCGCTAAACCAGTTCCCGATCTAAGCCTGCGCTCCGAGGTAACCGCTCCCGAGGCAACGCATCGCGAATTACCGCACCTCGGCCCTGTAGCCGGGGGCGCTGACCCCGGTCGGGAACGACGGTCAGACTTTGTAGGGCAGGCGCATCGCCTGCCAAGCCCGCGCATCGATTCGGCAGGCGAAGCGCCTGCCCTACAATCGCGCGCGCTACAAAATCTGCTCAGCAGCAATTCGAGATCATCGGCGTACTCAGCAAGCTGTATGTCTTGATGGAAAATGCGGGCGGCCTTGTCCTGGTGGATCAACACGCCGCGCACGAGCGGGTCCTCTTCGAAGAATTGCGGCGCAGAATGGAAGAGCAGGGGGTGCCCACGCAAAAGTTGCTTTTGCCGCAAACATTCGACGTGCCGCCGCGCGACGCCGATTGGATCGAGCAGAATCTGTCGGTCCTGCAAAGGATGGGAATCGGAATTGAGAGTTTCGGTCCCGACACATTCAAGATCGACAGTCTTCCCAGCTTTCTCGATGTGTCGGACGCGGCGCAATTCATGCGCAAGGTGATTGACGATCTGAAAAGCGCCGGCAACAACGCTTCAGCGATGCGCTTGGGGGAAGAAATGATCGCGAAAACCGTTTGCCGTCACGCGGTCAAAGCGAATGATCCGTTGCGTTATCCTGAGGTGGAAAAATTGATCCGCGATTTGCTCGACTGCGATCTCCCTTACTGCTGTCCACATGGACGACCGACAATGATCCAGATTTCGCTGGCCGAATTGGAGAAAAAGTTTGGCCGAAAAATCTGAACCACGACTGCGTTGTAGAGGCGTTTGTGTCAAACGCCTATGCTTTCGGTGCTTGACACAAGCACCGCTACAACGCCGCCCCTCCTTGTTTCACTTACGTGAAATCCGCGACGCGGCGTTAATTCTATGGAACCTGCACTACCTGCAGCACGGCTCGGCCGGTCTCGACTTGCGCACTCACTTTCTCAATTTTTGCCTCTTGGTCTTTTAAGCGCTGGTTTACGGCATCGAGCGCTGATTCCAATCTCTGGACTTTGCGCTGCTCTTCGACAAAGGCGTTGTGCTGTTTCAGAAACTCATTGAGCAACATCGCGTTCAGCGCATCGTAGCGGACGGAGTAGATTTCTCCCTTTTTATCGCGAAGGATCAGGTCGGGATTCACCTCCGCCACCTCCTCAGCGATGAGGCCGAACTGCGAGATCTCCCGGCCGGCTTTCTCCGTGTCCTGCGTCTTGAAATGGAAGGTCACCGGGCGCATGGACAGCAGCACCTCGCTGGTGGCTCCCATGTCCGCGATGTCTTTCTTGAACCGCCGCGCCGAGGGGCCCGTACCCAGCCGGCCGTCGGGATCAATATACACCACGGCTGATTGCGCCGTGTTGAAGCTGCCAAAGATCTGGCCGATATAGCAGCTGTTGCTCACGTTCGCACCATCTGTGCCAATCGCAATGACGTTATTAGCCGTAGTAACGCCGACGCCGGCTGCATAGCCCAAGGCCGTGTTGTTAAAGCCGGTGGTGTTGTTAGCGAGCGCACTAATACCGATAGCCGTATTGCTGAAACCCGTGGTGTTGCTAGAGAGTGCAAACACACCATTGGCCGTGTTGTTGCCACCCGTAGTGTTGTTAAAAAGCGCACTAACACCGATAGCCGTATTGTTGAAACCCGTGGTGTTGTTAACGAGCGCAAGAACTCCATTGGCCGTGTTTTGGATGCCGGTGCTGTTAAGCAAAAGCGCGCCAGCGCCAGTGGCCGTGTTTTGGTCTCCGCCATTCAGCGCGAGCGTTCCCGCGCCGACGCCCGTGTTGTAGCTGCCGTCAGTGTCACTAAAAAGCGAATACCAACCAACTGCTGTGTTCGCAGAGCCGGTGGTGAGGTTTTTAAGGGCGTTGGTCCCTTCCGCGGTAGTGAATCCAGGATAGCCGCCATCGGGCGGCGGACTCACCCCGAAAGCATTCGGGGCAGGTGAAAGCGCAAAGCAGCCGAGCGCCAGCGCGATGAAAAGCAAACCGCTCCGCAAAGGCGACCGTCCGATTGAATTTCTTAAGTTTTGAGTTTTCATAGTTTTTGATTTTCTGTTGAGGATGGGATTGTTCACTTGGTGCTAAGGGAAATGGCCGGGAAAGTCGATGCTTTCTTTTCTGCCCGTGCTTCAACCCGCCCTGCCGCCGCTGCGGCTCTATTGATTATTGAGGACTACTTGTGGCGCAGGTCCGCCACGGCGGATTTGTCCTGTGGCGAATTTGCTGGCCTCGATTTGCGCGCTCACCTGTTGGATTTGCGACGCTTGTTCTTTCAGGCTTGCGTTGAGGGCGTGAATTTCCTTCTGCTGCTGTGCGGCAATTGACTGTAACTCCTTCTGTTGCTGCGCCATCGTAGATTTTAATTGGGTGATGCTTGCTTCCTGTTCCTGCATCTTTCGGCCTTGTCGCTCGACTTTGCGGTGCTCTTTGAGAAACTCGTTCAGTAACATCGCGTTCAGCGCATCGTAGCGGACGGAGTAGATTTCTCCCTCTTTATCGCGAAGGATCAGGTCGGGATTCACCTCCGCCACCTCCTCAGCGATGAGGCCGAACTGCGAGATCTCCCGGCCGGCTTTCTCCGTCTCCTGCGTCTTGAAATGAAAGCTCACCGGGCGCATGGACAGCAGCACCTCGCTGGCGGCTCCCATGTCCGCGATGTCTTTCTTGAACCGCCGCGCTGACGGGCCCGTACCCAGCCGGCCGTCGGGATCAATATACACCACGGCAGATTGCGCCGTGTTGAAGGTGCCAAAGATCTGGCCGATATAGCAGCTGTTGCTCACATTCGCACCGGCGGTGCCGATGGCAATGACGTTATTGGCCGTGGTAACGCTGGCGCCGGCTTCAAAGCCCAGGGCTGTGTTGAAGCTGCCGCTGGTGTTGTGAACGAGCGCCGAAACGCCACTGGCGGTATTGGCGAAGCCGGTGGTGTTGCCATACAGCGCTGCATTACCGTCGGCCGTGTTGTGGTCGCCAGTGGTATTGCTAACGAGCGCTTGAACACCGGTGGCCGTGTTGTCAAAGCCGGTGGTGTTGCTTAAAAGCGCCACGGCGCCGGTAGCCGTATTTGCCGATGCCGCATTGGGGTTGTTTGAGCTGTTGAGAAGGAGTGCGCCAGCGCCAGTGGCAGTGTTGAAGCTGCCGATAGTGTTACTCCTGAGCGAAAAGAAACCAACTGCGGTATTGTAACTACCCGTGGTAAGGCTAAAAAGGGCCGAAGCTCCCTCCGCCGTGTTGCCGCCAGGGTAGCCGCCATCGGGCGGCGGGATGACCCCGAAAGCTTTCGGGCCAAATGCCGCACAGAGGAGCGAAAGGGAAATCAAAAATGATGGGATTCTTGTTTTAAGTTGAATTGTTCGATTCATGGTTCTTTCCTTTTTCCCGCCCGGGTTGATTTTGTCATTGCGGGTCTGAAAGAAGCGAAGAACCGGCGGGAAAGAGGCCTCCGCCTAAGTCAGATGCACTGGCGTCGAGTTTTGGGGCATTTTCGGTAGCCTGGCAAGACTAAAATGCCACTGCTTGCGATTTGGGACGCCGGTTCTAGTTTTGGCGCGGTGAAGAAAATCGAAGCCATCATCAAGCCGTTTAAAACCGAGCCGGTGAAAGAAGCGCTGATGGCAGCAGGCGTAGAAGGAATGACTCTGAGCGAGGTAAAAGGATTTGGCCGGCAGAAGGGACACAGCGAGATCTATCGCGGTACAGAGTACACGGTGGATTTTCTTCCAAAGATTAAATTCGAAATCGTGATCTCTGACGATCGCGCCCAGCGCGCCGTCGAAGCAATTCTGGAAAAAGCCAAGACCGGAAAAATCGGCGACGGCAAAATCTTTGTAGCCGAGGTGGAAGAGGCGGTGCGTATCAGAACCGGCGAACGAGGCATGGAAGCGCTGTGAGCGCATCGCGCTCCCGCCTCAATTGTCATGTTGAGGAAAACGAAACATCTCGGTCTATGTCTGTTGCCGCTGGATACATAGCTGATCCGAGATTGAAAGCCTGGCCTCGCGGACTTCGTCCACTACGTTGCAGCTTCGCTTCGCTCAGAATGACAGTGATGGATAAAATTTAGGCTAAATATGGACGACTACTTACTTTCCGTGTTTCTCGGCATCGTCGAGGGACTGACCGAATTTCTTCCTGTGAGTTCCACCGCGCATTTGCGCATCTGCGAAGCGCTGCTGCATATCCCTCTGCATGATGGGTTCTGGAAAATGTACACGATCGTGATCCAACTTGGGGCCATTCTCGCTTTGCCGGTTTATTTTTGGGGTCGCATTGTGCGGTTTGTTCGCACGTTTCCGAAGGGCGAACGCGGCAATCGCACCATCTTCACGAATCCGTTGAGCCTCACGCTCATCGCATTTGTAGTGACCGCGGTTCCCGCATGGGCTCTGGCAAAAGTCATCGGCAAGAACCTGGAAAATCTCTGGGTCATGGCGATGGCGCTGCTTATCGGCGGGATAATCATGTGGATCGTTGACGCCGTTTTCACTCGGCCACGCACGATGCACATGGAGGAAATGACGCTGCCCCAGGCGGTCTGGATCGGCGCCGCGCAAATTCTCTCCGCTGTTTTCCCCGGCACGTCGCGCTCCATGTCCACGATTGCTGCCGGACAAATCGCCGGCATGTCACGTCCGGCCGCACTTGAATTTTCGTTTTTTCTTTCGATGCCGACAATGGTGGCCGCCGTGGGATACGATTTTCTCAAGAGCGTGATACCGCACCATCACGAAGCAGAGATTGCGCCGTTAACAATCACTCCGCATCAATGGATCGTGCTCGCAATTGGATTTGTTGTTTCATTTTTCGTCGCGCTTGCGGTCGTCGCCTGGTTCATGAACTGGGTTCGCGCGCGGGGATTTGTGCCATTTGCGGTTTACCGGATTGTGCTCGGTCTCGGATTGTTGATCCTGTTGATGCGTGGAATGATGTGATCAGTTAACATGGAACCAAACGTCATGCTTCCCGACCTGCAAAGCGCGGTCATTTGCGAGGACGTCCGCTGTGAAGTCAACGGCATGCAGACTCTCGTGGGCGTACTGAGTGTGATTCCGGCCCCCGCATTGCCGATCAATTATTTCCGGCTCTGTATCTGGACCCGCTGGTGCAGCGGCTCGGGTAAATTTCGCCAAAAATCTCGCCTTGTAGGCGTGGACGAACAGCAGGTCGTCGCGCAGGCGGAGGTCGAGTTTGTGCTCAAAGAGATGGAAGGCCACGCGACCAATGTCCATTATTTTGGGGGCGTGCAGTTTCAACAGTACGGCATGCATCACGTCGAGATTTATCTGGAAAACGAATTGCAGCTGCGCTTTCCGTTACCGGTGATTCAGGTGCAGCAGCGCCCGCCTGGTTGAATTCGGCAAGGTCTGATGAACGAGGGCTTGTGAATGGGTTGAATCGTTTATCAGGCGGTATCATGCTGAAACGATTTTTCTGGGTGGTACTTTCCAGCGTCATTCTCATCGGCAAAATACATGCGCAGGAAGTAATCGTTGCCCGCGAAAAAAAACCCGAGCTTCCTGCGCAAACACCGCAGTCTTCTGAACAGCTTGCTTCAGAATCCCCGACACCAGCGCCACGCAAATCCAAGTCACGGGAGAAGAAGTCCGCCCCCGCATCGCTCACGCTTGAAGAAATGCGAGCGGCCGGTGTGCGCGCTGCGGAGGGACTGAATAGCCAATCTGGTTCGCAGACGACGAAAACGCGCGAACCGGATGTCGAGAGCGCTCCGATGCCGAATCCGACTGTTACTGGAACTCCCAGGCCCGTGAAAAGAGAAACACCGGTCGAGCAAAGGAGTTCGTCTGGCACCTCCAGATCGCGAAGTACAAACATCGAGGGGATGGGCCCGATTCGGCCCACAATGATGGAATCCGGACGAGAAGCGCCGAGCCCTTCTCCCTTTGGAAGGTAACCGGGAGCTCTCGACGACCTGAGGTAGGGCGGGTCCCGACGGGATCAGGGGCACGCCCTCAGATGGCATCCAAAGCGTCGCGCAAGGAGTGACGCCCCACCGGCCGATTCCGATCGCTGGGAATAAGAAGCGCCTGAATTGCAAAATCTGTTGCGTGGCGATGCCGCTAACTTATTATCTGTGGGCAAGTCCCGACTGTGTCCCGCAGGATGCGTCGGGAAAATTTTTTGCCCATTTTCGATTTCACATGGCGAACACAATTTTGATCGGAATGCAGTGGGGCGACGAGGGTAAAGGCAAGATTATCGATGTGCTTACCGCGAGGGCGGACATCGTTGTCCGCAGCCAGGGCGGCAATAATGCCGGGCACACAGTCATTCACCGCGGCATGAAATATGTGCTGCATTTGATTCCGTCGGGAATCCTGCGGCAGCGCAAAGTTTGCGTGATCGGAAACGGTGTGGTCATCGATCCAGTCGCGCTTGTGACAGAGATGGATGGCTTGCGCCAATTGGGAGTCAATATCGACAAAAACCTGCTCATCAGCGATTGCGCGCATCTCGTACTGCCGTATCACCGCTTGCTCGACGAGCAGCGCGAGCTGCGCCGCGGCCGGATCGGCACCACCAAACGGGGAATCGGCCCAGCTTACGGAGACAAGGCAGCACGGACGGGCTTGCGCATGTCAGACCTGATGCAACCCATTGTGTTCTCGAAAAAATTGCAGGCCAAAATCATTGAGAACAACAGAATCCTTCAGGCGCTCGGTGCGAAGCCGATCAGTTTCCGTGATGTGAATGAAACCTACCTTGCCGCTGGCAAAAAGTTACGACCTTTCGTAACGAACACAGTGGTTTACCTGCACCGGGCAATGGATCGAGGTAAACAAATTTTGTTCGAAGGCGCACAGGGAACATTCCTCGATATCGACCACGGCACCTATCCGTATGTGACCTCCTCAAACACGACGGCGGGCGGCGCGTGCACCGGCACGGGCGTGCCACCGCATCGGATGGATCGTGTCGTCGGCGTAATGAAGGCCTACTCAACGCGAGTAGGGGACGGCGCATTGCCTACGGAGGACGCGCAATTGGCGCAGATGCTTCACGGTCTCGGCCGCGAATTCGGCGCGACAACAGGACGCAAGCGACGCTGCGGTTGGTTCGATGCTGTGGCGACTCGTTACGCGGGCATGATCAACGGCATCGATGAGATCGCGATCACCAACCTGGATGGATTAGATCAGGTCGATCCAATTCGCATTTGTGTTGGTTACCAGCTATACGGAAAACCGCTGGATGTTCCGCCGTGTGACGCAACTCAACTGGCGAATTGCGAGCCCGTCTACAAAGAAGTCGCTGGCTGGAACACGTCTACACATACTGCGCGCAAATTTCCGCAGCTTCCTTCGGCCGCGAGAAAATATGTCAGATACATCTCCGAACTGGCCGGTGCAAAACCCTCGATGGTGAGCGTCGGCCCCGCGCGCGGAGAGACAATCATGTTGTAGCCCGTTCCAGACGGGTCGGTTCAGCTACGACAGAATGACGAAGCACGAATGTCGAATGACGAAATAAACTCGAAGCACGAATACCAAAGAAAAAACATTCGCCGTTCGATCATTCGTCATTCCTTCGAGCTTCGTCATTCGGATTTCGTCATTGGCACCCGCGCCACTTGCCTCTCGGCACCAGATTGCAGATGATAAGGGGCTGTTAAATGTCATCGAGCGTTAAGACTGTTCCCCGCCACATCGCCATAATCATGGATGGGAACGGACGTTGGGCGAAGTCGCGCGGACTGCCTCGCATCAAAGGCCACGAAGCCGGCGCCCAGGCTGTTCGAGAATGTGTCGAAGGCTGCGGTGAGTTGAAGGTGGAATATCTCACGCTTTACGCGTTCTCCGCTGAGAACTGGCAGCGCCCCAGAACTGAAATCATCGCGCTGATGCGTTTGTTGGAAAAATTTTTGAAGGAGAAAACGCCGGAATTGCTCGAGAAGAATGTGCGTCTCCAGGCTATTGGCCGGTTGACTGATTTGCCCCAAGGCGCCCAGGAACAACTTCACAAAAGTATCGAGCAAACCGCCGGCAACACTGGTCTCACGCTCATCCTTGCGCTCAGCTACGGCGGCCGACTGGAGATTATCGACGGCATCAAAAGTTTGCTTCGCGCCATCGAGCTGGGGCATATCGATAGGGCGATGATCGATGTCGAGATGTTCAGCAAGCATCTTTATACCCGCTACTATCCCGATCCCGACCTCCTCATCCGGACGTCGGGCGAAATGCGGCTCTCGAATTTTCTTCTCTGGCAAAATTCCTACACGGAAATGTATGTCACGCCAAAGCTGTGGCCTGACTTTAAAAAGCAAGATCTATTGGCCGCAGTCGAAGAATTTGGCCGCCGGCAGCGGCGTTACGGAGCGGTCGAGTAATTGTAGAGGCGTTTGTGTCAAACGCCTGTGTCACTGGTTTCGGTGCTTGACACAAGCACCGCTACAACGCGGTAGTCGCGGGCGGTTTGGTAGGCGCGCAATCCTCTGTGCGCAGTTAATAGCGCTCACCGGAGTGATGGCCTTGGCAAATTGATGTTTATTCGCGTGCATTAGGAGTTACAAATGGACAACGACATGAGATTCGAAGGTCAGGTTGCAGTTGTCACCGGCGCAGGACGAGGCATCGGACGCGCGATTGCTTTGCGTTTCGCCAGCGAAGGCGCGCGTGTGGCATGCGTGAGTCGGACGGAGGAAAACGCAAAAAAGATAGCTGACGAAATCAACGGTCTCCGGAGTGAATCGGCAAAAGCGTACGCAGTCGATGTCGCAGATCATGCAGCTGTGCAAAAAATCGCGGCGCGGATTCTGGAGGATTTTGGCCGGGCAGACATCCTGGTGAACAACGCGGGTGTGACGCGCGATGCGCTTGCGATGCGAATGTCCCTTGAAGATTGGGATGCTGTCATCAACACCAACTTGCGAGGCGCGTTTAGTTTTATTCACGCGTTAGTTCGCGCCATGACCAAGCAGCGCAACGGCCGTATCATCAATATCAGTTCGGTGATCGGTTTGATCGGCAACGCCGGGCAGACAAATTACGCGGCGAGCAAGGCAGGCTTGATCGGGTTGACTAAATCGCTCGCGCGCGAACTGGCCAGCCGCAATATCACGGTCAATGCCGTTGCGCCGGGTTTTGTAATAACCGACATGACCGTCGGACTATCCGATCAAGTTAAGGATACGATTCACAGCAAGATCCCGCTCGGCAGGACCGGCACGCCCGATGAAATTGCCGCGGCGGTGGAATTCCTAGCCTCGCCGGAAGCCGCTTACATTACTGGCCAGGTGCTGTGTGTCGATGGCGGCATCGCGATGTGAATTTCTGTAGCGGCAGTCTCTGACCGCCAAGCGCACAGCCACCACCGCGCGTCTCACAGAGACGCGGCTACAGCTCACGCGCGTTGCACGATCGTCACGCGGCCTTCCGCTACGAGAACTGCCGCGGCCGAAAGGATAAACTCGTAAACTGTGTTCGCGCCTTCGCCGTAAAGACGCGTCGCCAAAATTTGAAGCGGCAAATGAATATAATCGAGTCGTGTTACGTGTAAGCGCCCGTCCCGCAACGCAGCCAGATATCCGGATGGGGCGATCGTACCCGCAGCGCGCGCCCGCAAACCGCCGTGAACAGCCGCTGCTTGCGCACCGTATTCGAAAACGTGTACCGCCGACAAACACCCCTGACGGCGCAACGGGTTTGCTGGATCACGATGCGTATTACTGACGCACGCGATCGATCGATCGTCCCACTGCACAACTTCATCCAACAGGCACATCAGGCCGGAATGAGGAATCAGCGTGCGAATTTCCGCTTTGTTGATTGGCATATTATTACGCAATGATTCACTCAACCGTGGCGAGTCTGTCATTCCGAGCGAAGTCGAGGAATCCCGTTGCGTTAACTCGACGATAGCGCCGCCAGATCTTCCGACTCCGCTGCGCTTCGCTCAGGATGACCGCTTTGCCGTTTCAATTTTTCCAAGCCTGCACGAGTCCAAGCCTAATCCCAGAACGAGTAGAAGTTGAACCAGTTGTAAGGCGCGAGATGCGCATAATGCTCCAGCCGCGCGACGTAGCGCTGCATCCACGACTGAATCTCTTCGGCGCGATGCTCTCGATTCAACACGATCTCATCGGCGAAATGCTCAAAGTGAATGTCGTAGCGATTCCCGCCGCGGTAGAGGCCGAAAAACAAAATGACGGGGCAATGCATCATGGCGGCAAGCAACATCGGGCCGGCCGGCAGGGTTGTAGGCGCGCCGAGGAAGTGACAGCGCGTTGTCTTATCGGCGCCGAAAACGCGATCGCCTAACATCCCGACGAAGCAGCCCGCATCCAGACTCTCCCTGGCCCTGATCAATGTATCGGGTCGGTCGGGGGCGATCACCGTGCCCGCAATCATGGGATTAAGGCCGTCCAAAAACCGGCTGATATTCTGGTTATGCGCAGTGTCCATTAGTACCTTGAGCGAAAAACCTCCCTGCATTACTCCGAGCGCACGTAACACCTCGAAACTGCCCAGGTGAGAGCCTAGCAAGATGCAGCCCTTGCCGTTTTGCTTTTGGCGCTGCAATACTTCTTTCCCGTGAATTGTGACGCAGAACCGATCGAATTCACCACGTAACAGATAAACGCGGTCCAGAATCGTAGCGGCAAAATAATAAAAATGGCGCAACACGTTCCACCAATGGACTGAACCCCCGCGCGCCCGCTTCAGGAATTCGCAAGACGCCCGCCGCGCCGCATGTCCCGTGATCAGAAAGTAAATTGTTATCGGATATAAAAACAGCCTCGCTAGTGGCCGACCGACCCACTCCGCGATCCAGGCGATCACTCCCAGCGAAGTCGGTGTGCCACGCTCTGGCGCACTTACCCAGCGATCTGCTTCCGAACGTTTGGAACCGACAATTTCCGAAATCATTTTGCGGTTGCCGTGTTTTGTCCGCAAATGGCGCCGGTGAAAAAATGCGGGTAGATCTCGCGGATTCGCTCGATATCCGGTGCAATCTCCGTCCGCATGAAGCCCGCTCGCAAAAAAGCGCGACGCCACTGCTCGGCAGTCAGAAAGCCGGGGTTTGGACGAATCTCCGGATCTGTTTCCACATTGGAAAAACTGTCTAGAATTTGAAACATTAGTTCGGGATACATCGGTTGGTTATCGTAAGGCCGCACACATTCGCCGATGACAAGCCAACCGCCCGCAGCAAGCGCCGAGCGCGCTTCGTTCAAGCTAAACAGGAGATTCTTCGAGATGTGCATGACGTTAACAGCGTAAACAAGATCGAATTCCCCCGGGGCAATCCCTTGCGCGCGCCACGGCAAATCGAGATCGACTGTCGTCCATTCCAGCGGGAGGTTCGGGTATTGTGCTGCTAGTTTGCGTTGATTGTAGCGGCGGAAATACGCGTTTGGCTCGGTAACGACATAGCGCTCAAGTCGCGGCAAAAGGCTGCGTTCATCGAGTAGCTTTAGCAAAACCTCGGTGGCGCTGCCCGTACCGGCGCCGATTTCCAGAACTCGCAGCATCGGCCGGGAGGAAAGACGATCTGCGGCTGCAGCAGCACCGACCCAGTTGTTTACCGCGTAGGTCAGATTGTCGTTGTGAAAATAGTTGAGCCACAGCGGGACGCCTTGAGGTCCCAGCAAATTTTGATCGCCACTTTTTTCGCCGGTCGCAACAATCCCATAAAGCCTTGCGGCATGGTCCAACAAATCCAGAGTCGCCGCGTTCCCGGGATCAATGTTAAGCGCGAGAGCGCGCAAGGATTTGAGATCGGGTTGCCATGGCATCTTCCGCAAACGATAGGAGCGGGGCCCGCTGTCACTTTGCACCTCGACGCACCCGGTTTCTATCAGCCGTGTTAGCACCCAATGTAAGGGAAGCCTGAAATGCGGCTGGAAACGAAGAAGTTCGCAAAGCTCATCTGCGGATCGCCACACGTGGAGTTGTTCTGCCAAATTCAATTGGCCTAACAAATCAACAGCCAGCTCAATGCTGTAGCGCTCCATCAGTTCGATGCTCTGATACAGGCGCTCGCTGAATATTGCGGGCGGAAATTCTTTGAGACACTCGGCGAGGCGGGGGTCGCTCAGCCCGGTTTCAAATTTTGGAGCCTCAAGCAATGGCGCGTTCATCGACTCATTCTGCTCCCCAGGCGACTTCAAGTTGACCTTCGACTATTACGCGGTCTTCCGCGCGACAGCAAAAATTGACCTCCGCGGCGTGCTCATTTCTCAGGGAGAGAGAAATCGTGAATGCCTGTTCCGGGTGGAGTGGCGCAATGAACTTCACCATTCGTATGCCGGTGAGCTGCGAGTCCTGACGCCATTCAATCAACGCTGCGAGTACTTCGTCCAGGATTACAACGCCGGGCACGAGAGGCGCGCCGGGAAAATGTCCCGGCAAAGTTGGGTGATTAGCGCGGATGATACGGATAGCTTCAAAGGTCATCCGCGAATTGTTTCGTCTGTGTCGGATCAGGCGACCGACTGCGCTGCTTGCTTCTGCTGCACACCGCTTGGCTGAGCCAAACCAAATCGCTGGCAATATGTCGCGAACACACTGAGCACTTCCTGGGCCGAGGAACCAAACTGCGATAGATCATATCGGTGGTTCGCCGATTGCCTCTCCGCCTGGCTCGCAACGAGCACGCGCATGCGTTGCTCCGCTTCCCGAGACAATATCCAGCCGAAATATTCGTAGATTCGGCGAACTGCCCCGATGGGTTCGCGACGAATCTCGTCATATTGAATGTCGCAGATGCGACTCCCCGCCAATCGATCACGTTCGGACAAAAACTTGTCCATCGTTTCGGACCAGTAATCGATTGCCTCGCGGCACACGATGGAGGGATCGACCGCATTGCTAAACGCGCTGCGTAGAATTGTCACCAGACTCGACACAGACGCCATCGCATCGATGGGCGTCCGGTGGGTCTGCACGAATAACGCATCGGGATAAACGGACAGTAACGCCGGCATGGCGAACATGTGAGTAGGCGCTTTCAGGATCCACCTGCGAGCAGCTCGCCGAAACTGCAGATGTTGAAGGAACCTCCGATGATACTCGTACGCCGGCCGCAAATCCTGCCGAAAAAACCAGGCGCGATATGACGGGACATAGTACATCGCATCGAACTGATCGCTCAGAAACGTCGGAGTCATGAGACTGACACACTCCTGCGGAACCTCTGCACCGACCGTGTGCGCGTAGCGGAATGTAGGCACCAGCCAGTTAAAAAAGTTACAACTTTGTGTCGCGCGCTGAATTCGGCGTTTTTCATCTTCGCGAGTCGGTGGAGATGGCGACCTCACTTCCCACATCAGAGGAGATCGATGTTCCGGGTCTGCCCCGAGTAGCCGATGCAACACGCTGGTCCCGCTGCGGGGTAAGCCTACGATAAAGAGGGGATCGCGGATTTCCTGGCGCGTAATATCTGGGTAGAGCTGTCGGTCCCGTTCCATTTGCAGGCGTGCGCACAAAGTCTCCAAAACATCGGTCTTAAGAGCAATTTTTCCGATCAGGTTGAGCCGTCCCTCGTCCTGACATGATTCGAGCAAACGCGACAACGCTTCAAAAAAATCGCCCTCGCCGAAGTCATTGAGGCCAGAGCGTCGCTTCGCAGTCTTGATCAAGTCTGTAGGAAACAGTCGAGTCGATTGAATTCGGGTCTTTTCCAACAGTGCTCCAAATCCATTGAAGAGCCGTACAGGCAGCTGCGGACGACGCTGCTGCAGGGTAGTGGGCGACTTGTTCATTACGGTTAAGATTTGCAATGGCAGCGATCTCAACTGACCGCTAATGGGCTTAATATGGAAAAGAGAGTGAGGCTTCGAAGTCAAGCAGCGAATGCCGGCAAGCATTTGGTTGCGCACGTGGTCTAATCGTTTCATCGTGTTCGCATGCAAACGGAGAAAGCTACGTTCGGCGCGGGTTGTTTCTGGGGAG
>CAWDMG010000019.1:0-25110 GCA_963803285.1 uncultured Verrucomicrobiae bacterium | reverse complement strand
TTCCTTTTCGAAGTATGACGCGTTTTATCTTTATAATCCATTTGAAGAAAACATGTTTGAAAAACAAATAATCGACAAATGTGTACCTCTTTCCGCCGATCTCTACGTTAAGTATGTTAGATATGTCGCGACCGAACTGTCAGCGAAACCCTGCGGCACAGTGGTGGTAACCTATGCCGGCTCTGCTCATGAAGTGCCCAGTTGCTACGATTGCAAGCAATCTACTTTTGGAAGGGACCTTAAGGTTTGGATCAAAGTCCGGGAGGCCGTGCCGGAGGATGCGCCGCTTGGCACGGTTCGGAACTCTAGTCGACGCGTTGCTATAAATCGCGCCTTTTCGAAGTTCGAAAATTATCCAGCTGGGGACGCAGGAAGCGTACAGCGGCGGCGATGAAACGCTTTGGCAACCAGTCGAAGAAAATTGCTCGTTGGCTTCGAGAACTCTCCGACCTGGACTTGAATATCCGTTCGAGCACAACGGGGACACGAGACGGAGCAATTAGCGAACGAATCAATGTTTTGAGAGGGCTTATTCCGACATCAATGCTTCGGCATTACGATCATCTTAAATCGCGCGGCAAGCGAAGTGTTGCACCTATTAGTCGCGGAGTTTGCGGCAGTTGCCATCTGGCTTTCCCCTCGGGAGTTTTGGCGAACCTGCGGCGAATGCGAGAAACGCTGAACGTTTGTATAAATTGCGGCGCGTTTGTATATCTGACTGACGAAGAGCCAGCCAACTCTGCCACGAATGCAGATCGCTGCGTCTCGAAGAAACTTCAGTTGAATCGCCGCGTGGTTCGACATCCTAACGGAAAGCGATCACGCAAACTTCGTGGGGCCGAATGAACGCATCAAACTTAAACCGCCCAGGTGCGGATCCAAAAGAGATACGGTTCCCGGTTGATCGAATCGATCTCGTGCGAACGCTTCGCGATTTAAACAGCGTCGAAATCGACTGCGACAAAACATCAGTCGAACTCCAATCTTTGCGCAACAGGCTTCGACAGAGACTATCCCCCGAGATCCTTGCCATTCACGAAAAACTCATCGCAGAGGGAAAACGAAGTGTTGCGCCGCATTTTGCGAACGCATGCACGGAATGCTCGACAGAGGTAATTATTCACGGAGGCGAAAAACGAATCGCTGGAGTGTTCATACAATGCCCGGGATGCCGCACGCTACTTTATGGCTGACCTCAGAAGCAGCATGCACATCAGGGCAATGCGAAAATTGTACGCGCGGATCAGTTCTCAGCGCGTTCTTTGCGTGGATAGCAACCGATATTTTCGTGATTTTGTGTGCTGGTTTGTTTCCGACGTTGGTTGTGAGGTTTCGCCCGCTTCTAATGGCGGCGATGCCATTGCTTTGATCCGGAGAAATCCGGGTCAGTACGACCTGCTCATCCTTGCTGACTGGCTGCCAGATATGGATGGCGTCGAACTTTTACGACAACTGCAAGCCGCGGATTACCGCGGCCGAGTCGTGGTTACGACGGTGCGGGAGTTGCGTTCCGAGCAACGCCAAATGTATGAATCGTTAGGCGCTTCATCCATCATAGTCACACCAATTGGTTATGGCGAAATGATGCGCATTTTGGAGCAGATTGCTGGTGCGGAAGGTTCTGGACAGGATAAGGAAGCGTTTCAAAAATCCTCAGACGCTTCTGCATGATGAAGTCATGGAAACCAAACGCTTTCGCGGTAAGACGGGCGGAAGGTGAACCGGTTATCAACGACGTCATGGCGGCCGGAACTCCGGCGCGATTCCGTGGCAAGCCAATGCTGGATTCTTCGCGGTGTCCGGAAGGATGCGCAATCTGTCTTGACGTTTGCCCAACCGCAGCGATTTCGGCAAATCCGCTGACGATCGACCTGGGCGCGTGCGTGTTTTGTCCGCTTTGCGTGGAGGCGTGTCCAGAGGGCGCAATTACTTACACGAACGACTATAAAATGGCTGCGACCTCACGCGATGGATTGCTGCTGCGCGAGGGAAGCGATATTACCCCGGAAGGATGCTCTCGCGAGATCCGTCGCTTGTTTGGCCGATCCCTCAAATTGCGTTCCGTCTCGGCAGGGGGATGCAATGGCTGCGAGCTGGAGCTCAACGCCCTAACGAATGTGAATTTCGATATCGCCCGGTTCGGCATCGAATTTGTGGCGTCACCGCGGCATGCTGATGGCATTGTTGTTTCTGGAACCACGACGCGCGCAATGGCGCACGCGCTAGAAACAGCCTGCGACGCTATGCCAGCGCCCAAGCTGCTAATTCTCTTTGGCACCTGCGCCATCAGCGGCGGAATTTTTCAAGGTTCGAACGCGCTTGCGCGCGAGTTCATCGAAAAGCGCAAAGTCGATCTTTACATTCCGGGAAATCCGCCGCATCCGCTGACATTTATTTATGGGTTACTTTCGTATCTTCGCACGATGCCGCGGCCTTTTGAGCCCTCGCTGAGCTTCGCATTTCCCGATCCTCATGGAACTCGATACAATTCAAGTCGCTACACTACTTAACCTGGCGGAAAGCGAAGTCCGTAATTTGGCGCGCTCAGGCAAGCTGCCTCATCTCGACTTGGAAGGTCCTTTGCGTTTCAATCGCCAGGCGATTCTGGAATGGGCATTGAGTCGTGGTCATCCGCTCGCGTTCGCGCTGGATGAGGTCGAGCCCACGGGTTTGCCTTCTCTACGCGACTTGTTTATTCCAAAGCACTTTTATTACGACATACCGGGGGACACGTTCGCCGAGATACTCCGCGCAGGTTTGGATGCGTTTCAACTCTCAGCGGAAGCGGACAAAGAGCTTCTCTGCGATCTCCTCGTTAGTCGGGAGAAGCTTATGACGACAGCGCTGGGGGAAGGTTTAGCGCTGCCGCATTTGCGGGTGCCGCTCGTGGTCAATGTGCCGGAGCCGACACTCGGCATTTTCTTCACACGTAAGCCAGTCGACATGGGTGCGCTCGACGGCAAACCAGTCCATACACTGTTCTTGTTACTTACCCTTACGCCTAAACAACATCTGGAGCTACTAGCGCGGTTAGCCTTCTTGTTTCGTCGCCCGGATTTTGTTCGTTTGCTGCGCGATCGGGCGCAGCCCGCAACTGTTATCGAATTCGTCAACGAAAACGCTATGCGCGGAAAGAGCAGTAGATGATTGCTCTTTTCCTCACTAGCGTCGGCTGGCAAGTCGCCAATCTGATCTTGCCGCTGTTGTTTCGCGACAGCCGACGACTCAATGTCACGTGCAATCTGATAAATGCCGCCGCGCTCCTATGCGGAATGGTTTTTTCCTTGAGCGCGCTGTTGAACTACCGCCCTACCAACTTTGCTTTTCCGTTTCCAGTCGGGGGCGGCTTGATCATGGGGTTCGATGCGATCTCGCTATTCTTTCTGTTTAGCTTCCAATTGATCTCCTTTGCCGGAAGCGTTTATGCGATTGGATACTTGCGGCAGTACATCGAACGCGGCGTCTCCATTCGCGCCCACCTCTGCTTTTTGACGCTGCTGATTCTTTGTCTTCAACTCGTGGTTGTAGTTCATAACGCTCTTGGATTTCTCATTGTGTGGGAAGCAATGGCGGTGGGCGGTTATTTCTCGATTGTTCTTGAATCGGAGAAACCGGACGTGCGGCGAGGCGGTTTTTGGTATCTTGTGGCGACGCACGCGAGCGCATTGCTGCTTTATGTTTGTTTCGTCACGCTGCATGAGGTCACTGGCAGTTGGAACTTTGAGGATTTTGCGCGCCACGCGACTTACGATCCAAAAACTCTCGCAATCATTCTGCTAACTGGCCTCGTTGGTTTCGGTATCAAGGCTGGGTTCATGCCATTCCACGTCTGGCTTCCGAACGCCCATCCTGCTGCGCCCGCACACGTGTCGGGATTGCTTTCGGCCATCAACATCAAAACCGGAATTTACGGCATTGTGCGGTTGATGATGATGCTGCCTGCGGTGAATTCTATTTACGGATGGGGCTTGCTTGTGGTGTCGCTCGTATCAGCGGTGTTCGGCGTATGGCTTGCGTTGGCACAACACGACATCAAAAAACTGCTCGCGTATCATTCGGTCGAAAACATCGGGATCATCGGACTTGGTTTGTCTGTAGCTTGGTTGGGACGTTGCTATGCATTGCCTGAACTAATCGTGCTCGGCTTCGCCGGTGCGCTGTTGCACACGTTAAACCACGCGATTTTCAAGGGACTACTCTTCTTCGGCGCCGGGAACGTTTATCTGCGCGCACACAGCGGCAACATTGAAAAAATGGGAGGATTCGCGCGCGTGATTCCGCTGACTGCGGTGACGTTTCTAATCGGCGCAATTTCGATCTGCGGTTTGCCGCCGTTCAATGGATTCGTAAGCGAGTTCATCATTTATAAGAGTTTCTTTCGCGGCAGCGATTTGTTGAAGGGTTACGCGCCACTGAGCTTGCTTTTTTCCGCCGTTGGCCTGGCATTCATGGGCGGGCTGGCCGTCGCGTGCTTCACAAAGCTCTATGGCATTGTATTCCTCGGACGGAATCGCTCGGGCGCTTCGGAAGAACGTCAAAAGGAATCCGCTTTTTCGTCCGTTGCGCTGCTCGGTCTCGCGGGTCTGTGCGCGATCATTGGTATTTTTCCCGCAACCGGATTGTCCCTTATCGCGCCTGTCCTCAGCGATCTGCCAGGAGCTGCGCCAAACTCCGCCGGGTTGGTTTCACCGCTCGGTCAATTTCCTCTGGTCTTCGCTCTTTTCCTCGCGTTGGTGGCCTTCGTCTACGTCGTAAAATTCTACATCCAAAGTAGGAATGGTGTGCGGCTCGGCGAAACCTGGGGTTGCGGATACGACGCGGTAACGCCGCGCATGCAATACACTGCCTCCGGATTTGCTGAGGAATTAGTGAAACTCGGTCGTCCCATGCTCGGTCTCACAGTGCATTGGAAACCAAGCATCGTGCCCGTCGTCAGTGCGTTCAGCTCGCACGTCCACGACCGAATGGAAAGCGGATGGCTTGCTTTTAATCGCGTCATCGGACGCGCACTCGGCGCTTTCCGTTGGATTCAAAGCGGCAACATCCGGCACTACGTCCTTTACATGTTTGCCGCGGTTCTTTTTTACCTGCTCTGCGCTTTCGTATGGTGAACTTTAATCCTTTGTCCGTGCTGATATTCGCACTCGTCCTCGCGAGTGCGCCGCTTTTGACTGGCGTCGTCAACAAACTCAAAGCGCGTCTCACGGGACGTCGCGGTCCGACAGTGCTCCAGCCTTACTACGAATTGCTGCGACTATGTCGCAAAGAAACTATCTACAGCACGAAGGCCGGAATGATTTCGCGCTGCGCGCCGGTGATTGTCTGGAGCACAGTCGCCTTCGCCGCGTTGCTTTTGCCAATCGGCCGGCCAGCGGTGGTTTCTTTTCCCGGCGACATTATCCTGTTTGCTTATTTGCTCGCACTGGGGCGCTTTTTTCAAATTCTCGCCGCGCTGGATGTGGCGAGCAGCTTTGAAGGAATGGGGGCGAGCCGGGAAGCGCGATTCGCGGTTTTTGCTGAGCCGATTTTCTTCTTCACCATTGGCAGTCTCGCGATCGTCACACGCCGTTATTCCTTCCAAGACATGCTTGCCAGCATTTCGTGGAATGATCCGTTCTTTCTCATCTTCGTCTCAGTTGGTCTGCTCTCGCTCTTTTTTCTAATGATGGCGGAATGCTCGCGCATGCCGGTGGACGATCCGAATACGCACTTGGAGCTGACAATGATCCACGAGGTCATGATTCTCGATGCTTCGGGTTTCGATTTGATGCTCTACCAATACGCCGCGGCGTTGAAACTGTTTCTTTACTGCGCGCTGGCAGCGCTTTTGTTGAATCCGTTTGGCGTTCTCGGTCCGATCTCCGGCCTCGCTGTCTTTATCGCCACGCTTGCCGCATTCGCATTTGCGCTGGCGCTGATCGAAACCCTTCTGGCGCGGTTTCGAATGGTGCTTGTGCCTCAGTTCCTCCTCTTCGCCACTGCGATCGGCGTGCTGAATATTCTCATCTTCACTTTCTCTCACCAGTCATGATCAACGCCCTGACAATCCTGTTTTGCCTCACGCTGATCTATCTGGCGGTGACAACGCGGCTGTCCGCCTATCTGCTGATTCTCGTTTCGCAAGGGGTATTGGTCGCGGGCGTGCATACGCTGGCATTTTTTCACGACTTCGCCTGGTCTCACGTCGCGGTAGCGGCGGGGGTGTTGCTGGTGCGCACCCTTCTCATTCCCATTTATATCGCAAAAATAATGCGCGATCTGGACATGCGACATGGAGATCGAACACGTCAGTATCATCCAGCCTTTCTTGTCCAGATGGTGATCTTGGTTGTAACAGCGTTTTTGGTTGCGAATCATTTGTCGCGATTAACGCCGGTTCAGGTAGTTCCGCTCGGAGCGGCGATTGCCGGCATGGCTGCGGGCGGGCTCTTGATTGTCCGACGCAGACTGCTTCTCGCGCAAGTCGTGGGCTTTCTCATCATTGAAAACGGTCTATTTCTCCTCGTTCTCGGCGTGCAATTTGAAATGCCGTGGACGATCGAGCTAGGGACATTGCTCGATTTGTTCGTGCTCGTGTTTTTGATGGGCATCGCGATCAATCAGCTCCGGACGCACTTCCCGGAAGGCAAAGGCGCGGATCTGACGCTGCTTCGCGATTAAACATGATCACGATTTTTGCGCTCCTCATCCTTCCTTTGCTGTGCGGCGGTGTTGTTGCGGTCAGCCGCTCCACCCGGCTCAATTATGTGGTCACGTTGCTCAATGGCGTAGCTCATCTGCTGGCATCGCTTTACTGCCTCATCGCGCGGAAGGATCCTTTCCCGCACGGCACGTGGCTGGCCATCGATCCGCTCGGCGCATTTTTTCTTACGATTCTGTCGCACACGTTCGTGCTCGTAACGTTGTACACGCCGGGATTTTTGCGCGGGATGCAAGGGACAGAATACGATCGCTCCAAGCGATTCTTCTATCCGGCGCTGAATTTTTATCTTCTGGCTAACACGCTTGTTCTCGTCGTTCAGCAGTTCGCCTTGCTCTGGGTCGTTATCGAATTGACAACGTTTAGCCTCGTTCCCCTTATTTATTTCTATCGTTCGAAGGAATCGCTCGAGGCCGTCTGGAAATATTTATTCCTCGTTTCGATTGGTCTCGTCTTCCTCTTTGTTGGAATTGTATTCCTTGGTCTTTCAGGCCGCGGCGTTGTGGACTACACACAGTTCGTCGTCAGTCGGATGACCGAAGCCGCGCCGCTTCTGAACCCATTGTGGTTAAAGGCGAGCTTCGTCTTTGCCCTTGTCGGATTGAGCGCAAAGATCGGGCTAGCCCCAATGCATCCGGGTGACATTGATGCAACAGCGAACGCGCCGGCACCGGCGGCTGCACTGATGTCCGGTTCTTTGCGCAGTACGGCCGTCGCAGCGCTATTGCGATTTTACCAGGTCGTTGCGCCAACTGATGTGCGTCCGTTCGCACAAAAACTGTTGATCTTCGCCGGCTTCCTCTCACTCGGCGTCGCCGCCATTTACATGTGGCGCAGCCGAAACTACAAACGACTGCTGGCGTATTCGAGTGTCGAACACCTGGGTATCGTCGCGCTGGGCGTCGGCATCGGCGGCCTCGCTCTGCTTGGCGCTTTGCTACATTTATTATTTAACTCTTTCGGAAAAATCGGCCTTTTTTTTATGGCCGGAAATATCCACCGCAGTTACGGCTCGCGCGAAATCGAATCGATCACAGGCCTCACGCGTAAGTTGCCATGGAGCGGCTTCGTCTGGGCACTGGCGTTTTTCTACATCGTGGGAACACCGCCGTTCGGTATTTTTTTCAGCGAGCTATTTGTCTTAAGAGGAATGATTCACGGCGCGAAGTGGTTGCCACTCTTTTCGTTTATCGCATTGCTGATGGTGATCTTTATCGGCATGAGCCGTGGCGTCTTGCGCACACTGCAAGCACCAGCCGGCGTCCAGCCGCAAGCAACGCCAGCTTCTGTCGAAACGTTTAATTCTTCACACGCGCTGGCGATCTATGCCGTCGTGCTTTCTTTGCCCCTTGCGCTCTTCGAGCCGGCACTTCTCTTCGATCCGCTGCGTAGGATTCTAAGTGCTCTCGGAGTTAATTCATGACTCCGCGGCTGATCAAACCGGGCGAGGTCGTGGCTTTTGAGAAAGAGCGCTGGTTGAGCACTGAAGAGTGGACAGCAACGATGCGCAAATTGCTGACCAATGGCGCGCGACCTATCGCCTTAGCAAATCACGAGATCGATAGCTACCTGCGCGTTTGGGCCATCATGGCTGATTCCGCTGGTGAAAATCTCTCGCTCTCAAACACCGTGTTCTTCCTTAAAGATGTGCTGAGCTATTCGTCGATCTCCGCCGAATTCCCAGTAATGGAGTATTTCGAATGCGAGCTTTTCGAAAGCACGGGAATCGAACCGCGGAATCATCCTTGGTTGCGGCCGGTCCGCGCCTCAAACCCCGCGTCGAAACAAAACAGTGCCCATCAGTTCTATCGAGTCGAAGGCGAGGAAATTCACGAGGTCGGCGTAGGGCCTGTGCACGCCGGCGTGATCGAACCCGGACATTTTCGCTTTCAGTGTCACGGCGAAGAAATTCTTCACCTTGAAATCCAGCTGGGTTACCAACATCGAGAAATTGAGAAGCTGCTTCCGGCGCGAAACCCGGCGCAGCAACTCGTAATGATCGAATCCATCGCTGGGGATTCTGTCATTGCGCACACAACCGCGTTTTGTTCCGCGATCGAGTCGCTTGCGGGAATTTCGCCTCCGCTTCGCGAACAAGCGCTGCGCGGCATCGCGGCGGAATTGGAGCGTGTAGCGATGCATCTTTCTTCGCTCAGTGGCATCGCGAGTGACATTGGGTTTGCATTGCCGGCTGCGGCGTTCGGCGCTTTGCGCACGAGCGTGATCAATCTTACGGCAGAAATTTGTGGCAGCCGATTTGGACGCGGCTGGATCATCCCCGGTGGTGCCCGGTTTGATCTTGATTCATCGCTGATCGAAAAAGGACGTTTAGTAATGAAAGAGTTGCTTGCGAAATTTCCCGAGATCGAAGCTCTTTTTTTCAGTTCTGCATCAGCACTTGCGCGCATGGAGGAGATCGGTGCGGTCGCCGCCGATCAAGCCCGTGAGGTTGGCCTGGTTGGACTTGCCGCGCGCGCCAGCGGACTTGCTCGCGATGTGCGTTCGGAATTTCCTTACGGTATCTATCGATATTCTTCTATTCCGTCACCCACGCTTGATTCGGGCGATGTGTATGCGCGCGCGAAACTACGCGCTCTCGAAATTTACAACTCCACGCAGTTCATTCTCGAACAACTAAACCATCTGCCCGCGCCGAAGCCCAGAAAGCGGCCGGAATATCTGGCTCGAAACGCATTCTCCGTCGCGTTGATTGAAGGGCACCGTGGTGAATTGGCGCACGTTGTCTTCACAGATGACAACGGTCAAATCTCGCGAGTTAAGATTAAAGATCCTTCGTTCCACAATTGGCATGGAGTCGCTCTGGCCGTGCGCGAAGGCGCCATCTCGGATTTTCCGCTCTGCAATAAGAGTTTCGATCTTTCTTATGCTGGTCACGACTTGTGATTGCCGCACAAATAATGCGCAATAATCGCTATCGATTGAGCACAAAAACGCGCAGTCTTTCGCAAGGAGCGGTGACTCCAATGAGAGCGCTCGCGTCAAAATGTTTGCGTGCCAAGTGGGATTGCAGCGATTGGCGCAGAAGCGGCCCTGGTGCGAGTAACATCGCAAGAGTCCGAAGAGAAGCTGGCGCAGAATTCATCCGGCGGCACCGGCTAAGAGAGGCAGAGCGCGTCCCGACAGCTAAGGTTTTCCCTTATTGTGCGCGAGCGCCGATTCCGAATGTTCGTGCCTAACGAACTAATTTGTGTCGCATTTTGACCAGCAACCTTCGAGATATCGGTGCCGATGCTCTTCCAGCGGAAGACTCCTGCATCGCCAGAATGTGCAGACAAGCTATTCTTGTAATTCGGCGTAAGGACATTACAAAATAATGCGGCAAGATTTGATTGAATCGCAACATCAATGAGTCGGATCGAACAACCGAAGAAGCTCGACGAGCCAACCCTCAGAATGGTCGAGCATTTTACGCTTCCGGTCTGGCGCTCCGGGCCCGATGCGAAGTGCGACTACTTTAATAAGACCTGGCTCGACTTTACCGGGCGAACACTCGACCAGGAGTTGGGTGACGGTTGGATCGACGGTGTGCACGCAGAGGATCGCACAGAGTGCCTTACGAATTATCTGGAAGCGTTTCATGCCCGACGCTCGTTCGTTTTAGAGTATCGATTGCGACGCTATGATGGCGAATATCGATGGGTGGTGGATTGCGGTTCGCCATTCGATGACAGCGCGGGGCGCTTCGCTGGTTATCTCGGAGTCTGTTATGACATTACTCAGCGCAAGCTGACTGAAGAGGCATTGCGCAAAAGCGAAAAATTGTTCGTCGCTTTCATGGACAATCTACCAGGCTTTGCCTGGATGAAGGATTTGGAGGGTCGTTACACTTATGTGAATGACACGCTGTCGCAATTAGGCCCGTACCGAACTGGCGCTCTAGGAAAGACAGATGAAAACCTTTGGCCGGCAAAAATTGCAAGGACCTACAGGGAGAACGATCTGGAGGTAATTAACACGAAAAAACCGCTGCATTTGATAGAAGCATACCTGATTGGCGAAGAGCAGCGCACTGTGCTGGTCAGCAAGTTTCCGATTTTTGACCAGGATGGTTCAGTTGTGATGACTGGCGGGGTGAGTGTGGACGTTACGGATCGGATCCGTGCCGAGGAAGCGTTGCATGCGCAAATTCTTCGCTACAAGACGCTGATGGAGACGTCAACGGATTCGATTTACGTCATCGACACAAATGGCGATCTGCAGGAGGCGAATGCGGAGTTTCTGCGAAAACGCGGCTATAGCGCCGAAGAAGCCGAAGGTTTAAATGTCGCCGATTGGGACGCCCAGTGGACGCGCGAAGAATTGTTGAAAAGAACACGCGAACTGATTGGCAGGAACGCCGTGTTTGAAACCCGACATCGACGCAAGGATGGGTTCGTGTTCGATGTGGAGGTCGGACTCACCAGTGTCCGGATTGCCGACAAACAGTTGTTCTTTTGTGTGACCCGCGACATCACAGAGCGAAAAAAGGCTGAACAGGCGCGGCGCGAAGACGAAGAGCGTTTCCGCGAAATGGTAGAGAATCTTTCGCGACGTCGTGCGCAGGTCCACGAGGATGAAAGAAGATATCTCGCGCGGGAGCTGCACGACCAAATCGGTCAGGCCCTGACGGCAGCGAAGATCTCCGTTCAGTCGGCCAAACGCTCGAAGAAACGTGAAACGATGGCGACGCAGTTAAACAAGGCGACGACAATTCTCGATCAAATTTTGCTCCAAGTGCGGCAAATGGCTCTGGATTTGAGGCCACCTGCGCTGGACGATCTGGGATTGATGCCTGCTGCGCGTTTGGTTCTTGATGATTACGCCAAGCGCGGGGGCTGGCGTGTTCAATTCGCAGGCGACGAAGATCTCGGTCGACCCGATGCGGAAGTGGAGACCGCTTGTTTTCGCATAATACTCGAGGCATTGACAAATATTCTGCGTCACGCGGGGGCGCGGGAAGTCTCCATGAAATTGCAAAAGAATGGAGATTCGCTCCATCTGCTTGTGCGCGATGACGGCGTCGGGTTCAACGTCCCCGACGCGGATAAATGGATCCCACGAGACTGCCTCGGATTAGTCGGCATGCGCGAGCGCGCCACCGCCGTCGGCGGAAATTTTGAAATTAAATCGATGCCCGAGCAAGGCACGGAAATACACGCTTTCCTACCATGTCATCCTGGCTAACTTATCTGACTCCCCATGAACAAAACTCGTGTTCTGCTGGCCGATGATCACCGGCTTGTCCGGGCTGGTTTTCGCTCGCTCCTTGAAAAAATTCCGTCGGTTGAAGTTGTCGGCGAAGCGAAGGATGGCAGAGAGGCGCTCGAACTAATCGAGAAACATCAACCGGACGTCGTGTTAATGGACATCGCGATGCCGCGCCTGAGCGGCTTGGAAGCGACCGCGCGCACACGGAAAAGATTTCCGAAGATCAAAGTGATCATGCTGTCGATGTATGCGAACGAGGAGTACGTCATGGGGGCGCTTCGTGCGGGTGCGTGCGGCTATTTAATCAAAGACGCGGCCGTCGGCGAATTGGCACGCGCGATTCGAACCGTCATGAAAGGCAAATCCTATTTTAGCCCGCGCGTTTCCAAACGGGTGATCGCGAATTATCTCGCGCGCATCGACGGGGACGAGAAAGCGCATGAAAAACTGACGTCGCGGCAACGCGAAATTCTGCAACTGATTGCGGAAGGCAACAGCACCAAAGAGATTGCGTTCTCTCTCGGTCTAAGTGGCAAGACAGTCGATGCCCATCGCGCGCAATTGATGAAAAGACTCAATATTCACGATCTTCCCGGATTGGTTCGTTATGCCATGCGTGTCGGTCTGGTGCCGACGGAAGTTCGGGTGAAATGAGAGCCATTCCTGCGTGGGGGCAGGTATTACCCATACCTTGGTCTAAGGATTTTCCTTATGGCATGCGAAGAAGCTGGCGCCGATAACTGCTCTAGGAGTAGTCCATAAGCGCTGATTTCCCCAAACAGTTACTAGAAGAAACTCCGGACGCGGTCATTGCATTTACGCCCGAAGGGAAGGTTCTACAATGGAATCGAGCGGCCGAAGTTATTTTTGGTTTCACGCGTGCTGAAGCAGTCGGGCAGTTACTGAACAAATTGATCGTGCCGGCGGATCGCGCGGATGAAGAGCAGCGAATTCAGCGCGAAGCGTTGGAGGGCGACGTGGCCGTGTATGAATCGGTGCGAAAGTGCAAAGACGGCTCGCTTGTGCATGTCACCGTTTCGACAAAGGCAGTTCGGAACAAGAGCAACTCCGATTCTCAATACTTTCTCGAGACCCAAAGAGACGTCACGCATCTGAAAGTACTGCGCGATGCCAGACGGCTCGAAGCAAAATTCCGCGACCCGCTCGAATCGATACCGGATGCGATCGTAATGGTGAACGTGACCAGCCGCATTGTGCTGGTCAATTCGCAGGCGGAAAAAATATTCGGGTACAAGAGGGCGGAGCTAATCGGCCAACCAATCGAAATGCTGTTACCGGAGCGGTATCGAGCAGGACACATTGGTCACGGCGCGAACTTCTTTGCCCATCCGAACACGCGCCCGATGGGTTCGGGCCTGGAGCTTTATGGCCTGCGCAAGAATGGCGATGAATTTCCAGCCGAGATCAGTCTAAGTCCGCTTCAGACGGAGGAGGGCCTGATGATAATGAGCGCGATCCGCGACGTCACCAACCGCAAGCGCGCGCAGGACGCTTTGCGCGAGAGCGAAGAGCGGTTTCGCATGATGATCAAGAACGTGAGGGAATATGCCATCTTCACGCTCGATACTCGCGGCCACGTCGCGAGTTGGAATTCGGGCGCGGAACAGATCAAAGGCTACCGCGCGGAAGAAATTATCGGGCAACACTTCTCGCGCTTCTATCCAAAAGAAGACATTGAGAGCGGAAAACCCGAGCGCGAGCTCGCCACCGCCATCGCGGCAGGCAGTTTCGAGGAAGAAGGCTGGCGGGTGCGCAAGGACGGCTCTCGATTTGTCGCGAACGTGGTCATCAGTGCGATGCGCGATGAGACCGGGCAGCTACGCGGTTTTACGAAAGTCACTCGCGACGTGACCGAGCGCAAGGAGTTCGAACAAATGTTGAAAGAAAAAAATGTCGCGATGGAGAAAGCCGTTCTCGCGAAAGATCGTTTCCTTGCCAGCATGTCGCACGAGCTGCGCACGCCGCTCAACGCGATCCTCGGATTTACCGGCACGTTGTTGATGGAATTGCCGGGACCACTCAACGCCGAACAGAGGAAACAACTTGAAACGGTTCGATCGAGCGCCCGCCACCAGCTCTCGCTTATCAACGACTTGCTTGATCTTGCCAGGATTGATTCGGGCAAGGTTGAGCTGCATCTCGAGCCCATCGTTTACTCGACCGTCGTCAACGAAGTCGCCGATACATTGCGACCGTTGGCAGATCAAAAGGGGCTGCGCTTTGAAGTTCATGCGCCGGGAAGGACGAAGATCAATGCGGACAAGCGCGCTCTGAGCCAGATCCTGATCAATCTCATCAACAACGCCATCAAGTTCACTGAGGCCGGCGAAGTTTGCGTTGAAGCGCGGACCAAAAACGGCCTGACCGAATTTTCGGTTCGTGATTCCGGTGTGGGAATCCAGCCCGAAGATCAGGCGAAGGTTTTCGACGCGTTCGCGCGCTTGGAAAGTAGTGCGGGTAATCGTCAGGAAGGGACGGGCCTGGGATTACACCTTAGCCAAAAATTGGCCTCGCTTCTCGGCGGCGAGATCAGCTTTCAGAGCGAACCCGGTAAAGGAAGTGTTTTCGCTCTTCGCATTAAATCACAGAAAGAATGAGTAAGAGCCCATCCACCTCGAAGAAAATTCTGGTTGTCGAAGATAACAAGACCAACCGGGATCTGATGGTCTATTTATTAAAGGCGTTCGGCTACGCAACATCCGAGGCAGACAATGGCCTTAGCGGTATGGAGCTCGCGCGGAAAGAACATCCGCAACTAATCGTTTGCGATGTCCATTTACCGCAACTCGATGGCTACGGTGTGATCCGGGAACTTAAAGCGGACGCAGCGCTAAAAAGCACGCCGGTCGTGGCGGTGACCGCTCTGGCCATGGTGGGCGACCGCGATCGAATTTTAGCCGCGGGCTTTGACGGCTATGTCTCGAAGCCAATCGCACCCGAAACCTTTGTCCCGGAAATAGAGAAATTTTTGGGGAGGCGAACAGGTGGTGGCAATCGCAAGGCGACAACGCCGACAAAAAGTTTCGCCACGAAGGAACCCCGATCGGTTCCAACGGAATGCTCATCGGAAGGAACGCGCGAGACCATCCTGGTGGTGGATGACACGCCGGCAAATATCGAGTTCGCGCGCGCTACGTTACAATCTTTCGGTTACCGCGTTGTCACAGCGGACAATGTCGAGCGCGCGCTCGCGCTGGCGCATGAGCAAAGACCGGACATCGTCCTGACCGATTTGTACATGGTGCCGCATAGCGGCTTCGATTTTCTAGAGATAGCAAAGGTAAATCCTACGTTTCAAGGCGTTCCCTTCATCATTATTTCCTCCACCTACACGGGCGACCGCGAGGTTCTTGAATGCTTGAAACGCGGCGCCGCGCGTTTCATTACGCGACCGATAGAACCCGAAGCGCTGCTCCAGGAAATCGCGAAGACACTTCAGGAAGCGAAACAATCATGAAGACGATTCTGATTGTCGATGATCGCGCGGATAATCGGGATGTCCTTGTCGCGATGCTAACACATCGGCGTTATCGCCTGCTGCAGGCAGCGAGTGGAAAAGAAGCGCTAAAGATTGCGCGCGAAGAAAAGCCAGATCTCATCGTCGCCGACATCCTCATGCCGAAAATGGATGGCTTTGAGCTGGTGCGGCGATTGCGGAGCGATCCGGCAATTGCCGGGACGCAGATCATTTTCTACACGGCGAGTTACATTGGAGAAGAAGCGCGTACGCTGGCAAAGGCTTGCGGAGTTGAACATGTCCTCGTTAAGCCGGTCGAGCCCGAGGACGTGCTCAAGACTGTTGATCTCGCGCTCAGTAAAGCGCCTAATTCCGTTTTACCGGAAGTTGCGCCGGAATTTGAACGTAAACATCTGCACCTGGTCACGGACAAACTGGCGCAAAAGGTGGAGGAGTTGGAAAAGCTAAACGTCCAGCTGGAACACGAAATTATCGATCGCAAGAACGCACAGGAAACGTTCGAGAAACTTCGGAAGCACCACGAGTTGATTCTCAACTCCGCTGGCGAAGGCATTCACGGTCTCGACGTGGATGGGACTATCATTTTCGAAAACCCGAAGGCGGCGGAACTGCTTGGCTGGCCGGCCGGTGACCTTCTGGGCCAGGCGGCGCACGCGGCGATGCATCACACCCGGTCAGATGGGAGTAAATACGCGGTCGAAAATTGTCCGATTCATAACAGCATACGCGACGGCGGGACGCGACGCGTAACCAACGATGTGTTCTGGCGCAAGGATGGAAGTTCCTTTCACGTCGATTACGTCGCCGCGCCAATCAAAGACGAGGATGGTCATATTTTCGGCAGCATCGTTACCTTCAAAGACATCACCGAACAATTTTTCGCAGAAGCCCGGCAAAAAATGCAGGCCGAGCAATATCGTCTGCTGTTCGAAGCTAATCCGAATCCGATGTATGTGTTTGCGACGAAGACATTGCAGATCCTCGCCGCGAACCAAGCCGCTATTACACAGTACGGTTACACCGGGGATGAATTTCTAAATCTAACTCTGGAACAACTGCGGCCGAGTGAGGATGTGCCCGACTTACTGAAGGCGCTTTCGTCGGTGCAGTCCCCACCTAATTTCAGCGGCGAATTCCGCCACAAGAGAAAGGACGGATCCGTAATCACAGTCGAAGTTTATTCCGCCAGCCTTTCCTGGGAGGGCGTCCCGGCTCGCCTCGTTACGGCGATCGATGTAACCGAGAGAAAGCAGGCCGAAGAGGAGCTGATCGCGTCGCAGCAGCTCATCCAGGGAATAATCAACGCGATCCCGGTCAGTGTATTTTGGAAGAACAAGAATCTTGTTTATTCAGGTTGCAACGCCGTCTTTGCACACGATGCGGGAGTGACCGATCCGAGCCGAGATTATCGGAAAAAGTGATTACCAACTCGGTTGGCGCGAGCAGGCGGACCGGTATCGCCGGGACGATCGCGAAGTAATCGAAACGGGACGCTCTAAACTCCTCATCGAGGAGCCCCAAACCACGCCTGAAGGGAAAGTGATCACGCTTCTGACGAGCAAGATCCCGCTGCGAAATTCCAAGGGGGAGATCAGTGGCGTGATCGGAGTCTACATGGACATTACCGAGCGGAAGCGGGCGGAAGCCCGCATTCATGAACAAGCCAACATTATCCAACACGCGCACGATGCGGTGATTGTGCGAGGTTTTAACGACGACATCGTTACCGTTTGGAATGAAGGCGCAGAACGCCTCTACGGTTGGAGCGCGGCCGAAGCGATCGGCCGGCCAATGGGCGAACTGATTGTTACCGAAGAAAACATCCGCCAGGCGAGCCTCGAGCAGCTGGTTTCAACCGGAGAGCACCACGGCGAGATCACGCACCGCGCCAAAGATGGGCGCGAAGTGATTGTCGAGACTCGTGCGACGCTTGTTCGCAACGAAGACGGAACGCCGCAGTCTATTCTCGGAATCAACACCAACATCACCGAGCAGAAAAAATTGGAGAAACAATTGTTGCGCACGCAACGCCTGGAAAGCATCGGGACTCTGGCCAGCGGGGTGGCCCACGATCTAAACAATATCCTCGTGCCGATTTTGATGGCGGCGCCGATTCTGCGCAATGATGTGCCCGGTGATGAACGCGAGAAATTTCTGAACATCATCGAATCGAGCGCACAGCGTGGAGCCGGTATCGTGAAGCAGGTGCTTACGTTTGCGCGTGGCGCGAGCGGAGACCGCGTTCTTTTGCAACCGACTTATTTGCTTGGAGAAATCACAAAAATCGCGCAGGAGACCTTTCCGAAATCGATTCGGATGCGAACGACTTATCCAGAAGATGTGCGGTTGATCGAGGGCGATGCAACACAGCTCCATCAGGTCTTGCTCAACCTTTGCGTCAACGCACGCGATGCCATGCCCGAAGGAGGTACTCTTACCCTCAGCTGCGAAAATTTCGACGTCGACGAACAGTATGCGACCATGACGCCGGGGCTTGCGCCTGGTCCTCACGTCCTCATCAGTGTCATCGATACCGGCACGGGAATTCCGGAGCACATTGTCGATAAGATTTTCGATCCTTTCTTCACGACGAAGGAGCTTGGCAAAGGCACCGGGCTCGGCCTCTCCACCGCGCTCGGCATTGTCAAAAGCCATGGTGGAATCGTAAATGTTTATACTAACCGACATGGCACGACATTCCGTGTTCTCCTGCCTTCCGCGGCCAGTGCTTTCGAACCTAACGAGTCGACAACACAGGGAGAACTTCCCACTGGTCACGGCGAAACCATTCTCATCGTGGATGACGAGTCGCCGATTCGGGAAGTAGCAACAGCTGTCCTTTCCAAGAGCGGATACAATGTCCTCGCAGCAGACGATGGCCCGGCCGCTCTCGCGCTGTTTATGCAGCGAACAAAGGAAATCGACGTGGTTTTGACCGACACCGTCATGCCGATCATGGGCGGTTTGATACTCGCGCGCACGCTGCGCAAGATGGATGCAAAAGCAAAGGTCATCGTCTCCAGCGCGCGGGATACCGATTACGATTTGAGCGAGCTAAAGGACATCGGAGTGCAGGAATGTCTGACCAAACCTTATACCCGGGAGGCATTGCTGCGCACAGTCGATCGTGTGTTGCACAACGAGCCTTAGAAATTGCCATGCGTTCTCTCCAGATCCTCATCGCCGACGATCATGAGGTTATGCGCGAGGGGATGCGGGCGCTGATCGAACGAGAGCCTAATTGGCAGGTTTGTGCCACTGCCAGCAATGGCAGGGAGGCGGTTGCGACGGTAAAGAAATTGAAGCCCGATGTCGCTGTCCTGGATATGACGATGCCGGAGCTGGACGGGCTGGAAGCGTTGCGTCAAATCAAACGCGTCTCTGCGAATACTGAAGTCGTGATCTTCAGCGCGCACCATTCGGAAGACGTTATCAAACAGCTATTCGATGCCGGCGCGAAGAGCTACATCCAGAAATCCGATGCTGGATCGCAACTGATCGCGGCGATCAAATCGCTCGCAGAGCACAGGCCTTATTTCACTCCCGAAATATCGGAATTGCTCTTCGCGAAATTTTCTTCTCGCGGCTCACAGGAATTAACGGTTCGCGAGAGAGAAATCGCGCGACTCCTCGCCGCCGGCCAAAGCAACAAGGAAGTTGCTACGACTCTTAATATTAGTATTCGCACTGCCGAAACGCACCGCGCCAAGCTCATGCGCAAGCTCGGCCTTGATTCTCTTGCCGCTTTGGTTCGCTACGCCATCCGCAACAACATCGTCGAGCCGTAAGGGAATCCACGGTTCGCGATGCGGTTGCCGAAATACAATTCCCGCAGCTTCGGCATGGCATGGCCACTGCTCGATTCATAGGCATTGAAGATCTCCTCAGGGGCAGCAACCGCTTTCTGTACCTAGGGAGAAACGCATCTACCGGTCGACCGAACCGATGTTGGCCGGCATTTTATGAGCAGGGCTAGTAATTATCTTCGGTTCAACGCCGAAAGGGAGACCGCTGCATGAAGGCCCCGATTCCAGAGAACGAAGCCGAGAGACTCAAGGCGCTAAAGCGCTATGAAATCCTTGATACCGGTCCGGAGCAGAATTTTGACGACATCACTCTGTTAGCCTCACAAATATGTGAAGCACCGATCGCAATGATCAGCCTCGTAGATGAGAACCGGCAATGGTTCAAGTCCAGGATCGGCATGACGCAAAGCGAAATGTCGCGCGACATTGCGTTCTGCGCGCACGGGATTCTGCAACCGGACTGGTTTGAAATAGAAGATACGTTGGCTGACGAACGATTCGCCACGAACCCGCTGGTAACGGATAATCCGAAGATCCGCTTTTATGCCGGCGCGCCGCTGATAGCTCGCGATGGACATGCAGTGGGAATGTTGTGCGTTAACGATCAGGCGCCACGCAAGCTAAGTCCGAAACAGAAGCTAGCATTGCAGGCGCTAAGTCGGCAGGTCGTCGCTCAGCTTGAGTTGCGCCAGAGCATGACAGAGCTGCACTGGAAAAGCGTATTTCTTGAAGCGCAGGCTAACTCCTCGCTCGACGGAATTCTTGTGGTTGATCAGCACGGAAAGAAGATTCTCCAAAACGAGAGATTCAACGAGGTGTGGAAGGTTCCCCGGCATATCGCGGAGGAGGCGGACGACCAGAAAACGCTGGAGTTCGCCGTGAGTCGGACAAAAAATTCCGATCAATTTCTCGAGCGAGTTAATTATCTTTATTCGCATCCGGAGGAAATCAGTCGCGACGAGATTGAGTTGATCGATGGAACAATTCTGGATCGATATTCCTCCCCGGTCCGCGACAAAGCCGGAATACATTACGGCCGCATCTGGACTTTCCGCGACGTTACGGCGCGAAAACAATCCGAGCGGGCCTTGCGCGATAGTGAGGAAAAATTCCGCCAGCTGGCGGAGAACATTACGGATGTGTTCTGGATGAGTTCGCCGGATTTGCAGCACTTGCATTATGTCAGTCCGGCCTACGAGAACGTTTGGGGTCGCTCGATCGCGCGGTTGAAGGAGAGCCCGCACGATTGGACCGAGGCAATCGTGCCAGAAGATCGCGAACGCGCGTGGGCAACCTTTAGGGGGCTGGCTACTGGTGAAGGAAGTGTAAGCACGGAGTTTCGCATCAGTCGTCCGGACGGCGAGGTGCGTTGGATTCTGGATCGCGGATTTCAAATTCGAAACGCGGCCGGCAAAGTGGTGCGCATCACAGGCATCGCCACGGACATCACTGAAACCAAGGCGATGGCAGAAGAGCTGCGCCGGGCCCATGACGAATTGCAGGAGCAAGTCGAGGAGCGCACGAAGGAACTAAATTACGTTAAAGCCGCGCTGGACGAGCACGCCATCGTCTCCTTCACCGACGCGCAAGGGGACATCCTTTTCGTCAACGATAAGTTCTGCGCCATCTCGAAATATTCGCGCGAAGAACTGATTGGGCAGAATCATCGGATCATCAATTCCGGTTATCATTCGAAAGAGTTCTTCGAAAATCTTTGGAAGACCATCACGAGCGGCCGCGTTTGGAAAGGCGAGATCAAGAACCGCGCGAAGGACGGCACTTTCTACTGGGTCGACACGACGATCGTTCCCTTCCTCGGCAAGGCGGGGAAACCAAATCGGTACGTGGCCATTCGAGCCGATATTACCGAGCGCAAACGCGCAGAGGAAGAAGTGATGGTGCGCACGAGGAAGCTCGAAGAAAGTGAGCAACGTTACCGCTTCCTCGCCGACACAGTGCCTCAGATTATCTGGACCGCGAAGCCGAACGGCAACCTGGATTACTACAACAAGCGTTGGTACGACTACACCGGGATGACGTTTGAGGAGAGCAAGGACTGGGGTTGGAAGCCAGTGCTGCATCCGGATGATCTACAAGACGCCATCGAGCAATGGACCAGAGCTTTTACAACAGGGGCCGATTATCAGGTGGAATATCGCTTCAAGCGCGCGGATGGAGCTTACCGCTGGCATCTCGGGCGCGCCTTTCCGTTGCGCAACGATAAGGGCGAGATTGTGCAATGGGTCGGCAGCTGCACTGACATTCACGATCACAAGATGGCGCAGCAGGCATTGCGCGAAGCGCACGCCAATCTTGAGGAGCACGTGGCCGAGCGCACAATGGAGCTGGCGGACGCTAAAGGGAGACTCCAGTCCGTTCTCGATGCGGCCACACAGGTTTCGATCATCGCCACAAATCCCGAAGGGCTCATCACAGTCTTCAATTCCGGCGCTGAGCAGATGCTCGGTTACAGCGCCGAAGAAATCGTCGGTAAAAAAACTTCCTCCTTTATCCATTTGGAATCGGAGGTCACTGAGCGCGGTCAGGAATTGACCAAACTTTTTGGCCGGCCCATTAACGGATTTGACGTCCTTGTCGAATTCGCTCGCCAGGGGAAAAGCGACGAACGCGAGTGGACCTATGTTCGCAAGGATGGTCGCCACCTGACGGTCAATCTGATGGTTACCGTGCTACGCGACGCCACCGGCAAGCTCACCGGATTTCTTGGCGTAGCCAAAGACATCACCGAACGCAAGAGAACGGACGAGATGGTGCAGCGTTTGGCTGCAATTGTCGAAAACTCGGACGAGGCAATTATCAGCAAGACGTTGAACGGCATCATTACCACCTGGAATCCAGCCGCGGAAAAAATGTTCGGTTACACCGCGTCGGAAATCGTCGGCCAACCCTTGCAGTTGCTCATTCCGCCTGAACGCGCTCACGAGGAAGCGGAGATACTCGGCGGCGTCGCCGCAGGCAAACTAGTCTGGCATTTTGAGACCGTCCGCTTGCGGAAAGACGGCCGGCGCTTCGACGTTTCGACGTCGATTTCTCCGATCAAGAATCCCAATGGAAATGTCGTCGGCATATCGAAAATCGTCCGTGACATCACCGATCGGAAGCACGCCGAGGAAGAATTACTTAAAGCTAAGGAAACAGCGGAAGCGGCGACACAGGCTAAGAGCGAATTCCTGGCCAAGATGAGTCACGAAATTCGCACGCCGATGAATGGCGTCATCGGCATGACAAATCTGATGCTCGACACGGAGCTCTCCGATCAGCAACGGCATTATGCAGAGGCAATTTCGAAAAGCGGCGAATCGTTGTTATCGATCATTAACGACATTCTCGACTTTTCGAAAATCGAAGCCGGCAAGCTTTCGTTTGAGACGGTCGATTTCAATTTATACGAAGCAGTCGAGAACTGTTTGGAACTGCTCGCACAACGCGCGCAGGAAAAAAATCTCGAGCTCGCCTGTCTCATCGAGGCAAACGTTCCCGAAAGGCTGCGTGGCGATTCCGGCCGGTTGTGCCAGGTGCTAACGAATCTTGTTAGTAACGCCATCAAGTTTACCGAACGCGGCGAAGTAGTGGTGAGAGTGGCGGTGGAAAAACAGACCGCACCGGAGGCGTTGCTGCGTTTTGAGGTGAAAGACACCGGGATTGGCATTCCGGCCGACACGAAAGCGCGCCTGTTCCAACCTTTTAGTCAGGCGGATGCATCGATGAGCCGAAAATTCGGCGGCACGGGATTGGGCCTCGCCATTTCGAAACAACTCGTAGACATCATGAATGGCGAAATCGGAGTCGAAAGCACGCCGGGGCATTGGTTCGACATTTTGGTTCACGGCGAGATTGGCTCGCCAGCCAGCGGACGCGAGCAGTCATTCCGCCATTCGTGGTGATCTCACTGATTTGCATGTGCTCATCGTGGACGACAACGAAACCAATCACGAAATCCTGCAGCAACAGACCGACGCATGGAAGATGCGTAGCAAAGCCGTAGCTAACGTCGCCGACGCACTCCATGAATTGCGGCGCGCGCGAGCCGCGAACGACGCATATCAGGTGGTGCTGATTGATTTAGTCATACCCGGAACAGATGGACTGGCTCTGGCGAAAAGCATTAGGGCAGAGCGGGATTTGCCCGATGTCCGGCTGGTGTTGCTTTCATCAATCGGTGAGCGACTGAGTGCGGAAGACCTTAAAGACGCAAGTATCGACGATTGTCTTACGAAACCAGTCAAGCAATCGCTTCTCTTTGATTGTCTGGCCAGGTTGATCGGCGGTGCGCCTAACGGATTGACTGCGCAGGCAAAAAAAGTTTCACCGGCACCCAACTCATCCGCTCCCACAAAACAGAAACTGCGCATCCTCTTGGCCGAGGACAACATTGTGAACCAGGAAGTTGCGCAGGGATTATTGCGCAAGCTCGGTTATCGCGCTGATGCCGTCGCGAATGGCGCGGAAGTGTTGGAGACACTGCAGCATATTCGTTACGACGTTATCCTGATGGATTGCCAGATGCCGGAACTCGACGGCTATGAAGCAACGCGTCGCATCCGCCAACTTGAGCAGAAGCGCGTCAAGCCATTCGACTGCAAGGCACCTATTCACATCATCGCGATGACGGCGAACGCGATGCATGGCGACCGGCAGGAATGTCTGAGTGCCGGAATGAACGATTACCTCAGCAAGCCGGTTCGTCAGAGCGAAATGAAAGCCGCGTTGGAACGATTCGCGACAACTGAGACGAATCCATCCGAAGAGGACGAGCTATCATCCGCAGAGTCTGTGGTGGACATCGATCGATTGCGCGATGTCGCGGACAACGAGCCCGCCATGATGCGAAAACTGGTCGACATGTACCTGGCTCAAACCGCGCCAATGTTGGATGACCTTCATGCGGCTATCGAAACGAACTCAAGTGGCGATGTCGCACGGCTCGCTCACAAGCTGGTTGGGTCAAGTATGTCCTGCGGCGTCGAAGCGTTTACGCAGCCGTTGCGAGAATTAGAACGGCTCGGTCAGCAGGGCGACCTCACCAAGGCAAACGCGTTATTCGACAATGTTCGTCATCAATTTCCGCGGGTGCAGAACGCTTTCGACAAATTCCTCGAAACGATCCCGACAAATTCATGAAAAGAATCTTCACGCCTACCGAACGAAAAAAGCTTTTGATCGTGGACGATGATCCTGTCGTCGCGAGCGTCTATCAACACAAGTTCCAGCACGAGCGATTCAAGGTCGACATCGCCGTCGATGGCGAAAGCGCTTTGGAAAAGATCGCGAAAGAACATTTCGATCTTGTGATCCTCGATCTTTGTCTGCCCGGAATCGACGGAGTAGAAGTGCTGAAGAACATTCGCGCCCAGTCCACCTCCGAGGCACTGCCAGTCATTGTCTTTTCTAACGCTTATTTGCCCGGCTTGATGCCGGCCATTTCGCAAGCCGGCGCCACCAGATGTATTAAAAAGAGCGAATGCACGCCGCGCAAAATGATGGAGATCGCGCGCGAAGTAATTACTGATACGCCCATACCCGACAAAGACCTATCGGAGCGATTTGAACAGGAGTATCAGGCAAAACTCGTCGCAGATTTTTTTGCTAGCGCGCCGCGAAAAATCGCGAAAATGCGCGATGGCTGTAACGCCTTTGTCAAATTGCAAAAGGAGAGCCGGCGTCTCTCCGAACTTTTTGAAATACGCCGGGAAGTGAGGTTCCTGGCCGGTGCCGCTGCCGTTACGGGTTTCCGCAAGATCGCGCAACTGGCCAGCGCTTTGGAAGCGTTACTCTCTCAACTTTACGACAAACCGGCGAACATCACGGTTTCAACTATTCGAACAATCTCACAAGCCGTCGACTTGTTAGCTCTGTTATTAGAGCTTGCCACCAAA
>CAWDMG010000018.1:0-194430 GCA_963803285.1 uncultured Verrucomicrobiae bacterium | reverse complement strand
TCGCCCTGGCTAACCTCAAAATTCAAATCCTGAATGGCCGTCTGACCAGCGTACCTTTTCGTCAAATTCTCAACCTTGATCATTTTGCGACACTTCGATGAGACAACTGAACCGCGATTGCGTTGCCAATTTTTTTACCGCGCTTTGAGAGTCAGGGTGGCGAGCTCATGGTTCTCTCCACGCGCCCGGATGATGCCGATCGTAAACTCCACGCTTGCGCCGCTCTCGGCCGCGCGCAGCGCTTCCTCCACCTGTCTCATAGAAGAGACCGTCGATTTGTTAACGCCGTATAGGACCATTCCGCGCTTTATCCCGGCGTCGTCTGCCGGGCTCTCGGGTTCCACCGCCGTGATCAAAACGCCACGGCCTCGCAGATAACCGAGCGCATCGCTCAATTCCGAACCCAAGTCTTGCAGCTGCATTCCGAATAATTTCTCGACGCGGGCACTGCTGGGTTCGGCAGGTGCAGGCGAGCCTTTAGGTTTGCCCTGTTTCATCGCCACCTGCTTGAAGCGATTGACGCTGTCACGCACAACATCGGCCGGAATGGCGAAGCCCATGCCCTGGGTGGGAACGCCTTGTGGCGTAAACGCCATTTTCGCGGACGCAATACCTACCAATCGACCGGAAAGATCGATCACCGGCCCGCCGCTGTTACCAGGATTGATTGCGGCATCCGTCTGCACCAAATCCTTATAATCGGTTTCATCAACGGTGATATTCCGTTTGACCGCGCTCAGCACACCCCGGCTGATGGAGCTGCCGTATCCGACAGCATTGCCCACTACCATGACGGTCTGACCGAGCAAATTTGGAGAGATATCGTCCAGATTGATGAACGGGAAATCGGTTTGCGCGTCGATTTTGATAAAGGCCAAATCGGTCTTGTCGTCTCCGTCTTTGTAATGCGCGCGATAGGTTTTCCCGTCGTGAGCGGTTACGTGAATCTTCAAATCCGCAGCACGCTCTACCACGTGCTTGTTCGTCACGATGTAACCCGCCGGATCTATGATGAAACCGGATCCCAGACTTTGCAGCGTCTGACGGACTTCGCGCGGCCGAAACCGATTGTAACCGAAGAATTGCGCGTAAAAATCGTCGAACGGGTCGCGCACGGTGCGCTTAACGATGCGCTCGGTATTGATATTCACTACCGCAGGCAAAACCTTCGCCACAGCCAAAACGGCTGGTTCCGAAGCCGGATCGGCCTGTGCAAAACAGGGCGCTGAAGCCGCGATAAGGAACAGCACGACCGCGCAAACAGCACGATTTTTCAGACGCATACGCGCAGCAAGTAACGAGGCAGCCTTCGGACTGTCAACTTGCCGCGACGCGTAATCATCCGAGATTGATTCCCTATGCGCACCTCAATTGATGCTCGCGCAAATCTTCACCTGATCGAGGACAAGTATCGCCTCTGGCAGGAGAACCCTGACTCGGTCGATTCCGGGTGGTCTGCCTTTTTTGAAGGATTCGAACTGGGGAACCTTCCGGAACGTAACGGAGCGGCCGAAGCTGAGGTCGAGGCTCGCGAAGCAGCATTACAGACACGGATCGACGGGTTGGTTTATGCTTATTGCTCGCTGGGTCACACGATCGCGCGCATAGATCCGTTGGCAGAGATGCGGCCGATAAATCCGCTGCTGCGTTTGAGCGAGTTTGGGTTCACCGAGGCCGACCTCGATCTTCGGGTTTCATCGAAGTTCTTCCTCGACAATCGGGTGATGACGTTGCGTGACATGGTCGCGGGGCTCGATCGAATTTATGCCGACTCGATCGGATCGGAGTTTATGCATATTCAGGATCCGCGCGTCCGCGAATGGATCCGGCGGCGACTGGAAACACGCCCGCATAAACATTCAACGCCTCGTGCGGTCCAGGTCGCGCTGTTGCGGGCGCTGCTCGAAGCCGAATCGTTCGAGATTTTCCTGCATACCCGCTACGTGGGACAAAAACGCTTTTCGTTACAGGGAGCGGAATCGCTGCTGGTCGCTCTGGAGACAATCCTGCACAAATGCCCGGACGGCGGCGTCGAGGAGATTTGCATGGGCATGGCGCATCGCGGACGCCTCAATGTTCTTGCGAATTTCCTGCGCAAATCGCTCAAAATCATCTTTACCGAGTTTAGCGAAAACTACATTCCCGATTTAGTCGCTGGCGATGGCGACGTGAAATATCATCTCGGTTATCAGGCCGTGCGCAGGCTCGCTTCGGGCGACGAGATTGAGATCCGACTCTCGTCGAACCCGAGCCATTTAGAAGCTGTCGATCCAGTCGTCGAAGGAAAAGCGCGCGCCCGGCAACGAATTCGCGGCGATACCGAGCACCGGAAAAAAGTCTTGCCGCTACTCGTGCACGGCGATGCGGCATTCATCGCACAGGGAATCGTGGCCGAGACGCTGAATTTGTCGCAGTTACACGGTTATAGCACTGGCGGCACTATTCACGTCGTGGTGAATAATCAGATCGGTTTCACTACGCTTCCGAAAGATGCGCGATCATCACAGTACGCCACGGACATCGCGAAGATGATTGAAGCCGCGATTTTTCATGTGAACGGCGATGACCCGCTCGCAGTGAAGTTTGTCACCGATTTGGCGTTCGATTTCCGCCAGAAATTCGGGCGAGACGTAGTGATCGACTTGTATTGCTATCGTCGCTATGGCCACAACGAAGGCGACGAACCGTCGTTCACACAGCCCGATCTCTACGCAAAGATCGAGAAACGTCCATCCGTCACCCAGCTTTATAAACGCGAGTTGCTCGATGCCGGAACGCTGAGCGAAGACGACGCTGCTTCGCTCGAGACCGAGTTCGGTTTGCGACTGGAAATGACACGAGATGAAGTGAACGCGATCGAAAAAAGCAGAGCGAACCAGAAAGCAAAATTCAGAGAATCAACCGCCATCTTTCAACCTGAATACACGAGCGAGTCCGAGCCAACTGCTATCAGCGAGAAAACGCTGAAAACGATTGTCGAAGGTCTGACGCATATCCCGGCTGGTTTCGAGGTCCAACCAAAAATCCAACGCATCGTGATCGACCATCAGCGCAAAGTCTTCGAGGATGGCGGCCCATATGAATGGCATTACGCCGAAGCGCTAGCATTTGGGTCGCTACTTCTTGAAGGAATTCCAGTTCGCTTATCGGGTCAGGACAGTTCGCGTGGCACGTTCAGCACGCGGCACTCAGTGCTTTACGACGCGAAGACGGGCAAACCGTACGTGCCGTTGATGCACCTGGCTGAAAAACAAGCGCGCATCTGCATTTACAACAGCCCGCTCTCTGAGGCGGCCGTGCTCGGATTCGATTACGGTTACTCACTTGAGTATCCAAAAATGCTTTGCCTATGGGAGGCGCAATTCGGCGATTTCGTCAATGAGGCGCAAACAATCATTGATCAGTTCATCGTGTCAGCTGAATCGAAATGGCAACAACCCAGCGGGATTGTGCTCTTGCTGCCGCATGGGTATGAAGGCCAGGGCCCGGAACATTCGAGTGCTCGCATCGAGCGTTTCCTCCAGGAATGTGCCGAGGACAACATCCAAGTCTGCAATCTAACGACCGCTGCACAGTATTTTCATGTGCTCCGCCGCCAGATGAAACGCGATTTCATCAAGCCGCTCATTATTGCAACGCCGAAGAGTCTGCTGCGCGCCAAGTATGCGTCGTCGCCCGCGGAAGAATTCGTCCATGGCCGATTCAACGAAGTCCTCGGCTCCCCCGAAACCGGTCCGGCCGACACCATGAAGCGGATCATCTTTTGCTGCGGCAAAGTCTATTACGATCTGCTCAAGTACCGAAGCGATCGCAAGATTGACGATGCCGCGATCATTCGCATCGAGCAGCTTTATCCACTGGCGGAAAAAAAGCTGCGCGAAATGCTCAAGCCATTTCCAAAAAACGCGAAGTTTGTCTGGTGCCAGGAAGAACCGCAGAACATGGGCGCCTGGACTTTCGTGGAGCCGCGATTGCGAACGCTTTTCTGCACCGAGATCGCCTACGCCGGGCGCGAAGCCAGCGCCAGCCCCGCCGTCGGCGCGCTTGCCCGTCACAAGCGCGAGCAGGCGCGATTAGTCGCCGACGCCTTTTCCATGTGACGCTGACGGTTGTCGCCACTGCATAGTGGTGACTGCGTTGCTTCGCTGGTTGACGGATGTTAGCGTCGCCCGCTCGCCATGAGCCAGAATTACAAAGACACATTGAACCTGCCGCGCACGGATTTTCCGATGAAGGCGAACCTTGCCGCGCGCGAGCCGGAAATGCTCAGGAATTGGGAGGAAGAGCGCCTTTACCAGGAAATCCAAAAATCGCGAGAGAGCCGAGAGCTATTCGTTCTGCATGATGGCCCGCCGTTTGCCAATGGCGACGTCCACATGGGCACCGCGCTGAACAAAATTCTCAAGGACTTCGTGGTGAAATCTCAGACGATGCTCGGCAAGCGCGCACCGTACGTCCCCGGCTGGGATTGTCATGGGCTTCCGATCGAATACAAAGTGGTCAAAGAATCGCGCGAGCTTTCTCCGCTTGAGATCCGCAAGAGATGCGAAGCGTTTGCGCGAAAATTCGTCGACATCCAGCGAGAACAATTCAAGCGGCTCGGTGTGTTCGGCGACTGGGAACATCCGTATTTGACGATGGATCCCAAATATGAAGCCGAAATTTTGCGTGCGTTCGCGGTTATCGTTGAGGAAGGCTTGGTGTACGAGGCGCAGAAGCCTGTTTTCTGGAGCACCGGCGCGCAGACCGCCCTGGCTGAAGCCGAAGTGGAATATCAAGAGCGCGACGACGCTGCGGTTTACGTCAAATTTCCGATTGTGGGTGGAGCGAGTTCTCCGAACGCGCTGGCAAACGCAAGCATCGCCATCTGGACGACAACTCCCTGGACGTTGCCCGCCAATCTCGCCATCGCTGTGGATGCAAAGGAGAGCTATGTCGTCCAAGAATTTGAAGTAGCGCATGCCTCCGGCTTGCGTGATCCTCGCAACCGGGACGGTCGCGCTACCTTGGTTCTCGCTGAGAAACTGCTCCCACGGTTTTCTGCAGCCACAGGATTGTGGCCAATCGGAAAGCCGCTCGCCTCATTTCCCGGAGCCAACTCTTGAAGGAGTCAAGGCGCGCCATCCATTTCTGGATCGCGAAGTCCCGGTGTTCACGGCCAATTTCGTCACGATGGACTCCGGCACTGGCGCGGTACACGTCGCACCGGGTCATGGTGCGGACGATTACGTTTTGGGAATGGAACACAAGCTGCCGATCTTATCGCCAGTCGATGATCATGGCCGCTTCACAGATGAAGCCGGTCTGCCGAATCTGACCGGCAAATACGTGTTCGACGCGAACCCCGACATTGTTGAATTGCTTCGCAAGCGCGGGATGCTGCTGGGCGAAGAAAAATTTCATCACTCATATCCATATTGCTGGCGGTCGAAAACGCCGATCATCTTTCGCAACGTTGATCAATTTTTCATCCGCATTGATGCACTTCGCGGCAGAGCGCTCGAAGCGATTCACAATGAAGTGAAATGGATTCCCGAATGGGGCGAAAACCGCATCGCAGGAACGGTTGAATCGCGACCCGACTGGGTGATCTCGCGTCAACGCAGCTGGGGCGTGCCGTTGCCTGTGTTTTACAGGGTAGCGCATGCCTCCGGTTCGCCACAGGACGAATCCGCCGTGGCGGACTTGCGTGACTCTGCCAACCGGGACGGTCGCGCTACTTCAGAAGCTATTCTCGATCCAAAGATCATTCGCAAGTTGGCCGACCTTGTCGCGCAGCGCGGCTCAAATATTTGGTTCGAACTTGATGATGCCGCTCTCGCAAAGGAAGTCGGACTGCCGCCGGATACAATCAAAGGCACCGACACCATCGACGTTTGGATCGACAGCGGCGTCTCGCATAAGGCGGTGTGCGCGGCGCATCCGGAGTTACGCGATCCGGCCGACATGTATCTCGAGGCAACAGACCAACATCGCGGCTGGTTTCAATCATCGCTGATGACGAGCATCGCGCTGAATAACCGGGCGCCGTACAAAATCTGCGTGACCCATGGTTTCGTGGTCGATTTGGACGGCAAAAAAATCTCCAAATCCGGCACATACGAGAAACCAACCGCAGCCGATCATTTCGTCGGCAAGTATGGCGCCGATCTGCTGCGACTTTGGGCGAGCAGCATTGATTACACGACCGATGTGCCGTTCTCGGAAGAAATCTTTACGCGCCTCGGGGACACCTATCGCCGCATTCGCAACACGCTCCGGATTTTGCTTGGGAACCTGAACGATTTCGTCCCGAACTCGCCGTCATCCCGAGCGCAGCGAAGCGCAGTCGAGGGAGCCCGCGACGAAACCGTAAAGGTAACGCAACGGGATTCCTCGACTTCGCTCGGAATGACTTTAGTTGATCGCTGGATTCTGGAGCGATTGGACGAAGTGATCGGCACCTGCCGATCCGCGTATGAAAAATTCGAATTCCACAAGGTCTACCACGCGCTGAACCAGTTTTGCGCCGTGGATTTAAGCAGCCTTTATGTCGACATCACCAAAGACCGGATGTATTGCGATGCGCCGGATTCGCCACGTCGCCGCGCAACGCAAGCAGCGATGCGCGAAATTTTCGACGCGCTCTGCAAGTTGCTCGCGCCGGTTCTTGTTTTTACCGCTGAAGAAGCATGGCGCCATTCAGCTGCAGCCGGCATCGGTGGTGCCGGCCAACCGGGGTCACCGACCCCGGCTACAAAGTCAGTTCATATACAGGAATTTCCGGACCCACAAAATCGAGGCCGGGAAGCGATCGATCAGGTTGAGGAGCTTTTGAGATTGCGGGGTATCATCGGGCAGGCGATCGAGCACGCGCGCCAGGAAAAAGTGATCGGCAACACTTTGGAAGCCCGCGTAGTTTTGAATTCGGATTCCGATGTCACAGACAAAATCCCCAAGGAAGAACTGGAGGAATTTTTTATCTTGAGTGATTTGACGATTCACCGTGCCGACCAAGCGAGCGCTTCGGTGACGAAAACGCCTTACAAAAAATGCTCCCGCTGCTGGCGACATCGGCCGACTGTCGGCACGAGCGAAGCGCACCCCGATTTGTGCGATCGGTGCGAGAGCGTGGTGAGCCGCAATGACGTGATCACGAATGACGAATGACGAGGACATCCCGTGAACTTACCCTCGAATAATGCTGTCGGGGCAAGGAGCGCCTTCGTCATTCGTGACTTCGTCCATTGATTGCTGCATTCGTCATTTGTCATTCGTCATTCAATTGACTCGTAGGATCAACAATGAAGTTCATCCTCTTTCTCTCGCTTCCGCTCTACGCTTTGGACCAGCTGACGAAGCAATCGGTACTGCGATCCATTAGTCCTTACGATGCTCGCATTGTAGTGCCTGACTTTTTTAATCTGGTTAACGTCACCAACGACGGCGCCGCGTTTGGGTCTTTCAAAGGCAACAACACTTTCTTCGTTGTAATTTCCCTCATCGCTTTGGTCGTCGTGACGGTTCTGCTGGTGCGACCCCGGACGATCTGATCGGTGGCGGGATGTATCGCTGGCGCTTCTCCTTGGCGGGATCTTGGGAAATCTGACAGATCGCCTGCTTTACGGACACGTGATCGACTTTCTCCTTTTTAATCTGCACATCCGCTACGCCGATCCCTGGCCTGCGTTTAACGTCGCCGATTCGTGTATCTCGATTGCGGTAGTGCTCTTCATTATCCATTCGTTTCGGAAGGAGAAGCCCCGCGTCGAACAATCGGTAGGTAGGGGCGATTGACCTCAATCGCCCGCTCAGTGATGGTCATAGTGCGTAGAGCGGGCGGTTCTGGTGAACCGCCCCTACCTCTTGTCCGATGAAATCTTCGCCCATGGAAACGAGCGCGCGTAAAATCGCGGCGCACCTGCGTGAGCAGGGGCACATCGCATACTTCGCAGGCGGTTGCGTGCGCGACATGGTGCGCGGTTTGACACCCAAGGATTACGACATCGCCACTGACGCGCGCCCTGAAAATGTGCAGGCGCTTTTCCCGCGCACGTACGCGGTCGGTGCGCATTTCGGTGTAATTATCGTGCTGGAGGACAGCTTTCAATTTGAGGTGGCCACCTTTCGCTCCGATGACGCTTATGTCGATGGCAGGCATCCAAGCGCGGTTCATTTTTCATCGCCGGAAGAGGACGCAAAACGACGCGATTTCACTATCAACGGAATGTTTTACGATCCGGTCGCGGACGAGCTGATTGATCTCGTCGGTGGTCAGGCTGACATCGCCGCAAAATTAGTGCGCGCAATTGGCGATCCGGCGAAAAGATTTGCAGAAGATCGCTTGCGCATGCTGCGGGCCGTCAGGTTCGCCGCTGTGCTCGACTACCAGATCGATAAAGAAACCTGGGACGCGCTTGTGGCCAACGCGCCTTCAATCAATCAGATCAGTGCGGAACGAATCCGCGAGGAATTAGTGCGGATTTTTCTGTCGCCGAATCGCCTCCGCGGATGGGATCTGCTCGATAGCAGCGGGCTGATGCGCGCAATTCTGCCGGAGCTCGAAGTGATGAAAGGTGTTTTGCAGCCCGAACAATTCCATCCCGAAGGCGACGTGTTCGTGCACACCCGGCTGATGTTGTCGCTGCTCCCTGAAACAGTTTCCGTTCCGCTGGTGTTCGCGGTGTTATTTCACGATGTGGCGAAGCCGGTGACCGCGACCGTGGATAAAACGGGCCGCATCCGTTTCAACGAACATGACCGAATCGGTGCGCACATGACGGAGGCGATCATGCGGCGCTTGCGATTCTCAGGCGCCGAAATCGAAGCGACAGTTGAAATGGTGAGGCAACACATGGTTTTCAAGGACACGCCGAAGATGAGAGTGGCGAAATTGAAACGCTTCATGGCGCGACCAACATTCAACGAGGAACTGGAGCTGCATCGAGTTGATTGCGAAAGCAGTCATCGCATGCTGGACAATTTCGAATTTCTGCTGCGCAAACGCGAAGAATTCGCCAACGAACCGATCATACCGGCGCCGCTGGTGCGCGGTGACGATTTGATCGCGCTCGGTTTTAAGCCCGGGCCGGAATTTGGCGAGATCCTTGAGGCAGTCGAGACACGACAACTTGAGGGACGCCTGCGTCGGCCGATGAAGCGCTTGAGTGGATCAAACGCGAATACTCGTTAAGCAAAGAAGAGTTGAAGAAAACGCCGAACGTCCAACGCCGAACACCGAACGTCGAATGAGAATTTTGATGAGCAGCGCGGAAGGGCCGCCGATGCAAAGGGCGGGCGCGCTGGTAGATGTCATGGATGCGTTGCCGGGCGCCCTGCGTGCTCGTGGCCATGAGGTCAGCATGGCGCTGCCGTTTTATCGCGAGATTCGCGAGAATCGCGCGTTTAAGAAGAAAGACACCGGCATAACTGTTGAGGTGCAACTCGGCGATACAACTCACGTCGCCCGGTATCTGGAAGGCCGAAGCGCAAGCGGCGTGCAGTTGTTCTTCATCCGCTGCGATGATTTTTTTGATCGCGATGGAATTTATGGCGAGCGCGGCAAGCCGTACGAAGATAATGCCGCGCGATTCATTTTTTTCTGCAAAGCGACGCTCGAGCTGGCTCGGCGATTGACACCCCAAGTGGAAATTCTGCACGTGCACGATTGGGCGCCGGCCTTGGTGCCCGTTTTTGTGCATGCGCATGGATTGCCTTTCGGCACGGTTTTGACGATCCATCACGTCGCTGACCAGGGCAGCTTCTGGGGAATCGATTTTCATCTCATGAATTTGCCGGAGCAGTTCTTTACGTTGCAGGGCGTTGAGTTTTTCGGACGGCTAAATTTTCTCAAAAGCGGCATTCTTTACGCCGACCGAACCACAACGGTCAGCGAGCACTACCGACGCGAAATCCTGACGCAGGCAGGTGGATGCGGTTTGGATGGAGTGCTGCGAGAAAATGCGCATCGGCTCAGCGCAATTTTGGACGGCGTAGATTACACGCGCTGGAATCCGGCGTCCGATCGTTTACTTCCAGCGCGGTACGATGGGAGACGCCCGGGTGGAAAGCAAGTCTGTCGTGAGGCGCTTCTGAAGCAAATGAACCTCGCACCCGAGCCGCGCGGTCCGGTTTTCGGAATGGTGACTCGTGTCGTCCAGGAAAAGGGTTTCGAAATCCTCGTCCCACTCCTTGATCGCTTACTTTGGGACGATGTTCGCTTGATCATTCTCGGCGAAGGCGACCCTGCGTTTGAAACTGCACTTGCGGTCGCCGCCAGAAAATTCCCAGCCAAGTTTGCTTACCAAAAAGATTATGACGAGAAAGTGGCGCACTTGATTCAGGCGGGCATGGACATCAGTCTGATTCCATCGCGATTCGAACCGGCAGGCTTGGGCGCGATGTACAATTTGAAGTATGGCGCATTGCCGGTCGCGCGGGTGACCGGTGGAATTCAGGAGATCATCGAAGATTACGATCCGACAACGGACAGCGGTTATGGTTTTCTGTGTTACGAACATTCCAGCGACGCTTTCTGGGATGCGATGAAACGGGCACGTCAAATCTTCTGCGACCCGCGGCTTTGGACGAAACTGATGAAACGCGCGATGTCCCGCAATTTTTCGTGGGACGTGTCAGCGCAGCGTTATGAAGCTCTGTATTCGGAGCTCATCGGTGCGCCGGATACAGCTGCTGCATAGCGCCAAAGGCGCAATTCACTGCGAGCCTGGGGCAACGCCCCAGGAATCGTGAATCCCCGCAGGGGGCCAGCGCTGAAAGCGCGATTCACCACTTTTGTCCCGTCGTTGGCGTATCGTCAGGAGCCATCCAACCGGGATGTTTGAGATTGAGAAAAGTGCCCCTGATCGCGCTTTCAGCGCTCGATTTATCTGCGCAATCGTTTTCTTGGGCGGTGCTCAAGGCTGACGATGAGACAGCGCCTTTGGCGCTAAAACTTCGAACAGCGCTTGCCTCGACCTTTCCGTTTGCCAAGCGCGCCTAGACGTGGAATTGTGGACGGCTTTTTCTCCCCAGAGAAACTATGACTTACGCAATCATCAAAACTGGCGGCAGGCAATTTCGCGTCGCGGAAGGCGATACCGTCGATGTCGATCTTCTCGATGTCGAACCGGGCAAAACTGCCACGTTTGGTGATGTACTGTTATTTGCCGATGGAAAAGACGTGACTCACGGCAGCCCGCTTGTCTCGGGAGCAAAGGTGACCGCAGAAGTCCTCGAACAACGCAAGGACAAGAAAGTGTTCGCGTTCAAATACAGGCGCCGCAAAGGTTATCACCGTACAGTCGGCCACCGGCGCAAATTGACGCGCGTGAAGATCAAAAGCATTAATTCGGGAGAGAAAAAGCCCGCGGCGAAAAAGACCGAGGATTAACCAATAACTCCATGTCCGCCGTAGCCTTGGGCGAAGGCGGATCAACCATCAACTCTCTTCAATGGCTCATAAAAAAGGACAAGGCAGCGTTAAAAACGGGCGCGACAGCGTCAGCAAACGGCTGGGTGTGAAAAAATTCGGCAGCGAAACGGTTGTGGCCGGCAACATCATTGTGCGTCAGCGCGGTACAAAATTCTTGCCCGGAAGAAACGTCGGGCTCGGTCGCGATTACACAATCTTTGCTCTGATTGACGGGAGCGTGCGCTTCGATCGTGGCGGACGACGGGTGAATGTAGAACCCGTCGTGGCGAACTCTTCGTCATCTTGAGCCCCGAAAGTTTTCGGGGTCGAAAGATCCCGCGGCAAAACCTCAAAATTACTCCACGGGGTCCCTCGACTTCGCTCGGGATGACAATGCTTGTCTGGGGCGCAGGCGTTGCGGTATAAACGCGTTTCTGATGATGAAATACCAAACCTTTCTTCTTTTTGGAGCGCCTGGCAGCGGCAAAGGCACGCAGGGCAAAACCCTCGGCACGATCCCACGTTACTATCATTGCGCTTGCGGCGACGTATTCCGCTCCATCGACACGCGCTCAAAGGTCGGCAAAGCCTTTCTTGAGTATTCCAGCAGAGGGCAGCTCGTCCCGGACGATATCACGGTGGAACTTTGGCGGGAGGCGATCGATGCGGCCGTAGACGGGCACAAGTTCAAGCCGGACATCGACACGCTGGTATTGGATGGGATTCCCCGAAACGTGGGGCAGGCCAAGATCATGAACGACATGATCGACGTGAAGAAGGTGTTCCATCTTGCGTGCCCCGACCGCGAGACACTCTTTTACCGGCTCAAGAAGCGCGCTCTCAAAGAGAATCGCCTGGACGATGCAAACGAAGAAGTCATCCAGCGCCGTCTTGACATCTACGAGAAGGAATCGAGGCCAGTGCTGTCATACTACTCGAAAGAGCTGATCACCGTAGTTGACGCGATTCAGCCGCCCGTGAAAGTTCTGCTCGATATCTTAGAGAGCGTGAACGACGGCGCGTATGAACCAGCAACAGTTTGAGAACTTCACCGCCTCCAGTCTTTATTGCGAAAAATGTAAAGCCGCGATGCCGGTACGCGAGCGGCTTTTGTTGGTCCTGCCTGACCGCGAGGTCTTCGATTATCTCTGCACGGGGTGCGCATCGTCAGTAGGCCGGCGTGAAGTCACGGCGGGCGAGAAGATGATGGCGCAAGCGGTGGGCGCACGGCGTCCCCGTCGCTCCGCCAGGCTGAACTGACGCCGCAACTCAAGAATGCGAATCGTCTTTATCGGCACGGGCGAAATCGGCGTGCCGACGCTACGAGCATTGCTGAACTCCGAGCACGAAGTCGTTGCGGTGGTCACCCAACCGGATAAGCCCGTCGGGCGCGAGCAGCGCATTGAACCGCCGCCAATCAAAAAGGAGATTGCGAGGAGCGGCGGTTTCCCAACCCCGAAAGCATTCGGGGCTGGGAAGCCGCCGCTCTTCGACGTTCTGCAGCCTGCGAAGATTAGAGATCCACAAGCCATCGAAGCGATCCGCTGCCTTACGCCGGATGTGATTGTCGTCGTTGCCTACGGCCAAATCCTGCCGCGTGATGTGCTCGAGATTCCACGTCTCGCTTGTTTGAATTTGCACGCGTCGCTTCTTCCTCGCTGGAGGGGCGCAGCGCCGGTTCAGGCTGCAATCGCGGCGGGCGACTGTGAGACGGGCATCACCGCGATGTATATGGACGAAGGACTCGACACTGGCGATATCCTGTTGCAGCGCAATGTCGAAATCCTGCCGAACGACACCGGTGGATCATTGCATGATCGCCTTGCGCAGATTGCTCCGGAGGCGTTGCTTGAATCTTTGCGACTCGTTGCGGCCGGCAACGCGCCGCGGGTTCCGCAGGACAATGCAGCCGCGACTTATGCACCAAAGCTGAAACGTGAACACGGCCTGATCGATTGGTCCGAACCAGCCGAAGCGATTGAGAGAAAAATTCGTGCGTACAATCCGTGGCCCGGCGCGTTCATGAGACTCGATCGTCAAAATCTCAAAATCTTTTCCGCGTCAGTTGTCGACCTCACTGGCCAACCCGGAGAAGTCTTGCGCAGCGACCAGGGCCTGGTGGTTGCCGCTGGCAAAGGCGCACTTTCTCTCACCGAAGTGCAACTTGAAGGAAAACGGCGAATGAGCGCCGCGGAATTCTTGCGCGGGCACGCCGCGCTACCAGGAACAGCGCGTTAATTCTGGGGAGCGCGGGCGCCTCGCCCGCTGTGTCACGCGCCTCGCGGGACACCCATCGGAAACTTTCCGGCGGGGCGCCGAAAAGAGCGGGCGAGGCGCCCGCGCTCGCCTTTAGTGTTTATGCTTCCAAGCATGTCCATGTTCTGCTTGGATGTTCATCCGCCGCCATGGAACCAGAATCACCAGTCTATGAACGCATCGTGCTTAAGGTGAGCGGCGAAGCGATGCATGAGCACGGCGCGCGCGACAATATCTCGCCGCCCGTGGTGCGCGAAATCGCCGAACGCATGAAAGAGGTGCGCGATCTGGGCGTGGAAGTGGCCGTAGTGATCGGCGGCGGCAATATCTGGCGCGGCCTTTCTGCGGCGGATCGTGGCATGGATCGTACCACGGCGGATTACATGGGGATGCTTGCCACAGTTATCAACGCTCTCGCATTGCGAAGCACACTCGAACAGATTGGCGTCGAGGCCCGCGTTCAAACCGCGATTGAAATGAAAAATGTAGCGGAGCCATTCATCCTCGGCCGCGCCGTTCGTCACCTTGAGCTGGGCAGAGTCGTCATTTTCGCGGCGGGCACCGGTAACCCTTATTTTTCCACAGATACGACGGCAGCACTGCGCGCCAGCGAGATTAGCGCAGACGTGATCCTGAAAGCCACCAAGGTCGACGGCGTTTATGATCGAGACCCAAACAAGTTTCCGGACGCGCGCCGTTACGACCGCCTCACGTTCACCGAAGCGCTCACGAAGCGTCTTCAGATCATGGATTCGACTGCGTTCAGTCTCTGCATGGACAACAAAATCCCGATCGTTGTGTTCAACATGTACACGCCGGGAATCCTGCGCGACGCTGTGTTGGGGCGAAACGTCGGAACTCTGGTTTGCGATGAAGCTCCACTAAAGTAAACATTCACCGGTATGAGCACGGATGACATCCTTCTAGAGGCCGAGATGACGATGGAGAAAAGCGTCGATTACATGGTGCACGAATTTGCTGCAGTGCGCACCGGCAAGGCCTCGCCTGGCTTGGTGGAAAACGTCGATGTGCATGCTTACGGATCCGCCATGAAATTAAAACAGCTTGCCTTGATCACGACGCCTGAGCCGCGTTTGCTTGTTGTCCAGCCTTTCGACGCCGGCACCGTGCAAGACATCGAGCGAGCGCTCAAGGAATCGAAGATCGGAATCACGCCTGCCGTTGATGGCAAGATCATTCGCCTGCCGATTCCGGAGCTTTCAGAGGAACGTCGAAAGGAATTGGTGCGAGCGCTTGGGAAAATGGCTGAGGAGGCTCGGGTGCGTGTCCGCTCGAACCGGCGCGCCGCACTCGACGAAGCGAAGAAACTCAAAGTCTCCGGCGCTTTGACCGAGGATCAATTGCGCGATGTGGAAGGCGAAGTGCAAAAACTTACCGATCGCTTCGTTAAATCCATCGATGACCATCTCAAGCACAAAGATGCGGAGGTCATGAAGGTGTGATCAAATCTCCCTCTACCTCTTCCTCTGAGTCTGCCTTCTACTTGGCCAGTCTCTCGCAATAAAGCTGAGAGGAATGGGAAGGTCATGAAAGTGTAGTGCGGTAGGACCTGGCCGTCGGTCTAAACAGCAAAACTTTCGCCGCACGAACAGTGAGCGACAGCATTTGGATTCGTGACTTTAAACCCGCCTTTTTGCAGGTCATCGCTGTAGTCGAGCACGGAGCCGCTAACGAATAGCGCGCTCTTTGGATCGACAACCAGATGCACGTTTTGGGTCGGCACAAGGATATCGCGCTCCTTCGGCCCATCCACCAAATCCATCACGTATTGAAGACCGGAGCAGCCGCCGCCGATCACCTTGAGGCGCAGTGCCCCCTCCGGCTGGCCTTTTCCTTCAAGCAACGAAGCTAACTTGCGCGCCGCGTTTTCGGTCACGCTGATCAGGCGCTCGTTGCCAATCTTGTAATTAACGGTCGGTGTTTCTGTAGTCATCAGCAGGTTATCTTAAACATTATCCGTTTTGCGCAGCTCCGCGAAGTAACTCTGCCACCTCGTTCTGTACATTTTCCAATTCGTCCAAACGCAATTGCGGGTCAGGCACGATGAACACGTCGCCGGTGGAACCCTGTTCGTAAATGAGTACGCGTCCCCTCTCGGGTTTGTTCGGTCTTCACTTGTTTCAAAACACGTTTTCGTTCGAGCATGGCCGCCAGGACGTAACAGGCGTTTGAAGGCGGTGAATCCGACGCCATCAAACGCCGAAAGAGTTGCTCTGCACTCTCCTTGGGCACGGGTTCGGTCGGCTTTGGCGACAACGGCTCGTAACGCGATTTCCAAAATGAAAAAGGCCGAATATTTTCATTCCGGCTTTGCCACGCCTCTTCGCTCAAATCCTCGCGCCGGTAACCATCGGCGCCGTGATACAGAAGTGTGTAAAAATATTCGCCAGGCACAAAGGGCCGTTGCGTCACGGCGCACGAGTCTGCGCGATGCTTGATCGCCCATTCGTTTGGGAGCGGGTTCATCGCGCAACTATACGCCGCGCGGCGAAGAGATTAAAGCTGGGTGGTTCGCGATTTGAGGCGCGAAGATAGAGTAAATACAACCCAATCCCCGCGAAAAGAATGTTTGGCGTCCACGCGGCGATCCAGGCCGAAACCCGGTCTCCTTCTCCCAGCGCGAGAAAAAGATGTACAAGGAAGTTATTCGAGAATACCAGGATCACGGCAGCGGCAACACTGGATAAAACACCGCGACGCGAGTAGCCGATTCCAAGCGGCGCGGCGATACACACAACGACCAGGCAGGTCCACGGCAACGCCAGCCTGTACTGGAAATGAGTGCGAAACGGCGCCAATAACGTTGGCGGAAAGTCCGCATTGAAATGCAGGTATTCGCGCAATTCCGGTACGCTCAGGGATTCCGCTTGCACGTTCGCGCTGCTCAGTCGGAACGGTGTTTCGCTCCAGTGCTCGATTGTTAGCGCAGGACGAAACTCTTCTTTGGTCATGTTTCCAGCCGCATCGTAGTAAGCGAGCCGAACGTTCTCCAAATCCCATGTTTTTGTCTCGGGCCGGTAATAGGCCCGAGCGGCCACGTAACCCATGACGATATTGTCGTTCGCGTCCTGTTGCAGCACCTGCACGTTGTTGAACAAGTTGTCGCCAAGGCGAAAATTCTGGATAAACCAGGTGCGCAATTCGCTTCGATTGCGAAAGACTTGTCCCTGAATATTGCGGGCAGGACGCGACTGCGCTTCTGAGAGAAACGATTTCCGCGCCAGTTCCGCATGCGGCGCGAGCGAATAGTTGAGCGCCATAGTCACTGCCACGGTCAGCAGACCGATGCCGATCAGCGGTAGCAAAACACGGGGAAGACTTACGCCTGCAGTGAGCATGGAAACTATTTCATTCGCACGCGACATGCGGCCAAGAGCAAACAAGAGCGACAGCAGCAGTGCAACCGGCAGCAGGATGATCAACACCTGCGGAATCTGCGTGGCGTAATAGCGAGCGACCAGAGAAACTGCAATGTGGTTATCAATGAAACTCGAGATATTGTCGCTGACGTCGAAGATGAGCCATATCGAGATGAATCCGGCTATGCAGTAAAAATAAACCTGCACGAAGTTTCGAATGACGTATCGATCGAGAAGTCGCATTGCGATTTAAGAATGTTCTGCCGTAATTAGCCTACTCAAGTAGGCGGTGTGCGCCAAATTCCTGGAGAAACAATGACGAAATCCGAATGACGAAGCTCGAAGGAATGAAACGACTTGTCATCCTGAGCCCCGAAACGCTTTCGGAGTCGAAGGATACCGCAGCGTTACTCATAGCTATGGCAACGGGGTTCCTCGACTGCGCTCGGAATGACAGCCCGCTTGGTTCGTCATTCGCGCTTCGCGTTTTTTTCGTCATTCGTTGTTCGTGCTTCGTCATTTCCTCGTCATGATCGCGCTGAAAGATAATCTGGGCAGCGAATTGGTGGAACGCGTTCGCGGATTTTTTTCCGAGAAGGGCCCGCTTTCCAAAGCAAAGAACTTTGAGTTCCGTCCCCAACAGCAGGAGATGGCCGCGCGCGTCGCGCAAGCGCTGGAGGAAGAGCAGCATCTTATAGTCGAAGCGGGCACCGGCGTGGGTAAATCGCTGGGGTACCTGGTGCCGTCGGTCCTACTCGCGCTCGAGCAGCACAAAAAAGCAATCGTTTCAACGCACACCATCAATCTTCAGGAACAACTGCTGCACAAAGACATTCCGATCTTAAAAAAAGTGCTGCCGATCGAGTTTGAGGCAGCCTTAATGAAAGGTCGGCAAAATTATCTTTGCCCGCGTCGCCTCGAGCGAGCGTTGCAAAGCGAGCAGGAACTTTTCACCGGCCCCGAGCGGAGCGAATTGCAGAGGTTGGCCGAATGGGCAAGCACAACGCGCGACGGATCGCTCAGCGATCTCTCAGTCGAGCCTGATTCAAAAGTTTGGGCGCAAGTGTGCAGCGAAGCACACATCTGCACCCAAAAGACCTGTGGCCAGGATCCGCGTTGTTTCTATCAGCAGGCACGTAAACGTCTGCTGGCGGCGGACGTAATCGTGCTCAATCACACGCTGCTGTTCATTTTGCTCGGATCGCCCGATATGCAGGAAGAACGGGAAAGCGGGTTCCTGTTCCCGAATGATTTCATTGTTTTCGATGAAGCGCACACGATCGAGCAGGTAGCATCGAAGCAAATCGGTATCGGCGTTTCGCAATACGGACTGCGATCGACCATCCAGCGGCTTTACAATGCGCGCACGCGCAAAGGACTTTTCACCGTAATGCGCGATGCGGTTGGCGTGCGACTCGCGGCAGAACTGGTCGATGACATTGACAAATTTTTTTCCGCAGTCGAGTCGAAATCGAATTTTCGCAAAGGCCGCGAGTTTCGGGTGCGCGATGTCGAACTTGTCCCCGACACGATTACCGCCCGGTTGACCGCGCTTCAGGCGCGCGTTGCCGACGTTGTTAAACGCGCCGACGACGAAATTTTGAAAGCGGAGCTACAAGAGTTCGGCCGGCGCATTCGCGATGCGCGAGACGGCATTTCGATTTTCCTGGAGCAAAGCGCGCCAGAGCATGTGTATTGGGTCGAGCGCACGGGCAGAACTGAACGCTTCCTCGCGCTAAACGCCGCGCCCATCGATCTGGCGCCGGTGCTGCGGCGGATGCTCTTTCGCGACAACTGCTGTTGCGTGATGACCAGTGCCACTCTGTCGGTGGGCCGCCCGGACCTCGCTTATTTCCGCACGCGCATCGGGGCAATGGAAGCCGAGCCGTTGCAGCTCGGCGGCCCCTTCAATTTTCAGAAGCAGATGAAGATGTTCGTCGTTCAAAAAATGCCCGATCCCCGCGACACTGATTATCACAAAGCCCTCGAACATTGGATCGCGCATTTCGTGCAGAAAAGTGAAGGTCGCGCGTTTGTCCTGTTCACGAGCTATCGCGACATGCAGCAGGTCTCAGCTGCGATGGAAAAGTTTTTTTCCACGGAGGATATGAACATTCTCGTTCAGGGTGGGGGAGCGCCGCGTAGCAAATTGCTTGAGCAATTCAAATCAACGCCGCGCAGTGTGCTTTTCGGCACAGACAGTTTTTGGGGCGGCGTGGATGTCCCAGGCGAAGCGCTTTCAAATGTGATCATCACGCGACTGCCGTTTGCCGTTCCGGATCATCCGCTCACAGAAGCGAAACTTGAACTGATCGAGGAGCGCGGTGGCGACCCGTTTACTGAATATTCGTTGCCGGAAGCGATCCTGAAATTGCGACAAGGTGTAGGCCGTCTGATCCGGACCAAGACCGATCGCGGCATCATTGTCATCCTCGACAAGCGTATCGTGACCAAACCCTACGGCCGCGCGTTTATGCAAGCGCTGCCGAAATGTCCGGTGGAGATTATCTGAGGTTGCCATGCTCGGGAAATTGTCATGTCGAGCGAAGCGTCGATCCCATTGCTTCGCCTTCTTGCCAGCGCGATGAAAGCGGCGCAGTAGCGCCGCACTCCAAAACGTGGCCGTCGCTCACCGGGCCATGTCGCTTGCGTTTTGGAGTGCGCCGGTGCTCCGGCGCTTTGGAAATAGTCGCGACTTACGGCGGAACAATGGCGGCCAGCTCCTTTAGCGGTAAACTGTTCACTTGAACATATACCTCGCCATGCTGTAGCTTGGCTGCATGGAAGGGCAGCCGGGCAAGCGGAAGGCGGAAAACGCCCAACTCCGAAAGCTTTCGCGAGCAGGCAGCTCAACTTTTAACGCTCAACTTTCAACGGCAGATATTTTCAGAATCCTGCACAAGTGGGGGATTCATACCCTGGGCCAGCTTGCGGCACTGGATAAGGAGCAACTGGGGGCGCGACTTGGTCCCGAAGCAATCCGCATGTGGGAGCGCGCCAACGGACGATCCAATCGACTGCTCAAACTGATTCGCCCGCCGGAGTCGTTCCAGGAAAGTTTCGAGTTTGAGCGCGAAATCGAAACAGCCGAGCCGTTGCTTTTTATGCTGCGCCGTTTTTTGGAGCAGCTTACGATGCGTTTGGCAGGAATTTATCTCGTCGCAAAGGAACTGACGCTGCGAATCACGTTCGCCAATTCGCGCCAGGACGAACCCGCTGGGGCGGGCAAACAGAATTACGAACGGGTTTTCAAAATTCCGCAACCGACAAACGATATCGATCTTCTGTTCCGGATGCTCCAGACGCATCTGGAGAATTTTCGATCTGAGCATCCGATCGTTGCCGTCGCGCTGAGCGCAGAGCCGATCAAACCTGCCGGGGAACAATTCGGATTATTTGAAACGACATTGCGCAACCCGCATCAACTTTCAGAAACACTCGCTCGTTTGACCGCTCTTCTGGGCAGCGATCGGATCGGCACACCAGTTCTGGAAGAGACGCATCGCCCCGATGCATTTCGCATGCAGCCGTTTTCATGGCAGTTAAATTTCGCAGCAGATAATGGAGGGCGGAGCTCCGCGACGCCGGCATCACAGCGTGAGGCTCGCAGGAGCTTGCCCCTCCACATTTTATCTCCAGCGCTGCGCCGCTTTCGGCCGGCAGTGTCTGCATCTGTCTTGCAGGATGAAGATACACCGTCGCACCTCCGTAGCGCCGAAATGTCTGGAAAGATAATCGATGAACGCGGCCCGTACTTTCTTTCCGGAAATTGGTGGGACGAAAAATCGTGGGCTCGCGCCGAGTGGGATCTGCAATTGCAAAATGGTGAATTAGTTCGCGCGCACGAACGTGACGGCGTTTGGAAAATCGACGGCGTTTATGACTAATCACGCGCTGTCATTCCGGGCGAAGTCGAGGCTGCAACGCAGCAGACGAAGATGGCGAGGCCAGGCTTTGCCCTGGCAAGAGCAACTTGGAAGGTGGATGGGATTTATGATTAGCGATCCAGGGTCATCCTGAGCGGAGCGCAGCGGAGTCGAAGGATCCCGCGGAATTACCTTTAGTTTCGCCACGGGATTCCTCGACTTCGCTCGGAATGACGATGAGCTACATCGAGCTTCATGCATGCAGCGCGTTCAGCTTTTTGCGCGGCGGATCTTTCCCCGAGCAATTAGCGGAGGTCGCAGCGGAACTGGAAATACCCGCGATCGCGTTGCTCGATCGCAATGGCGTTTACGGCGCGCAACGATTTTCCGTCGCTGCGCGTGAGCACGGCGTCCGGCCAATCATCGGCGCTGAATTGTCGATGGAAGACGGCAGCATTCTGCCGGTGCTGGTGGAAAATCGCACCGGCTACAAAAACTTGTGCGGACTGCTGACGCAGGCTCATCTGCGCAGCGAAAAAGGTAAATGCGCAGTACGCTGGGATGAGCTGCCGGAATTCGCGCCAGGCCTCGTTACGTTATTCGGATCGGGGAGCGCGGGCGCCGCGCCCGCTGTGTCACAGTTTACCCGCCCGAGTGCGGGCGCCTCGCGGGACACGTCTTCGGGACTTTTCGGCGGAGGCGCCGAAAAGTGCGGGCGAGGCGCCCGCGCTCCCCAGACAATTGCGGATCGCGCTCAATTGTTAATCGATGCATTCGGCCCGGATAACGTTTTTGTTGAACTTCAGCGTCATTTCATTCGCGGCGAAAAACGCATCAATCGCAAACTTATCGATCTGGCGCGTGCACATCGATTGGCGCTCGTCGCTACAAACGGGGTGCAATACGCCAGGCCGTACGGACGCGAAGTCCTGGATGTTTTCACCTGTATTCGCGAACACACGCATCTTGATGCCGCCGGCAAATTGCTCACGCAAAATGCCGAACGTCATTTGAAGAGCGATCGCCAAATGCGCGCAATTTTCGCGGATTTGCCGGAAGCAATTGAGAACACATCGCGCCTGGCTGAGCGGCTCACATTTTCTCTCGAAAAGATCGGATACGAATTCCCCGAATATCCGGTGGCTACCGGGCACAGCATGGATTCATTTTTGCGCACCATCGTCTGGTTCGGTGCGCAACAGCGTTACGCTGCGATCAGCCCGAAAGTTAAGCGTCAGATTGAAGAAGAGCTTGCGCTGATAAGCAAGCTCGGTTTCCCCGGCTATTTCCTGATCGTTTGGGATATCATCAATTTCTGCCGTGAACATAACATTATGGTCCAGGGCCGCGGCAGTGCCGCCAACAGCGCGGTGTGCTATTGCCTCGGGATCACGCCGGTTGACCCGGTGGAAAATCATCTCGTGTTCGAACGGTTTCTCAACGAGAGCCGCAAAGGCTGGCCGGATATCGATCTTGATCTTCCCAGCGGCGATCGGCGGGAAGCAGTGATCCAGGAAGTTTATCGGCGTTACGGCAAACACGGCGCAGCCATGACTGCAAACGTGATCACGTATCGTGGGCGCAGCGCGGCGCGTGAGATCGGCAAAGCGCTCAATTTTTCGCCGAGTATTATCGACCGGTTCTCGCATCTGTTTGCCAGCGGCGATTTCCCGCACACGATGGAATTGGAAGCGCAGATTGAAGCTGCCGGTCTGCCGAAACATCATCCACGGATGCCGGTATTCATCCGGTTGTATCGCGCGATTTACGGGTTGCCGCGCCATCTTGGCCAGCATTCCGGCGGCATGATCATCTGCCAGAACAAACTCAGCTCGTTCGTGCCGCTGGAAAATGCGTCAATGCCGGGCCGCGTCGTTGCGCAATGGGACAAGGACGATTGCGAAGATCTCGGCATCGTCAAGGTGGACTTGTTAGGCCTGGGGATGATGTCGGTGATGCAGGATGCATTTGAATTGTGTCGCGAACGCGGGCGACCACTCGATCTGGCTCATATCCCGAAAAACGACGAGAAGACGTTCCACATCATGCAGCACGCCGACACCATCGGCGTATTTCAAATCGAGAGCCGCGCGCAAATGGCCACGTTGCCACGGATGAAACCGAAATGTTTTTACGACGTCGTGATCGAAGTCGCAATCATCCGGCCCGGACCGATCCAGGGCGACATGGTGCATCCGTATCTGGCGCGCCGCGCGGGCAAGGAGCCGGTGACCTATTTCGACGATCGCCTGAAGCCGGTGCTCGAGCGCACACTCGGTGTGCCGTTGTTCCAGGAACAAATGCTCAAGATCGCCATGATCATGGCCGATTTTTCCGGCAGCGAGGCCGAAGAATTACGGCGGGCGTTGAGCTTTCATCGATCCGAAGAACGGATGCGCAAAGTGAGCGTGAAACTTCGCGCGGCCATGGAACGCAAAGGCGTCCCTCCCGACAAGATCGACAAAATCATTCAGGCCATTTCGTCGTTTGCGCTTTATGGCTTTCCCGAATCGCATGCCATCAGCTTTGCGATTCTGGCTTATGGCAGCGCGTATTTAAAAGTGCATCGCGCACCGGAATTTTACGCAAGCCTCATTAACAATCAGCCGATGGGCTTTTATACGCCGGCAACCATCGTGAAGGATGCGCAGCGGCACGGTGTAAACATCAAACCGGTTTGCGTGTTGCAATCCGATTGGCATTGCACGGTTGTCGACGACAACACGGTGCGTCTCGGACTTTGCGTCGTAAACGGATTGCGCCAGGAACACGCCGAAGAGCTCGTAAGGCAGCGGCAAGATAGATCCTTGAAATCGCTGGACGATTTGAAGCGGCATGTGTCGTTCGCAAAGAACGAATTGCGCGCCTTGGCTGAACTGGGCGCGCTCAATTGTTTTGCCGAACATCGCCGCGCTGCGATGTGGAAGGTGGAAGAAACGCTGCACGACGATCTTTTAACGCGCCCATGCGTTGTAGCGGCGTTTGTGTCAAACGCCGAACCACACAAAACAGGCGCTTGGCACAAGCGCCTCTACAACATCCCTCTATTCCCCATGACCCTACCCGAACGCGTGAAAGCGGATTACGAAACGATGAATCTGACTACCGGACCGCATCCGATGAAACTATTGCGGGAAAACTTGCCAAATATTTGGCGTGCGACCGACCTCGTTCAGGCGCGACACGGTTCGACGATTCAGATCGCCGGCAACGTTATTTGCCGTCAGCGTCCCGGTACGGCAAAAGGATTTGTTTTCATTAGTCTCGAAGACGAGACCGGCGTTTCCAACGCAATTGTCGATCCGGACTTGTTCGAACGCTTCCGGCTGGTGATCACTGAAGAAGCCTTTCTTCTCATCGAAGGCCAGGTGCAGAATTCAGACGGCGTTGTCTTGATTAAAGCGCGCGACATTAAACCGCTCGTTCACGAAAACCTCGGCGGGAGTGAATCGCACGATTTCCGATAATTCGTAACGCGTTAAGTCAGAGGTAATCGGCCATCTGTTTGCCTTCATACCCGCCAGTGTTTAGTTTCATCCTCGAAAACGTTCGAGATTGAATCGTCATGAGCATTACAATCGAACTCGATTTACCAGAGGAAGTCGCGGCCAAGGCGCGCGCCAAAGGGCTGCTCAATCCGGCCCAACTGAGTGAGTTGATCGCGCGCGAAGTCGGGGAAGATGGCGACCAACGCGATTTCTTTCAGATGGCGCGGGACCTCCGTTCGCTGCCGGGCGAACCAATGAGCATGGAAGAAATCCAACGTATCGTTGACCAAGTCCGAGCCGAACGCGCCGCGGGTGAAGCTGCTCCTTGACACGAACACGCTTGTCTCCGGGACGCTCTGGACCGGGGTGCCTTCTCGCCTGATTGAAGCGATTGAGCGAGGGCGGGCAAACCTCGTACTGTCGCCGGCTGTGCTCGCCGAATTTGGAGATGTGGTCGCGCGCCAAGAATTTGCGGGCAGGCTGGCGGCCCGCAATGTCACTCCCAGCAACCTTGTCGTCGGGCTGGCGCGAAAGGCCGAATTCGTCTCACCCATGCCGCTACGAGCAGCAGCTTCTTTGCGCGATCCAAAAGATTTGCCGGTGTTGGCCGCCGCCATAGCAGCACAAGTGGATGCTATTGTGACGGGTGACGCCGATCTGCTTTCGCTGAAATCGTTTGAAGGCATCCCGATCATCACGCCTCGAGAGGCGCTCGAACAACTGGGCCTGCTGGCGGACTAACCAGTCCCGAAAGCGTGGACGGCGTCTGACACAGCCGCCCTGCAGTATAGGATTACTTCGGAGGTTTTTCGGCTTGGCGCGGTTTCACCGGCACCTCTTCCTCCGACGTGATCTCGTATTCCGATTTCGAAACTCCTCATCAGCCAGTGATCAAACCAGCCGACAATGTGCTGCAACCGCTCGACGCGATGCCACGGCTGGCCGGAGCGGGAAAGCTCGTGGGACTCGTTAGGGAAACGTACCATCACGGTTGGAATCTTGCGGAACTTCAGAGCCCGAAACATTTGCTCGCCCCCTGCCCCAGGCGGCGTGCGATAGTCTACCTCCCCAAGGATCAACATCAGCGGCGTCTTGACGTTGTTGACGTAACTGATCGGCGACCGAGCCCGATATTCATCCGGATCTTCGAATGGCGGCGCTCGAAACCAATTCGGCTGAAAGAGCGTGAAGTCTCCTGTGTACCACCAGTTTTCCCAACTGGCGATATCGCGCTGCGAAACGGCTGCAGCAAAGCGCCCAGTTTGTCCAATCACCCAGTTCGTCAGCAATCCGCCACCGCTTCCGCCGGTCACACCAAGTTTTTTGTCATCTATGTAGCCACGTTTTATCACCTCATCGACACCGGCCATCAGATCTTTGTAATCGTCGCCTGGATAACGATATTGAATCACGTTGCCAAATTCCTGGCCGTAACTGGTACTGCCGCGCGGATTCGGGTAGAGCACCACATAACCCTTCGCTGCCATCCACTGAAATTCATGAACGAAAATGTAGCCGTAGGCGACGTGCGGCCCGCCGTGAATGTTAAGAATCAACGGATACTTCTTATGTGGGTCGAAACCAGGCGGCTTTTGCACCCACGCCTGTACGCGTTTGCCATCGAAACTGTCGTACCAAATCTCTTCCGGCTCGGTGAGATTCAATTTCGACAACAGCTCGTCATTTACATTCGTTAACTGCTTCGGTGTTGCATCGGGAGTTGCGCGATCGAGAACAAAAAGATCGTTAATCCGAGTCGGCGTCGATAGGATATAGACCAGCTTCGAAGCATCAGGCGTGGCGCGAAAACTCATCACGCCCTGATTTCCTGAGGTGAGATCTTGCACTGCGCTGCTTTTACCGGGGCCACCCGCCTTCGCCGATCCAGCCTTCGCAGCTGCTTCGGCGGACGAGGCGTCCCCGGCTACAGTTGCGTCAAACAGCCCGATATTCCGCTTTCCCTCCTTCGAATAAACTTCGATGAGCCCTTTGCCGTCTGCCGTCCAGATCGGTTTGCTCGATCCCCCGGCTCGCGGCGAGGCACTGTCGCCAATTACAAAGCCATCGATGTCGAAATCAAAATCCGCGGTGACATTTCGTGGTTTTGCATTTGGCATGAGATCAAGGACCCACAGATCTGGCTCGGTATATGAGTTGATCGGCTGGTTCATCGCGGCGAGGAATGCGACCCGTTTGCCGTCGGGACTGAGAGATAACGCCCCTCCGCCCGGTCCGAATTGCGTGTTTAGATCGATTGTAGTGATCTTGAGCGGTTTGCCGCCTGCTGCCGGCACGGAGTAAAGATCTGTCCTCGGCAGTTCGTAATACGGTTCGTCGATCCGGCTTGAGGTAAAATAAATTTGCGAGCCGTCCTTCGACCAAATGGCATTGTCTTCATCGAAGTGCCCGGTAGTGAGCTGGCGCGGTTTCACTTTCTCTTCGGCGCTCCGTGGCGCGGCGACGATCCAGATATGAGCCGGATGCTTTGGATCGATGTAACCTTCGTTGTCTTGTCGATACACCGCGCGCGTGATCACGCGCACATCGCTCTCGTGCGCGTCTTTCGCTGGAGAGGCGTTGGCCGCGGGAGTTGGCGAGGGCTTGTCCGCCGTAGCCTTGGCGGAGGCGGATTCCTCGCTTTTTTTCTTTTCCTGTTTGGCAAGGTCTTCCGCATTCGTATCGCTCGTGAACGCGATGCTTTTTCCGTCTGGGGCCCAGACGGGGCTGCCAGCGCCTCTCGGCAGATCGGTGAAAACAAAGGAATCGCCACCGGCCATCGGTAGCATTGCGAGTTGTGGCGGTTCAGGCTTCCCATCTTTTTCGGTCGAGCGCAGGAACAGCAGGAATTTTCCGTCCGGTGACCAGCGCGGCGTGGTGTCGTGATCGCCTTTTGTCAGTTGACGCGGCGCGTCGCCGCCCGCCACCGGAACTGACCAAATAGAAGTGTTATAGCCTTCTTTCTTCTCGTTGACGGTGACGCGCACGAATGCAACGCGCGCACCATCCTGCGACACCTGTGGATCACCGATCCACACAAAATCCCAGAGATCTTTTTCGGTGATGGGGCGCTTTTCGGCTAGCGCGGTGCCGATCCCGAGAGCGAAGAGAATGACGAAGCACGAATGACGAATGGTCGAAGGAATGAAACAACTCAGACACTGTCATTCTGAGCGAAGCGAAGCTGCAACGCAGTGGACGAAGTCCGCGAGGCCAGGCTTTCAATCTCTGATCCTTCTCGTTGCGACGGGTGCCAAAAGAAAAAAGTCTGAGATGTTTCGCTTCGCTCAACATGACAGGGCTATGGCTACTGGGAATTGCGAACGAGAAACGCTCGTTTGTTACGCGTTCAGGCTTCGTCATTAGTTCGGCCTTCGTCATTCGGATTTCGTCATTTCGCGACCGCGGAGCGGCCGCGTTCACATGTGCTCGATCACGTTGTCCCCGAACTGCGAGCATTTGATCTCCGTCGCGCCGTCCATCAAGCGTGCGAAGTCGTACGTGACGCGTTTGCTTTCGATCGCGCCGCTCAATCCTTTGAGAATCAGATCGGCAGCTTCTGTCCAGCCCATGTAACGGAACATCATTTCACCGGAAAGAATCACCGAGCCCGGATTCACCTTGTCCTGATTCGCGTATTTCGGTGCAGTGCCGTGCGTAGCTTCAAAAACGGCGTGGCCGGTGATGTAATTGATATTTCCTCCGGGAGCGATGCCGATTCCGCCCACTTGCGCGGCCAGCGCGTCGCTCAGGTAATCGCCATTCAAATTTAGTGTAGCGATAACGTCGAAATCCTCCGGCCGCGTTAACACCTGCTGGAGCGTGATGTCGGCAATCGCGTCCTTGATCACAATTCCAGCACCGGACTTTCCCATGGGAATTCTGCACCACGGCCCGCCGTCGAATTCTTCCGCGCCAAAATATTTTTTTGCGATTTCAAAACCCCAATCGCGAAATGCGCCCTCGGTAAATTTCATGATATTGCCCTTGTGCACCAGCGTTACGCTCTTGCGCCGGTTTTGAATCGCGTACGAAATCGCGCTGTGAATCAGTCGCACACTGCCTGAATAACTGACCGGTTTGATCCCGATTCCCACACACACGTCATCCTTCTCCGGTGCGCCGACCATTTTCCAAAACGTCCTCGCTTTTTCTTTTGTGCCGAAACGGATTTTGTCGAACTCCTTTGGAAATTCCTTTTGCAGAAAATTGAGAATCTTTTCCGCTTCAGGCGTGCCTGCGGCGTACTCGATTCCGGCATAAATGTCCTCCGTGTTTTCGCGGAAGATCACCATGTTCACTTTTTCCGGATGCTTGACGGGCGAGGGGACGCCTTTGAAGTACTGAATTGGCCGGAGACAAACGAAAAGATCCAGCAACTGCCGCAGCGCAACGTTGAGCGAGCGAATGCCGCCACCCACGGGCGTGGTCAGCGGTCCTTTGATTCCGATCAAATACTCGCGGAACGCTTCCACCGTGTCGTCCGGGAGCCATTCATCGAACTTGTCCTTCGCCGTTTGACCGGCAAAAACTTCGAACCACGAAATTTTCTTCCTGCCGCCATATGCCTTTTCGACTGCCGCATCGAACACGCGCACACTTGCCGCCCAGATATCTGGCCCTGTTCCGTCTCCGCGAATGAAAGGAATGATCGGTTGATCCGGCACATTCAATCTGTCGGTTCTGGTAATTTTTTCGCCGGCGGGCGGAGCAACATCTTTGTAAGGCATAAGGCGGAAACTGTAGCGGCAGGCGTGTCGCCTGCAATCACGTAGCGATTGCCAGTACCTGGCGTCAGGGGATCGCGACCGAAGCTCAGTCTCGCAGGAATCTTTTCAGCGAGATGGCGACCTCTGGAAATTCGCGCAGGATCTGGCGATCGACAGTCAACAACCGAACTCCGTTCGCATGCGCCAGCGCGACGAATTCACAATCATAAGCCGAGCATTTCGATCTCGAAACTAGTTGAAGGACCGCAGAGGTCGAAACCGCGAACTCCTTTCGATCCAGCATGGTCTCGGCGAGATTCGCGATGGCGCTTGCCTCTTCAACGGTTAACGACCGTTGTCGTATCGATCCGGCCAGCGCATTACGAAACTCCGAACGCCACAGAATCGGCACGATCCAATCGGGGTCCTTCGCCCAAGCCGCGTCGGCAGCCGCCGAAAATGGCGAAGCCATATAGCGGTAACAGATGATATTTGTGTCGACGCAAATCACATTTGCGCCCAAGTGTTACAGTCGACCTTCGCGTTTCCACCGATCGATCTCTCGTGCAGTGATGGGGCGCCGAAACAGAGACCTGGCCTGCCGAACGGATTCCTCCAGCTTTGTCGGGTCGAGCCGGATGGTTCCGCCGGTCGCAGTTTTTAAAGTCGCGATTATTTCCCTGTTCAGGCTGCGATGATGTTCCTCGGCGCGTTTCTTCAGTTCCCGGTGCAAATCTGCCGGAATGTTTTTCAAAGTGATGGTCGCCATTGCGGAACCGTAACGGTTCCATTTTGGTTGTCAACGCGAGCATAACAGTCCGCTTGCCTAAAAAACCTCTTGCTGGCGTGCTGCCTTCTAATCGCGGTTGCCCGTCGTGGGCGGCTGTTCCGGCGAAACGGTTGGAGGAACAAAGTTGGCCGGATCGATCGGAGCGATTGCGCTGGTTTCAATGAACGCATTTCGACCCGGACACGGTGTTACCGCCGAAATGCAATCGCGCAGCATCGGCGCCGCTGCCAACGCCGCGTTCATGATTTCTCCCTCAGCCGCGGGATCGGCGGCGATTGCCGATTGAACAATGCACTGGACCCACTGGCACGAGATCTCTTTGCCGGCGGGTTGTCTAAAGTTTTTGGAATATCCACGGACTGGCCGGCCGGACGTTATCGCCGCGGCGACGATCTGGTCTGCCAAATCGGGTCTTGCTCTGACCGCTCTTCCTACAAGCACGCACGTTGCTTGAGGATCCGAACGCACAACGACGGAATTGAACGCGGCGAGAAATCGCTCAGCCGATGCTGTCTCGATTGTGGCCCCTGATGCCGCCACCGCACGAGCCAGATCGTCGTTGGCCCGGCCGCGTTGTAATGCAACCTCCTGATCGATTAGCCCAGCGCTCGGCAGGCGGCGAAAATCACTCACAAGCGGAGAACTCAGTTGCTGCTGGATATCGACGTCCACCGGGTTTCCAAACCGCCCGGTCATCGGATCATAAGTGACTTTCTGACCTGCCTGCACGTACATTGCCTGACCGGATTTATCCAGGTGCATGCACGCGCTTCCTTCAAGGACGGTAAACTCGACGATCCCGCTCGGATCAACATTCCCCAAAACGGTTGTGCCGGTGATCCCCGCAGTTACTGAGCCCATCTTGACCTTTGCGCCGCCGGCCTTCTTAGGCACATAAAGCAAAAACTGTCCACTGCCCAGCTCGATGGTCCGGGCGCCCTGGCCCACCGTGAAAATGGTCTTCTCGCCCAGGCGCGTGATCGTCTGGTCCTGGAACGTCAACTCGCTTCGGGATTGTGTACCGGTTTGCACTGCCGACCCCTTATGAACAGTGTCGTTTACCGTTGCCGGACGTGCCGCTGCGCCAGAAGGAACAACTTTGACGTCCTGCACGACTTGTGTGACGCGCGCTTGCGAGAAATCGAGGGCCATCACCTCGCTTGACGGCCAACTCAACCAGGCGAGTGCAACCGGCGCCACGAGTAAAATGGTGCGGAGTCGGATGGTCATGGGCGCATCTATAGTGTGCGCTCTGGTATTTGTGAAGTCTTTTCTTCGGTCTTTTTTTGCCCGTTTTGAGACCGCGGATTACCCTCCTTCGCGCAAGGCTACGGCGGGCAGGCGCGGATTTCATGGATGCCAACCTGGTACTCTTGGCGTGTCAGCAGCATGTCTTGCATTCTGTCTTACAGAAGGATACCTTCGAGTCATGGAAACAACTCTTACCATCCGGCTTCCGGCAAAACAGCGAGAGGCGCTAAGGCGTCGCGCTGCTGCCGAGAGACGAAGCGAGTCCGCTCTTGTCCGCGACTTGATCGACCGGGAAATGCAGCGCGGGTTCGATTTCGACCGGATTCGTCATTTGGTCGGTAGCATTGCCAGCCCGCCGAGACATTGGGAGAAGGATTCCTGGCGCAAACATATTCGCCAGCGCAACTGGCGCTGATGAACATCTGTCTTCTTGATACTGGCCCGCTGGTTGCGTTACTCGACCGATCAGAACCGGATCACGATCAAGTGCAAAACCGCATGGCACGCCTGGCCGAGTCGCGACTTGTCACCACGGGCGCGGTCGTAACCGAGGCTTTTTACTTCCTTTCTGATGTGCAAAATGGGCCTGGCAGTCTGGCTGCTTTTCTACAAGTTAGCGGCACGGAAGTGCGTGATGCGTTTAGCGCCGAGGCGCTCGCCGCCGCCGTTCGACTGATGGGCAAATATGCCGATGTGCCCATGGATTTTCCGGACGCCACTCTCGTTTGGATTGCGGAGACGTCTGGAACTGATGGAATTCTGACATTGGATCGGCGTGGTTTTTCATCCTTTCGCTTTGGCAGGAATCGCCGGTTCAAATTGCTGCTCGATCTGTGAACCGGAAAAACGTAACCACAAACGGACACCAATGGACACGAATCAACCGAACCAAGTCTTCTATACCCTTCGTGGGCCGGCGTCTGATCGCTAATCTGCCGCTTCCGTCCTGAAATCGCGTTCAAGCCGACGGGAGGGTTCATCGGGAATTTATTCGGGTGCACTCGCGTTTGGCAGGCGACGGGACAAGGGATACCAACAAAAGGAATCGAGGAGAACCAAGGATTTCCCGAATCCGATCACCATCTTTGTGTCAAATTCGCGTCTATTGGCGTGTTTAGTGGGCCGACTCCTGACGTCCGACCTGCGATCTCAAGCAGCGCCTTGCCCCAGCCGGTCTTTGGGATCGCGGATGCTGCCGCGGCATCGAGTTCGCTTAGCTTTTCTCTGACCAGACGCAATTCCTCCGGCTTCAATTTTGGCAATTCTGCAATGATCTCTTGCGCGCTCATGATATCTGATCGTCGTCATGACCTGCCCTGACGGCAATTTGTTTTCATCGACCAGCCGCGACCTCCTCCTTCGTGTCAATTGGTGTTGATTGGTGGTTTGAAGTCTCTCCAAACTCAGCACTTGCCAGTCGACCGTTCTCCCTAGAATTCGTCTTTCATCTCAGTGCGGTGGCAATATTATATAACTCGTGACGGCTTCTTCACTCATCGTATCTGACCCGGAGATTCTGGGCGGAACGCCTGTGTTTAAAGGCACTCGCGTCCCGGTGCGAATCTTGTTCGAATACCTCGCTGATGGATTATCGCTGGAATATTTTGTGGAAACCTTTCCATCGGTAAGGCGGGAGCAGGCAGCTGACGTGCTTCGCCTTAGTCAACAGCGGATTGAGCAAGAAATTGCCGCGTGAGGATTCTCCTCGACGAATCTGTTCCGGTTCAGGTTCGCGATGCGCTTTACGATCATTCAGTCTCAACTGCGGTCGAAATGGGATGGCGCGGAATCAGCAATGGCGAATTGCTTGATCGCGCCGAAGCTCAAGAGTTTGAGTTAGTGATTGTCGCCGACAAGAATCTTCGCCATCAACAGAATCTGACAAAATGTCGTATCGCCATTCTTGAGCTTTGGACCCATCATCGGCCGACGCTCGAACAGCAATTTGTTCACATTCGTGATCGGGTGCAGTCAATCGTAAGTGGTCAATACGTGGTCCTTGAACGAGATGACGAATAACCATTGTTACGGACAGACACAATTCTGACGCTGGATTCGGCGCGGTTTTTCATCCTTTCGCTTTGGCAGGAATCGACGGTTCAAACTGCTCCTCGATCTGTGAGCCAGAAGACGTAACCACAAATGGACACGAATCGACACCAATCAAGCGAATCAGGTTCGCGTCTATAACACGCTTCGTGTGCTGCGTCTGATCTCTGATATCTAATCTGCTGCTTCCGCTCTGCAATCGCGGGGCGAGACCGGCCTTGCTTTGCATTCTGGCTTACACGCATTGCGAGGTGCCTTGACCAGCAATGATAACGCGCGATGACATCATTATGCAGTTCAGGAGCGGAAAAGAGGGTCCGGCGGCCGATTTCCGGGTTTTCCGCCAAATGTTCGATGCTGCTGGCAACGGCGCGCAAATACCGCTGGGCTAATTCCCAACCCGCCTGTCGATCGTACCAAGCGGCGTAATGTTCCAAATCCCCGAGGCACCAGTCGGAACGCCGAACGCCCACACTCATCCGCCTCGGCGTTCCCGCACGCGTTTGGCAATGTCCTCCAGATCCCCTGCGGTCCACTCAGCGTGCGGCCCGCGCACGGCGTCGAGCAGCATTTTCTCAAGCCTCTCAATGCTGCCGCCGAACTCGCGTGGCTCTAGTCTCTCCAGCTTGGCTACTTCACCGCCGCGCACGAGGAGCACCGGCGAACCAGACTGCGCATCATCGAAAATCTCGTTTAATCGTGACGATGCTTCGTCCAGGAAAATCTTTTTCACGGTAGCAGTGTGGCAGCCCTGCACGAACAATTCAAGCCGGTTGGCCAGGGTAGTTGAAATGCATTCGGGTGCGCTCGCGTTTGCCAGGCAGCGGGAGAAGAAAAATCAACAGAAGGAAACGAAGGGAACGACGTTTTCGGCCCACGAAACACACGAAAGGGTTTGATGATTTTTGTTCCCGAAATTTTCTGTTCGCGTCAATTCGTGTGTTTCGCGGGCAACATTTCTTCATGAACTATCCGTGATATCAGCGAGCCGAACTGTGGGAACAGCGAGACAGAAGGAAAAGCCGCGAGGGTAGCGGCGAGCGAGCGCGGGTAGCGAGTGAGTTTCAAATCCGTGGTTAAAACCTTCGGTTGCCCCGAACGCTTTCGGGGCTCTGGGCAGAGCGCGGTGTACATTCCGCGGTTGCGACACGAGGCGTTCGGGCTATAGTCCTGCCCCCCAAGATGTTTACCCCCAGCATGTCCCGCCGGTCTCACGTGCAAGCGCAGCAGGCGCGCGTGTGTCAAGGAACGGCGGCCTCCAGTCCGCCGTCAAAAAACGCGCAACTTCACGCCCATTTTTCCGAAGAAGACAGTAATACTAACGAATTCGAATGGCCGAATGTCGAAGGAATGACAAAATGACAAAGCCGGCCACTGAGAAACCACGGATGACCCGGATCACACGGATGAGTGTCTCGCCGTCTCGCCCTCTCGCCGTTTCGCCGTCTCGCCGCTCCAAAAGCTTCACCCTTTTGGAGCTTTTAATCGTCGTCGGCATCATCGGCCTCCTGATGGTGCTGATGGTGCCAGCATTCACCACCATCAAAGGCGGCACCGACGTCACCAGCGCCGCGTACACGATCAAAGGCGTGCTCGACACCGCGCGCACGTACGCCAAAGCAAACAACACTTACACCTGGGTCGGATTTTACGAGGAAGACGTCTCACAATCATCGACCGAATCCAGCCACAGCCGGACTGGGCAGAATTGTGATGTCGATCGTCGCGTCTAAGGACGGAACGATGATATACGATCCGACGACCTCGCGCAGCAAGATCTGACCACCAGGCGTCATTCAGGTGGGTAAGCTAACGAAGATTGACAACGTGCATCTTTGGACGCACACGGACGCCCCGTCAAGACAGCGGCTCGACATTCGACACTCGCCCGAACGTCGCGTCGACATACTGCATCGGAATTCGAGTCCGTCAGCTTCTACCACCCCGTTTCGATATCCCGTGGGCAACCCGCACCGCCGACAATACACATTTGTGAAAGTGATCCAATTCAGCCCGCGGGGCGAAGCGCGGATCAATAACGGCACGCTGAACGCGGACGGTACAAGGTTTTCCGCTCCAAACGCAGCTGAGATCGGACGTTGTACCGACGCATGGAGGAACTGTTCCTAGTTCGGTTCCTGCCAACGTCGTCGCTGTTCAGTTTACCGGGTTGGTGGCAACGTGAGAATCTATCGGCGATGAAACAGCGAAGCTGTGTCAGCATTTTCTTTGATCGAACTAACTCTCGCTATAGGCATTGCCGCCTTTTGCTTACTTGCCGTCATGGGTCTGATCCCGATCGCGGTGCAGACAAATCGCAATGCCACTTCCCAAACCGCTGCCACGAATATCATGGCCTCGTGATCGCGGATATGCGGGCCACAACATGCTCCGACATCCCCGCAGTATCGACATTCACGTTCGGCACTGCGAAAACGTTGTACTTCGATAGCGCAGGACAGTTTACGACTATCGTTGAGAACTGCGAACTCGCGACGGTATCGACTGAGGGTAACGTTTCCAACGAGTCCACGCGGACTGAGCTATGCCGATATTACGAGTCACTTGGCCAGCACCAGTCGATCCGACAACAACTACGCCATCCGGATCAGTCGAAATGTTTGCCGCGTTCGATAGGAATTAACCGATGGCTGATAACAAACTTACTGCTTAGCGCCCGACTTTCGCCGGCTATGTGGATCGGCTTGTCCCCAAGCCGATGACACGCGGGTCCCAGCCATCGCGTTGGGGACAACGCGATCCACCACCAAGCGAGCAGCGGGCTTTACCTTGGCCGAACTACTGGTCACTGTTGGTGTACTCGTGGTGCTCGTTCTGCTTTTCACGCAGCTTCTTAACAGCACAGCAAGCATCACAACGCTCGGCCATAAACAAATGGACGCGGACTCACAAGCACGACAGCTCCTTGATCGAATGGCCATCGATTTCGCGCAGATGGTGAAGCGATCTGACGTTGATTACTATCGTCAAATCATCTGCGACGCCTCGCCGCTGGGCAGGTGCTGCAACCTGGAAACGATCAGATAGCATTCTATAGCGCTGTGCCGGGCTATTATCCACCGACCGTCTCCAAAGCCCGCTCTCGCTCGTCGCTTATCGGGTAAATTCGGATCCGACTTCGGCTTCAGTATAACAAGATGGAACGAATGGGAAAAGGATTGGTGTGGAATGGGTTTTCTACCCCAACTGACCCAGCCGGTTGTTTTTCATGCCACTTACGATCGCGTCAGCAGTCCGCCAATCCGTGCCTTTACCGACTCCGGCTGTGCCGCGACTAGCAGTTCGACAGCCGACGTCAGACTACGAGGTCATCGGACCGCAGATCTTCCGGTTTGAATACTGTTATCTGGCCACTAACGGTACTTCGTTCAGATCACGCCGCCCGGTTATCTCCGTCGGCATGGCATGCAATCATCGTGGACATCGCGGTGATCGATCCCAAGAGCAAAGTGCTGCTTACGATGCGCAGATTTCGACGCTGCAGATCAACTGGTAGATTGCGACGCTTGCAGCGGGTTGTCCGATTACGCTGCCAGCATGGCTCCCGGCCAGTTGCGGACACAGTGGCAAACCTACCTCGATGGAATTACAAACTTGCCGCGACCGGCGATTTCCGGTATTCGGCTGTACGAACGCTTTTTTTACCTCTCCCCGCCTGCTCTATGATTACCCGGTCAACTTTCACGGCTCTCAACGCGTTCCATTGAGCAGTGAGCCGCAGCCTGTGCGGAGATGGCGCCGGTCAATTTCCAGCAGTGCAGTACGCTTGATGGAAATGCGAGCTTGTCACGTCATGCCATTTCTGGTATTCGGCTGTGACGTAACGTTACTTAGTATCCTGTCGCCGAGCCACACCCCGTAGCGCCCCGACTACAAGTCGTTACCCCATGAAAAAGTTCCTTCATTCTCGTCATGGCGCATCCAAAGGCGCTGCGCTGATCATTGTTCTAGCCTTTGTCGTGCTTGTTACTGGCTTGGCCGTTGCGCATTTCTCGCGCACTACCACGGACCGGCAACTTGCCCAATCGAGCTACAACGATACTTCGGCCGATCTGCTCGCCCGCAGCGCGCTCGACATCACGGTCAGCGATCTTAAGCAGGAAATCGCCACTAACACGCCGGTAACGCGCAGCCAATATTCAGCCAGCGCGCTACCCGGTCGGCGATTCCTGACGACAATCCCAATCTGATTCGCTACAGTTCTCGAAACGCTGCGGCGAGCAGGGCTTCGACTGTTAGTTCGACTGCTGCCTCGGCCAATGGCCGGTCGATCAGCCTTGCTCGTTGGAACAGCCATTACTTGATCCCTCCAGCCAGCTCGACCGGCACCGATTCAACGCCTGTAGCCAGTTTCATCGCGCCGGATTGGGTGTTGGTAACTGCGTCAGGGGCCGAACTCCGGCAGCCTTGAAGCCCAAATGCGGTAATCGGTAGAGTATGCCTTCGCGGTGTATGACGAAGGCGGGTTGATCGATGTCAACATTGGGGGATTCCCCACCTATGCGAGCCTGACTCGGCCTACCCGGCCTGCTCGAAGACTGGCTCCGAAGTATCCTGTGGAAGAGAGCGAAATTATGCTGGCGGCGTTCACGCCGAACGCTCCCTGTCCAAAGTTTAACCAGAGTGGTCAGACTCCTCGTACTATAGCCACGGGAGCCCCGTTCTCCTTTACGCCTAATACAAACCATCCGGGCACCGTCTCTGCAAACTTTCTGCCCCACGGTTTATCTATCAATCCAAGCACCGGAACGATCTCTGGCATACCCACCAGCCCTGGAACCTTCAACATCACGCTCAGCGTAACAGCACCCGGTGTGGCACTGACACTCAACATGGACCCTGACAGTCACCGGATTCATAACGCCTGACTCGACTCCCTGGCCGGTTAACCGTGCAAGGAAGGGAACCCTTGCTTTCGCCGATCTCACGGCTCTTCCATCGACCCCTACCGCGATAACCCCGACAACGCCAGTCGGCAGCATGGGTAATTTTCCTGACCACTACTCCGATCAACAAGTTAATGGGCTGGCGAAATTATGCCACGACGCAACAGACTGGTGCCTCTTTCAATAACCCCTCATTTCCCTTGGCCAATGCAGATTTTTACGCCAGTAATTTCCTGGGGGCTGCGTATCCTTTAGCCACATCTTTCACCACCGTCTCAACAGCGGTCCAAAACAACGAACGGACCAGGCGGCTGATGACTCGGCAGGAATTAATAAAGCTTCAAAGAACTGATCGGGTTCCCCCAGAGCCTGCTTCAGTACCTCGGGACGTTTTCCCGCGAACAAAACCGGCCGGCGCAGGATTGGCCCCTGAAGAGCGGGAATAGATTGTCCGACAGGTTCGACATGACTAACATGCAAATAGTGATACCGGGTTTCCGGATTCGACCCGGGAATAACGGTAATGGCCACGCCTGGGGCTTACAGAAGAAATCCGATCTCTGCCGGCTATTTGGCTTGGCGTGGGTGGACGGAACCCATAACCTCGCCACTCGCTTAACTGATCCCAATTATTACGGTCATTGGCAATATGGCGTCCACGGCTGCCCGCACGACATCAACTCGTTTCCAGCCGACCCGGACTTTTTCCAGATCATCAACTATGCCATGAAACGAGGTGGTGGCGTTAACGATCCCAATCGCTCCGCAACACGTTCAATGTCGGAGCGGCACTGATCGATCTATACGACGGCGATGATTTGGATGATCCTGACCCCAATTTTCCGAAACGGCCCCTTGGCAATACTATTACGATCATCGACTATGGCGGCATCGCAAGCTACGCCTACGGAATAGAAGCCATGTCATTCGACGATCCTAATTTCAATTTGGCAGCGACCGCCGCTCGTACTGCCCGATATCCGCCGGCTGGCCGCCGTCAAACTACGCACTTCTCAACCGGCGCTTTGAGAATGTCGGCGAGTTTGGCTACGCCTATAACCCGGCTTCTACCACGTGCCAAGCAAGACCCTGGATTTCGCGTCTGCGACAAGTAAGGACAAGGCGCTGCTCGATTTCTTTACTTATAACACGGCAAGCCCGCGCGCAGGCATTGTGAACCTTAACACCAGAAACGGCCCTGTTCTCGCCTCGATTATCCGTGGGGCGTGGTTACACGATCCCGGCGCCGAAAATCCCAGCCAACCAGCTCCCGTTATCTAGTTTCCCAAACACGACGCCCTCGCCGCAGGGCAAGCCATCGTTCAAGAGACGACGAGTACCACGGCCGGGCGTGGCCCCGCGTTGACCCGAGCCGATGTTGCCCGGCTGGCCGCGGCAGCGGCTGCCAGCGCTGCACCGGGTTCTCGGAGCCTCGGGGACGAAACAAAGCAGACGATCGCGCGCGCGTTGGCGGAGACAGGTCAAGCGCGAACCTGGAACCTGATGATCGACGTGATCGCGCAAACCGGGCACTACGCTCCGGCGACGCAAGATCTTACCGACTCGACAAATTCATCGTCCAGGGCGAAAAACGGTATTGGCTCCATGTCGCGCTTGATCGCGACAACGGAACTGTGCTCGGCAGCCAGCTTGAGGAAGTGGTGGAATAGCTCGAAGCAGTTGATCCGCCTTCGTGTGCCGCGGCGACCTACTCCGAAAGCTTTCGCGAGCGGACGGCATCGCAAGCAAGTCGACGTGGCAGGTAGTCGTTAGTTGAGGACGTAAAGGCTTGAAACTCGTTCGCTGCCTACGCTCACTCGCCGCTACCCATCACGGCTTTGCCTTCTATGTCGCTGCTCCCGTTCGCTCCGTTCGCCCACGTCCCGGAGGGAGAGCGTAAGAGCTCGCCGCGTAGAAAGCGACGGGTATGTGTGATGGCAACTTTGTGGATTTACGCGGCAACGCTCCTTTACGGAGTGATCCGCCTTCGGTCACCGCGGCGACCTTCCATCTTCTCTGCCTCCTTCGATAAAGCTACGGCGCGTCAGGAAAGCTCCGAAGTGACCTGCCTTCGTCCCGCGGTCGCTGGACTACGGCATGGCAAGCAAGCCGGCGTGACAAATAGTTGATAGCTGGGAAGTCGTCGGGATTAAAGTTGAAGACCGGGCTTGGCCGGTTAAGATTCCAATTGATGAGTACCCTTGGCGAGATTGAGTCCGCGATCGAGCGTTTGCCCGCTTCACAAGTGGAGAAGTTAGCGCTGTGGCTGGAGCAGCATCGCGCCCGTAAACCGGCAACTTCTGTGTCGGAACCGGATTTTCTGAGACGAGCGAAAGGGATTTGGGGCGAAACGCCCCCGGGAGAACCATTGAGCGCGCTGGTATCGCAGGCGCGAGATTAGCCAGTGGTCTACCTCGACACAGGTTGCCTGGTGAAACTTTATTATCCCGAGCGCGAAAGCGCTGCGGTGGCAGCTGCGGTTGTCGGTGAGCGGATTGTTTTTACGGCATTGCACGAACTGGAGATGGTCACAGCGATGAACTTGAAGGTTTTTCGCAGGGAAGCAACTTCCGAGCAAATTGTTGCAGCTACGGATCTGGTGCAGGGAGACCTCGCTGCAGGCAAGCTCGTGGAGCCGCCGACTGACTGGCGATCAACGTTTCGCGAGGCTGTCCGTCTCGCACAAACGCATGCTGCAATGACTGGTTGCCGGTCATTAGATACACTGCACTGCGCCTTGGCTAAAGCTATAAGCCCTGGCGCATTTATGTCCTCAGACGAAAGGCAGATCAAACTAGCGCGTGCCGCTGGCCTGCGCGTTCTGGCAATTTGAACTCGACAAGCAAATCGAGGTCGTTAACGAACAGCTTGTGGGAGCAAGCTGACAACTTACCACTAACACACCACTGACTATTTCGTGGCGGCGATCTTAGCGTCGATGGAACCGTGAACGTGCTCGGTCAGCAGCTTGAGGAAGTTGTGGAATAGCTGAAGCGGTTGATGGCTGGTAGTTGAGAGTTGAGAGGGTTGGTCCGCAGGCGGCGGGGAGTTTGCTTTGCGGCTTTAAATCTATACGCTGATCACATGCCTAAGGACATCGTCGAAATTCCTGTGTCCATTCTTTCGTCGGTCGAAACCCTGGATGAACTACAAGACTGGTTGACGGGGCAAAATCACCAAATCGTTGCAGAGTTGCGTGAAGCGCGTCGCCAGGATCTGGCTGGCGAATTTACGGAGTGGCAGCCACGCCATGTGCAATGGCCTACCGAGTCGAAGTAGGTCCGAAAGCCAGTTGAACGCAAGATAATCTGGCTAGCACAAAATGCGGCCAGCATGGTTCATCGGCGGCTCGTTGGTATGCCAGACGACTTAGCAGGTCTATGCAAATTGCGGATAGGTGACTGGCGAATTCTTTACTGGATTTCTCATGCGCAGAAAATTGTGCGTATCTATCGAATCCAGCACCGGTCGGAAGTGTACCGCGGCCTATAAAGATGTTTGGGGGCATCCTTTTCGTCCGTTGTTAGATCTTCTGGGATCGACAAGCAGATCGAGGTGACAAACGAGCAGATTCAGATAGCCGATAATTGAGAGCTGATCTGCCTTCGCTGCCGTTTACGCCCGCGTCAATGCCGTTCGCGGACTAGTATCGCTTCACGGACTTGTCCTGGTGTTTCTGTAACGAGCCTCCCCGGCCGTCCAACGCGGCACGCTCTGCGATGGCGATGTAATTTCATGTTATACGTGATTCACGTATAGCATCAGGGGCTGGCGCTATTCCACCGGCCGCTCCGAACATTACTTCGGCAAACCAATTCGCGATCGACGCTGAAAAGCGCTACTGGGTTCACCCGCCTTCATTTCGCAATCGGGCGACTTCGGCGTGGCATGCATCGCGCTGGGTCGCGATCTGGTGAGCGGACAAGTGGATGGGCTCGGCAGCCAGCTTGAGGAAGTGGTTAGTAGCTGCGCAGAGTTGATCCGCCTTCGCCACGGCTACGGCGTGACAGGTAGCCGGGAGTTGAGGACGTAAAGGCTTGAAACTCGTTCACTGCCTACGCTCACTCGCCGCTACCCATCACGGCTTTGCCTTCTATGTCGCTGCTCCCGTTCGCTCCGTTCGCCCACGTCCCGGGGAGACGTAAAGCTCCGCGTAGAAAGCGACGGGTATGTGTGATGGCAACTTGTTGGATTTACGCTGGCCACGCTCCTTTACGGAGTTCATTTGAGGGCTGGATAACTCGGTGCTGAATACTGGATACTTGGCGCCGGACCTTGGATATGGGTAAAAGAGCCAGTACCTTAGTGGCAAGAATTGCAAACTCTCGGACTAAGAATACACTCTGAGCATGACGACAGACACGCTGCGCGAAGCGGTTCGGACCGGTCGCCCGTTTAAGATCACCATGGCCGATGGCCGCACAGTTGAGATTCCGCACCCGGAGTTTGCGATGATTTCGGGGTCGGGACGCATCTTTTATGTCGCCAAACCCGACAGCGATCTCTTCGAAGCCTTTGATGTATTCCTGATCACGGGTGTAGAGCAAGAAGGGCAACTGCCAAGCCGTAAGTAAATCGCGCCTTCGATACTTCTGCTCTAAATCCGCCAGTGCTGCCTCGGAATAGATTACCGCGCAGTCCATGCGGCGACCCGGGCGCGCACTTCCGCGGCGGAATACGTCTTCTCTTCGCGTAATGAGCGGAGACCTTCCTGAATCGCTTCTTCCATCGCGGGCGTCGGTTCAAAAGGTGTATCGAGATCTACCAGCCTTCGCAAAACTAGGTCGCGTTCCTGTTCCGACAGTTTTGGCAATTCTGCGATGATCTCATTCACACTCATGTTGCAGAGTTTCCCTTTTGCTTCTTGAAACGTCAATGCCTCAAGTTTTGACCTCCCTCGGGCGTGCTTGATGAAGTGATTGCGCTAAGCGCACCTGTACGCACTGCTCTGAGTCACGAAAATTTGTCGTGAAAGGCGAGCCGCGTTACTGGGTGCACGTTCCGATCGATCGCTTCACCGGCAAAGTGATCGACAAGCAGATCGAGGTCGTTAACGAGTAGGTTCAATGCAAGAGTGATCGTCCCTTGTTGATAGTTGAGAGCTAATCCGCCTTCGGCTAGTCCTGCCAAAAGTTTCGATCTTCGCCGAGCTAATATCTCTTCACGGACTTGTCCTGGTGTTTCTGTAACGAGTCTCCCATGCCGTCCAACGCGGCACGCTTTGCCATAGCGATGTAATTTCATGCTATACGTGATTCACGTATAGCATCAGGGCTGGCGCTATTCCGTCGGACGCTCCGAACATCACTGTGGCAAACAATTTCGCCATCGAAGCCGGAAAGCGCTACTGGCTGCACCCGCCTTCATTGCGCACTCGCGCGACTTTGGCACGGCAGGCATCGCGCTGGGCCGCGATCTTGTAAGCGGACAAGTGGATGTCCTCGGCGCGCAGCTTGAGGAAGTGGTTGAGTAGATCAAGCAAAGTCGATCCGCCTTTGCCACGGCTACGGCGTGACAGGTAGCCGGGAGTTGAGGACGTAAAGGCTTGAAACTCGTTCGCTGCCCACGCTCACTCGCCGCTACCCATCACGGCTTTGCCTTCTATGTCGCTGCTCCCGTTCGCTCCGTTCGCCCACGTCCCGGGAAGCGTAAAGCTCCGCGTAGAGCGTGGCCCCGAAGGTATTCGGGGCTTTACGCCGTGGGAGCCACGCCGCGTAGAAGGCGGCGGGTATGTGTGATGGCAACTTTGTGGATTTACGCGGCCAGGCTCCTTTACGGAGTTGTTGGTTGATCGGCTTTCGTCAGGCATGGCGCCCTGATTTCGAGCTTGCTCCCGGGTTTTTCTAGGTTGCTTCTGGTCATGGGTTGCTTTCGCTAGGGTGAGATTTCGATTGGGAGCGAGTTTGACGCTGCAACCCTGACTGTGTACGCTCTGGCCGTGGATTATTCGAAGATCATCACGGTAGAACCTAGGAAGCGCAGTGGTAAACCTTGCATCAGAGGCCTGCGTATCACGGTTTACGACGTACTCGACTACCTTGCTTCAGGCATGACACACGAGCAGATCCTGCGTGATTTTCCTTACCTGACTGAGGAGGACATCCAGGCGTGTCTCGCGTTCGCCGCCGATCGCGAGCGCAGAACAAGCTTCGTCGCTGGTGAAGCTCCTGTTCGATGAGAATCTGTCGCCCGGGCTTGTTTACCGGTTGGCAGATTTATTTCCTAAGTCTGTGCACGTTCACGAGTGTGGCCTAGGCTAGAGCAGTGACTCTGCCATTTGGGAGTTTGCAGCAAGGGAAGATTTTACGATCGTATCGAAGGATTGGGACTTTCACGATCAGGCTGTTTTGCGGACTGGTGGACCAAAGGTGATTTGGTTGCGAATCGGAAATTGCTCAACTGATCGGTTGGAAGAACTTCTCCGGTCATTTTCTCCAGCAATCGAGCATTTCAATGGTGATCCGGCTAGTACGCTGCTCATGCTGCCTTAGTGGTCATTGAAGCTCTTAGCACAAGCAAGTCCACTGTCGAAGGCGAGAAGCGTGAACAGCGTTAGAACCCATCTTATAAATAGGAACGCGTGCGTTGCTAGAGATTTGGTGCTGTGGCAAGGCGCGAGGAGCGAGAATATCCTTTATGGATCTTTGAACGACGAGCAACGCCGCCGCAGCGCCAAAGATCCCGCAACCCTTCGGGCTGAGTTCTGGCGGGCCGCTGGCGGCGTTGCTCCTCAGTCACAGAACGCTAGGCTATGCTCCTTCGTCGCGCCTTGCCAGCCGCCCGCCAGAAACTCAGCGCACCCAGTCCCTATTTATGAGATGGGTTCTACTAAGTGCATGTACGATCGAGCGCTTCACCGGCCGGTGATCGACAAACAGATGGAGGTTGTTGACTGAGTAGATTCAACGCAAGAGTTGATCGTCCTTTGTTGATAGTTGAGAGCTAAGCCGGCTTCCTCTCGCCCTGGCGCAAATTTCGATCTTCGCGGAGCCAATATCGCTTCACGGAATTGTCCTGATGTTTCTGTAACAAGCCTCCCAGGCCGTCCAACGCGGCACGCTCTGCGATAGCGATGTAATTTCATGCTATACGTGATTCACGTATAGCATAAGGGGCTGGCGCTATTCCGCCGCGTAGAAGGCGACGGGTATGTGTGATGGCAACTTTGTGGATTTACGCGGCCACGCTCCTTTACGGAGTTGATCCGCCTTCGGTCACCGCGGCGACCTTCCATCTTCTCTGCCTCCTTCGATAAAGCTACGGCGCGTCAGGAAAGCTCCGACGTGACCTGCCTTCGTCCCGCGGTCGCTGACTACGGCATGGCCAGCAAGCCGGCGTGACATGCAGTCGACGGCTGGGTGCTGGATACTAGATACCAGATTGCTGGATTTAAAATTGGAATGGAACGAGTTGCCGTTTTACTACGCGTTGGCGGCCAAAATGCGGAGATCATCCGCGTGTTGCATGCCTAATTCTCCAGACTAAATTCACTTACATGAGTAAAGCCGAGATCTTACAACAACTGCCCAAGCTTAATCCGATCGAGCTCCGAGAAATCCGAGAGCGGATTTGGCAGCTCGAAGAAGAGGAGTTGGTGAGCGGCCGTGCGCATCCAAGTGACGAAGAGAAAGCGTTGCTTGACAGAGAATCCGAGGATTTTGCACGGGACCCCGCTTCGGGATCAAGTTGGGAAGAAGTCAAAGGCCGTTTGAACAACTGATCGCGCAGTGGCCTGGCAGCTCATCATTCGGCCGCGGGCCGAGACCGATCTGCGCGAGGCCCGAGACTGGTACGAGAGTCATCGCGCTGGGTTGGGTGCCGAGTTCATCGCGGAGATCGAAGCTGCGTTTGAGGTTCTGGTTGGCGATCCGCAACGCTATGCCATTTACTATCGTGGGTTTCGTCGCGTATTCGTGCGCCGGTTTCCGTACAAGCTGTTTTACAGAGTCGAAGGCAACCGCGTCATTGTATCTCGCGTTTTACACGCACGCCGCGATCATTCCCGGTTGCTTCGCCACGGGAATTCATAAGCAAATCGATAAGCAGCTAAAGGAAGTTTTGGAGTAGCCTACGCAGCGAGCTGCGATTGATTCGGCAACGTCGGCGACTACTATTGCAGAAATGGCATGAATTCTTTGGCGACTAAGCAAATTGAAATCAGAGCGACATCGGTGCGAGTCAGCCATGATGCGTTGACTGTCGATCTTAGCGATGGGCGAACATTGTCGGCGCCGCTGGCATGGTATCCGCGATTGCTGCATGGCACGAACGCGGAGCGGAACGATCATCAACTTATTGGCGAAGGCCTCGGAATTCATTGGCCGCAGTTAGATGAAGACATCAGCGTTGAGGGGATTCTTGCGGGAAGGCGGTCACATGAGAGCAAGGAGTCGTTTGAGCAGTGGCTCGCCTTGCGGCCACGTCCGACTTAACCAGGACTCAATTCGGATCGGGTCAACTCACGGCGTGATCGATCGGTTCACCGGCCAGGTGATCGACAAGGAGGAACGAGGTCCTGAACGAGTGAGCCGCTTCGCGCGAGGACCATCGACAACAGCCACCGACCACGCACGCTCTGCGATGGCGATGTAATTTCATGTTATACGTGATTCACGTATAGCATCAGGGGCTGGCGCTATTCCACCGGCCGCTCCGAACATTACTTCGGCAAACAAATTGGCTGCTCGAAACCTAAAAGCGCTACTGACTTCACCCGCCTTCATCGCGCAATCGGGCGACTTCGGCACGGCATGCATCGCGCTGGGCCGCGATCTGGTGAGGAGACAGTGGATGTGCTCGGCGGCCAGCTTGAGGAAGGGGTTGAGTAGCAGAACCGCGAGCTACGAGTCGATCCGCCTTCGCCACGGCTACGGCGTGACAGGTAGCTGAGATTTGATGGTTCGCCTACGCACAAGGCTTCGGCGGACAGGTAGCGGATTCGTCTTTGTCCGGCAGTCACAGGCCTTCAGCGCCACAATGCTGATCCGCCTTCGTCTCGCAGTCGCCCGCCTTCAATGCCGAAGGCGACTACGGCGCGACAAGCGGGACTACCGTGTCGCAAGCTGGATCACGGACTACCGACGCTTTGATACTGGACCGCACGGCGTGGCTCTCGCAGGCGAATCCAAGATGAGTCGTTTCTGGTTTCGTTGACAATCGCGTATACATATTTGTATGCCATCAACGATCCGCATCAGCCGCACGGCGCACCAGAGCCTCGCGCAAATGGCCGAGGAAACGAATAATTCACTGCAGGCAATGCTCGATCAGGCCATCGAAAATGAGCGGCGCCGTCTGCTCCTTGAGCGGACGAACCTCGCGTACTCGAAACTTCGGCAGAACAAAAAAGCTTGGAAAGCGTGGCGAGCCGAGCTGCGCCAATTGGATGCCACCCTAGGCGACGGTATTTGAGGCGATATGGCTTACCCGCACCGGGGCGAAATCCGGCTCGCCGATCTTCGCCCGACTCGTGGCCGGGACCAAACCGGGCGGAGACCAGTGCTCGTCCTCTCAGTCGATTTCTTTAATGCTGGCCCGGCAGATTTGGCCATAGTCTTACCCCTGACTTCAACGCAGCGCGACATACCGTTACAGGTAAAGGTCAGAAAGGGAGACGGCGGAACCAGAAACGATTGCGTTATTCTATGCGAAGCGATTCGATCGGTGTCGAAAGATCGACTTATCTCGCGATGGGGTGTGCTGTCACACGAGGTCATGACTGAAGTTGAAGATCGTTTGCGCATCTTGCTCGATCTTTAAGCTTTCCAGTGGCCGATGAGTCCAACGCGAACAGCGTTACCTAGTGAGCGTCGGGGTCGAATCATTTTACCGGCCAAGTGATCGATAAGCAGATCGAGGTCGTTAACGAGGAAGCCGCTTCGCGGCCGACAACCCGGCTGATCGACCACTGAGAGCGACCCTGCGCCTTCTTTCGGATGGGTTCGAGCTGCTATACGTGATTCACGTATAGCATGGTGGGGCTGACGCTATTGGCCGTGCGCTATGAACGTTGATCAGACCAACATGGTCTCCGGCAGTGAGACCAATAATGGCGCTCAAAATCAGAACCAGATCTGGTCTGTGATGCAGAAAATAAGTGGTGGACTGAAGCGCTTCGTTCGTTTCGGCGAAGACTGTAAATCCCACACTTTTTGCCATAAGCCAGAGCACGCCGGATCGGGCGAAATCTGTCCGATCAAACAACGAGCATTTTTGTTTTGTCGGGCCTTTCCCTGATAGGTCGTCGGGCGCTTCTGTCAGGGAATTTCCTCGGTCGAACTATTTTGTTCGGCCACTCTTTTTCTCGGGTGTGATGCGGCGCGTTCAGCGTGTGTACGGCGGGCGGTCTGTGTTTGGGTTGCCTTATATTATTGTAATTAAGGTCTCTTCCTGAAGTTGCAGCCCTTGTAGGGTGAAATCCTGCAAAGACCAGGCCAAAAATTCAGGGACTCGCCCCGACAGACAGGTGGCCAGCGGTCGGCTTAGTCTCGACGCAGAAACATTTGAAGCTTGTGCCTATAGGGAAGTCCTACACGCACATATTGCGCAACGCCAATGAGAAAGGCCGAACACGTCCTTGCAGTTTGCCTTCCGTGGGCTGAGCCAACGCCAACGGTCCAACTCCGGAGGGCTTCGCGGGCATGGCGCTTCAACTCTGTAAACGAGCGTGGCCCTGGAAATGGGCGGGGCTTTACGCTCCTTGAATTGTTGATCGTCGTCGGCGTCATCGGCCTTCTGTTGGTCCTTATCGCACCGGCGTTCACGAGCATGAAAAGCGGAAGCGATTTCACGGATGCCATCTACGGAATCCAAGGGGTGCTCGAGAGTGCACGTACGTACGCTAAAGCAAATCACACTTACGTCTTTGTTGGTTTCGCGGAAGTCGATTCCTCAGTCGATCCTTCGACCAATCCGCAACCCACCGGTCACGGCAGAGTCGCGGTTGCGGTAGTTGCTTCCAAAGACGGAACCCGGCAGTTCCAATATACTACGACCAATCAGGGCAGCGACTGGACAGCCAATTACTCGAATGGAGCCAGGCTAACCGCGGTTGGGAAACTGCAAAGGTACGAAAATGTGCATTTCGTTGATGTCAATTTCCCGTCATGGCCACCATCGTCTCACCCTAACTCGAACATGGCGAGGTATCAGCCGACGAGTAACACGTATAATCTGGGCACATCGAGCTCCGTCACGCGGTTTAGCTGGCCGCTCGGCTCGTCGTTGGGCAACGGGCAGTATAATTTCGCCATCGTAGTAAACTTCGACCCTACCGGCATCGCTCGTATCGCGACTTCAACCAATGCGGACGAAATCGCCAGCGTTATGGAAATCGATCTTCTGACCACGCATGGTACCGCCCCGTCGCCGACCCCGACACAATTTAATCAAGATGTTGGGAACCACGCTGCAGTCCAGATAACTGCGATGAATGGCTCGATCCGTGTCTACCGGCCATGAGACTCTGCACTTTCAGGAGTTCTGCGTTTTCCCTGATCGAGCTAACACTGGCTTTGGGTGTCGCCACCTTCTGTCTGGTTGCCGTCTTCGGTCTAATGCCGGTCGGCGTACAAACGAATCGGAACGCGACTTCTCAAACGTCAGCTACCAACATTATTGCCGCGGTGATTGCGGACCTGCGAGCAACACCGACCACAACCGATACCTCATCCCAGTTTAGAATTGTTTTTGGGACGGACGCGACCTTGTACTTTGATAGTGCAGGACAGTTCTCGACATCGCTAGATAATAACTCCCGTTATCAACTGAAGGTAACATGGAACGGATCGTCTGCATTGCGGTACACCGATTTGAAAGTCACTTGGCCAGCACCGGCCACGCCAGCAAACGCCAGTGGCTCAGTGGAAATGTTCGCAGCGTTCGACAGGAAGTAGCGCAATGATTCGCCAGAGAATTACTGCTGTGGCGTCCGATGTCCGCAGCGGATTTGTCCGGTCCGCGCTCAGATCTGATGCGCTGAGGACAGCGCACACCACAGCACGGCAAACGGATGCCTTTACCCTTGCCGAACTGTTGGTCGCGACTGGAGTTTTGGTTTTGCTCGTTCTTCTGGCTACCCAGCTTGTGAACAGCGCGGCGAACATAACCACCTTGGGTCACAAGCAGATGGACGGGGATTTACAGGCGCGTGAATTGTTCGATCGAATGGCGCTTGATGTGACGCAGATGGTAAAGAGATCGGACGTCTACTACCACCTCAAAGCATCTGCGAGTGCCATTGACTGTCCCTCCACAGAATGTGGGATGCAACCTGGCAACGACGAGATGGCGTTCTACAGCAACGTCCCGGGTTATTACGCGTCGGACGCCACGGGATCGCAGCAGAGCCCGGTATCGCTGGTTGGATACCGGATCAATTCGAGCGCGACAACTTTCGGCAACAAAATGGAGCGGTTGGGCGCAGGCATGGTTTGGAATGGTGTTTCCCCAAGCAACCTCCCAAATATACCGGTGATCTTCTGGGCGTCGTTGAATCCCTGGGCGAGCGGAATTGCCACCACTAGCACGCTCCAGATCGTCGGGCCGCAGGTTTTTCGCTTCGAATATTATTACCTGTTGAAGAATGGAAACTTATCGACCACTCCCTGGTACACGGCTCCCAAGGTAAGTGGAATGCGAGATGTTGCTGCAATTGTTGCGGACATTGCTGTGCTCGACCCGAAAGCGCGCTTCCTCCTGGACAACTCGGCACAAGTTCCACCGCCAAATGACAATATCACAACGCTGGCCGGAATTTTATCTGACTACAGTGGACAGAACCCTGGCGCTTTGCTGGCGAACTGGCGGACTAGAGTTAATGCGAATACGAATCTGCCTCGCGGAGCGATCTCAGGTATTCGCCTCTACGAACGTTATCTTTATCTCTCACCACCAACCCTCGGTACCCCATGAAACCCCTGTTCAATTCTCGCGATGTTGTAGTCACGGCGGCCTCCTGGCGAAGGCTTTCGGAGCTGTGTCGCCGTCCACGGAGAGTCCTCGCCGCTGGAGCGCCTCGGCACAGCGATGCGGCTACAATTCCATGAAAGATTTCTTACACTTTCGTCGTGGCGCATCGAAAGGCGCTGCTCTGATGATTGTTCTCGCATTCGTTGTCCTTTTAACCGGGCTGTCCTTGACTTATTTTTCTCGCACAACCACTGACAGGCAACTCGCCCAGTCGAGCTATAACGACACGTCTTCTGATCTGCTGGCTCGCAGCGCGCTCGATATCATCGTCAACGATTTTAAGCAGGAGCTTCTGGATCCCAATAACCAAACAATCACCCCCGCTAACATTCAGCCAACGTCCTACCCGATTCCTACTCCTGCCAACATTCCGAATTTAATCAGGTATAGTTCGCGAAACGCTGCGGCTAGCAGGGCTTCAAATTTGAGTTCGGCTCCATCACCATCAGCGACGCCAAGGCGAGGTGAGATCACCCTTGAACGGTGGAACAGCCATTATTTGGTTCCCCGGGCGACCACCAGTAATTCCCCGCTGGATTCCTCCCCTGTATCCAGCTTCGTTGCGCCGGATTGGGTGCTGCTAACTGCTCAGGGACCAAGCTCCGCGCCAGCGGCAAACGCCGTGATCGGCAGATATGCTTTCGCCGTTTACGACGAAGGAGGATTACTCGACATGAATCTCGCGGGATATCCTACCTGGAGCGGTGGAGGAGGGAACCCTAACGTCTCGCCGACTCCGTGGGCAACAAACATTGGACGAAAAGGGATTATAACTTTTGCTGATCTCACTGCCTTGGCCTCGCCATCGCCGACATCGACTCCTTCGCAAACTCTAATCAATAACATTGTCGGCTGGCGAAATTGGGCCACGACTCAACAGCCATCAACTGCCTCTTTCACGAGCCCCGATTTTGGAGGAAATCTGAACAGGCAGAATTCATTCGGAAGTTACTTACTCGACTTTGGCGATCCGCCTTACACCGATCCGTCGAATTTTCCGTTCACGACGGTAGATCTCTCAGTCAACAGTTCGCGGACCGATCAGGCCTTGATGAGCCGGCAGGAACTCCTAAAGCTTCTACGGTCTGTTGATTCCAGCGGGAGCTGGCAGAATCGCATCCAGTACATGGGAACGTTTTCTTGCGAACGTAATCAACCAGCCCGGGACTGGGATCGCCTTCGGGGCCGTTTACCTGATAGATTCGATATAACTAATCTTGGGTTGGTTAAGGCCAATCCTGCAGGTGCGGTAACTTGCAGAGGCCAGGGACACGGACAAGGCAACGGTCAAGGTTGTTATCGGGGGCGGGGGCGTTTTAGAGGCACGGCGGCACAGATTCTGCAGTATTTTGGGCTGGCATGGGTTGCGCCCGATACAAATGTCACAGACTCACATCAGCTTGCCTATTGGGGCCGTTGGCGATACGTGGGGGTGCCGGGGTTCCAGTGCCCCAACACCATTGCTTGCGAACATATCCCGATATTGAGAGGACCGAACAATGATTTCTTCATGACCCTCGATTACGCGCTCACCCAGGCAAATGCCGACAACGATGATCCCGCGAGTCCCGCGGACATCCTGGCGCTCGGCGCATCGCTGATCGATCAATACGATGATTCCCCTAACAACGATGACATAGATACCAGCGCACCGGCCGCGAGACAGACGCACGTTACGATTATCGAGTATGGTAACTCGGGTAAATTTGTCCTCGGCTGGGAAACGACCGAGCCGGTAACCGCCTCGACGAATCCATACAACCCGACGAGTGGCATAACAGACCCGGTGACGAACCAAACAAAACTGACGCCTTCATTCACGCCAATTACTCTCGATCATGCTTTTACCACCGTTGGTGAGTTCGGCTACGGTCTAAGGCCAGAGTACGCCCTGAATCGTTTCCAGCGTCTGAATTTTAACGGGACGGCTAATGACCCTTCGGTCCTGGACTTTTTCACTTACAATCCAGTCGGCAGCGCTTATCCCCGATTGGGAATCGTCAATCTCAACACACGGAACATTCCCGTGATGGCAGCGATCCTGCAAAGCGCACTGAAGAAGGATGTAGATGTGACACCGCTTCCCAATCCCTTCCCTGCAGTTGCGCCAGCCGAAGCTTCGCTTGCCGCTCAGGACATTGTTGCCGCTACGAGGACGCAGGCGGCAGTGAATCGGGGCGATATCGGTCGGTTGACGGCTGCGGCTGCCAGCAGGGTTGGCAGTGTTAGCGGCTGTAGCGGGGAGTGCCAGGAAAAAGTACCGGAAGCGATCGCTCGCGCTCTATCGGAGATAGGGCAAGCGCGAACCTGGAACCTGATGATCGACGTGATCGCGCAAACCGGGCGATACGCGCCGGACGCCGCCGACTTTACTCAAGCCAATAAGTTCGTCGTGCAGGGTGAGAAGCGATACTGGCTTCATGTCGCGCTTGGCCGCGATCTGGTTAGCGGACAAGTTGATGTGCTTGGCACCCAGATTGAGGAAGTTTTGGAGTAGCCTTAATGGCTGAGGGTTGATATCGTGACAATGGCCATGGCCTTCGCCTTCGCTGCTGTTTACGCCCGCGTCAATGCCGTTGGCGGACTAGTATCTCTTCACGGACTTGTCCTGGTGCTTCTGTAACGTGCCTCCCATGCCGTCCAACGCGGATGTGATTGTCCTGCTCGCCCGGTCCGCGTATTGCCTGAAGGGCGTGTTCCAGCAGAAGAAAATCAGGGCCGCGATGATCAAAATTTCAGCCAGTAGTCGCATAACTTTCTGAGAGTGACATAAGATGCGCACCGAAAGCAACGAGAATCGGTGACGCTTTGGTAGGGCGATCACTCCGTGAGCGCCGCCCGAGTTGAACAGTGAACGGTGACCGCGGCCGACGAGGCGCATCCTGCCTAGGGAATACAACCTAAGACGGGGCTAAGAATACGTCCGATTGATGTATGGCGGCGTTCTTTTCGAAACTTCGCGTTCCAGTTTCCGATATAGCTAAGTAACCAACGAACACGTCGAAAGCCCACCAGAGGGGTTTTCGGCGATCTAAGAACTATCCATAATAAATCCTCTGGTCCCCCCAACTACAGCGGCCCGGAAACGGCTGCTACAACCCCCAACCAAAATGAAAAGATTATTAACAGCAGTAGCAGCGCTCAGCGTTTTGGCGAGCACATTAATTGCAAGCCCACTTAGCGAGTCAATCCCGCTGGCTCAAAACGCCGTCGGCGCGAGCCCTTACAGACCACAGCCAGTAGTCCCCTACACGATCAGCTATGACAGCGCCTTTGGCGGCCATTGGAATCTGAGCGGCAGGCGCAAAATCAACAGAGACGGAACATGCACCGACTCGTTCACAGGGACAATATCGGATACGTCGATCCAAGCATCACTCAACCGCAACGACCTCGATTGGGTATCGGACTTCTGCTGGCTGTGCCAGCACGTCTATGTGCAATGCTTGTCGTTTTCGATTACGATCAGCGACGGGAACATTAGCGGCTTCGCGACTTACAGGCCCTGAGCTTTTCATCGGCCAAATCTCGACGGCGTTCGAGGTGGTAAACGAACAACCCCAAGCGCCTACCTGTTCTCAGCATGGCTCACTAGCTGCCTACAGAAGGCGCCTGCTTGTAACTTCGAGCCGAGACCGTGCAAAAACTATCCGTACCAAACACAATGAAAAAGTTCCTCACCATACTAATGATCGCGACTCTGCTCCCGTTCGCCGCAGAAGCCAAGAAACACAAACATCCCGAAGGCGGCGAGTACCCGCTACGTTGGAGCGATGGTAGTGGCCGAAGCGAATGCCAACACCTACAAAAAGGCCAAGGAAAAGGTCGTGAATCTTTTTCAGCAGGGCATCGGCAATTCAGCGTGGTCGCAGCCAGAGAAGGCTAACGCCGCGGGATTGGCGCAGTACATTGCATCGCAGCCCGTTGATCTAAGCGGAAACGTTGACGGTGACGCCGGCCGCGGCTCGATCAGCGGCAAATACCATCAGGGCGGATTTACCTACTGCTGGACTCGCGTCCTCTTCTATCTGAGGGACCCGATCTACCATATTACCTTTACAGCGGAAGTGTGTAAGCGTCCTACACCGAAGCCTACGGCTACACCAACGCCTACGCCGACGCCGATTACCGTGACTGTCGTCCCCTGCTGGAATGACGGCGATTGTCGCATCCGGTTCATTGGTGATTTGACTGGACTTCAAACTTGGGTAAGCGGAAAGCTCGTGGCGCACGACGCGGCAGGTCGCGTGATCGTCACACCGGGCTACCATACGTGGTCAGTGCGTAAGACAAACGGAGTCCTTGTTGCCAACGGCAGCATTACCGCTCCGAATTGCAGCAAGCCTACGCCTACGCCGACACCGATCACGATTACCGTGACTGTGGTTGCGTGCGTCCCTGGCAACGATGACCAGCGTATTCGATTCTTTGGTATACAGCCGAGCTTCAATGTGTGGATTGACGGGCATCCCGCAGTGCTTGATGCAATCAACCGAGTGGCCGTTGACCCCGGTAATCATAGCTGGTCAGTCCGTAAATCGAACGGGCAAGTCATTGCCTCTGGAAATATCTTCGTTCCGAACTGCACAGTGACACCGTCGCCTACACCAACGCCAACCCCTACGGCGACTGCTACACCAACAGCCACCGCGACCCCTACTGCTACACCAACAGCCACGGCGACTCCTACCGCTACGGCAACAGTCACGGCTACGGCAACACCAACTGCAACGCCCACGGCCACCCCTACGGCTACCGCTAGCCCAACTGCAACGGCAACGCCTACGGCTACCGCTACTCCAACGGCGACTGCTACACCAACAGCCACGGCGACCCCTACCGCTACGGCAACAGTCACGGCTACGGCAACACCAACTGCAACGCCCACGGCCACCCCTACGGCTACCGCTACCCCAACTGCAACGGCAACGCCTACGGCTACCGCTACACCAACTGCGACCGCTACAGCAACAGCCACGGCGACCCCTACCGCTACGGCAACGCCCACGGCGACCCCTACGGCTACGGCAACACCAACTGCAACGCCCACGGCCACCCCTACACCAACTGCAACGGCAACGCCTACGGCTACCGCTACTCCAACGGCGACTGCTACACCAACAGCCACGGCGACCCCTACCGCTACTGCAACGCCTACGGCTACGGCAACACCAACTGCAACGCCTACGGCTACCGCTACACCAACTGCAACGGCAACGCCTACGGCAACTCCGACTTCAACTGCAACTCCTACCGCGACACCTACCCCGTCTCCCACTCCTACGCCAACTGCTACCCCGAACGGTTGCACCTTCACGCAGGGATATTGGAAGAATCACGGCAGCGGACAATGCCACTCCGGCAATAACGGAGACGAATGGCCGGTAAATACCCTATTCCTTGGGAACGTGTCCTACACGAAGGATGAGCTATGCTCGATTCTGAGTGAGTCTGTGGGCGGTAACTGCCTGATCTCGCTGGCGCACCAGTTAATTGCGGCCAAGTTGAACATTGCTAATGCTGCTCCGCATGATTGCATCGACCAGACCATCACGGAGGCAGATCAACTAATTGGCGACCTCGTAGTGCCACCTGTTGGCAACGGCACGCTGCCGTGCAATATCAGCAACTACATCGAAACACTAGCTTCATATAATGAAGGCACAAGCGGATGTGCGTCGCACTGCCATTCAAACGAACCATTCATCAGGGACAATCCTTGCGTAAGATAATTGGGGCGTAATGAGAATATGAAAAACCTACTCATAATCGTAGCAGGTCTAACTCGTGTTGTCTTCGTATGCCTAGGACAAGAAGTTTACATAAACGGGGAGCGCAGGCCTAGTGTTTGAATGTATTGGCTTGCGCTAGCCGAAAGGCTTTGTCCAGCCAGAGTAAATCAGAGGGCAAGCATCGAGATCTCAGGTATCAGTCGCAGGCGCGAGAGTGCCAACGCGTCACCTTCTCCGCTGAGACAGCGGACGCTACCGCTATTGCAGCAGCGGAGCAATGAGAGCGCGTTCTTCGGGCAAAAGCGGTTTCGCGCTGATGAGGCGCGCGTCGTTTCGGGCACCGTCGTCATAGCCATTGGCGGCGAGAATCGCTGCGCGCACCGCGAGCGCGCCCGGCGGCTCAACGCCTGTTACGCGAGGTTCGCGGATTGCGGCTACCGCTTCCTGCTTCCGCCCGAGACGAAGACAGGCCAGGCCGAGCGTGGCCCGAGCTTGCCAGTTTCGCGGCTCTTTCGCGACGAGGACCTGAGCGTCGCGTTCCACTGCTTCGGCTGCATTACCTGAAGCGCCGAGCAATAATCGCAGGTAAGCATCCTGATTGCGGGCTGCCGCGTCATCTGGCCACAGCTGAGCGATCTCCGCTGCGATCTCTTGCGCGCGAGCCGTTTTTCCGGCCGCGAGCGCAAGACGCAACCGGCCGGCATAGGCGCTCCGATTTGTTGTCGGCGCGGTTTTGATCGCTTCTGAGTACGCCGCATCGGCGATATCGGAGACGGAGTTTTGTTCAGCGTTAGTTGCGAGCGTCAACAATTTCTCGGAAGTGTTCGCGACCTGCAACGCGCGTTGCCATTCGTTAGTCGCGCCAGTTACTGAGCCCAGACGCGCCTGCGCCACGGCGAGGTACATGTGTTGCACCATGGGATCGATGACAGAATGTTCGCTCAGGAACAGATCTTTGACTTCATTCCAGCGCTGGAGCGCCACGAGGGCATTGATGTATTGCAGGAAAAGATCCTGCCGTTGTATTGCGCGCGCCTGAGGTAAAACTTCCAAGGTCTTCGCAGGCCGGCCAATTTTGTTCAACCACCCAGCCAGGGCGAGGAGCGTTTCATCGGCCAAGTCCGCGCCGCCTTGGTAACTTTGTGTCAAACGTGCAGCGTTTCCGAAGCGCTGCACAGCATCAGTAACGTATTGGTCCGCGAGCGCGGGATCGTGCCGCGCACGAAGCTCAAGCGCGAGAAGTTTATGATACGGGCGGGCATCCGGATGATTTCCAAGAGCGTCCGCCACTTCTTGCAGGGTCATCGTCCGTCCGGGTGGACTTGACGGCGAAGTGGCAGCCAGATCGAGAGTGAGCGCGTCACTGGATTGCGTAGCAGTTGTTGATTGAGGCGTCGCTGATGGCGGCCTCTCCTTCGCAGCAGCTACGGCGGGCAAGCTGGCCGCCTCGGCGGAGGCAGTGTCGCTAGCCGCGGATGCCGCGGCCTCTTGCGTTGCGGGTGTCGGTTGGGGCGTAGAAGCGCTCTGCAGTGAAAGCGCAGCGTTGCTGCCGATCGGAGTCATGGGCGACAGAGCCTCTTCCTGGGCGAGAAGCGTTAGCGCGTCGAGCGACCCAGGATTCTTGGGATCGCGCGCTACATCTTCAATTTGTTTCCACGCGCGGGCGTAAGGCTCCGAATATGGGCTTGTGACCGAGAGTACAAGGGTTGCACCGGAAAGAATCTCGTAAGGTCTTGCTCGTTTGTCGGCCAGAGCACGTTCGGCATAATCGAGTGCGAGGAGAGGATCGCTTTGGCGGGCGGCAATCTGGCCGGCCAACACGATGTCGATGGGCGCCGACCCGCCGCGTTGGGCGAGCAGCGTTCGGACCTGTGTCGCCGCGGTTGTGTTGTCACCCGACGCCAGCGCCGCGCTTGCGTAGTCCCTCCGGTCCTCCAGCGTCAGACGGTCTGCGTCTTCGACTTTTTTCCACCAGTCCAGAGCCGCTGGCCATTGACTTGTGCGGCAGGCCAGCCGCGCGATGGCGCGCCACGAATCGGGTTCAGTGGGCCGCAGCAGGAACGCGTCGCGCGCTTTAGCGTTGGCGTCGCTCCATTTTCGTTGCTCGATTAGGGCAAACGCCTGGCGCGCCAGCCGACGCGACTGCCAGGCCTTAATTGCCCCGCCGACCGGCGGTGCACCGAAGTAGATTGCGACGCCGAGTAGGCAGGCGATCAGCGCGCCGAGCAAAACGAAGCGTCGAATTCGTCGCGCTCGAATTTCCTCTGGCGGAGTAAGATCAAGATCGTTCTTCTTTTTCGCGACAGGACGCGACGGCGACTTAGCCACGCGAGACGTTTACTATGTCGCGGCAATGTCTGCAACGGTACGCTGGCGCGCTGGGAAATGTTCCGGGGAGCGCACGCGTCTCGCGTGCTGGTTTCGGCGTCGCGCCGAAACAATCTTTTCTAAACGAGCTCTCGGCTGGGGAATTGAAAATTCTAAACCAAAGTTCGCGGTCGCGAAGACGCGCTCGCCAGCTCGCCGCGGGACGAGTCCGTCCGACTGGCGGACACGCGAGACGCGTGCGCTACCCAGAAGCGCGCCGCAGACGCACAGAGCGAATCAATCGCCACCGCTGAAACCAACACAGCCCAAGAACGCCGAGCAGCCCACCCGCAACCGTGGCCGGCTCGGGAACTATTGTCCCATTGACCTGGATGTTATCGATGGTGTGCTGGAGATTGTTGCCGCTTGACCCTCCCCCCGTCAATTGTATTCGCAGAACTAGTAATGGTGCGTTGTTAGCTGCGGCAGGGACCGGCAACCCTACGATTATCAGCGCTTGTGGCAGTAGCGTCGGGACGCCAACAGCAGTAAAGGTTCCTCCTCCATTAATGCTGTAGAAAAGCTGCACCTGAGCGAAGCCGTTCCCGTTGCGAGTACTCGCGAAGCTCACCGTCATGTTCTGAAAGAAGCCTTGCGCCGAGAAGAGAGGAATATCGAAATTGGCGGGGTCATTCAAAGCGCTTCGTCTGAGACCCATCGCAACAAGGTTGGGGTCCGGGTCGCCAGCAGCAACATTTAAAGGTAGCCCTGGTACCACCGCCTGCATACTGTTGGGATCGTAATTGGTTGTCATGACCGTATTGACAGCTCCCGGCGGAACCTGGGACGCAAAATTTACGGGAAAAGGTGGCCCTGTTGGACCTTCAAAATTAAAATAAGCGATCAAATCGGCATTCGCGCACGGAGCGAAAGCGGCAAGAAGCGCAAACGCGCCCGCTAAAACCAGGAGCGAACGAAACCGTAAGGTTCGTGGCGGAAATCGCTTAAATTTTCGCATGTGTTCTCCTAAGGCTCGAAGAATTACGCCCCTTGTAACAAATCCCATTGGCATGACAAGACTTTTTTTGGATTTTTAGGGGAGCGCACGCGCCCTGGCAAGGCTTACGTCCTTAATAATTTTGCGCGGAGCACCTTAGTAGTGCGATGCGTCTCCGCATCGCTTTTCAATGGAGCATAAGCGCGCGGGAAAGCGGCGCGAGGACGCGCACGCACTCCGAAAGTCCGGCAGTTGCCGGACGAAAAGATAACCGCCCCGAGCTATTTTTCCGGCTGACGTAAAACGATCACCTCGGGGAGCAAATCGCGCAGATGCGATTCGGCCTCGGCTGCGGAAAGCGGCTGGTTGCTAATGAATATCGCTTCGACTACCTGCTGTCCCAAATGACGGTGTCCTTCCAGCACCGCGCGAAGACGCTCAGCGCGCGTCCATTCGGAACGCGCTCCTGACATGCTGGGCGAATCTGTGCCAGCCAGGGACGCATATGCTCCCGAAACGCGATCTTCCGATAAACAATAAAACGCGTGCGCTATCTGCGACGTGGAAGCTTCGAGTGCACGTTGAAATTCAAAATGCCGGAACGGCAGCTCAAACGAACCGCCCACCGGATAATTGCGCACGCCGTCGTCCGCTACCTGGTTCCAGCCGCTTGCAGGCAGACAAACATCCGGCCGATGCAGGTTCGCCAGCAGCGCGCTGTTTCGACCCGGCTTCCAGCGAAAAACGTACAGCAAGCAGGAGATGGTGTTTTCCCGCGCCCCATTCACTTGTGTGCCGGACCCTTTCGGCTCACTGGCATTTTCGGAAGTGGCGGGCGACGTTAGCGTCCATGCCGCCGCCTCGCCCTCGTCGAACCGGAGGACAGCCCGGATTTCCGGGTCGATCTTGAGTTTGCGAAAATTCGGCGACTGTTCGGGCCAACGCACACTCCAAGTTGCCGCGCTGACAAGATTGCGTTCGTGAAGGCGATACCAGCTCGCGGTTCCAATCTCAACGAGCAGCAGCCAACAGAGGGCCGCAGCCACGAAGGACACCGGAAACTGTAGAGGCAGCCGTGTCGGCTGCGAGGCATTTGGAGGGGCGAGTTCCGCGAGCCCGGCGTCGCGGGAGCTCCGCCCTCCATGCGGTTTCCGACCGAGCCAATACGACAGGCCCATCGTGCTCACGAAAACGAGCACGACGATGGTGTACCCAGCTATGTCGTGCCAGCGGGGGACCTCTGAGATGTTTTTCGTCGCTGCAACCTGAACCAGAAAAATTGCGCGCAGAAGGTTGGCGAAAAGCGCAATGGCAACAGCGCACACGACGAGCGCCAGGCGTCGCAACGCCGAGAGTCGTCTCACTTCGCCGAACAGCAGGCCGATCATGAGCGACGTCTGCAATGAACGAATGCCACTGCACGCCTCGTTCACGCCAACAAGACCGTTGCTCACACGAATAAGATTGCCTTCGACTTGCGCGGGAGTTCCAAGCAGCATCGCCGTTTCAGCTGCGACGCGCGCGACAACGCGCATCAACCCCTGGATCACTGGAGTTTCCAGAGCTGTAGGCCAGGGCACCGCAATAAAGATGAACGCGACGGGAAATGCGAAATGGCGGAGCCACGCTTTCCCTCCTGCCCACCAGAGGAGCAATAGCGTTAACGTAACGACCGCCAAAGCGTGGATCCAGGCGAGTAGTCGCCATTCAGGATTCGCAATTTCAAAAAGGCGAACCGGCAGAAGCACAAGAAGCGTTGCGAGCCCGATTGACACGGCAACAACTCTCCGACTTCCGACTTCTGACTTCTGATTTCCTACCTCCTGCTCCGGCCGGTCCTGCCAGCGAAGCCAGAAAAGATAGAGCGCGAAAAATGGGACGAACCAACCGAAGGTGTATTGCTCGTTCACCGACCATTCGCCACTAAGTTCTCTACACAGTCCAAACCACAGAGCGGCCAGGAACAAAACGCTTAGCGCAAACACGAACGGAAATCGCTCGCGAGACAGTGGCGCAGCCTCGGTAAACTTGTGTGGAGTCGCCACGTTTTGCACCGGCGCATAGCTTACCAAATTTGTGCGCAAAGCGAAATCGTAACACAGCCATCATGGCCGTTGCGTCGAGCGGGCATCTTGCCCCGTCTGGGATCACAGGCTGGGAAGCCTGCTCGACGCATCAGGCAGGATGCCTAAATTACGGCCGCGCATCCTTCTTTGATGATTGCAACTACCCAAGTTCTCGGCATTCAATTCTTCAATGGCGATGTTGAAGAAGCGGTCGGGGTGATGGTTCAGCGTGGCGGACTTCTCATGGCGCCTTCCGGAACTTGTTTTGCCCGATTGCGAGAGGACGAGCAGTATCGGCGAGCGATCCTCGCGGCTGATCTGGCGATTGCCGACAGTGGTTTGATGGTTGTGCTGTGTCGTTTGTTTCGTCGTGAAAGCCTCCAGCGTATTTCGGGTCTGAAGTATTTGAAACATCTGCTGGCTACGTTGAAAGGCGCGGGGACAGGAGAAGTTTTTTGGATCGTTCCCAGCGGGCGCGCCAGGCAAAAACTGCTGGATTGGTCCCGCCGGGAAGCATTTCCAATTAACAGCGAGAATTGTTACGTCGCGCCGCGTTATGGATTCGAAGTCGGCGATCCAAGTCTTGTTGCATTGATTGAGCGCCGTCGCCCTCCACAAGTGATCATTGCGATTGGCAGCGGCGCACAAGAAAAACTCGGGCATTATTTGCGCGAAAATTTGTCGTATCGGCCTGCAATCCATTGCATCGGCGCTGCGCTCGGTTTCCTAACCGGCGATCAGATCGCAATTCCCGACTGGGCGGACCGCGTCTTTCTCGGCTGGTTTTGGCGATTATTTGCGCAGCCGCGCACTTTTGTTCCGCGATTGTCTCGCGGCTTGGAACTCCCGTGGTTGCTTTGGAAATACGGGGAAAGTTTACCGCCGATGAAACGTGAATAGAAATCGAGAGCACTCAAAACGGTTGTCGCTTGAACATCGGTTCTGGCAACCGAACGAGCAGTAAACATTCGTCTGGCGGCCAGCCGGGCCTCGGTGGTGACTTGGTTGATGAGGTAATCCGGGAGTGCCTTCGCCATGAGGCGTTTGATGGCCATTCGCATTGTTCCACCTTAGCAGAACACGCACCTTGAATCTCGCTGGACGTCGCGTCGCCTTTGACACCCGAGTTTTTCCGCAGATAATTGGCAAATTCGCGCCGGTGTACGATCATGCGACTTTTTTTCTTGAACGCGTAACTCGGAGCCGCCTTGCCCCCGTTTCTTCATAACGTCGCTGATTTAATTCGGCGCGTTCTCTTTCTCGCCCGGCCATATGGCAGAGCGAAGCTCGGTTTTGTTTTTTCGCTGTCTCTGGCGCAGGCCTTTTTTCAAGTCATCGGCGTCACGTCGATTTTCCCATTTTTGGCAATCGCAGCCGATCCTGACCGCATCCGCCGATCGCACTTTGGCGTGCGTTTCCTGAGCCTGTTTCCGCCGATGGAAAACCAGCAACTACTTCTCTTAACCGGGGTGATCGCCGTTGCTGCTTTGTTCGCGTCCAACGCGGTCAACCTGCTGGCTGAGTATGCTCGCACTCGTTATGCTCAAAACTTTGGTCACTGGTTGCGAGTCCGTCTGCTGCGCCGAATGGCGTCTCAGCCATATACCTATTTTCTCCAGCGAAACTCCGGCGATCTCCTCAAAAAAATTGTTGCCGACGTGATGAATTACACGAGCGGCGTGCTCCTCCCGTTACTGGACAGCGTCGCGCGGGGGCTCACGGCCGTACTCCTGTTAGCGACGCTTTTTTTGGTTCAGCCTGTGATCGCGCTCTCGGCGGCAATCGTGCTGGGTGCATTTTACATGATCATTTTTAGACTCCTCGCGCGGAAACGCCGAGAGGTGGATGAAAATCTAAGAATATCAGTCGCCGGCTCGTACCGGGATGCTCAACAGGTGCTCGTCGGGATTAAGCCGGTGAAAGTCCATCGGGCCGAGGAATATTTCCTCGAGCGCTTTGCTGGCCACTCCGCGGTGATCGCGCGGATGTATGCCCGGGTGCCCATTTTTGCCAACAGCGTTCGCTATCTCGTGGAGCCGCTCGCATTCGGCGGTTTGGTTCTGGCTGTGTTGTTGCTCGCACTGAGCGGGCGCAATTTCTCCGACATCCTTCCAAATCTCGGCGTGATGGCGCTGGCGGGTTATCGGCTCCTGCCCTCGCTCCAGTTGCTTTACGCTCAACTCACGCAAGTCAGTTCCATGCGCCACGCTGTGGATGAAGTTTACGATGAGTTTGTTGTCGCTGAGAATGAAACATTGACTCGAGCGATCAGTAACGAGGTCGTCGCGCCAGCGGAGCCTTTAAGTTGGAACGAGGCAATAACTTTGCATGAGGTGAGTTTTCGTTATCCTGGCACGGCCCGGCCAGCGTTGGAGGGCCTTTATTTGGTGATTCCCAAAAATACTTCGCTCGGTGTGATTGGTCCAACGGGTTCTGGAAAATCAACTTTCGTTGACTTGTTGCTTGGCCTGTACTATCCGACCGCAGGCAAAATTCTCATCGATGGGCGACCCCTCACGCCCGCCCTGGTGCCTTCGTGGGAGGCTTCGATTGGTTATGTGCCGCAGGATATTTTTCTCATCGACGACACGATTGCACGCAACATCGCATTCGGTCTACCAGACGAGAAGATCGATCACACCCGATTGTGCGAAGCTTGTGCTATGGCGCAGATACTCGATTTCGTGGAAGGCCAATTACCTGATGGCTTTGGCACGACCGTAGGCGAACGCGGTATCCGTCTTTCCGGCGGGCAACGTCAGCGCATCGGGCTTGCGCGCGCTCTTTACCATCGTCCATCCTTGTTGATTTTGGACGAAGGAACCAGTGCGCTGGACGTGGCGACCGAAGCAAAGCTGCTCGAGGCGCTGCGCAGTCTCGTGGGTAAGTTGACGATGATTGTTTCTGCTCATCGTCTCAGTGCTGTCGAGGATTGCGATCAACTACTGGACCTTGGCGAACTTACCGGCGCGGTAAAGGCCGGCTACGGAGCTCGTTGAACAGCAGGCGGAATTTTACCAATTCATGCCGCTAGTTTCGCGTTTTTTCCCGGCACGCTTTAGACGCTCAGTTATAGCGCCTCGGTTCCTGAGCGGATTAAAGAAATCGCAGACGGTGGTGGGCGGGCCGTTCAAGGGAATGCAATATCACGGCGAAGCCGTGTGTGGCGCAGCCGCCCCAAAAATCTTGGGCGTTTACGAATCCGAGCTCGCGCCAATTTTTCTGAGATGGTCTGCCATTCCATTTCAATGCATTATCAATGTCGGGGCAGGGGAGGGATATTATGCGGTAGGCTGCGCAATGTTATGGCCGCTCGCGACAGTGATGGCATTTGAAACCAGCGAAGAAGGGCGATCAATGCTCGGGCGCAACGTTCAGCTGAACGGGATGCAATCGAGGGTAAGAATAATGGGTCCTTGCAGGCGGGAAGAACTCGATGCGACGATTGTCGGTAACGAGGCTTCCCTTGTCATCATGGATGCGGAAGGGGCGGAAGGTGAGCTTTTGAATCCCCGAAAGATTCCCGGCCTCGAAAACGCATATATCATCGCGGAAATTCACGACTTTATCGACAACCAGCTGGGCGAGACCGTTTGGTCACAGCTGAAATCAAGCCATGTCATCGAAGAAGTGTGGACTCAGACGCGAACGTTTATGGATTTTCACGAACCTCGCGCGCTCTGGCTAAGATTGTGGTTGCTGCGTTACTTGAAACAATACGCTGACGAATTGCGTCCGGGACCAATGAGATGGTTTTGTTGTACGCCAATCACCCGAAGTTATTTTGTTGGCGCGCAACACTGTGACAGCGCTGTGCGCCGTACTGCGCGTGTTACTTCCAACGGAGTAACCGCTCCACAAGAGCGTGGTTACAGCAGACAACCAACCAAGTCAGCACAGCGCAGGGCGCTTGCGCAAAAGTTCGCCCCCGGTCTGCTTCGGCCATTCAGCGGGATGAACGTTTCTGTGCGGCTAGGCGAGATCGCGCGAACAATTCTTTCGCGCCGGCCAATCCCTCCTCAGCCACCAAAACCGGCGGCGAACTTTTGCTGCCTGATGGTAAGCGACCGAGGGAATTGGCTAATGTTGCGCGAAAGTTTGTTTTCGTTGTACCGGTCATGGAATTCTTTGCCAAAGATTATTGTTGTGTCGGACGGCAGTTGGACGGCGGATCAGTTTGCTGAGGTTTTTGCCTGGTGGCCGACGCCGATAACAGTCTTGATGCGGACAGAAATTTCCCAGGCGGTTTCCAGTGCTGGTCTTCCGGAGTTAGCTGATTACGCGCAACAAAGTGTCTACGGCCTGAAGCTCGCCGCGATTGTGACCCAGGCAAAGAAACAGCCAACGCTCTTTGTCGATGCCGATATTCTTTGGTTCAGAGATCCTGTGTTGCTTCTGGGCGATGTCGCGTCCTGGGGGAAACCTCGGGCGTTACTGGAGACCAACTGCAACCAGTGGCGACCGATGGCGTTGCGGCATTGCCCGCAGGTATTGCAGGCACCGTTTGTTAACAGTGGAATCGTTGCGTTACATGGCGAGCTTATGGCACCGCAGCTTCTGCGCATCATGGCGCAAGAGGCTTTGCCTTATGCTCAGGACAGTTCGTGCGAGCAGACCATCGTTGCCACCGCCGTAAAGCTAGGTGGCGAATTTTTTCCCGAGAAACTGAGCTTGGTTGAATTCGATGACGTCCATAGATTTCGTTCCCGCAATATGACCGCTGAAGGCTATTATTCTCGGCACTACGTTAACTGGATGCGGCATCTGCTCTATCGCGATGCCCTTAAATTCCGTTTGCAGCGCGCCACGCAGAAAGCCCTTCGGCCGAGCCAGGCACGATGCCTAGCCTCCATCGAAACGACGCAGCGCACTTGAAGTCGAAAGAAAAATTAAGGGTGCTACTCGTTAGCATTGTTCCTCCCAAAAACGATTGCGGTGTGCGCATCGTCATGCACCGGCAATTGGTAGAGCGCAATCCATTTAAATTGCAAATTGCCAGCAACGCGAATTTTGAGGACAACCTTCTCGTGCATACGAGGCTGCGGCTGCCGTATCTTATTCATCGATTGAGAAAGAGCAGGCTCGGACCGCGATTGGCTGCATGGATTACCGACTATGAAAATCTCATCTGGCCGCTGACAACTAATGAAGCGTTGGAAGGAGCGGTCGAGGATTTCAAACCGGACGTGGTCCTTACATTGGCGGAATGTGGGTTGTCTCACGTTGCTCGAAAAACAGCAGAACGCCACGGGTTGCCGCTGGTCGGGCTATTTCTCGATTGGTTTCCGATGATGAAGGGTCACTACGGCCACACATTAACCCGGCCAATTTTGAGCCGATATTACCGCGAGCTTTATGCCGCCTGTGACCTGGCGTTTTGCACGAGCGATGGAATGCAGGAAATGCTCGGCCCGCATCCCAACAGCCATGTGATTTATCCGATGCCGGGCAAATATAGTGTGCCGGAAAAGTCCTCGCGCAGTTCAGACGGAAAATTTCGGCTGGTCTATGTCGGCTCAGTGCAAAATTTTTACGGAAGAATGCTGTGCTCGCTTCTCGAAAAAATCGAAGCGACGAAAGACTTGGAACTTATTGTGGTCGGGCCGGATGCCGACTGGCCCGCGGAAATCCTCAAACGTGCCAAAGCGAACGGAACTTATCTTGGCTTTAAATCGCCCGAAGACGCGGCCGGTCTGATGGCAGATGCAGGTGCGCTGCTCGTAGTCATGAGTTTCGAGCCGGAGTATGAACTTTTCATGCGCACGAGTTTCACGACGAAATTCCTCGATTACGTCGCATTTGGAAAACCGGTGATTCTTTGGGGACCTGATTATTGCACGCCTGTTCGCGTCGCTCGCAATCACGGTGGGGCCGCGACCGTATCTACTGATGACGCCGGCGCGGTGATCTCTCTTTGCCGCCAAATCTGCGGAGACACAGCATTGAGCAACGAGCTCTCAAAACAAGCGCTGCAATTGCATGAGACGCTGTTTAATCCGGACCGGTTGCAGTCGATTTTCGTCGACGAGATTGAAAAGCTTGTCGCAGGTCGCGCGAATCAATGAAGTCTGTTTGTCTGGCGATCCTGAATTATAACGGGAAAAAACATCTGGAGCATTTGCTGCCCACTGTTTGCGCCGCCGCGAAGAATTTCTCCGGAACCTGCGCTGTGGTCGTCCTCGATAACCAAAGCACCGACGATGATGTGGCTTGGATCGAGCGCGAATTTCCTTCGGTCCAAGTTATCGTCGCGCCGAAAAACGATTTTCTCTTTTCGTATAATTGGCTGGCAGGCAAAAGGAGCGAGGATATTTTGGTGCTTCTGAACAATGATTTGAAGGTGGATGGGGATTTTATCGCTCCATTGACAAGGCATTTCGACTCACCTGATGTTTTCTCCGTTTCGGCAGGGAGCTACGATTGGAACGGAGCGGAGGTCACCAGTGGCCCGGCTCGCCTGGAGTTCAAGAACGGCTTTTACGGCTGGAGATTCGACACGCAGCGTCAGAAGACCTCTCACACCTTATTTACTTCGGGCGGCTTTATGGCTGTTGATCGAAACAAGTTTGTTGAACTGGGCGGTTTCAATCGCCTGTTTGCGCCGGCATACTGCGAAGATGTGGATCTTTGTTTTCGTGCGTGGCGCCGGGGATGGCGTTGCATTTATGACCCGAACAGTATCGTATGGCATCGCCACCAAGGCACCTGGTCCCATCATTCAAACAGCAGCTTAAGCACTCTCGAGCTAAGAAATCTGCTGCTTATGCAATGGGCTACGTTCCCAACGCATCGGGGCCTCGGCGCAAGACTCAGAAGTCTCGCAAAGCTGTTCGTTGGTGCGCTTTTCTCCGGCGACCGTGTGTGGATCAAGACCTATCCCAGCACGCTCTTGTACTGGTTAGGCGTACGTCGCCGCTATCGTTGGATGAAAGTGCGCAACCGAGAGCTCGGTCAAATTTTGTCCCGGATCGAACAAGAATGCTAATGCGAAAGGGTGATGCGCTTCGCGTGCAGGTGCGATCCGTGTTCAAGCGGATTTTTCATTTGCTCATTGGTTGGCTGGGAATTCGGCGTTTTCGAGAGCATTCGTTTTTTGCCACACTTCTGGCGCGACCAACGGTTCTCGCTGATTTTGGCGCGCATCGTGGGGAATTCTTTGCCGCTTTGAAAGCCGAACATCCAGTTTCTCGAGCGCTTCTCATCGAGGCGAACCCCGCGTTGGCTGAGCCCTTGCAAGAAAGGTTTGGTAACGAGGCGGAGGTCGTTCACGCTGCTTTAGTTGGAGAAAATAGTGGAGGGACAATCACGTTTTCACGATCAATCGAGCCTGAGGCGTCGAGCATTTTCAGTGAGTGGGTCGGATTTTACGGCCTCGCAGACCAGGTCGAGGTTCCTGCAATCGATCTTCAAGAAGCACTTCGGCGCCTGGGCGGGCGCGTGGATTTGGTGAAGTTTGATATAGAAGGCGCTGAAGTGGGCGTGTTAGAGGCTGCGACTGCATCTGATCTGGCCAGTTGCGGCCAGTTGACTGTGGAATTTCACGACAAGAGACCGCCAATGACACAACGCGATATTGATCGGGTGTGCGAGCGTATCCGTTCCGAAGGGTACGCTCTTGTGAATGCTAACTGGCCCTACTTTAACGATGTGTTGTTCGTGAATCTGGGAAGTATGCCGACGAGCAGACGGATAACATTTCGTTGCCTTGTTGCGCTAGCCAATACGTTGTTCATTGCCCGTCGCATCCTCTTTGGGAACGGTCATTTTCTAAAGCGAGTCGTTGACGGTACATGACGAAAACTGCGCGGCTCGTTCTACCGTAATCTTCATCTAATTGGTCCGCATTGCTTTCCATGGAACCAGTTGCCGTTGCACTAGCCAGTAACGAAGGCTACTTCCCAGGACTTTACTGCGCGGTGGCGAGCGCACTGTGCCACTTGGATCCGGCGAGAGAAATCGATTTGAAAGTGCTGGACGGCGGACTTTCGGACAAATCCAAGAAAGTTCTTTCGCATTTGGTGGCGAGATTTGAAAGGAATGTGCGGCTGGAATTCGTGCCGATCGTTGAATCTATTTTTCGCGACGCGACGGTTGGCCCGGGTCGCACACACATGGCTTATTGCCGGATATTGCTTCCACACTTGCTCGGTGTCCCTCGCGTGATCTATCTCGACTGCGACGTGTTGGTATTTCGAGATCTTTCACAGCTTTTTGATTTTGAATTGTCGGCTGGGAAATTCATTGCGGCAGTTCCAGATTCGGAAACCCTGACGCTTGCCGATGACTCCCGCACGATAACCAGCGCGATGAATCTCCCGCCCGATGGCCGCTACTTTAATTCGGGCGTGATGCTCATGAATTTAGACGGACTGCGGAAAGAGAATTTCACCCAGAGGTCGCTCGAGTTTTTCGCAAAGTGGAGAGGAGAGTACCGGTTTTGGGATCAGTCGGCGCTCAATTTTCTTCTTCATAGGCGGGTTGAAGAGTTGCCCGAGCATTGGAACCGAGCGTCCTGGCGTTTTGATAAACAGGAGAACAACAGTCTCGACTGTATTCTTCACTACACGACTTCCGCGCCGTGGTTAGGTGGAACACCGGGTCCGGCCCAAGCCTTATTCGAACAATTCGCGGCCGGCGCCGGATTGCCGGTGAATCGACAAAGCGCGGCCTTCAAAAAAGCGCGGCGACAACAACGAATTCGCAATGTCCTTGCACCTTTTCGAGCGCTGGGTTTTCCGCTGCTGTCCTTGTTTTACAAAATCGCGGGGCAAAACGAACAAAGTGCGACGTACCAGAAAGCGGCGCGTTACTGGTTGAATTACATTCGCAATACGCCGACTCGATGGCGGCTTTATCGGTGCCGAAGTCAGGAGATCATCAAAATGAAATTTGACCTTCGCACGTCCCCTGTTTCTTCATGAGGGTCTTACATCTCAACACTCAATCTTCCGGCGGTAGTCACGAATACGCGGCGCTTCTTTCCGCTGGATTAGCGGAGCAGGGGATCGACAGCCGCTTGGTTTGCAAAGGTTCGCCGCTGGCAGAAACTGGCAGCCCTCTGCTAGATCGCGTGATTCGCCGATCGTATGTGTCCTTCTCCACTGAACCGTGGCACGGAACACGGCGACTGTTGCCTCCGCCGGCGGCCGCGGATGTCGAAGCAGTAGATGTCGTGCATCTTCACACGGTGGCCGATTGGTTTGACGTTCCGCGTTGGTTCGAGACCCTGCCGCGCAGAATCGCCGTCGTGATCAGCGTGCATGACATGTGGCATGTAACCGGAGGCTGCTTTCTCTACCGAGGATGTGATCGCTACGCCAATGAACTGCAACCTTGCGTTCCTTGTCCGATCTTGAAATGGCCTGCAAACCGATTCCTGGCAAAAGGCGCGCATTCGCGAAAATTGCGGGCATATCGCAATTGTGGAGCACGCTTGATCGCAAACAGCCATTGGCTGGCGGATATCGCTGCGGAAAGCCCAATCGCTAAAGCATGCGGCGGGGTGCGAGTAATTGCTCCCGGAATCGACACGAAAGTGTTCAGGCCGCGTGACAGGCGATTGTGCCGAGAGCAGCTCAGCTTGTCGCCTGACGCATTTGTCATCGTTACAGGTGGCGCGTCGCTGAACGACACAAACAAGAATCTGCGGTGGCTTTTGCAGCAACTGGCACATTTATCAGATCTCGACAACATAGTCGTTGTGGCTTTTGGCCAAGGCGCTCTCGCGGTTCCGAACGGTTTGAATGCGCGGTTTACAGGTGGCATTGGCGACCGACAAGATCTGGCTCGTCTCTTTGCAGCGGCGGATGTTTTTGTCAGCGCTTCGTTTATGGAAACGTACGGACTCACACTCGTGGAAGCAATGGCCTCCGGCACGCCTGTTGTGGCCTTTCGCGTGGGCGGAATTCCTGAAGCAGCGCCTGACGGGCAGGGGGCGATCTTATGTGCAGCAGGGAATTCCGCAGCACTGATAGAAGCAATTATCACACTGCGAGATTCACCGGACCTACGCGAGAACCTTGGACGTGTTGCCCATGAAACAACGCGGGTCCGCAACTCGCTGAATTCGTTTTGTAACGCGTTTGCTCAACTCTATCGAGAGTGCATTCACGTCACGCGAGCGCCCTGCGCAGAAACGCCCGCCTCGATAGTGTGAAAGTGCGAGCTCCTTTTGGTTTTGTGACCGGCTGCCATGCTGGCGACAAGTTCATGGTCCAGGCGACGCTGGCGAGCATGAAGCATTACTGCCCTGACATTCCAATCTGCCTGGTGGTCGATGGAAACGTGGATGTTTCGGATTTGGAAAAACAATATGATCTGATCGTCTTGCGTGTTTCAGAATTGCCAATGGAACGAATGCGAAAACTTATCGCGGGAAGCTTTCACGCCAAACATGCGGCGATGTGGGAAGGTCCTTTCGAGTTTTACGTCTGGCTCGATTCAGACGCGATCGTTTGGGGCGATCTTTCTTCGCAGATCCGAACCGACGTCGATTTTCAGATTTTTTGGAGTGAGATCTCAATTTCACCTGACACCGCGGAAGTGCCGGCGTGGTTGCCACGTTTATATTTTGATCCGGCCAAGTTGCGCCAGTTTGATCATAACTTCGATTGGCGGGGGCATGCTTATTTCAGCGCGGGCGTGTTCGCGTGTCGGCGTAATGCCATACTTTTTCAGCGATACGTTGAAGTCGAGGCCCTAGGTCGGCAAGTTCCCGGCCTTTTCGAAGCCGATATGAATAATTCGAAAGGGGACATGGGAATGCTGAACTACTTGGTTCACTCGATGGGCCAGCGAGGCGATCTCAAAACAATTGTGTCCGACCTCCAACACATTCCGGCTCATCACGGCTTAGCAGAGTTTGAGCACGACTGCGCCGGCAATGGCTGGCGATTTCCAGCAAAAATCCAAAGGCCGCGCGTCGCGCACTTTTGCGGGCGCAAACCATTCCTGTTTGACCGACAGGCTTACTCGAGGCCTTACACTATTGCCCGATTGGAACATCATCGCACGCACCATGGCGAAATCGCTGCGTGGGCGGCAGTCTTAAATGAGGAGCGAGAGATACTGGCAGATAAAGCTCATCGCCGAATCGAACGCGCGCTTCGAGCGCGGGGCAGAACTTCCGAAAATTAACTCCAGATGAACCGCCGGCCACGAGTCGCTTTTTTGATTCCAATCGCGTCTCCTCGCAGGGTAAAGGATTGGCATATCGCCTGCACCTATTTCAAGCAAACGCTCTCGTCTATATTTAACTCAACTGACGAGGACTATTGCGTTGTGGCGGCCGGGCACGAGCTTCCGGAGTTCCAGCTGCCAAAAGATCCAAGATTCAAATTTCTGTCGCTTGACCATCCGCTGCCATCTCTCGAACGCAGCTATTACCTCGCGGCAGTTCAGGACAAGCTCATCAAATTGGGGGCGGCTTGGGAGTACGCCAAATCGATGTTCAATCCCGAATACGTCATGAAGCTGGATTGGGATGATTTAGTCAGTTCTCGGCTCGTTGGGTGGCTGCAGAATGCGAGCGGCGAGCCTGCTTATCTCATAAAGCATGGCTGGGTTTGGCGCTCGGGATCGCATTATCTTATCCAACGCACGAAGTACTTCGACCGGCACTGCGGGTCGTGTCTGATCATCCGTAGCGATCTGGCGGACAAAACCGGACCCTTTCTGAGCGAGATCGAAGGTGCGATGTTGGATGAAAACGGTTATCGGTTTGCCGCGAACGATCATTATTCCCTCGTGCCCGGATCTGGAACTACGACGTTGCTGCTCAACGACAGTCACCAACGTTACACTGCCCAGTTCGCCTACTTGGGGTACCAGCTTGCAACGGTTCCATTCAGCGCCGCCGTTTGTCGTCTCCACGCAAACAACGCCGGCGCAGATGAATCTCGCGGCACGGAAACTCTGCGAATGTTTTTAGGTCGTGTCCGGCGGATATGCCTGATCACACCCGCCCTGAAGAAAGAATTCATGGTTGATTGACTGAGCAAATGGAAGCCATCCAAGTGTTAGCCAGGGCGGCTTCAGCTGGGCGTTGTGGTTAGTGTGATGAACATGAATGACAACTCGGTTGTAGCTTTCTTGATCCCATTTGCATCGCGATGCACTAAGTCCGATTGGGAGGTCGCCTGCTCTCATCTCCGACAGACGCTTAAGTCGGTGCAAAACTCAAGCAACCGGAATTACTATGTTGTCGTCGCCGGCCATGAAGCCCCCGATTCCAATGTTCGTTTTGATTCACGATTTCATTTCCTACCGGTCAATCATCCGCCTCCGGCTCGTCAAGATTATCCCGTTTCGCTAAAGCTGGACAGGTTGAGCAAAATCGCAGCCGCTTGGGCCTACGCGAAGTCAACATGCACTCCCAAGTACGTGATGAAACTTGACGCAGACGATTTCATTAGCTCGAAGTTAGTCGACTGGCTGGAGGGTGCAGGCGGCGAAGCCGGTTACCTGATAAAGCACGGTTGGTTTTGGCGTTCTGGTGCGCGTTACTTTATCCAGCGCACTGAGAATCTAGACCGGGTATGTGGGTCCTGCCTGATCATTAGAAGTGATTTTGCAGATAAGAAAGGTCCCTTCCTTACCGAGGTCGAAGGCGTCCGCCTTGATGCAGCAAATTCAAAGTTCGCGGCGACCGATCATTATTCTCTCGTTCCTGGATCTGGGATCAGCACTCTTTTATTAAACGATAGTCACCAACGTTACGGGGCCCAATTTGCTTATTTGGGACACAAGCTCTCCAGCGTGCCCTTTCATGCAGTTGTTTATCGGACCGGCAATCCCGACAGTAGCTCGAGAGTCGCGGCAATAGGTAACCCGAGATATACTCCACGGATGCTCGCTGGGAGGATCCGCAGAACTAGACTTGTTACTAACGTCTTAAGACGAGAATTCTTATTGGAGTAGGCGGCGCATCCCCGAAAGCACTGTTGCGTTTTCTCGCGCCGATGTTCGAGCAGACTTGAGATAGATACTTCTGCTTTGGCGGAGACAGATGAATCCCATAACGCTTTCCATCATGATCACCACCAAGGGCCGTATACCGGATTTACGGCGGACCTGGCATAACTTGCGGCAACTGAATCCGCGGCCGCTCGAAATTCTCATCACAATGGACGGCTGCACGGCGGAGACAGTCGAAACAATCAAGGCGGAATTCCCGGAGGCCCGGCTTTTCATGAACCAAATGCCTCTCGGGTCAGTGGCTTCGCGCGACCGGATGATGCGGGAGGCGCGAGGTGATTTGGTCCTGGCGCTGGATGACGACAGTTATCCGGAGCAGCTGGATTGCATAGCGCGGATCGTTCCCTTCTTTGAGCATCGGCCCAACCTGGCAGTGCTGCATTTTCCTCAGCGCACCGATGAGTATCCTGAAACACTCGCGCAAACAAACTTTGGCTCGGAACGTTTGACGCGTTCGTTTGCTAACTCGGGCGCGACCCTGCGTCGGGACACGTATCTTCAACTGGCCGGTTTTGAATCGCGTTTTTTCCATATGTACGAAGAACCGGACTACGTCTTGCAATGTGTGGCGGAGGGTTACGACGTGCTGTGCTCTCCGATTGTTACGATCCGCCACCATTACTCCGGGCAAGCGCGAGATGAGATTCGTATTCATCATCGTCATGCACGGAACGAGTTCTGGAGCACTCTGATACGGTGCCCTTTGCCCTTTGCAGTTGGGATGGTCGCGTGGCGTGTTTTTTCGCAATTTCGCTACGCGTGTAAGCGAGGATGGTCGTGGGTCGTTCGCGAGCCACTGTGGTGGTGTGAAGCCCTGGTCGGTATTCCGTATTGTGTTCGAAAACGAAGACCGGTTCCGTGGTCAGGTTATAAACGCTGGCTTGCATTGCCCTGAGAGGATGGACGAGGACGAGGAGGAGGACGAGAACGAGGAAACCCAATGAAGTGGATCTGTTGTCAGCTAGGCGCTCGGGAACACTACGCGATTCCACGCGCGTTATTATCTCGGGGATTGCTCGGTTGTCTCCTTACTGACGCATGGGTTCCGCCTTCATCCGTCCTGGCGAAAATCTCCTCTGGCAGCCTCGGAGACCGGTTTCATAGCGGGCTGAGCGACGCGCGCGTATTAGCGTTCAATTCGTCCGCGATTTTGTTCGAAATGCGTGCACGCGCGCGCCGGCTTGCCGAATGGGAAAGAATCATCGCGCGCAATCAGTGGTTTCAACGGAAGGTCGTCGGCGCTCTCAACTCTCAACTCTTAACTCTCAGCTCTCAGTCTATTCTTTTGAGCTACAGCTACGCTGCGCTCGACCCATTTCGCTTCGCTAAATTGCATGGTTGGAAAACGCTGCTTCTCCAGATTGATCCTGGTCCTGAGGAAGAGAGGATTGTAGCAGAAGAGGTGGTGCGAGTGCCTGCGCTGGCAGGCGAGTGGCAGGCCGCGCCGTCGAATTACTGGGCTTGCTGGCGTCAAGAGTGCGACCTTGCCGACCGCATCATCGTTAATTCCGAATGGTCGCGAGAAGGTTTGATTCGCAGTGGGGTTCCGAGTGAAAAATTAACATTGATACCCTTGGCATACGGAGGGTCGGAAGTCGGAGTTCAGAAATCCAAAATCAGACAAGTCAGATCGTATCCTGCGCGCTTTACGCGAGACCGACCGATGCGCGTGCTTTTCCTCGGCCAAGTGAATTTGCGCAAAGGGGTCGCCAGATTACTGCAAGCGGCTCAAACTTTGCGCGATGAGCCAGTCGAATTTTGGATCGTTGGACCCGTTCAAATCGCGAACGCAGAGATAGCAGCAGACAATGCGCGCGTGAAATGGTTTGGTCCGGTCACGCGGAAGGAGACAGCTGAAAAGTACAGAGCTGCCGACGTATTCATTCTTCCAACACTCTCGGATGGATTTGCGATTACCCAGCTCGAAGCGCAAGCGTACGGCTTGCCCGTCATTTCGTCCAAATGTTGTGGCGGCGTAGTCGAGAACCGCCGCAACGGGATTATTCTCGAGGAACCGAGAGCAGAGTGCATTGCAGCAGCGATTCGCGACTGCGTCGCAGATCCAAAGCGACTGCAAACACTGGCTGCCGCCTCGTGTAGGCAGAATGAATTCACAACAGATGTGCTCGGCCAACGACTGCAAAATCTTGGCTCCAAGCTTTAGTGATGCACGTCAAATCAATGACGCCTTTTAGTTTCATGTTTGCGTTTTATACTGTGCGCGGCGCCTTCGTTCATGGTCACGAGTGAACTAACATTCTATCTTGCCGCGGCGGCGTTGCTCGTACTGACCGTGGAAAGCTGCGTAAAGCTGCTGAACCGAGATAGCTTTTCCATCACGCTCGCCGTTTATGTGACAGTGTTTGGATGGTATTTCGTCGATCCGTTTCTTAACCCGGAGCAGTACAGCTATATTCCTTCGTTCTTAATCAGCCAAAGTTATGGGCAGGTGCTGCTTTTTTTGATCGGCTTTCGTTTTTTCATACCGGTTGCACAGCGTTGGATTGTCCGTCGGCGAAGTATCGGCGTGTTCCATGCGCAGAGGTTCACGCCCGAGCAAGTCTTAATCGTCACGGGGGCGATCTGGCTTGTCCTCCTGTTGATTGGTATTGCCCGGATGGGTGGTGATGTAGTTGGCGCATTATTTCCGGTCGATTCACGCGCGGGTGCCACGATGTGGGGACGTAGTGCAGTAGCAACTTCGGCATCTGGATTTTTGATCGCGTCCGCTGGCTACATGTTCAACGCAATTACAGCGTTTCTTGGCGTGTTGGTGTTTTTTCAGCGCAGCGCTTTCTGGCGATTGGTAGCTGGAGCAATGTTTGTTATTTCGCTTCCATATTTCCTTTTCGAAGGAGCGCGCAGCCACTTCCTTGCAGCGATTCTGCCTTTTATCGTCACATATCTGTTTTATGGCCGTCACCCGCTCCTGATAAAAGTCGTGGTGCTGGCAGTTGCCTTCTTCTGCCTTGATCATGGTTTCAAGCTTGTGACCGCATTTCGTGGCACCGGCTTCAGAGATCTGCTGGCTGCTGAGCATCCGTACGAGCTTGTCGATGAAGATTTGCGCCAGAGCGGGCTCAACATGATTCAGGAGCTTTGCTTCGCGAATGCCTACCTCAGTTCTGGCGCGGCCTCTCCGCCGTATGGTGGAAGATATTTGAATGAGTTACTTAATGTGATTCCGCGCGTATTTTGGCCTTCGAAACCATTGATTGGAATTGACTACGCAAAATGGCGCGGTTTAGAGGATCCGCAAAGTGACCTCGGGGTTTCTGCTACCATTTCCACTGGAATGATCGGCGGTGGTATTTTGAACTTTGGTCCATTGTTTGGCCCAGTGGCAGCGGGCATCATCATGGCGCTTTGGACTGGTCTGCTCATCCGCTGGTGGCAACAACGAAATTCGCTTTTGCGCCTCGCATTGTTCATGCTGGGAGCCGGTCTTACATTCAATCTCGGTCGAGACATCACTCTGCTGGTGCTTTGGCCTGTTGTATTTGCGTACTGTTTTGTTCGTCTCATTGAAATCTGGACGGCAAAACAATCTCGCGCTGCGCCGCGAGTCACAACGCAAGCGCCTTTCGGTTCTGCTAATCTTCAACCAGCGGGCGCATCACCTGGTCGGCTGCGTCAGTGACGATAGCTCATTACGAAGTACTCGCGCAGTTGAGCGTTGATGACGATGAGCTGCGAGTTTTCCCTGAATAGGCGGCCGGCGCGCTGAATTGTCAAAGAACGTTGCCATTCTTAAACGCTGGCTTACCGAGTCGTAGCTCGCCGCGCCGATGTAACAAAGTCAAAAGACGTCTGCCTTCGCTGAGGCTTCGACGCGGCGACCTTCGGCGCGTCAGCCTCGGAAAGCTTCAAAAGTGACGTCGAGCAAATTCGCGCCCTGATCCCGTCTTTAGATAGCGCTCAAAACTGCGAGCTTTGACTTCGGATCGGAACGCGACTGCCGTCTCGATTTTCCACGGCTTGCGCTTCGCTGTGTATGGGCATTTCCCACGATTATGCGCGAGGAGTCTCGCCTTGAGATCACGCGTCATTCCGCTGTAGTGCACTTCGTCGTTCGCCTCGCTGGCGAGTATGTAAACATAATGGAAGCCTTTCATTCGACTGTCGTATTGAAGAACGCATGATGAACAAAAAGCGCTGGCCTGCCAAGCCGTAGTCTTGGAGCGTTCGAAAGTTGCTGACAGAACGCCCGCCTTCGCCAAGCCTCCGGCGTGGCAGCCATCGCTTTGCGCTGCGCTCCAAGCGAAGGCTGGAGGTAAGGGGATTCGAACCCCTGGCCTTCTCATTGCGAACGAGACGCTCTACCAGCTGAGCTATACCCCCGTCTGCCTATGAAAATCGAGTCGGAACATTCCACCGAAATTTCGCTTTGCACATCGATTTTTTTACGCTGTAGGCTTGATTGTATGAGAGCACGACACGGGAAGAACTTGAAACCAATTGGAGTGATTACCGACCGCGACATTGTGTGGATTGTAGTGGCTACCGGCAAAAGCCCAGGGCAAACGAGCGTGCGCGGTGCCATGTCGAGCCGCCTGTGATGGTCACACCCAAGGCATTCTATGGTTGATTATCATTACGGAAGTTGAAACAACACAAAGTCACTGTTCCACAAATTGGTTTCGTCGTCGGCACGCGTCCGGAAGACGCAACCGTTCGCTTTGCGAAGCGTGACTTGCGGGAGTATTTCACTCGTACGAAGCAGAGTGGCCGTTCACGTTTTGGGGACGGCCACTCTTTGACACCAGCTACCCGAAAATTCTTAACCCATAAAAAAACGCCGCACCATACCGAGCGCGCCCAATGCCGCGCCGAGCAACATCGCCGTGGTTCCACCATCAGGCACAGCACCATTCGCAGCTGTAAACAGCGCCCAGCCGGAGAGACCGTGACGAAAGACGTTCCCGGGAATTGTGATCATACCGCTTAAGTCGCCGACGTTCCAAACTTCGGCAAAACCACCGCGGGGCCCCCCGTAATGCGCAAAGAAGTAATCATAAGTGCCTTGGATGCCGAGATCTATCTTCGTGTCCTTACCTCTCAGGGCAAGCGCAGCGGCACTGGGCAACGCACCAAAGTTATTCATTGAGCGGATCACCAAGTTATCATGAGGACCAATGCTCACGTGACCCGATTCGCCCAATGACAGACCGATCATGAAGTTGACATATTCTGTTATGGCTGCGTCCCCCTGTGATATAGCTGGATGCACTTGGCCCAGCTCGTGCTGATCACCCATCGCGAGGTTAATGGTCGGTGGAAGGGGGATCGAATTGGCGTTTGCATCGGTGCCAGAAGCCAACATTACAGCGCAACTGATTCCCAACAGCAGTACCAACTTCCCTGTTAAAATCCCGTTCGTTTTCATAATAGGCCCTGAAAAAAGCATCGGCAGTGCCAACCATGGAACACGATCATGCAATTAGGCGTCAGGTCCAGAAGCTCCCTATAAAGCGATATGCTGAATTCTTAGGAGACGCCCTCAAATGGATAACCGGACGATGTAAACATCAGTGGACCTCCGCGCCGAGCGACTTCCGGGCTAATTTGTCGAGGGAAATGCGTAAGATAATCCGACATTGTCAGGTATTCCGACGTAAAAGAAGACCTCGTTGAGATTCCCTAGGGTTTTTGCCGAAAGGAGGAATCCTCTCTGCGAAGGGTTCTGATGGAGCTGCACATCGGCCAAGGCTTGGCATAGGCGTCGGTTGAATCAACCGCAACCCTCTAATCTTTTTGCACGGGAGAAGACGCCCGCTGTGGAGCGAGAGTTTGCTACATCACAGCTCTGTTCCTTGTCGAGCAGCGGTTGCACCACGCTCGTCAGCCTCGGCTTCTTCAGTGGAGCGGTCGGCTCGGTTTGTTTTCGCGTCCGCGCTTTCAAAGGAATTCATTGCTTCAGTAACAGAATTTAAAGTACCAGTTAGTTCGCGGAGACCTTGAGATCGCACAGATGCGACTGTCTGATTTGCGAGCCGATCGGGGCCAACGATCGAAAGCAAATGCGAAATCGTAAATGCTGCCAGGAGGTTAAGTACTGCAAGGATAACGGTTGCAGCGAGCGCGCTGGCGAACTTTGGGTTACGCTTTGACCAGCGCCAAACTCGTACCGGCACAGCGGGCCGACGTGCAACAATAGCGCATCCTTCAAGCCAACGCTCGAGATCTTCGGCTAAATCACCGGCAGAAAAATAGCGAGCTTCTGGTTCGTGCTCCAAACATTTTGCACAAATGGTCTCCAGATCATGACCGAGTTCGGGAGCAAGTGTTCGCAGTTTTGGCGCAGCTTTATCCGCAGCTTCTTTGATGACTGCCAGCGCGTTTTCACCGACAAACGGCGGTCGGCCTGTGAGCAGATAGAAAAGCACGGTGCCGATGCTGTAAATATCCGCCGCCGGACTCAGGTCTTTTGCTGGGCCGTGCGCTTGCTCCGGCGCGATGAAACCCGGTGTTCCGAAGCTGGTCAAAGTTCGTGTGAGATCGGTAGGCATCACAAGGGATTTAGCGATTCCAAAATCGCTTACGAGCGGTTCGCCGTGCTCGTCCAATAAGATGTTTCCAGGTTTCAGATCGCGGTGCAGGACGCGTTCGCCGTGTGCGTACTCCATGGCACGACTCACTTTCGCAATTAGACGAACGCTCCTCCGCGGATCATGTCGAAGACTTGGCGCGGCTTCCAACAAAGTTCCACCGGACGCGTGCTTCATCGTGAAGAAGGGCAGGCCGTCTTCAGTTTCGCCCAGTTCATAAATCGGCAGGATGTTTGGATGGCGAAGGCTTGCAACAATTACAGCTTCGTGCTGAAATCGCGCGAGTGTTTCGCGCGATTCAGCGTGCACGCTTAAGATGCGCTTCAGAGCGACGATGCGTTGCGAATTTCGTTCGCGCACTCGATAGATCACGCCCGTCCCGCCCCGCCCGATTTCCTTAAGGATCTGATAATTGCCGATGCGCCATTCGGCATCGCGAAAGTTTACTTCCTCAAGCACGTCATCCCAGTGCCCTGCATTCTCGCCGTCGTACTCAAGTCCCTCCTGAAGGACACAACTTAGACAGTAGCCACGCCCGACACGCGCTGGCGATCCGCATCTTTCGCAAGGAATGACATCGCATCTATTCGTGTCAGGATTGGGAGCATGGCTTACGTCTACGATTGGTTGCCGTGACCCGCGCAGCAACTGCGCAAACCGACCAGAACTGCTCCTACGCAAACTGACTCCAAAGCGGTCGCCGAATCGCGCTGTGTGCGCGTCGTTTTCCAACTTCTGGGGAAACAATGTGTACTCTTTTCCCATACCCGCCCCTCGCCGTTGAACGGAGGGCAACCAGGGCTTGGATTCATCTAAGGAGCGATCGTTCGAGTTACGTTTTTTAGTCGCAGTTACTCTGCCAAAGCAGTTGTTAGAGAGGGCAGAATTGGACCACACACAAAAGCCTCTAACCGTGAATCCCTTACGCGTTCCCGGGGTGCTGAAATCAGACGAGACCTACGGACATTCTCCGAATAAGTATAAGCGAATCTCGGATAGTACGATCAGGGAAACGGTTCCTGCGTCACGGTGTTCTAAAGGTGTAACGATGAAACACGCTAGTTTTCCTGTCTCGTCGCGGGCAGGGGGCGCAAAAGCTGTGGGAGCAGCACGCGAGCAAATGCTTGACCCTAAAGCTCACACACAACCACTCGGCGACTTCGCAGCGTTTTATTTGTGAACTTTTTCAACCACACTAGAGCAAATACCGCGTGTGGTGCGCGATTGATGCTCCTCCCGGACCGGTGTTAAAAGAATTCCAAAGCTCTAGTATAACGTCCTCAGGCACGTTTGTTACCACGTGTTGGAATCTAATTCTTCCCGGCGCGGAATCAGAACGTGGCGAGCGTGACGTTCGCGCTGCGCTTGCGGAACTTTGCCGGATTTATTGGCGCCCGATTTTTTTCTTTGTAGCGCGACGTGGTTACTCACCCGAAGACGCGGAGGACCTGACGCAGGATTTTTTTCTCAAGATACTGAAGGGAGATTGGCTTCAGAAGGCAGATCCTACACGGGGCCGTTTTCGTTCCTTGCTGCTCAAGTCCGTTCAAAGTTTCTTGAATGACGCCGCCGACAAGACCAAAGCCCACAAACGCGGAGGTGACGTAAGTTTCATTCCATGGGATCCCTGGATGACGGAAGCTCCTTCAGAATTGGCGCTTTCAAACGAGGCGCTCAATTCCTGGACTGCGGAGCGACTCTTCGATGCAGGCTGGGCTGCAACAGTTGTCCAACGCGCAATTCGGCGACTCCGCGAAGAATGTGAGCGCAAGGGTCGTCTAAGTGTTTTTCAAGTGTTGAATTCGTACCTGACTGCGGAGCGAGACGATATCTCGTACGCGCGTCTTGCGACGAGACTGCAGATTGCTGAAGCAACTGTGAAAAGGTTGCTTTATCACATGCGGCAGCGCTATCGCTTTTTACTGCGTGATGAAGTCTCTCAGACCATCGCGGATCCTGACGATGTGGAAGACGAACTGCGCTACCTCTGCGGGGCGCTCGCGGCACGTTCGGCTGTGGCGGCCCGATAGTTTGCTCCTGCGTTGACAGGAGCGGTAGCCAATCCGAAAGCGTGGCGGCTCGCGCTTGGTCGTCGGTTTCGGATCGGCCCCCGAGACAGGACCACAGCGGTTCGTTCAGCAGCGCTAGGCGCAGCAGATTGCGTCACAATCCTGACTACGGCCTGCGGACTCCAAAGTTCCAAAAAAATTAGGGGAAGAATTCAGCGTCAGCCAAAACACGAGTCGCGCGAAAGAAGCATTGCAGCGGGCGCGTTCGTGCTTAAGGTGCGCTCTCCAATTCTCGATATGCTCTGCATGATTTTCGCTCAGGCTCAATCGGGATCCCCTGGACCTATGCCCGGTGGCGGCATTGGCTCGTTTTTCGTGCCGCTTATTTTCATTTTTATCATCATGTATTTTGTGATGATTCGGCCGCAAAAGAAGCGGCAGGAACAGCAACAGAAATTAATTGGAAACTTGAAAACCGGTGACCGCGTGGTGACCAACGCCGGCATTCACGGTCTGATTTCGAACGTAAAAGAGACCACCGTGCTCGTTAAAGTGGCCGATAACGTAAAAATCGAGATCGACAAATCGGCGATTACCAACGTCCTGAAAGAGGCGTAAGGTAAAACGCTGCCGTTACTAAGCCGGACCGAACTAGCAACGCCGATGAGTGAATCGAAAATCGAAGATCAAGGATTGAAGATTCCATGACCCCGATGCTCACTTTTTTTATCGGCCTCACCATTCTGGTGCTGTTCGGCTGGTATTTCGCAAGCGAAGGCGATCGGTTACGCCGTATTTTAGGGACTGTCCTGACAATCGTGGTTACGGCGTTTTGCCTTTGGTCGACCTATCCGCCTTTCGACGAGAAGCGACCGGATGGGACAGTGATTCGCCACGGGAAGATCCATCTCGGCCTCGACCTTCAAGGCGGCACTTCGTTTCTGATTCGGCTGGAGCCGCCAGCAAGCGCCGATGGTGGAAAGCGGCCAATTACAAAAGCGATGGTAGATCAGGCCATCGAGGCCATCCGCAAGCGTGTCGACCGCTTTGGGGTAAGCGAGCCGATTATTACGCCACAAGGCAATGATCGTATTCTGGTGCAAATCCCTGGTCTCGACGCTGCCAACATCCAGGAGGCGCGCGACCAACTTTCACGCGTAGCCAAGCTAGAGTTCCGCCTCGTGTATCCGGACAATGGTCAACGCTTGAAAGCGATTGATGAAGGAAAGGAAGTGATTCCGCCAGAATTCCGGATCGAAACTTACAAACAGCAAGTTGAGGGCGGAAAGCCGATCGAGGAACGTTTGCTCGTCAAAAAGAAGGCAGATCTCGGCGGCAACCATGTTTCGCAAGCGGCTGCCGGTTACGGTCAGGAAGGGTGGGAAGTCACACTCGGGTTCGACACTGAAGGCGCCAAAACCTTCGGTCAAATTACTGAAGCAAACGTGAATCATCGGTTCGCGATTGTCCTCGATGGCGTGATTCAATCCGCGCCTGTCATTAAGACGGCCATTTACGGCGGTCACGCGGTCATCAGCGGCGGACGCATGGACGAGCCGGAGGCGCGCAATCTTTCCAGCGTGCTGGAGAATCCTCTGCAAACCCCAGTGAAGATCGAAGAGGAGCGCCAGGTTTCAGCCAGCCTCGGCAGCGACTCGATCAAGAGCGGCATCTATTCAGGAATTGCGGGCTTTATCCTGGTGGTCGTGTTCATGATCATTTATTACCGGTTGGTCGGTCTCATTGCCGACATAGCTTTGCTGATCAACTGCATCATGGTGGTTGGCGTGCTAGGCATGTTCAATAGCGTCCTGACGCTTCCCGGCATTGCTGGCCTCATTCTCAGCTTGGGAATCGCGGTGGACGCCAATGTTCTGATTTACGAACGGCTTCGGGATGAAATCAAACAGGGAAAATCGCTTCGTGTGGCGATCGATACCTCTTACCGAAAAGCGTTCAGCGCGATTTTCGACGCGCACGTCACCCAGTTCCTTACAGCTGCGATTCTTTTTTGGCTGGCGAGTGGACCGGTAAAGGGTTTCGCGCTTACGCTGACCATCGGCATCGTGGCGTCAATGTTTTCGTCGTTGCTGGTCACGTACACCTGTTTTTCGTGGGCATTCGCGCTCGGCTGGTTGAAGCGCGTGTCCATGCTTAATCTCATTCGCTCGAAGGGGTTCGATTTTCTTGGAAACGCACCTAAGTTCGTCTCGATATCGGCCGTGGCCACGCTTCTGTGCCTTGGCGTTTTACTCATGAAGGGTGAGCGCAATCTCGGTGCCGATTTCAGAGGGGGCGATTTGCTTGTTATCTCTGCGGCGCACAAGCTGACACCCGATGAAGTACGCGGCGCGCTAGCCCACACCGGGTTTCAAAACAGCGTTATTCAATCGGAAAAGGTGGCGAACCGCGATCTCATCAGCATTCGAGCTGATTCAGGCGCCGCCGATAAAATCAAAGCGCGACTGAACGAAGCCTTGCCGACAGCAGGTCTGAAGTTCGAACAGACAGACCACGTCGGTGCACTGGTCGGAAAAGAACTGGCGACAAAGAGCGCGCTGGCTCTCGCGCTTGGATTGCTAGGAATTTTCGTTTACGTGAGTTTCCGGTTTGCAACGTCGTTTGCCGTGGCTTCGCTAGCAGCGCTTGCGCACGATCTTATTATCACTATCGGCATCTTCGCTCTGAGCGGGCGCGAGCTTTCCTTGATTATGGTGGCGGCGGTCCTAACGATCGCCGGTTACTCGATCAATGATAAGATTGTCGTTTTCGACCGCATTCGCAGTGGCTTGCGCGATCGATTGTCCGGATCGGTGGCGGAAGTTATGAATACGTCAATTAATGAAACGCTCTCACGAACGATCCTCACGGGTGGCACAGTTTTGCTGACGGTACTCGCGCTGTATTTCTTTGGTGGCCCGGTTCTAAACGACTTCGCGTTCTCCTTTCTTATCGGCGTCGTCGTCGGAACCTATTCGTCCATCTTCATCGCGTCGCCCATCGTCCTGTGGTGGACGCGCGCGAGAGGCCGCGATACAAGTGCGCTTCGTCGCGAAATGATTCAACAACCGACCACTGCGGGCCGGCTTGCGCCCCGATCATAACTGCCCGACCAGCGGCGTTCAGTACGCCCCGATGAATTTTCGCGCGCGTTGGTCTCGCGTCAGGGGCTTCGCATTCGCTGTTGTCATTTGAGGAGCGTTTGTAAGGCAAACGTGTTCTCCACGACACGCATTCAATAGCTCGCGCGGGCAATTACAAAGCATAGGTAGTCAAACGGCGATCGCGACGATCCTGATCGCTGCAGTTCTGCGTGCGGGACTTGCGTCCGTCTGATTCTGTTCCCTTTAGCTTTGAATCGGCTATGCTCGTGATGTACGCAGCATGAAGCTTTTGTCAGTCAGCGTTGGACTTCCGCGCGAAATTGAATGGAAGGGGAAGGTTGTCGGCACTTCGATATTCAAGGCGCCAGTGACCGGCCGTGTTCGAGTAGCGATGCTGAACGTGGAAGGCGATCAGCAATCTGACTTGACCGTACACGGCGGAATCGACAAGGCCGTGTACGCCTATCCCTCGGAGCATTACCCATTCTGGCGCGAGCAGTTTCCTGATATGGAACTTCCATGGGGTGTTTTCGGCGAGAACTTCACAACAGAAGGCTTGCTTGAGGAAACGTTTCATATCGGGGATCGCCTTCGAATCGGGTCCGCAGAATTCATGGTGACCCAACCTCGAATGCCGTGTTTTAAACTCGGCATTCGCTTCAACCGTTCGGACATGGTGAAGCAGTTTCTGCAGAGTGGTCGCACCGGGTTCTACTTTGCCGTTCTCAAAGAAGGGGAAGTCGCAGCTGGCGATTCAATTGAGTTGCTTGAAAGAGATGAACACAACATTCCGGTCGCCGACGTTGTGAATCTATATCGCGGAGATGCAACCAAGCAGGACATGTTGCGTCGCGTCAGCGAACTCCCCTCGCTTCCAAACAGTTGGCGGAGTCACTTTCGTAAGCGCCTTTGGAATCCAGACACAGATAAACAGCGAAACGTTTAAGCGGTCCCGACCTTGGATGCTGAAACTGGTTGAAACGGGAAATCACGCGCAGGGCTGCATTTTTCGCGATGGAATGCATCTTCATACGGAAGACTTGGAGCGCGTAATCGATGAGATTTCGCAGAGACTGCTCGGCTTCTTTATCGGCCGATACGACATTCGCTATGTGAACGAAGAGGACTTCAAACAAGGGCGCAATCTTCAGATCATCGAGCTCAGTGGCGCTACGTCAGAGGCGACCAGCATCTACAATCCACGAAACTCACTCTTTTCAGCGTATAGGACACTGTTTCAGCAATGGAGATTGGTCTTCGCAATTGGCGCGATAAACAGGGCGAACGGTCAAACGCCTTCTTTACTCGCGACGCTGTGGCGCAATTGGCGACAATATTCGGCCGCAGCGCTATCGTACCCATTGGCGGATTAAATGTGCACGGTTTCGTTTCTTCCGAGTCCACAGGGATTCTATCTCGCGATAAATCGCGACGAAAAACGGGACCGCGTTGCGTCTCTGCCGCCTGACATTGTCGAGCTTGAAAGCCATCGCGTAGTTTTTCCGCGCGAGCCGACCGGCGGAACTTGGATTTCGACGAATGATTCCGGTGTGTGCCTGGCGTTAATCAACTGGCATCGAATCGCACGGAAGCCGAAGAATAGAAGGCTCAGCCGGGGATTGGTGGTAAAGGAATTAGCGGGAAAATCCACCGCCAACGAAATTACGACGGCGGTGAAGAAGTTGCCTGTTCGAAAGCTGCGGCCGTTCCGATTGATTGTGATCGTGCCCCGCGAGAGCCGAGTGATCGAATGGCGCTGGAATCTGCAACGTCTGGCGATTCGTAATCACGAATGGCAACGGCAACATTGGTTCTCGTCCGGCTTCGATGAGCGTCGCGCCGAGCGCGTTCGTGCAAAGACCTGCGCTTCCTTTGTAGCCGGGGGCGGTGACCCCGGGAGCAAGACCACGCCAGCCGGCGTCAGCGCCGCCCGCTACAGCCTGAGCTGGCTACGGCAGTTACACCGTTCTCATGCACCGAAACGCGGGCCGTTCTCGATCTGTATGCATCGCCCGGATGCGGCGACGGTCAGCTACACCGAGGTTGTTGTGTCAAAACGACGTGCAAGCATGCGGTACAAGTCCGGGCCGGCTTGTTCTAATGGAGCGAAGGTGACCAGGACGCTGTCGCTCGCGCGGGCATTCTAACGCTTTAGATCCATCGTTCACGTCGCTGCCGCTGCGATGCGCGCGATGTAATCACCAATAGCGTCTTCATCAATCGGGCTTTGGAAGAGACCAATGTGGTCATCAGGTCTGATCAGGCACAAAAACCCCGCTCTTATTCCATACAGCCGCGCGAAATCACCGTAAATGTCGATCAAACAATCAGAATCTGATGGCGAATCTGAATCTCTTTCGGAGATGACATACATGTCGATCTCCGCCGTGCGCAGCCGCGTTTTGATCCGATCTATCTGAGCCTGGCTGGTCTTACCGTCAAACCGGGCAAGTGCGACTGGGCGGAACGGCCGAAGCAGTTCGAATAATGTGACGATTTTGTCTCGTTGACGAAATGCGACATCCGGCGCGCGATCGCCGGCCCTCAACACCGTACGGGTCGAAAGTGCCTCGTAATGCCGCGACAACGTGTTGCTGCGATAATTCACATGAAGCTGCGCCAGCTTCGCAAAGAGTTTCCTTTGCACGAACGCGCTCCGCATCACTGGAAGCACGATGAAGTCGCGAATCAGTTTCCTAATCGGATCGGGCGCGAGGAGCAAACGCGTTGTCCGGTCCGTTTCCTTTAACACTTCCGCAGCTTTCGGCCGGCGTTCCTCTTCGTAGGTGTCCAACAAATTTTCCGGTGCGCCCCGTAGCACGCGACCCAGTTTCCAGGCCAGATTTATCGCGTCTTGGATTCCGGTCACAATCCCCTGGCCGCCGGTCGGACTGTGGACATGGGCAGCGTCGCCAGCGACAAAAACCCGCCCGATGCGATATCGATCAACCAAACGGCAATGAATTTTGAACTCTGAAAGCCATGTCGGGTTGTGGATCTCGATTTCAGCGGCACCCGTGCGTTCGACCATCAAACGCTGAATCAAATCGAGCGATACCTCGCCGAGATTCGGAGCGCTCGTTACGTCAACAAAAAGCCGCCACGTTTGCGGAATTGGCAATGGCAACGCAGCAAACGACCCGTCTTTGTGCAACCAAACATAATTCTCGCCATGCCTGAGCGCTCCCTCGAGACGCACATCGGCCAATATAAAGGACAACGGATACGTCTTACCGACGAAACGAATTCCGGCGTGTTCGCGTATCACGCTGTGCGCTCCCTCACAACTGATCAGCCAGTCTGATGCGCATTCCTGTTCCACATCTCCGATCTTTAGCCGTGACCGAACGCCATGCGCATCCTGTTCGAATCCGAGAAATTCGGAATTCCATCCGATCGACCCTCCAAGTTCTTTCAGGAGATCGCCGAGCAATCGTTCGGTTTCGCTTTGCGGAATGACGATCGCTCTGGGCTGAAATGCGCCGCGCCCACTCTCTGTTCCAGACGCGACGAATCTCAACTGCACAAGCCGGCGATCATGAATAAGAATGTTCACCGCCGTTGGTGTGCTCCCGGCGGCAAGGAAGCTGTCGGCCACGCCCATGCAGGCAAGAATCTCAGAAACTCGATATTGCAGACCGATTGCTTTCGATGTCGTCGAGAACCCCGCTTTTTTATCAACAATTCGTACGGACACACCGAGGCGCCGTAATTGACATGCCACAGTGAGACCGGTCGGTCCTGCTCCAACGATGAGAACTTCTGATCTCAAGCGTCGCCATTATCAGCGTAACGGATCCGCCTTGAAAGCGCGTTCGCTGCGCAAAAGTAATTCGTTCCATATTTGCGAATTCGTCGCTTATCGCGCGAATTCCTTACGCAATGACAATTCCCGCGGAGTCGTCCTTGCGTATCCCTGCTCGCAGGTTTGATTAGATCAATGGAAACAAGGCCGCTTGAATCATCGTCACAAATCGTTCGCGAAGAAGTCCGGCGGCGTTATGGCGCGACTGCTCGCGGAGAAACGTCCTCGTGCGGCGATGGGTGCTGCGGTTCTACAAGTGCCGATACGCTAGGCTACTCAGCCGAAGAGTCAGCGATGGCACCCGAAGCTGCGAACCTCGGACTTGGGTGTGGAAATCCTTTGGCGATCGCGTCGCTTCGAGCAGGTCAGGTGGTTCTCGACCTCGGATCCGGCGCTGGGTTCGACTGTTTCCTTGCTGCTCGTGCAGTTGGATCCTCTGGCAAAGTCATTGGTGTCGATATGACACACGAGATGCTGAGCAAAGCGCGAGAAAACGCACAAAGGAACGGATTCACAAATGTTGAGTTTCGCTTGGGCGAAATTGAAGCACTGCCAGTCGCGGACAACAGCATCGATGTGATTATCTCTAACTGCGTGATCAATTTGTCCCCTGAGAAGCAGCGTGTCTTCGACGAAGCCTTCCGTGTGCTTCAGCTGGGTGGACGACTTGCCGTTGCCGACATGGTTGCAACAGCCCCGCTTCCCGACGAGATCAAATCCGATTGGGGCGCTTACACCGGGTGTATGGCCGGCGCTTCGGAGATCACTGCCCTCCAGCGCATGCTCGAGGTATCAGGTTTTAAGAACGTCAAGATTGCACCAAAAGATTCCTCGCGCTCATTCATCCGAGAATGGCTTCCCGGTAAACGCGTCGAAGATTATCTGGTTTCAGCAACGATCGAGGCCGTGAAGCCCAGGCCCGTTCTAACCTGAATGGTTAGTTTAGATGTGTCGGTTCGTCTCGATCAGCTTGTCGCCATCGTGCTTTCATGCGCCTTACTGAGTTCAGCGCGCGATCAGATGCGTTTCTGCCGAATCGGCCTGCTCGTCGCAGCGATAGCCAGCGCGGTTAAGGAACCAAGTATGATTTTATAATTCATGCCCCATTTGTCGATGGGGACTTGGATTCCTTACAGCCAAGTTGGGCCTAACGAGCGCTTTCCGCCAGCTTCTGCTTGATACGTTCCCGCGCTTCGGCTGGAAACGGCTCATCCGAGGCTTCGTCCGCATGCTCGGGAAACTGGCGTGCGGTGTCCCCCATGTAACGAAGCTGTTCTTCGTAACACTGGCACCAGCAGCAAATCAAAAAGTGCAGATGCTTCTTGATTCGCATCATCAGTGGCAACGGCTCGTCCATTGATTGCGAGAGTATCCGAACCATTTCCCTGCATTTAGGCGTGTGTTTGCCGATGAATTTCACGAGCATCGTTTGCCACCAATTTCTCCGCGCGAGAACTGACGGAAAAATCGACTGATACGAACTTTTCCGAAAACTCATCGGAAAGAAATTCCATGTCCGTGAATCAGGTCTCTCGACCGAGCTTCCGAAAGCGATCGAGGATTTTGTTTTTCAAAATGCCTACTAGCCAGCTTCGTTTGGACGACCGGCCGCTGAATTTGTCATAGCCGCGGACCGCAGCGAGAAAGGTTTCCTGAACTTTAGCGTGAACGTTTGTATCACGCGCGCATCTTGCATCGCCAGAAGGGAAAACCGACGTTCGCGCCTTTTCTGTGTCCACGCTAATTTGTCGATCCAAACCGCGAAACCTTACGAAGGAATGCCAGATATCCGCCGACTTGTAAGGATTAGCCTCAGCGGGCGACGCATCTCTAAAAACCTATGATCACGATCCGCTCATTTAAACGGTGGCGGTTCATTTCCAATGGTTTGGAGGCGAGGGGAGTTGAACCCCTGTCCTCTTCGCTATCCGCGCAAACATCTACACGTTTATCCGGTGAAAAATTTTAAGGAGCCGAACGTTGCGCCGGCACACTGCCGACTCCCGAGCGTCCACGAATTTCCTTCACCATCCGGCGCGGTCGCTCCGCCGTCTGATTAGCCTGCTGTCCACGTTTGGTGCCGTAGCAGGCGTCCAGCTCCAAACGTCACGGTCAATTAAGCCGCGAGAGCGAGATCTTGGTGATCTGCGTTTATTTGTTTGGTCCGGTTTTTAACGAGGCCAACGAACCATCCTCGACATGCCGTCTGCGCTTCCAACGATGAGTCGAAGCCAGTACGCCCCCAAAAATAATTTGTGCTTGAACAAGTACCTCTGTTTGCAGTCTTATGCAAGCAGTCGGAGGCTGGGCCGAGCGAGTTGAATGGCGATCGAAATCACATCTGAATCTTTGGCCGGGGCACAGCCTGAATCGACGGCTGATTACAAGGAAAGTCCCCCGGTGGCGCTGTCTGACTTTCCAGGTAGCAGCCAGCGCATTTCGCGGTCGCGATTTCGCCTAACAAATTCGACGTGGACCCGACGCAACTTTAGCAGTCGCGCGCGCGAACTTTCAGGCGGTGACGCCATCGTTCTCTCCATCCCGAAGAGTGGCCGCACCTGGCTTCGGGCATTTCTTTGCGCTTACTTCTGCAGACGTTTCGGCCTTGAGTTCACGTTGCGTCCGGGACGTTACGCTTTGCCCGGATTTCCGCGAATTGTCTTCTCTCATGACCTCTTCGAGCACCGGACAAAAGGTGATCGTTGGGACATGGTTCGCGGCAAATATCTCGTGCCGCGACGCGAGCTTAAACGAGCGAAGATCATCCTCCTGGCCCGAGATCCGCGTGATTGTTTTGTTTCTCTTTACTTGCAACTGACAAGACGGGATCCAAACGCCCCGGTTAATCTCAGGCAACAGTCCGTGAGCGAAATGTTGCGCGACCAAACGTTTGGCATGGGCGCCATTATTAATGCTATGAACGATTGGCTTAACGAGTTCTCTCAGCGCGACAATTTCAATCTTGTTAGATATGAAGCATTGCGTGCGTCACCGGCAGAACATTTTCGGGGTCTGCTCGCCGTGCTTGGCGAATCACAGCCCGACGGTACGATCTTCCAGGACGCACTCGAGTTTTCCCGCTTCGAGAACATGCAAAAGCTGGAGGCTGCCGGGGCGTTTGATTCAAACATCCTGCACCCAGGTGATGTACGCGATCCAGAGTCGTTCAAAGTGCGCCGCGGGAAGATAGGCGGCTATCGTGAGTACCTTTCGGCCAAGGACCAACAATTTGCTGCAGACGCAATGACAGAGCTCGACCGGCGGTTCGGCTACACCGCCTGAAGAGGGCTGAGCGTCTCCTCAGTTCTGCAGCGGCAGTTTCAAAGTCTTCAACAGCGATCGGTCCCAGTCGGCTGCAGACCGATCTGCAAGCGCGTCGTCGGAAAAGGACGGAAACCGCGTGCTGGTCAGCGCCGTTTCGATACCGCCAAAAATCTTCTGCGGTCCGATCTAGAAAATACTTGAACATTTATTTCATACTTGGGAAGTATGATATAGAAATCCTACGTACTAATAGACAGTCACGCGCAACAGAGGAACCGGAAGTGAAACTTTCCAAACGTGGCGAGTACGCATTGCGCGCACTCATTGATTTAGGGATCGCGTCCGAGCTCGGCTGGCCCATGCTTCAGATCAGCGAGCTGGCTTCAAAGGAGAAGCTGCCGATCAAATTTCTTGAGCAGATTTTTACGCAGCTAAAATCCGCCGGCTACGTGGCAAGCAGACGCGGAAAATTCGGCGGGTACTCGCTCGCGCGTCCGATGAGCCGAATTAAATTCGGCGCCGTCATTCGCCTAATTGATGGCCCGTTGGCGCCGATCGGCTGCGTTAGCCAAACGTCATACGCTCGCTGCTCATGCCCGGACGAGAACCACTGCGGGCTACGAATGTTGATGTTCGATGTGCGAAACGCCATCAGCACAATCCTGGATCGTTATACTCTCGCAGACATCGTCGAGATCACGCTTCGCAAATATCGACGCGACAAAGTTGCGCCGCCTTTTCTGCACCGATCGATTTCGCTTGCATCGGTGTTGCCCCAAAAAACGGAGGCACTTCGCAGCAAACGAAGAGATGCAGCACGCAATCGCTTTTCAAGGTCGTCAGGGAGCGAAACCAATAATTCGCCAAACTTGCGGCGAAGTAGGAGAGAATCATGTTAGTCACCAAACATTGTTCAACTAGAAGAATCGCGCTGCTTGCGAGCGTACTGGCTGCCACCCAGCCGCTAATTATGCAGAGCGCTTCGGAATCCGATCGACTGGAGAAGCTCGAACGTGCAGTCGAGCAATTGCAAAAGCGCAACGCAGAACTTGAGGCGGAAGTCCGTGGCTTAAAAAATCAAACTGCCGCTGTCCCCGAGGGAAAAACGAAAACAAAGGTTACTTATGACGGAAAAACGTACGTCGAAAAAGCCGTCGTACAAGAAAAACTGCCGGTTTATGTGCAGCAGCGGGGACCGGAACTGAAACTGGTGCTGGGTGGATTCATTCAGGTGAATTTCGAAAACGGCGACGTCTCCGCGTTCGAAGGCCGGTTTGGAGAGACTGCGATAAAGGATCGGTTTCGGCTGCGCCGGGCACGTATCAATCTGACTGGGGACTTTGCCGAGCAATTCGATTTCAAGATGGAAGGCGACTTCGGCCAAAGCGATGGGACTTCGGGCAACCGAACCGCCTTTTCGGCAACGGACATTTGGGTCAACTGGCATCAGTTTCCTGCAGCGCAAATCAAGATCGGCCAGTATAAAGCGCCATTTGGCCTGGAGCAGCTGACGCCGGACACAACCCTGTTCACGATCGAGCGCACATTGCCTACAGGAGCAATCACGCCGGATCGGCAAATCGGTGTGCAGCTTTGGGGAAAGCCATTGACCAGCATCTGGCCTGAGCAAAGCGATCTGCTGACTTATTTCGCTGGCATTTTTAACGGCAACGGCCGCAACATCACCGTCAACGACAACAACAACTTTATGTTTGTTGGCCGGCTGGAGCTACAGCCGTTCAAAGGCAAGATCGCTAACCAGCAGTCGTTTCTTAGGCTAGGCGCGGACGTGCTCAACAGCCGCGACGAACAGGGGGTGAATATCTCCCAATCGAGCAACTTACTTGTAAACGACGACGGTTCTCTGTCGCCCTTTGTGCTGCCCAGTCCCGATGAAAGAACCGCGTGGAGCGTGGATGCCTGGCTCGAAGTTGGTCCCTTTGATTTAATCGGTGAATACCTCCAGGAACATGTGGAGGGTCGCACCGTGAACGGAATGCCTCCGACGTTTTCCAACTTTACGACCGACGGATTTTATGTGACCGGCGGTTATTTCCTTATTCCGAATAAGCTACAGGCTGTGGTTCAATGGCAGTATTTGAACCCCGGACAAAAGGGAAACGACGGCCTCTATTCCATCTTGGGCGGCCTCAATTACTACATCCGCGGAGACAATCTCAAACTAATGGTGAATTACATCCATACCTGGTCGGATTTCCGTCAGGCAAATCCGGGGTTTGGCGAAGACCAGTTCGACGAAGTAATCGGACGAATGCAGTTGATGTTTTAGTCAGCGAACCGAGGCGAAGATGTTGACCAGTTTGTAATGAGCTCCGGCTGTCTAAACAAATATGAAAACCAAGATCACAGCGATAATTGGAATGTTTCTCCTTGCGCACTTTGCGTCTGCGCAAGAGAAGACGACGATTCGATTCGGGCATTTTCCAAACATCACTCATGCGCAGGGCGTAATCGCGCATGCGCTTTCGCGGCAGGGCAAGGGCTGGTTTGAAGAGCGCCTGGGGCCAAACGTCGAGATTCAGTGGTTTACTTACAACGCGGGCCCTTCGGCAATGGAGGCGATCTTTGCCAGATCGCTTGATGTGACGTACGTCGGGCCAGGGCCTGCGCTTAACGCGTACTTCAAATCGAACGGCGAGGAGATTCGTGTCATTTCTGGTGCCGCCAACGGCGGTGCGGCTCTGTTAGTGAAAACTGACTCGCCGATCAAGGCGCCGGCCGATTTTCGCGGAAAAAAGATCGCCACACCTCAACTCGGCAACACTCAGGACATTTCGTGTCGGGCATGGTTGAAAGCGCAAGGTTTCCGCGTCACCCAAACCGGCGGCGACGTCATGGTGATTCCGACTGCTAATCCGGATCAATTCGCACTGTTTCAAAATGGCGGTGTCGACGCGGTATGGACAGTCGAGCCCTGGGTAACCCGGCTCGAACGTGATGCGAAGGCGCACGTGTTTCTCGAAGACAAGGATACGATCACCACCTGGCTCGTTTCCAGTGTGAAGTTCCTGCATGACCGACGCGAGTTTGCGTAAGAAAATCGCAGACGCGAATGTGGAGCTGACGAAATGGATACAACAGAATCAAGCAGAAGCGCAGAAGTTATTGATCGCGGAACTCAAAGCTGAAACACGCGCGGATTTCGCGCCGGATGCTGTCGCTCAGGCGTGGAATAGGATTCAATTCACAAGCGAAGTATCCCGTGATCTGATTACCAAATCTGTGCAGGATGGAAAAGATGCGGGTTTTTTGAAAGGCTCGACGGACACTTCCAAGCTGATCGAAACGCCGTAATGCAACGACTCCCGCGCCAACGTTCCTCCGCCGCCGAGGAGCTCGAGGTCATCGCGCCCTCGAAGCTCGCGATTGAGGACGTTTCCAAAAACTTCAAAGGTGCATCCGGAGCAGTCCTCGCGCTCGATCGTGTGAGCCTGAACGTTGCTGAGGGCGAATTCGTGTGCCTCGTGGGCGCCAGCGGCTGTGGCAAGACGACATTGCTCAATATCATTGCCGGGCTCGAAAAACCCGATAGCGGCACGGTGCAGGCTGATGGCAAATCAATAACCGGCCCCGGTCGCGAGCGGCTCGTCATGTTTCAGGAACCGGCCTTGTTCCCGTGGTTGAACGTGTTTGGGAATGTTCTATTTGGACTCAAGCTCAAGCCGAATCTGACAAACAAAGATCGGCACGACGTTGCCAAGTACTACCTCGAACTGGTCGGTCTCAGCCGATTTGAGCGCGCCAACATTCACGAGCTGTCTGGTGGAATGAAGCAGCGCGTCTCGCTTGCTCGCGCGCTGGCGCCTAATCCCCGCGTGCTGCTAATGGACGAGCCGTTTGCTGCTCTCGATGCGCTGACTCGTGAGCAACTCTATGGAGACCTTCAGCGAATCTGGAAAGCGCGGAACAAAACAATCGTGTTCGTTACGCACAACGTTCGCGAAGCAGCTTGTCTCGGCGATCGTGTGATAGTTTTTTCGCCGCGTCCCGGTCGCATTCGAGAAGAGTTTGCTGTGGACCTGCCTCGGCCGCGCGACATCAACAGTGTCGATCTTGCCGTTCATGCTACGGAAATTATGAAAGCGCTGAAGAGTTATAGCCAACTGGAGGTCGCAATCGCAGAATGAAACGTTTTTTGTTGGCGGCACTCTTTTTTGCTGTCCTCCTGCTAATTTGGGAGGCGCTATTTCGTGCAAAGATTTGGTCGCCTGTCCTCCTGCCTTCGCCGCGGCAAGTGGCAGTCTACCTGGAAGGCGCTGCCGTGGATGGAACTCTGGTCGAGGCCACGATCGTCACGATGCGTCGATTGGTCATAGGCTACATCATTGGACTTGTTCTCGGGCTGCCGTTGGGATTGCTGACTGCGCGTTGGAAAGTGTGGCAAGACACGATTGGAACGCTAGCCCTTGGTCTCCAGACATTGCCGAGTGTCTGCTGGGTCCCGCTTGCGTTGTTGTGGTTCCGACAGACGGAAGCCGCTATGCTTTTCGTGGTAGTAATGGGCACGCTTTGGTCTGTCGTCATCGCTACAGAAACTGGCGTGCGCAATGTGCCGCCAATCTACAGCCGTGCTGCTTTAACCATGGGCTCCAAGCGTCTGCACATGTGGTTCAAGGTAATTCTGCCCGCGGCGCTTCCGTTTATCGTTAGCGGGATGAAACAGGGTTGGGCATTTGCGTGGCGTTCACTTATGGCTGCTGAGATCTTCGTTACCATCCTGACCGGTTTCGGGCTCGGACAGCTTCTACACTACGGTCGCGAATTAAACGCCATGGAGCAGGTCATCGGCATCATGATTGTCATCGTCGTCATTGGTTTGCTGGCGGATAAAATTTTCTTTTCGCCGATTGAAAGGTTTCTGCATCGGCGTTGGGGTACCAGTCAGGCATGATCTTCAGACAAAAGCGAGCGCCCGTGTCCGCGCGGCGCGATGTTCGCGTTAGCAATAAGCTGGGATTACACGCGCGTCCTGCCGCTCATTTTGTAAAACACGTCAGGACTTTTCGATCGGAAATCTGGCTTGTCACCGGTGCCGGGCGATATTCGGCTTCAAGCTTAATCGATGTTCTACGCGCCAACCTCGATTATGAAGCTGACGTAACGCTCGAAGCTCACGGCGTGGATGCTGAGGAGGCCGTGGAACGACTAGAAAAGTTACTCGGCGAATTGGACAGGTTCGACGAACCCTAACGCAAAGGTCGGGCGACCAGGATTCCGCTGTCCGAGCGGTAGCGATACAGGTATTTCGAGAGCTGGTCGTCCACGACAACTTTGCCGTAGTTGCTGGGAGAGGAAGCGTGCATGAAATGCAAAACGCCGTCACTCGTGCGCAGTGCCAGCCCGACATGCGCTGTCGAACGGAGTCCGTTTCGCTCGCGCGAAATCACGCCAATAACGTCGCCGCTGCGCAATTTCGGCTCGATCTTGGCGACCTCGCTTTTTGGAATTTCATAGAGCGGCCGCGACGACACATTCGCTTCCATGCGCGCAAGCGGTCCGAGCAACGACTTGTTAGCAGCAAGATAACGATAATGCCGCCAGCCAACGCTCATCTCGCGCGCAGAATGCGCGACACTGCGTCCGCCAAGCTGACGGGTCATGTCGTTAACCAAACCGCGGCGATCGTTATCGTAAAGCCAGTCTTCCAAGTAGTGTAGCCGGGAAAGATAATCACCCGTGCATTGGCCACCACGATATCGGTCCATTTCGATGTAATACAGCAAACGCTCCGGAGTCCAATTTGATTCCGGTTCGTTCAACATTCGCGCAAAGCCGAGTGCCGTTTCGAAAAACGTCCAGCAGTCCATCCCGTAGAAATTCACCGAAGGCGACTCGATCCGGTTATCGATCTCGAGAGTGAAATGTTTGTAGCGGGTACCGACCAGCGCTTTTCCAACCGCCGCAGTCCGATCACCGATCGGTAGGGATTTCCAGTTCTCCGCCTTCGCCTTGCCAACCAGCCGGTTGAATTGGTCCTGTCCCTTGAACACAGTGCCGAACGGCAAGCGCGATTCGGACGCTATCCCGGCTGAACAAACCAAGAACAGTATGACGCAGACCCTCCAGTTCCGCATGTGAAGAGAGTAACTGAACGCCGGTTGTAGAAAGTTACAAGGTCAAAAAGGTTAGAGGCTTAGAACGTCAAACACTTGGTGGATCGCCGCGTCTTAAGTTTGTAACGTTTTAACGCTTTCCACTTTGTAAACGCCCCATATCCTTCTAAGCCGTGCCAATCCGCTTTCCGAAAAAGAACCGGCGAAATATTGTTCGCCAGGCGCCACACGGCGATACTCCTGCTCCAGTGGGGCGGCATTCCACGCGCGTCCGGCTGCGTCCGCGGTCCGATTGGCACAAACGCAATTTTCTGACGAGCGTTTTAATTCCATCGCTGTTCGTGAAGCGATCCGGCGAATACGTGCCGCCGCAATTTCCAAAGATTCGCGAAGGCGAGATCTGCATTACCTGGATCGGCCACGCCTCATTTCTCATCCAAACGCACGAGGTCAACATCTTGATCGATCCGATTTGGTCCAAATGGCTCAAGGTCATCAAACGATTGAAACAGCCTGGCTTCGAAATCCATCATTTGCCTTCCATTGATTTCGTACTCGTGACGCATGCGCATTTTGATCACCTCGACCGGCGAACATTGCGGCGCGTAGCTGCGAACCAACCTATCGTGGTTCCAACGGGCGTGGGAAACCTGGTCCACGATCTCGGGTTTCACATCGTGCACGAACTCGACTACTGGCAGACCGTCGAACTCGGGCCGCTTAAGATTTCGCTCACGCCATGTCATCACTGGGGAGCCCGGTTTCTTGCGGATTTACACCGCGATTTCGGTGGGTTTGTGATCGCGTCGAACGGCCGCACGATTTTTCATTGTGGCGACACAGCTTATTTCCCGGGTTTCAAAGAAATCGGCGACCGCTTCAGTGTCGACCTGGCTTTGCTTCCCATTGGCGCCTATGAGGCGCCTACAGGCCGTGAAGTTCACATGAATCCCGAAGAGGCGGTAAGAGCTTTTCTGGAGCTGCGCGCCAGGACTTTGATCCCGATGCATTACGGGACGTTTCCCCTCGGTTTCGAGCCGCTCCACGAACCGCCGCAGCGATTGCTTGCAGCGGCGCGCGCGCACGGAATCGAGAAAAACGTGCTCGTGATGACCGAAGGCAAGCCGGTCGTGCTGTGAAGAAGAAAACGCCGAACGCCGAACGCCCAACGCCGAACATTGAATTAGGAAGCTGGCGTATCGCGGAGGGTTCTGATGGAGAGTACGTGCCGACGAGCAAACCCGTGTATGATCTCGAAGACAGATTGCTCGAGTTCGCTTCAAACATTGTCCAACTCACGGAGTCGTTGCCAAATACTCGAGCTGGGAATCACATAGCGGGACAGCTATTGCGATGTGGTACATCTGCTCTTTCCAATCACGGAGAAGTTGAAGCCTCAGAATCACGCAGGGATTTCCTTCACAAACTTTCGAATTTGTCTCAAGGAATTACGCGAAACCAAACGCTGGTTGCGACTGGTAGGCCGCATAAACAAACTTGGTACGCCCGCAAACTTAACCATGTGTCTCGATGAGATTGAAGAACTCATCCGGATTTTCGTAGCCAGCATCCGAACGGCTGAGAGAAACGCCAAATGATACGTTGTTCTTTTAACTTCGTAATCGGAGATCAGGCAGTGAAGAGCGGGCGTTTTCTTGGTCGTCCATTCGGCATTGAGCGTTGGGCGTTGGGCGTTGGGCGTTTCCTGTCGTAAATGTCCCTTTTGCGCTCCACGCGTACGGAAATTCTTGGCGCGCTTTCAGCCGGATTACTGGTTGTTGTCTTTTGCCTGATATTGCTGTGGCACAATCCGCTCGTTTTTTGGAACGACGATTATGAGTTGTCGGTTCTGCCTGTGTTCGCCGACATGGCACGCAGTTGGTCCGAAGGTCATTGGCCGATCCTGAGCCCATACTCGTGGGTCTGCGGTAATCTCGCGGGCGAATTTCAGTACGGCACCTTTTCGGTATTTGTGAATGCGGCCGTCGTTTTGATCTGGAAATTTCCGCTCGCCTTTTCACAGCAGGCGGCCGCACTCTCGATCGCGCATCTTTTTGTGCTCGCGATTGGCGCATTTTTGCTTGCACGGGATCGAGAGTTTTCAGTCGCCTTATCCATCTTTGTCGCGCTGATCGCCTCGTTAAGCGGTTGGATAATTTGCTGGGGGGCGACCGATTGGTTCGGTGCACTCGGTGCGTTTACCTGGTTGCCATGGGCGTGGTGGGGAGCGGAACGCGCTCTGGATTTGCGACGAACAAAATGGCGATTCCTTTGGCCGGCGCCCTTCGTGTATCTGCTCGTCACGGGTGGATTTCCCTACACGGTTCTCATGCTGTTGATTTTAATTGCGTGGTTAGTGATCAAATCACTGCTTCAAACTCGCAACATTTTTTCGGTTCTGCCGATGCTTGTGGGCGTAGCGCTCGGTTTTGGTCTTGCCGCACCCGCGTGGCTGGCGCTGCTTGATCTGGTTCAGGGTTCCGCTCGCGAATTGCAGTCCGCCGCAGCACATTGGCAATGGCGCATCCCGCCTGCGGCGCTGCCAGGATTAATTCTCCCATCATGGACGGTGAACTGGACCGATTTTTCTTCGCGCGGTCGTCCGCATACGGCGGCCGAATTGGCTTGTGGATTGGTCGCTCTTGCCGCACTCATCGAGGGACTCGTATGGCGTCCACGACAACTCGTTAGGCAAATTAAATGGGAGCTTGTGCTGCTGTTGCTCCTGCTTTTACTCTGCATGACTCCAACCGCCGGCATGTTCCGTTGGAGTTTTCGATGGCTGCCATTTTTCCATCTCGTATTGGCGATCTGCGCGGCAGAGGCCCTGCATTTAAAGCCACGGTCACGGACCACGGCCATAGCGGCGCTTGGGCTCGTCGCATTGACAAGCGTCGCCGCGTTGATCTTCCGTACAACTGGTTCGTACGCTTTTCCGCTCACTTGGATTTTTATCGGATTGGCTGCGGTCTGGGTTTGTTTGGAATTGCTGCTACGCAGGTCCGATTTTCAATCGTGGTTGCCCGTTGGCGATCACATTTTGCGCCTTAGTCGCCACGTATCTTTGCCTCCCGACAAACTGCGGAGTGCCGAGATACAATTTTTCTCAGGAATTGCTTAGACCTGCACCCCTGGACCCGCAGCGGCTTTACCTCAGCGTTTATCCATGGGCGGAGCTTACCTATGCCATGACAAACAAGCCGCAACCGGTTGGCCAAACACTACGGCCTGGAAGCACGTCGATGTGGGGCGGCTTGCGATTCATCAATGGCTACAGCCCCATCCGCGCCGCTGGAGTCGCACGCGAATTTGCAACCAGCATTCATGGTGAAATCAATCCCGACGTAGGAAGCCATTTACTCAATCATCAAGCCGGCAGAGATGGCGAGTTGGCTTTGATGGGCGTGGACGGCGTCGTTGTTGCGCAAGAAGTGAGTATTACACCACAGCCAAGTTCTGAATGGGAACTGGTCGTTTCAACCGATGAAGGAAACGTATTTCATCGGCGCGGCGCGCCGTTCTCACGCGTACGCTCGGTTACCTCACTCGATTCGCGGCCTAACGAGCAATTTGTGTCGGCGACGATCTCACAGATTAATGATTCCCGAAATTTCGTGAACGCAAACATTGATGTCCCGGTTGGTCATCGGTCGGCTCTCCTGACTTTTTCGCGCCCATATTTTCGCGGATACACAGCGCGAATCGGGGATCAGAAACTCACCATCACGTCTTATGGCGGATTGTTTCCAATTCTGGAAGTTCCAGCAGGCACAAGCGGGCGGCTCACAGTTGAATATAAACCAGCGTGGTTGCTGTGGGGAGGCGGCGTTGCTGCAGTTTCCGGATTGATCGTCCTGCTCGGCATTATCGCCGCGTGTCGCTACTCTTGTTCGAGTGGAACGGAATCGCGTCCCTGATTTCTATTTTTGGCCCCGGTCGCTTTGCCCGCCGCTGGATGCTATCGATTCCAGGATGATTCCGAGACATCGGTAAATGAGCTCAGACTCAGTCATGTCGGAATATCTGGCGTCCGCCTTGCGCGGCATGAAATGCGCGCGGTAAATCCGATCCACGTCCGCATCGCTGCAATACGTATTCAAGAGCCACCGGTTTTCGTCTCTGAAGCATTCTTCGATCCTCGCTTCTTGCTCTGCAGAAAGCATTTCAATGTTGGTTGATCGAAACTCCTTCGGAAGCGCGCGCGTCAAGGCCAGCATCAGCCGGTTGTCGTGAACGTCAGAAAAAAGATGCGGATTCTTCGATAGCACGTGCAGAACCGAGACGTCGAGACTGGGATTTCGGGCTTCGCTTTCAAACTCATAGCGTTTCTCTGAAAGGCCGAGCAGATTGAAAAAGTCGTGAGCAGGATCGCCGCCGGCCAGCAATTCCGGGACAAAAAACCGAACGTGTATGTTTGCCCCCGGGAGTGTGGATTTCCAACTTTCGATATCCCGCCTGAAGGCTGGTGTGCGGGTGTCGACGCACTGAGCAACAAAATCGCTGAGCGATGCTCCCATTTTCAGGCCCCATTGCTTCCACCCCGAAGGTATCCACTGAAGCTGAGGCCGGAGGTAAAAAACTACCGACAGATCACATTGGCTGTCGAGTCCTGCCAATAGATCGGCCATCCCGGGATTCGCCAGGTTTTCGGCGCTCAGGATTGCAAGATGATGTCCCTTTCGCTTTAACAGCGGTGCAATTTCCGCACTGAGTCTTCGCGTCAGGTTTTCAGAATGTTTCCTCGCCTGCTCAAGACACCAAATCGGTGTGCCGATGAGATCGGTTGCCGTTCGCGCAAGCCTCAGATCCTTATCAAAAACAAAAACACTATCCTTCTGTAGCTTGCGAAAATTCCGGAAAAGCGCAGTGCGAATGCTCGCGCTTCCGCACTTCGCAAATCCCGCATGAATAAAAAGGCGCGATCTCACGTGGAACGGCGTTAAGACGGCGCGTGTGTGACGGGCGCGCTCAGAGTTCTTTGGGAGTTTCGAGCAGTTCGATCACGCGCTTGAGCAAACGACTGGCGCCGCCGCCATCGATGCTTCGATGGTCGAAGCTTAAGGTGATTTGCGCTTCAGTTTGGGGTACGAATTCGTTTTTCGTTTCGTCCCACGACGGAACCTTTTTGCCGACGCCGAGTCCGACTAGCAACGTTTGATCGGGCAGGGGAATCGGCGTGCCCCATTCCATTCCGAAAATCCCGAAGTTGGAAACGGTGGCGATGCCGCCCGCCTGCATGTCAGGCGAAATCCGCCGCTGTCGCGCCAGTTCGATCAATTCCTTGTATTTTGTGGTGAGATCGGCAAGCGAAGTTTTTTCTGCACTCCGAATTATCGGCACCATGATTCCGTCCTCGGCTTCTACCGCGATTCCGACATCGAGCGAGTTTGATTGCACCACTCGGTTTCCGATGAATTTCGCCGCCGCGGCAGGATTTTCTGCCAGCGCAAGCGCGAGCGCGCGCAGCGCGTAAAGACCGAGGCCGGGCTTCGGATCGCGCGATTGCCGATCTTTTAGCATCGGATCGAGATTCACTGATGAACCGATCGTTGAAAGAGGACGTGTCCAGCTCCGACGCATCGCATCGGCCACGCCGGCGCGAATCTTCGAGGCTTCATGCGCTGTCTGGTTGTCGATCTTGTGGAGAAAACTTTCGAGATCTTTGATCGTCACGCGATTGCCGGCGCCGGTTCCCATGATCCCTGCAAGATCAACGGGTGTCAGTTGCAATTCAGCCATGCGCGCGCGCACCCGCGGGGACATGAAAGTTGCGCCTTTCGTGATTGCTGGAACGGGCAAAGTAGAGCGACCGTCCCGGTTGCCGCCCTCTTCTCGCAAGCGGGACGCATGCGCTACTTTTATTTCCTGATCAGCGCGCGCAGGAATTTCTTCCGCGACTTCTTTTTGCGGCGGCGGCGACGGCGCGTGTTTGGCGAAGCGCGCAGCGTCTTGTTCGCTCGCTTCGATATAGCCAAGCACCGCGCCTACGGGATACGTCTCCTTCAACTGCACCGTGATCTTCTCGATTTTGCCTTTGCACGGCGTAGTCACGCCCATGACCGCTTTGTTCGTCTCGACGTCGATGATTTCCTGATCGTCCACAACTTCGTCGCCAGGTTTGATCTTGATATCGACGATTGTGGCTTCGGCGATTGATTCGCCGAGCTGCGGCATGAGGATCGGGACTTGCGGCATAGATTCTTATTCTCGAAGTAACGCCCGCGCCTTCGCCACGATATTTTTCGCGTTCGGCCGGTGCGCGCTCCAGAGATTTGGATGATACGGAATTGGCGTGTCTTTCGCGTTGAGACGTCGGGGCGCGGCATCGAGCAGATGAAAACCCTGGCTGGTGACCCGTGCGATGACCTCCGCAGTCGTGCCGCCCCAGGGAAATGATTCGCCGACGCAAAGCAAGCGGCCGGTGCGCGCGACTGATGCAAGCACGGTGTCAGTGTCCAACGGTTTGACCGTGCGCAGGTCGACAACTTCAACCTCGAGACCTTCACGCGCGAGTTCCTCCGCAGCGGCTAGAGATTCCTGCGTCATTGCGCTGTAACTCACGATCGTGAGATCGCGCCCTTCCCGAGTAATACGCGCACGTCCAGTCGGTAACCCTTTCTCCGGCAATTTGTCGGCCTTGAGATGGTAATAAAGATATTTGTGTTCGCAGTAGACGACGGGATCATCGATTGCCACAGCTTCGATCAACATCGTGTAAGCGTCTTCCACGGTGGCCGGCGTCATCACGATGAGGCCGGGATAATGTGCGTAAAGGGATTCCATCGATTGGCTGTGAAATGGGCCGCTTCCCTTTGTTCCACCGGAAGGCAAACGCACGGTGATCGGCACCGGCACGCCTGTTCGCCAGTAATGCGTTCCTGCGTTATTGAGAATCTGGTTCAGGGCGATGCTTGAGAAATCCGCAAACTGCATTTCGACGATCGGCCGCATTCCCTGCATCGCAGCGCCAATGGCAGTGCCCACGATGGCATCTTCACTGATCGGCGTGTTCAACACGCGTTTCGGGAATTCTTTCGCCAGACCTTTCGTTGCCTTGAACGCTCCCCCGAAATTCCCGCCAACATCCTGTCCGTAAATGAAAACGCGATCATCATCGCGCAACAATTTTGCCTGCGCTTCCCGGATCGCTTCGAGATAAGTGATGCTCATGGCTGTACCACGTGAATCGTTAAACCGTTAAATCGTTGAATCGGAATTCCGACGTAACGTTGTCACGATTTAACAGATCGCGGTTCATGAGGTCATTCTTCCTCGCCCACAGGGTCGACAAGATCGCGTGTGGATAACGCGCACCAATCTTCTTTGTCGGCTTCCGGCACGGCTTCTTTTTGAGCGGTGGCAACTGCCTCGTCCACCTGCGCGACCGCGTCTTTTCGCCATTCGGTCAGTGTGTCCGGATTCAGCAGATTGGATTCGATAATCGTTTGCTCGGCGACCTTCAAACAGTCCCGCGCAAACGCCTGACGCTTCATCTCTTCGGGTACGTAACTGGCGTCATCGTGTTCGCCATGACCGGAAAGTCGCAGCACCGAGGCAACGACTAACTGGGGTGGCCGCCCTGCACGTGCGCGTTTGACCGCGCCGCCAATTACATCCAGGCACGAGGCAAGATCGGTTCCGTCCAGACTGTAACCTTCGAACCCGTATCCGATTGCCCGTTCCACCAAATCGTCGCACGCAAATTCGCGGTCGTTAGGCGTCGAGTAAGCGTAATGATTATTTGTCGCCACCACTACGAGTGGCACCTGTTCCACCGCGGCAATGTTCATTCCTTCGTGAAATGCACCGGCTTGCATCCCGCCTTCGCCGATACACGAAAGGCCCACGAAATTTTTTTCTCCATGAAATCGTTTCGCCATCAACGTGCCGACGGTAACTGAAACCATCGCGCCGAGATGACTGATCATCGCCAGTTCGTTATCGCGCGGATGCCCCCTATGAATATTGCCGTCGCGCCCGCGCATCGGACCAAGGCGCGAGCCGAGATAGGTGCGCGTGACATCGACTAACGGTTCGCCAAACGCAGATCGCCCAGCCTGGTCGCGAATCAACGGCGCGAAAATGTCGCCTTTTTCTAAAAACAAACCGCATGCGACGCTGACCGCTTCCTGGCCCTTACCGATGTAAACGCCGCCCGTAATCTGACCGCCGCGGTAAAGACTAACGAGCTTTTCCTCCAGCGTGCGTGCCAGCAGCATCCACCGAAACGCTTCAAGAAAACGCTCCTGTGGAGGCGCGGTTTTGTCCGCAGGAGCTTCGCCCAGCGATGCGGACGCGCGCTTTTTTCTTTTTAATTTCGTGGTCCGCTGGGCCGTCTGAAGCATCGCGTCATTTTAGCCAAGATCAGCACCTGCGCGCAAAGTTTTTTGTGGCACGCCTGTCTTGGCCGTGGGGCGGGCGGGCGCGTTTCGCCTGCCTGTTAGAATTTGTATTGCGATTCAGCAGGCTGGAAGCCTGCTGGCCAAACAGGCAAGATGCCTGTTCTACTAACGTGTTGCGAACGCCAGGCGCCGCTGCGTCGGCGCGTGCGCGTCACCATTTGAAGCTGCTTCAGTGACAGGTTGTGCCGGGGCAGTCAGTTTGACGCCAACCAACTTGCTCACGCCGCGCTCTTCCATCGTCACGCCATACAGGACATCAGCTTTGGCGATCGTCCGTTTGTTGTGTGTGATGATGATGAATTGGCTCTGCTGCACAAAACGGTCGAGCACGCGGGTGAAGCAGTTAATGTTGTTTTCGTCGAGTGGCGCATCGACTTCATCGAGAATGCAGAACGGACTCGGGCGCACCATATAAATCGCAAACAGCAGCGCGACGGCGGTCATTGCACGTTCGCCGCCACTCAACAGCGACACGCTTTGCAACTGTTTCCCCGGCGGCTTGGCCGTGATTTCGATACCGCAGTTCAGCGGGTCGTTCTCGTCCAGCAGTGACAAGTCCGCACGCCCGCCACGGAATAGCTCGCCAAACATTTCCCGGAAATTTGCCCGGACTTGCTCAAAGGTTTCGGCAAATAGTTTCCGGGTTGTGGAATTGATGCGCGCGATCACGTCGAGCAGCTCGCGCTGGGAATTCGTAAGATCCGTGTTTTGGGCTTCAAGGAACTTGTAACGCTCCTCGAGTTCGTCGTACTCGTGCACAGCCTCGAGGTTCACTGGTCCCATGTTGTCCAATTGTGTTCTGAGGTCTGCGATAACCTTTCCCAGATCGATCTCTGGGGAGCGCACGCGGCCTCGCGTGCTGATTTCGGCGCCCTCGCCGAAATCCTCTGCGGATAGGGTCGCATCCGACGGTTTCTCTTCATCATCGCTTGGGGTCTTCTCGTCGGCGGGGGCGCCGACGAGGGCACGCGGGCCGCGTGCGCTCCCCAGATCTTCGCTGCCGGCGCGCTTTTTCAATAGCGCGCGCAAAGTCTTTTCAAACGTCACTTCATCGGGTGCAAATCCGCGAAGATCGATCTGGTAGCTGCGGGAAATGTGCGCGTGAAGATTGTCGATCTTCATTTGAAATTGCGATTCTTTGACTTGCCCTTGTGCGCGCCGGTCTTGTAATGCGCCCAACGAGTCTCGTAGACGCCGCAGTTCGCTTTCCCGATCGGAAATCGCGGCAAGTCGTGTGGCGCGCTGGCCGACGATCTTCGCGCTATTGGCTTGTGCCTCGTCACGTTGCACCGTTTGAGTTTTGATCAGCTTTTCAGATTCACGCGACTCGCCGGCCTGCGTAGCTAATTTCCGTTCGTACATCGCGATGTCCGCGTTCCGCACAGTGATCAACTCGGCTAGCTCGGCATCACGCGCGCTCATTGGTTCGCGTTGCGCGATGAAATTTTCATTGCGCTGGCGATCGGTCGCTACGCCCAGCCGCAGTTCATTGGTTCTCTCGGTTAATTCTTCCTCGCGCAGCACGGTCTGTTTCTGCGCGGATTCGAATGCAGCTAACTCGGTCTTTTGGTTGGCCAATTGATCGTGTCCCGATTGAAGATCGCGCTCCACATGCGCGATTCGTTCGTCGGCGGCCGCAATCTGGCGGTCCAACGCGGTTTTTTCCGATTGTAAAGTGTCGATTTTGCGCCCGGCCTCGGTTAATTCGCGCTGAAGCCGCGAAGCGGTTTCAAGGGCGGTTTTAGCTTCGTCCCGCCTGGCGGACACTGAATCGCGCTCCTTTACCAGAGCAGCTTCTTCTTTTGCCAGATCGGCAATCTGCGCTTTGCGCTCGAGCAAAGAGGCTGCGCGAACTTCGCCGCTTCCCGCGAAAACGATTCCCTCGCGGGAAATATACTCGCCGCCGAATGTGGCCATTGCCAGAGCAGGTTCTCGCTTTTTGCACTCGAGCGCCTGTTCCAGTTCCGGAAAAATCACGACGTCGCCGAGCAGCCGCATGATGAGCGGCTCTAGCGGTTTGGGTGCCTTCACCTTGTCCGTAGCCCACGCGATCGCTTCCGATGGCAGAACCTTTTGCGCCGGTCCCGGGTCGGCCGCTGTCAGCATGGGGATGAGCAGCGCAGCGTATCCCAGTTTTTTTTCCTTTAGGTGCCCAATTATTTCGGAAACAACTTTCGCATCTTTTAAGATGATGGCGTGCAGATTACGGCCCAGGGCGGCTTCGATTGCTCCAATGAATTTTGGGTCAACATCGAGTTGTGCAACGAGCGAACCGGCAACCGCGTCCCGGAATTCTTCAGAACCGGCCACCCCCTTAAGCAAAGCTTGTGAACCTTCGGCGAGACCTTCACCTTCTTCATTGAGCTGACGCAACACGTCGAGGCGCGATCGCTTTTCGGCGAGTGTGCGATGGAGCGTAGCAAGATCCTGTTCTGCTTGAGCGAGTAGTTTCTCTTTTTGGCGAAGGCTGGTCTCGACGTCGAGAGGTTGGAGGTCGGCCTCTTTGAGCGACACAGCGATTTGCCCGATGAGTTTGTCTCGCCCTCCAGTCAACGCTTCGATCTCTCTTAGGAGTTGTTGGATTTGAGCATGAGTCAATTCGCGGCGCGCTTTGGTTCCGGTGAGTTCCTCTTCGAGCGCCGAGATCCGACTTTCGGATTTCGAGAGTGCGAGTTGCAATTCTTGCAACCGCGTCACGCGGTCGCTCCGCTTCTTATGGATTTCTCCGGCCAGAATGGATAGCTCGCCCAGCTCGGCTTCCTTTTCTTTCAACTGCTGCTCGATTTCCGCGATGGAACTGTTCGTTTGCTTGATTCGGGCCGCCTGCTGGTTGCGCTTGTTTTCAGCGTCAGCGATGTCGCGCCTTGCGCGTTCGATCAGTTCAGCCAGTTCCTGCGCGCGCTGACGGTTGAACTCGATGCGGTTCCGGTGCGTCGCAATCTCGCTGTCCAGCCGCTGAACTTCTGCACGGGATTCGGCGATCTCGATGTCAATCTTGTCCAGCGCGCCGCGTTCCTCTGCGAGCGCATTTTCGCTGTTGTCAATTTTCGCGCGCGTGGTCTTCTCGCTGTCCGCCAAACGCTCAATTTCTTCCCGCGCTGCCGCCAGTTCGCGCTCGAGCGACCCAAGCTGTTTGCAAGCATGATGTGTCTCAAGCACGCGCAGATCTGCGTGCAACGCCTGATAGCGTCGGGCTTTCCCCGCCTGCCGCTGAAGTGAACCGATCTGACGTTTGACCTCCTTGATCACGTCCCCGATGCGTAACAGGTTCGCTTCCGTTGCCTCGAGCTTTCGGAGTGCCTCGCGTTTTTGCGTTTTATATTTCGTGATCCCGGCTGCTTCCTCGAAAACCGCGCGTCGATCTTCGGGACGCGAGCTCAAAATCATGTCGATTCTGCCTTGCTCCATCATGGAGTAAGCGGTTCGCGCGATCCCGGTGTCGGCGAAAAGACTTTGAATGTCGCGAAGGCGACACGGCGTTTTGTTCAGCAAATATTCGGAATTTCCGTCGCGATAAACTCGGCGCGTCACGCGAAGGTCATGCCACTCGGTTCCGAGTTCTTCAGCGCAGTCGGTGAATGTGAGTGAGACCTCCGCAAATCCCACCGGCTTACGTGTATCGGCGCCGTTGAAGATCACATCCGCCATTTCGTCGCCGCGGAGCGATTTGGCGGATTGCTCACCCAGTGCCCACTTGACGGCGTCGAGCACATTAGATTTTCCGCAACCGTTTGGTCCGACTATCGCGGTGACGCCCTCATGAAAATTGAAGACAGTTTTATCGGCAAACGATTTGAAGCCGAACAGCTCGAGCGATTGTAAATGCATTTTGGGTCAAACCCCGGGCCTTCGGAGCCTCAATACAGCACGCTTATTAGGGTTACAAGCGCAAAATCACACAATTTGAAGGGGTTCTGAGGGCCCGCGACCACAGGATATTGTGGATTGCGCTTTCCACTAGCACGTCTTCAGCTGCAATTTCAGCCCATTTGAAAAAGCACCCTCCTTCCCGCGTGAAGCTTAACTCGCGCTCTTGCTTCGGACAACTCAATCACTGAGGATGCGCCGATGGGAAATGAATCAACGAGCTCTCTCGAACAAGCCGAGCGCGTTGATCATCAATTGGTTCGCGGCATTGGAATTCCAGCGCTCACCGCGAATATCGTCAGCTCGACAATCGGCGCTGGAATTTTCGTAATCCCAGCGACAGTCGCCAAGGGGCTGGGATCCGCGGCGCCGCTGGCATTTGTCTGCTGTGCGATTGCAATGGTCTTGTTCGTTACATGTTTCGCGATCGCCGGCAGCCGCGTTTCATTAACCGGCGGTCTTTATGCGTATGTCGAAGTGGCGTTCGGGCGCTACGTGGGATTCCTCGCTGGCATGCTTTATTTTCTTACAGCGCTCGGCGCGGTTGCTGGAGTGGTGAACGTACTAGCAAACTCCGTGGCTCTGGTGGTGCCGTTCCTCGGCAGTCCCGCGATGCGGATTGTCGTCATGCTCGCCGTTTATGGTTCTCTCGTATTGATCAACATTCGCGGCGTCCGCGAGGGTGCCGGTGCCGTCACTGTGATCACGGTGGCCAAGCTTCTGCCCCTGCTGTTGTTCATTTGCGTCGGAATATTTTTTATTCACGGGCCGAACCTTGCCTGGAGCGGTTGGCCCAGCAGCAAGTCGTTAGGCGATGCCGTTATCCTTTTGATCTTCGCTTTCGTGGGGATAGAGGTGGCATTAATTCCGAGCGGCGAAGTGAAAAATCCGGCGCGTACCGTTCCCCGTTCTGCTTATCTCGCGCTGGTGATCACCACGATCATCTACCTGATGATCCAACTCGTTGCGCAGGGCACGCTCGGTCCTGATCTCGCCAATCATCCGGACGCGCCACTCGCCGAATCGGCGGCGACATTCCTCGGCAACCTCGGCCGCATGATTCTCCTGGCTGGAGCGAGCATCTCCGCTTTTGGGTTCGTCACGAGCGACATCCTAAGTTCGCCGCGAATGATTTTTGCTTTCGGCCGCGACGGTGCATTACCACGGTTTTTCGCGCATGTGCACCCGCGCTATCGGTCACCCGATGTCGCAATTATCACGTACGCCGTGCTGGCGTTCGCGCTTTCAATTAGCGGCACATTCGAGCGGCTGGCGGTCCTTTCGAACGTTGCCGTTTTGTTGATGTATCTGCTCTGCTGCGCTGCTTGCTGGGTTTTGGTGCAACGGGATGTGCGCTCCGATGGGACGCCGTTCGATTTCCCTGGAATGAAAATTGTGCCTGCGTTGGCAATTCTCGCCATCGTTTGGATTCTCGCTCACGCCACCGTTCGCGAATTCCTGGTGACTGGAATTGTGCTGGCGCTGTCGTCGGTCTTCTATTTTGCGCGTACTGAGTTTCGCCGGAAAGCGTAGGCAAACGGCAAAAACCGATTAGCTTCCCGCCATGCGCGACAATTATCTCGAGGAGTATTATTCGTTCCTGCGGTTTCCAAGCGTCTCGACTGACGACAAGCACAAAGAAAAGTTGGTTGAGTGTGCAAACTGGCTGGTGAACAAGCTCAACCGGATCGGTCTGCAAACGCAGCTTGTACCTACGAAACGTCATCCCATCGTCTGGGCCCGTAATGAACATCGGCCCGGGCGTCCAACGGTTATGATTTATGGCCATTACGATGTGCAGCCGCCGGATCCTCTGGAACTTTGGGATTCACCGCCGTTCGAGCCTGTCTTGAAGAACGGCTATGTATTTGCCCGTGGGTCGACAGACAACAAGGGCCAAATCCTTGCGCACATTCTCGGAATTCAGGAAACGATCGAGGAGCATCGTGAGTTGCCGGTGAATTTGCATTTGGTGATCGAAGGCGAGGAGGAGATCGGCAGTGCGAACCTCGGCCCTTTTCTGAGCGAAAATCGCGACGCACTGAAGTGCGACGTAGCAGTTATTTCCGATACCGGGATGATCGCACGCGGTATGCCGACGCTCAGTTATGGATTGCGGGGGGTGACCGCGCTTGAGGTCAAAATCACCGGTCCCAAAATGGATTTGCACTCGGGCGTTTTTGGCGGGGCCGTCGCAAATCCGATCACCGCATTGGCGCAATTGCTGGCCACGCTTCACGATCGCGACGGTCACGTGGCAATCGCAGGATTTTACGATCGCGTCAAACCGCTCGAAGACTGGGAGCGCAAAGCGTGGCGCAAACTGCCGGTCGACGGTGACAAACTGATTCGTGAGGAGACAGGTGTGCCTGAGCTTTTTGGCGAGGCCGGATACAATTCAGTGGAACGCATCTGGGCGCGGCCGACTGCGGAGATCAACGGAATCGGCGGGGGTTATCAAGGGCAGGGGACAAAGACAGTGATCGCCAGCCACGCGTTTGCGAAACTGACGTTCCGTCTCGTTCCGGAACAAAGAGGCGAAGAAATTCTGGAACTGGCGAAAACGCATTTGGAAAAAAATCTGCCCAAGGGTGTTACGATGGAAGTTGCAATGGGCCACAGTGGCCCGTGGTATCTCACAGATCCGCACTCAGCGATGGGCGAAGCGGCACAACGCGCACTGCGCAAAGCTTTCAACCGCGATGCCGCACTCATTCGCGAAGGCGGGAGCATCCCGATTGTCTCAGAATTCCGGGAAATCCTCGGCATCGAAACGTTGCTGATGGGACTCGCGCTACCCGATTGCCGCGCGCACTCGCCTAACGAAAATTTTCCGCTCGAGAATTTCGAAGGCGGCATTCGTTTGAACAAAGCAATTCTTCAGGAGCTCGCGCAATCGTAGCACAGACATCTTGTCTGTGGGGCCCGGCGGGCATCATGCCCGCCGATATTCTTCACGTGCAGTAGAGTGCGCTGTGCTCCTGGCATCCAGCCGAACTACTGGACTCGAATCTCCGCTGAGGACAGCGGACACTACAGCGTCGAGTTATGAAATGGTTTCTGATTCTTGTGATCTGGTTCGGAGCTGTTGATGCTGCGCCTTCAGCCCAAGAGTCGTTAGGCTCAAAAATTAAGAAGGCCTTCGAGCCTGATCCAACGCCGAGTTCATCTCGCAAACACCGGAAGAAGAAAACGACACCCACTCCAACGCCAACTGCTTCGCCAAAACGAAAGAAAGCTTCGCCGACTCCATCCCCAACGCCAAAGAACAAATCAAAACGAAAAAAGGCGTCTCCTACTCCAACACCGGAGGAATCGCCGTCGGAAACAGAGACCCCGTCCGCGAGTCCGGCGGAATCACCTGAAGCTGGTCGAGGAAAAAAAGGCTGGCCTAACGTGAGTCTTTCGCCCGATGCAATAGAAGGTTACGACAACTATCCGCCAAAAGTTCGCCAAATCCTGGACGCTGGGCTCGCGCTAACAAAAGAAAATCTGGGCTATACTTATGGTTCTGCCGATCCCGCGAACGGCGGCATGGATTGTTCCGGTTTCATTTATTACATCCTTAAGCAAAACGGCTTCCCCGACGTGCCGCGCGATTCCAGCCAGCAATATGTTTGGGTGCGCAAAGCGGGGAATTTTTATGCGGTCCTGAGTCGCAAGGAGGATTCATTCGAATTCGATGACCTTAAACCCGGCGACCTGCTTTTCTGGCGCGGCACCTACAACATCGATCGCGATCCACCCATCACACACACGATGATTTATCTGGGACGCGAAAAACGAACGAACAAGCGCGTCATGGTCGGATCGAGCGACGGCCGCACATACGATGGCAAACAACGCTGGGGCGTCAGCGTCTTCGATTTCAAAATGCCGCCGCCGCCGAAGAGCGGCGACGCCAAAATTAGTCCGGTCTTTGTCGGCTATGGGCAAATTCCGGGGGTGGGGGATTGAAGCTGCGAATGCGCAGACTCGGTCCGTCTCGTCACAGCCGCTGAATCAAATCAAATAGGAAATACAATCCGGCGGCCAGTATGAGAATACCGAGCAACCGAAGCTGCCATATATAGGAGCGGCTTTGGATGTATTTCCGTGGAGGGTAAGACTTGAAGAGTGTTGGCCAACGCTCGCATGCGAATGTAATAGCCTTGGATCCAACGGGCGAAGAATGTGCAAGCAATCCCTACAATTATAAAGCCCGATACAACGAAGAAAGGGAGACACGTCACAGGGTCGGTCGTTGACCCAACATCCCTAGTTAAAAATTAGATTTATCGCTCATTCTCACTTTGCGGAGGAGTCGGCGATGGCTGCGATTCTGTCGCCGATGTTTGCTGAGCCGAAAACCGACGGACGCGCCGTTCGTATCCGATAAAGGCAATTGCAAGTAGCGCAAGGACTACGATAAGAACGACGCGCTGTTCGTTTTTCGAGAGTTCAAAAATCCGGAACAGACGTTTCATTCAGTGTGGCACAGCTTTGGCATCCGTTACGTTGCTCGATTAACTACATCTATGATTGTCATGTTGAGCGAAGCGAAACATCTCTGGCCTCTCCTCGGTGCCGGAGTCATCTAATCCGAGATTCTTCGCTTCGCTCAGAATGACAACAACGGCTACGCTTCATTTTTTCGCGTATCGAATTGGATCTGAGATTCCCGCTTCGCGGAAGCCTTTAAGTCGCAGGAGACAGGAATCGCATTCGCCGCAGGCCAGACCTTCGGGTGTGGGATCGTAACAACTGTGCGTGAGCGAAAGATCGACGCCGAGCTCAACTGCTTTGCGAATGATGTCGGCTTTGGAGGATTTGATCAGCGGGGTGTGAATCTTGAAGCGTCGGCCTTCTACGCCGGCTTTGGTCGCTAGATTGGCAAGGTTCTCAAACGCTTCGATGAATTCCGGCCGGCAATCGGGGTAGCCGCTGTAGTCGATTGCGTTTACGCCGAGAAAAATGTCGTTGGCCAGAATCACTTCCGCCCAGGCAAGCGCGTACGCCAGAAAGATGGTGTTGCGCGCCGGCACGTACGTGATCGGAATGCAATGGGCGATTTCTGTTTGCGAACGCTGCTTCGGCACGGCGACATCGTCCGTGAGCGCGGACCCGCCGAAAACCCGCAGATCGATTTTCGCAATGCGATGCTCTTTTGCGCCTAACGAGCTGGCGACACGTCGAGCCGCTTCCGTTTCGATCTGATGACGCTGGCCGTAATCGAATGAGAGCGCATATGTTTCGTAGTCCTCTGCATTTGCGATTCCTAGCGTCGTTGCCGAATCGATTCCGCCGCTTAACAGGACGACTGCGCGTTTCATTTATCACACCACACTGTCATCCTGAGCAAAGTCGAAGGATCCCGCAGAACAGCCGCTTGGTTTCGCTCCGGGATTCCTCGACTTCGCTCGGAATGACAGCGAATCATCGACGATCGCGTCCCGGTTCGCTGTTCGGATACTCGGCGGTCACTGTCAGTGCGATTCCGCCGCGTGCGGAGAATTGCGCGGTGACTATTGCCTCGCGCGGCGCGCAGGCTTTCACAAAATCGTCGAGAATGCGGTTTGTGACCGCTTCATTGAACGCGCGCTCATTGCGATATGACGCGAGATAGAATTTCAGCGACTTGCTCTCGACGCAGAGACGATCCGGCACGTAATCGATATCGATCCGAGCAAAATCGGGCTGACCGGTTACCGGACAAACAGAAGTGAAATCGTCCGTTTCAAAATGAATTCGATAATCGCGTTTAGGTGCGGGATTCGGAAAAGTCTCGAGGCGCGTTTCGGTTGGCGAGGTGGGAATCCTGGCTTCACTCCGTCCGAGAAGTGTTAATCGACTGGCCCGTTTCGTTTTTGCCACAACAATATCAAAGTTTGCCGGGAGACGACGTGTCGGTCAATGGTATCTGATAGCGCCAAAGGTGCTGTCTCATTCTAGCCTGGGGCATCGCCCCAGGAACCCATTAGCACGGGACTCAGCGCTGAAAGCGCGTTTCAATCAGGTTTCTCTCAATATTGTGCCCGCAAGTGAATCGCGCTTTCAGCGCTTGTAGCTTCCACTCGCGCCATGAACCTGGAGCGTCGCCCCAGGCTGCCGCTGAGTCCTGCGCCTTTGGCGCTCAACACGATCAACCACCGCTATCCTCGCTGGAATGCGCGCAGATCGTCGGCCACGTCGGGATATTTCGCCGCCAGCGCTTCGACATCGCCGATTTCGACGTCGACTTTCTCTACGCCGGGCCATTCTGTGCTCGCACCGAGAAACCAGCGTCGTTGTCCGATTACGCGCGCAGTGTGGAACGTATTGCCCGGGATTAAAAGTTGCACGCGTTGACCCGCTGGCAGATCCGGACCTACGACGACGCGCTCGCTTGTTCCATTTTCGTGCAGCATAAGAACTTCAATCGGATCACCCAAATAACGGTGATAAAGCTGATCGTTGCGAATGCGATGGAGTCGCACCGGCGCATCTGGAGTGACCATGAAATACAATGCCGAGCCCGCTGGCCGGCCGTCAAGAAATGGTGCTGGGAGCCCGCCGGGCGCAATTCGTTGGTTGCTGATAAAGGTGACGCGCACGAACCCGCAGGTGGCGTGCGGTTGAAGATTCAGCAAGATACGAATTTCCTCAGCGGTCAGGGCGTCGATCATTTTTCAACATCAACCCCATCTTCGCCAAGGGCTAACCCTAAACTGTCTGCGAGCAGGTAGCGCCGCGGATCCGAAGCTCCAGTGGTGGATCGGCTTCTCCGAAACCGAAGGTTCAAACCTCAGGAGGCAGAGCCGCATCTATTTGACAACGCGTTGAGGACAACACGTTCCACCTAACAGCTCGGCGTCGAGCTGGGTTCAACAACACGCCAGATGCAAAAACCCTTAGGCGAAAACAGCTACTTGGCGGCAATGCCCTGTGCCCCAAGCGGCAGTCCGCCAGCGGTATCAATCGGCGTCAGATTGCCGTTCTTCCATACGCGAAAAGAAGCCACTGATTGGGACCCACCGAGAAGCACAAACAGGATACGACTGTTAACACTGAGAGCCATGTCTATTGGTGCACTGCCCATGCCCGTATCCGCCGCTGTCGCATTAAGGAGAGTAATCGATCCGTCGCTTGGGTTGATGCGATAGCTGGAGATCGTGCTACTGCCGGTGTTCGACACAAAAGCAGTTTTGCCATTTTTAGGTATGACCACCCAGCAAGAGGCGGTTTGAGAATTTGGCACTGAACCGCTGATCACGCTTAGGGTCCCGTCCTCCGCTGCATCATACGAGGATGCCGCCGATTGGTTTGCCCCGCCGCCAAAAGCTTCCGAGACAACCAAAGTACCGGCGTTGTTGAACGCGAAGCCAAACGGTGTCATTCCGTTGGAAGTGTTGTCTATGGGTGGGCTTGGTAGCCCATCTTCATTGATTGTGTAGGCGTTGATTCGGTTGCCGCTTTTTTCTGTTACGACAAGGAAGTCACCGTCGTGACTAAAACCAATTTGGGCGGGATCAGCCGCGACGCCGCCAATCAACGGGCGATTAGATCCTGGCAGCGGTGTCAGTGTTCCATCCTCATCGAAGTCAAAGCCCATAATATTAGGAGTTCCACCTTCGTTGAGCACATAGAGCAAATGATCATCTAGAGCCAGGCTGATAGGACGGATGCCTCCCGAACCAACGACGTCCACCAGCTCTAATTCGTTCTTTTTAATCTTTAACACCGAGATTTGGTTGCTCCCGGCGTTAACCGCAATCAGAAATCGATTACCATGGCTTATAACCAACGCGCCTTGTGATGCCAGTGGATCAGTCGTCGGGTCTGGAGGTTGCGGAGTCGGATCGCCAGCACCACCGGTGGGAAATTCGCCTGCCGGAGTTAGCCTGCCCCAGGCGGTGCGGCGAAAAACCGCCGCTGTGTTAGTGGTTTGATTTGTCAAAACATACACCGCACCCGCGTGAAAGTTCTTCGGTCCCCGAGCCCCGAATGTTGGAGTGCTAAGCGGCGCCAGCATTAACAAGCCCAGACCTATTGCCATGACCCTTATTTCCCTGCCCATATTTCCTCCTTGTTCGTTGGATTGTTTGATCCTTAGTCGCTTCTCAGCCTTTGTTTGGTTTTAACTTTCTGCATTAGCGGCTTTAGTTGTGGAACTGATGGCAACGGAGAAAGACCGAACGGGTGTGATAGATGTGATCGCTGAAGACCAGAAGACGGGCGAAATCGTTCTGGTGATGAATGAACCCGAACCATGGGATGGTACTGATCAGCAACTGCTTGCCCTGCAGGAGCGGTTTAATGCTTACGTTTCATTCTTGCTTGATGGCGAAATGGCGGAAGGGCATCCCGAACTTGCTGGTAAACCAGCGCGAATCGAATTGCTTTGCGCGGATATGCCCGACACGCGAGCGCTTGAATTGCTCGGTCATATCCATGATCAGCTGGCGTTTCAGGAAATCAGGCTTGAAGTGGTTGTGCGGGAAGCACCAAGTTAAAACAGTTACGGTTGTAATTTTTTAACTTCTCCGCATGAAGTCGCCAGATGTTGCGTCGGTAACTCTGCGCAAAGTCACACTGCGGTTGATCCCGTTCCTGTTCATCCTCTACATCGTCGCATGGCTCGATCGAGTAAACGTCGGTTTCGCGGGACTGCAGATGAATTCAGATCTCGGATTCAGTTCGGCTGCGTTTGGTTTCGGTTCCGGCGTGTTCTTCCTCGGTTACTGCCTGTTCGAAGTCCCTAGTAATCTGGTTCTACACCGCGTCGGTGCGCGGCGTTGGATCTCTCGCATAATGATCAGCTGGGGCGCCATCTCGGTGGCGATGATGTTTGTTCGGACCACGCCCACTTTTTATCTGCTGCGATTCCTGCTCGGCGCCGCGGAGGCGGGTTTCTTTCCCGGTGTGGTTTATTACTTGAGTCATTGGTATCCGGAGGGGCAACGCGCACGAGCGATCGCGGCATTCATGACAGCGGTTCCGGTGAGTGGCGTTATTGGCGGCCCGCTGTCCGGCGCGCTTTTAGGCCTGAATGGATTGTTCGGGCTTGCTGGGTGGCAGTGGCTTTTTTTGGTGGAAGGAATTCCCGCGATTTTGCTCGGCGTTATTGTGCTCGTTTATCTGACGGACCGGCCTGAGACGGCGGACTGGCTCAGTTCGGCAGAAAAAGATTGGTTGACGATCAGGCTGGCAGCCGAGCGAACTTCGCGCAACGAAGCACGTCCAATCGGCATCTTTGCAGCGCTGGCTAACCCGACGATTTGGCAGCTTGGGATTATCTTTCTCTTTGCTGCGATTGGTTTTTACGGTTACTCGTTTTGGGCGCCGCTCGTGATCAAATCGCTCACCGGAAGCAGCGACGTGAACGTAGGCATGATCCTCGGTGCAATTAGCGCAGTCACGATCATCTTGATGGCACTGAACAGCGCGCACTCTGATCGGACTGATGAACGCCCCTGGCACGTGGCTGTTCCGTTACTGGTGATGGCCGCGGGATTTTTCGGGTGCGCTCTCCTGTCCGAACCGAACTTGGCAGTCTTGTCGCTTGCGCTGATTCCGATCGGGCACTGCGCGGCTTACGGTCCGTTTTGGTCCATGCCGTCGCGTTTCCTCACCGGAGCCCCTGCAGCGGCGGGGATTGCCTTGGTGGTGACAATTGCGAACGTGGGCGGCTTTGTCGGTCCTACACTCATCGGCACAATGAAGGACCGCTTTGGCACGCATGGTCCCGCATTCATGGTGTTGGGTGGATGTGCAATCGTCGCGGCGCTGCTCGCGATCACCCTTCGGCGAGTTCCGGTTCTCCGTAGCGCGCAGACTGGCAACCTGGTGTGAACAGTGAACAGTTGAAGCGTTACTTTTTTGTCGGATCCAATCGCGCGAAGAAATCGTCGAACAACGAGTCGTAAATTCGGCTGCGCTCGGGATGATATTGCACGGCAAGTCCGAAAGGATATTTCTGCAGCCGCATCTGCTCGATGATGCCATCATGCGCAGCCCACGCCTCCACTTCCAGGTCGTCGCCCAATTTATCGATCGCCTGGTGATGCGCGCTGTTCACTTTGGGAAAACGATGCGAAACCCTACTCGCGCTGCGCAACGGCTGAACATCCCGTTGCTTTTGCTCTGGCAGATTGTGTCCCTGGATGTCGAGCTTGAGCGTGCCGCCGAGTGCGACGTTGAAGACCTGAAGACCTTTGCAAATTGCCAGAATCGGCAACCCCCGCGAGAGCGCGTTCTGGACAGCCTGAAACTCCCAGCGGTCGCGCTCCGGGTCGATCTGTTTATCCAACACCGAAGGATCGGGAACGTCCTGCCGCAGAAATTCCGGAGAAATATCGGAGCCGCCCGAGAGTAAAAGGCCGTCCATCTCATCGAGAGGAACGTTTCGAGTACGCGCGTTCCAAACTTTGATCTCTGGGTGTTTCGCGAAGATTGTGCGAAAGCTCTTGGCGTCTTTTTGACGGATCCAGGTAGCCAGATTTGGCATTGGGCGAATTTGCGACTTGCCAATGGCCATGTAAAGAGCACTTCGATGTTGAGCGTGCATGTATCCAACGGGTTACGTGAGGAACTGGAAGCCCTGGCTCTCAAAAACAAAGCTCGAGCTATCGGGGTAGCACTGCACGATCTCGAGACGGGATTTCGATTTTCATTGCGCGGCGACCGGTGGTTTCATGCTGCAAGCACGATCAAAGTCGCAGTGCTCCTTGCAATATTTCGAGCGGCAGATGAAGGCCGGTTTCGGCTCGATGACTCCTTACACGTGCGAAACCGTTTCCTCGGCGCAGCAGATGGATCGGTTTTTCGTCTCAGCCAGGATCGCGACGCGACACCGGAGCTATATGCGGCCATTGGACGGACGGCGAAGATCTCCTCGCTTGCCCACGCAATGATCTGCGGGAGCAGCAATTTGGCGACCAATTTGCTGCTCGAGTTTGTGGGCGTCGAATACGTGCGAACGGTTCTGCGGGACGCGCAAGTTGAGGGGGTTGAGCTGCGGCGAGGTGTGGAAGACCACGGCGCACACGAAGGAGGGATAAACAATGAAGCGACTGCAGACGGGTTGTTGAGTTTGTTGTCAGCCATTCGTGGCGATTTTCTTAACCCCGAAAGCAAACGAGAGGTGATCCGCATTCTATTGGAGCAACGATTCAACTCGATGATTCCCGCCGGGCTGCCGCCACATGCTGCGGTCGCGCACAAGACCGGCGAGATTTCTACTGCGTGCCATGACATTGGGATCATCTACTTGCCCGAACGCGAGCCGTACATCGCCGCGATTTTAACTGAATTCGATCCGGAAAGAGAGGGGCGGCGCGAAACAGTCGCCGCTATTTCCGAATCCATTTATCGATCGCTGCTACGAACGGAACCGAAATCAAATGAGGACTGAATTTCTGCGGCCGATTGACGGTTTGCGTCTGCCTGAAGAGTACCGCGCGCTGTTGCGACCGGGCGAAAGTGAAGCTGGTAGGAACGGCACCGTTCATCGTCTACCGCGTTTCTTCTATGAAATTGGGAGCTGGGAAGAAGCGCATGAAATTCGGCTCGCGCGACACTTTACGCTCGCTGAATTGATGCTCGTCGACCATCGCGAGGCGAGGTTGCTCCTAAGCCAGTTTCCTCACTACGTGCCGTGCGCAATCCTTTTGCTTGCCAGACTCTTGGAAGATTTCCGCCGCGAAGTCGATGCGCCGGTGTTCGTCAGCGCAAACGGTGGGTATCGTTCGCCAGCGCATCAAATTGGCGGCGCAAAAAGCATTCATGCGTGGGGTACAGCGGCAAACATCTACCGGGTTAGCGACACTTTCCTCTCCGACGCAAAGTCCATTGAGAAGTATCGTGCAGTTGCGGTATCACTGAGCCCGGCTGTTTCTGTTCGGGCATTCGGACGTGAAGAAGGACAGACCAGCGACCACCTCCACATCGATTTAGGATACGCGAGCTTAACTCCGCGCGAATGCAGCGAAGCGAGTTAGTCTCGAATTGAGCAGATGAAGGACCGCCGAACAGAACGCGACGCGCATCGTCTTCGCCTTCTCGCCCCTGGCGCGACGCCGCCGCGAGCGGTGATCGGGTTGGAAGCGGAATTTAATCTTTTCGTTAATGGACGCAGACGACGTCCAGAAAGGGTCTTTGGTGATCCCAGCCGGTTGGTGCGACGGCGAATGATTCCGCGCACCGGCAAATCGTTTCAATTGCCCGCGGGCGGTGCAATTTATTTCGACACCGGTGTGATCGAGGTCGCCACGCCAATTATTGAACTCGAGCGGGGATGTTGTTATCGCGCGACTCGTTTGTTGTGGGAACAGATCCGCTATTTGCGACGGGAACTGGATCACTGGGCCAGGCGACACAAATGTCAGTGCACGCTTCAGGGCTTCAGCACGCATTACAATTTTTCGTTTCCAACCGCGCGAAAATCGAAGCTTCGAAATGCGACGAGGCTTGCGTATCTGATGGCGCACATCCTGCCGGTACCGGTGATTTTGTTGGCGACGAACCGGCAGAGCAGTGCAGTCGGTGTGCGTCCGCGCGGAAACCGGATCGAAGTCACAGTTGATTTCACGCCGGATCCCGCGTTGATGCTGGCAACGTGCGCGTTTATCGCGGGTGCCATGAGAACTGTGCTTCGCTGGGAAGATTTTGGTCTGAGACAATTGGGGCGCCACGGACTTCCTCGCATCGCGCGATTTCATCTGCGAAAACATTCGTCGCGACGCGGTTGGCGAGTTATGTCCGATTCGTTAGGCCGAAATCCGTTCACATCTGATATCAACGAGTTCCTTTGGAAACTGCGTGACGGGCGTACGCTAAGCCTCCGTGCGATTGCGGCTGAAACTTTGCGGCCGTTTCGCCAGCGAATTCGACAGATCAGTGATTCGAGCACATTGGAGCACATTGCCGCGGTATTCGCCGGAGATGCGCGTTCACTTCTGGACTTCGAAAAGCGCCCCGCCGCTTATGACGACATCGGGCACGGAATTGATTGGGGTCGCCGAATGCGACGCTGGCCACCGTCCAAATACGAAAAGGTCATCCATCGTGTGATCGCGCGCGAACCGATGCGTATTGGACAGAAACGCTATCGGGTAGATCGGATGAACGGCTGGTATGAGATCGAATTTCGAGAAGTGGGAACCAGACGTCGCCGCACATTTACTCTCGATGAGCTAGTGCGGTTGCCGACTGCAAGAAAGCCAACTGCGGCCGCACCGCGCAAACGCAAACACGGCAAGAAGCGTTGCGTTAAATCCAAGGAATGACGGCTTCCAGCCGTCATGGGCTCACTCGACGGCTAGGAAGCCGTCGGTCCTTGTTATTCAATCTGCTTTGCTAAATCACTTTCGTACAGAATGTATTCGCCGCGGCGCAAATGTGCTTTCTCCGAATTTCGGCGGATAAAACGAATACAGTTGCGGAAATGTTTCTCATCTCGCACAAGTCGATCACAGTAACTTCGCTGCCACAAAGTTCCGGAACGTCCGAGCAACTGATTGATGGTCCGTGAACTGAACGACTTCCAGCTGTGAAGCAAATTTTCCAACGGGTGTGTTGGGTTCTGGACGAAAAGCGCGTGGACGTGATTTGGCATCACGACCGAAGAGATAAGCGCGAGACGGTCTCCATCGAAATGGCGCAGCGCACCATCTACAATGCTTGCGCACTCGTTTTGCCGCAACACGCAGAACGATATCCAGCGTCGAGCCAACGCTCGATCGCACCGGTGAAGCGTTTGTGATACTCCAGTTCGGTCTCGACATCCCAGGGCTCTGGATGAAATCGCAGCCATATGGCTCGTTCCTCCTCCCATTGTGTTCGCAGATGAGTGGGTACTGAATCAGCCAAGCGGAACGTGACGAAGTATGTTGCTCCGCGCTGCTGCCAATGTGGAAGAAGATTTTCCGTGAACCGAATCTCCTCGTACGGGTTAAAGGAGCGCGGTGTATCCACGGGGTCCAAGGAGTGACGGCCTCCAGGCCGTCATCGGCTACCCCGGCGGCTGGGAAGCCGTCGTTCCTTGAAGGATCTCCCGTACGTATTTCACGGGCGGACTGCCGTAAGAGATTACCTGGTCGTTATATTTTTTGAGATTGAATTGGTCGCCGAGTTTTTTCTGTTCCGCAGCGCGCAAATCGAGATGCTCCGTGGCGCCGACGAAATAGGTGGAGAGCTGAGCGGAAGTAAGCCGGGCGCGTTTCCATTTGGCCACCGCTTCGCCCTCCTGCTGGTAACCTTCTTTGGTCATCAAATCCATCGCTTCCTTCTCACTCATGTTTCCGGCATGGATGCTTTGATCGAGAATAGCGTTGCAAATCGCGCGCAGCCGCATCTTCAGTTGCTGCATCTTAACCTCCGGTCCGCCGTATCCCTGTTCCGCCATCACCTGTTCGCAATAAACCGCCCAGCCCTCGATGAAGGGTCCGCTCTGGAAAATTGCGCGTACCAGCGTTGGCGCGCGGAATTCATTGGAGCGTGCGAGCTGCAAAAAATGCCCCGGCATCGCTTCGTGCACCGTCAGATCGCGAATCATGTAGTTGTTGTATTCGCGAAAGAACGATTCCTTCCGCTCTTTCGACCAGTCCTTTGGCGTAGGCGCGACGGCAAAAAATGTTTTGCCGTTTTTCTCCAGCGGCCCCGGCGCATCGCAATACGCAATCGCGACGCCGCGCTTGAACTCTGGCATCGCGATCACATCCAGTGGGACGTTGGGAACGGCCACCAGATCGTGTTGCTTAACAAAAGCGGTCGCTTCGGCGGTGATCTTCTTCGCGTAGTCGACAACGGTGGCGTCGTTCGGGTGTTGCTCGGCGAGCTTGCCGAGAACCGCCGCCGTCACCTTGTGTTTGTCCACCAGCGTTTTCTCGTCGGCGTTTGGAAAATCTTTTTTATAAAGCGGCAACGCCGTTTCGTAGATGGCGGTTTGTGTCTGCTCCAGATCGGCCTTTGCCCGTTTCATGATTTCTTCCATCGGCAAATCCGATGCCAGGGCGAAACGCAGTTTCTTCCTGTACTTCTGCTCGCCGAGACGGAAGTCGCCATCGGAGCGGGGGAGCAGATCGTTCTGGAGCCATTTTTTGTAATCCTCCAGCGCCGCAGCGGTTTTGTCCTGCAACGGGGCCAGCTCCTTCTTCGTTTGCGGCGCCTGATCGAGTAAGGGAGCGAGCTCTGTTCGCACGAGATTGATTGCGCCCTGCGTCTGCTCGATCGCCGTTTCGGTGTGGATGCGGGGCGGATGCTGCAGATTGGCTTTCGCTTGCGCGATGACACCCGGGATCTTTTCCAGGCGCTGGCGCAAGCTCGGGATCCGTTTTTCTGCCGGCGCGAAATCGCGCGCGACCAACAGATAGAGGCTGTTGGCCAGGCTCTGCATGTAAACCAGCGGATTCCACTCCGCCTCTTTCAGCTCTTCGGTCCGGAAGATTTCGTAATCGATGTTCTCTTTGAGGATTCGAAGATCGATATTGTTCGCGCCGGTCAGTTGCGAGCCATCGATGGCGTTCAGCTTGTCCCGAAATTCTTTTTGCGTGGCGAGGTCTTTAGCTCGCGCTTGGGCCGAGTAGTCGGTCAACTCGTCATCAAAACGATGGTCACCGAGTTCAGTCGCCTGCTCGGGATTGGTTTGTAAATATTGTTCGACGTAATCGTGCGCAACTTTTTGAAACGCGTCGTCTTGCGAAGTCGCGAATGTGTTTGAAATCGACAACGATAAAGCGGCCGCGGCTGCGATAATGATTTTCATTCGAGTTCAGCTCGGTGTGCCGCCGTGAAGAATCGGCTCAGTGGCAACTTCATCGGGCGTGAGCTGTGATTGGAGGTAAGTGCTCCCCTTGTAAAAGCAAGCCACGACTGTGAAAACAACAGCGGCTCCAAACATTAACCAGGTGAAAAAGGTAAAGTACTGATACGCACTGACTTTTTGAGCGCCACCTGCGTGCAATATCCATTTATTGACGAGGCCGACGAAAAGTTCGCCTGAAGCCACAGTCAAAAGCCACAAAGCCATCACCGAGCTCTTCATCGAATTCGGCGCCTGGGTGTAGGAAAATTCCAGACCGGTGATGGAAACCATCGCTTCACCAAGCGTGAGGATGACGTAAGCGAGCAATTGCCAATTAATACTCGGCTTCAGTCCCGCGTCGATCTGTCCCTGGATCCAAACAATCACGACGAACGACATTGCCGTGATATAAAGGCCGATCCCAATTTTTCGGAGCGGCGTCAGTCGGAAAACCTTGTCGATCGCTGGATAGATCACGTAGTTCACGATCGGAATGAAAATCAAAATGAGAATTGGGTTTGCGGTTTGCACCTGGGCAGCAATCAAGTTCATGCCCATCCAATGCAGGTCCATTTTCTCGGCTTGCAACGTCCATTCAGCGCCGTTGCTCATTCCCCAAAGCGCCCAGAAGACCAAAATGAAAACGTAAACCATTGCGATACGAGCAAGGGTGAGAAGACCTTCCTTACTGAATGTTTCTTTCAAATAACTGAGGCCGGCAGGCGGCACGTGGACCATCTTCTTGCGACCGCCCCAGAAAAATAACGTGGCGATCACCATGGCGATGCCCGGAATTCCGAATGCCCAACCCGGTCCCCACTTCGGATTTGCAAGCAACCACGGACAGAGGATCGACGAAATGAAAGATCCCGCATTAATTGAGAAATAGAACCAGCCAAACATTTTGGAGAGCAAATGTTTGTTCGATTCGCCAAATTGATCGCCGACATTGGCCGACACGCATGGTTTGATGCCGCCGGCGCCCAAACAAATCAGGAACAATCCGATTGCTAACATTGTGCGTTGACCAATCGCGATTCCCCATGATGTGGCCATGCACGCGAGCGTGAGGTTGCCCAGGCAGTAGACAATCGAAAGCGACAAGATCGTCCAATATTTGCCGAGCCAACCGTCGGCCAAAATCGCGCCGAGAATTGGCAGGAAATAGACGCCGAACACGAAATAATGCGTGTACATGTACGCTTCGTTCTCCTGCATCGGCGCCAGCACACCCGAGTGGTTCAGGATGTAATGCGCCATGAAAACGGTCAGGACCGATTTCATGCCGTAGTAGGAGAAACGCTCAGCCGCTTCGTTGCCGATGATGTAGGGGACCCCCGGCGGCATCCCGGTCAGGTTCGGTGGTGACCTCATGTATTTGTGTTTAGCCATGGGATCTCCTTTCCCTAACGAGCTTCGTGCGGAACTTCTGCCGGCGTTCCTGAAGTCGAATGTCCTTCAGAATGTTGTTCCGCCGCATTCGACCAGACTTTTGCAGGATCGGGTTGTTCCCTCTGAACTTCCGGCATCTGCCCAAGAGGATGCTTTTCGCAAGATGTAGAAAACAGAAAAATGCAGAGCGAAACAGCGACGACGCCCTGGCGAAGGAAAGAACCCATAATGCGCTGGCACAGTTATCAGTCTCTCGTGGCGCGTGCAAGGCGAAACCGCGTTGGTAGCACCGGCATCTTGCCTGTGGGGCCGGCGGGCTTCTAGCCCGTCGAAGGTTTGCAACGAAGTGTTCAGGCGAGACGCCCGAACGCCACACAGGCAAAATGCCCGTGCTACTTGTGATTGAAAGACGCCTGCATGGCATTACTATCACACGCGGTGGGCCGCACAGAAAGACTCAGCGCATGGAACGAAGTGTTCGCTCTCGTTCTGCTTTTTGCCGGCACGCTACTTTTTTTCGCGCTGATTTCCTATACGCCAAAGGATATACCGTCGTGGTTCTGGTTTAGTCACGTTTCGCCAGCCAATCATCCTGCACAAAATTTCATTGGACCGCTAGGAGCAATCGTTGCAGGCATTTGCTATCAGCTAATCGGCGTTTTTGCGTCACTATTGCTGGCGGCCGTTCTACTCGGATTTGGCGCCGCGAAATTATTTTATCCCCGATTGCGTGTCACGGTCCGAATCCCGTGGATCATTCTATTCCTCATTTCTGGTGCATGCCTGGACCAAGCGTGGGGGATCAGCCATTTCCTCGGAAGGAAGGTGCCGGTGGACATTCAAGGACCGGGCGGTCTCATCGGCTATCGTTTGTCCGATGAACATCGCGGGCTGCTCCCCGCGGCTCTAGGCCCAGTCGGCTCGGTTCTTCTTGTCGTTGGAATTTATTTGACCACGCTGATTTTAGTTACGGGTCTGCGCCCGATTCATCTTGTTCGCGAGATGGTCAACCTTATGCGCCGGAGCGTGGCGAAGCTGCACGAATGGCGTGTGCGTCGAACGATTCGAAAGTCGGATCTCAAGGAACAACTGAAGACCCAGAAGGGGCGGAGCGCGCTTGAAGCGCTGCAGAAGCAACTCAAAAAGAAAGGGCTTCCTGTGCCTGAACCTGTAGTGACGATGATTTCGCCGGATGAATTGGCGAATCGGCCCGCGCCGAAAGTCGTCGATACGACAGTGCCGTCGACTGAGCGGCTGGCAAGTCGGCGCAGACCTTCTCTCGCGGAGCTGCGCGCAAGTGAAGAAAAATCGAGGGCGGCCCCCAGCCCGACAAGTGCCACTTCCAGCTGGGAAGATTACGTCCTGCCCGGGGTTGATCTGCTCGAAGAACACAGTCTTGAAGCGCGTACAGCCACCGATCCTTCTGAACTACAAGAGGTCCAGCAAATTCTCATTGAGACGTTAGCCCAATTTGGAATCGTCGTAGGACCTGGTGACATCACGAAGGGTCCAACCATAACTCGGTACGAAGTTTATCCGGCCAAGGGCGTGCGCGTGGACAAGATTGTGAGTCTCGAGCGCGACCTTGCACGAGCGACGAGTGCCGAACGAATTAACATTCTCGCGCCTATTCCGGGCAAAGACACTGTCGGAATTGAGTTGGCCAATACGCGCAAAGTCACGGTGAAATTGCGCGAGCTTTTTCAATCGACTGATTGGGACACAGCGAAAGAGCATGCAAGAATTCCGCTCGCGCTCGGCAAGGATGTTTACGGCAAGACAATCATTGCCGACCTGGCACAGATGCCGCACCTGCTTGTCGCTGGAACGACTGGCAGCGGAAAGAGCGTCTGCATCAACGCGCTGATTGCCAGCATGCTCTTTCGCTTCACGCCGGAGGAGATGCGCTTGGTTATCATTGATCCGAAAATGGTGGAAATGCAGTCATACCAATCGCTGCCGCATCTTGCGTTTCCGATCGTGACGGACCCCAGGAAGGTGCTGTTGGCGTTGCGATGGCTGATCGACGAGATGGAACGCCGCTATAGAATGTTTGCCCGCGCAGGCGTGCGGAACATTGTCGGGTTTAATGCACGGCCGAAGAAACCTGTAGCCGCGGGCGCTGAGCGCGGCGGGGAAGATGAACCTGCCGCGAGCCGGCCGGGGTCAGCGCCCCCGGCTACAGAAGAAGAGGTTCCCGACAGAATTCCGTACGTCGTGGTGATCGTCGATGAACTTGCTGACCTGATGCAAACCGCGCCCGCGGATGTCGAAACGGCGATCGCGCGCATCACGCAAATGGCTCGCGCGGCTGGGATGCATGTGATCGTCGCAACTCAAACACCGCGCGCGGACGTGATCACCGGGGTTATTAAAGCGAATATTCCCAGCCGCATCGCATTCCAGGTCGCCAGCAAGATCGACAGTCGCGTCATTCTTGATGAAAACGGTGCGGAGCGTTTGCTTGGGCAGGGCGACATGCTTTATCTGCCACCGAGCGCTTCACGACTCATCCGTGCGCAAGGCGTGCTGGTTACTGACAATGAGATTCACGCGCTGGTAGAATTTATTTCGAAACAAAGTCCGCCTGCATTTGATACGGCCATGCATGAGAAACTCCAGTCGACTAGTGCGCCGGAGGAAGAAGTGACCGCCGAAGATGAAGAGCTGGTCGAAAAATGCATCGAGATTATTCGACAGGAAAAACGCGCGTCCACTTCGTTGCTTCAGCGTAGGTTGCGACTCGGTTACACGCGCGCCGCGCGCATCGTTGATATTCTGGAGCAGCGCGGTATTTTGGGTCCCGGCGAGGGCGCCAAACCACGCGAGATTTTGGTCGATCTCGATGCTGCCGTTTAGCCGGCTTTTCGCTCATGACAATAGAGGGGCTCGGAAAAAAATTTCAGGAAGCACGGCTAGCGAGAAATCTCACGCTCGATGAAGCCGCGCGCATGACCAAAATTCGCCCGCACAGGCTGGCGGAAATCGAGGCGGACGATTTTTCGAAATTCCCGAGCCTGGCGTACGCGAAGGGTTTCCTGCTTATTTACGGGAAATTCCTGGATGTCGACGTGACGCCTTACCTGGACGCGTTTGAGGATTCCGAGAGCGTGAACGTCGACGGCTACTCGTACCTTCAGGAGAACGAGCGCGCAAAACCAGTCTCCGCGCCTGTGGTTCGGCGCCGGCCCGCTGCCACCCGTGGTACCGGTGGCAGCAATCGCATTTCGCCAATGCCGCTCATTGTGGGAGTGGTGGTTTTAGTGGTCGGCTTTCTAGGCATGAAATTTTTTCTTAATGTGCAGCGGCTCGCGCCTGGGCGAGGGGGTTCGACCGCGCAAACGTTGCCAACTGCGACACCGGCGGTTGCCTCGGGCGGGTCGAGCCCGGCAGCAGCTCCAAATATTGGCGCTGTCGCTACGAGTGCGGCGGTCGCGTCCCCTCTCCCGACAGTGGGGCTGCCTGAAACGCGCAAGGCTTTGGCAGCCAATTCCACAGCGCCAGCTGAGCCGGAAGTGCGTAAGGCGAAGCCGGTAACTAAAGAAGAACTAACGCAGGCCCGCGAAGGAGCGATTTCGCCTTCACCTGAATCAGGCGAACAAAATCGAGTCGCCATCCAGCCGCTCAAACGAACGTACGTGAGGGTAACGCTCGGCGACGATGGAAAGGCTGCGTTCGAACGATGGGTCTCCCCGGCTGATGGTCCGGTTGAATTTCACGGTAAGCACGTGTCGATTCGGGTTCTCGATCCTGAAGCCGTTAAGATCACCAAAAACGGACAGGAGCTGCAACAAAACGACCAGGACGTCACGGTCAACTAAACCAGTCTGTCATTCTGAGCGAAGCGAAGAATCTCGGATCAGTTTCTCGGGATATCCGCTAATCGGAAGTAGATCAGAGATGTTTGAAAGTCTTCGCATTTCTCACGCTTCGCTCAACATGACAGCGCCGTATGCTTTGAGTGCTAGCTGAAAATGAAGGCGACGAACGCGACAGATTTTCCTCGTAAGCCGACGGTCGGCATGATCAGCCTCGGCTGCGCCAAAAATCTCGTCGATGCGGAGGTCATGCTTGGAAGCGTTTTGCAATGCGGGATGGAAATCACCTCGCGCGCAGAGGACGCCGATGTGCTTGTGATTAACACTTGCGCCTTCATCGATTCGGCCAAGGAAGAATCAATCGAAGCGATTTTGGAAGCGCACCAGCAGCGCGGGTTGAACAAACGACCGGACCAAAAACTAATCGTAAGCGGCTGCATGTCGCAGCGGTTTGCGAGAGAACTGCATGACGAGTTGCCTGAGGTAGACGCGTTTATTGGACTCGATCAGGTTAAAGAGCTGGGTCAGATCGTGGAAAGAATCGTAACGCGACCGTCTCGGTTGCGAGAGGCGAGCGACGCAAGCGGGACGCATGCGCTCCTCTTCGCTGCTACCCGTCCCACGTACATTCCCGATTACGACACACCGCGTTTCAGACTTACTCCGTCGCATTCCGCTTACGTGAAGATTGCAGAGGGCTGCAATCATCCGTGCAGTTTTTGCGTGATTCCACAAATGCGCGGCAAGCATCGGAGCCGCAAACCGGAATCGGTCTTGGCGGAAATCCGTGCGTTCGTTGACGAAGGTGTCCGCGAAATCAACTTGATCAGTCAGGACACCACCTACTACGGAATGGATTTGTGGGAGGCCAAAGCGGGGCCGCGGCAGCCGGTGGATTCCAGTCGCGGGCCGACTCTCGCGGCGTTGCTTCGCGACATTCAACAGATCAAAGGTGATTTTTGGGTGCGCCTGCTTTACACGCACCCGGCGCATTGGAGCGATGAACTGATCGAGACCATTGCTGAATGCGACAAGGTCGCGCGCTACATCGACATCCCGCTACAGCACATCGACGAATCGATGCTCGGCCGGATGCGACGTGAAACATCGCGCACGCATATTGAAGACTTAATTCACAAACTGCGCGCTGGAATTCCGGGGGTAGCGCTGCGCACTACTTTCATCGTCGGGTTCCCCGGCGAGACCGACGCAGAATTCGAGACATTACTGGATTTCATTCGCGGCAGCCGGTTCGAGCGTCTTGGGATATTCAAATATTCGCAGGAAGAAGGTTCGCGCGCCGGGACGATGCCGCGGCAGGTTAACGTAAAGATAAAGAACTCACGTTATCGAACAGCGATGGCTATGCAGCAATCCATTGCCCATGATCTCGCTCACAAGAAAATTGGCAGCGAACTGAAACTGCTCGTCGATCAGCCGCACATAGCGCGGAGCGAAGGCGACGCGCCGGATGTCGATGCGCGGGTCGTTTTGTCCGAGCCTGCGCCCGTTGGTGAGTTCATTCGGCGGACCGTCACAGGAAGCCGCGGCTACGATCTGCTGGCCTGATGGCCCAATTGCCAAGATACAAGCCACCGGTTCGCCGTAGGACGAATCCGTCCGGTGTGCGGACCTGTGGCCGGTCTTCGCGGAGTCATGCTCGTTTCGGGACGGCCCGCGGGGACATGGCTACAGCCGCGCGTGACCGAATTTCTTTGAGCTGCAAGATTGGGTAGTGACAAGTCGGCGGTTTTTGATCAATTTCTCCTACAGTAATGGCCGAACCTGACCAGCCAAAAAAAGAGACGGTTCGCATCGAGCTGCCGCATCCGCCTGTAACGCCGCAGCCGGCTCCGCCGGCTCCAAGTGTGAAACCTCGCGAGACAGTCCGGATCCAGTTGCCGACTCGTGAAACAGGCGGTCCGCCTGTTTCATCTTCACCGCACTCGGCCCCCGAGGATATTTCATCCGGCAATTTTTTCCCGTCGCCGAAGCCACCAGCTGCCACGCGTCCGTTATCGACTTCGGCACGTCCGCCTTCGATTCCACCCTCTTTAGGACCGAAAAAGGAGACCGTGCGCATTCCGCTCGCGCCGGCACCATTGGGCTCGGCTCAGAAAAAGACTCAGCCGCTGATGGCGATGCCCAACGTCGTTCCACAAAACCTGCCGATCGCGGTGGCACCGGTCGAGAAAAGCTCAATGCTGATGTCTTGGATGCTTCTCGCTATGTCGGCATTGATTTTGATTATCCAGATTTGGACGTATTTTTCTTAGCCATGGAAAATTCTGAAACTATCACACTTAACGAATCGAATTTTGACCGGGAACTGACGCAGGACGATAAGCCTATGATCGTCGATTTTTGGGCGGAATGGTGCGGTCCCTGCAAAATGATTGCACCGCTGTTGGACGAGATCGCGCGCGAAAAAGCGGGTGCGGTCAAGGTTGCGAAGGTGAACGTAGATGACAACCAGAGTCTCTCGTCCAAGTACAATATTCGCGCGATTCCGGCGCTGCTTTTTTTCAAGAACGGCCAACTACGCGATCAGGTCGTCGGAATGACGAGCAAGAAGGATCTGCTCACCCGGCTCGAAGCACTGGCTTAGGGAATTTTCGCGGGGCCGGAAATTCCAGTGAACTACCTGTAGGGTAACCGCCTCGGTTGCTGACCCAAAGCGCGGCAGGCGGAGCGCCTGCCCTGCAAGCCATGCGCCCGGCGGGGGTCGAACCCACAACCTTTGGCTCCGGAGGCCAACGCTCTATCCAGTTGAGCTACGGACGCAATAAGAACCGGAATTAGCCACAGATCGCGCTGATTTTCACAGATTTTCTGATGTTGTCCTGCTTGTGCCTGTGCTTCGTGCTCGGCCCAAATGATTGGCGATTTCGGGTTGCAAAACCCGTGCCTTCGAATGAGAGTGTGCGCCCGCAGCCGCGCGGCTGGCGACGAGTTATGAATCAGATCATCGATACGATTGAGAAAGAACAGCAGAAAAATGATGCCAAGGCGTTTTCTGTTGGCGATAGCGTGCGCGTGCATACTCGCGTCGTGGAAGGAGACAAGGAACGAATCCAGATCTTTGCCGGCATAGTGATCGGCCGGAAGGGTCGCGGGCTCAACGAAACTTTCACTGTGCGCCGCATCTCGTACGGCGAGGGTGTCGAGCGGGTATTTCCGCTGCACTCGCCTCGCATCGCAAAAGTGGAAGTGGAACAACAGGGCCGCGCTCGCCGCGCCAAACTAAATTATCTTCGCGGCCGCAAGGGGAAAGAAGCGACGGCGGTCAGAGAGTGATCAACTGTTGTAGGGCGTGTGTGTCAGACGCCATCCGAGGCGTTTCACAGCCGTAACGGATGCAAAGCAACGGCCGGGCTTTCAAACGCCCTACAATTCTTGTCACTCATCACTTGTCACTTCACACAAATCTGAAATGATTTGCACTGATGTCCTACCGGCGGTGCGGATTTCGGTACAAAAAAAACTCCGTATCACCGGAGTCTCGCGCATTGCAGGAATTGACGAAGCTGGCCGGGGCGCATTGGCCGGGCCTGTTGTTGCCGCAGCGGCGATTCTTCCCGAGAAATTTCGCCATCGTCGTCTGAATGATTCCAAACAGCTCGCATCGGAATTACGCGAAGAAATCTATTGCCAGCTGATTTCGAACCCCGAAATCAAATGGACTGTTGGCATTGTCGATTCTGTTGAGATCGACCGGATTAACATCCTACGCGCGAGCCACCGAGCGATGCGTATCGCTATTGAAGCGTTGCTCGAACCGCCGGACCACGTTTTGATTGATGGTTTGCCGGTGATTCCTTTTCCACTTCCGCAGACGGCAATTATCGATGGCGATTGCATCAGCTTAAGCATCGCTGCCGCCAGCGTGATCGCCAAGGTAACGCGCGACCGGATCATGCGTGACTTTTGCGCGCAGTTCCCGCAATATTGCTTCAGCCGCCACAAAGGTTACGGAACAGAACTGCATCTTTTCAAGCTCCATGAATTCGGCCCTTGCCCAATCCATCGCCGATCTTTCGAACCAGTGGCGCAACCGCTTCTTGCCTTGGAAGAAATCGTCCAAATCCGGTCATCTCCGGCGCGGCGCGCGCGGCGAGAAATTAGCCTGCCGGTTCCTGAAGCGTAGCGGTTACAAAATTCTCTTCCGCAATTTCCGTGGACGCAGCGGCGGCGAAATCGACGTTGTGTGCCGCGATAATGACACCCTCGTGTTTATTGAAGTAAAAACGCGCACGCGCGAAGATTTCGGCCGACCACTGGAAGCGGTGGACCGTGCAAAACAAAAGCGAATTTCACGCGGCGCGCTGGCGTGGCTACGTATGCTAGACAACCCGGACATACTTTTCCGCTTCGACGTGGTTGAAGTTATCGTCGCTGAAGACGCGGAACCGCGGGTCGAATTAATCAAGAACGCCTTTCCACTCTCGAAGCCTTATTTGTACTAATTCCGACTTCGCGTTAGGCGCTGGACAATCGCGGTGCCGTTGGCAATCATAATTCTGCGTCATGGCCGAACCCATCCTCGTCGCGCAATCCAGGCAGCAGATTTTTTTGCTGCCTAAAATGGCGAACCGCCACGGTTTGATTGCCGGCGCGACGGGCACAGGGAAAACAGTGACCCTGCAAACGCTCGCCGAAAATTTCAGTGCCCGTGGTGTGGCTGTGTTCATGGCCGACGTCAAAGGGGATCTCGCGGGCTTGAGCCAGGCGGGCGCAAACAATCCGAAAGTCCTCGAGCGGGCAAAGGAGCTTAAGATCGACAATTTCACCGGCGAAGCCTGCCCGGTCGTTTTCTGGGATGTGTTCGGCGAGCAGGGACATCCAGTGCGGGCGACGGTTTCGGAAATGGGCCCGCTGCTGCTCGGCCGGTTGCTCGATTTAAACGACACGCAGGCCGGCGTGCTCAACATGGTCTTCAAAATCGCGGACGATAACGGGTTGCTCCTTCTCGATCTAAAGGATCTGCGCGCGATGTTGCAGTACGTCGCCGACAACGCCGATCAATTCAAAACTCAGTATGGAAACGTCTCCGCCGCCAGCGCCGGTGCCATCCAGCGCAATTTGCTCGCGCTGGAATCGCAGGGAGCCGACAAATTCTTCGGCGAGCCCGCACTCAATCTTGAAGATTTAATCCAGACGCAAAATGGGCGTGGCGTCGTAAACATTCTTGCCAGTGACAAGCTGATGCAAAAGTCACCGAAAGTTTACGCGACGTTTCTGCTCTGGATGCTGTCGGAGTTGTTCGAGAATCTTCCTGAAATCGGCGATCCGGAGAAACCAAAACTGGTCTTCTTTTTTGATGAAGCGCACCTGCTGTTCACAGACATAGAGCCGGCAGTTGGACAAAAAATTGAGCAGATGGTGCGACTGATCCGTTCCAAAGGCGTCGGCGTTTACTTCGTCAGCCAGAATCCGCTCGATATTCCTGAAGTTGTTCTTGGCCAGCTCGGGAATCGCGTGCAACACGCTTTACGCGCTTTTACCCCGCGCGATCAGAAGGCGGTGAAAGCCGCCGCCCAAACGTTTCGGCAGAACCCCAAACTGAAGACTGAGACTGTGCTCACCGAGCTCGCTGTAGGCGAAGCGCTTGTATCCATGCTGGATGAAAATGGCAGCCCGGAAATTGTCGAGCGCGCGAAAGTTGTTCCGCCACGCAGTCAGGTGGGAGCAATCACCGCGGAGCAGCGGAAGCAAATCATCAATTCCTCGGTGCTCGCGGGTCACTACGAAAACGCTATCGATCGGGAATCGGCTTACGAAAAGTTGCAGGCCAGAGCAGGAGAGAAAATCCAAAGCGCCGGTGCAGCGCCGGTGCCACCAGGCGAAGCGGCACCTGCACCGCCACAATCGTCTGTGCTTGCGGAGGCATTGGGAACTGTGACTGGGGCCTTCCAGCCCACTGTCGGGCCGCGCGGCGGCGTCCACGATTCACTTGCCACTTCACTGGCCAAGAGCGCGATGCGCGCGGCGAGCAGCCAACTCGGACGGCAAATCGCGCGCGGCCTGCTTGGCGGAATCCTCGGCGGCAGCGGAAGACGGAGATAATTGTAGCGGCGTTTGTGTCAAACGCCGAAACGCATTCGCTTCTCTGTAGCGGCGGTCTCTGACCGCCGAAGCTGATGTAGCCGCGGCCCTGCGGGCCGTGACTGGACGTCGCACAGCGACGTGGCTACAAATAAATCGCCGGACACGCCAAGCACATCCGGCGATTTGAGTCGTTCTCAGTTTATGGCGTTGGCGCGGCCTTCGCTTCTTTCTTAGCGCCCTTGCCCGCTTTCACCTCGACGTCGGTCGCGGACATTGTGTAGGTGATATGAACTTTGTCGCCAACTTTGACGTCGCCTGTGACTTTGGTGTTGGCGTCGCGATTGATCTCCCAACGGTCTTTCCCCTTCTGGACCACGATCATAGACTCATTCACTTCTAGGACCGGCCCTGTGACTTCATAAGTTTTCGCACCCGCGGCAAAAGCTGCGCTACTTAGCGCAAGACTTGCGGCGGCCATCAAACTGAGTGCTGATTTTATTTTCATGTGCGGATTAGACTCCATGGGGTTCATTCTATTCAAGCGCTTTTGGACCAGGAACGCAGGATTCACGTCGAATTAGGAGGACAGGTCGCAGACTCGCCGTGGAGAGAGTGCGGGAAAAATCAGTAGGGCGCAGACGTCGGACGCGCTTCAAGATCATTGCTTCGGTGATTCGCCACTAGCGTTGATCCCGACTCGCAAAGTCAACGGCCAAAGGACGTGCCGCGTCTGTTTCGCGTTTCCCCAGGCGCCGCGAAGCTCCTCCATTATTTGCTTTAACGGATCGCTGCCTTTCGCAGCGAGGAACCGCTGCGTCGAAGACCACGTTCGAAGGTAGCCGAGCAGATGATCGAGATTCCATTGCGCTGTCATTTCGAACTTCGGCGCATCGACGCTTGTGAAACGGGAAAGGTAGATCGGCGAATTGTTCAACAAGCTTGCGCTCTGGCGGCCAGAAGGACCCGACCACTTCATAGTAGTATCGATTCACCACCTCATCGATGGCGGGTTCGACGTGTAACAAGTTGTAAGCCGACGCAGCGATGACGCCATTATTTTTCAACACGCGTCGCACTTCCGCATAAAAATGGCCGAGATCGAACCAGTGCAATGCTTGCGCGACCATGATTAGATCAAGCGTCTCTGATTCGATGCCGCTATTCTCGGCGGGCGCAACACGATACTCGACTATTCTATGTGACTGCGCGTTCGCGATCTGCTTCTCACTCGCATCCGTCGCAATGACGCGATCGAACACGGATGCCAATCCAACTGCTGCTTGTCCATTCCCCGTGCCGCAATCCCATGCGAGCTGACGACTCGGCGCGATGCTTCCCAGATAGTCGAATAATTCTTGCGGATACCGCGGCCTGAACTTCGCATAACCAGCCGCCTGTTTCGAAAAATGGTCTTTGAAGTTCGTATCAGCCTCCGCTTTGCTCCTCAATAGCCGGCTGTTCTCAATGGCAAAACGGAATGCAACTGCCAGCCCTGAGCGACAGTCGAATGGGTCACTTTGGTGGGTCTGGCATTGCTCTTACGTCCGACTCGAGCCAAGTATTCGTCCGCCTGCAAGAAATCATTGCCCGCGCGCTCGATGATCCTGAGCAGATTATCCATCGACGAGACTTCCTCGAGTTGTTCCGTCAAGAACCACTGGAAAAAATTGATCGTGATATAGTCGTTCTTCTTTCGCGCGAGTTCGACCAGCCGTTGATTTGGTTAGTCACATGAATCTCCTGATCGAGTGACAGTTTTATGGCATCTCGAGGACTCTTAAATTTTGATTCTGGCGCATCGATGGCTGGAATCACTACGCGCCCGCCGGCGTCGACCACGTATTTGATAAACCGCAACGCATGGCCTTTTTCCTCCTCGGCCTGTCGGAAGAAATGCTGAGAAACTTGCGGCAGCGCCTCAGCTGCAAAATGCGCGGCAATGGCGTAATACTGTAGCGAAGCGCTGAACTCGTATCCGATTTGCTCGTTGATCGCGTCAATGACTTTCTGACTCGTTAGCATACAGAAGATATTAGCGTGGATTACATGGATGCAAACGGATCAATTCTGGGGAGCGCGCGGCACGCGTGTTGCATTCGGCCGCTTGCCGAATGTCCCGGTCGAAAATGATATCAAACTTGGTTCATGAAAAGATTCCATGCGAACTTACGTTACCTCCTATGAAGAACCCAGCTTTTGAAACAACTAGCGACCGAGTTTGCAGCGGAATGAGCCGTCGACTCTTTCTTCGCGCAACTCTGGCAGGCGGGGCGTCGCTTTTGGCGGGTAGAGCGGCCACGCTCTTCGCGGCTGCATCGGCGAACGATGATTCCAGTTTCAGCATTGGTGGCGATCTGCCAGTGAACCGACTTGGATTTGGCGCGATGCGGCTGACAGGCGAGGGGATATGGGGTTGGCCGCCCGACCGCGAGAATGCGCTCAAAGTTCTGCGACACGCCGTCGAGCTCGGCGCGAACTTGATCGACACCGCGGATGCTTATGGACCCGAAACTGATGAATTGCTTATCGCGGAAGCGCTTTATCCTTATCCCAAAGAGCTCGTCATCGCGACGAAAGGCGGGAACACCCGGCCGGGACCGAACCAGTGGGTGCCAGATGGTCGGCCTGAATATCTCAGGCAATGCATCGACAAAAGCTTGAAGCGTCTAAAACTTGAGCGCATCGATCTTTATCAACTTCACCGCGTCGATCCCAAGGTTCCGATGGAAGATTCGCTAGGTGCGTTGAAGGAAGCGCAGAGCGCCGGCAAGATTCGCCACATCGGATTGTCAGAAGTATCGCCCGAACAGGTTGAGAGCGCGCGCAAGATTGTGCCGATTGCGACCGCGCAGAACCGCTACAACATTACTGACCGAAAATGGGACAACACCCTCGCGTATTGCGAAAAAGAACAGATCGGCTTCATGCCCTGGGCGCCGGTAGGTGGCACCAGAGGAATGACCAGCGCCGCCTTGGAAAAAGTCGCGAAAGATCACAGCATAACCATTTATCAGCTAGGGTTGGCGTGGCTGTTGCATCGATCCCCAGTGATGCTGCCGATTCCAGGTACGTCATCGCTCGCGCACTTGGACGAAAATATGGCGGCGCGAAAAATACAGCTTACCGCAGAAGAATGGCAGACAATTGACGCGCTAGCGAGCCAAACGTGATTTAGGCAGGCGCGTGAAATGGGTTGTTTTGCGTGCGAACTGATCTCGTAACGACGTTACTTTTCGCTCCGGAAGCTCGCTGTGACTTCGCCCAGCCCCGAAGGCGTTCGGGGTTTTTGCCACCGCGATTTCAGTGTCCAGGCGAGGATTTGTTGAAAATAATCGCCGTCGTCCACGGTGGTGTGAAGGAAGACAACGTTGGTGCCCTTTTCGGTTCCGGTTAGTTCGTCCTGCAGTGCTGGATGACCATCGATTGTCAGCGAAACGGGTTCGGTAGCGGACGCGTTCTTCATTTTCTGCAACATGCGGTCACGAGTCTGTTGATGGTGTTTTTCAAGAGTGAAATTGTCGAGGTCCGCTTTCGTGTCAGTGATCACAATCAAATACACTTCTTTGCTCTTGTTACCGACTTGCAGCGATGCTTGTTTATTGAGCTCTGGTAGTTTGGTCCAGGTACCCGGAACGGTGACTTTTATTTTGCCATCGTCAGACGCAATTTCCTTTCGCTCAATGGAAAGTCGGTGTAATCGCTCGCGATCCGACTGGATCATGCTGATAAACAGGGGGATGCCCATAATGCCGACCACAAGAGCCATGTATCCTAAAATCAGTCCGGCCGTCGCGATGCCTCTTCCACCGAGCGCGCCGTCAGACTTGCGAATTTTCGCACGAGCAATATGGCCGCAGATTACCGCCGGGATTGCGGTGAACAGCCAACCGCACGTAAATGAAAGAACAGCCAAAATGAGACTCCAAATCGCGACAGGCGGAGTACCGAGGAACCGTTTGCGGAACAGCCGGCTGAGGGACCGGTGGTGTTTCGTCTGCCATCGTGCCGTTGTAATGAAGTTAGATGGCGAAATCAAGATCCGGCGTTCGTCGGCGCGCGACGAATAATACAAGTTCGTGAACGCGAAGGCGCATTCACCTTCAGCATGGGGAAGAAAGCAAAATGCCCGATGAGAGTTCACCGAGTGTTTAGTTCTGGGGGCGTCCTGATGACTCGCGGGTTCCCACGCGCTCGCCCGCTATTCTTGCGGGCTAGACCGTCTACCCCGAGGACTCGGCAGCACGGCGTGTTCTCTGTTCGAGTAGGCGCGTCCGAAAGCAAAAAACCCAGCACACTTGCGCGTGGCTGGGTTTCTAGTTCTGGCGACGTCCTACTCTCGCACGGCCTTTCGCCGTACTACCATCGGGGCTGCAGCGTTTCACTTCCGTGTTCGGAATGGGAACGGGTGGTGCCACTACGCTATTGTCACCAGAGTGCGGAACCGCACTGGCGTTTCGCTGCTGTCGGCAGCGACGCAAGCGCGAAGCCGGGTCTCTGGAGACTTGGGACGATTCAGGTTAATCACTCTACTCAATTTGGAAAGAACACGATTTTCAATCAGCAGTCGCAAATCCAAAATCTTTTCTGATTCGCTGACATCTACATACAGGAAGAAGAATGTGATTCGAGATTGGTTACATTGTTACATCGGGTTCTCCGATTCACGATTTAACGTTTCAACGATTCACGCAACTTCAAGAGCTTCGTTTTAATTTGAGATCTTTCGTCTCCTCTGTTTGCCGCTCCGCAAAAGCGCGGAACGGCTTAACAGAAAAGTAAAAGATCAAGCCAAACGGGTTATTAGTACTCCTGAGCTGAACACATTACTGTGCTTGCACCCGGAGCCTATCAACGTGGTGGTCTACCACGACCCTTCAGGGAGATCTCATCTTGGGATAGGCTTGGCGCTTAGATGCTTTCAGCGCTTATCCTTTCCGAACATAGCTACCCAGCGCTGCCGTTGACACGACAACTGGAACACCAGCGGTTCGTCAGACCCGGTCCTCTCGTACTAAGGTCTGAACCCCTCAAATCTCCTGCGCCCACAGTGGATAAGGACCGAACTGTCTCGCGACGTTCTGAACCCAGCTCGCGTACCACTTTAACCGGCGAACAGCCGGACCCTTGGGACCTTCTCCAGCCCCAGGATGTGATGAGCCGACATCGAGGTGCCAAACCCTGCCGTCGATATGAGCTCTTGGGCAGGATCAGCCTGTTATCCCTAGCGTACCTTTTGTCCGTTGAGCGATGGCAATTCCACATTCAACCACCGGATCACTTGGACCTACTTTCGTATCTGCTCGACGTGTGTGTCTCACAGTTAAGCTGGCTTATATCCATATACTCGACACCTGATTGCCAACCAGGTTGAGCCAACCTTCGTACTCCTCCGTTACTCTTTGGGAGGATACCGCCCCAGTAAAACTAGCCGGCTGCCAGTGTTCCTTTCCCGGTCATGCGGGTAAAGGTTAGTTATTCCAGTACCGAAGGGTGGTGTTTCATTGACGACTCTGCGACCCCCGAAAGGGCCGCTTCACAGTCTTCCACTTACGCTAAGCATCGAAACCGAAACAACAGTAACAGCGTGTAGTAAAGGTGCATAGGGTCTTTCCGTCCTACTGCGGGTAGGCGGCATCTTCACCGCCACTACAACTTCGCTGAGCTCCTCGTTGAGACAGCGGTCAACTCGTTACACGATTCGTGCAGGTCGGAACTTACCCGACAAGGAATTTCGCTACCTTAGGACCGTTATAGTTACGGCCGACATTCACGGGGACTTCGGTTCAACGCCTCGCCTTGCGGCTAACGCCTTACCATAATCTTTCCGCATTGGTCACGTGTCACACCCTATACGTCGTCTTAACGACTTGGCAGAGTGCTGTGTTTTTGGTAAACAGTCGGTTGACCCATTTCACTGCGACCACCTTACGGTGGCACCCCTTCTTCCGAAGTTACGGGGCTAGATTGCCGAGTTCCTTAACGAGGTTTCACTCACGCGCCTTGGCACAATTATGCCCACCCACCTGTGTCGGATTACGGTACGGGCAACCGTGGGAACATTTAGTCGCTTTTCTTGACACAAGTTTTAACAGATCCGGTTCAGCCGAGGCCTCCCCGTCCTTGCTCTTGCGAGCAGACCGTCACTTTCAATCGGCGGCCTGTCTCTACTCATGTGTCACAACTAAACTTAACCACAGCCGGTGCAGGAATATTAAACCTGCTGTCCATCGTCTACGCCCTTCGGCCTCGACTTAGGTCCCGACTAACCCTGGGAGGACGAACCTTCCCCAGGAAACCTTGGGTTTACGGCGGACAGGAATTTAACCTGTCTTATCGCTACTCATGTCTGCATCCTCACTTCTTAACGCTCCACGCTCGGTTTCCCTTGCGCTTCGATGCATTAAGAACGCTCCCCTACCAATCCATTCTGGCGAACCAAAATGTATTCCAGAGCTTCGGTATACCGTTTATCGCCAATCATTATCGGCGCGAGATCGCTCGATGAGTCAGCTATTACGCACTGTTTAAATGATGGCTGCCTCTAAGCCAACATCCTCACTGTCTAAGCAACCTCACATCCTTTCCACTGAACGGCATTTGGGCACCTTAGCTGCTGGTCTGGCATGTTTGCCTCTCGCGCGTGAAGCTTATCCCTCACGCACTGACTCCCGTGTTACACCCTGCGGTATTCGGAGTTTGATTGAGTTCGGTACCCTGGTATGGGCCCTAGTTCATCCAGTGCTCTACCTCCGCAGGTCAGCACACGAGGCTAGCCCTCAAGCTATTTCGGGGAGAACCAGCTATCACGGGGTTTGATTAGTCTTTCGCTCCTACCCACAAGTCATCCCAGAAGTTTTCAACCTTCACGGGTTCGGACCTTCAGTTGCGGTTAAGCAACTTTCATCCTGCTCATGGGTAGATCACCTCCGCTTCGGGTCTACTACCAGCGACTGGAGCGCCCATTTCGGACTCGCTTTCGCTTCGCCTCCATTCCAAAAGAACTTAGGCTCGCCACTGATAGTAACTCGCAGACTCATTAAGCAAAAGGCACGCCATCACCAGCTTGCGCCGGCTTTGACACCTTGTAAGCACATCATTTCAGGTACTATTTCACTCCGCTCGCAGCGGTTCTTTTCACCTTTCCCTCGCGGTACTTGTTCACTATCGGTCGCCAATGAGTATTTAGGCTTACGCCGTGGTCGGCGCAGATTCATACGAAGTTTCACGTGCATCGTATTACTCAGGAAATCCCTAGGCGTGCTTGGGCTTTCGGTTACGGGCCTTTCACCCTCTATGGCGCAGCTTTCCAGAAGCTTCACCTAACCTTTGCACTACCACGTCGGGCTCCTACAACCCCTGTCGATAAATCGGCAGGTTTAGCCTGTTCCGCTTTCGCTCGCCACTACTGACGGAATCTCTTTCGATTTCTTTTCCTCCGGTTACTGAGATGTTTCACTTCACCGGGTGTCGCGATGTTCCTGCTATGGATTCACAGGAACTCGAGCAAGTATTACCCTGCTCAGGTTATCCCATTCGGAAATCTACGGGTCAAAGCGTGTTTGCCGCTCACCGTAGCTTAACGCAGCTTACCACGTCCTTCATCGCCTATTGGCACCAAGGCATCCATGATGCGCTCTTTGTAGCTTGATCAATCTATAGGTCCCGCTAACGCGGGACCAAATTGTGATAACTGAAACTCTCGGCTCCGATTCGCATCGGAGCACTTGATTTCAGACTCAGCTCTTAAAGTTGTATTTTCTTACTACCCTGTATGTAGATGTCAAAGAACCAGGCTCTTCTGTACATTCGAGACGACAAAAAAACTCAATCTTGATCGCTATGGACCGCTTTTGCTAAAGCTACGGCGGTTAAGCGGGACAAAATTGAGCCAATTTGCAGTCCCAAAATGTACATAGAACGCACTCCAAAGTGAAGGAGTCCCGCTTCGCGCGGGATAAGCAAATTAGCAGGGAATATATGCACGTCAACTCCGATTTTTCAGATCCATCGCAGGCGAAAATTTCCGTTACATTATGCTCGTCCAGTGAGATTTAGCTTCGACGGGAATTATTCCGCTAAACTGGTGCGCGTTCTGTTGTTTCGTGTTTGCGCGCGCTTGCTATAATAAACACTGTTTTCGGCTCCAATGGACTACGCGATTCGCCAGCTTACATGCCAGGATGAACCCATTCTTTGGGAGATATTGTATTACGGCTTATCTTCCGCTGGAAAACGCGAACTGCCGTCCCGCGATGTCGTACGCCGCCCAGAAATTTCCCGTTACGTAGAAGGCTGGGGCCGCGTCGGCGATACCGGATTTGTCGCGCATGACAAAAAGAATCAGGCTCTGCTGGGCGCAGCCTGGCTCCGACGCCCGTCCGACAAATCTGACGCGTCCCCGGAGCTAGCACTGGCGGTGAAACCGGAGCACCGCAGGCATGGCATCGGCACGGCTCTGCTGACTCAATTGGTCCGCGCAAATCCCGATCACTCGACGATCTCGGTCAGCTTCGTCGCTGGCAAACCGGTGTTGCGTCTGTACGAGCGATTTGGATTCAAGGTCGTTGAAGAACGGTCCGACGCTGTGGTGATGCACAGACCGACCTAAGGATCGGCGCGACTCCGCTGCGGCGAATGGCGCCTTTGTTAGGGTGCAAAAATTAGCAGCACAAAAACGGCGAAGAGCAGCAAATGAATACATCCCTGCAAAACGTTGGTTTTCCGGCTCGTGAACGTAACCACGCTAACAGCCAGCGTTAAGAGCAGCAGGGGCAGGTTGCCACCCTGTACACCAAGGGCCACCGGCCGTTTCGTCACCAATCCGATCATCAGTACCGCGGGAATCGTCAGCCCGATCGTGGCGAGGACCGACCCGAATAGTATGTTTATCGAACGCTGCAGTTGGTTGTGCAGACTAGCGGTGATCCCGCCCAGTCCTTCCGGAGAGAGCACCAGCGCAGCGATGACCGCGCCGCCAAATGCCTGTGGCATATGGAATTGCTCGATGCTGTTGTCCAAGGGAACGGCGAATTTCTCCGCAAGGAAAATAACGGTAGCCAGGTACAAAAGCAGCATCAGTGCATGAAAACCTGTCGATCGGATGCGAGCTAAATGATGCGGCAAATGCTTGGTCGCGGTTTCTTTTACATCCAGGAAGTAGCCGCGGTGTCGCAGCGTCTGAATGAGCAGAAAGATCGCGTACAGCAACAGCGACACCACCGCGAAAAAGATTCCCTGTTCCGTGGAAAACGTGGGGCCGCTGGTCGAGATAGTAAAATTTGGCAACACCAGACCGAGCACAGCCAGAGCCATGATTACGTTCAGGTAGGCATTGACACCCTGGATGTTGTAATGCTGTTCGCGATATCGCAGCCCGCCAAGCACGAGAGATAGACCCACTAGGCCGTTAAGCGCGATCATGATCACGGCGAAGATTGCGTCGCGTCCAAGCGTCGGATTGTTAGCGCCGTGTAACATCGCCGTGGAAATCATTACGACTTCGATGCTGATCGCGGAGAGTGTGAGGATCAAAGTTCCGTAGGGCTCCCCAAATTTTATCGCAAGACAATCGGCATGCCGCACTACGCAGATGGCCGACCAAAGGATCACGGCAAAAAGCCAGACAAAGACACCGAGCAGAGGGAGTGCACGCGTAGTGACTTCGTTCAAGTCGGTTCCGACCATGAGAAAAATCGCGACTGTTGCCAAGCCGACGAACAGCGGAAATTCAGCGCGGATAGCGCTTCCAAATTGCTGCGGGTTTTTCGCGCGCTGAATGGCATCCCCTTTTTCAGACATGCGCCGGAGCATATCGGTTGGGTGTGAGCGATGCAATTAGGCGATGCGATCTTCGGAGCACATCGAACACGACCGGCCCTCGGAGATCACGGGATTATCTACCCACCCGCAATTGCACCGATGATCAGGAATGGTTCCGTCCCATTCGCAATCGCATCAGGCAGCGGCGCGTCGGGCGATTCATGAGACAAATCTTCGCCGCACGCAAAGAAACGGACCATTGGCCGGCGAACCTGCGTCACATGATCACGGATCGTCCCGCGCAGCATCGGATATTTCGTTTCAACGGCGTCCAGCAGCGAGCGCTGAGTCAGCGTTCCGTTGAGCTCAAGTCCTACTTCACCGTCGACGTGCGCTAACGTACGCAGATTAGGCGGAAGAATAACGCGAATCATGGCAATGTTTGCGCTTCTACCGAAAGCACCGCAGGCAAATCGCGCACGATCGGTTTCCATTTATCGCCTGCATCCACCGAGGCGTAAACTTGGCCGCCGGTGGTTCCAAAATAAACGCCGCAGGGATCGAGCGAATCAATCGACATCGCGTCGCGTAACACGTTCACATAACAATTCCGTTGCGGCAGACCTTTCGTTAGGGCTTCCCAATCGTTGCCACCTGTCCGGCTGCGATACACGCGCAATCTGCCGCTGGGCGGATAATGCTCCGAATCGCTCTTGATCGGTACGACGTAAATCGTGTCCGGCTCATGCGCATGCACGTCGATCGGAAATCCGAAATCGCTTGGCAAATTGCCACTAATCTCATGCCACGATCCGCCCGCGTCATCGCTGCGCATCACGTCCCAGTGCTTTTGCATGAACAACGTGTTCGGGCGCGACGGATGCATCGCAATCCGATGCACGCAATGACCGACCTCCGCGTTCGGGTCTGGAATATATTGCGAGTGCAACCCGCGATTGATTGGCTTCCACGTTTTTCCGCTGTCGTCGGTGCGAAACGCGCCGGCCGCAGAGATTGCGATGGAAATTCGCTCCGGATTGTTCGGATCGAGAAGAATGGTGTGCAAACACATTCCGCCCGCGCCCGGCTGCCATTTCGGACCGGTATCGCTGCCCCGCAGTCCTGCCAATTCATGCCACGATTTTCCGCCGTCTTTTGATTGGAATAAGGCAGCATCTTCTACCCCCGCATAAACGTGATCGGGATCGTGCAGCGATGGTTCCAAGTGCCAAACGCGCTTGAATTCCCAAGGATGCTGAGTGCCGTCGTACCACTGGTGGGTCGTGAGCGGTTTCCCCGTTTCGGGCGAAGCATCGTAAACGAACATGTTACTTTCGCCCTTCGCCATCCCATCCGGCGCCATTAAGTCCTCCGGCTTCGTGCCGGGCGGATTCCACGTTTTGCCGCCGTCATCGGAACACTGAATGATTTGCCCGAACCAGGCGCTTGTCTGCGACGCGTAGATCCGGTCGGGATTAACCGGCGAACCTTTCATGTGATAAATTTCCCAACCCGCGAAATGCGGGCCCCTAACCTTCCATCGTTTGCGCGTGCCATCCGAAGTCAGGATGAACGCGCCCTTTCTTGTGCCGACTAAAACTCTGACTGTGCTCACGGTTTTCTCCTATTTTTGTTTCCTCGAGCGTTATTCTCTGCGATTCGCGCTTTAAGCAGCTTCTTCACCAATGCGACCGGCATCGGTTTGTCTGGAGAGAAGCGAAGCGTGCCTTTGTTCGTTTGAAAATTCTTTAGCTCGTTCCCAAACTTTTTCAACGTCTTGGAACTCATCGGGTAGAACGAACAATGGTTTGACCAGGCAGCGAACCCAACAAGCAGGTGCCCATTCAGACGGAACGCGGGAATTGCGTGACTGATACATTCCTTCCATGGCTGCCGAAAAGAATCATTTCCCGCCGTAGGCAGCTTTCAATTTTGGAATTTCGATCTTCTGCATTTGAAGCATTGCTTTCATGACTCGTTCCGCTTTTTCGAAATCCTTGTCATGCAACATGTCGATCAACACAGTTGGGGTGATTTGCCACGAAAGACCGAATTTGTCCTTGAGCCAGCCGCACTGTGATTCCTCACCGCCATCGGCAATGAGTTTCTCCCAAAAATAATTCACTTCCTCCTGCGTTTCGCAATTTACGACAAAGGAGACGGATTCATTGAATTTGAAAAGCGGCGAACCGTTAAGAGCAACGAACTTCTGGCCTTCGATTTCGAATTCAATCGTGAGCACCGATCTGACAGGACGACCCGATTTTTCCGCTGCTTCTTCTGTGTAGCGAAGAATTCTGCCGATCTTCGAATTTTTGAACACCGACGTGTAAAAGTTGACGGCGTCTTCGGCCTGATCATCAAACCACAAGAATGGAGTAATTTTTTGCATCGAAACTCTGTCGCTTCGATCTGGACTCTCAGCCAGCAGAATTTGGCGTTTTATGGAAACACCCTAGAATGCTCCGATGCTGATCGACACCCACGCACAGTTGCACTCTCTGTCATGTCGAGCGAAGTCGAGACATCTCGTGATGAAACGCAAAGCTAACTCCACGGGATCCTTCGACTCCGCTTCGCTGCGCTCGGAATGACAAACATGTTAATCGACACTCACGCACATCTCGATTTTCCCGATTTCGCAAATGATCTCGAGGATGTGCTTCGCCGCGCTGATGAAGTTGATGTAAGACGTGTTATCACCATCGGCACATCAATCGAGAGCAGCCGGCGTGCGATCGAGCTCGCAGAAAATTATCCGTCTGTTTACGTGGCGATTGGCGTTCATCCCAGCCACGCAGAGGAGGCGGAGGACGATGTGATTACGCCACTGCGTGACCTGGCGAAGAACCCGCGCGTCGTGGCGATTGGCGAAACCGGGCTGGACTACCATCATTTGGCGAGTGAAAAAGTAGCGAGGGAAGAGCAGGTGCAGGTTATGACTGCTCTGCGCAGTGAGACCGACGAAGAAATCGAAGCGCAAATTCGCGATGGCGCGTACAAATCGAAACAGGCGAGTTTGTTCCAGCAGCAACTCGATTTAGCAGTCGAGCTTGGATTAAACGTAGTGATCCATCAGCGCGATGCGTGGGAGGACACACTTGAAATCGTCCGGCCGTACAACGGCAAAGTGCGCGCTGTCTTCCATTGCTTCGGTGGCTCGCTCGATCAGGCCAATCAAGTTTTTGATCTGGACGGCCTCGTTTCGTTCACGGGCATTGTCACTTTCAAAAACGGCGCAGCCGTACGACAGGTCGCGGCAGAAATCCCGCTCTGGAAATTTATGGTCGAAACCGACTGCCCGTATCTCGCGCCAGCACCCTTTCGAGGAAAGCGCTGCGAACCGGCGCATGCAAGCATCGTTGCCGAAGCGATCGCGGTGGCACGAGGGGTGCCACTAAAAGAAATTGCCGAAGCAACTACCGAAACCGCGGAGCAGTTTTTTAGGTTCAATCGCAAATGAAAATCGATAGACGTAGGCCGCGACCGCCGGGCGCCCCGGGAACGCGAAATGAAACGGAATCCAGCGCGATTCGTCCATACCGCTGGATCGCAGTGCTTTTCGCGCTCTTGGTCGGCTCGTGTGCGGCACCTGATACGCGGCATCAAATCGTGATCAGCACACGCGAGCAAAAGTTGGCGCTGCTCGATCAGGGGAACGTGATGGCCATCTACCCAGTCTCCACCTCCAAGTTCGGACTGGGCGATTGGCCAGGCAGCAGGTTTACGCCACTCGGGAAACTGCAGATCGCGAAGAAGATCGGTGACAGTGCCCCACCCGGTACGGTATTCAAAGACAGACGTCGCACTGGTGAAGTTGTCCTGGTCAACTCGCCAGGTCGCGACCCCATCGTGACGCGGATTCTTTGGCTGCGAGGGTTGGAGACGCAAAACGCCCGCGCGTTCTCGCGAAACATCTACATCCACGGCACGCCCGAGGAATGGAGAATCGGTTCGGCCGCGAGTTACGGATGCGTCCGAATGCGCTCCAGTGACATAATACAATTGTACAACATCGTAGGAATCGGCGCGGCCGTAACTATCGTGAACGCGCCGCTCGTCAGCGCAGTTCCCGGTATGGCTTCAGGTCATTCAATGGGACCGGAAAACACGGCGCCATTTGTGATGCGCTAGGCAAAGGCTTGCCGCGTCAAATAAACCGTTAAACGGTTTCGTCACACAGTTGTCTTGGTCGCCACCGGGCTAAACCCAGCGGCGTTAATGAGACATCATCATTCACGGCAATTTGCCGAGGTGTTTTCTGGCTGGGTTGCGCGACAGCAAATCCATGTCCGCGTCGACCATGATGCGAACCAGCTCGTCGAAACGGACTTTTGGTTCCCAACCGAGAATCTTCTTCGCTTTTGACGCATCACCGAGCAGCAGATCGACCTCAGCCGGGCGCTCGTACCGCGGGTCGTGTTTTACGAATTGCTTCCAATCCAAATCAGCGCGCGCGAACGCCGCCTCGACGAACTCGCGCACAGTGTGCGTTTCGCCGGTAGCCAGCACGAAGTCGTCGCCTTCGCCTAACTGCACAATTCGCCACATCCCTTCGACGTACTCCGGCGCGTATCCCCAATCGCGTTTTGCGTCCAGGTTGCCGAGGAACAATTCCTTTTGTACGCCCTGCTTGATGGCAGCGACTGCGCGCGAAATTTTGCGACTGACAAAAGTTTCGCCGCGCCGCGGGCTTTCATGGTTAAACATGATGCTGTTGCAGGCGCAGAGACCGTAGCTCTCGCGATAATTCACGGTTGCCCAATACGAAAAAATTTTGGCTACACCATAGGGGCTACGCGGCCAGAAAGGTGTCTTCTCGTTTTGCGGCACCTCCTGGGCTTTACCGAACATTTCGCTGCTGGCTGCCTGAAGAAAACGGGAACGCAACCCCGCTTCGCGGATTGCTTCCAGGATCCGGATCGTGCCGACGCCGGTGACGTCGGAAGTGTATTCCGGAATGTCGAAGCTCACGCGCACGTGGCTTTGTGCGCCGAGATGATAAATCTCGTCCGGTTTCAATTCGTAAAGAAGCTTGACCAGATTGACCGAATCGCTGAGGTCGCCGTAGTGAAGAAACATTCGGACGTCATTGACGTGCGGATCGGCGTAGAGATGATCAATCCGCGAAGTGTTGAACGTGCTGGCGCGACGAATGATCCCGTGGACTTCGTAGCCTTTCTCCAGCAGCAGATCAGCCAAATAACTTCCGTCCTGGCCGGTGATGCCAGTGATGAGCGCCCGTTTCATTGGTTGTAGTGTAGCGCATGCGTCACGCTTGCAATTCAAACTACGCGCAAGCCAGAGGCTCGCGCTACTTTACTCTGGCGGTGTCACCATGATACGCGCTAGAACCGCGCGTTGGGCGCGGATGAGCGCGCTAATGCCGTTGCGCCCGAGCGCGATCATTTGATCCAGTTGCGAACCTGTAAAGGTCGCTTCTTCTCCCGAACTTTGGACTTCTACAAATTCGCTGTCTTCGGTTGCGACCAGATTGAAGTCGACGGTGACGAGTTTGTCCTCCTCGTAATTCAGATCCACGATCGCTGTCCCATCCAGAATACCGGCGCTCACTGCGGCAACCAACTTTTGCATCGGCGGTGTATCGAGTTTTTTCTCCCTTACGAATTTTCGGCAGGCGATGGCGAGCGCCAGACTCGCGCCGGTGATCGCGGTCGTGCGGGTTCCGCCATCGGCCTGCAGAACATCGCAATCCACCCAGATCGTGCGTGGTCCGAGTTTTTCCAAATCGATCACCGCGCGCAACGACCGGCCAATTAGTCGTTGAATCTCGACGCTGCGACCGTCGATACGGCCTTTTGTAATGTCGCGAGGTTTGCGCGGCTGTGTCGAATACGGCAGCATTGAATATTCCGCAGTAAGCCAGCCGCCGGTCACGGCCTGTTCTTTCATCCAGCGCGGCACACCTTCTTCGATCGTGACGGCGCAGATCACGCACGTTTTGCCCATGGAGACAAGCACCGAACCGCTCGCATACGGCGCCACGTTCAACTCGAAATTGATCGGACGAATCTGATCTGGCGCGCGGCCGTCATTTCGCTGCATCGGACCCAACTTAGACATGGCGAGGTTTTTTGCGACCAGGATTGTAGATGACACTCAACAGTCGTTAGATGCGGTGTTCGAATCGCGCCCAAAGCGCTAGAGGTTCAAGGAGAAACAGACGAGATCAGGCCGTTCCGCTTGGCCCACACGACTTGACAAAAGCAAACCGTTCGAGGAACACCGTAACAATGGATCTTCATGAAACGATTCATTCCTACGATTGCTATTCTCCTGCCGTTATTCGTCTTCGCTGCATGCGAGAAATCGAAAAACCCCGAGGCAAATGCGTCGGCTGCCAGTCCAGCGGCACCCGCCGCAACGATTACGGCGTCGCCAAATCCGGTAACCACAGGCGAAGGACCCGGTACTACGACGATAACTTGGAATACCGGAGACGGCACTGCGGGCCAGGTTTATGTTTCGGAGGATGGCGCACCAGAAACACTTTTTACCGCGGGTCCAACGGGGTCTGCCCCGGCACCTTGGATCCAGACGGGGAAAACGTTTGAGTTCCGCCTCTATGCGGGGACTGAGCACGCCAAGATTCTTGCCAAGATTCAGGTTACAGGTCGCAAATAAGAGCCGCATCGCCAGCCTTTGCGGCTGTTCCACCCCATCCCATGCCACCGCGCACTGACTAATGTGGCCTTGACGCACTCGGCGGCCCATCGTTGTTTAAGCGTTTCGAGTGAAAAATACTGCCGACACCAAGACGGCGATTTGCATTGCCGGCGCCCACCGCTCCGGCACGTCTATGCTGACGAGGTTGTTGCACGCTTGCGGGCTCTACCTCGGAAAAAAAAACGAATTGATGCCGCCACAAGCCGACAACCCCGATGGGTTCTGGGAACATCTGGGCTTTGTCGCGCTGAATGACGAATTACTGAATGCGCTCGGTGGCGCGTGGGACCTGCCACCAAGGGCCGACGAGAAGTTCACGAGTGCGGACCTAGATCGGCTGCGGATAAAAGCGCGGGTTCTGATCGAGAGGTTCGATTCAGCGCACGTGTGGGGCTGGAAGGATCCGCGCAATAGTTTGACCTTGCCGTTCTGGGAAGACCTTCTGCCGGGTTTGAAAACGCTAACTATCGTGCGCAATCCGCTGGAAGTCGCTTACTCGATGCGAAAACGCAACGGAACGTCGTATGCATTTGGTTTGCGGCTCTGGGAAATCTATAACCGGCGCTTGATCGAAGCGGCAGGCCAACATGAGCGGCTTGTTATTCATTATGATCTGTTTTTCGAAAACGCCGAGAAAGAGTTACGGCGCATTGCGAATTTTGTCGGATTGCCTGATGCGAAAATACGGCAGCGCCGCACAATTGGTGGCAACGAAGAGACGCCACACGCACTTCACCATTGACCAAATGATTGATGCGCGCGTCTCAGGCGAAGTGATTGAGCTATATCGCGCTTTGATCGCGGAAACCTCAAGACGGAAGGCGTCAAATCCGGCCGCCGTGTGAAATCAACCGAAAGCGATCTCCTCTCCGGCTCAGTCAGCCGGATCGATTCCTTCATTCCCGACCGCTTTGCACAAATCGAGCATCTCTATGGCGAGCTCCTCGCGCAAACTGAAGCTCGACACAAGAGTGGAAATCGAGAAGCTAAGCGCCCATCTCGCGCATACCGAAGAGGGGCACAAAGTCGCAAGTTAAAGAACTCACGACTCATCTGGCTAAAACAGAAAAACGGTACAAAGCGCAGATCGAGGAGATCAGCGCTCATCTGGCCAAAACCGAAAAGCAGTACAAGGCGCAGATCGAAGAAATCAGTGCTCATCTGGCCAAAACCGAAGCCGACCACAAGGTGCAAGTGGAAGACCTCATCACGCGTTACGACAGTGAGATCGAGCAATTACGCCAGCGGATCGTGGAGATGAACGGTCTGCTTCACCAAAAAAGCGTAAATCTCGCAGAAGACGAAAAGTACATCGCGGAATTGACGGATCGGTTGCGCAAACAGCTGCACAACACCAGACGACTCTCGCGCCTCCTCGATGACACCGATGATGCCGCCCGCAAGCTGCGAACTTCTCGTCGGTGGCAGCTGGCCAATCCGGGCGCAACGTTAAAAGCAAAATTGGCCCACAGAAAAACACCGGCAGGGTACGGACACCTTGAAAGGATTGTGGCCGCCTATTCCAAATGGTGCAAGGAGCACCCTGAGATCAAAAAGATCGATGATGAAATCAAAGCCGCTCAGGTCGCAAAGGTTCCCAGGAGTGGGCAGCCGGGAACTGACGGTGAAGCACCTCCAAGCGCGCCACGGGAAGACGCCGTGGCCGCGCCAGTTGGCCCCGTCTTGCCACTGACGTCGATTTGTTTTCCTCAGCACGAGGAAGTCGACGTCTCAATCATTATTCCGGTTTTTAACCAGTTGGAATACACGCACGCCTGCCTCGCTTCGTTGCAAGCTGTGCAAGAGCAGCCGCGTTTCGAGGTGATCGTCGTTGATGACTGTTCGACCGACGGCACTCCAGAGGTCATTGCGCAAATACCTGGAATTGTCTATCTGCGTAATGACAGCAATTCCGGCTTCATCGCTTCCTGTAACACGGGTGCAAAAGCGGCCCGCGGCAAATATCTCGTCTTCCTGAATAACGACACACTTGTAAAGCCCGATTGGCTGACTGCCTTGGTCGATACTTTCATGGAGGAGCGGCGAGCAGGCATTGTCGGTTCGAAACTCCTTTACCCAGATGGCCGTTTGCAGGAGGCAGGGGGCATAATCTGGCAAGACGCTTCAGGTTGGAACTACGGGAAGTTTGATGATCCTGGAAAGCCCGAATACAACTACCTGCGCGACGTAGATTATTGTTCAGGTGCAGCGTTGATGGTTCCCAAGGCGCTATTTGAAAGTGCCGGCGGCTTCGATTCACGATATGCGCCCGGCTACTATGAAGACACTGACCTGGCCTTCAAGGTTCGCCAAGCCGGTTACAGAGTTCTGTACCAACCGCTGAGCGAAGTGATCCATTATGAGGGAGCCACCGGTGGCACTGATATCTCAACCGGCGCGAAGAAGCATCAGGAGATTAACCGCTCAACTTTCGCAGAGGTGTGGAGTGATGAACTGGCGAAGAAACCAGCTAACGGGGATGTCACGTTTCTGCAGCGGCCCAGAACTCCGTCTGGCAAGAACATTCTGGTTATCGACCATCATCTGCCGATGCCCGACCGCGACTCGGGATCGCTACGGATGTTCCAAATCCTCAAAATTCTTCACCGGCTTGGTCATCGTGTGACTTTCCTTCCTGACAATCTGGCAGACATGCCACCTTACATCTGTGAGCTGCAGAAGCGCGGGATTCAAGTTGTTCATCATCCATATGTGAAAAGAGTGCGCGATTATCTGATTTCGCACGGCCCCTTGTTCGATGTCGTGGTGCTAAGCCGGTGCGATTTTGCGCGCAAGCACATTGCAGATGTCCGTCTGCATGCGCCACAGAGCCGGATCATTTTTGATACCGTTGATTTGCATTACTTGCGTGAACAACGGGAAGCGCAACTTACTCAAGATCCCGACGTGCGTCGGAAAGCACAAGAGCGACAGCTGCTGGAAGATTACTTAATAAAGGAGGCAGATGAAACGTGGGTGGTAAGTCCCATCGAACAGCAAATGCTCCAGGAAAATTGGCCTTACAAGTCTGTTCAATTGGTTTCGAACATTGTCGACGTTACCGGGCCAGTCACGCCGTTTGCACTTCGGCGGGACTGGCTTTTCATCGGCGGCTTTCAGCATAGACCCAACATTGATGCGGTTCTGTTTTTCGCGGAGCAGATTTACCCGCTCGTTCGCGACCGTCTGCCAGACACAAAATTCTACATCATTGGTGACAAGGCGCCCCCTGAAATCGCGGCGCTGGCGAGCGACAGGATCATTGTGGCGGGATTGCAACGCGACGTGCGCTCGTTTTTCGACAGCGTGCGGCTCTCTGTGGCTCCTTTGCGTTTTGGGGCGGGCATCAAAGGTAAGATCAATCAAAGCATGGCCTTCGGCGTGCCAGTTGTGGCGACCTCAGTCGCTGTGGAGGGAATGAACCTCGCCGACCACGAACATGTTCTCGTAGCCGACGAACCGCAGGATTTTGCGCACGCGTTGATTGAGCTCTACGAATCGGAAGACCTCTGGAAGCGGCTCTCGCAAAACGGTATTCACAAAACGCAAGAGCTCTATTCTACCGATGCCGCACGCGAAAAACTGGAATTTCTCTTCAGCGATAGGCACCTGAAAAGCTTGGAGCCGTCGCGACCGGTTGCAGAGCACGAGCTCGTCGTAGCAGCTGATGTTGGTCACCGGCAGTGAATAAGACGGAGCCAGCCGGAAAGATTACCGGAAAAATAAATGCGAACCCGAATCCGCTTTTTTTTGGGCAACGCTGTGTGATTTCCTGGGAGACGAACGATCCGGCCGGAGCGGAGATACGTGTTTCAACCGGGATGGATGACGAGAAGCTAGTGACGCAAGGAGGACCGTCTGGCCGTGTTGAAATTCCGTGGATTAAGGACTCCAAGGTATATGAGTTTCGCCTGTACGTGGCTAGTAGTCCCGAGGCAGCAATCGACTCGGTTAAAGCGAGGCGCGACATTGAGTCCGCGCCCGCGGCTCTCCGCGAAATTGCGGACGAAGTAGAGCGGGGAAACATCGAGATCTCAGAGCTTTCTCAATTCATTGCGGCGGTGATGCCGCTTTATCTTCGGAGCACAGAACGCCGAGAGTTGTTCCTGGCTTGGGAGAGGCAGGGGTTTCACGTGACGCCGGTACATTTTTACGAGCCGATTCCCGATACGCAATCGTTGCCGGAAACGCTTTGGAGCCAACCAAGCGAACTCGTGGGGATAGACATGAAGGACTCAATGCAGCTCGATCTGCTGCGAAATCATTTTTCAAAATTCCGTGGTGAATATGAAACCGTTCCAGCGGAGCCTCCGCCTGGCCAGCTTTGGCCATTTCGCGGCACCGATGTCTTAGTTGCTTATTGCATGGTCCGCCATTTTCAACCACGGCGGATCATCGAAGTGGGAACCGGTTTTTCTTCTCTTGTGCTCGGCCAGGCTGCTGCCAAAAACAAGACCTCGAGTCTGATCTGCATCGATCCCTTTCCGCACGAGCTTGTTCGCAAGAGTAACAGTATCCCTGCCTTGCGATCGTTGATTGAGACTAAGGTTCAGGACGTCGAAATGGAATTTTTTTCTCAACTCGATTCGGGTGACATCCTGTTCATCGACAGCTCGCACACGGTGAAGATAGGCGGCGATGTCAATTACCTTTTCCTAGAGGTGTTACCGCGTTTGAAAACGGGAGTCATCGTGCACGTGCACGACATTTTTTTCCCCTTCGAATATCGGCGCGACTGGATGCTGGAGCATTTTCGTTTTTGGACTGAGCAGTACCTGTTACAGGCCTTTCTGACATTCAACTCCGATTTCGAGGTGCTACTGGCGAATAGCTATCTGAACCACTATCATCGAGCAGATTTGAAAGCCGCTTTCCCCAATCTTCGCCGTTGGATTGGGGGCAGCTTCTGGATGCGCCGAAAGACCATCGCTGGATTGAGGTCATCGCAAACGGAAAATAACACCGCGGTTCCCAAGCCGCACTAAAATGCACGAGGAGCTTAATAAACCAATCTTCGTAGTGGGCTCGCCGCGATCTGGAACTAGCATCCTTGCCTGGTGCCTTGGCTACCATCCAAACATCTTTCCGGTGCCAGAATCCAACTGGATGGCAGATTTCTCGGTCAACGTCGCGATGAGTTACCAAACCGGCGCGGCGCGCGGCATCCTGTCGATCTTAAGTGCCATGGGCATCTCGCGCGATGAATTCTTCTCCCACATCGGACGCAGCATCAACTCTTTGGTCCTTAAACATCGGTGCGACCTCGACCGAAGACGTCTTATTATAGCAGTCCAACGTCTACTCAAGGAGCAGGGACTTTACCTTGGCGAAATAACTGGCGAATTGGATGCTGCTACAAATGCAGCCATTCGGCAGTACGGAATTGCGGAGGGCCTACTCTACTCGGAACTCGTTGATTCACTTCGAACGGCGGCTTCGGACTCGGAATGCAAGACGCGCTGGGTAGATCAAACGCCACAGTATTCGTTCCATATTTGTGGTCTGCGCAAGCTGTTTCCAGACGCCTTATTCATCCACATCGTGCGCGACGTAACTTCAGTCGTGCGTTCGATGCTCAATTTCCATCGCATCGCCCGCACGCAATTGGTGGCGAACGAAGAAGAAGCGTACAAGTATTGGCTCCGCACGGTTAGGGCATGTATGAAGGCTGAGGAAGCTTACGGTCCGCATGTGGTTTATCGTTTGCGCTATACCGCCTTAGTCGAGAACTCTGAGTCGGCTCTGCGCTCGTTACTTGATTTTGTGGGCGAGCCGTATTCTCCCAAATGCCTCGAGCCGCTTTCAGAGCGAATCAACAGTTCCAACGTACCCGACGATTTTATATCCGAAGATCCCTCAACCGATCCAGTGATTATCGAAGAGGCGATGAGCTTGAGCCGAGACTTGCGGGACGGTTCGCAGCCAGTTGAAGCTTCAGTTGCCGCCTCGGCCGAAATGGAAGCCGCCTTCGCCGAACGGGTCCAATATATGACTACTCTTGATACTCAATATCAACGAGCCCTTCAAGCCGCCCAAAAGCTGGAAGGAAGAGCCGTCTCAGAAACCGACATCCTGTCAAACGTACCGAACCCTTCCAACAAACCGATCGACAGCACATGACCTCCTGCCTCTACGATCTCACTATACTCACCGGGCAACTTCTTTGGAAGAGCTATCTATTTGATTGACTTTGAAAGAACCCTTTAACACAGCAATTCGTAACGCATGAGATCTACACTCGCTGATTTGGCTGATGAGACAGAGCGAACCCTGTGGGAAACCAAGCTGGCGTGCCGGGACGAATCGTTTTGGTACCCATACCGATCACTAACGAATATTCACAGGCTCGAACGGCTCTGCGTCGCGGCCGGACTTGACTTGCTACAAGTGTGTCGAGGGCCCTGCCGTAGGATCGCCGATATTGGAGCAGGCGATGGCGACCTTGCGTTCTTCTTCGAGAAAATGGACTTCTCCGTCGAGATAATCGACAACGAATACACAAACTTTAACCGTTTGGAAGGAGCGCGCATTTTGAAAGAGAAAATGAATTCGTCGGTGGAAATCCGGTCGATCGATTTAGATTCGCAATTTGCGCTGCCACATAAAAAGTACGATGCCGTTTTCTTTCTCGGAATACTCTATCACTTAAAGAACCCTTTCTTCGTTTTGGAGAAGCTGGCGCGAGTGACGACACGTTGTTTCCTGAGTACTCGGGTAGCTAAGCTAACCCCTGACGGTCAAAGCCTGTCACCGTATCCTGTCGCTTATTTGCTGGATCCGGAAGAGTGCAATAACGACGATACCAATTTCTGGATTTTTACGGACCAAGGTTTAAAGAGACTGGCCCATCGTACCGGTTGGAAGGTTCTCTCCTATATTACTGTAGGCGAGACAATATCCTCGACCCCAGCTGATCCAGATCACGACGAACGCGCGTTTTGCCTGTTGGAAAGGAGGCCACCGACTCTGAGCGCGTCGCCCAACCCCGTGCCTGCTGGAAAGGAACTGGGCAAAACAACCGTTTCGTGGGATACAACCGATGGGAGCATCGGCAATGTTTATGTTTCAATCGATGGCGGCAAAGAGTCCCTGTTTGCTGACTCGCGCCGAGGAACCGCAGTTGCGGACTGGATTCAAACAGGCCCGACCTACGAATTTCGTCTTTACAATTCAGATCACACGGAACTACTGACAAAAGTCGTCGTTACAAGAACAATGCAGTAGCCGGCGTTGCAAGAACATCAAACCAGTGTCAGCTCCAATGGCGATTCACGTTCGCGTCGGTTCTTTAGGGTGGTGAGATAAAGCATTGTTTTTCGCATGAGCGAGGCCATTACAAAGGCGGCTGAATGGTGGAGCGATCCTGAAAGCGAGGCTCCCGAAACGCAATGGGTCCGGGTCCCGGGCGTCTTGGAGAATATGAACCGACGCGCTACCGGAGACCCAGCAACGGGTTGGATCAATCATTCCGCTGGCCTTCTGACCAGTTTTGCTAAACCGATTAAAGCGCTGTCGGTTGGCTGCGGCTTTGGCGTCATTGAGCGCACATTGCGCCGTCACGATTTCTGTCAACTTATCCATGGCGTGGATGTCGCCGAGAATGCAATCGAAAGCGCACGAAAAACAGCGCAAACAGAAGGCTTGGATGGCCTAAGCTACGAAGTCGCCGATTTGAACACGGCTAAGTTCCCATCGGAGACGTATGATGTCGTTTATGCGCACGCGTCGCTTCATCATATTTTTCAGCTGGAACACATTCTCGACGAAATAAAACAAACGCTGAAGCCGGGCGGATTGTTTATTGCCTACGAGTACATTGGCCCGTCGCAAATGCAGTTCCCACGGCGCGATCTCGAACTGGCTGACGTTTTTCTTAACGCCATTCCAGAACGTTACCGCAAATTTCAAAAACGGAGAGGTATCAAGAAGGAAGCGTTTCGGGCGTCGCTCGATACCATGAACAGCTCGGATCCTTCCGAAGGTATTCGTGCAAGCGAGATAGTGCCGTTAATCGCCAGCCGATTTGAAATCAGGCATTTCCGCTATGTTGGCGGTACGTTGTTACTCTTGGTGTTCAACGAAATCGCCGGCAATTTTGTTGAGAGCGATTTAGAAATCTTGCCACTGGTAGACGCGCTGATCACACTCGACAATTTCCTCATCGATAACAAGGTCCTACCGTCTTATCACGTCTATATGGTTTGTGAGAAGACGGAAAACCCAATGCCGATGCAGGCACATAATATCCTGCCGCCAACCGCGTCGGTGTTCCCAACAGACAATTTGGAAGCACTCACTGTTAAACCACCACTGACGGGCTTCATAACTGCTGAACCCAATCCCTTCCGACCCGATTCAAAAGGGCTGGGACAAACTACCCTCTCATGGCTGGCTTATGGGACCAGCAAGGTTGAAGTTCGCATCAATGCACCCGATGGCCGCGTTTTGGCCAGAAAGGGTCCTGGTCGGCATTCTCAACCCACCGGTCAATGGGTCCGCGACGGCACCACATTCTATTTACAAAATGTTTCAAAGGGTCTTCCCCTGACAGCTGAAAACACCATTGCCGTAGTTACAGTCAAGCAACAGAAATAACGCGTGGGATACGAAAATCGTGTACGATTTCGATTTTATGAATGGCAAGTTTGTTCGAAGTTGACGCGAATTTCGCCCCGACTCCCTCATGCAATAAAGGATGCACGGAACTTCCCAAAAGTCGTGGCTACAAAAGATGCGCTTTTCTTTTTCTGATGCTCGGCGGGTGATCGTCCAGTCTTTCTAGCGGCCGAGATCATTGAGGGCGCGTCGGGCATCGCCGGGGAGGTCCTCATCTTTGGAGAGGGCTTTCAATCTATTTTTCATCTCAGGCGAAAGCCGCGTCTGAATGACACGGCTTCCCTGGCCTGCTGACACATTGGGTTGACCAGTGGTGCTATGGTAATCGGCTGGCCTGATCCTGTTGCGTGTGTAGTCATTGCCGATATGCACGATATCGTGAAGTCTGCCTGGTTGCTCTGCATAGCCGTAAGTCTGAGTAGCACTGTTATTTGGATTGCGACTGTTGTGCGCCCGATTGCCGATGAAGACTGAGCCGGATGCGCTTACGTCTTCGTTTCTGTAACGCGCCACGAAACCGGCACCTTTTGGCAGACGAACGCCGTTATCATAAGAGTCATTAGCGATTACGACGCAGTTCTTCCCGCCTATGATGATGCCGCCACCGTCATTGTTGTAAGCCACGTTGCCTTCGATGACTGAATCAGGCGACCACAATTCAAAGCCGCTCACCCATGTCCGGTTCTCGTCAAAGCCGCGCCCACCACTGCAGGTGTTTCCTATTATTTTCATCGTGTGACAATTGGCGACTTGTCCTGTGAAGATGCCGGACCCGAATCCCGTATTGCTGACCCGATTGCGGGCGATCGTAGAACGAAACCCCCAAAACATAATTCCGGAGCCCTCACAAATGTTGTCGATGATGCGCGCATTAGTCGCTCGTGTTTCCCCCAGCTTGGTTACGAGAATTGATTCGTTCAGGGTTTGAGCCGGGACAGTCTTGCTGATGTGATTTCTTTCGATTGTCCAGTTGTTGCCGCCGCTGACGCTTATTCCGACGAAGCCGATTCTGAGAATAGAGCAGTTTGCCACGCGCCAGTTGTCCCCCCGGCAAGCGATGGCCGGTCGGCGTGTGGATGGAATATAATCACCCATGTCGAGCGCAAGCTTCTCGATGCTCCATTTGTTTCCGTCCCCCCATAGCAAGGCACCGGTCGGCGCCGCGGCAATCTTCAGCATAGATGCATTCCCCTCACCGACGAGATGAACGCCCGACTTTACATGCGACGTTATGCCAGAGGCAGAAATAAGGTAAGTTCCTTTTGGAACCAGACACGTTCCGCCGCCTGCGTCTGCCAGCGACTTTAAAGCCGCGTCAAAAGCAGCAGTGTCATCCGTTACACCATCACCCACAGCGCCATATGTTTTGACGTTAACTTGATCACCTTTCTCTGGCGCTGGGCTGGCAGTGCTGGGTGCCGTAGTGACGTCGCCCGCACCAGGGTTATTACCTGTCAACGACTCTGTTGCTGCAGAACCGGCTCCCAAGGCGAGCGTCTGCAGGGCAACCAAAACGCTTGCCGCACAACTAACGAAGAATGACAGGCAATGCGCTCGCGCCTTGCAACACGATACAAACTTAGCCACCATTTGTTCCCTCCTCCCATGCTTGTAATTCGCTAATCCGTTCACGATGAGTCTCACATGCAAGCGGTACGCCCGCAATTTGTTTTCTACAATGTCGGTCCTTATGCCAGGTTTGACGGTCACTCCCTCAAGCCAAGGTTCATGCATCGTAGCTGACCAGGCCGGTTGACGAAAACAGGTAAGCTTGGCTGGACGCGAGGAGATTTAGTTAAACTACAAGGCAGCTTGCAAGGGTCTCGAACTGTCCGTTTTCATCGCTAAAGCGACAGGCGTTTACAGATCACATAGACGTTTTTTCCAAACCATCGACCGAACAGCTTGTCCAGGACGCGACTTGGCGCAAATAGCCAGCGATCATAAAACCCAATTGCGGTAGCCGTCAGTGTCGACGCACTTCTATTAAGCAGCCGAAAAACAAGCGCGGCGATAAACCCGAGGCAGTCAACATATCGAACGTGTTCAATCACGAAGCCTTCCTTTTCAACAAGACCTTGAAGGGTCGATTTCGTGTATCGCCGATAGTGACACAGCTTCTCATCCAGAGTTGTCCAGAGACACTCAAAGGCAGGAACATAGATCAGAAGAGCGCCTCCTGGTTTTAATTTTTGGCGAACCTCTCGTATCGCGATCGTGTCATGCTCGATGTGCTCAAAAACGTTCAGCGAGAAAATGAACGACACCGAATCATCCGGGACCGAAGTGATGTCGGCGAAAGTATGAAAGCCTTGTTCCTCGAGCCTTTTCCTCTGTAGAGGGTCCGGTTCGATGCATTTAACGTGGTAACCGGCCGTCCGCAACCGCTTGGAGAACGTCCCAATCCCCGCGCCGAAGTCGATCAGGTCCTTTGATTCGGTCGATTCGCAGACCAAGCGAGTTAAATAGTCGTTGTAGTTGTGCGCGCTTTCGAGCGCTTCGAGGACATCGACTCCTGAATACCGCTCTTCCATAAAACTTTGTTCCTTCGAAATAGGTTATGCTTAACAATCACATAAATAGCTCTTACGCCGTCACGCCATCCTATCTTCTTTCCTTCTTCTGTACGTTCGGCCATTATACGAAATGCCGACCTCGAAAACCCTGGAGCCGGCTTTCGCCACCTTCGCGGTAATCTCAGGTTCAAACCCAAACCGGTTCTCTTCAATGATAACGCCGTCCAGGAATTCGCGTCGAAACACTTTGTAACATGTTTCCATGTCAGTGAGGTTCAAGTTAGTAAACATGTTAGAGAGCAATGTGAGGAATCGGTTTCCCACCATATGCCAGAAGTAAACTACTCGATGAGGTCTGCCGCCCAAGAACCGGGAGCCAAACACAACATCGGCACGATCCTCGAGAATGGGGGCAAGAAGGATGGGGTATTCACTCGGGTCATACTCCAGGTCCGCGTCTTGAACGATGACCACGTCACCCGTAGCTGCCTGGAAACCGGCGCGCAAAGCTGCTCCCTTACCAAAATTACGCTCCTGCAGCACGAGCTTATGAACCCATCCGGGGGGTTTCGCTTTAAGAAGTTCTCTCGTTCCATCGGTCGATCCGTCATCCACGACGATGATTTCAATGTTTTCAACCGGTGCTGAACGGACTGCATCAACCGCAGGTTCGATCGTCGCTCGCTCATTGTAACAAGGGATAACGACAGATAGCTTCATTTGTCACCGCTCCAATAAGCAGAATGCGGACGTCAAGGTCAGAGGTGGAGCATCCTTTGTCAATGCCATGATCACAGTCCTTCTGGTGGGTTTCTCACTCCGTTTCCAACTGTAACCCTGGATCAAGGGCAGGCGTTTGATGTCTAGATCGATATCTTTGGAAGGCAAAAGAAGAGCGTAAATCGGAGTCGCCCGGCCAAGGCCGTTTGCGACTAGTTGAACCGCCTCGGCCCTCCCATAATGCCAGATCTGGCTATAGCTGTAGTTATGTTTACCGTCGAGCGGAGCAGCTACAAATGGCTTCGGTAATAGGGCATTCAAATAGGCGGGATCGATGTCGGATAAAACAATGCCAGGTTCGTACTGGAAAGCTCGAGCAAATTCCTTCTGCCCTTCATACCACCGCGACCTTTCGTTGCCCTGTGGGTAATGAAGAGTGTCCCAGGCTTGTGATCGATTACTCTTGGGCTTAAAACCGGATTGTGACGGATAACCGATACAACTGAGCAGAAATACCGCCAGCACTCCAAAACACCAGATCGAGAAGCGCCCCTTGAAAGCTTGGCCCACTGCCCATTCCGGAGGCAGAACGGCGAGGCCAACCAAAAGCAAAAAAACAGGCATGTAGAACCGCAGTTCAGCGTAAGTGTAAGTCACAGTCGCCGTGAGGTAGATAATTCCCGCTAAAAATGCGCTGATCTCGAACGGTCGGGTTCGCACGAATGCCAGACCAAGGGCAGAGAGAAAAATGAAAGCCGGCACTACGTAGGTGCCCGTGCCAAAAAGGTTCGCTACCCGAAATTGATCCCAGCTAGCGGTAATCTCAGACCAGATGATGCCCACCTGGTGAGGGACATTGTGCAAGGAAAAAGCAGCTTGCTTGTCTGCCAACGCCGGTACCCAGAATTCGTAACCGGTCTTTAATGGATGGCCGAACTCGAGAGTGTTTAGAATAAAGTAGGGGCTCGCGGCCACAGCGAATACAGCAAGGGTAAGGCAGCAATGCGTGAACCACCTCGTCCAGGATACGTTAGCCGGGAAGAACGCCATAGCGACTAATAACGGAGCCATGAACACTAACTGAGGCCGTATGCATAAAGACAATCCAAGAACAATAGCGGCGCAATAAACCAGCAAGCGGCGCCGCCAGGCGAGGCCTGAATATACCAGCGCAAAGGCGAGCACTATGAAAGCCCCACCGCTGAGATCGCTGAGCGATGATCGGCTAAAGGTAATGAAGGCTGGTTGAGTTGCGATCAACAATGCCGCTAATCCCCCGGCGAGCGGCCTTCCGATCGCAAAATAAAACAGGAAGCCGCTGGTCAATAGTAGTGCGCCGATGGTCTGATTTGTTCTAAACGGGGCCAGAATTCCGTTATGAGGCAGAACACTCAACCAGGGGATCATCAAGATTGGGTAGCCCGGCGGGTAGCGGGAGGGTAATTTGTCATAACCAATCTGGATCGTCGGCGCGCCTTCTTTCAAAATCGACTTTGCCTGCGCGAAATATTCAACCGCATCCGGATAAGGACCAAGATCAAGGAAGTCCGTCCGCTTAAGATCGATGCGAAGAACGGCACCATAGTAGAAGAGAAGCGCGAGAACAAAGCAGAAAATACCTGTTGCTACATGAAGTGAAAATCGACCGGAACCCGTTACCAAAGAGGGTGAGATCGTTTCTGTTGCGCCGTTTTCCAGTTTATCCTTGGCTGTCATTTCCCGAAATCGGGCCGAAGCCTAATACTCATCTGTATCATTGTCGATCCATGCCGCTTACCGATTTCTCGAATTTTTGACGGGTCCGCGCAATGGATGACGTCCATCAAATTTGATTTCGCACATAAACAACGGGGGAGCCGTGATTGCATCGTACTTCTCCCGCCTGCTCTCAAAGTCAAAACGCCTCCCAGCCATTTCCCCGGCGTCGCTGTTCGCAGCCGACGTTGGGATGAATGCGCGGCAAAACGGCCCGAGGTCTTCGCGGCTTTTTGACACAGCGATCTCGCAGCGCGTTTCAATTCGACAAGCTCAAAAATAAATGCGTCTCGTCGAAATTTTTACTGGACTTGAACCGCCTTTTTTGACACCGTCGGCACCCTATTAGGAGGAAACATCTAAAACCAAACCTGTAATGAAATCTTGTTCACTAATCATCGTCGGCGCCGTCTTCATGTTCTTCACGCATCTCGCCAGCGCAACACAGGCAGATGACACCACGATAAAGATCACAGGCCACACGGCAGGTGCAACGCCCTTCATCAGTAGATTGACCCTGCAGGTCAGCAATACCACCGTTCTCAAGAGCGTTCAGTTCGCGATCGACGCGAAACCGGGTTTCGTCGCTCGTCCATTATCCGGCACTTATTCCAACGACTACCTCGTGAGCCGGGGATTTGAACATCCGCCAGAGATTATTTTACCGGTCTATGGACTTTACGCTGGATATCAAAATATCGTAAGACTGACTTATCGGTTTCAGGACGGTTCTTCAAAGCAAGGTGTGACGTCGATCACGACTGCCGCTTTCGATGATCAAGGCTGCGGCTACAACACGCCGACCAAGCTTCAACCCAGAACGAACAGCACTCAATTGAGTTACGATTATATCTTTGACAGGTCTGCTTGCGGTGATTACTCACCTGTGATTCTCGATTCCGATGGAGCATTGCGCTGGGTGAGCCCGCTGCCCACGCTGAACGCTATTTTTGCTGCTTCCACGTTCTTTGACAACGCGGTTTACAAAACACAAGGCAGTCAGCTGGTTCGCATCGAGCTTGACGGGACGATCCTCGTCGTTGCGGACTATAGCAATCTCGGGGTGGTCCACTTCCATCATAATATTGATACTGGCAAAACCGGGGTGCTGCTTGAGCCGGATACGACGTCCTACCTCGAATCCGAAATCATGGAAGTTAATAGTTCAACCGGCGCGGTGATCAAAAGGTTTGACATGGCCCATATCATCAGGGCGGCCATGCTTGCTGGCGGTGACGATCCGGACCAATTTGTCTTCCCAACGCCGACCGATTGGTTCCATAACAACGGTGCCACATACAACCGGGCTGACGACACTCTGATCGTTTCAAGCCGGGAAAATTTCCTCATTTGTATCGACTATGAAACAAACGGTATCAGATGGATTCTGGGCGACCCGACGAAGAAGTGGTACCAATTTCCTTCTCTGAGGAAGTTCGCGCTCAATGTCGCGCCGGGCAGCCTTGCACCGATCGGTCAACACGCTCCCTCGATTACCTTTGATCAAAATCTTTTACTTTTTGATAACGGTCAAATGAGCCAGTTTCAGAACCCTCCAGGGGCTCAACGCGACTATGCGAGTCCCCGCAAGTATAGCTTGGATCTGGTAGCAAGAGTGGCGACTGAAGTGTGGAACTACCCCGCGAACCAGAACATTCACTGCCCGTTCTGCTCAAGTATCTATGAGGATGCGCCGCTTAACTACTTAATCGATTACGCGTTCGTTAACGGCGGTGGACCGCCCAGCGTTCCCACATTCGCGCAACTCCTAGGTCTGGATGCTGCCGGCGAAAGGATCTTCTATTATCAATATCCAACCGTCGGCTGTAATACTGCATACAATTCCATTCCGATTCATTTGGAAAGTTCAAAGTTCCCGGCAGTGGGGCCCCAAGCGCTCAACCTCTCTACCAGGGGCCTCGTTGGAACTGGTGAGAATGTTCTAATCGGCGGCTTTGTTGTTTCCGGGACCGAACCCAAGACAGTAGTGCTTCGCGGGCTGGGGCCATCGCTCAGCGGGTTTGGGCTTTCCGACGTGCTAAGGGATCCAGTTCTCAGCGTGTATAACTCTTCTGGCGCTCTCATTGCGACCAACGACGATTGGCAGGGCGATCCAAACCATTTTATAGTACAGTCCAACGGACTTGTGCCGCCCAATCTATCGGAATCGGCCATGGCACGGAGCTTGGCGCCGGGCGCCTACACCGTGATACTCAGGGGAAAGGATAGCACCCCGGGGATTGGCTTGGTTGAGCTTTACGATGTCCAGCCCCTATCCAACTCTACGTTAGGGAATATAAGCACCCGCGGTTCAGTCGGTACACTGGATAACATACTGATTACTGGCTTTACCATTGGAGATGTGGGTAGTGCGACCGTTATTGTGCGCGCCATTGGGCCATCGCTGGCTGCTTACGGTGTGACCGGAGTGCTAAGCGATCCGACACTGACAATCTACGATTCGAGCGGTTCTGTGATCGCGAGCAATGACAACTGGCAAGATAATGTTAATTCGATCGACATTAGCAAGAATGGACTCGCGCCGCCAAATCCCTCGGAATCCGCACTCGTGCTTCACCTGCCCGCAGGAGCTTATACCGCTATCGTGCGCGGAGCCAATGACGGTACAGGAGTTGGCTTAGCCGAGGTCTATACCATCCATTAATTCGTAGCTTTTGTTGGATTTAAAAAGGTGTCTTCTGATGTCCTTGGGCATTCTTCTCCTAGACTGTTATTTGAATGCGCTATGAAAGCATGCTCGGTAATCATCGTCGGTGCCGCCTTCATGGTCTTCAGCCGTCTCGCCAACGCAACCCAGGCAGATGACACCACGATTAGAATCACCGGGCACACGGCAGGTCCTACGCCGTTTATCAGTAAATTGACCCTGGAGGTCAGCAATACGACCGTTCTGAAGAGCATTCAGTTCGCGATCAACCCAAAACCAGGTTCCGTCACTCGCCCGCTGTCAGGCAGTTATGCCAATTCGTACCTCGTGGATCGAGGCTTGGAAAACCCGCAAACCGGCGAGGTCGTCTTGCCCGTCTATGGCCTTTACGACGGATACAATAACACCGTTGCGCTCACATATCGGTTCATGGACGGCTCCTCAAAGCGAGCTAACATCCGAATCACGACCGCCACTTTTGATGATCCGTGCGGATACAAGAATCCGACGATCCTGAAAGCACGTACAAATAGCACCGAATTGAGCTACGACTACATGATGGTTAAAGGGTCGTGCAGCAGTTTCGCACCTGCCATCATCGATACGGATGGCGTATTGCGGTGGGTGGGCACGGCGCACATCTCGGCCGGGAGTGCCACCTTCTTTGATAACGCAGTCTATTTGGGTCATGGCCACCAACTGAATCGGATCGACCTCGACGGCACTGTCACCCTACTTGGCGATTACAGCAGTCTCGGAATTGTTAATTTTCATCACAATATCGACCGTGGCAAAGTTGGAGTTATCCTGGATGCGGATACCACAACATACTACAACGCGATGGTCATGGAAGTGGACGCTTCAGGAAGGGTTTTGAAGCAATGGAACATGGCCAACATTATCAGCGCAGCCATGATTGCCGGAGGAGACGACCCCAGCCGGTTCGTTTATCCTACACCGACCGATTGGTTCCATCTCAATGGCGTCACCTACAACAGGGCCGACGACACGCTGATCGTTTCGAGCCGGGAAAATTTCCTCATTTGTATCGATTATGAAACAAACGGTATCAGATGGATTCTGGGCGACCCGACGAAAAAGTGGTACCAGTTTCCATCTCTGAGGAGATTTGCGCTTACGCTCCCGCTTGGCAGCCTGCCGCCAATTGGTCAACACGCGCCTTCGATTAGTTACGATCAGAATCTGTTAATGCTCGATAACGGACAAGGCAGCGTCTTTAACATGCCACGGGGAGATCAACGTCGCTATGCCGGTCCGCGTAAGTACGAGCTGGATTTGAACGCAAAAATCGCCACCGAAGTGTGGAATTTTGAGGCAAGCCAAAGTATCCCTTGTCCCTATTGTGGGTCTGTCTATGAGGATGCGCCTCTGAACTACCTCATCGATTATGCATTCGAAAGCCCTATCGGACAAAGTGCGTTTGCGCGACTCCTCGGCTTAAATGCCGCTGGCCAGACGATTTTTTCCTACCGATACCCGACTATTAGCTGTTCCAAAGCCTATCGCGCCTTGCCCGTTCATTTGGAAAATACGAAGTTCCCTACGGTGGGCCCTCAAGCGCTCAACCTCTCTACTCGGGGGCTTGTTTCGGCTGGTGACAACGTTCTGATCGGTGGCTTTATTGTTTCCGGGACCGAGCCCAAGACCTTAGTGCTTCGTGCGCTGGGGCCATCGCTCAGCGGCTTCGGCCTTTCCAGCGTGCTCAGGGATCCGCTTATCAGAGTGTATAACTCTTCTCGCACTCTCATTGCAACCAACGACGATTGGCAGAGCGATCCAAACCACTTTATAGTGCAGTCCAACGGACTCGTCCCGGCCAACCTATCGGAATCGGCCATGGCACGGAGTTTGGCGCCGGGTGCCTACACTGTGATAGTCACCGGAAAGGACCCGACTCCGGGAATTGGCTTGGTCGAGCTTTACGATCTCTCGCCGCTATCCAACTCTAAGTTGAGGAATATGAGCACCCGCGGCTCTGTCGGCACCGGGGATGAGGTGCTCATCAGCGGATTCATCATTGGAGACGTGGACAGCGCGACCGTTATTGTGCGAGCCATTGGCCCATCGCTGGCTTCTCACGGTGTGAGCGGAGTGCTAAGCGATCCAACACTGACAATCTATGATTCGAGCGGCTTTGTCATCGCAAGCAACGACAACTGGCTGGATGATACTAACGCCATCGCAGTCCAGAAGAATGGACTCGCACCACCGAGCCCCTCGGAATCGGCACTTGTGCTTCACCTGCCCGCAGGAGCTTATACCGCCATCGTGCGCGGAGCCAATGACGCTACCGGAAATGCCTTGGTGGAGGTTTACGATCTCCATTAAGTGCCTTTCAAGCGTCCCTAAAATAGGAGCAGCGACACAGGCCGACACGACGGGCCTCAAATCCAGCACGTAGCCTGTTGTCAGAGTTGATCAAGACACGGCTCGAATTTCGGGAATTTTGTGCTTGACCCGCTGAGACGCGCCCTGATAAAAGGTTCTCTGATCACGTCCCGCGACGTTTCAACGCATCTTCGGCCAGACTGTAGTAATAGTCTGTAGGATGATCGATGTTGGACCGGCGCTTCGCGCGATCGCAAACAACTGGAGCCGGGACTCAGCCAAATGAATGAAAAATCTCTTCTGGGGATCGCATTTCTTCGGATGATTTTTGGCTTCGCGCGAACTGGGAGGGCAGTTCACGCATTCAACAGGGCAAATTCCAACCAAAGGAATAAAGAAAAATGAAAACTCTGATAAGATCCATCAACCGCTCGCCCTTGCGCTGCGGTTTTTTTTCACTGGCAATTGCGCTCTGCTGCTTTGCGTTTTCGCCGGCGCTCAAAGCGCAAGACTGCCCAAGCAGGTGTACCCTCCTAGGGTTAAACACCGGCGTGGGAGTTAACGCGTTGTCCAGTGTTAATCCCGCCGCGGGCGGAATCAACAATACCGCCGTGGGTTTTGGTGCGCTTCGCGACACTACCACCGGCTTTTATAACGTGGCGGTTGGTATCTGGGCGCTCGAACAGAACACCACTGGCAACTTTAACATGGCCATTGGGACGGAGGCGCTCCAGCGCAAAACACAGCCAACTTCAACCTGGCCATTGGTTTTCGAGTGGGCTACCTGAACACCACCGGCAACCATCTCACTGGAATTGGCGCTGCAGCGCTGCAGGAACAACACCACCGCCGGTTTTAACACGGCCATTGGTGCCGATGCGCTCAGGGAAAACACAATCAGCGAGGCTAACGTCGCCGTCGGTGACGCCGCGCTGACAAGTTACAATGGCATCACCGCTGGTATTGATGGCTTTAACACGGCGCTTGGCAGCATTGCGCTCACGGCCCTGACAGATGGTTTCCAAAACACGGCGGTTGGACGGCGAGCGCTGGAGTTCCTCACCTCCGGCAGCAACAACGTTTCTGTGGGGTGGCGTTCCGGCGATGGCCTCACCACGGGCAGTGGCAATACGTTTATCGGCCGCCAAGCCGGCAACACCGAAGGACCAAACGTAAGTAATGTTATTTGTCTCGGGGAGTCAGGCGATACCAATGGCGGAGAGCAGACGGACAACAGATGCTATATCGGCCAAATTTTCGGGATAACAACTGGAAACGCCGGCAGCCCAGTCCTAATAGACTTCGACGGCCAGCTCGGCACGATCAGCTCCTCGCGCCGGTTCAAGAAAGACATTAAACCGATGAATCAAGCCAGCGAAGCCATCCTAAAGCTCAAACCGGTCACGTTTCATTACAAGGAACACCGGGACGGCAAAAAAGCCCAAGAGACGCCGGAATTTGGTCTGATTGCGGAGGACGTAGCCGAGGTGAATCCCGATCTGGTCGTGAACGACAAAAATGGCGACATTTACTCCGTGCGCTACGAGGTGGTCAATGTGATGCTGCTCAACGAGTTCCTCAAAGAACACAAAAAAGTCGAGGAACAACAAGCCAGTATCGCTGACTTGAAATCGACCGTCGCCCTGCAGCAGAAAGGGATGGAGGTTCTCACGGCGCAGCTCAAAGAGCAGGCAGCTCAAATCCAGAAAGTGAGCGCCCAGATTGAAGCGAGCAAGCCAGCGCCGAAAGTAGTCACGAATCGATAAAGCTTCGACATTTTGGTGGCGCTCGCCCTCGGCGAGCGCCACCAGGCCCAACATGCTGTTGTCTGGAGTGCTCATATCCTTATAAACACTCGGGTCTAGGTTGCGTGTCCCCAACCCAGGCGCAACGATTTGCAGTAGAACAGCCGTCGAATCCGATTTGTCTATCACAAATCGCACCGTCGCAGATCGACGTATTCGTGTCGAAAATAGATGCTAGGATCGCCGCTTTGCGGATCCTAAATTAAACTGGAGCCGGGATTCAGCCGAATGAATCTCCTCGCGCCGGTTTAAAAAAGACATTAAAGTAATGGATCAAGCCAGCGAAGGCGTCCTAAAGCTGAAGCCGGTCACGTTTCATTACAAAGACCGAGACAATAAAAAGGACCTGACACCGGAATTTGGTTTGATTGCGGAAGACGTAGACCACGTAAATCGCGATCTAGTCATATACGGCAAGGACGGCCAGCCTTTAAGCGTGCGCTACGATGCGATCAACGTGATGTTGCTCAACGAATTCCTCAAAGAGCACAAAAAAGTCGAGCAACAGCGGGCCAGTATCACTGAACAGCGGGCCATTATCACTGACTTGAAATCGATCGTGGCCATGCAGCAGAAAGAGATGGAAAGTAAGCGCCCAGCTTGAAGCGGGCAAGCCGGCTCCGAAAGAGGCGGCGAATAAATAAAGATAAATAAAAGTTAGATATTCGGTGGCGATCAACTTGGGTCGAATTTCAGCAATTTTGTGCTTGACTCACTGAGGCGCGCTCTGATAAAAATTCTCGATCACGTTTTGCGACCTTCCAACGCACGTTCGGCCAGCCGAAGAGGTCAGCGAGATCGAGCGACGTGGGACCGGCGCTTCGCGCGATCGCAGACAACTGGAGCCGGGACTCAGCCAAATGAATGAAAAATCTCTTCTGGGGATCGCATTTCTTGGATGATTTTTGGCTTCGCGCGAACTGGGAGGGCAGTTCACGCATTCAACAGGGCAAATTCAAACGAAAGTAACAAACAAATGAAAACTCTGATAGGACCCAACAACCGCTCGCCATTGCGTTGCGGTTTTCTTACAATGGCAATTGCGCTCTGCTGGTTTGCGCTTTCGCCGCCGCTCAAAGCGCAAGACTGCCCAAGCAGGTATACCCTCCTAGGGTTAAACACCGGCGTGGGAGTTAACGCGTTGTCCAGTGTTATTCCCGCCGCGGGAGGATCAACTATACCGCCGTGGGTTTTGGTGCGCTTCGCGACACTACCACCGGCTTTTATAACGTGGCGGTTGGTACTCGGGCGCTCGAACAGAACACCACTGGCAACTTTAACATGGCCATTGGGACCGAGGCGCTCCAGCGCAACACAGCCAACTTCAACCTGGCCATTGGTTTTCGAGTGGGCTACCTGAACACCACCGGCAACCATCTCACCGGAATTGGTGCTGCAGCGCTCAGGAACAACACAACCGGAAATGAGAACACGGCCATCGGTGCCGATGCACTTAGGGAGAATACTGACGGCGAGCAAAACACGGCCATCGGTAGTTCCGCTTTAGGCGCGCTAAACGGCGGCGACGACAACACGGCGGTTGGATGGATGGCGCTCGCTGCAGCGACTACAGCCTCTGACAACACGGCCCTTGGTTCTGAAGCGATGACTAGCACCACAAGCGGTTTGTTCAATACAGCCGTTGGAACACTCGCGCTCTTGGACAACATCAGCGGCGACTTCAATACGGCGATTGGCAGGCGGGCGCTTCAGAACACCATCGGCGATAACAACACCGGTTTAGGCTATGAAGCTGGGTTTGATATCACCTCGGGCGATAATAATACGTGTCTCGGCCGCAACTCCTGCGACGGCACGACGACAGGCAACAATGTTGTTTCTATCGGCGCAAACGCCCACGGAGAGAACTTCAATAACAGGGCGTATATTCCAAACATAGGAGTGTTCACACAAGGTTTCAGTGCCGGTTTGACCGAATGGGTTACGGTGCGCCTTTCGGACGGCAAGCTGGGTCATACCGTGTCAGCGCGACGCTACAAAGAGGACATCAAGCCGATGGGCGATGTCAGCGAGCTAATCTATCGGCTGAAACCGGTCACCTTCCGATTCAAGAAGACGCCGGAACAACAAAGCAACAATCTTGATTATGGATTGATCGCCGAGGATGTTGCCGAAATAGATCCCAAGCTCGCTATCCGCGATGGGAAAGGGCAAATTGAAAGCCTCCGATACACGGCGATCTACAACATGATGCTCAATGAGTTCCTCAAAGAGCACAAGAAAGTCGAGGCACAGCAAGCCACCATCGCCGAGCTAAAGTCAACCGTGGCACAGCAACAAAAAGGAATGGACGCCCTCACTGCGCAGCTCAAAGAGCAGGCCGCGCAAATCGAAAAAGTGAGCGCGCAGCTTGAGGTGAGTAAGCCCGTTCCGAGAACGGTTGCGAATAAGTAATAGAGTCTGTAGCCGCCCCAAAAGTTTCGGGGTTGATGGCGAACAGTCGAAAAGCCGTCACGCTTCACCAGCGTGGCGGCTTTTGTTTAACTTAACTTTCTGCGCAGCTGCGCTGCTGCAATTGCGCTTGCAGAGTCACGACCAACAAAACAAGAACGCCTAACGCCCGACGGCGAATTACACACCTTGATATAGCGAGGTAGCGCTACTTGCGCAGCAACTCTTTCTCTTTTCGACGCTGCTGCGCCCATTCCTCTTCGCGTTGCAGGTCCTGCCGCAACTGTTGCTCGGCGTCAATTTGGCGGAATGATTGGAGGTTTGGCCTCGATTCCGCCTCGAGTTCCTGCGTTGGTATCGCTGCTGCTTTTCGGCTTTTGCTGAATCACGTCGCGCTTGCGGGCATGAACGGCCTCATCCGTGTCCGGAGAAGATGCCAAAGGCACACTTTGTAGCACTCGATTGGGGGTCGGCGGGCCGACGGATGCGGACTTTGATAGAAGCGACTGGTTAAAAGTAAGCGTCGCGAATTTCCGTCCTTGCCAATGGTCACCTTTGTTTTACCCACATCTTCTGACCAATCAATCTGAGCGATGCTGTAGCCGTCCACCGGCTCCCTGGTGGTCAAGTATTTTTTGAAATTTTGGTCCGCACTCGACCTGACTGTGACCAGATCGCCTTCAGGGGAACGCGCGGCGTTTGCGATGTAGAGGTCCTTGGCGAAATTCGGCGTTGCTTCGGGCAAAGCCACCGCCGTGGCGATTGCGAATGGCGAATGATTTAGCATCGGTTTGTACCGATCAAAGTTGAAGCGGGGCGGGAGAACGTCCTCTGCGCTGCTCGAGAACCCACCAATAACGACAAAGACCGACAGAAGCGCCAAAGATAATTTCACCGTGAGCACATTAATTTGATCCCTGTGGCATGTAAATTCAAAAACTTGGTCATTCGGCCGCCGCGCGGAATGAGTTATTATTCTCTCCTATCTGTCTCTACATTGACCGGCAAAAGAATCACCTCAAGCGCATGCGTTCCTCAATCAAATCAAACTGAAATGGAAACTGTACCGTATTTGGATCTTCGAGCGCAGTATAGGCCTCTGCGCAGCGAGGTGTTGAGCGCATTGGAGGAGGTTTGTGAGTCGACCGGCTTCGCTCAGGGACCAGCAACCTCAGAGTTCGAGACCAAATTTGCAGCGTATTGCGGAGTTGATCATTGTGTCAGCCTGAACAGCGGCACCACCGCGCTGCATCTGGCTTTGCGCTGTCTGGATGTCGGTCCAGGAGACGAAGTCATAACGGTCTCGATGTCGTTCATAGCAACTGCATGGGCGATTAGCTATGTCGGCGCGACACCGATTTTCGTCGATATCGACCCTTTCCGCCGCACGCTCAACCCGGACAAACTCGAAGCGGCGATCACATCGCGCACCAAGGCAATTATCCCCGTGCATCTGTATGGAATGCCGGCAGAGATGGATCGAATCATGGCGATTGCTGAGCGGCACGGGATACCGGTGATCGAAGATGCTGCGCAGGCGCACGGAGCAAGATACCGCGGCAGGCGCGTAGGCCAGTTTGGGAAAATTGCCTGTTTTAGTTTTTATCCCAGTAAAAACCTTGGGGCGTACGGGGAAGGCGGCGCTTTAATCACGAACGATCCAGCCATAGCACAGCGCGCGCGTTCTCTGCGCGATCACGCGCAAAGTCAAAAATACTTGCACGACGAGATCGGGTATAACTATCGCATGGATGGCTTCCAGGGGGCTGTGCTCTCCATAAAACTCAAGCACCTCGACGAGTGGAACACGGCTCGCATTGACCGCGCGCGACAATACACAGAATTGTTAAAGGACTCGTCATACAAGCTGCCGGCGCATGTTTCCGATTCAGAGTGCGTCTGGCATTGTTACGTGATTGAAACTCCGGAGCGCGATCGCGTCCGCTCTGCCTTGCAGGATGTCGGGATACAAAGTGCGGTTCATTATCCTGTGCCGATTCACCTCCAAAAAGCTTACCTGCACCTTGATTATCGATCAGGCGATCTACCAGTGACCGAAGCGCTGTGCGAACACTGCCTCTCACTACCGATCTATCCCGAACTCTCGAAAGAGAAAATCTCCCGTGTCGCTTCCGTTCTCATTGATCTGGAGAATCGCTGACGCTAGAAGAACAAATCCGACTGCACGCGAACAAAATCGCGTTTGTAATCCGGCGTCGATCAGTGACGATCAGCAATGGCAGCGGAACGCGATTATGTGCTCGGCACGCATGAGGAGGAATTAGCCAGACTCGGCCTGCAACATCGTGTCTGGCGACCGGTTGTTTTGGATTGCTGGCAACGGGCCGGAATTACAGTTGGCAAACGCGTCCTCGACCTCGGAGCCGGCCCCGGTTACGCGGCCATTGATCTTGCTGAGATCGTCGGGTCCACCGGCGAAGTGGTAGCGCTGGAACGTTCGCGAAACTTCATTCGCGCCATGGAAGCAACGTGCCAGGCGCGTTCACTCGCGAATATGAGGATTCACGAGCTGGATTTGATGAAGGGTGATTTGCCGAAGGGCGACTACGATTTCGCGTGGTGCCGGTGGGTCGTCTCTTTTGTCAATGACCAGTCGCTCTTGATCGAAAAACTTGGCTGCGTTATGCCAAAAGGCAGCGTCGCTATTTTTCATGAATACGGGCATTACGAGACGTGGCGGTTCTTTCCGCGACTGCCAATGCACGAGCGTTTCCGCGAGCACGTGATTGCGACATGGCGCGAATCTGGCGGCGAACCGGATGGTGCGGTCCAATTACCAGAATTGCTTGGGGAGAACGGTTTTGTGATTCGCTCCGCAAGGCCGCACATCTTTTGCCTCCGCCCGAGCGATTACATGTGGCAATGGCCTGCCACATTCATCGAGACTTATCTCGAACGCCTGATTGAGATGGGGCGAATCGATCACAAGTTCGCCGAGCAAGTCCGCAAAGGACTCGGGAGCGCAGAGAAAAATCCGAATGCCCGGATGCTCACGCCGCTGGTGCTAGAAATCATCGCGGCAAAATTATAAACCTCGTCTCCGTTATGAAGCTCCGACGAGGCCCAGCCGCGTTGCATCACCTTTCAACGCTGCGATAACTTGCGCGATGACATCGTCGAGGGGCATTCCGAGTTCTTCTGCGCCGCGGAGGATGTCGTCGCGATTCACGGCGCGGGCGAATGCCTTGTCTTTCATTTTCTTTTTCACCGCGCGCACATCGACGTCCTGAATGCTTTTTGTCGGGCGCACGAGCGCGACCGCCACGACGAAACTGCTTAGCTCATCGACTGCATAGAGAGTCTTTTCGAGCGGGGTTGCGCGCGAAACGCCCGAGTAATCGGCGTGCGAAAGAATCGCGCGACACACTTCCTCGCTCCAACCCTTCTCGCGCAGCCACGCAACGCCGACAAACGGGTGTCCTTCTGTGGCGCTGCGTTCGAGATTCGGATGCCGCTCGTAATCCATGTCATGCAACAAGCCGACGGCTTCCCACAGATCGGCGTCTTCGCCGCGCAATTGCGCGAAATGCTTGATCGAGTCGGCGACCGCATAGCAGTGTTTCCGCAGGCTTTCGGATTGCACCCAGTCGTGCAGGATAGCTTGGGCGCGAGGGGCGAGCGTTTCACTCATCTTTCAATTCAGTGAATTGAGACGTTATCGCCTGCTTTTATTTTCGTAGCAAGCCGGACCACGTCCCAATTCGTCAGGCGAACGCAGCCGTGGCTCACAGCGTGTCCGATAGAACCAGGATCATTCGTCCCGTGGATGCCGATACCTTTTTTGTTAAGCGCAATCCACATCACGCCCACAGGATTCCGCGGGCCGGGTTGGAGCATGTAAAAATTTCCACTGCGTTGGCCATGCTCGAGCATCTCCTTGTCGTAACGAAACCTGGGCAACTTGGCGATGCCTCGCACCTTCCAGTCACCGATTGGTGAGGCGGTGCGCGCAGAGCCGATCGAGACTGGGTATGCGGCGATCAGCTTCTGGTTTTCGAAAACTCCGAGCATGTTTGTTTTCGTGTCCACTTTTGTGGACACATTTCTTGGTGCATCACTTTCGCCAGGAGTTGGGGCCTGGGTTTCAGGTTGACCTTCAAATTCGTTCGCCGCTTGCGAGGCAGTTTCGCTGCCGGGCCTAATGTCTTTAACCGAAGCGAGTTCGAATGGTTCGACATTCGGCACCTTCAGCTGATCGCCTGCTTTAAGTTCCTTCAATTTGCCCGCATTAAGTTGTTCAAGGAAGTGAATGTTGGTGTGAAATTTTTCGGCAATTGCATCAGCAACATCACGATACGGAAGAAATTTCAACCTTGCTTTCTCAGCTACCTGGCTCGGCAACGGTCCAACACTTTGGAGATCTGCTTCGGTGACGGTGTAGGGAACGAACACTGGGTCCACGCTACCGAGATCGAGTCCCGAAACGTCAGGCGGGACATTCGCCTGTGGCTTGGATTGTGACGGCGGCGCTGGCGGTTGTTCCCCTCGCGATTCGCGGTAAAGCCCAAGTGCCTTCCAGGTATAATCGTTATAGCGGCTGTCGATCTTACCCGGGCTAAAGTTTGCGCGATCGAGGAAAATCTGGAGCCGCGCGGCTGCTTCGATCTCAGCCTTCTTCGGTGTCTTCGGCGTCGCTTTCTTCTTCGCCGCTGCTGGAAGAACGCCGATTAAGACCGAGAGTCCGACGACCGCGAAACGATGCACAGCATTCACTCATATGCATCGTGCGGCTCAACTGCCACGGCTGTGCGGGCGCTGATGCGGAAACATTATCGCGAGGCCGGTCTCGACGCCACGCGACTCATCTCTGACAATCGAAGATTACACCTCCGGAATTTGTGATATATTCTGCTGATGCAAACGCCAGAAGTTACCGCATACCTGAAGACCTATTGTGGCTGGAGCGCCGGTGTTCGCGCTGTTCTAGCCAAATACAATGTGCCCTACACGGAAAAGGACATCATTCAAAACCCGGCGTTTCGCTGGGAAATGGAAACCAAAAGTGGGCAGCCGCTTTCGCCATGTGTCGAGATCAACGGGCGCATGCTTGCCGACGTCAGCGGCGAAGAGATCGAACGTTATCTCGTCGAGAACAAACTCGTCGAAGCGAGCGATGCTACGACCGACGTCCCGACCAATGCGGCGTGTGCGAACGAGCAACACGAGGGCGCGGTAAAGCTGAATTTGTAGATGTTGCAGGGCGTTTCTGTGAACGCCACGGCGTCTGACACAGACGCCCTACAAATCCGTTCGGGATTGGCGAGCGTTTTCGTTTTCTTTCGCGCAACGCGATGTGCGGCTAGATTGTCTCGTTTTCTAGCCAATGAAATTGTTCTCCCGCCTTCGACGCCCGAAGAAAGCGCGGGGAAATATTCTTTTTCGTTACGGCTGGAAGGTCGCGCTCCTTCTTTTGCTGGCGGGCGCGGCGTTCGCTGTTTTCCTCTTTTACGGCACCTGGGCGCAAACCTTCGACATGAAAAACGTCGGGGAAATGCCGGAGCGAAGCACCGTTTACGATGTCGACGGCAAAATTTACAGCCGCCTTGCAGGCGCGAATCGGCTCAAGATTTCGCTGAGCGAAGTCTCACCACAATTCATCGCGGCGGTGCTGGCGCGCGAAGACACCCGATTCTATGGCCATAAAGGGATTGATTGGCGCGGAGTGCTGCGCGCTTTGACCCGTGACATTCTCAGCATGTCCGCCAGGGAGGGCGCAAGCAGTCTTACGATGCAACTCGCGCGTAATAGCCTTCCTCTGGGTGGCCGCACATTCAGCCGGAAACTGCTGGAAGCAATGGTGGCGCTTCGAATCGAACGCGAGTTTACAAAGCAACAGATTCTCGAGCTGTACGTTAACCGCATTTATTTCGGTACCGGTTGTTACGGAGTCGAGACCGCTTCACAAGCTTACTTCGGCAAAAACGCGTCGAAGCTGAATCTTTCGGAAGCTGCGCTGCTGGCGGGTCTGATTCGCAGCCCGAATCGATTGTCGCCGTTAAAAAATCCAGAGGGCGCGGCGACCCAGCGTGACGCGGTCTTGGACCGCATGGTGGCACTGAAAAAAATTACGCCCGCACAGGCCGAGCAGGCCAAAAAAACGAAAATCGTTACCCGTCCGAAGCGAATGCCACAGATCCAGGAGAACTATGCGATGGACGCTGTGCAGCGCGCCTTAAGCCTGATCCTGACGCAAGACCAGATGGACGACGGCGGACTTTCCATTTACACGACGCTCGATCCGTCGGTGCAAAACGTCACGCAGGACGCGCTCGAGACACAACTGAGTAAAATCGAGCGCCAATCCAATTTCCGTCATCCGACCAAGGCCGAATACAAACTGCCGGAAAACGGAGAAGGGGACGCGGCCATGCCGTACCTCGAAGGCGCGGTCGTTGTGATCGATAATGCGAGTGGCGGCATCCGCGCGCTCGTGGGCGGCCGTGATTACGCGCAAAGCAAATTTAATCGGGCGCTGGCTCCTGCGAACCGGCAGGTGGGTTCAGCGTTCAAGCCTTTCGTCTATGCAATCGCATTCAGCCACGGGTTGTTGCCGGGAGCCGCGATCAGCGATGGCCCGATTCAGCCCGGCGAAATCGACGGCGCGGGGAATTGGTCGCCGGCAAATTCAGACGGCTCGTACGGCGGGACCATGCCTTGCTCCTACGGTCTTGTGCATTCCCGCAACACCATGAGCGTGCGCGTTGGACAATTCGCCGGACTCGGTGCGGTACAAAAAATCGCGAATGACCTCGGCATTGCTCAAAACGTTCCGCACGGGCCCGCCAGTTACATCGGTTCGTTCGAGAGCAACCTGAAAGATCTGGCTTCCGCGTACACTGTGTTTCCCAACGCCGGAGTGCGCAGGCAGGCATACATCATCGAGCGCATCGACGATCAGCAACACAAACCGATTTATCTCGCGGCGCATATCACTTCGCAGGCGATCGACCCCGGTGCGGCCTGGATGACTTCGGAAGTAATGGAGGACGTGTTGACCAAAGGCACTGCCGCAAGCGCGCGCTCGTTAGGCTTCAAATTACCTGCGGCAGGCAAGACCGGCACCACGAACGATTACAAGGACGCCTGGTTCGTCGGGTTCACCAGCACGCTGACCTGCGGTGTGTGGGTCGGCTTCGATCAGCCGACCACGATTGTGGCGCACGGTTACGGCGCTTCTCTGGCACTGCCGGTTTGGACTCAGGTCATGAACAAAGCATCGCGGCATTATCCGGCCGAGCCGTTGCAACCGAAAATGGCAATTCAACGTGCGGCCGTCTGCTCGATTTCAAATCAACTGGCCACCACCGGTTGCACCGCGGCCGGCTCCGCTTACGACATCGATTTACCCGTCAACAAGATACCAACTACCGCCTGCCAGGTGCATGGCGGTTCGCCATGGCCGTTTGCACAACGGGCGCCGAATGGGGCTCCGAAAGCGCCTGCGTTCCCAAACCGCTTGTTCAAGTCGTTCAGACGATTCTTCGGCGGACGCTAAGCTTTGCATTGCCGCGAGCATAGCGCCAATCACGCGTCGCCGCGGTATATAACGAAATTTAAAGCGCTAATCTCGAGAAAAAACTCATCCACTTTGGTCGTAGCGTCCCTTACACTGCAACAGTACGCAAAACCACCGCAGGACGCCGTGGTTTAGAAGGCGTTCGCAGGATTACGCTGAGGATTTACGACTGGCTAATGCCTAGCAGGGCCCCGAAGGAGGAGGCTCAGGCGGCGGCGGTGTCGGGTTTTCTTTCCTTTGTGCCATTCCAAATCCTTAAACGGACGAGCCAATAGAGTCGAGAGTTAATTTCTATACGATCGAAAAAAGGGCTCAGCGAAGGGATGAGAATTGCATTGCCTGCAGCGCGTTTTTCGCAGTGAGAGTCAAAGCGACGTTACTTGTAATGAGCGGGTGAAGGGAATCGAACCCTCGTGTGCAGCTTGGGAAGCTGCCGTTCTACCATTGAACTACACCCGCGAGGAGATTTCCGATTTTAGATTTTCGATTGCCGATTGCAACCGAAACAAATTTCAATGGCGTGCCTTCGGTAGGGCTCGCAGTCCCTTGCGAGCCGTTAGTCAAGGCCCGGATGCGGCGCGCACGGGAGTGCGCGCCCTACCCCGCAGGGAGAATCGATTGAAGTTTTATCCGCTGACGTCATCGAATGTAATCACTGCCACGAAATCACGTCGTCGGATGCGTCCCAGATTCTTGTCAGCCGATGCCTACTCCGCCAAGTTGATCTGCGCCCAAAGACCATGCGATCACTCCTATGTGCGAGCGGATTGGCCCGCCCCGCATTGGTCGTGTAGGGATTGGCTATTTGGATTATTGTAGTCGCCATCGATCCGATACATAGTAGGTGTTCCCCATGGATCGTAATATTGACCAGATTACCAGTCGGCTGTTCCGATACCGGATCGCGGGTTGCCACGTGATTCTTCACGTAGGTGGCGATTGATGAAAACGATCTGGCGAGGGTTAGCGTGCATCGTCCGGCATGATGCCTGTCGCGGCCGCATCGCGCGAAGTCAGTAAGAAGAGTCGCATTGTTAGTTGGATTTCCGTCCTGGGCCGTATGTCGTGTCTGCCGTTAGTGCGCATTGGATACTTTCCGTAATCCGTATAGAACGCATTTACTGCGTTGACGATTTGGGTGAGATCGTTCTTTGCCTGTGTTTGTCTGGCTTGGTTTTGAACTGCTTTAAAAGCGGGGAAGAGCAGGCCGACCAAAATCGCAATAATCGCGATGACAACGAGCAGTTCGATGAGCGTGAAGGCGTTTGCGTGATGTGGTCGTTGTAGGGCGTTTCTGTGAAACGCCGAACTGGAATCAACTGGCGTCCGCCGCGGCGGACGCCCTACAGTTCTGGGGTGCATCGCGCTGACATTATGCCGCGAAAATGAGTTTGCACAATGTTTTCGTTGAAGCGTTTGCATTTTCCTCCCCTGTCATGTTGAGCGGAGCGAAACATCTCTGACTGTCGGCTTACGGCAGATCGGCGCTCAGAAGTAATCAGAGATTCTTCGCTTTGCTCAGAATGACAAAGAACGCATTCCGGTTTGCCGCTTCGCTTCAACCGCATCACCCCCACTTGGCCATCTGCTCGGGAAACGGGCATTGCGCGCAATCGGAATTGTCCTGCATGCAAAAGTCTTCGTAGATCTGGAGGAGCCCTTGTTGGTGCGCGACAGTGCGCAGAAATTCTTTTCGGCGAGGATCACTTCCAAAAAGACGCGTGGCAGCGGTTTCGAGTCGCCGGTTCGATAACTGCGCTGGCAGCTTTGCGTATTCTGTCCAAAGCTGTGGACCCGGCGGGGCGGAAGTCTTGAGCTCGTGCGCCGCCCAGAATGGAAACAACACATTTGCGAGGATATCCGCGGCACGCGATTCACCGATCAACGCCATCTTCTTCGATGATGCTTTGGAGGTAAGTGTGTAATGGAAATTCCAGAACGGATGTTCGAGCGCCTGGAAGAAATCGGTTGGTCCCCTCATCCTAACCTTCTCCCTTGGGGAGAAGGAACCGCCTCTCCCTGTGGCAGAGGATTGAGGTGAGGGCAATCCAAACAGTGCGGCGATATCTATTGAGCGTCGGAATGCTGACCATTCGCGCGCCAGCACAGCCAACGCGGCGAGACGCCGTTGCGGATGATTTAAGGGACGCGTACCGCTGACGTGCCAGGCGTTCGGCGGCAGAATCAGTCGCTGCACGTCATCGCGATGTGGCCACCAACGGTCCCAGAGTTCGCGCACATATTCGCGCGCCGATTTTTTGTAGATGTCGAGATCAGCCGTCTCGAGGAAGCCCGCTGTGCCAAAGAGCAACGCTTCGCAATCCTCGATGTTTTCGCGCAACAACCGCAGCGGCAAACGTTGTGTGAGAAGTGTGAACGGCAACTTGTTTTCTTTGTAACCGAGCGCGGTGGCGATCTCCTGGAAAAGCGTTTCGTCGCGTCCGTGCACGTCGATCTTGTTGCGAATCCGATTCGCTTTTTGTCGCAAACGGAATTGCGCGGCGGCATCGAGCACGCTGCGCACGCGTTCCTCGGGCAAATTCTTCAGCGGCGCCTGACACCGCCCCGGCCGTGCCAGTGGGATGTTTGCGTTAAACGCCTCTGGTAAAGTCGTTGGGTCGATGCAGACCTGCGGCACGTTTCGGTTAGAGAGTGTGCGCGTGAAAAACGCACGGTCACTCCTTTCCACGAACACATGAAGCGCGGTCGCTTCGAACGCCGGATTCATCGCGTGACCGTGCGATTCCCAGTTGCGATCGAGCAGATCGATTTCGATACAACCGTGAATTGGTTCGCCACCGTTGAGCCGAATTGCAGCATCGCGAAAATCCGGACCAGCTTCACGGTTCCAAACGCCGAACTGAACGATGTCGATTTGATCGCCATTCGTGGTGACAAATTCTCTTCCGAAATCTCCGGCGAACCAGCGCGCTTGCAGCTCCAGCTCCGATGGAATCCGCGGCACAACAAACAGCGCGCGCTCGTGAACTCGAGTCGTGTCGCGCACTTGCGCGTAGCGCTCCGCCAGCATGCTCACGCGTGGATTATGAAAAGACCGACTGAGAATGTCACGTGTGACTTTGGAGTGCGCGGACATATCCGAAAAACACCAGCAGTGTCTTGGGAGAGAAGTGAAAGGATTCATTGCCTCAATGAAAAGGACACCATGGCGAAGTGTCCTTAAAAATGAGTGCAACAAGTCGTCGGGAAGTTTTGGAGCAAGCACGCCTCACGCTATGGCGAGCGGGGCAAAGCGAGCCAGAGCCGCTTGTTCGATGAGATTTGTTCTCTGTGCGGTTATGAACGCAAGTATGCGAGCAAGCTGTTGCGCGGTGGCAGGCCGATCACGGGAGAAAGCGGAAGGCATCTTGGAGGATCGCAGAGGATTTACGCTGCGGCGGAACGCGAAGTGATTAAAGCGATCTGGCTGAGTGCGGAACAACCCTGCGGCAAAAAGCTCAAAGCCGCGCTACCACTGTGGCTGCCTTTTTATGAGAAGCGCCACAGCCAGTTGGATAGCAAAGTGAAGATGAAAGTGCTGGCGGCGAGCGCGGCCACGATCGACCGATTGCTGGCGCCCTGCCGGATCACTTTGCGCAGTCGGGCCGCTGCGGCACTCGTCCGACAATGTTGCGCAGTCAGATCCCCATTCGCACCGAGCACTGGGAGGTGAGCGGTCCGGGGTTTATCGAAGCCGACACCGTGGCGCACTGCGGACAAAGCATGGCGGGGGAATTTTGCTGGAGCATCACCGCCACCGATGTGCACACCCAATGGACTGAGACGCGCGCCGTTTCCAACCGGGGCCTGGCCGCAGTAGCGGAGCGCATCGCGCAGATCGAAGCGACCTTGCCCTTCCTCATCCTGGGCTTTGATACCGATAACGGAGGCGAGTTCCTCAACTGGCATTTGGTGCATTACTTCGGCAAAAGAAAGAAGCCCATCCGCTTCACCCGCTCGAGAGCTTACCGAAAAAATGACAACGCCCGAGTGGAACAAAAGAATTAGACCCATGTGCGTCAGTTAGTCGGTTACGGGCGACTGGAAGGCGCAGCAGTAGCTCACGCAGCTGTACTATCTCTATCGCCAGGAGTGGAGTTCGTTCCGCAATTTCTTCTGCCCGTTATGAAGCACCTGCGCACAGAGTGCAAAACAGTCGCAAACAGCGCATCTACTACCAGCCTGCCACACCTTTTGCGCGTCTGAAAGCCTGCCCTCAAGTAGACCCATCCCAAATCGCACGTTTGGAACAACTCATGGCCGAGCTCTATCCATTCCGCTTGAAGGAAAAAATCGAGCAAAAGTTGCGCGCGATTTTGCGCCAACAAGTCCGCTCTTCACTGCACCAAGCGGCGTAGAGATCGCGCGCCCGCGCGGGCCCGAACAAACAGCGGCTCCGCCGTCCAGCTATTTCGCTAGTTTGTTCAGGCCCGCGCTCCCTACCTTAGTCTGCCAAAATTATTTTTCCTCTCGGTGTCTTTTTTGATTGAGGCAACACGATATCCGCGTCCGCCACAGGACGGATTCGCCGTGGCGAACTTCAAAGCGGTCCCGCAGTTGCGGGATCGCCGCACTCCACAGCACCGCTGCGTTGGTCGAACGCAACGGTTCCAACTAAACAGTTTTCCGGCGCGATCGTGCAATAGCATTGCCAACATCCGGTGAGCAGTGAAGAATCGCGCGATGAATCGAACGAAAAGTTTTGCAATTCTGATGGGAGCTTTGCTTGCTGCTGCTTCCGTCCGCGGCCAGGAGAACGTTGAAGGAATTGTCGCGCAAAATATTCGACCGATTCTTCCGGGGAACGGAAAAGGAGGCGGCGTTGCGGTTGCGGTCCGCATAAATGGTGAGACCCATTTCTTCAATTACGGCTTCGCTAATGACGCGAGGAACGAACGAGTCACAGCAGATTCGATCTTCAATCTCGGCTCAGTTGGCAAGGTGTTTGCGACCACGATCCTGGCGGAAGCGGTTAAAAGCGGCGAGCTCAGCCTGGACGATCCAGTGGCCAAATACGTGACGGAGTTGCAGCACGGCGGTGATATTCGTCGAGTAACACTGGGGCAGCTTGCCAGCCACACATCCGGATTGCCGCGTGTGCCGCAGCAATATGAGCATTGGCACCGAGGCGGATACACGTGGCCCGATTTCGTCCGCTTCCTCAATTCCTGGAAAGCAGGTCCAAACCATGAGCCCGGGAAACAGTATCTGTATTCCAATGCTGCCATGGTCCTGTTGCGTGTCGCGCTAGAACGCCGCTTCAACACCCGGTTTGCAGCCTTGATGCACGAACGAATTACGGGGCCGCTCGGGATGAGCTCGACTGCGCTGCCTGCACGACGCGACTTGTTAGGGCGCACCGTGCAGGGTTACGGCCCGGGCGGGAACCCGGTCGGTCGCCCGGGTGAAGAACAGGGGACGTTTAAGTGGATCGGCGCGGGGCAAATCTATTCGTCGTCGCGCGACATGGCCGCGTTTCTCGCCGCGAATTTGGGCGAACTTGCCGGCCATGGCGCAATGGAAAATGCGATGGCCTTCGCTCAGCAACCAATATTCACGGCGAGCCCGCGTCTCAGCCTGGGTCTTGCCTGGCAGAACGTCAGTGGCGGAAACCTGCGGATCCTCGACAAGAACGGCGGCCTAAACAACACCTCGACCTACATCGGGTTTGCTCCGCAGCGGAAGTTAGGTGTTGTCATTCTCGTGAACCGCGGCAAACAGCAGCCCACTCGGAACGGCCGGCAAATCTTGCACGCGCTGACACAAGAAAAATCAGAGCCATCGAACGAAGGTGAGTCGGAACCGGATACCGACTGATGTTTCGCTGAGCGCCACAAAAGACGGCCTTGCTACGTAACTTGGAACATCCACTAAGATGCCTTCCTGCGTCAGCTATCGCTTTCCACTACGGACGGCCTCAATGACTTCGCGGATTGCATCGATCACCAGTTTCGGTTGTTCCTTATGTATTTCGTGGCCGCTATTCGTGTTGGTATTGTGCTTTTCGTTCGGCACAAGCTTGGCGAGCCGTTCCTGTGCTTTTTTCTGTGCGGCATCGGTGACATAGCCGAAGTCCGGCGGGATATCGGCTGGTAGCTTGCCTGCCTCGATCATCGAAGGAACTTGAGGACCCCACGGGTCGATCCGCAGACAGAACTACAACAGGCATAGGATGCAGCGCGGAGGCGGCGCGAATTTGATCGCAGCTACGGTCTACGTCGATCCTTTCGAGAGCTGGGTATAACGCCAAGTTTTCGGGATCGTCATTCTGAATCAGTTTTCGCTGGACCGCCCATTGTTGAGGTGTCTCTGCATCCTGAAGTCCTTCGCTGAGAGCGTCGATTAGCACGAGACCAGACACTTCCTTGGGATAAGTGCTGGCATAAAGCCTAACGATTAGACCGCCATACGAATGCCCAACAAGCACGTAAGGTCCAGCTTTGCCTGCGGCGCTCAGCAGGGCGTGCAAATCGGCCACTGCATCCTTTACTGTCGTGGGCTGCGGGACGGGATCGCTGCGGCTTGGCTTCTCACCAACCGGGGTTCCAGGACGATCGCATGCACACACCCGCGTGAACTTTCCAACCCCAGTGAAAACCGCCGGCGTGGATTTATCGGAAATGTCCCAATCATCTGCAGAAGCCCTGAGGCCTCCCACTAAGACCACCGCAGGCGATCCTCGGCCGCTACATTTCAGATACATCTTGCGGCCGCCGCCGATATCGATCAGTCCCTCTGAGTTGCTGTGTTCCGCAGCAGCAACGGCCACCACCTGGAATAGGGCAACAAGAGTTACAACAAGGAAGAAGACGCATGCGCGAAAGGCAATAGCGGTCCCCATCACCAGGTACAAGCGGCCGTTGTTATCGAGCGCCAGGGAGTTTGGCTTGCTCCGGTCGAAAGACCTATTCGCGCCGAAATTCATAGGCCTGACCGTCCACGGTTGTAAGCCGCAGCAAATTTAACTTTCCATTTTTGTCGATTTGAAACTGGGCAAATCCCTTTGTCATGTAATCCAAATCGACTACGGGCCCGAACTGGCCTGTCGCCATAAGGGTGGCCACGAAAATGTCGCCATCCCAAGGTACAAGCTTAAACTTGGCGCCGGTTGCCTGGATTTCGATGACGAGCGCATCGTCCTTCAAAGTCAACACCGCTTTGCCCAGGCTCGAATTGACGAAATTGCCGGTGAGCGGTGCGAGCTGCGGAAACGGTCGTGGATTAGCAGGCCTGGCAAATCGTTTGGCTGTCGCCTCAAAAGTGACTTTGGCGTTTTTAAGATTCTCCGCAACGGGATCGTGTTTCGCGTTGCCAAGAATCAGATCCAATACCCATGCCCCTAACGAATTGGGAGCCTCCACGTTGGTTTCGTTGGTAAGGATGATGATGCCGAGATTCTTATCCGGGACCAGGCCGACAAAAGAGCCGAAGCTGAGCGCATCTCCATCATGCCAGAGGATGTTGCCATTCGGCGTTAGATAGTTATACCAGCCAAGATCATAGAATACCTGGCCAGTGAGTGCTACCTTTGGCATGCGCGTATAAGCGAGATTATCGGACGAGATGATGCGGCGTCCATCGAAGGTGCCATTCCCAAGTTGCATGCGGACCCAGCGCGCCATGTCCTCAATGTTAGAGTTGATGTTGCCGGCCCCTGCCATGTGGTAAGGGAAAATCGGCGTGAAAGGCACCTCGATCGTACCTTCCGGCGTCCAGTGATGACCCATTGCATGATTAGGTGCCGCTTCGATAGCTTCGGCTGTGTAAGTCGAATCCTTCATGCCCAGGGGATCGAGCAGTTCCTTTTGAAGCACCGCATTCCAATCCGAAGCACCCGTGGCTTTTGCCACAATGCGGGAGGCTAACAGATGCGTGATGTTGGTGTAGGAAAAGGTCGTGCGGAAACTGGACACCGGTTCAATATGGCCAAGGGAGCGAATCATTTCCGGCTCTTTGAAGTTCAGCATGACGAGAATGTCGTTGACCAGAGGCGGAAGCCCGGAGCGCTGCGCGGGGAGGTCGAAGACTCGGAATTCGCGTGTAACCCAGGGATCCTTCAACCGGAACTCGGGATAGAGATCGACTATGCGGTCGTCCCACCGCAACTTGCCGCGATCGACCATGATCGCCATGGTCGCGGTGAGGAACGCCTTGGTGGTCGACCCGATCTGGAAAACTGTCCGCGTATCAATCGGCAATCCGTTGCTCTTGCTGCGCACGCCGAAACCCTTGGCGTAGATAAGCCTGTTGTTGGCAACGATTCCAATGGCCAGGCCCGGTATGTCGAACCCCTTCATCCCGCTGGTAATGTAGGCTTCGATATCCGGAATCAGTTCCTGCACCCGGCCCTCGATAGTCGCCTTGGTCTTGGATGGTTCCGCCGC
>CAWDMG010000017.1:0-20073 GCA_963803285.1 uncultured Verrucomicrobiae bacterium | reverse complement strand
ACTTCGCGCCGGCGCGTTAGCTCGCCGAAGGACAGCATGAACAGGCTTTATGTGGTCGAGCAACGGTTCACGCTTACCGGTGCGATGGCCGATCACCGATTGCGTTGTCCCGCCAGCCAGATTCCCGCATTTGCGCACGCGCTCGCGAGCAAAATTCTCGCAGGAACGAATGATTCCACTCTGAGCTCTTTTCTGGGAAGTTCCAAAGATGCGTCAAACACTTTCGACCAGCAATGGATCGACGGCCTTGCCAGTGATCTGATGGCAAAACCGGGAGCGAGCTTGGTGCTCGCCGGCCCGACGCAACCGGTGGCGGTGCAAATGTTGGTTTATGCAATTAACGCCGCACTCAAAAATGTCGGACAAACGCTCATAGTGCGTCAGGTTCCGCGCAATCCGAAAACGATCGACATTGCTCAGCTCGCGACCGACATAAATGAAGGTCGCGTCAAACAGTTGTTCATTTTTGGCGGTGACCCTGTCTATAACGCGCCGCGCGGCCTGGTAGAGGATCCGCAAACAAAAACGGCACTCGATTGGGCAGACTTGCAAAGGAAAGTGCCGAATATTGTCCGGCTTGGTTATCACGAGGACGCTACGTCCACGCTGAGCCAGTGGCATGTGCCGCTCGCGCACTTTCTCGAATCGTGGGGCGATGCGCTCACAGCACGCGGCGATTACCTGTCGATTCAACCGATGATCCTGCCGCTTTTCGGTGGCCTGAGTGAGATCGAGCTGATGAACATGCTCCTTGGGGGAGCGAAGACGCAAGGACCCGAGCTGGTGCAGGAAACTTTTCGCTCAACGAATCCGCCCGGCGATTTCCAAACCGTGTGGTCGCAGTTTTTGCATGACGGGTCTGCTGCTCACATTCAAAGCACTGATCAGCCTGCTGCGTTCAACTCTGGTGCAGCCGCAACTCAGCCGCCCGACGCCTCATCGCTCTCGTCTGCGCCTACGGCAGAGTCGCCGGAAATTGTCTTGACCGCCAGTTACACAATGGACGACGGACGCTTCGCAAACAACGGGTGGCTCCAGGAATTGCCCGATCCGGTCACGAAGTTAAGCTGGGACAACGCAGCGTTAATCAGTCCTGCGTACACAAAAAGGCTCGGTGTAGAGACGGGCGATTTATTGCAGATCGTTATCAACGAAAAGAGCGCTGGCGGAACAATGATGAAGCGCGAGCTCGTCATCGCAGCGCTAGTGTCCCCGGGGCACGCCGATAACTCGGTCACGGTCACACTGGGGTGGGGGCGAAAAATGCCGCAGTTTGTCGAGCTTCCATATGCAGGCGGCGATCTGAAAGAAAGGCCGGGCCTTACGGAGCAGGGCGGGTTTAACGGGTACTTTTTGCGAACGGCCGCAAATCCTTATGTAGCGGTGGCCGGCGCGCAAGGGATTGAAAGCGTGCAGGTGACCAAAGTCGGTCGCAGTTACCCGTTCTCAATCACGCAGGAACACTTCAGCATCGAAGGTCGCGGTCTTATTCGTGAAGCGACGTTGGAAGGCTACCGAAAAAACAACGATTTCGCGAAAAAGATTCCTGGCGAAGAAGAATTGCCGCATCCGCCGCCGAGTCTTTACACCCATCCGCCGCTCGACGCGCCACAGCAGTGGGGAATGAGCATCGATTTGAATGTCTGCACGGGATGCAATGCCTGCGTGATCGCCTGCCAGGCGGAAAACAACATCCCCGTTGTCGGCAAGCTACAGGTGGCGCATGGCCGCATCATGCACTGGCTGCGCATTGACCGTTATTATGCCAGCCCTGAGCCTTTCAATCAGGACCGAGGTGTGTGGCCGGAGCATCCCGAGATGGTGTTCCAGCCGATGCCCTGTCAACATTGCGAAAACGCACCGTGCGAAACGGTTTGCCCTGTGAACGCAACCGTTCACAGCGAGGACGGGCTCAACGTCATGGCTTACAACCGCTGCGTCGGCACACGGTTCTGTTCGAACAACTGTCCGTACAAGGTGCGGCGGTTTAACTATTTCGATTACAACCAGCGTCCGGTCGGCAAGAGAAAGCTCGTGGGCTCGTTGAACATCTACGAAGAATACGTTGCGCCGCTCACCACGAAGGGTGCGCCGGACACGATGAAGATGCAGAAAAATCCTAACGTCACAGTGCGCATGCGTGGCGTGATGGAGAAATGCACCTACTGCGTCCAACGCATTGAAGAAGCGAAGATCCTGGCGCTCGCTCGCGCAGGTGCTTCGCCGGACAAGCTTATCCCGCGCGATTCGTTTACGACCGCGTGCGCACAAGCTTGTCCGACTGAAGCGATTGTTTTTGGCGACATCAAAGATCCCGAGAGCGATGTCTCGAAGATGAAACAACAAGACCGCAATTATCGGATTCTCGACTATTTGAATGTTGTTCCGCGAACGAGTTATCTCGCGCGCCTTCGCAATCCAAATCCGAAAATGCCTGACGCGAAAGATGTCGGCATCGCAAGCAGAGTGGAGGCATGGCCGGAGTGAGTACGACTTAAAATGAACGGAGCACCAGTAGCAGCACCTGAAAGCATTGAAGAAGCCAGGCGGCGAATTGCGCATGTTCCGCTGGTCCTGAACCGGCGCAATTTCAACTGGCTCACGGAGCGCATTTCCGGTGTCGTCGAACAACCAGCACCGCGGTGGTGGTGGGTGTGTTTCGTGACTACTGCCAGCGTTGCGACCTTCGGACTTTTTTGCATTGGGTACCTGATTTCCACTGGCGTTGGCACATGGGGAAATAATATCCCGGTTGGCTGGGCGTGGGGCATCACCAACTTCGTTTTCTGGATCGGTATCGGACATGCCGGCACACTGATCTCGGCGATCCTGTTCCTGCTTCGTCAAAAATGGCGTACTTCCATCAACCGCTCCGCGGAAGCGATGACGCTTTTTGCGGTGATCTGCGCCGCGATTTTCCCCGGCATCCATATGGGCCGATTTTGGATGGCATGGTACATGGCGCCTGTGCCTAACAACTGGGGGATCTGGCAGAATTTTCGCAGCGCGTTGATGTGGGACGTGTTCGCGGTCTCGACGTATTTTACCGTTTCGGTCCTGTTCTGGTACACCGGCTTGGTTCCGGATTTGGCGAGCTTGCGCGACCGGGCAACCACACGGGTCCGGAAATTCCTTTTCGGAATTTTCGCTCTTGGCTGGCGTGGCTCGAACCGCAATTGGCGTCATTACGAAATGGCGTATTTGCTTCTGGCCGGTCTTGCTACGCCACTAGTTCTCTCGGTGCACAGCGTCGTATCGTTTGACTTCGCCAGCACAGTTATACCGACGTGGCACACCACGATCTTTCCGCCCTACTTCGTTGCGGGCGCGATCTTCGGCGGCTTTGCCATGGTGCTGACTCTGCTGTTGCCGGCGCGCGCAATCTTTAAGTTGCAGGATGTCATCACGCCGCAGCACGTCGATAAAATGGCGAAGATCATTTTGTTGACCGGCTCATTTGTCGGGTACGCCTACACCATGGAATTTTTCACTGCCTGGTATAGCGGCAGTCATTACGAGCGGTTCGCGTTTTGGAACCGCATTTTCGGTCCCTACTGGTGGTACTGGTGGTTCGGCATGCTCTTTTGCAACGTCCTTTCGCCGCAACTGTTTTGGTTCCGCTGGTGCCGCCGCAACGTGTTGGTCGTTTTCTTCGTGGCTATGTGCGTCAACGCCGGCATGTGGTTCGAGCGGTTTATTATTATTGCCGGCGGTTTGATCCGCGACTTCCTGCCATCGTCCTGGCGAGTGTTTCAGCCGACTTGGGTGGACATTTGGACGTACATCGGGACGCTCGGAATTTTCACTTCGCTATTCCTGCTCTTCATTCGTTTCCTCCCCATGATCGCGATGTCGGAAGTCAAGACCGCCGTGCCGGAGGCGGACCCGCATTATGGCGAGTCGCCAGAAATCGAATCGGTGTCTCCGGGCGGAAAGGAGCGCAACCGATGATAAGGGGGAACGATTGCTGCAGCCACGGCCCTGTGGGCCGTCTTTTGCAGTTCGTTAGACCGGCCATAAGCCGGTGGCTACACGGAAAGGAGTGCACGTCATGTTAACCACTCCGTACGGTCACAAGGTTTATGCCATGGCAGCGGAATATCCCAGTGCCGCCGCCCTTTACGAAGCCGCAAAGCGCGTGCGCGACGCTGGCTTCCGGCGGTGGGATGTCTATTCGCCATTTCCGATTCACGGGATGGACGATGCGATGGGGCTCGGCAAATCCTGGCTGAGCGGCTGGGTTTTGTTTGGTGGAATTTCGGGTTTTCTCACCGCCGCGCTGGTCGAGTTTGGTCCGTCATCGATTCTTTACCCTCTCGATGTGCACGGCAAGCCAACGAACTTCTTCACCGTTCCAGCATTCTTCCCGATCATGTTCGAGCTCACAGTGCTTTTCGCCGCGTTCTCCGCATTCTTTGCCTGGCAAGCGATGAATCGCCTGCCGCGCTGGAACCATCCGATGTTCAACTGGGAACGCTTCAGCCGCGTGACCAACGACGGATTCTTCCTGGCAATCGAAGCTCGCGATCCGCGGTTTACTGAAAACGGCGTGTACCAGCTGCTGGAGCAAACCGGCGGGCAGCACATCACCATGGTGCACGAGGACTAAACATGCTGCGCGCGTTTCTTGTAATTTTTATCCTTTGCACGATCGCAACACTCGCCGTGCTTGGCTTTCGCGGACAGAAAGGCAGACAGCCGCCGTTCGAACTTTTCCCCGATATGGTGCGCCAGATGAAGGTGCGCGCGCAGGCGCCACTGGATTTTTTCGCTGATGGGCGTGGCCCGCGTTTGCCGGTTACCGGTACGGTTCCGGTTGGCTACGAAATGCCGAAGTCGAAGACCGAGGGCACGCCGCCCGGCGTGACAGGAGACGCGCCAGAGGAGGCACACACTTGGATCGCTTTTAGTGCCGGCACCGACTACTTCAACACCGGCAAAATGGGCGACCAATGGGGAACCGGGATTCCGTTGTCAGTAACGCGCGAGTTGATGGAGCGCGGGCAGCAGCGGTTCAACATCACATGCGCAATGTGTCACGGCGCCACAGCTGAAGGCAATGGCATTACCAAACAATACGGGTTGGCCACTGTCGTTTCGCTTCAGGACGACCGCATCCGCAAAATGTCTGACGGTGAGATTTTCAACACCATAACGAACGGTAAAAACACGATGATGCCTTACGGTCCGAATGTTCTCGTTGCCGACAGGTGGGCGATTATTGCTTACCTGCGCGCCTTGCAACGGAGCGAGCATGCGACGGTTGCCGACGTCCCCGAAAATCGCCGTGCTGAACTCGCCAAACCGGCGCCACCGCCTCCGACTACAGCGACTCCAGCAAAATGAGCGAGCGTTTACATACCGCACCGATGCCGGAAGGCGAATATTTCGACAGCCGCCGCTTTACAGGACTTTCCACTCTACTTGGCGTGATTGCCGTTGTGAGCCTGGGGCTTTGTCTTATCGGAGCGTTCCTGAATCCGCATCAATTCAGTTATTCGTGGCTGTTTGCGTTTGTATTCTTCTTTACGCTCTGCGCGGGCTGCTTTTTCTGGACGATCGTGCACCACGCCACCGATGCCGACTGGTCCGTAGTTGTGCGGCGTCAATTGGAAAATATCGCTGTGTTATTAGGCGTGCTGGCACTCTTTTTCATTCCAATCCTGCTGCTCCGCCGGCACCTCTATTCGTGGATGGACATTCCGCCGGGGCACGAGGCGAATCTGGATTCCAAGCGCGCGTATCTCAATTTTCATTGGTTCTTCATTCGCACGATTATCTTTTTTGTTTTCTGGATCGTTGCATCTCTGTTGCTCCGGCGATTTTCCGCGCGCCAGGACAAAGACGGAAATCCGCTGTTCACGATTTGGATGCGCCGGGTCTCGTTCATCAGCCTGCCGCTCTTTGCGCTTTGTCTCACGTTTGGTGCATTCGATTGGATGATGAGCCTCAACTATCACTGGTATTCAACCATGTTCGGCGTGTACATCTTTGCTGGGGCAGCGGGCAGCTCGATGGCATTGCTCGTACTGGTGATTACCGCTTTGCAACAAGCCGGTTACCTGAAAGGCATCGTCACGCTTGAGCACTATCACATCATGGGGAAATGGATGCTCGCGTTCTGTGTCTTCTGGGCCTACATCGGTTTTGGCCAGTACATGCTCATTTGGTATGCGAATATTCCGGAGGAAACCCAATTTTTCCTCACGCGAAATACGCAATCGTGGTGGGCACTTAGTATGCTTCTGGTGATCGGTCGGTTCTTTGTACCGTTCGGGATTTTGCTATTGCGCTCGATTAAGAAAAATCCGCACCAGCTTAGTATCCTTGCCGGTTGGATGATCTTTATGCAACTGCTGGATATGTATCTGATCGTTTTACCTGCGTTACACGGAACCGGCGTGCACATGAGCATCTGGGATTTGATATGTCCGATCGCGATGGCTGCCACCCTCAGTTTCGTCTATCTGCGACTCGTGCCCAGGACTTCGCTGTTTCCTGTCCGGGATCCGCGTCTGATTGAATCTCTCACCACCGTCAACTGAAATGGCCAACACCCAATCAGATCGCAGTATTCCCTACTCACCTACACCATTTTCCACATGGCTGGGTATCGTATGTCTTTTCGCTGTGTTTGGCCTGATTGTGCTGGCAGTGATTGGGCCTTCCCCGCGCGGAAGCGATTACGAACAGACCCGTGCGCAAAAGCGTATGGAACGACTGAAAGCATTGCGTGAAGACAACCAGAAGGAATTAACAAGTTATGCGTGGGTCGATAAGAGCAAAGGTATTGCTCGGATTCCGATCGACCGCGCGATGGAAGTGACTACCGCCGAGTTGGCGAAAAAAAAGCCAGCGCCAGCCGGTCCAATTGCCACTCCGGCAGCGCAAACATCGCCGGCCGGAGCGGCGCCGACTCCTGTTGGATCTGCGAGTTCCGGCGGCGCGCAGCCGACGCAGGCGAGCGCGCCTGCGCCTCAAGGAGCTGCGGTCTCCAGTTCGCCCGTGGAAGCCGCGGCGAACGCCGGTCCGCCGTCTTCGGGCGCCGCGTTGTCTTCTCCAGCCGCTCAGCAACTATCACCATCACCGGCTTCTCCCGCACCAGCCAGCACTCCATGAGTCGACCCTTTATGCTTGAACGCTTCAACGAGGAATGAGCGCCACCGGAATTCCACTTAAAGAACCAGAAGTTTCCGCCGCCGCGGGTGACACGGAGCAGTTGGAGCGCGCGTACATCGACGCATCAACGCGTCTGCCAGTGCTGATGTTTTATACGTCGGCGATTGCGTGGTTGCTGCTTGGCACCGTGCTGGCGGGAGTGGTGTCGTTCAAGCTGCACTCGCCCGATCTGCTTGGAAATATCAGTTTCCTGACGTGGGGCCGGCTGCGCCCGGTTCACATGAACGTGATGGTTTACGGCTGGGCATCAATGGCCGGGATGGGGACCGCGGTATGGTTGATGGCGAGATTGTGCCGCACGACATTGCGATTTCCGCTGTTGCTCGTCGCGGGCGCAGGGTTCTGGAACATTGGCGTGCTGATAGGCATAGGCGCAATTCTTCTCGGCGATAGCACCGGTTTTCAATGGCTCGAGTTTCCGCGTTACGTAGCCGTCATTCTCTTCGTCGCTTACACGCTCATGGCGTCGTGGGCAGTGCTCATGTTCCGGCATCGACGCGGCGAGCAAATTTACATCACACAATGGTATTTGCTCGGCGCGTTCCTGTGGTTTCCATGGTTGTATGCGGCCGGACAATTGATGCTTTTTGTCGTCCCGGTGCAGGGTGTTTTGCAAGCGGCAGTGGGCTGGTGGTACGCGAACAACCTTCTTTTTCTCTGGTTCGGCGCCATCGGCCTCGGCACGGCCTACTACATGATCCCGAAAGTGATCGGGCGTCCGGTTTACAGTTACCATTTGGCAACGATTGGCTTCTGGACCTTTGCGCTTTTCTCCAGCTGGACCGGAATGACACGACTCGTCGACGGCCCGTTCCCGGCATGGATGATCACAGCGAGTATTGCCGCGACGATTTTGACGATGATTCCCGTCGCAACAGTAGGACTGAATCATCATTTAACCATGAAGGGATATTTCCCGCTGCTGCGCTACAGCCCGACTCTGCGGTTTACCGTTTTCGGCGCGATGTCTTATACGATCTTTAGTGTGATCGGTGTGTTGATCTCGCTACGGTCCGTGGCGAGATATGTCCATTTTACTGAGGCGAGCATCGCATATTCGCATCTTGGTCTTTATGCATTTTTCACCATGGTGATTTTCGGTGCGATGTACGTACATCGTCCCGCGACTCGTTGGCCGTGAATGGCGTTACGCTTCGCTGATTAAACTGCATTTCTGGGCCTCGGCTTACGGCATTGGATTGATGACCCTGATGCTGCTCGCCGGCGGTTTTCTACAAGGGGCCGATATGCAAAACCCGGCACTGCCATTCAGCGAGAGCATCGAAACGGTGTTGCCCTATCTTCGTGGACGCAGTCTTGCGGGAATTTTGCTGACCGTGGCCAATTTTATTTTCGCGTATCACTTCGGTCTGATGCTTTTGGGGTTGGGCCGCACATCGACTGTACCCACGTTTCTCAACCCAATTGACGCTGAGCCATCGGGAGGCCACTGATGAAAGGTCTGGCTCCTCTCTTCCTTGGAATTTTCGGCACGTTCGCTTTTTCGTGGATAGGACTCACTGTCATTCCGAACTGGCAAATCGGACATCTCAATCCGGAATCAGACGAAGAAGGAACAGACATTTATCCGCAACCCCAGTCGGGAATGTTCGAGCGCGGCGCGCATGTTTATGCTGCCAACGGCTGCGTTTATTGCCACAGCGAGCAGGTGCGCGCCGATTACGCCGCGAACGATATAGAGCGAGGTTGGGGAAATCGCCGCAGCGCACCGCGCGATTACATTTTCGAGAGACCCGTATTTCTCGGAAAAATGCGAATGGGACAGGACCTCGCAAACATCGGCGCGCGCGCACCCGCACAGCAGGAGAGCCCTGCTCCAGCCGGAGCCGCTAGTCCTGCGGCTTCGCCAGGTGCGTCTGCCACTTCTCCCGCACCGGCCACTCCGCCATCGTCACGGCCGTCGCCCGCAGCAGCCGGCGGATCGCCCGCAACCTCACCTGTGCAGAGCTCGCCTGCCGCTTCGTCTTCACCAAATACATCACCGCCACCCGGGCAACGAACGGGTGTTGCCTCACCGTCACCGGGGCAGATGGCGAACGCCACTCCGGGCGGAAGCAGCCCGGTGGCGCCGAGCGCGCAGACTCCGGGCGCGCCGTGGCCGATCCAGACAGAAGGTTTGCCACCGATGTTTTCTGCAGCATGGCATCATGTACATCTGTATTCCCCACGTAGCATCAATCTCGATTCGAACATGCCGTCATACCGTTTCCTCTATCAAAAGCGACGCATCTCTGGAGAGCGTTCGGCAGATGCGTTGCAACTCTCAGGTTCGGACGCGCCCCCCGAAGGGTGGGAGGTTGTTCCGACTTACGATGCAAAATGCCTCGTCGCTTATTTGATGGCGCTCAATCAATCTCATCCATTGAAGGGAATCAGATCAGTAGGAGGTACACCAGCGGGCGCTGGATCATCTCCGGCACCAGCCGGATCTGCCTCGCCGGCGCCTTCGCCTGCCGCAGCCAAAAAATAACGCAATGAACGACGAGCCAAAAATGCCGCCGCGCACAGGGCAGGGAATGGACTATGGCGAACAGGCCGACGTGCTGCAGGTGCACGCAGCCGTGCAGCGGGAAAAACGCGAACCACGCGTCGGCGCGGAGCCGCTCTCAATCTGGCTCATCGCGATCTATGGGCTGGCGATTTTCTTTGGCGGTGCGTACCTCGGCCGTTACTCGGGAAATTTCATCGGCGGCGGCCTCGATCCCATGGGCGCGCCGCCACCGCCAAAGAAGGCCGTGGCAGGCGGACCTGGTGGCGGTGAGCAGGTTGAACTATCGCCACACGATCGAGGCAAAAAGATTTTCGCAGCAAATTGTCAGACTTGCCATCAGGCGAACGGTCTCGGCGTGCCTGGTCAATACCCGCCGCTGGCCGGTTCCGAATTTACGAACGGTGGCTCGCGACGAATGGGAATGATCGTGCTCAAAGGTTTGCAAGGGCCGGTCACGGTCAAAGGCCAACAGTTCGGCACGGCAGTGATGCAACCGTGGGACAAAACATTGACCGACCAAAAAATTGCCGATGTCATGACATACGAGCGAAGCGAATGGGGCAACAACGCCAGTCCGGTAACCGCCGAACAAATCGCCGCGCTCCGCAAAGAACTCGCGAGTCATACCGAATCATTCACTGAACACGATATCCTCGCGGCCCCTGACGAAGATATTCCCGGCGGCGCACCTGCAGCTGGCGCGCCGCCGAAACCCGGCGAAGCGTCAAAACCCGCCGCGCCACCGAAACCATAGGGTATGATTGATCCCCGCAACCCGGCGTTGCATGGTAGACGATCAACGGCTTCATTGGCGCTGTGAGAAATTGCACATCCACTCTTGTGAATGCCGGGATTTATAGCGTGTCCGAAGCGGCGAGACTGACTCGCATACCCGCGGGAAAGATTCGACGTTGGATCAGGGGCTATAGTTTTCGAACCGGCAAGTCGGTTCGCCATTCCGACGCAGTTTGGCAGATGGACATTAAACCCCTCGATGACAAACTTGCGCTTAGCTTCCGCGACTTACTAGAGTTGAGATTTGTAGATGCATTCATCAAAGCGGGTGTGAGCTGGAAGACGATGCGCCGCGCACACGGGAATGCCCGGCGGGAACTTAAGACTACGCACCCATTCTGCTCGCAACGTATTGCCACCGACGGCAAAAACATCCTTCTGCGTCAAGCAGAAGAAGATTCAGACGACGCGTTGTTAAATCTCGTTACAAACCAACGCGAATTCTCCCGGATTGTGCACGATTTCCTGAAAGAGCTCGAGTTCTGTGGAAACGAAATCGTATGGTGGCCTCTCGGCAAGAATCGGCAAATCATCGTCGATCCTCGACGAAACTTCGGCCAGCCCACCGTCGCAAAATCAGGTGTCCCGGCACAGGTCCTCGCGCGCAGCGTGCGAGCAAATTCATCCGAGGAAGTGGTCGCGCGATGGTATGAAGTCCAAAGGGACGAAATCCGCGATGCCCTCGAGTTCGAAGAATCGCTCGCGAAGGCGGCGTGAGATTCTTTTTCGACAACAATCTCTCCATTAAGCTCGCCAAGAGCCTGCATGTGCTCGTCGAACCGGAGCACGAAGTGGTTCATCTAAAACATCGGTTCGCGGCGAACACCCCCGATGAAACTTGGATGTCGATTCTGGCGCAAGAGCCGGGCTGGATTATCGTCTCGGGAGACCTGCGAATCAGGAAAAATCCGCACGAGGTTCAGGCGTGGCGAGCGGCCGGCCACACCACATTTTTCCTGAAGGATGGTTGGATCAATCTTCCCTTTTGGGTCCAGGCATGGAAATTCGTGAAATGTTTTCCAGATATACTTGCAACGGCTGCAAAAGCTAAAAGCGGCATACTCTTTATCGTCACTACGAGCGGAAAGATCAGTTAGTCGTCAGATCGTTCGCGATTTGGAACTCGTTCGCTGCCAGCGCTCTCTCGCTCATCCCGTTCGCCCAATTCGGTGAATTGGGCGAGCGCGGCTTGGAGGTCTTTATGATTTCGGCGGCGATGTATTGGTCATCCGGCACAACCAGATAGCCAGTTTATCGAGGTCCTCGTCGATGAAGTCGAGCATTTCGTCGGGTTGAAATTCGTGGTAACGCCACTCTCCGAAATGATCGATCTCGTCCTCTAGCACGCCCTGAAAAAACTCCACTGCGTCGACCATGCGAGGCAGATGATGAGCCCACATTTTGCCGGTTTCGGATTGCGCTTTTTCTTTGAGCAGCTCCGTCACTTGTCGAAGACAGGTCTCTCGTTCGCGAAACTCTTCCAGGAAATCTGTCGGTTCCCAAGCGTCAGTAACCATGGGGATACACGTTCAATGATTCGGGTATTAGAAGGTTTCCAACTAGCTAAGAGATCGCACAAATCTAGCTGCTCGTTCGACAAAGTCGGGCTCAACCCATCGCGTTGGACTTCGTTGGAACGAATGTCGGCCGCCAAACTCTCCGAAGATGCGGCGCATGCTGGCTGTGATCTTTTTTAGAGGCGGCTTGTCCTTAGCGGTGACGGTTTCGCTCAGAAGGCGAGCTTTGTTGAGCAGTCGGCTACCTTTGCCGCCTTTGACCAATACCAGCTGTTCTTTCTGCTGTTCGAATAGCGCACGATGTCGAACATGAAAGTTTTGCGCGAAGTCTTGCGAAATCTGCGTTGCCGAAAATGAAGGGGCTAGCCCTGCCATCTGGACCTCGAAGTAACCAATGATGTAGAGAGCTGGTGCGCTGATAAAATCGGAACCGTGAAGGCCGGCGTAGAATATTAACAAATCGCCTTTGTCCAAGTGTCGCAATCCTCGCTTCGGAGGGGTGGGGTCCCCATAAGTAAATGTCTCAAACTCCGGATCGACATGGATCGGCTGTTTAGCCATTCGTGAGCGTCGAGTCCGAGGAAAAAATTCGACGAGGAGTCGACCAATGCGGCCGCGCATATTTCCGTATGTGCGATTATCCAACAACCGATCGTCAGGAATCGGAATGAATTCAAAGCTACCATCGCGAAACAGCGGTCCTTGCATTCCGCCGCAACCAGCGTCCACTCCGACACGAACAAGCGCGATCTTCACTGCAGATGCGTATAAAATTCGACAGCAGTTTGAAAGAGTCGAAAGCGCGGCTGCGGTTTCTCTTTGTAGCTATAGCGCGGGTGTCGCCAAATGAATGATTTGCCCGGTTCGCCTATCAATAGTTTGTGCGGTTTGCCAGAAGCGAACTCTTTGATGTCTTTGCGCCATTCTGAGTTGTACCCGTGCCTGTGATCCTTGATCGGTTCGTAGTACAGATCCGGATTGTGCGGCTGTCTTGCAGTCGCAGCCGATAACGGCTCGTACACGTCGCCAAAAACATCGTAGCGCGCTGACTTAGCGCGATAATTCGGGAGGCAGCCTGAATCCCTAAGTTCAGTGAATGCATTGGCCACGTGCTCGACTTTCATAAGATAGAAAAGCTTGTTACCGGTCTGATTGCCGCTGAATCCGGCGATCCACGTCCCTTTTCCGATTGAGGGCCAAGTGCGGTGATACCGCATGCACGTGCACAGAGTAATGCGTCCTCCTTGGAAGTTTGGTCCGCAACCGCGCTGTTCAAGTTCTTCACCAGCTTGCGTTAGAGTTGTCAGCTTGTAACAAAAAACGTTGCCTTCTTCATCTGCGAAATTCTTCGGTAGCGCCGAATCCACAAGTATAGTTTGCGGGTTGGAACGCGGTATCCGTTGAACCTCTCGGTCATTTATCTTACAGCAGCTCATAATTCTCCTTTGAAAGCTTTGTCGAGGATTGAGGGAAGAAGCGCGTCGAGTTCGGCGGCGGTCTCGGGCTTGCAGGCGCTTCATCGCGTCAACCTCCGCCTTGCAAGGCATCCAACTGGGCGACCGCTCAGCTATCAAGGTTTCTTGAAACAATCGTCCTCGGTCTTGGTATCTACAGCCTGCCACGGGCCGGAAAACGGGACAAGAATGAACCTGCCGTAGGGCTCTGTCGCCCGCAGATGGTCTTTGATTTTTTCGATCGGGAATTCGGTATTCAGCATCCAAAGATTACGCAAAGTTCGACAGTCATCGTCGCTCACTTCCTTTAGTTGCCGTTTTATGCGTTCAAAGAATTCTTGTTTTCATGGGTTGCGTGTTCATTCTTTGATTCGGATTGCGAAACCGTCGGCAGCCAACCCCTTGGCTTTCATCCCGGCCAAGGTCGTGTCCTTCGCCGGCTTGAATCCCGGGGGCATGATCATCAGCCGGCCTTCGATCACATCCCGCTTTTTCAACCGGCTAAAGAAGCTGCGCGTTGAAACCTTTAGGCGCAAATCTTGCGTGTCTTCCCGTCGGAACAACCGCGGCGTAGAGAACGCGACTTGTTTGCTGTTGGCGAAGTCGCTGTATTCATCCTCCTTTCGCACGATAACGCAAGCTAGTTGGCCTTGCAGGAAGTCGCAGTGTCGCGCAATCGCGTGCGAGTCCAGTGTCACGGTCAGCTCCCGATTTCTAAGGCTGCACCCGTAGCTCTTGATAAATGTCGGCGATCCCAGTCGCTTGATCTGGCTGCGGATTTTTTCTGCGGCATCTTTTACAGATTGGTTCAGACGAGCGCCGGATTTGCCGTCATAGCGCGGAATTGTAATGCTCTCCAAGTCGGCGGGCACTTTGACCGGAGCCGCGCCGAAGGGGCTTAGTTGCAGAACCGCGAAGGAACGTTCCACGCCGAGCGACCCAAGGAAAAGCCCGTGCTCGAACAGAACATTGTCGCGAGGAAAAAGGTAGCGCTTGTGCCGGCTGCGGCCGTCATCGTCTGCTCCTAGGATGAAGAGTCCAAAATCGTAACTCTGCGACGCCGCCATCAAGCTTTCCAGAGTGCTTTTGCCAATCCGGAATTCCCGGGCTTGCCACCATCCGACCGGCGCGGCGCACGAGCGCAATGCCGCGATGAAAGCCAAGGCAACCGACTTAGATTCGGATGAGGATCCGATGAAGAGGCGTGGTTTGCTCATAATTCTCCTTTCAAGGGACGGTCAAGGGTTGAGGGAAGAAGTGCGTCGAGTTCGAGGCAGTCTCATCTTGGATGTGCTTCAGCTTGTCATCCCATGAGAATCGAGTCGAGAATTTCTGGCACCTGCTCGTATTCCTCAAACCAAATCGGAGTGATACCAAATTCTTCGAGCATCTTTGCGTGATTGGCCTGTTCGTTTTGATTGACCACGTTAATGATCTCCAGCATCTGCTCGTTCCGGTCGCGATTGGCCTTGATACCACTGCCGTCGAGCTTTTCCCAATACTCTTGCGCCCTCTGATGAATCGCATCCAATTCGGAAGGGCCGGGTACCGGCCACTGCGGCTTCTTCAGCAACGCAAAACTGGGTTTCCGCAAGGGTGTTATTTTTAGCGCGTTCAGCAACCGACGCATGTTCGAATCCGTCAGCGAAAGTCCCACCATCAGGCCGACCGAGCTAGACATGCATTGAATCTGGCAAAGATTGCTCCAGGAATAGGGATCATTTGCTGCCGCATGGTATTGCGCCTCGGTGAACACGATGCTCTCCAGCTCAGAGCTATCTCCCTGCGCCGGAATATATCCGTGTACATGAAAAATGGGTCGTGCGGGCTCCTTTAATGGCGCGGATGATTTCCAAAGCGGCACAAACTTACAGGTACTTCCCTCAGTCGCGAGTTCTAGGAGATTGTCGTAATTGTAAGTCACCACCGCCTGAATGCCCGAGCCTTCTGCACGACTGCGTCGACAAAGTTGCGAAACGGAATTAAGAACAGGGTTTACCTGACGGAGGCCTTCACCAGAACCGTAAAACTCGCCTCCACCGTACAAGCTTTTGCGCAAGTCTGATAAGAACTCTTCGGGTCTTTATAGAATTGACGGATCTTCTGCGCAGTAATCTCCGGCGGTTCAATCCGCTGCTGCAACTGCCACTCCGCAATGGCGTACAGGTAATTCGAATAGGGCCGCCACTGGTATTTCCAATCGCCTTCCATGGCTGTGAAATACATCGCCAGCACGAGTTCGGGCCATGTGGGCAGACCATTACCCTTCGAGACGCCAGCACCGACGTACAGCGTTAAGTTTCCACGCCGATATGCCTGGCGGATTTCTTCGATATGCTGTCTGACTTCAGGCGCGATCCCGTGTGAGCACCGGTGATTTCTTTTTGTCACAATTCTCCTTTGAAAGCTTTGTCGAGGATTGAGGGGAGCAGGGCGTCGTGTTTGGCGGCGGTCTGGCTTGCGGACGGCTCATTTTCGGGCCTAAAACGGAATATCGTCGTCCGGCAAATCCGGTTCGTTTTGCGTTGCCTGGTCGTTAATGCGTGTGTCCGCGGAACCTCGATACATGCGCATCAGTTGATCTGCCATCGCAAGAAGATCGTCGTAAGTCCAGACTTCGATGAAATGAAGGGAGGCGTTCAGTATCCGAAGAGCATCACGCGTGGCTTTGCGCCAAGAGTCAGACCGGCCTATTACCACTCTCGCCCGCGGTTTGAGAAAAAGCAGTTTCTCGGTCTGCGCCAACATGTGGCGATTCTCCTCTGTTTTAACCACATAATTTGCAGCTTGCGCTATTGCCTCTGAGGCTTCTTTTGAGAAAAAGTAGATGTTCCTACCTTTGTCCAGTCGCAAAACAGGCAGATCAGGACGTTTCAATTCAAAGAGATCCAAGTAACCGTCGGTGGTTTTCATTACAATGTCTGTGATCTCGTGAAGACCGACCCGCCGAAAGTCAACGCGACCGACATAGTTCGTCCCGCAAATCCAAGGGTGAGCTTCGAACCATTCTTGATAGATTTTCTCACCTCGTGCAGCGTTTATGAGTTTACGCAATTCGGCGACAGCGGTCTTATAACGCGCGTGCTGCGATGCGGCACCGATGTTTGCTACGGTTTCTTTCGTGAGCCTTCCCGATGTGAGCAATTCCAGGAGCTGGTTAGTCTCAATCAGACTGCGAAATAATGTCGCCGCTCCGTCAATCTGTTTTCCTGAGAGACTCTGTTGCGCGTCGAGCGGAATCGCGAGGTAGCTAGAACCAAGGTTGACCTTTTCCAGCGCTTGTTGCCGTTGCAGATAATCAAATAGGTTAACGACAGCTTGTTCGCTTAGCGGGAAAGACTTTTCAGGATATTTGAATTCTTCACGATTCGTCTTCTTAGCATATTTCTCGATCTGTAAGTCAAATCCGCGCGTGCCATCGCTGTGGACGATATGCTTAGCCTGCATGAGCCAGATTGAGCGCGGGCCTTGATCTAGGACTACCTGTTCTGCCCAACCAACCTGTTGATGCCGACGCAGAGTTCCAGCAATAAAGGTTGAATGGTCAAACGGCTGTTTGGACATCCTAAAGTTCGGCTTTGAAAGCTTTGTCCAGAATTGAGGGAAGAAGCGCGTCGATTTCGGCGGCGGTCTCAGCTTGCGGATGCTTCGTTATGTCCACCTCCGCTAGCAATCGATTAGGTAAGATGCGTTGTTCATTTACGCTGATTCCTTGTTTCATGGAATCTTGAGAGATATGCAATGACAGCGGCACTCCGGCGATCAAGTGTGATCCGCCCTTTAAACATTTCGTTAATTTCCGCCACCTGATCAGGGCGTAAACTCGAGCGGTTCCATAGACCTGAGATGACTCGTTTGCTTCCAGAACTCCGAGCCGACGCAAAGTCCTCTTATCGTAGCCAAATCCCAAGAAGAGGATATTGGATGCAGACGATACCAATTGTTTAGCGCCTTTGAACTCCTCCGCGTCATCCAAATCATCGTGAATCATCCGAATCGCTTTTGCTCCTTTTTTGAGGTCTTCAACAGTTCTTTGTACGGTGTAGGGAACCGCCGGGTATGCTCCCAAACTTTCCATGCACATGAACAATCGGAATGCCCCCAAGCTTTTTCTTCGCAGCCTCCCGTGCCTGTCCCTCAAAGGTGCGCACGATGGTTTCATGGAGAAAATGCTCGAGCGAACGCTCGTAATTCAAACTGATTATTCCGGCAATGGTCGGTGGAAGCTGCGGCTGTTTGAAATCGAGTTCTTTGAACAGAATGGGATACCAGTCCCTATTCGGAAAAAGATTGTTTTCATCTTCAAGAGGCATCAAAATTTGCGCGATACTGAAAGCGCCGATTTCACGCCGACTTGGCCTGTCTTCGAGAAACGCGTCAATCGTTGGATTGATTGAACGCGCAAGATCGGTGTTATACTCGGCGATGTCTTGGTCAGAGAATCCCGCCTCGACCAGTTGCGCACGCAGGGGGCCGGAAGATTTGGTAATACGAATGATCTGTTCTTTCAGCTCTTTCCCGAGCGGAAATTTGTAGGGGTGGCTCGCACCGGCGCCCAAGATTAGTAACGTCGAAGGCTCAAATATCATGGGCGACGCGATATGTAATCGAAACTCACGTGCCAGATTGCCAAAACGCGCGGAGCAATCTGATCGAAGATTTCATAGTTCTCCTTTGAAAGCTTTGTCGAGGATGGAGTCGGCAGCTGTTTTGTATTCAGCTTTTGCCTCTACGACTGCGAGTGGAAAATCCCGCCGGTAGCGAAGAAGATAATCAACACGTTTCGGCGGGCGGCGAATGAAGCTTTTGCCAACGGGAACAATCCGGCCGTCCGTGATCGTTCGCTGCTCGGCAATCGAGTACGGCTCATTGTCCCACCGGGCGGCTTGAAGCTTCGGAACGACAAATCTTCTACACGTATCCGCTTCTGTCGGCATGAGAGCGCGGAGAATACCAGAAACCAGGTGTGTGAGAAACGGAAATCAGAAGTCGGAAGTCGGTGTGTGAATCTGATGCGCGATTTAGGCCGAATGTTTGCGGCAGCTTGGGCCGGGCGGACTAACCTTCTCGATTTGGCGTGCCGAGGATGTGGGTCTTTGGCGGCATCATCACGTTGTCGAAATTTTGTGTGAACATCGCCGCTGCGAAAAATGCGACTGCTCGCAATGTTTCCTTTCCGACATTAACGAGATCGTGTTTCACCGGTGTCGCGATGGCAAAAACGCTACCAGGTCCAACCGGATGCTTCGATCCATCTTCCATGTGTAATTCGCCGCTGCCCGCGATGATGTACTGCGTCTCTTCAGTAGCATCGGTATGCCATCCGAGCCGTTTCCCGGGCGCAATCTCGTAGACGATCGTTGAGGATGCCGTCGCGCCGTGTCCGCCGTAGACGGCGAAGGCGCCGGCCCAGTGGACCGACTCGTCGTCTTCCGCCCAGACTTCAGTGCGTTTGAGTTTATCCGATGCAACAACTGGATTCATGTGCCGAGGCTAGGTTTCGATCGGGCCCGGGTCAATGACTGAACGCGTTTTGAACGCGATCGCAGCTGACACTCAGCTTCGATTCTGGGGAGCGCGCCCGTCTCGCGTGCTGGTGCTGTCGTCTCGACAGCACGGACTTCTGAGGACAGGGGGACACAAGAAAAGTTCGTCGTCGCGAGACGCAACGACCCACACGCGAGACGCGTATGCTCCCCAATCCGCCTTTGACGCTAAACAAATTACCGAAAGCTTTCGTCGCCACTACAGCAGAGCGTCAGCGAGCAACTCGGCCATGTGTTTTGGCCGCAGATTCGTTAGGTCGGTAATTTGATGACGGCAACTTGTGCCTGACGCGATTACTTCTGTCCCCGGTGGCTGATTATCGATTTGGTCGAGCATGCGTTGCGCGACTTGGAGCGATAGATCGTATTTTTCTGCGAGCGCGCCGAAGGCGCCTGCCATTCCGCAGCAGGCGGTGTCCAAGACGGTGGCTTTTCTTCCGGGCAGACGTTCGGCCAATTTTGCCATGAATGCTGGATTGAGAATTGACTTGGCATGGCAGTGCGGATGAATCGCGATGTTCGCGGGACGCGTATTGAAATGAATTGCGTCCGGTTGTTGCGCAAGTAAATCGTCCACGAATTTCTCGAACAGAAAACAACGTGACGCGATGTTTTCCACACCATCAATTTTTAACTCGCGATAATCTTCGATGAACATCGACCAGCAGGAGGGTTCGAGGAAAATTATTGGTAGGGCGTGACCGCCGGGCGCGCCGCTCGGCCCGAGGGAGTTTTGGAGTGATGAAAGAATTTCGACGTTATGTTTTCCGAGTTTCGCTGCTGCGTCGAGATTCCCCTGGCTGAACGCCGGGCGTCCACAGCATTTTCGATTTTTTAACAGCGACACTTCTAATCCGAGCGCTTCGAGCACTTTCACTGCGGCGATGCCGATGTGCGGTTCGTGATAACGCACGAAAGTGTCGTCCCACAGGATGACACGGCCGCGTTTTCCAAGGAGCGGCGTTTTGTAACCGCCGGGGCGATCTGGAGATCGCCATTCCTTGTTGTTCGCGTCTGGCACAGACGCCATGCAATGTTTCGCAAACCAGTCATCGAATCGTTCGGTCGCA
>CAWDMG010000016.1:0-16235 GCA_963803285.1 uncultured Verrucomicrobiae bacterium | reverse complement strand
GGACAGTCCACGCAACATCATCCTGCCGAGAAAGACGAGAGCCGCACACCGCGTGGCTGTGCGGCTCTGCAATTTTCTAGTTTGCCGTATCACGCCAGGCCGAGTGTCTGAAGGGTTGGCGCATCGACCGCCGAAGTGATCGCAAGGCCGTTGTCAGCTTGAAACGCCGCGAGTGCCTCGCGGGTTTGCGGTCCGATGTCCCCATCGATTGCCCCCATGTAGTAACCATCCCGTTGCAACGCGACTTGCACGTTCACAATGATTCGATCGGGTGTCAGATTACCGTAGCCGTAAATAGGTCCATCATATGGATAGTACGCGCCCGGATCATAGCCCCAGGCCGGATACCAGTAGCCGGCGTTCGAGTACCACCACCCGCCTAGTACGAAGACAATGTTCGAATAGTGGTTACTCCACCAACCGCGATCATGCCAATGCCGGTTGTAGTTATAAAACGCGGCGTACCTCGAGCCATGGAAGCGGTCATGATGCCAGTTATTCACGATGCGGGCGTTTTGGCGGTTGCGATTAACAGCCACATTTCTACCTAGCGTCATGTTTCGCCCGTTTGCCGCTAAATTACGACGGCCATTGATTCTGGCATTAGCCTCCGCCCTTCTCTGGTTGCGCAATCTTGCTCCCTCGCGTCGATTGGCCCTAGCAGTATTTGCCCCGGCGAGATTTCGTTCGCGATTGCGAGTGTTCGCCACTCTTCTGTTGTGTGCATTTCGCGTACTGTGTGCCCTCGCCGTATGTACGCGGTTGCTCCGCGACTTGTTTGTGTGAGCGAACGAATGAGACCGAGCCCGCGAATGTCTAGCGGTCGTATGATGAGATCGAGCTGCGGAATGATGCCGCGCCGTTCTCATCGATGCGGCGTGGCCTCCACCTCGGGATACGACATGCGCGCTGCGCGCGGCGCGGCTTTTCGCTGAACCGTGCCCTCCTTTACCCTTCGGAGCTCCGAACGCTGTCAGCGCCAGCGCAAGGCTCCCGATACATGTCATAAATACAATACGTTTCATGATTTTCCCTCTTAATTCTGTTCGTTTATTTAACCCCGGGCGCGTGTGCGCCGTTGCGATGTTTTTGATCACATCTGCTGTTGACGCACAGCCTCAAATAACACAATTGCTACCGCTGTAGCCAGGTTCAGACTGCGCGTTCCATGCATCGGGATAGTGATGCAATTGTCAGTGTTCACCGCGAGTAACTTATGCGGCAGTCCTTTCGTTTCTCGGCCAAAGACGAGGAAATCAGCTTCGCGAAAATTCACGCTGTAGTAAGGACGTTGGGCTTTGGTAGTCAGAAAAAAATAACGAGTACCCGGCGTCTGCGCCCGCTCTAGCGCGTCGAACGAATCCCACAATCGCAGCGATACCTCGTTCCAATAATCGAGACCCGCCCGCCGCAATTGTCGCTCCTCCAGGGAGAAGCCCAGCGGCTTTACGAGATGCAGTGTTGATTGCGTTGCCAGACAAAGCCGGCCGATGTTCCCAGTATTCGGCGGAATTTCCGGCTCGACCAGAACAACATTAAACATCGACTCTTTCCTCTTCCGGCCAATCTTAACTCTTCGGCATCAAAGCAGATTAAGAGGCAGAAGTAGAGGAAGAGCCATTACAACTTGCTAGCCACGAATTTTTCGAGCTTCACGACGTCAGCCGCGAATTTGCGGATGCCCTCACCAGTCTTTTCGTACGCCATCGCGTTTTCGTTCAGCAACCACCGGAATTTCTTTTCGTCTAACCCTAGTTTGTCGATCTTCGCAGATTTCGCTTTTTCGGGATCCAGTTTGCGTTCGAGCGGCTCGGCGGATTCAGAAAGTTCCTTCATCAGTTCGGGACTGATCGTCAGGCAATCGCAGCCTGCCAGCTCGCGGATTTGGCCGACGTTGCGGAAGCTCGCACCCATAACTTCGGTCGGGATATTGGACTTCTTGTAATACGTATAAATCTCAGTAACTGACTGTACTCCTGGATCTTCTGACCCGATATAATCGCGTTTCATCTCCTTTTTATACCAATCGTAAATCCGCCCGACAAACGGCGAGATGAGCTGCACTTTTGCCTCGGCCGCGCGCACCGCCTGCGGCAACGAAAACAGCAGCGTCAGATTGCAGCGGATATCTTCTTTTTGCAGTTGCTCGGCCGCAAGAAGTCCTTCCCAGGTTGACGCGATCTTAATCAACACGCGTTCGCGTGGAATTTTGTGCTCCTCGTAAAGTTGGATCAGTCGCCGCGCTTTGTTAATCGAACCTTCGACATCGTACGACAATCGCGCGTCGGTTTCGGTCGAGACACGTCCAGGCACAATCTCGAGAATGTCGGAACCGAATTGAACCAGCAGATGATCGCAGATGTCTTCGATCTGTGCCTGGCCACTTAATCCCGAGTTCTTCCGATCCTTCAAAACTTCATCCAACAAATGCCCGTATTGCTGCTTTTGAGTAGCGGCATAAACCAGGCTTGGGTTCGTCGTCGCATCCTGCGGTTTGAAATCCTTGATCGATTCAAAGTCGGCAGTGTCCGCGACGACTTTCGTGAACTTCTTCAGTTGCTCGAGTTGGTTCAGTTTGGTGCCAGTTTTTTTCTGTTCAGCGATAGCGGTGCTCATAATGTCTTCTCCTCCGTCTGAAATAACGTACGCTCGATCAAAAGATCGACAATCCAAAATCTGTAGCGGCGTCGAGGACTGCCTTCAATATTCGGGAATTACGCCGATACTGGCCGCGCCTCAGATGATTTGCGCGAACCGAGGGCAGCGCGTACGAAGTTATTTCCGAGTTCCCACATTGGACCGGGAAATTTCCGACATTCGGTGAGCACATCGTCGAGCGCGTTGACGAACATGTCGACTTCTCTTTCCCCGATGATTAGCGGCGGGAGGATTTTCAGCACATCCATCCCGTGACCGGCTACCTGCGTGAGAATGCGGTGCTTGCTCAACATTTGAGTCACGATCATTTGCGCGAAGAGCACCTTGTCGATCTTATGCAGAAGCTTCCACGCCATCTTGAGCTTGAACTCGTTAGGCTCGTGAAACTCAATCCCGATCATGAGGCCTTTGCCGCGCACTTCCTTAATGAAGGAATGTTTTGCCTTGAGCCCTTCGATTCTCTCCATGAGCAGTGCGCCGATTTTTGCTGCGCGCTCGACCAGATTTTCCTGATCGATCACTTCAAGCGACGCCAGTCCGCACGCCATCGCAAGATTATTGCGGCCGAAGGTTGTGGAGTGCACAACGCAGCGGTCCATGCGGCTGAACGTCTTCTGATAAATTTCGCGCCGGGTAACGATTGCGCCGCAGGGTACGTAGCCGCCGCTTAATGTTTTAGCGAGCGTAATGATGTCCGGCTCCAAATTCCAATGCTGGAATCCGAACATCTTGCCCGTTCGACCAAGGCCGGTCTGGACTTCATCCGAGATCAGTAGTGTTCCGTATTTGTGGCAAAGTTCCTGGGCACGAATAAAGAAATCCGACTTCGGCGTTTGGCAGCCTTTGCCCTGAACGGTCTCGATGACAAACGCCGCCACATCGCGCCCACGCAATTGCCGATCTAACTCAGCAATGTCATCGAGCGGCACGCGTGTGTCGAAGCCTTCCATGAGCGGGCCAAAACCTTCGGTGAAGCTTTCACAGCCCATCAGCGACAATGAACCTATTGTCAGACCGTGAAACGCACTCGCCAGCGATACAATGCGTTGTCGTCCCGTGGCTGCGCGCGCGAATTTGAGCGCGCCTTCCATTGCTTCGGTACCGGAGTTGCAAAAGAAAACGGCATTTAGATAAGGCGGGGTCCGTTTCACAAGAGACTCAGCCAGCAAGCCGCTCAAAAGCGAACAGTCCATCTGCACCATGTTTGGGAGATCCAGATCGAGCACGTCGCGGATGGCTTGTTTTACCAGTGGGTGATTTCGACCGATGTTGAAAACGCTGTAGCCGCTCAAAAAATCCAAATACGGCTGGTTATCCATGTCGAAGAGATACGCGCCCTCGGCGCGCGCATAGACTTTGTCGAAACCGATGACCCGCTGCGCTGCAACGAGCGTGCGGTTTATATGCCTCTCGTGCAGTTGGTAGTTTTCGCCAAGACGCGAGGCGATAATCTCCTTCAGATCGAAACCCATGAGGAAGAAAACTTCAGCGATTCGCTTTCGAAACGCAAATCCTCTAGCCGTTTCGCTGTCCGAAGAGCTCGTCGCGCTTAGAGCGACGATAAAGAAAAAGCTGCAGGACTCCCAGCGAATCCTGCAGCTCAATTTTGCGAATTCAGCTTCGGTTAATCTTCGACTATCACACGCTCGACCGTGCGATGCTCCGTCGGCCCGGTGTAATAAACACGAACTTTTTGGCCGGATCGCAACGGGGCAGTCACAGCTGTCCCTGCTGCATTAACGATGTTCGCCGCGGTGCCGAGAGCGAAACTTACAGGGCCCTGCTCACCTCTGACGACGATCGTCTTACCAGGCTCATAGGTAGTTACCGTCCCGGCCTCGTAAGTTGTGCTCGTAGTCGTCGTGGTTGTTGGTCTCGTTGATGTTGTGGTTTCTTCAGTCGTGGTCGTGCTGGTTTGTGCAAACGCAAACGGCGCAGCCAATCCGCAGACCAAAGCAATAATTGTCTTCTTCATTCTGTCCTCCTTCTTGATTAAGTTACCTCCACAGTTCGTGACTCACCATTCGAACGGACGCTCCTTGTCCGTTTTATCTTCACCCGCCTGGTAGTATCGTGATTCGAGAGATTTGCGATTTCAGCGATTTGAGCGGGCGTCGTGAATTCGCTAACGTGGGATGTCAATGACAAGCAAGACGCTGCACGCCGATCCAGTTGTTACACCCGAGCTGGTCAAACAACACGGCCTTACGCCTGAAGAATTCGAGCGGATCAAGAAAATCCTTGGACGCGACCCGAACTTCACCGAGCTCGGCATTTTTTCCGTGATGTGGAGCGAGCATTGCTCGTACAAGAACTCAAGGAAAGAACTGAAGAAGTTTCCCACAACCGGTGGAAATATTCTGGTCAAAGCGGGCGAAGAAAATGCTGGCGTGGTCGACATTGGCGACGGCTGGGCAGTCGCCTTTAAGATCGAGAGTCACAACCACCCTAGCGCGATCGAACCGTTTCAGGGCGCAGCCACAGGTGTTGGCGGAATTATCCGGGACATTTTTACGATGGGTGCGCGCCCGGAGTTTTGCCTGAATTCCTTACGTTTCGGGCCAATGACTCAATCAAACATCAAACATCAAACATCGAACATCCCCGCCAACAGGCGGCTCTTCACCGGTGTCGTCTCCGGTATCGCGCATTACGGCAACTGCGTCGGGATTCCCACAATCGGTGGCGAGATTTATTTTGATGAGAGTTTCGATGGCAATCCGCTCGTAAACGTTTTCTGCCTCGGCGTGTTGCGCCACGAACAACTCGCGCGCGGCGCCGCGGAAGGCGCGGGGAATCCCGTTTTCTACGTCGGCGCTGAAACAGGTCGCGACGGTCTTGCCGGCGCAGCGTTTGCCTCCCGTGAATTAACCGAGCAATCGCGGGAGGATCGTCCCGCGGTACAAGTCGGCGATCCGTTCAAGGAAAAATTGCTGCTCGAAGCCTGCCTCGAACTAATCGCTCGCGACGCAGTTGCCGGAATTCAAGATATGGGCGCGGCTGGTCTGACTTGCTCTACATGCGAAACGGCAAGCCGCGGCGGAAGCGGTATCGAGATCGATCTGGCCAAAGTTCCGAAGCGGGAGCCCGGGATGACGCCGTATGAAATCATGCTCAGCGAATCCCAGGAACGCATGCTGATCATTGCGAAGCGCGGCCGGGAAGTCGTCGTTCGCCAGGTGTTCGACAAGTGGGACGTGCCGTGTGCAGAGATCGGTCGTGTCACGAGCGACGGCATCATGCGCGTCCGAAACAACGGCACGATTGCAGCGGAAATTCCGGCAAAAGCCCTGGCCGATGAGGCGCCGCTCTATTCGCGCGAAGCGCAGTCGCCCGCTGTAGCCGCGTCCCTGCGGGACGCGCGCTCGTCGCTCACAGAGCGACGGCTACAAGAAATCGACGTGCACGAATCTCTCCGACAGCTGCTGCGGGATCCGACGATCGCGTCCAAAAATTGGGTGTATCGACAATATGATCACACCGTTCGGACGGGAACGATGGTGAAACCGGGGTCCGACGCCGCAGTGTTTCTCGTTCGTTACGCGAACAAAATTCTCGCCGCGACCACCGATTGTAATTCACTTTATTGCGCACTCGACCCGCGCGAGGGCGGCAAAATTGCTGTCGCTGAAGCGGCGCGCAATCTCACCTGCTCTGGCGCGCGGCCGTTGGCCGTTACGGATTGCCTGAATTTCGGCAACCCTTACAAACCGGAAAACTTCTGGCAATTACGTGAAGCCGTTGAAGGCGTGGCCGAAGCATGCCACGCATTTGGAACGCCTGTAACAGGCGGAAATGTCTCGTTGTACAATGAGAGTCCCCTCGGCGTTGTCGATCCAACGCCAACAATCGCGATGGTCGGACTGATCGACGATGAAAAGCACATTACGACGCAGTGGTTCAAAACCGAAAGCGACGTGATTGTTTTGGTCGGCACTGTAGCCGGGGGCGCTGACCCCGGCTGCGAAGAGACTGGACACGCGAAAAAAAAAGCCGTGGTCAACGCCCTCGGCTACAGTTTAGGCGGCTCGCGTTATCTGAAGGTCTGCCACGGACTAAAGATCGGTCCGCCACCGCACGTCGATCTAGCACATGAAATCAAGGTGCAAAATGCCGTTCGTGATTTGATTCGTGAAGGTCTCGTGCAGAGCGCCCACGACTGCTCCGAAGGAGGGCTTGCCATCGCACTTGCGGAATGCTGTTTCAATCCCGAACGGTTGTTGGGAGCAGAAATTAGTGTAGCGCGAGCCTCCGGCTTGCGAGAGGACCAATCCGCCGTGGTGAACTTGCGCGCGGAAGAAGATCGCAAGCAGGACGCATGCTCTACCTTATTCAACGAATCGCAATCGCGTATCGTCATTTCGGTCACACCCAAGAACCTCGACAAGGCAATCGCGATGTTACGCGAGCGTGACGTTCCATTGCAGCAGTTGGGCAAAGTCGGCGGTGACGAACTACAAATACGCATCGACAAACAAACCTTTCGGTGGCGAGTTGCCGAGATTTACGACGACTGGTGGAACGCGATCCGTCGCGCAGTTGAACAAGGCGAAAGCATTCCGAGCTTGTGAATCGGCAAAAGGCGCGATTGAATCCAGGCCAATCTGATGGATTATTTAGTGTGACTCGCCCCTCGAACAGACCGGACCCCGACGAGATGGCGGACTCGGCTGCTTTGCCGCAGCACGAGTGCGGGCTTTTCGCCGTGTTCGGCCATCCGAACGCCGCGGTGCTGACGTATTATGGTCTTTTTGCATTGCAACATCGCGGACAGGAAAGCGCCGGGATTGTCACAAGCAATGGGCCGGCGACCAGCTTTCTCATGCACAAGGATATGGGTCTGGTGTCTCAGGTCTTTGGCCAGGAGGAACTGGCCAGACTGAAGGGCACACGCGCGATCGGGCATACGCGTTACTCGACGACCGGCACCAGCACGATCAAGAACGCGCAACCTTTCGTGGTCGATTGCGTGCGCGGCCAGATGGCTATCGCGCACAACGGAAATCTAATTAATGCCGACATCCTGCGCGATGAATTGGAACGGAGAGGCTCCATTTTTCAGACTACCGCCGATAGCGAGATTATTCTGCATCTTCTAGCGCAGCCTTCGGACAATGGTGGAAATGTCCTTGCGGCGTTGCGCCGGATTCAGGGTGCGTTTTCTATCCTGATCATGAGCGAACGCGAACTCATCGCGGTGCGCGATCCTTTCGGATGGCGGCCGCTCGCCCTCGGGAAAATCGATGATGGATATGTGCTCGCATCTGAAACATGCGCGTTCGATCTGATCCACGCCGAGTTCATCCGCGAAATCGAACCGGGCGAAGTGTTGATTATCAATGAAAACGGATTGCGCTCGGAGCGGCCGTTCCCGGATGAGCGCCCGGCATTCTGCATGTTCGAATACGTTTATTTCGCGCGACCGGACAGCATCATGGGCGGCGTTAACGTCGGAAAAGTCCGAATGGAGATGGGACGCGAACTGGCACGCCGATTTCCTGCCAAAGCGGACATCGTCGTCCCTGTGCCGGACTCTGGGAACTATGCCGCGCTCGGTTTTGCGGAAGAACTAAAAATTCCTTTCGGGCACGCGTTCGTTCGAAACCACTACATCGGCCGCACATTTTTGCAGCCGAGCCAGCTCATTCGTGATTTCGATGTGCGGGTGAAATTGAATTTGATCAAGGAAATGGTTGCCGGAAAACGCGTGGTCGTTGTGGACGACTCAATCGTGCGCGGCACCACCGCGCGTGCACGCGTGGTGAACCTGCGCGAGGCAGGTGCAAAAGAAGTACACATGCGTGTCAGTTGTCCGCCCCACCGGTTTGCCTGTCACTACGGGATCGATTTCCCCGACCCGGAAAAACTGATCGCGAACCAGATGTCGATGGAAGACATCTGCAAATATCTTGGTGTGGACAGTCTCGGCTATCTCGACGTGGAGGGAATGGTCCGCGCGACCGGCAGACCTTTGAACAGTTTTTGTCTTGCTTGTTTCAACGGCGACTATCCCCTCCCCGTTGATCCTGCACTGGATAAGTTCATCATGGAACGTCGCGAGCAACGCGCCAAAGCGCTTGCCGATCAGGAAGCGCAGCCCACGCTGTTCACGGATCTGAAATGAAGGTAGTGGCGATTGACCTCAATCGCCCGCGCGCGGTTCAGTGACCGCCCCTACCAGCACATGACAAAAAAAGCGTATGCGCGCGCGGGCGTAGATGTCGATCTGGCGAACAAGCTGAAGCGCGACATTGGCGCGTTCGTTAGGCAAACACATGGCCCGCAGGTGCTCGGGAAAATTGGCGGGTTCGGCGGATTATTTCACGCGAGTTTTCCCAGAATGCGCGAACCCGTGCTGGTCGCCAGTGTGGATGGCGTCGGCACCAAATTGAAAATCGCGTTTGCGATGGACAAGCACGACACGGTCGGCATGGATCTCGTGAACCACTGCGTCAACGACATTGCAGTTCTCGGCGCGCGTCCGCTGTTCTTCCTCGATTACATCGGCTGCGAGAGACTCGAACCCCGCGTGTTTCAGCAATTACTTCGCGGTCTTTCCCGCGCCTGTCGCGCCGCGGGCTGCGCACTACTGGGAGGGGAAACTGCCCAGATGCCCGGGATGTATCGCAAAGGCGAATACGATCTCGCTGGCTGCATCGTTGGTGTCGTGGATCGAAGGAAAATCATCGATGGCAGCAAGATCAAACCCGGCGACGTCGTTCTCGGCATGCCATCAAACGGTTTGCACACCAATGGCTATTCGCTGGCGCGAAAAATCTTGTTCGACAAAATGCGGCTCAAACCGAGTTCGCCTTTACCCGGATCAACAATCAGGGTCGGCGAGGAATTGCTGCGCGTGCACAAAAATTATCAGCCGTTTCTGGCAAAGCTTTCCGTTGACGTAATCAAAGGGCTCGCCCACATCACCGGCGGTGGTCTCACCGACAATTTGCCTCGAATTTTGCCGTCGAATTGTGACGCGGTAATAGAAGCGAAAAGCTGGCGCGTTCCGAAAATCTTCCAAATCCTGCAGAACAATGGAAACGTCGATGCTCGGGAGATGTATCAAGTCTTCAACATGGGCATTGGGATGGTGGCGATTGTCGCGGAGCGAAACGCACGAAGGGCAACGTCGATTTTGCGAGCGAAGCAAATTGGCCGGATCGAACGCGGCACCGGCAAAGTGCGTTTGAAATTTTGATCCCAAGGAGCGACGGCTTGGGCAGCCGTCACTCTTTGAAATTAGCCGGGTAACTGCGGCGATGCCGGATCGGTCGCGTTCACGGCAACCTCCAGTTCCGGCCCCGCTACTGGCGCGACCGGTTTTCCTTTGCGCGACACGCGCTGCAGGCCAGCTCGAAACGCCGCCAGATCAACCAGTTCGGCTACACGAGATTTCAGCGCGCGCGCGCGCGTAGCAAGAAACCCCAGAACAACCCCATAGAAAACGATTGGCCAGAAATCAACGCGAGAAAGGTTAACCTGGTGGTAAATCAACAAGCTTATCGCAATCAGATTAAAAATGATCATGGTAATAACCATCCGGTTGCGAAGCCGCACACGGGTCAAACATTTTCCAGCGCCGTGATATTCGGTGACGGTTTGAAGCGCGATGCTCCACCAAAAATTGCCGTAAATTTGAATGTCCCAGTCGTTCCAGCCGCTGTCGGCGGAATAGCGCCAGCCTTCTTCGTCCAGCAACCGAAATATTTCGCCCAGAAAATAATGGCGATCCCTTCCCTCCTCGCTCCAAAATACGCGGCGACTCAGACTACCTCGCGAGCGGGCGTTTTCTGGCAAATGTTCGTGCTTCCGAATGACGTTTGCCGGTGTGCGTTTGAAACGCAGCCAGGTGAAATACCGGGAGAACCCGCGCACGAGCGGTTGCACAAACGCCAGGAGCATGACCAGCAGGCGCGCGTGCACCGTGTCGAATTTTGGTTCGATCCGCGCCCCAACCATGTACGAAAGCGCCACGCAGAAAGTGCCACCCAGCATCAGGTACGGAACAATGCGCAGGCCGGGCAGGAAAATTCCCAGGCCAAAAAGAAAAATCGCGAGCGCAAACCATTCGATGCTACTGAGGTACGCCGCGACTTCTGATTGCGGCGCGGGATAGATCGATTGGAAAAATCCTTCACCGAAGATCCCGTGATAAATGATCGGCCGATTTACAAACCAGCTGAAGCGCGTGGTACCGTAGATTTGACCGCGCCATTTCGCCGTGCCGGTCGGCCCGAAAAAGATCAAATGTTTAAAGCGCAGCAAGGATTCCGCTTCGCCGTAGCCGTCTTGCTGTTTGAGAAAAGCGCGCAACGTAAACCGTCGATAATGCCAGACGATCGCGGTTGGACTGAAACAGATTACCCATCCAGCCTGCTGAATTCGCCAGCAGAAATCCACGTCGTCGCCGGCCTTGCGATATTCGGGATCGAACCCGCCTACACCTTCAAAAGCCCAACGGTAAAACGCCATGTTACAACCGGGAATATGCTCAGCGATGGTATCTGTAAGCAGAACATGGTTTGGTCCACCCGGCGCCGCAGCAACGCATGCCTGAATCCAATTTTGTGCCGGCGGCGTGATGTTTGGTCCGCCGACGCCGGCGTAATCGCCACTGACAAGCGTGCCAATCAGGTAGTACAGCCAATCGGCGTCCGCCATGCAGTCGGAATCGGTGTAGGCTAGCACTTCGCCCTTGGCAGCAGTCGCTCCCGTGTTGCGGGCGTAACTTAATCCATGATTGCTCTGATGAATGCAGCGCACCAACGGGAACTGTGCGGCCACGTGAGCAGTGTCATCGGTCGAACCGTCATCGACCAAAATGACTTCGTAAGCTGGATAATTTAGTTTGCCTAACGACTCCAAACATGCACCAAGAGTGCGGCCCCCGTTGTACGAGCAAACAATGACCGACACGAATGGCGCCTCGGGCAACGGAAGATGAGGTGAAGTCGAATCATTCCGGCCGAGCTTCTCCTGAATCGTATAGAACGCCTTCTTCCGCTTGCGCTCCCGCGTAACGATGCCGAACGCCCAGTCTGTAATTTCCTGGCCGCCCGTAAACCATTCATCCGTCCAGGTGAAAAGAATCGTTCCGGCCAGACCGCATTTCACAACGCTGTCGATGTGCCAGCCGAGCATTTCGGCCTGCTCGTCCTGCGAATGCCGGATCGTGTCCATGCCGAACTCACCAAGAATAAGCGGATGTTCGCCGGTGAGATTTTGCAACCGGAGCAGGTAACCTTCGAAATCGCGCTGATTGTGAAGGTAAACGTTGAAACAGGAAAAATCGGAATTCTGGGGGAGCAGATATTCGGTGGGCGGATACGTAGCATACGAAAAGAGCGCATCAGGATCGATTGCCCGTCCGATACCAATTAGCTCCTCGACAAATTCGATCACTCGACTTGTGCCGAGCCAGCGCGCCATCGTGCTGGAAATTTCGTTGCCAACGAGATAACCAAAGATTGCCGGATGCCCGGCGTGGGCCTTAACCGCAGCGCGGACGTTTTCGGCGATCTGTTTACGTGTGGATCGTTTGCGGAGAAACTCGATGTGTTTTTCCCAGGGCAGCGTCACCAGAACGCGCATCTCCGCGGCGGCGCAACGATCGAGGAACCAGCGCGGCGGCGAATGATAAATCCGCACAAGGTTCACGCCGGCCTCTTGCATCAGCACCAGGTCGGCATCCAGCTGTTCTGGCCAGCCGACATAATTTCCATCCGCGTCCGGTTTGAACGGACCGTAGGTGACCCCTTTAACGAAAAATTTCTTTTCGCCTTCGAAAAAGAACTTCGCCCTGGGTCGAATTCGCAAGGTTGCCTTTTCACAGCGTGAGTTCCCTTAGTCCATGCAAACTCGGTATCAATACCGCAAAAGCTTTAGCTGTTGAGGCAGCTATCGGCTGCTGGTCCCAACATCGCAGGCGACACGCCTGCCTCTACAACTTCGCTAACGCTTCGCGCACGACATCGCCCGTGCGCTCGATATCTGCCAGCGTGTGCGCCGTCGAGATGAAGCCAGTCTCAAATTGCGACGGCGCGAAATAGACGCCGCGTTTCAAACAAGCCTGAAAAAACCGGGCGAACATTTTCAGATCGCTTCGCTGCGCGCTGCCAAGATCCACAATGGGCGCCGGAGCAAAGAAGAAACAAAACATCGAACCGAGCCGGTGAAACGTGATGTCAATCTTTGCGGTCTTGACTGCGTCATAGGCAAGGGCCTCAAATTGCGCGCCCAACTCGTCGAGCAATTTCCAACCGTCGATTCGTTCAAGTTCGTGCAACTGCGCCAAACCAGCAGCCATTGCGATGGGATTTCCAGATAAGGTTCCCGCCTGATACACCGGACCATCCGGGGAAAGTTGGTCCATGATTTCGGCGCGGCCGCCAAATGCGCCGACCGGTAGTCCGCCTCCAATTATTTTTCCGAGCACAGTCAGGTCAGGTTTCACTCCATACACTTCCTGTGCACCGCCGCGCGCAATGCGGAAGCCAGTGATCACCTCGTCAAAAATCAGAAGCGCATCGTTGCTTGTGCATTCTTCGCGCAAAATGGACAGAAAGTTTTCCTTTGGAAAATAGAGACCCGCGTTGGCTGGAATCGGCTCGACAATTACCGCCGCGATTTCATTTTTGTTTTCCTGAAACGCTTTCCTTAACAAATCGTCATTGTTGAACGGCAGCGAGATTGTGAGATCGGCAAATGCCGACGGAACACCGGCACTGCTTGGGTGGCCGTGCGTGAGCGCGCCGCTGCCGGATTTCACCAGGAGGGCGTCTGCGTGCCCATGATAGCAGCCATCGAATTTGACTATCTTATCGCGTCCGGTGAACGCGCGAGCGAGGCGGATACACGACATCGCCGCTTCCGTGCCGCTGTTGACCATCCGCACTTTCTCGATCGCGGGCATCCAATCGCAGATCAATTCCGCCATCTCTAGTTCTAACGGATTCGGAATCCCAAAACTCAATCCGCGCGTCGCAGCGTCGCGGACCGCTTCGACCACAACTTCCGGCGCATGCCCAAGAATCGCCGGCCCCCAACTGCCCACGTAATCGATGTATTCATTTCCATCGACGTCCCAAATCCGCGCACCTTCTCCGCGCACGACGAAAAACGGCTCACCGCCAACATTGCGAAGCGCGCGCACCGGCGAATTCACGCCGCCTGGGATTCGTTTCTGTGCGCGAGCAAATTGTACGGACGACTTTGTCACGTACTAACGATACCGGATTCGTTGAAGCGTTAAAGCGTTGATCGGGTGCAGAGGCGGTTGTCGGGGCGAACGCCTGTGTTTCTATGCTCGGCGCTTGACTCCGAAAGCTTTCGCGAGTTGATACAACCGCCGCTACAACGATATTGTCCGCTCTCGTAAGTCGGCGGGGTAGCCAAGTGGTAAGGTCGCGGTCTGCAAAACCGCTATTCGCGGGTTCGATTCCCGCCCCCGCCTTTTATGTTTTTCCGTCAAACCGCCGCCATACGAGGGGGAAAATCGGGTTGGCCGTGTTATTGCCGCCCATTGTGTTGCTGTAGAGCGCCTGAAAACCGTTGACCGTGTTGGCGACACCGGTTGTGTTACTAAAGAGCGCGAACGCGCCAGTCGCCGTATTCCGGAGGCCAGTAGAATTAACATGGCTCCTGCACCGATGGCTGTATTTTCCTCGGCGATGTTGCGGAAGAGCGTGCCCGCGCCCACTCCAGTGTTGAAACTGGCAGTCGTGTTGCTGTGCAGCGAAACCCAACCAATCGCCGTACTGAATTCGCCGGTAGTGAGACTCAAAAGGGCCGCCTGCCCTTCGGCGGTGTTGCCTCCGGGATAGCCTCCGTCCGGCGGCGGGACAATCGCTTGGGCCATCGGTGAAATGGCAGAGCAGGCGAGCACCAGCACAACAAGAAGCAAAGCGCTGCCGTTGAATTTCTGATTCGTGTAAGTGCGGTCTTTTAATCTGAATAAGCTCATGACAATTTTTTCTGCTTTTCTCAATGGTTGACCCGAGCGATTGCAGGTCCGAATGAGGGAGAAATGCCGAGAGAAAGGCTATTCTTTACCCTGCCCCCGGATTCAGATCGTAACAAAAAGCGTTTCTAGCAAAATCCTGCCCAAATTGTCAAGCCAATTCGCCGCAAGCGCGAATCACAGATTCGAGTTCGACAAATGCAGTCAACAATTCATCCGCACGCATAACGAAACGCTTTCTGTCGCGGCGATGCGCGTCAACAATCCAGATTGTTCGCCCGTAGGAATCAATAGCTGACACGCAACCCCAACTCCAACCGGCTTTGCTGAGATTGTCAGCGATAATTTCCCACGACGATCAGTACAGTTCGCCGCGTCCAACAAAAACTCTCCGTTTTCCGAAACTTGGTTCCGCCGTTTCCGTAGAAGAATGGTGAAGCGGACCATTCACGTTTTTTTGCTCGGTTTGCGTGACTGTCCCCCCAACTACACGCGCCAGATTCAGATGTGTTTCGGGCGCTACTAGCTAGGACAAAATCCAAACCGAGCGTCCCTCTTTGTGCGCTTGAAGTCGTTCAGGACCGTTTGCGATATGGGCTGGCTTGCTTCAAGCTGTGCGCTCACCTTCTTTAGACCAGCTGTAACCGCGTCAATTTGCTTTTGCAAACGCGCGATGGTCGCTTCTTGCTCCTCGATTCGTCGATGTGCTTTGAGGAACTCGTTGAGCAACATCGCGTTCACAGCCTCGTAGCGGACGGAATTTCCGGCCGAAGTTCTCAAAAAGTTTGAGAATTTTTCAGAAACGACCGAGTGGCGATGGACTAAATCGGTGGTTTCTGTGAGTGTGACCATAGTTGTCTTTCTCAAAGCCGAAAGAGTAGTTGTTCTGGGATTGCCAGATGTTCTACGGAATCAGAGAAGCGAAGTTCTCAAAAATTTCGAAACTTTCAGAAAACACGAGCTAGGAAAACTTTCAAATTACACTGGTTAGCGATAACGCTCATTGGAGCACTCGCGATGTTCGTCCCATCGGCCTATGCCGGAACAACGAAGAAAGGATACGTGTTCTCTGATCACCCCACTTACATATGGGAGTTTAGGAATCGAACAAAGGGACGCGACTTCGCGGGAGCAATGCGGCTGATCAACGAGAAAAAAGTTTATCCTCTCAAAGAGGGACTCGACGTCGTTATCGTCGAGGTAATTCAAGGTGACATAGTCAGATTCAGACTGCGCAGCACCCCGGTCGGATTTGACACGAACAACGTGATCGAAACGTATAAGCACGCCGCCGATTTCAAAGAGTGGTAAGCGTTTTTTGTTTGCCAACGTCCGGCCGTGACCGCTACAAATGAGCCGATGGATCCACTGGAAGACGATAGGACATTGGTGATCCGACTCGACATGGCGCGTCTGCGGGCTCGATCCCAACGTCGCTGCCGACGAAGAGGTTGAAGACATCCTGATGGAATACGGAGTCGTGCGCGATTCCGATCCGGAGGATTGGGTCTGTGCAGGTAGATGCCTTATGGCGTTCGAACCTGGCGAGGTGATCTCGCAACGGCAGGTGTGACGGCCCCGCGTTTTTTTACCGATTGCGGCGAAAGCTTCGGTA
>CAWDMG010000015.1:0-28818 GCA_963803285.1 uncultured Verrucomicrobiae bacterium | reverse complement strand
CTTGCGACGGGGTCCGATTACATACGAACAGCTATCCGAATTTGCAGAAGTCAGCAGCGTGGTAGGTACACCAAGAATTTCCTCGCCGGGACAGTTGCTATCGCATTATGCGCCGAAAACTCCATTGCGTTTGATCGATAACGCCGAAGATTTTTTCCCAGAGAAGAGTCAGCGCGTTGGATTGCTGGCTTGGCATGCAGGAAGCAACGATCTCCAGCTCGCCCAGCGGCGGACTGGAGGCTGCCGCTCCTTGAAATTCGCCGCGGTGCGAAGCCTGAGCAAACGGCAGGACTTGCGAGAAGCTGCGGCAAATCTTTTTCGCCATCTACGTGAGCTCGATGCATTCGGTCTCGATCTCATCGTTGCGGAACGAGTTCCGTCTCGGGGACTCGGCGCGGCGATAATGGATCGACTTGAACGAGCGTCGCACCGATAGCGGTGCGCACTGCAATTGAAAAGACGCAGCAACTCAAAACGTCACTGCAAAATCACCGTTGCAGAATGAGCTGATCGTCTGACACGCCGATCGGAGATTGTTCAATAGTGGTGATTGGCTTCTTGCCACCCGTCTGATACGCCAGAGCAGCTGCAATAAATCCTTTAAAGAGAGGATGCGGCTTGTTGGGTTTGCTTTGAAATTCCGGGTGATATTGACAACCAACAAAGTAAGGGTGATCGCGTAGCTCGATCAATTCGGCGAGTGTGCCGTCGGGTGATGTTCCTGAAATTACGAAACCCTTCGCATTCATCCGGTCACGATATTTCATGTTAAACTCGTAACGGTGGCGGTGGCGCTCAGTTACCTCGGTGTCGCCGTAGATTTTTTCCGCTAGTGTTCCCGGAGCAATTTTTGTCGGCCAGGTTCCCAGCCGCATACTTGCGCCTTTGTTACGTACGCCGCGCTGCTCTTCCAGTAGCGAGATAACCGGGTCCGGATTGTCCTTGTCAAACTCGGTGCTGTTGGCGTCTTTGATTCCACATACGTTTCTGGCGAATTCAATCGTGGCCACTTGCATGCCCAGACACAGACCGAGAAAAGGAATTCGGTGCTCGCGAGCGTAACGCGCGGCGTTAATTTTTCCTTCCGCTCCGCGAGCGCCAAATCCGCCGGGAATGAGAACGCCTGCTACGTCTTCCATTTGGTCATCGACGCCATCTGCGAGAGATTCAGCATCGATAAGTTTGAGATCGATTCCGCAGTCTTCGCTCGCCGCGGCGTGGGTCAGTGACTCGTAAATGCTTTTGTAGGCGTCGCGCACCTCCATGTATTTGCCGACCACCGCGATTTTGATGCGTTTGCTTGGACTAATGACGCATTCGACGAAATTTCTGCCAGTCTTTCAGATCGGGTTCAGGCGTTTTGAGACGCAGAAGGTCGCACACGAGTTGGTCGAGTCCCTCGGCGTGCAGAGTCAAAGGTACCTCATAAATCGTGTGCTCGACATCGCGTTCCTCAATCACGGCTTTTTCTACAACGCTACAAAACATCGACAACTTACGGCGCACATCGCGGTCGAGGGGTCTTTCCGAGCGGCAAATCAAGACCTGTGGCTGCAATCCGATTTCGCGCAGCTTCGCCACGCTTTGTTGGGTCGGCTTCGTTTTCAATTCGTGCGCGGCCTTGATATAGGGAACAAGCGTGACATGCATGTTCACCACATTTTCGGGTCCGACTTCGAGAATGAATTGGCGAATCGCCTCGATAAACGGAAGGCCTTCGATGTCTCCAGTCGTGCCTCCGATTTCCGTGATCACCACGTCGTATTGGCTTTCGTCTGAAAGTTTGCGGATGCGATCCTTGATCACGTCGGTGACGTGCGGAATCACCTGCACGGTCTTGCCCAGATAATCGCCGCGGCGTTCCTTAAGAATGACTGTCTCGTAGACCTGGCCGCTAGTGAGATTGTTATGCCGCGTTAGCACGCAATTGGTGAATCGCTCGTAGTGGCCAAGATCGAGATCAGTCTCCGCTCCATCATTGAGTACGTAGACTTCGCCGTGCTGGAACGGATTCATCGTTCCAGGATCAACATTGAGATACGGATCAAACTTTTGGAGTGCAACACGCAAAGAGCGCGCTTCGAGCAACGTTCCCAATGAGGCAGCAGTCAATCCTTTGCCTAACGAACTGATGACGCCGCCGGTGACAAAAATGTATTTCATCGAGCGACCTTTCGTTCGCCGCGAGCAAGTTTTTGCTCCAGCGCTTCTGCGTCGGCCAATGTATCTATCCCTGGCGATCCCTTGGCGGTGATGAGCACATGAACCGTTACACCATTTTCTAATGCGCGCAATTGCTCCAGCGACTCAGCGCGTTCCAGCGGAGTGGGTTTCCACTTCACGAACTGCAGGAGAGCGTTCCGCCGAAAACCGTAGATGCCCTGATGACGAAGGGACAAGAAGCGGGTCTTCCTTTGTTTGGCGGACTGAACACCGCCACTTCTCGGAGATGGGAATGGAATGGGGGCGCGAGAGAAATAGAGGGCGTTTCCAGCAAGATCGACAACCACTTTGACCTGATGAGGCGACAGCGTGTCCTCTGGATGTTCAAACCGATGCGCGGCAGTGACGATCTCGATCGCACGGTCCGAGCGAAGTTTCTCCACGATCTTGTCGATTAGCCGCGGTTCAACCAATGGTTCATCCCCCTGAATGTTGACGATGAACGCGAACTGTTTTGCGTTGCGTGCGACCTCGGCTATCCGGTCGGTTCCGCTGCAGTGGCTCGTTGACGTCAGCGCGACTTCCGCCCCCCAATGAAAAGCAGCCTCGGCGATGCGCATATCGTCTGTGGCAACGATTACGGAATCGAGATTTTTCGCTCTTTTACACCGCGCCCATACTCGTTGTAAAAGAGATTTGTTAGCAACCGGATGCAAAGGTTTTCCTGGAAAACGCGTAGAACTCCAACGCGCTGGAATAATGCCTACCGCCTTATTCATGGCCAGTCATCCTGAGCGAAGCGAAGCGGAGTCGAAGAATCCCGCCAGATTAATCTCTGGTAAAGCTGCGAGATTGAAAGCCTGGCCTCGCGGACTTCGTCCGCTGCGTTGCAGCCTCGACTTTGCTCGGAATGACGGAGGATCATGATTTTGCGTTCAAGATGATCTGGACCGCCGCGGGCATGTCATCGGCCACCCAATCTGCGTTGCTTCCTGTCACGTCGTGTTGAATTCCGGTCCGCACGCGAATCGCACGTACGCCCGCATTGTGAGCGCATTCGACGTCGATCTCCTTGTCGCCAATCAAAAACGACCGGGAAAGATCGATCTTATGGTCTCGCGTGGCTTTGACAACCATTCCCGGTTCGGGCTTGCGGCACTTCGAATGTTGTCCGGGAGCATCCGGACAGTAGTAAGTGGCGGCGACCAAACCATCGCCAAGTTGTCGCAGCAGCTCCGCTTCAACCGCGTGATATTGATCGAGCGTGAAAAGTCGGCGCCCGATGCCGCTTTGATTTGTGATGACGATCAGTTTGAATCCTCGCGATTTTAAACGCCGCAGCGCCTCAGCCACACCTGGAAAAATCCGCACATCCTTCGGATTAGAACAATAATCGGTATCTTCCATAATCGTGCCGTCACGATCGATAAAGACGGCGGGCGACAGCGCATCACGCATCATCATTGTTCTCTCGAAAACTGGCGACGAGTTCATCTCGGGTGACAGTCGCCGTTCCAAGTTTGCTCACGACTACCGCGCTTCCGTGGTTGGCAATCTCCGCCGCTTCAATCGGAGTCGCGCCGCAGACGAGCCCAAGCGTGAAGAGTGCAATCGCGGTGTCGCCTGCACCGGAGACATCGAAAACCTGACGAGCCTTCGTGCGGATATAGTGCGGCGGTTCGTTCTGCTGAAAAAGCATCATTCCGTGTTCACCCAGCGTGATCAGGACATATTGAGTTTCCCATTTCTTAAGGAGCACTTCTCCGGCGCGCATCAGATCGGTGTCTTTTTTTGGAGCTTCGTCGGCGTCACGCCAGGGAATTCCCGCTGCAAGAAACGCTTCAGCGCGGTTTGGTTTGACAACTGTAACGCCGCGCCAGTCGATGGAGTGCCGCGGATTGGGATCGGCTGCCACTATTTTACCAGCCGCGGCCGCCTCACGAGCAATTTGGGCCACCAAATCGGTTGTCACAAACCCCTTGCCGTAATCTTCAAAAATAATTGCATCGGTTTCTTTGAGATTGGCTCGAACCGCTGCGGCTGTCATCGCTACGTTTGCGCTCGATGGGGTAAGGATCTTTTCGCGATCGACACGAACCACCTGCTGGTGCAGCGCGATGATACGGGTCTTGACGATCGTGGAAAAGCTCTCGTCCTCGATCGTGCTGGACGTATTGACGTTTTGCTCCGCCAAGAGCTCCCGGAGTTGGCGGCCACCGCGATCTTTGCCGAGCATTCCAATTACGGCCACCTGGTCGACAAATTCACGGAGGTTCCGGGCAACGTTGGCCGCGCCTCCCGGGTAGAACGATTCTCCAGTCACCTCCACAACTGGGACCGGCGCCTCCGGCGAAATACGGCCGACCTTTCCCCAGACAAATTCGTCAAGCATCAGATCGCCGATAACGGTGATTCGTCTCGAAGCCGCGCGCTCAAGGATCTGCTCCAGCCGGTCCAATTTCATGGCGATTTGAGACTTGGACGTCGGCGGCTCAAATCGCTTGCGGATTTGCGACTTGAATGGATGAATGAGATCGGTGGTGGCATTAGTTGTGTATAGCTAAAATTCCGGTTAAGATTCGCTCCATTAAATCCCGAATACGAATCCGAAATCAACAGTCGAAAGTGCCAATGATGCCGTTTATAAGATATTTTAAGACCGTGGGGGTCCTCTGCGGTTTTGCCCTTTGCGCGAACGCCGCTCAGGCGCCGCAGCAAATCAACATTAAACAACTGTCCACAACAGTGGAAGACGTTGTGGTGCCATTGCCTAACGAAATTTTTGGTGCGCTGAACAAACTGGGCACGGTGAACTGGAGGGCACATGTCCGCAGCGACAAGGGACCGAACTTCACCGAGCGTCCACGTATTGCCCTCTTGCTTGGGACAGTGATCGCGGATGGTTTTATCGCCGTGCAGGCTGAAGACGCAGAAACCGTAAAAGACATTGGGCAGCGTGTCACGATGCTGGCGAAAGGTATCGGCGTGGGAAATTCGATTACACCGCATGCGAAGGCGATCATTGAGGCAGCAGACAAGCGGAATTGGAACAATGTGCGCCGGGAACTGGATCGCACGCAGAACAGCGTACAACAAGCAATGAACGAGGTGCACGATGAAAAGTTGTCGCAGCTTGTTAGCCTGGGTGGGTGGCTGCGCGGAACCGAAGTATTGACATCAGTGGTTAACGAACATTTTACCGCGGACGGCGCAGAACTGCTGCACCAGCCTGATTTGCTCTCTTATTTTCAAAAAAGACTGCAAGGAATGCCGGAGTTTGATCTTCCAATTATCCACCAAATTCAGGATGGTCTGGTCGAGGTGAAACCTTTGATCGATGTTGGTGATCGCCGGATTCCGCCTGAGACAGTGAAGAAGGTTAACGAGATCACTACGCGAATTGGCCAGGGGATCGTCACCAAGAATTAGACCTTCGATGAACCGCTTTGTGAAGATTTTCGTCCGTGCAAGCTGTCTGCTGCTGATTCTCGCAGCATTGCATCCTGCGATTTTTGCTTCGGTGGACGATGCCCAATCGTTTGCGCTTCAGGCCGCTGAACCGTATGTCAAACAAGGCTTCCAAGTGCGCGAGGATTATTGGGGAGGAGACCTCGGTTCTGGAGAGAAGAAAGCTGTGCGACAGCAGTTGTTCAAAGGAAACGAATACTGGTTCTGGCTGGGAACGGAAGTCGACAAGGCAAAGGTATCCGTTCACGTTTACGATTCCGATGGCAAGCTCGCGGAAGAGCCCGACAGCTGGGAGAAAGGCCATTTCGCGGCTGCACACGTAATCCCAAAAGCGACAGGCAGCTATTTTATCATCGTGAGCGTGGAACAATCGCCAGAGGAACGGACGCACTGGGCGCTGGTGTATGGTTTTCGTTAGCTCTAGAATTCGTGGCAGCGGCCACGATTATGACTGAATCGCGGACTTTGCAGTTCGAGAGCCCACGCGCTTTGCAGTCGCTGTACGCGAATGACATCAAGCTTTTGAAGCAACTCGAAGACTCGTTAGGCGTCAAAGTGACGACGCGCGAAGGCTGGATGAAGCTGGAAGGCGACCGGAATCGGGTCGACAAGGCTCAGCAGGTGTTTCAACAGCTTGAGCAAGCCCGGCAACGAGGCGTTGACATTCAGAAACACGAATTCAATTACACGCTCAAGGCTGTGTCTGAAGAACGCGATGAGACTCTAGGCGACATTGTTTCGACCAAAATCGTAACCTCTTCCCGCAAGCCTCCTGTCGTCGCGCGGAGCGCCAATCAGCGAGCATACGTGGAGGCGATTCAGAAGCATGATGTTGTTTTTGGGATTGGACCGGCTGGGACCGGCAAAACTTATCTTGCAGTCGCAATGGCTGTGGCAGCATTAAAGAAGGAACAGGTGTCCCGCATTATTTTGACCCGGCCTGCGGTGGAAGCGGGGGAAGCCCTTGGTTTTTTGCCGGGCGACTTGGAACAAAAAATCCTCCCGTATCTCCGCCCACTTCATGATGCATTACGAGAGATGCTTGAGCCGGAAGAAATGGAGCGGGCGATCGCGCGGCAAACGATCGAAGTGGCTCCGCTTGCCTATATGCGTGGACGCACTTTGAGCAACGCCTTTGTCATTCTTGATGAGGCCCAAAACACAACCACTGAGCAGATGTTCATGTTGCTGACGCGCATCGGTTTGAATTCCAAATGCGTCGTGACCGGAGACGTCACACAGATTGATTTGCCGGCAAACAAGCGCTCCGGCGTTGTCGAGGCGTTGCAGGCGTTGAAGAATGTGCCGGGCATCGCGACCGTGTACTTCACCGAACGCGACGTTGTCCGCCATGAACTGGTGCGCGCCATCATCGGCGCGTATCAGGCGCACCGCGCGCCCGCTCCCGAATCTCGCAAGTAACGATTTTTATGTTCGATTTTCTAAAACGCGGTCGTCTCGTGAAACGCGGCCTCGCATCGCGCAAACGGCGCCGGCGCCGGTCACACAGCGATCTAATGCGCAACCTCGAAAGCTCGTCGTACGCAAAAGTTTTCATTTTTGCGCTCTTTGCTGGTGGCCTGGCGTTTCTCGTTTTTAGCGGGCAACAAGCGGAGCCAACGAAGAATTATATCATTGCGCTCCTGGTCCTGGCCACAGCGATCACGCAGCTTTGGATCAATCAGCCAAAAAGCTTTGAGCAAAACTCCCGAATTCTTCTCGTCTTCAGCGTTATTTTTGTGCAACTGGCGGTCATCAAATTGCTGCTGGTCGTTTGCAACAGCGGCAATTACCGCTTCTTGAGACCAGAAACGGCCGGATTGATTACGCCATATGCTTTTGCGCCGCTGGTGTTGAGCGTCTTACTCGGTCGGCAGCACGGGCTTTACGCAGCGTTTTTCGTGAGTCTGTGGAGCAGCATGCTGTTTGGGCCTATCGATGCGCCGCTTTTAATCACCAGCCTGATCAGCGGATTTACAGCTGTCTCTCTCACGCTGCAGGTGCGACGGCGCGGTCGATTGATCCGTGCTGGTTTGTTCGTCGGGCTCGCTATCTGGTTGTTGTCGCTGACGTTCGGTTTGATTGGACCCATTAACTGGTTTTATCCGACGGCTAATGACTGGGGCATGGTTGGAGTGCAAAGCGCTCTCGCCATTGGCAACGGTATTGTTACCGCGATGATCGTGGGCGGCGCGTTGCCGATGCTTGAGAATCTGTTTCGAATCACGACCGACATTTCCTGGTTGGAAGCATCGGATCTAAATCATCCGTTATTGCGCCAAATGACAATCGAAGCACCGGGCACCTACCACCATAGCCTTGTCGTGGCCAATCTGGCCGAAGCCGCGGCGGAAGCCGTCGGTGCGAATGCGATCCTCTGCCGCGTCTGCTCTTATTTTCATGATGTCGGCAAATTGGTGAAACCGGAATACTTCACAGAGAATATGAGCTTCGAGCGCAATCCCCATGACGATCTGGCGCCGACAATGAGTGCATTGATCATTATTGCGCATGTGAAAGAGGGTGTGGATCTGGCGCTCAAGCATCGGCTAAACCAGCGCATCATCGATATTATTCAGGAGCATCACGGCACATCGCTTGTTCGGTATTTTTACCAACGCGCTCTCCAGCAGCATGAAGACGCGCTGGCAGGTGGCAAGATTATGAGACTTCGCGAGGACGACGTTCCTGAGGTGCATGAAGAAAGCTTTCGTTACAGCGGACCGAAACCGCAGACGAAGGAAAGCGCCATTATCAGCCTTGCGGATGCAATCGAAAGTGCTTCGCGCAGTGTGGAAAAACCCACGCCGCAAAAGATCGAAACGCTCGTAAACGAGATCGTCGAAGAACGCATCGGCGACCGCCAATTGGACGAATGCGATCTTACTCTCGGCGAACTGAAAACGATCGCCGACCGATTTCGATTTACGCTTTTATCGATGTTACATACCCGCATCGCATATCCAAAGTCGGGACAAAAGCACGGGGCGCCACGCGATGAAGCTTTGCGCCCAGACGTAATGGCCGCAACGCGCAAACCCGAAACCGCGCCGCCGGTCTCAGCTGCCTAATGTGATTGAGAAACGAGGCGTCTGCCAAAGAAGCCCTACAGTTCCTTTGGGCGTGCGCGCGGCTCGCGATCTTTTGAGCCGGCGGTGCTTGGAACGGTGACGAAGGGGCCGCCTTCGAGCGGCGTGACTTTGGTGAAGGCGACATCGGGCATGTCGCTCGGCAATCCCGCCAGCGGAAAATCCTTTCGCAACGGGAAGAATGGATAGCCGTCCCACATTAAAATACGACGAAGATCGGGATGCCCGTTAAACTTGATGCCCATCATGTCGTAAATCTCGCGCTCGTGCCAGTCGGCCGTCGGCCAGATGTCTGAAACCGTATCGAGCGCAGCGGCTTCTTCCGAGAGTTTCAATTTCAATCGGAGGTTTGCACCATGTGGCATCGAGTACAGGTGATAAACAATTTCGAAACGCGGTTCTTCGCCGAAATTGTCGATGCTGGTGATGTCGAGCAAATAATCGAACGAAAGTTGGGCACAGCAGAACTTCCCGATTTCGCGGAGATCGGTTGAGGCAATTGCGTACGTCATTTCGCCGCGAAATTCAGTTTTGTGCTGAAGTTTCTCGCCGAAGGCTTGGCCTAACGAATCGAAGATTTGTTGCGGGATCATAGCTGCCTGTAACGCGCGCTCAGTCTGAGCGAAACGAAGCAAAGTCGAAGCTGCAACGCAGCCGACGTAGTTGGCGAGGCCAGGCTTTCAATCCCGTAGCGAAAGCGATGAGTAACGCACCGGGATTTGATGCGCTCGCCTCCCGCTCGCGCAACCTTCGGCCTGCCCGTCCATGTCGCGACTTCCCCAGCCGCTCCATTCTCGATTTCGCTCGGGATGACGTGTTGGTCATGCTCATGCCAGCACTTCCTCGAGTTTTTCTGCCAATTGCGGCGCCTGGTCTCTCAGAGCGTGTTCGCCTGAAATTTTTTCCTGTAATTTCATCAAGCCGGCGAGCAACGCTTCTGGACGCGGCGGACAGCCAGAGATGTAAACGTCCACTGGCAAGAGCTGATCAATGCCCTGAAGCACAGCGTAGGACCGATACATCCCGCCGGTGGATGCGCATGCGCCCATGGCGATCACCCATTTTGGTTCTGGCATTTGCTCATAAATTCGTTTCACCGCCAGCGCCATCTTGTAGGTGACGGTGCCGGCGACGATCATGACGTCACATTGACGCGGCGAGAAGCGCATCACTTCCGCGCCGAACCGCGAAATATCGAATCGTGACGCGGCCGTGGCCATCAACTCGATGGCGCAACAGGCCAGTCCCATCGGCATCGGCCAGAGCGAATTCTTTCGGACCCAATTGAGCGCCGCATCGAAACGCGTGAAAATCACGTTCCCTTCGATCTTGGAATCGTAGGCTGTCGCCCATGTTTCCGGCATGTCCGAACACTAAGTTTGCGTTCCAGAGGTGCAACAGGAAACCCCTCGCCACAGATTGACACGGATGAAACACAGATTACCAAAAGAACGGAACCAAGCCGCTCAATCTCCGTAAATCTCTTGATGTGCGGCCACGATGAGCATCTCGCCTATTATGAACATAGATAATCCACATTCTCACGGCCACCTGATCGCTCCGCATGGTGGTGAACTGGTCGACCTTCAGCTTGACGCGGGAAACGCCGCTGAACTCAAAGCACGCTCCAGAGATTTTCCATCCTGGGACCTGACCAGTCGTCAGATTCGCGATCTTGAGCTTCTGCTAAGCGGCGGGTTCTCACCGCTGTGCGGTTTTATGAATCGCGCTGATTACGAGGGCGTCTGTCATGAGATGAAATTAAGCAGCGGCGTGATTTGGCCGATCCCGATTATGCTTGATGTGCCGGAGGGGTTTGCGAAATCGCTCAAACCTGGGAGCAGCAAGGTCGCGCTGCGGGATTCCGAGGGTGTCATGCTTGCGGTTTTGTACGTGGAGGATGTCTGGGAACCGGATCGCAAGGCCGAAGCACAGACTGTTCTGGGAACTACGAGCACGGTGCATCCCGGTGTCGATTATCTTTTGAACAAGGGCCATGGCTGGTACGTGGGCGGACGCGTAGAGGGTTTGCAACTGCCCACCCATTACGATTTTCGGACTCTTCGGCTTACACCGTCGGACCTGCGCGCGGAGTTCGTCCGTCTGGGCTGGCGCAGAATCGTCGGGTTTCAGACACGCAACCCGATGCATCGTGCACACGTGGAATTGACGTTTCGCGCCGCGAGCCAGGTCGAAGCCAGCCTTCTGATTCATCCGTCAGTCGGCATGACACGGCCGGGTGATGTGGACTATTTCACGCGCGTCCGTTGCTATCAGCTGCTTGTCTCCAAATATCCGCGCGGCACAGCCAAGCTCGCCTTATTGCCGTTAGCCATGCGGATGGGCGGACCGCGGGAAGCACTCTGGCACGCGATCATTCGAAAAAATCACGGCTGCTCGCATTTCATCGTCGGCCGCGATCACGCGGGGCCAGGCAACGATGCCGATGGCAAACCATTCTATGGACCGTACGAAGCGCAGGAGTTGTTCCGCAAACATGAAGCGGAAATCGACGTCGAGATGGTGCCCTTCCAAATGATGGTCTATGTGGAAGACCGGGATAAATACTTCCCCGAAAACGAAGTGCCTCCCGGCTCGCGCGTGCTCAATCTATCGGGCACGCAATTGCGGCGACGCTTAAACGACGGCCGGGAGATTCCGGCGTGGTTCACCTTTCCCGAAATCGCCCAAGAACTACGGCGTACCTTCGCGCCGCGGCACAAGCAGGGAATGACGGTATTTTTCACCGGTCTTTCCGGAGCAGGTAAATCGACGATTGCGAATGTGCTCATGATTAAGCTGCTCGAGATGGGCGGCCGGCCGGTGACACTGCTCGACGGTGATCTAGTGCGGAAACACCTCTCTTCAGAGCTCGGTTTTTCGAAGGAACACCGCGATATCAACATTCGCCGCATTGGCTATGTTGCCTCCGAAATCACGAAAAACGGCGGTATCGCCATCTGCGCGCCGATTGCGCCTTACGATTCCACGCGGAAGGACGTGCGGGCGATGATTGAGCCATTTGGTTGCTTTATCCTAGTGCACCTTTCCACGTCAGTAGAAGTCTGTGAGCAGCGGGACCGCAAAGGCCTCTACGCGAAAGCCCGCGCCGGGATTCTAAAGGAATTTACGGGAATCTCCGATCCGTACGAAGAGCCGACCGACGCCGAAGTGACAGTGGACACAGGAGAGTTGTCACCGGAGGAGGCAGCTCAAGAGATCATTTTGCATTTGGAACGGGAAGGCTTCGTCGGAATCAACGGCGCGTCTAATTCAATCTCCACATAATTGCAGACGCCTTGATTTGTGCCGCCTTTGGAGCGCCTTGCCATCTTGCCTAACGAACGACTTTTCGATCTTACGATTCGCGTCGCCGGGGTGAACGATGCGGCGGCGCTCGCCCAGCTGATGTGCGAACTCGGGTATGAAACAACGAAATCGGAGATGCAAATGCGGATGGAGCGGATCGCGAACGATGAGCGCTACCGAACGTTTGCGGCGGTGCGCGATGGCAAAGTGTGCGGAATGATCGGAACACTAACCTACCCAAGCTACGAGCATAACGATCCATCCGGGCGAATTCTTGCCCTCGTGATATTGAGGACGATGCGCCGTCACGGAATTGGTCGCGCGCTGATCGCAACTGCGGAGAAGGATTTGGCCCAGAGAGGAATCAGGCGCATCGCTTTGAACACGCGGCTTGTCCGAGAAGATACCCACAAGTTTTACGAATCGCTTGGTTATGAGCGAAACGGGTGGCGGTTTGTGAAGCAACTTTCAGTGCGCGATTGATCGTACTCCATATGGCGAGGTTGAGCGTTCTTGCCATCACAGCAGTTGCAGTCATTGCAATTCCGGAGGCGCAGGCAGTCGAGACTTCAAGTAACACGGCGGAAACCGAGGAAGTAACGGTCACAGGAGAAGCGACCGGGTCGCTGACTTCGCTGTCACCCGAGGAATCTGCGAAGCAGAAGAGCCAAGTTCCGGGAGCCTTCACAGTCAAGACGACTGATGATATGGAACTCGGTCGTGCGTCAAATTTCGAAGATTTGCTGCGACGAACACCAGGCGTTTTCCTTCAATCGGAAAACGGCGTCGAAGTTTCCAAGATTTCTATTCGAGGGTCCGGAATCACATCTGAAGATGAGCCGCTTGGTGTGATCTTTTCGCTCGACGGCTTGAACTTTAACCAGGGGGATGGCGAAAGCGTTCTGGAGGATTTTGATGTTGCCGCGCTCAGTCACGCGGAGGTCTTTCGCGGCGCAGATGCATTTAAATACGGCGCGCTCACGCTTGGCGGGGCGATCAATCTCGTGCCGCTTACCGGGTACAACGCGACGCCATTTCAAGTACGGCTTGTAGGCGGAAGTTATGGCTTCTTCCGTGGCGACATGAGCGGCGGCGCGGTCCAAGGGAAGTTCGATGAATTTGGTGCGATAGGATTCCGAGCGCGCGAGGGCTTTCGTGAGCATAGCCGCGAGAACACAGAAATCCTTTTTGCTGATCTCGGTTACAAGTTCAGCGACCAAGTGGAGAATCGATTTTATCTCACGATGGACCAGACCAATAGGAATCTACCGGGCGGTTTGACCAAGTCAGAAATGGAAAACGACCCGTCGCAAGCTAATCCGCTCGCGATAGCACAGGATTGGAACAAGGAGTGGTCGTACGTTCACCTGGCGGACAAGCTAAGCATTCGAACGGATGAGATTCAGTTTGATGCCGGTGCGTTCTGGTTCCATCGCGACCTTGAGAACCGTGGATTCTTTTCGCCGGATTTCCGAGAAGGAATCGAGGAGTTTTATTCGGACAATTTTGGCGGGAACCTGAATTTCGTCAGCCGTCACGAACTCTTTGGCCGACGGAATATCCTTACATTTGGTCTGAGCCCACAGTACGAAGACGAGCCCAGCCAAAATTACGAAAATATTTTCGGACATCCAGGCGCAACGACTGCGCGAGGCGAAGGCAGATCAATAAACGTTCCAGCTTATCTAGAGGACCAGTTTTATGTTGCCACGCGGTTATCGATCCTCGCTGGAGCACAGGCGATTTTTGCGGAGCGCCATTTTCAGGACACTTTTGTTAGCGACGCGGAAGGAAATCAGTCAAATCGGCAAAATTTTTGGGGATTCAATCCCAAGCTGGGAGCGATTTACGAAATCAATCGCCAGACACAGGCATTCATAAATTTGAGTCGCAGTTGGCAGCCGCCTTCGCTGGATAACCTGGTCGACTTTACTGAGGGTCCGAATTCCAGCGTCGTGTACACGCCACTTCAACCACAACACGCCTGGACCATCGAAGTCGGAACTCGCGGAGAGTATTCGCGGTTTCAGTGGGAGTTGTCGCTTTATCGCTCGTGGGTTCGTAATGAATTGCTCGAGATCAATGATGCCTTCGGGAATGATATTGGCACGCGAAACATCCCGCGCACAAATCATCAAGGAATCGAAGCAAGTCTGGAAGTTGAATTGCTTCGGGATATCCTGGTGCCAAAGCAGGCGAATCGCGCAGGCGATCGTTTGTCATTCGATCAGAGCTACACGCTGAACGATTTTCATTTCGATCAGAACCCTCTTTATGGCGATAATCGCACCCCGGGAATTCCGATCCATGTCTATGAAGCGCAGTTGCTTTATCAAAGCCCGTCCGGTTTCTATGCGGGTCCAAACTTGCAGTGTAACCTGTCGCGTTATCCAGTTGATGAAGCGAACACGCTCTTTGCGGATGGTTATGTGCTGCTTGGTTTCCGAGCGGGATTTCGACGGACCAACGGATTCTCAGTCTTTATCGATTGCAGGAACCTGACCAATCAGCGCTATGCGTCATCTATCGATGTGATCGCCGACGCGAGTACGGAACCGAATCCTGAGATTTTCCATCCCGGCGATGGTCGCTCCTTCTACGGTGGAGTTTCCTGGAGTTGGTAAACCGTTCGGGTCCCGCTTCTCAGGAAATCCAGATCGTTTTCGTGTTCGTGAATTCGCGAATGCCTGCGGCGCCCAGTTCGCGACCAAAACCGGAGCGCTTTACGCCGCCGAACGGCAAACGCGGATCGGAGGCGACCATCGCGTTGATGAAAACCATTCCGGCGTCCAACTCCGATACAAAAAGCTTTTGCTCCTTGCGATCTTTGGTCCACGCGCTCGAACCCAGGCCGAACCTGGTATCGTTCGCAAGCTCGACGGCCGCGTCGGCATCGCTAACGCGGAAGACAGCTGCAACCGGGCCGAAGATTTCTTCGCGGTACGCCGGCGACCCTTTCGGCACATCGACGAGAACCGTGGGCTCGTAGAAAAATCCCGGACCGTGAATTCGGTTGCCGCCGGTCAATAATTTTGCGCCTTGGGCGATTGTTTTCTGGACCTGATCGTCCACGCCTCGCAGGATTTGTTCCGTCGCAAGTGGACCGAGTTCAGTCTCTGGATCCATTGGGTCGCCAATCTTGAGCGCACGCATGCGCTCAACGAATTGTTGAAGGAACCGCTCATAAATTTCGTCCGCGATAATGAATCGCTTTGCTGCGATGCAGGACTGACCGGTGTTAATCGTGCGCGCTTTGACCGCAGTGCTCAATGCCGATTCGAAGTCTGCGCTTGGCATCACGATAAATGCATCGCTGCCGCCCAGCTCGAGCACACTTTTTTTGATTTCACGCGCAGCTGCGCTCGCGACGGCCGCGCCGGCTTTTTCGCTGCCTGTCACCGTTACGGCTTTGACGCGCGCGTCGACGATTAGTTTTTCCACCTGCTCCGGCTCGATCAGCAGCGTTTGGAAAACGCCTTCCTCAAATCCGGCGCGACAAAAGATTCCTTCAATGGCAAGCGCGCACTGCGACACATTCGATGCGTGCTTAAGCAAGCCGACGTTGCCGGCAATCAAAGCCGGCGCGGCAAATCGAAACACCTGCCAGAAAGGAAAATTCCACGGCATCACTGCCAGTACGGCTCCGAGCGGTTGATATTCGACGTAACTTTCAGCAGCATCGGTCTGTGCCGGTTCCTCCTCGAGAAATCGCGCGCCGTTCTCGGCGTAAAACCGGCAACCACGCGCGCACTTCTCGATCTCTGCGACCGAATCGCGGAAAAGTTTCCCCATCTCGAGCGTGATGATCTCCGCAAATTTTTGCGTTTCCTGAAACAGCAATTCCGATACGGCGTGCAACAACTCCGCGCGCTCAGTTAAGGTTGTGCGACGATAGTTCCTGAATGCGTTCCTCCGCCCGGCTCAACCGTTTCTCAATCTCTGCATCGTCGAAAACAGAAAACTCCTTTAGTTGTTCGCCTGTGGCGGGATTAATCGAAGCAATTGCCATTGATTGAATGTAGCGCAAGCTTCCCGGCTTGCGACATAGCCCTCACGCAAGCGTGGACGCTCGCGCTACTCTAAATTCGCAATCCTTTTGGAATCAAAACGCGATCGAGCAAATCAAAGCACCATTGCACGACAAGCGCGAGCACAGCCGCGGGAATCGCACCCTCAAGAATAGTCACGTGATCATTCAAGTTAAGGCCGCTTATAATCGGTTCGCCTAAACCGCCGGCACCGATCAACGCGGCGAGCGTAGCAGTTCCAATATTAATCACGGCGCTGGTTTTGATTCCGGAGAGGATGGATCGTGATGCCATCGGCATATAAACTTGCCAAAGGCGCGCGATCGGGCTGAGTCCCAGCGCAACTGCGGACTCGCGCAATGATCGTGGAATATCCTGCAGACCGGTCGCGGTGCCGCGCACGATCGGCAGCAAACCGTACAGAAAAAGCGCAGCGATGGCAGTGCGAATGCTGATTCCAAAAAAGGGCAGGGGAACGAGTAAGGCCAGCAACGCAAGAGACGGGATGGTTTGAACAACGCCGGCGAAACCAAGAATAACATGGCCAACAGCACCGCCGCGACTCGCGACAATGCCAAGCGGAATCCCGACAATGATTGAAAGCAGCAACGAAAATCCAGCCAACTGGAGATGGCGAACTGTCCAGCGCGCCAGCTTGCGCGGAAAAGAATCGTTCAAGCTGTCGGGTGAGCCTGCGCTCCGTTCAAAATATAAATCTGCCGCTCTTGCGTAATTCTTCGTCCGCTCAGCTTCCGCGTTCAGACGAATCATTCGCGTCTCATCCACGGTGCCTTCCAGGCGCCGCAATGCTTCTATTGCGTCCGCGCGCGTGGATGATCGGAACAGGAAGACCGCCTCGTATTTCGGAAAGAAATGAAGGGCGTCTTCGAGAACGAACAGATCATTCTGCTCTATTTTGGCATCCGTCGAATAGGCGTCCTTTACAGCAATCGATCCGTTCGCAAGCGCGCTGTAACCGAGCGCGTGATCGATGCCTACGACATTTTGTTGGGGTAGCGCATAGCGCTGGCGCAATGGCTGCCAGCCATCCTGCCGCTCAAGAAATTCGTGCGTGAGCCCGAATTTAAGCTCCGGATGTCTTTGTAGATCACTGATTGTGCGGATACCAAGCCGTTGCGCTTCGCTGCGGCGCATGACCAGCGCGTATGTATTGTTGAAGCCCAGCGGCGCGGTCATGCTCACACCAACTTTTTCGAGCGAATTTCGAACTTGATCCAGCGATAGGGTGGAATTGCTCTTTAAAATCTCCGTCGCGATTGTTCCCGTGTATTCTGGGTAAGCGTCGATCTGTCCGCCCCGCAGCGCTTCCCAAAGAATGATTGTTCCGCCCATGCCCTGGCGGTGTTCCGCTGGAATTCCCGCATCGGTCAGGGTGCGTTTCGCGATTTCGCCAAGCACATACGACTCGGTGAATTTTTTGGAACCGATGACGACGGGTGCGGCAAATGTACAGGCCGTGGGAAGAAAAAGGAACGCAGCCATCAAGGAGCGACGGCTTCCCAGCCGTCGAAGACCCACGGCGGACTGGAGACCGCCGCTCCTTGACGTGAAATGCATTTTCATTGAAAGCTTACTCCGCGTTGCGCGTTGATGAACTCAGACACAAAAGGGTCGGTTGGTCTCTCGCGCAGATCGGTAATCGTGCCTCTTTGGACGATCCGGCCTTCATTCATCAGCACGATCTCGTCGGCAAAATAAATCGCTTCCGCCAAATCGTGAGTGACAAAAAGCACCGTCTGACCCAAGCGCCCGAAAATTTCCTTCAGATCTTTTTGCAATGAAGCGCGTACCAACGGGTCGAGCGCGCCGAGCGGCTCATCGAGCAAAAGCAACTCTGGTGAAAGCATCAACGCTCGCATCAAACTGACGCGTTGACGTTGGCCGCCGGAAAGTTCCACCGGATAACGCGGAAGCAGCTTTTCTGAAAATCTTGTCAGCTCGGACAACTCCAGGAGCCGGTTGTGCGTTTCTTCTTCGGATTTTCCAATGTGGCGCGCCATCAAAAGAACATTGGCGCGAGCGGTTAGATGAGGAAACAAGCCGCCCTCCTGGATCACGTAACCAATCCGGCGTCGCAAAGTATTGATGTTATCGGGCGTAACCGGTTTGCCATCGAACTCGATTGAGCCGGAATCCGGCTCGATTATGCGAATGATTATTCGCAGCAAAGTGGATTTGCCGCAGCCGCTTGGTCCGATGAGCACGGTGGTTTTGCTCCGCCCAACTGAGAGATTGGTCGGGTGTAATGCGACTGAGTCACCATAGCGTTTACTAACGTTTTCGAGCCTCACCAACGCGCTCAATGTAAGTAGTGGATGCCTCCGGCTTGCATTATCTACGCGGTCGGCAAGCGCGAGACATGCGCTACGTCGATGCAGTCACAAAGTAGAAGACGCCAAACAAACGCGCGTCGTCGGTCCACAATTTGACGAAATCAAATCCGGCCTGACGAGCGAGGGCGGTGAAACCCTTTGGCGTGTGCTTGTAAGAATGCTCGGTTAGGATTTTTTCCCCGGTCCGGAAACGAAACTCTCGATCCTGCATGCGAACCGTCTGATCGGTCTCGCTGATCAAATACATCTCAATCCGCCCTTCTTCAGCGTTGTAAATCGCGCGGTGTTGCCATCGGCTTAAATCGAAATTTGCGCCGGTCTCGCGATTGATGTGCGCCAGTAAGTTCAAATTGAATTCCGCAGTGACGCCAGCTTTGTCGTTGTAGGCGGCTTCGATCACATTTTGATCCTTCTGCAAATCGACGCCGATTAGCAGGCCGCCTTTTCGACCAGAAACATTGGCAATGCGGGACAAAAACTCCAAAGCTTCGTTTGGTTCAAAGTTGCCGATAGTCGATCCGGGAAAATAGACAACATTACGCGTAGCCTTGTGACGCGGCGAAGGCAACGTGACAGGCTGTAAGTAATCGGCGCAAACCGGCAGGATCTCCAGATTTGGAAAAATTTTCCGGAAAAGCGCACTCGATTTGCGCAATTGCTTTTCAGAGATATCGACGGGGATATAAGCAGCGGGTTTGTGGAGCGCTTCAACGAGAATCCGCGTCTTGGTACCCGCGCCTGTACCAAGTCCGATGAGCTGAACATTTGGTCCGAGTTGTGACGCGATCTCCGCACGATATCGGTCGAGAATATCGATCTCGGTTCGGGTGATGTAATACTCCGGCAGTTCGCAAATTTTCTGAAATAACGCGGCGCCGCGTTCATCGTAGAAATACTTGTACGGCAGTGCGCGTGGGTCGGAGGAAAGGCCGGCGATTATATCTGCCAGCAAATCGGTAGCTGCTGGCGGAACCGCAGAAGAAGGTTGTATGGCCGTTAGCTGGTCTGCGGTCATTATGCCATTATCGTTCGGCGCGTGCCTGCCGGTCGCGCCTTACCGATTCATTGTGGATCGCGTGCGAGTCTGATCCCTGTAAACTGCCAGCGTTTCTCGGGCTGGAAGAAATTGCGATAAGTTCGGCGAATATGACTGCGCGACGTTGCACAGGAACCGCCACGCAAAACGTATTGGTTGCACATAAACTTGCCGTTGTACTCACCAAGCGCGCCGGGACCGGCGCGGTAGCCGGGGTAAGGCGAGTAGGCACTGCGCGTCCATTCCCAAACGTCGCCAAACATTTGATGAAGATGCTTCCCGGATTTCTCTGCTGAGTCCGCGGACTTTGCAGCAGACGGGTGAAACGATTCAGTCTCGACGAAATGGCCTTCGATTGGACAAGCCAATGCCGCGCGCTCCCATTCGAACTCAGTCGGGAGGCGCGCTCCAGCCCAATTGGCATAGGCGTCAGCTTCGAAATAGCTAACGTGCGTGACAGGCTCGGATTGATCGACCGGACGCAGTCCGGAGAGTGTGAAATTCCACCAGGCGCCGTCGCGTTTTGTCCAGTAAAGCGGCGCGTTCCAGCGTTGTTCGTTCAGAGTCATCCAGCCGAGCGATAACCAGAATTCCGGCCGGTTGTAGCCGTTGTCCTCGATGAAAGCGAGGTACTCGCCATTTGTGACCGGCCGCGTTGCGAGCGAAAATGCGGGAACGAGTGCCTGATGCCGTGGCCCTTCGTTGTCATATGCGAATCCGTCGCCATCATGGCCTATCGCAGTCGTTGCTTCTTCAAAATCGATAAACCGGCAGGGGCGGCATTCCGTTGCCGTCCGTTCTTCCGCAACACGAAAAACCGGATAGAGCGGGTTTTGCGCCAACACGTGCTTGATGTCCGTGATGAGCAATTCCTGATGTTGTTGTTCGTGATGAATGCCGAGGACGAGAATCGACTCAATCTGATCGAGTAGACTTTCGTCGGGATTTGAGAGCAGGTCGTCAACATGTGAATCGACCGATGCGCGATAACGCTGCGCCTGGTTCACCGTCGGGCGCGAGATTAACCCGCGCAGATCGCGCCGATGCATGTCGCCTGCGGCGTTATAGTAGGAATTGAAGAGGTACGCGTACTCTGGAATTTCGGCGCGATATCCCGGCACGAATTTTTTAAGGATAAAGGTTTCGAAAAACCACGTGGTATGCGCGAGATGCCATTTGGTCGGACTAACGTCCGGCATGGATTGCACGACGCAATCTTCGGGTTCGAGATCAGCGCACAGCGCATTCGTGAAATTCCTGATTTGATGAAAGCGATCGCGCAAGCGCTCAATCCGGGATGGGCTCGCTCGGAAAAGAGATCGATCCGTCGCCGTTATGGAGGCGGTTTCAACTGAAGTCGCGCTCAAGGATTTTCTCCCTCTTGTTCGAGTTCTTCGCGGCGCGCTTCGAGCATCTGATCGTGTGTTGCTTCCTCAATGCCTTCGATCACGAGGTGCTCGCCAACGGTTTCCTCTTCCTGAGTGCCGGGACGCGGCATCCGGTGGCCTTTCGAGCTTGCGATGACGCTCCATTCTTCCGTCATCTCGGCGTTATCGGGAGTTTCCTCCGGAGGCACGTTATTTTCTTCGCCCATAAGCTCGTGTCGTGCCTTCGCCCAATCGGCCTCCGTAAATTCGTTGGGGTTGCGCTCATCGATCATGGCAATTTCTCTGGCGCGTCGTTCGACTTCTTCAGGGGATGGTGCGCCGATCCCGTTGCCATGGTCGGAGATTTTTCCCGGCGGAGGTTGCGAGTAATCGTTCATAACAAAACTCCGAAAAGCGCAGTTGTATTTTCGCAGTACACTTTGGACTACAGATTGAGGCCTTGCAATATAACTACGGAACAGAGACTGCCGATAGATGTATAGGGAAGATATTGTTCAGCTTCAAGACGGCACCGTTGTTGCTTTCGGTGAATACGGCGACCCAACGGGCGTGCCGGTACTATTCTGCCATGGCTGGCCGAGCTCACGCACGATGGCGCAGCTAACAGATGAACCAGCGCGTGCGCTCGGTGTTCGCATTATTTCACCGGATCGGCCAGGCATCAGCGGCTCGAGCATGCAACTCGATCGAAAATTAAGCAATTGGCCGTCGCTTGTTGAACGACTTGTTGATAATCTTGAGATCGGCGAATTCCGAATCCTCGCGATTTCTGGTGGCGCGCCCTACGCGTATGCGACGGCGGTCGCGATGCCCGAGCGAGTGCGCGCGATCGCTATCGTAGGTGGAGTCATTCCATTTGCCGGGCTGAAGGACTTCAAAGGATTACTGCCGCTTTATCGCTGGATGCTGGCGTTTTATCGCAATCAGCCACAACTGTTGCGACATCTGCTTTGTCTGGCGCGACCGTTTTTATCGTTCCGCGCGCCGATCCGGCTTCGTCCGCTGCTTTTAAAAATGCTGCTATTGCGCCCGTGCGACGCGGCCAGCTTGCAGGACGACGCAGCTTTTGAAGCGATCTTCGAGAGCCAACGGCGCGCCTGGCGCGGTTCGGCGGAAGGGATAATGATCGATGCACAAATCTACGCGCAGCCGTGGGGATTCGAGATCGAAGACGTACGTGTGCCCGTGCAACTCTGGCATGGAATAGAAGATCGGGCTTTCGCCGTTCGACTGCCGAAAGAAATGGCGAAACGTTTCCCGAATTGCAAAGCGCGATTTATCCAAAACGAAGGACATTACTCACTGCCGATTCGCCATATGCGCGAAATTCTCGGGGACCTGATTTCCGTTTAACGAAATTTCCTTTCACGTGAAACCAACCCCAGAACGAGCAATTGCAACGCGCTAGACAATCTCATTTCCGCGATAAGCGCCGCGGATTATGATGAGCTTGAAACATTGGATTTGCCTCGGCTGATTTTCACGACCGATTCACAGCAGATTTGGCCGCTTTCGCCAGCTGATTGATGCAATCAATTTTTCTCTGACGGTGTGAAATCCTGCGGAGAGCGGGAGGCAGATTCGCGGCCATGCCTCCTCTGTAATACAACCAGATCGGCGCGCAGCTTCGCCTCCATCATTTTGTCGAAGGAAAATTTTGCGGTGGCGTAGCGGAGGCCGTTCGCTGCGCAATGCGCTGCCAGTTCCGGATCGGAAACGAATTCCAGGATTGCGGATGCCAATGCCTGAGTATTCCCAGGTTCAATGAGCAGACCGTTCTCGCGATGGCGAACAATTTCTGGAATATCGCCCACTTTCGTAGCGATGACGGGTCGTCCGCTGGCGAAAGCCTCACGCAAAACAATTGGAGAGGCTTCGGTGCGCAGCGACGCAATCACTATCATGTCGCACGCTGCGTAAACGTCCGGCGTATCCCAGCGATAGCCAGCCATGATGATTTTGTCGGCAAGTCCGGCGTGATCGATTGCGTTCCTCACATTGATGCCGCGTTTCAAAATCCCGGTGCCCTGGCCGACGATGACGAAACGCGCATCGGGACGTTTCTCGAAGACCATTGGAGCCGATTTGATCAGCTCGAGTTGACCTTTGTCCGGACGAATCATCCCTACGTTGCCGATCAACGGGTTCTCGTCTCCGACGCCGATTTCACGGCGGAATTTTGTCCGGTCGCGCGGAGGCTTGAATTTCTCCAGATCGACAGCTGAACCGATGACTTCAATTTTTGTGGGATCAATTCCGTGTTCCTCCACCAGTTGACGTTTGATCACCGAAGCGTCGGCAACGATTTGCGAACAGCCGTGCTTGAAAACAAATGCGCGACTTTGCGTGCCGATTGGATCGGTGATGCAGCGCGCGCGGCTTAATGGAATTCCCCAAAGAAAGAGTGGCAGACAAATCCAGTGATCCTTTGAGCTGTACGCTTTGAGTAAATCGATTTTGTTCTGCCGGCAAAACTTCCAAAGGCGCAATGAGCACAGCGGGTCAAGGCGGTTGCGAAGCGGCATTGTGATCAGCCGCGTGCCGAGTTCAGATGCCTTCGAGTGAACCTGGCTGTCTGGATTACAGATCAACCATGCTTGATGGCCGTGTCCGTTGAGCCAGTTAATTTCCAGACAGGTGCGGTATTCCTGGCCGCCCCAGCTACGGCTACTCTCTACGTAGAGAATGTTCACGTCGAAACTCCACGGCGCTGGGCCGCTGGCACATCTAGGCAGCCGCGGCGCGCTTTTCGAGAATGTAATCGTGGATCGTGTTTACATTCCGAAGCGCTTTTCCGGCTACATCAGAATTTGGAACGCCCACGCCGAACGTCTTTTCCATACTCACAGCCAGTTCCAGCGCGTCGATGGAATCGAGGCCTAGTCCATCCGGACCGAAAAGCGGCAGCTCATCGCCGATTTGTTCAGGAGTAACTTGGAGCATCAGATTTTTCACCAGCATCTCCTTGATTTGGGCGCGCAAATCCGACTCAGACATAAACGAGCGGGGATTTTGCCGTAAATTGCGTGTTCGGTCAAACGTGCAGAACGTCGGGGCGCTTCCGGAAGGCAACGCGGGGATGCAGGACTCCCAAAAGCGCTTCGCGCAAGATCGCGGGAAACGCGTTTCCGTCGTATCGCGTAGGCTTGGGAGTGCGCAATGCGGAACCGCACCGGTTTCGAAGGGCTAGCTAGACCTGATCGGCTTTATCGCCGGGAGTGACTGCGACACTCGGTTGCGGCGTGGTGACGTTAGAAGCCCCATGGCTATCAGTTCGCGCGATGGTCGACTCAGCTGGTTTTACGTCAGGCTTGGCAACTTGCGTATCAGACTTCCCAGCCTTGTGCAGTTCGTCGTTGAACTCGTCCTTTGCTTTTTGAAATTCCTTGACCGCCTGGCCCATTCCGCGGGCGAGCTCGGGCAATTTCTTTGCTCCAAATAGAACGAGGACGATCAGCAGGATGACGATCAAGTCCGGCCCGGCCAAATTCATGAAGCTGGCGAGGAGGCTCATTTCAACTGCCAACATCAGACCGTTTCTCCGAGTTGCAAGGAATTTCAGCGAAGCCGGCGAGCCGCCGGCGGAGGACCGGTTAAGGTTGACAGGCAGAGCGGTTTGGGAAAGCATTCCCTCGTATGCGTCCCATCTGGAAAGGCAGCATCAGTTTCGGGCTGGTTTATATTCCAGTGGCGGTTTATCCCGCCACACGAGAGGAGAAGCTTAGTTTCCGGCAGCTTCGTTCCAGTGATCTCAGTCCAATCAGATACAAAAAGGTGGCGGAAGCGGATTCAAAAGAAGTTCCAGCCGACCAGATCGTAAAGGGCTTCGAATTCGAGCGAGGTCGTTATGTGGTGATGAAGGATGAGGACTTCGAGAAGGTGCGGATTGAATCCACCCATTCGATCGACATTACCGATTTCGTTGATTTGGAGCAGGTCGATCCGAAGTTTTTCTACAAGCCGTATTTCCTTGAGCCGCAAAAAGGCGGAGAGAAAGCTTACGCAGTCTTGCACAAGGCGCTCAGCGGAACGGGTAAAATTGGTATCGCCAAGGTGGTGATCAGCAATCGCGAACACCTTGCAGCGGTGAAACCGGACGGCTTGTTCCTGATTCTAGAGCTAATGCATTTCGCGAGCGAGATATTGAGCGCCGACGTTTTGCAAAACGGCTCGAATACTGCCGTGAGTGACAAGGAACTGAAAATGGCGCAAGCGCTTATCGAAAGCATGGCTGTTGCCTGGGAGCCGGATAAATATCGGGATGAATACCGGACGGCATTAATGGAAATCATCGAACAAAAGGCACAGCATAAGGAGATCACGGCAAAAGCGCCGGCTGCTCCTACCCCAACCAACGTTGTTGATCTGGTGAAGGTTTTACAAGATAGCTTGAACCGGACGCAGGCGGTAAAGCAGAAGCGTTCAACTATCCGAGACGGCGCTCGCCGGTCCACGAGTACGCTGGTCAAACAGCGGCGGCGCGCAGGCGCTCTCGGCTAGGATTCTTCGCCTGGCGGTTGCAAATTAGGAGGCTGGCGTTATAGTCAGCGTTCTTTATGGCTAAGACAGCCTGGATCAACCGTAACGAACGCAAGCGCGCAACAGTGAAAAAGTACGCTGCATTACGCGCCGAGCTAAAGGCGAAAAAGGACTACGCCGGCCTGGCGCAATTGCCGCGTGACGCGAGTCCTACGCGCGTGGTGAACCGCTGCGAAGTCAGCGGACGCCGGCGGGCGTTCATTCGTCGGTTCAAGATGTCGCGTCTGACTTTTCGCGAACTGGCTTCGCAGGGGTTGATCCCTGGCGTAACCAAATCTAGCTGGTAAGCTGCAGCCACACCGCTTCGCGACGCGTCAGCCGGCCGCGTCCGGGCTGCTACAGATGAATTTTGTGATGTTTCCCCTAGCTCTAGCTCCAATTGCCGAAACGATTGTGCAGCACTGGGACCCGCCGATGGTGATGCTTGGCAAACTACTGGCGATTGCCGTGCTTGTACTGCTGAACGGCTTCTTCGTCGCGGCCGAGTTTGCGCTCGTCAAAGTTCGTACCAGCCATCTCAAGACCATGGCCGCCAGCGGCAGCAAGCGAGCTGTTTTACTACGAGCGATTAAGGACAATCTGAATGCCTACCTTTCTGCATGTCAGGTCGGCATAACCATGGCCAGCCTGGGCCTGGGCTGGTTGGGGGAACCTTTCCTCGCGCGAATGCTTCAGCCGCTTTTCCTTTTGGCAGGAATCGAATCTCCCGCCGTGATCAAATCGATTTCGTTCGGGCTGGCTTTTTCGGCGATCACGTTTTTGCACATCGTGGTGGGCGAACAAGCCCCAAAGATTCTCGCGATCCGCAAGGCCATGCCTTCTGCGCTGTTTGTGAGTGCGCCACTGCGATGGTTTTATGTAATCTTCAAACCGGCCATCGTGTTTCTAAACGCCGCGAGCAACTGGGTGCTCCTGAGGATTCTTCGCGTCGAACCAATTGCCGAAGGAGAACTGGCACATAGCGAAGAAGAACTGCGCTTGATCGTACGCGAAAGCGAAAAATCAGCCGAGGTAACGCCTCTCGGCCGTGAGCTTGTATTCAACGTGCTGGATCTGCGGGACCGTGTCGTGCGCGATATCATGACACCTCGCGGCGAAATCGTTTACCTGAATGTGGAGGACGATTTCGAAACAAATGTAAAAAAGGCGATCGAGTCGCAGCACACGCGTTTCCCGCTGTGTCGCGACAACCTCGATAACACGATCGCCCTCATTCATATCAAGGACTTGCTTCTCATGATGCGCGATCCACATCCCGATTTGATGAAGATCAAACGCGAGTTGCTTCCGGTCCCCGAGATGATGGCGCTGGAAAATTTGCTCAGATTGTTCCTTAGCAAGCATGCGCACGTGGCAATCGTTGTGGATGAATTTGGGGGGACTGTGGGACTCGTGACGCTGGAAGATGTGTTGGAGGAACTCGTTGGCGACATTCAGGATGAGTTCGATTCCGAAAAGGAAGAGTTTCGCAAAATCAACGCAAACGAATTCAGTGTGGATGGAGCGCTGGGCCTGTACGAACTAAACGATCTCGCCAAGGTTGATTTGGAAAGCCCCGACGTAAGTACGATCGGCGGTTACGTGACTCATCTGCTGGGGCATCTACCGAAGACTGGCGAACAAGTTAAGATCGATGGTTATTTGGTCACGGTTTCCGAAGCCGATAACCGCCGCGTGAAGCAGCTGCATTTCAAGAAATTGAGCGACGCTGCCGCCACGAGCTTCAGGAACCCGTAGAGGTGGAGTATTCGGTTGCTAAAGGGCGCCGTCTTGCAATTTGGTCGCGCGTAGGGTGGGTCTACGCTGCAATTGCTGGGTGAGCGTCGCAATTGCGCGCAACGTGGAGGGACTTATATGGTGCTCCATGCCCTCGACATCATGATGAATTACTCGGTCGTCAACGCCAAGCAGTCTGAGGAACTCAGTAAGTAGCTTGTGCCGTTGGGCGATTCTGCGGGCCAGTTTTTTACCGGCGGCGGTTAGAATAAGCCCCCGGTATTTTTCATATTTGAGAAGCCCCTCGGCATCGAGCCGCTGAACCATGTTGGTGACGCTGGCCTGCGAAATCTTTAAGGCAGCCGCGATATCGATCACCCTGGCGTATCCCTTCGAATTGATGAGTTCAAGGATGCGTTCGAGGTAATCCTCCACAGCCGTGGAAGTGCCAGCCGGCGATTGAGACGCCTTTCTGTTTCGCATGCCGGCGAACATAAAAGCATCACCACAACAGTCAACAACCAAAGATTGTCTCTTGACAGAATAATATACGACAATAAACAAATTAGGTTTACCTAAGAATCGTTTTAGCAGCATTTATGGCGCAGCCGGAAATCGCAACCACACCTCGCGGCGCTTGGCGACGGACGGGCGGCCAAGTTTCTCTGCCGGAGGTCCATCGCACCATCCCTGTCCCACAGACGGCATCCTTTTGGAGAAAGCTCTTGGCATTTTCCGGTCCGGGCTTCCTGGTCGCCGTGGGGTATATGGATCCGGGCAACTGGGCAACCGATTTGGCCGGAGGTGCACGGTTCGGCTACTCGCTTCTGTGTGTCATCATGATTTCCAATCTGATGGCGATCCTGCTTCAGCATTTGTGCATCAAACTCGGGGTCGCCACAGGCCGCGACCTCGCCCAGGCCTGCCGCGACCATTACCCGCGACCGCTTGTCTGGTTCCTCTGGATTCTGTGCGAGATCGCCATCGCGGCGTGCGATTTGGCCGAGGTGGTTGGCTCGGCGATCGGACTGCAGCTGCTGTTCGGCATTCCGCTGGTGTGGGGCTGTCTCATTACCGCGCTGGACGTGCTTGCTGTTCTTTATCTGCAAAACAAAGGTTTCCGTTATGTTGAAGCGCTTGTCATCACGTTAATCGCGACTATCGGCACGTGTTTCGGGCTGGAGCTAATTTTTTCCAAGCCGAGCTTTTTCGGAGTTGCGCTCGGGTTTATTCCCGGGCCACAGGTCGTGACAAACCAGGGAATGCTTTACGTCAGCATCGGTATCCTTGGAGCCACCGTAATGCCGCACAACCTGTATTTGCATTCGTCCATCGTGCAGACGCGGAAATTCGAGCAGACGCCGGAAGGCAGGCGCGAAGCTATCAAGTTTGCAACTATCGATTCGAGCGGGGCGCTCATGTTCGCGTTGTTCATTAATGCTGCGATCCTAATCTTTCGGCGGCCGCTTTCCATTGGTCCGGCCATCAGGATGTAGCCGAAATTCAGGACGCGTACAAACTGCTGAGCCCTTTGCTGGGTGTCGGCGTAGCGAGCATCCTGTTTGCGGTCGCGTTGCTCGCGTCCGGACAAAACTCGACTCTTACCGGCACGCTTGCCGGCCAGATTGTGATGGAAGGCTTCCTCAACATCCGAATTACGCCGTGGCTGCGTCGCCTGATAACGCGACTCATAGCCATTGTGCCCGCAATTGTGGTGATCGGTGTTTT
>CAWDMG010000014.1:0-106398 GCA_963803285.1 uncultured Verrucomicrobiae bacterium | reverse complement strand
CCAGGAGCGCGATGAAGCTGACGACGAACGCGCCGATGCGCACGATCCCCGCGACCGACGTGAACGCGCTTTTCAGTGAATCGTTCGAATAAATCTCGAAATCGTTTTCCTGGTCGGCGCGCAGTCCACGCGCGATCCGCATGGCACTTATGCCCTTGTCCAGCGTTTGATTGTAGGTCTCCGTGGAGAACGCTTGCGTAGCGATGTTCACCGTGCGTTTCGCTTCACCGTAATCCTCGAAAAATCGTGTGATCGGCATAATGCAAAGATCATCCTGGCTCTGCCCGAAGGAAGTTCCTTTCTCGGCAAGCACACCGACAATTGTGTACGTGTGGCCGCTCACCCTCACCACTTTGCCGATCGGTGTTTCGCGCGGGAACAGTCGCTTCTCGACCATCTTGCCGACGACAATCACCCTGCGTGAAAGTTCGACGTCTTCGTCGTTCAAGTTCCGGCCGTAACCGAGGGTGTAAGCGTTTGCGGTGAGGAAACTCCGGTTTGTCCCAACGATGAGAAGGCTCGGCGTGGTCTTCACGCCGTTATACACCGCCTGGCCCTTCACTTCATAACCAAAAGTTTTGAGACAGACTTCGCGTGCGTTGCCTTCCATCAACTTCGCGTAATGCAGTGCCTCGCGGTACGTGACGTTGCGACGGTTCTGATATTTTTTCTTGATCTCGCCGCCGACGTTCACGTTCGCTGGGTATTTGGCGAACTGGAAAATGTTCGATCCCAGAAAACTAATCCCGCTTTCGATGGAGGACTGCAGCGCCCCGATGGCGGTCATCACCGAGATCACCGAGAAAACGCCAATCGTGATACCGATCATTGTCAGCGCAGCGCGCAGCTTATTCGCGCCCAGAGACGCCAGCGCCATCTTAACTATCTCGCTAAACAACATCGGGCTAACAACTGGAGTAATGGAGTAGTGGAATCATGGAGTAATGCCGAGGCAATTTCAGTTCGTACCCAGCACTCCAGCATTCCATTACTCCAACACCCCTATTCATATCTCAGTGCCGCGACCGGATCGAGGCGGGAGGCTGACCAAGCGGGGGCGAAACCGGAGAACAATCCGGTCAGGATTGAGACGGCCATGCTTACGATTACAAGACCGAGGGAGAACTGGATTGGAAAAGAGGGAAATGCCTTTGCAATTCCAGAGCACATTAATTACGCGACGCCGAGTCCGATGAATCCGCCCAGCAGACAAAGCGAAGTGGATTCGATCAGGAATTGAAGAAGAATGGTGCGGCGCCGTGCGCCCAGAGCTTTGCGCGTTCCGATTTCCCGCGTGCGCTCCTTCACGCTCACAAACGTGATATTCATTATTCCGATTGCGCCCACAAAAAGTGAAAGCCCGGTAATAAAAAGCCCGGCGATGGCGATGGAGTTCTTGATTGGATCCAGCGTGCTTTTCAGCGCTTGTTGTTCGTTGATGCTGAAGTCGTCTTTTTTCTCCGGTGGCAAGCCGCGCACACGCCGCATGACGCCGGTCAGTTCGTCTTTCGCTTCGGCGAGCTTCATTTTGTCCTTCACTTTTACCAGAATGTCGGAATCGCTTTTGGCACTAAAATATTTTTGAAATGCTGGCAACGGCATTACGACAATTGAATCCAGACTGAATAACCCCAAAAATGTGCCTTGCCGTGAGATGATCCCTACTACTCTGAAAGGTTGCCCATTGATCAGCAACGATTTGTCGATCGGGCTCTCGGAAGGAAACAGAGCGTCGGCCACATCGTAGCCGATCACGCACACATTGGCGCCGCTTCTGAGATTCAACGTCGTTGAAAAATCGGCCCTCATTAAAGTCGAAAGTCGAAGTGATGAGGTAATCCGAGACAGTTCCTCTGATTAGAACGTTGCTGACTTCACTTTGGCCATTTTTCACGCTGCGCAGTAGACTTGAAGTGGGTACCGCGATCACGAGATTTGAATTCGGCGTCGCAGCGATGATGCGGTTGATCGGCTCGGCGTAATCGGTTTTGATCTTTTTACGGTCGCGGTAGTTCCACCAATCATCTACAGGCTTCCATGGCCATTGCGAGACGTAGAGCACATCGTCGCCGAAAATGGCCATGCTTTTGTCGAATCCAACCTGGATTCCACCGATCGCGGTTCCCATCAGCGTCACGGCGACAATCCCGATGACGACGCCGAGTGCGGTGAGGGTTGAGCGCGTTCCGTTCGAACGCATCTGTGCCACGGCGATTTTCCAGCTTTCGCTCAGCTCGTACAAAAAAGCGCTTCATTAGTAAACCGCAGCATTGGCTGGCAGGGGATCTTCCACCGGCAAGTTCTTGATGCCGTCGAATCCGCCGTCGTCACTTTCGATTAGCCCATCTCGCAAGCGGACCGTGCGCCGCGCATGATTCGCAATATCGGCTTCGTGCGTGACGAGAATAATTGTATGTCCGCGTTGATACAGATTTTCGAAAAGCGTCATGATTTCATCACCGGTTTTCGAATCGAGATTGCCGGTCGGTTCATCGGCCAGAATGATGGATGGATCGTTTACCAAAGCCCGTGCGATCGCGACGCGCTGGCGTTGACCGCCGGAAAGCTCGTTAGGTTTATGGTGCAAACGATCACCGAGGCCCACTTCCCGCAACACGTGCGCGGCCCGCTCACGGCGTGTTTCCGGATCGATGCCGGCGTAAACGAGGGGCAGTTCCACATTCCGTAGGCTGTCGGCGCGCGGAAGAAGATTGAAGGTTTGAAAAACAAAACCAATCTCGCGATTCCGAATCGCCGCCAGTTCGTCGTCGCTCATGACCGAAACATCCCGGCCGTTGAATTCGTAACGCCCGGAGCTGGGCGTATCGAGGCAGCCGAGCATGTTCATAAGTGTCGATTTGCCGCTACCACTGGGGCCCATGATTGCCAGATATTCGTTGCTAAGAATTTGCAACGACACGCCGCGCAGGGCATGAACTGTCTCTTCTCCCATCACGTAATCTTTCGTGATGTTCTCGATGTCGATGATTATCGGCTCCGATGATCGAGTGTCACTCGTCACTTCGCGACTTCCTTGTCGTATGCGATCTTCGCGCCTTCTTTTAACTTCCGGCTGATTGCGCTGTAGCTGCCTGAGATGACTTCGTCACCGGGTTTGATGCCGCTTTTGATTTCCATGTAGGAATCGTCGGCGATGCCTGTCGTCACCTTCACCATCTGTGCTTTGTTGCCGTTCTTCACGAACACAACCTTGGCCAGCTTTTCGCGTTCTTCTTTCTGCGTCTGTTTCTCGAGACGGTCATTGCTGAGTTCCGCCTTGTTGTCGTCCTTGTCGCGCGCGGCGACTTTTTGCTTTTGTTTTTCGATTTCTTCCGGGCTGAAGTTTGCGTCACCCGTGCGAATCGTCACGCTTTGCATCGGCACTGCGACGGCATCCTTAACCATGTTCGTCTCGATATCCGCGGTGCAACTCAGTCCCGGCCGTAACGCTACATCGTGATCAGCGACGCGAATTTTTACCTCGAAATTCGTGACTTCCTCCTGCGTACCCGTCCCGGTCGTTTTTCCGGTGTTCGCGATTTGCTGAACGACGCCTTTAAATTTGCGGTCGCCGTACGCGTCGATTTTGATGTTTGCCTTATCCCCAAGTTTCACGTTCACGACGTCATTTTCGTTCACGTCCACGACGGCTTGCATGTGGCTGAGATCGGCGACTCGCATCACGTCGGTCCCGGCAAATTGATTGGTCGCGACGAGGCGTTCGCCCAGTTTGCTGTTTAGGATGGTGACTGTTCCGTCCATCGGCGAATAAATCGTGGTTTTTGAAAGCTGATCGCGCGCCTGGCTTGAGCTGGCCTGTGCCCGTTCGATTTCGTGCAGTGAGCTCTCGTAAGTATTTTTCGCTACGTCGTTCGCTGCTTCCGCGGCATTGTATTCCTGCTCTGAAATCAGTTTTTTCTCGAACAAGTCCTTTGATCGCCGGAAGTCGTGCTCGGTCTTAAGCATCGTCGCCTTTTGCTGAAGGTTTGTCGCTTTCGCGGAGCTAATCGCTGCTTCCTGTTGTTCGAGTAATGCTTTGTAGGAATCAGGTTTAATTTTCAAAAGCAGGTCGCCTTTCTTGACCTGCATGCCATCCTCGACGGGCAGCTCAGTAATCTCTCCGGCTACTTCCGGCGAAATTTTCACTTCGGTTTCGGGCTGGATCTTGCCCGTGGCCGAGACGGTTTGCAGAATCGTGAGGCGAACCGCCTTTTCTGTTGTCACCAGGATTGGCTTCTCGCGTTTTCCGGCGACGATCAGCGCGACAATAAGGAGCAGCACTGCGCCGGCGGAGCCAAAAAGAATCTTGCGCCTGCGACCCTGCCGGCGCTTCTTCACGGCGTCACGGGCGAGCGGGGGAGTGGTCAATGCTTGATGCATGGCATGATCGCTTATGGGGCTGAAGCTATCTCTCTTTAGACTTTCGCCAATAGCGTACGTTCATGGCCCTCAATCGGTGGGATGCAGCCTGCCGCCGGTTTGGATTCAAACAATATGCGGCCGCTCCTGCTTTTGCCGATCGCGTATCTGTTGAATTGCCCATGCGGCGTGTTCCGCGATCAACGGCTCTGGGTCGGCTGCCGCGCGTTCGAGCGCCGGAAGGTCGGATGGATCGCCTGCATTGCCGAGCGCCACACACACATTGCGTAGAAACCCGCGGCGCTTAATTCGCTTAATCGCCGACTTTCTGAAAAGTGCCCGGAACTCCGCGTCGGTTAAGTCCAAATATTCCCGCAGCGACATGCCAGTCGTCGATCGCCGTGCCGAGAAGGCAGTTTCGCGTGATGTCCGGGCGAACCGGTTCCAAGGGCAGGCGTCCAGACAATCATCGCAACCAAAGATCCGATCGCCCATGAGTGGACGAAGCTCCACAGGAATGGCGGTTTTCAGTTCAATCGTCAGGTAGGAAATGCACCGGCGCGCGTCCAATCGATGCGCATCGGTAATGGCGCCGGTTGGACAGGCTGTAATGCAACGCTGGCACGTTCCGCAGCGATCCGGGACCGGCTCATCCGGCGGCAGTTCAAGCGTAGTCAAAATTTCCGCGAGAAAAAACCAGGTCCCGAGCCGCTCATCGATAAGCATGGTGCTTTTGCCGTGCCAGCCAATGCCAGCCTGCGCTGCATGATCCCGTTCCAGCAGTGGCCCGGTGTCGACGTAACATTTTTGCTGTCCACCAAAGTTGCGAAGAAACTCGTCAAGCCTGTTCAGCTTTGCCCCGACTACATCGTGATAGTCATCGCCCCAGGCGTATCGCGCGATTTTTCCTTTCGGTATGCCTCTATCGGGCGTCGTTCCCTGAAAATAGTTCAACGCCAAGACAACAATCGATCGCGCCCCGGGCAAAATACTTTGCGGCTCGCAACGTTTTTCCTCGCCGCGTTGCATGTAATTCATTTCGCCGTGCGCGCCGTCGCGCAACCATTCACGAAAGTCATTTGCGTGTGCCGGCTCGTTGCATGCGGCTACGCGACACAAATCAAATCCAATCTCTCTGGCAAAAGAGACAAGCCGCGTCTTCAGTTCTGTTGCCGAAATCTCTATCATGACGCTTTAGCCCGGAGGGGTGATTGTGGTGCCGGATTCATTCTCCTGAGTTTCGCCAGGATCGCCACGGCAACTTCTTCATCCGTTAGAACCGACGTATCGACCCGGAAATCCGCGATCTTTGCGTAAAGAAGCCTGCGGGCATCAAGGATTTGCGAGAAAGCCTTTCTCGGGTTTCTCGTTTGCAGCAATGGTCTGTTCTGTTTCCGGGAGGCTCTCGCGAAAAGTGTTTCCTCGTCGCCGTCGAGCCACACGATCACACCGTGGCTTTTTAAAATCTCAACATTTTCTTTGCGCAACACGATGCCGCCTCCGGTAATGATTATCGTTTGTTCTTCAGTTCGCACGCTGCGAAGTGCTTCGGTTTCCGCCTCTCGGAATTTTTTCTCACCGTGTTCGGCAAAAATTTCTGGAATCGACATCCCGAAATTCGTAGCGACGATCTCGTCGGTGTCGCGCAATCCCAAACCTGTTCTGCGATGTAGACAGCGTCCCACGGACGATTTACCCGCGCCCATCATCCCGATGAAGACAATCGATCGGCTAAATTGATTCACCGTCCAATATCTCACCGACAGTTGGCATCCGCCAAATGATCAGAGATTTCCTCGACTCTGCCGGGAATGACATGACGAGTTGGCCTTTCACGGAAAATCTCTACAATTTGCCCATGCCTGAATCGAAGCCTTTGGTTGCCGTTATCATGGGAAGCAAATCGGACTGGGACACGATGCGGAATGCTGTGGAAACACTAGATGAACTCGGCGTGCCGAACGAAGCGCGTGTGTTGTCCGCTCATCGGACGCCTGACGCGACGGCAGAGTTCGCGCGAAACGCAGCGGATTGCGGGCTGCGAGTGATTATCGCGGGCGCCGGCGGTGCGGCACATTTGGCTGGAGTCATTGCGGCGCACACATGGCTGCCGGTTCTCGGTGTGCCAATCCAATCGAAGCTCCAGGGACTCGATTCGCTGTTGTCCACGGCGCAAATGCCCGGTGGCATTCCGGTCGGAACGCTGGCTATAGGAGAAGCGGGCGCAAAGAATGCCGCGCTTCTGTCGGCTGCGATTCTCGCCACATCTGATGACACGCTTCGTCAAAAGTTAGAAGCGTTTCGCAGGAAACAGTCCGAAGCGGTCTTGTCCGCGAAATTGCCAAGGTGAAAACAGTGATTTCAACCGACCGCGTTGCGGCGGTTGAACTACTGCGGAAAGGCGACCTTGTCGCGCTCCCCACGGAAACTGTTTACGGTCTCGCCGCTAAGGCGCTCAACCCGATTGCCGGTGCGAAAATATTTGAGGCGAAGGACCGGCCGCGCTTCGATCCGCTGATTGTTCATCTGCCAAACCGCGATTGGCTCAGGAGAATTGTGAATGTGCCAGCGGGCGATCGACAACTGATCGGCAAGTTGGCCGACAAATTTTGGCCTGGCCCGCTCACGATAGTTTTGCCAAAGCGCGAGATCGTTCCTGATATAGTTACGGCGGGGTTGTACACGGTGGCGGTGCGATTGAGTGCGCATTCTGTGTTTACTGAAATCGTGGGTGAATTGGATGAGCCGCTCGCTGCACCGAGTGCAAATCGATTCGGACGCGTCAGTCCGACAACAGCGCAGCACGTGTTGGATGAACTCGGCGGACGGATCCCACTCATCGTCGATGCCGGACCGACAGGACATGGCATTGAGTCGACAATCGTCGCTGTTAAAGACGGCAAAATCGCGGTCTTGCGACGGGGTCCGATTACATACGAACAGCTATCCGAATTTGCAGAAGTCAGCAGCGTGGTACGGTACACCAAGAATTTCCTCGCCGGGACAGTTGCTATCGCATTATGCGCCGAAAACTCCATTGCGTTTGATCGATAACGCCGAAGATTTTTTCCAGAGAAGAGTCAGCGCGTTGGATTGCTGGCTTGGCATGCAGGAAGCAACGATCTCCAGCTCGCCCAGCGGCGGACTGGAGGCTGCCGCTCCTTGAAATTCGCCGCGGTGCGAAGCCTGAGCAAACGGCAGGACTTGCGAGAAGCTGCGGCAAATCTTTTTCGCCATCTACGTGAGCTCGATGCATTCGGTCTCGATCTCATCGTTGCGGAACGAGTTCCGTCTCGGGGACTCGGCGCGGCGATAATGGATCGACTTGAACGAGCGTCGCACCGATAGCGGTGCGCACTGCAATTGAAAAGAACGCAGCAACTCAAAACGTCACTGCAAAATCACCGTTGCAGAATGAGCTGATCGTCTGACACGCCGATCGGAGATTGTTCAATAGTGGTGATTGGCTTCTTGCCACCCGTCTGATACGCCAGAGCAGCTGCAATAAATCCTTTAAAGAGAGGATGCGGCTTGTTGGGTTTGCTTTGAAATTCCGGGTGATATTGGCAACCAACAAAGTAAGGGTGATCGCGTAGCTCGATCAATTCGGCGAGTGTGCCGTCGGGTGATGTTCCTGAAATTACGAAACCCTTCGCATTCATCCGGTCACGATATTTCATGTTAAACTCGTAACGGTGGCGGTGGCGCTCAGTTACCTCGGTGTCGCCGTAGATTTTTTCCGCTAGTGTTCCCGGAGCAATTTTTGTCGGCCAGGTTCCCAGCCGCATACTTGCGCCTTTGTTACGTACGCCGCGCTGCTCTTCCAGTAGCGAGATAACCGGGTCCGGATTGTCCTTGTCAAACTCGGTGCTGTTGGCGTCTTTGATTCCACATACGTTTCTGGCGAATTCAATCGTGGCCACTTGCATGCCCAGACACAGACCGAGAAAAGGAATTCGGTGCTCGCGAGCGTAACGCGCGGCGTTAATTTTTCCTTCCGCTCCGCGAGCGCCAAATCCGCCGGGAATGAGAACGCCTGCTACGTCTTCCATTTGGTCATCGACGCCATCTGCGAGAGATTCAGCATCGATAAGTTTGAGATCGATTCCGCAGTCTTCGCTCGCCGCGGCGTGGGTCAGTGACTCGTAAATGCTTTTGTAGGCGTCGCGCACCTCCATGTATTTGCCGACCACCGCGATTTTGATGCGTTTGCTTGGACTGACGACGCGGTCGACGAAATTTCGCCAGTCTTTCAGATTGGGTTTAGGCGTTTCGAGGTGCAGAAGGTCGCACACGAGTTGGTCGAGTCCCTCGGCGTGCAGAGTCAAAGGTACCTCATAAATCGTGTGCTCGACATCGCGTTCCTCAATCACGGCTTTTTCTACAACGCTACAAAACATCGACAACTTACGGCGCACATCGCGGTCGAGGGGTCTTTCCGAGCGGCAAATCAAGACCTGTGGCTGCAATCCGATTTCGCGCAGCTTCGCCACGCTTTGTTGGGTCGGCTTCGTTTTCAATTCGTGCGCGGCCTTGATATAGGGAACAAGCGTGACATGCATGTTCACCACATTTTCGGGTCCGACTTCGAGAATGAATTGGCGAATCGCCTCGATAAACGGAAGGCCTTCGATGTCTCCAGTCGTGCCTCCGATTTCCGTGATCACCACGTCGTATTGGCTTTCGTCTGAAAGTTTGCGGATGCGATCCTTGATCACGTCGGTGACGTGCGGAATCACCTGCACGGTCTTGCCCAGATAATCGCCGCGGCGTTCCTTAAGAATGACTGTCTCGTAGACCTGGCCGCTAGTGAGATTGTTATGCCGCGTTAGCACGCAATTGGTGAATCGCTCGTAGTGGCCAAGATCGAGATCAGTCTCCGCTCCATCATTGAGCACGTAGACTTCGCCGTGCTGGAACGGATTCATCGTTCCAGGATCAACATTGAGATACGGATCAAACTTTTGGAGTGCAACACGCAAAGAGCGCGCTTCGAGCAACGTTCCCAATGAGGCAGCAGTCAATCCTTTGCCTAACGAACTGATGACGCCGCCGGTGACAAAAATGTATTTCATCGAGCGACCTTTCGTTCGCCGCGAGCAAGTTTTTGCTCCAGCGCTTCTGCGTCGGCCAATGTATCTATCCCTGGCGATCCCTTGGCGGTGATGAGCACATGAACCGTTACACCATTTTCTAATGCGCGCAATTGCTCCAGCGACTCAGCGCGTTCCAGCGGAGTGGGTTTCCACTTCACGAACTGCAGGAGAGCGTTCCGCCGAAAACCGTAGATGCCCTGATGACGAAGGGACAAGAAGCGGGTCTTCCTTTGTTTGGCGGACTGAACACCGCCGCTTCTTGGAGATGGGAATGGAATGGGGGCGCGAGAGAAATAGAGGGCGTTTCCAGCAAGATCGACAACCACTTTGACCTGATGAGGCGACAGCGTGTCCTCTGGATGTTCAAACCGATGCGCGGCAGTGACGATCTCGATCGCACGGTCCGAGCGAAGTTTCTCCACGATCTTGTCGATTAGCCGCGGATCAACCAATGGCTCATCCCCCTGAATGTTGACGATGAACGCGAACTGTTTTGCGTTGCGTGCGACTTCGGCTATCCGGTCGGTTCCGCTGCAGTGGCTTGTTGACGTCAGCGCGACTTCCGCCCCCCAATGAAAAGCAGCCTCGGCGATGCGCATATCGTCTGTGGCAACGATTACCGAATCGAGATTTTTCGCTTTTTTGCACCGCGCCAATACTCGCTGTAAAAGAGACTTGTCAGCAACCGGATGCAATGGTTTTCCTGGAAAACGCGTAGAACTCCAACGCGCTGGAATAATGCCTACCGCCTTATTCATGGCCAGTCATCCTGAGCGAAGCGAAGCGGAGTCGAAGGATCCCGCGCAGATTAATCTCTGGTAAAGCTGCGAGATTGAAAGCCTGGCCTCGCGAACTTCGTCCGCTGCGTTGCAGCCTCGACTTTGCTCGGAATGACGGAGGATCATGATTTTGCGTTTAAGATGATCTGGACCGCCGCGGGCATGTCGTCGGCCACCCAATCTGCGTTGCTTCCTGTCACGTCGCGTTGAATTCCGGTCCGCACGCGAATAGCACGTACACCCGCATTGTGAGCGCATTCGACGTCGATCTCCTTGTCGCCAATCAAAAACGAACGGGAAAGATCGATCTGATGGTCTCGCGTGGCTTTGACAACCATTCCCGGCGCGGGCTTGCGGCACTTCGAATGTTGTCCGGGAGCATCCGGACAGTAGTAAGTGGCAGCAACCAAACCATCGCCAAGTTGCCGCGCACCTCCGATTCAACCGCGTGATATTGATCGAGCGTGAAGAGTCCGCGCCCGATGCCGCTTTGATTTGTGATGACGATCAGTTTGAATCCTCGCGATTTTAAACGCCGCAGCGCCTCAAGCACACCTGGAAAAATCCGCACATCCTTCGGATTAGAACAATAATCGGTATCTTCCATAATCGTGCCGTCACGATCGATAAAGACGGCGGGCGACAGCGCATCACGCATCATCATTGTTCTCTCGAAAACTGGCGACGAGTTCATCTCGGGTGACAGTCGCCGTTCCAAGTTTGCTCACGACTACCGCGCTTCCGTGGTTGGCAATCTCCGCCGCTTCAATCGGAGTCGCGCCGCAGACGAGCCCAAGCGTGAAGAGTGCAATCGCGGTGTCGCCTGCACCGGAGACATCGAAAACCTGACGAGCCTTCGTGCGGATATAGTGCGGCGGTTCGTTCTGCTGAAAAAGCATCATTCCGTGTTCACCCAGCGTGATCAGGACATATTGAGTTTCCCATTTCTTAAGGAGCACTTCTCCGGCGCGCATCAGATCGGTGTCTTTTTTTGGAGCTTCGTCGGCGTCACGCCAGGGAATTCCCGCTGCAAGAAACGCTTCAGCGCGGTTTGGTTTGACAACTGTAACGCCGCGCCAGTCGATGGAGTGCCGCGGATTGGGATCGGCTGCCACTATTTTACCAGCCGCGGCCGCCTCACGAGCAATTTGGGCCACCAAATCGGTTGTCACAAACCCCTTGCCGTAACTTCAAAAATAATTGCATCGGTTTCTTTGAGATTGGCTCGAACCGCTGCGGCTGTCATCGCTACGTTTGCGCTCGATGGGGTAAGGATCTTTTCGCGATCGACACGAACCACCTGCTGGTGCAGCGCGATGATACGGGTCTTGACGATCGTGGAAAAGCTCTCGTCCTCGATCGTGCTGGACGTATCGACGTTTTGCTCCGCCAAGAGCTCCCGGAGTTGGCGGCCACCGCGATCTTTGCCGAGCATTCCAATTACGGCCACCTGGTCGACAAATTCACGGAGGTTCCGGGCAACGTTGGCCGCGCCTCCCGGGTAGAACGATTCTCCAGTCACCTCCACAACTGGGACCTGCGCCTCCGGCGAAATACGGCCGACCTTTCCCCAGACAAATTCGTCAAGTATCAGATCGCCGATAACGGTGATTCGTCTCGAAGCCGCGCGCTCAAGGATCTGCTCCAGCCGGTCAATTTCATGGCGATTTGAGACTTGGACGTTGGCGCTCAAATCGCTTGCTGATTTGCGACTTGAATGGATGAATGAGATCGGTGGTGGCATTAGTTGTATACAGCTAAAATTCCGGTTAAGATTCGCTCCATTAAATCCCTAATACGAATCCGAAATCAACAGTCGAAAGTGCCAATGATGCCGTTTATAAGATATTTTCAGACCGTAGGGCTTCTCTGCGGTTTTGCCCTTTGCGCGAATGCCGCTCAGGCGCCGCAGCATATCAACATTAAACAATTTTCCACGACCGTGGAAGACGTTGTGGTGCCATTGCCTAACGAAATTTTTGGTGCGCTGAACAAACTGGGCACGGTGAACTGGAGGGCACATGTCCGCAGCGACAAGGGACCGTACTTCACCGAGCGTCCACGTATTGCCCTTTTGCTTGGGACGGTGATCGCGGATGGTTTTATCGCCGTGCAGGCCGAAGACGCAGAAACCGTGAAGGACATTGGGCAGCGTGTCATGATGCTGGCGAAAGGTATCGGCGTGGGAAATTCGATTACACCGCATGCGAAGGCGATCATTGAGGCAGCAGACAAACGGAATTGGAACAATGTGCGCCGGGAACTCGATCGAACGCAGAACAGTGTACAACAAGCAATGAACGAGGTGCAGGATGAAAAGCTGTCGCAGCTCGTTAGCCTGGGTGGCTGGCTGCGCGGAACCGAAGTATTGACATCAGTGGTTAACGACCATTTTACCGCGGACGGCGCAGAACTGCTGCACCAGCCTGATTTGCTCTCTTATTTCCAAAAAAGACTGCAAGGAATGCCGGAGTTTGATCTTCCAATTGTCCACGAAATTCAGGATGCTCTGGTCGAGGTGAAACCTTTGATCGATGTTGGTGATCGCCCGATTCCGCCTGGGACGGTTAAGAAGATTAACGAGATCACGGCGCGAATAGGCCACGGGATCGTGACCAAGAATTAACCCTCTATGAACCGCTCTGTGAAGATTTTCATGCGTGGAAGCTCCCTGTTGCTGATTTTCGCAGCATTCATCCAGCGACCGTCGCTTCGGTGGACGACGCGCAATCGTTTGCGCTTCAAGCCGCTGAACCTTACGTGAAGGAAGGCTTCCAAGTGCGCGAGGATTATTGGGGAGGAGACCTGGGTTTGGGAGAAAAGAAGGCTGTGCGACAGCAATTGTTTAAAGGAAACGAATACTGGTTTTGGATGGGAACGGATGTGGAGAAGGCAAAGGTTTCCGTGCACGTTTACGATTCCGAAGGAAAACTCGCGGAACAGCCCGACAGCTGGCAGAAAGGACATTTCGCGGCGGCACACATAATCCCAAAAGCGACAGGCAGCTATTTCATTATTGTGAACGTGGAAGAATTGCCAGAAGAACGGACGCATTGGGCGCTGGTGTATGGTTTCCGGTACTCTAAATTCGTGGCAGTGACCACGATTATGACTGAATCGCGACTTTGCAGTTCGATAGCCCGCGCGCTTTGCAATCGCTCTACGCGAATACATCAAGCTTTTGAAAAAACTCGAAGACTCGCTTGACGTGAAAGTGACTACGGGCGAAGGCTGGGTGAAACTGGAAGGGGAGCCCGAACAAATCGACAAGGCCCAACGGGTGTTCGATCAGCTCGAGGAAGCCCGGCAAAGAGGCGTGCCGATTCAGAAACACGAATTCAATTACACGCTTCCTCGGTGTCTGAAGAACGCGGACGAGACTCTAGGGGAAGTCGTTTCGACCAAAATCGTCACTTCTTCCCGAAGGCCGCCGATCGTGGCGCGGAGTGCCAATCAGCGCGATTATCTCGAGGCGATCCAAAAGCATGACGTTGTTTTCGGGATCGGACCTGCCGGTACCGGCAAAACTTATCTTGCGGTCGCCATTGCCGTGGCAGCTTTAAAGAAGGAACAGGTCTCCCGAATTGTTTTGACCCGGCCGGCGGTGGAAGCGGGCGAAGCCTGGGTTTTCTTCCGGGCGATCTGGAACAAAAGATCACCCCTTATTTCCGCCCGCTTCACGACGCGTTACGAGACATGCTCGATCCGGAGGAAATGGAGCGAGCGATCGCTCGGCAAACGATCGAAGTCGCTCCGCTCGCATATATGCGCGGCCGCACTTCGAACAATGCCTTCGTCATTCTCGATGAAGCTCAAAACAGCACCACCGAGCAAATGTTCATGCTGCTGACGCGCATCGGGTCGAACTCTTGATGCGTCGTGACCGGCGATGTAACGCCGATCGATTTTCCGGCAAACAAACGGTCCGGCGTCGTCGAGGCGTTGCAGGCGATGAAAAACGTGACGGGAATCGCGACCATGCACTTCAACGAACGCGACGTTGTTCGCCATGACCTGGTGCGCGCGATCATCAACGCCTATCAGGCGCATTGTTCGCCGGCGCCACAATCACGAAAATAACTATTTTTATGTTCGCATTTTGTGAAAACGCGGTCGACTGGTGAAGCGCGGCCTGGCCTTTCGTAAAACGCGGTGGTGGCGTAGGCAACGATCAGTTGCGGATCCTGGAATGCTCGTGTGACGTAAAACTTTTTATCATTGCGCTCTTGCTGTGGCCTGGCTTTTCTGATCTTTAGCGGGTAACCACCTGAGCCGACAAATAATTTTATTATTGCGCTGCTGTTCCTGGCGATTGCAATCACTCAGCCTTGGATCAATCAACCGAGGCCTTCGCGCAAAACTCCCGGGTGCTTCTCGTCTTCAGCGTCATTTTGTGCAACTGGGCTGATCAAATTGCTCCTCATCGTTTGCAACAGCGGCTATCACCGCTCCTGGACCAGAGACGGCCGGATCGATCGCGCGTTATGCTTTTGCGCCGCTGGCGTTGAGTGTCGTGCTCGGCGCAATCACGGCCTTTTCGCGGCGGTTTCGGTGAGTCTTTGGAGCAGCATTCTGTTTGGGACTATCGATGCGCCGCTTTTAGTGAGCTGTCTGATCAGTGGATTCACCGCTGTTTTTCTCACGCTTCAGGTCCGGCGACGAGGCCGATTCATCCGAGCTGGTTTGTTTGTCGGGCTCGCAATCCGGTCGTTGTCGCTGACCTTCGGTTCGATCGGACCGATTAAACCGGCTTTATCCTACGGCTAATAACTGGGGCATGGTTGGCGTGTAAAGCACATCGCTATTGGCAATGGTATTGTGACCGCGATTCTCGTTGGTGGAGCGTCGCCGATGCTTGAGAACCTGTTTCGAATTATGACCGACATTCCTGGTTGGAAGCGTCGGATCGGTACCATCCGTTATTGCGGCGGATGACCATCGAAGCACCAGGCACCTATCATCATAGTCTTGTCGTGGCGAATCTGGCCGAAGCCGTGGTGGAAGCGATCGACGTGAACGCGACCCTTTGCTGAGTCTGTTCCTACTTTCACGACGTCGGCAAATCGGTGAAGCCGGAATAGTTCACCGAGAACATGAGCTTCGAGCGCAATCCGCACGACGATCTGGCGCCGACGATGAGCGCATCGATCATTATCGCGCATGTGAAAGAGGGTGTGGATCTGGTGCTCAAACATCAACTAAACCAGCGCATCATCGACATCATTCAGGAACATCATGACACGTCGCTTGTTTACTATTTCTGTCAACGGGCAATCTATGAACATGAAGACGCGCTCGCAGGCGGCAAGATCATGAGACTTCGCGAGGACGATATTCCCGAGGTTCATGACGAAAGCTTTCACTACAGCGGACCGAAACCGCAAACGAAGGAAAGCGCGATCGCAGCCTTGCGGATCATTCGAAAGCGCTTCTCGCAGTCTGGAAAATCCGACTCCGCCAAAGATCGATCCTCGTTCACGAACTGATCGAGGCGCGCATCGCCGACGACAACCGGACGAATGCGATCTTACTCTCGGCGAACTGAAATTCATCGCCGACTGATTCCGATTCACGCTTTTGTCGATGCTACATAGCCGCATCGCTTATCCGAAAGTCCGGAAAAAGGACCCTGCGCTGCGCGAAGAAGGTATGCGTCGCAGACGTGATGGCCGCAACGCGAAAACCCGCCAGCGTGCCGCCGGTTTCGGCCGCTCAAGCGTGATCGAAATCGTGGCATCGCCAGAGAGGGGGGGGGTGGGGGTTGGTTCCGCCCTTGTTTGAGATTGTCCAGTGGGGTGTTTGTCGAGTTGCTTCGGCTTTTTTTCTAGTCCTACAATTCCGGCCGGCGGGCACGGGGCTCGCGATCTTTTGTCGTCGCGGTTGAAGGAAGGGTCACAAACGGGCCGCCTTCCATCGGCGCGGCTTGACTGAACGCGACATCCGGCATTTCGCTTGGGAGACCTTCGAGCGGGAACTCCTTTCTAACGGGAAATAAGGGTATCCGTCCCACATCAAAATCCGGCGCAGATCCGGATGCCCGTTGAACTTGATTCCCATCATGTCGTAAATCTCACGCTCGTGCCAATCCGCGGTCGGCCAAATGTCGGAAACGGTATCGACCGCGCCGACCGTTTCCGATATCCGCAGTTTCAGACGCAGGTGAACGGCAAGGGTCATCGAGTAAAGCTGGTAAACAATTTCAAACCGTGGCTCATCGCCGAAATTGTCGATACTGGTAATGTCGATCAAGTAATCGAACGAAAGATCGTCGCGGCAGAATCGTGCGACTTCGCGCAGATCGGCGCGGCGATTGTGAAAGTGGTTTCGCCGCGAAATTCCGCTTTGGCTGAATTTTGGACCGGAATAATTCGCTGAGCGAATTGAGAAGTTCTTGCGTCATAGCTGCCTGTAACGTGCGATTAGTCTGAGTGAAACGATTTGAAGTCGAAACCGACGTAGTTAGGATTTCATCCTCGATTCGCTGGGGATGGCGTCTGGTCTGTCATGCGAGCGCTTCCTTTATTTTTTCTACCATCGCGGTCCGGCTTTCTCAAAGATGCTCGCGGCCGATTTTCTCCTGCAATTTCATCAGACCTTCGAGCAACGCTTCCGGCCGAGGCGGGCAACCTGAGATGTAAACATCGACCGGCAACAGCTGATCGATCCCCTGCAAGACAGCGTAAGAGCGATACATCCCTCCGGTTGAAGCACACGCGCCCATTGCGATCACCCATTTCGGCTCGGGCATCTGTTCGTAAATGCGTTTCACGGCCAACGCCATTTTGTACGTGACCGTGCCGGCGACGATCATTACGTCGCATTGGCGCGGCGAAAACCGCATGACCTCGGCGCCGAAGCGGGAAATGTCGAATCGCGAAGCCGCTGTCGCCATTAGCTCGATGGCGCAACAGGCGAGCCCCATCGGCATCGGCCATAACGAATTCTTGTGGACCCAGTTAAGCGCGGCATCGAGACGCGTAAAAATTACATTGCCTTCGATCTTCGAGTCGTAAGCCGTGGAAACCGGTTCCGCCATAACAAAACTCTAGGGGCCGCCACCTGCCATGCAAGGGGAAACCGCCCGTTAGATTGCACGAATGTATAAACTACACATTCGAAAAGAACGGAACCGATCCGATCAATCTCCGAAAGCATTTTGGTGTTTCACAAGGCAATCGCGATAAACAAGCGCCTTGCTTTGAATTGGGAAAAAATCGGGGAAGGGCAGGAAAATTTAACCAACCAGGAACATAGATAATATCGATACGAAATCTCACGACCATCTCGTAGCTCCGCATGGCGGCGAACTGGTCGATCTCAACTCCATCCGGACAGCGCAGCCGAGCTCAAAGCGCGCTCGAGAGATTTTCCGTCGTGGGATCTAACGAGCCGCCAAATCCGCGATCTCGAGCTTTTAATCAGCGGCGGGTTCTCACCGCTGCGCGGTTTCATGAATCGGCGCGATTACGAAGGGGTTTGCCACGAAATGAAATTGAGCAGCGGCTTGCTTTGGCCGATCCCGATCGTGCTCGATATGCCGGAGGCATTCGCGAAATCGCTCAAGCCGGGAAGCAGCAAAATCGCGTTGCGCGATTCGGAGGGCGTGATGCTGGCGGTGTTGTATGTGGAGGATGTCTGGCAACCCGATCGAAAGGCTGAAGCACAAGCTGTTCTGGGAAGCAGCAGTAATTTACATCCTGGCGTCGATTACCTTCTCAATAAAGGGCATGCCTGGTAAGTCGGTGGGCGTGTGGAAAGTTTGCAACTGCCTACCCATTATGATTTTCAAACTCTCAGGCTCACGCCGTCAGATCTGCGAGCGGAGTTCGCGCGCCTGGGTTGGCGCCGGATCGTCGGATTCCAGACACGCAATCCGATGCACCGGGCGCATGTGGAATTGACCTTTCGCGCAGCAGCGCAAGTTGAAGCCAGCCTTCTGATTCATCCTTCCGTCGGAATGACCAGGCCCGGTGACGTGGACTACTTCACGCGTGTCCGCTGTTACCAGTTGCTTGTCTCTAAATATCCCCGAGGAACGGCCAAGCTGGCCTTATTGCCGCTGGCGATGCGCATGGGCGGACCGCGCGAAGCGATCTGGCACGCGATCATTCGAAAAAACCATGGCTGCTCGCATTTCATTGTCGGCCGCGACCACGCCGGACCGGGCAACGATGCGGATGGCAAGCCATTCTACGGCCCGTACGACGCGCAAGAGTTGTTCCGCAAACACGAAGCGGAGATCGGTGTCGAAATGGTGCCTTTCCAGATGATGGTCTATGTCGAGGAGCGAGATAAATATTTCCCGGAAAACAAAGTACCTCAGGGCGAGCGGGTGCTCACGCTTTCGGGCACTCAATTGCGGCGCCGGCTAAATGACGGCCGGGAGATTCCAGGCTGGTTCACCTTTCCCGAGATTTCCCGCGAACTGCGGCGGACATTTCCTCCGCGGCACAAGCAGGGCCTAACGGTTTTCTTTACCGGACTCTCCGGTGCGGGTAAATCGACGATTGCCAACGTGCTGATGATCAAGTTTCTCGAAATGGGCGGGCGCCCTGTGACGCTGCTGGACGGCGATCTGGTCCGTAAACATCTCTCGTCAGAACTCGGGTTTTCAAAGGAGCATCGCGACATCAACATTCGCCGCATTGGCTATGTTGCTTCCGAGATCACGAAGAACGGCGGGATTGCGATCTGCGCACCAATCGCTCCTTACGATTCTACGCGTAAGGACGTGCGCACAATGATAGAGCCATTCGGCGGATTCATTTTGGTGCATCTTTCCACGCCCGTAGAAGTTTGCGAGGAGCGCGATCGGAAGGGTCTCTACGCGAAAGCTCGCGCCGGGATCCTGAAGGAGTTTACCGGCATATCGGATCCTTACGAAGTGCCCCCCGATGCGGAGGTGACGGTGGACACAGGGGAGCTGTCGCCCGAGGAAGCCGCTCAACAGATCATTTTGCATTTGGAACGGGAAGGCTTCGTCGGAATCAATGTCTGGCCCCTGATTTAGTTTCCACATAATTGCAGACGCCTTGATTTGCGCCGCCTTTGGAGCGCGTTGCCATCTTGCCTAACGAACGACTTTTCGATCTTACGATTCGCGTCGCCGAGGTGAACGATGCGGCGGCGCTCGCCCAGCTGATGTGCGAGCTCGGGTATGAAACAACGAAATCGGAGATGCAGATGCGGATGGAGCGGATCGCGACCGATGAGCGCTATCGCACGTTTGTAGCGGTGCGCGATGGCAAAGTGTGCGGGATGATCGGTACACTCACGTACCCAAGCTATGAGCATAACGATCCCTCTGGGCGAATTCTTGCCCTCGTGATATTGAGGACGATGCGCCGTCACGGAATTGGTCGCGCGCTGATTGCAACTGCGGAGAAGGATTTCGCCCAAAGAGGAATCAGGCGCGTCGCTTTGAACACGCGGCTTGCCCGAGAAGATGCCCACAAGTTTTACGAATCGCTTGGTTATGAGCGAAACGGCTTTCGCTTCACAAAGGATCTCTGGAATGTCGCGGCGTGAAAATAAGACTTGTTGCGTCCCGAGCGATTTGACGCTCGCCGCGCGTTCAAGAAATCCAGATCGTTTTCGTGTTCGTGAATTCGCGAATGCCTGCGGCGCCCAGCTCGCGGCCGAAACCGGAGCGTTTTACGCCGCCGAATGGCAGACGCGGATCGGAGGCGACCATCGCGTTGATGAAGACCATTCCGCTGTCTAACTCCGATACGAAAAGTTTTTGCTCCTTGCGATCTTTGGTCCACGCGCTTGAACCCAGACCGAATGTGGTGTCGTTCGCGAGCTCGACGGCCGCGTCTGCATCGCTCACGCGGAAAACAGCTGCAATCGGGCCGAAGACTTCTTCGCGGTACGCCGGCGACTGTTTTGGCACATCGACAAGAACCGTGGGCTCGTAGAAAAATCCCGGACCGTGAATTCGGTTGCCGCCGGTCAATAATTTTGCGCCTTGGGCGATCGTTTTCTGGACCTGATCGTCCACGCCTTGCAGGATTTGTTCCGTCGCAAGTGGACCGAGCTCAGTCTCCACATCCATTGGATCGCCAACCTTGAGCGCGCGCATGCGCTCAACGAATTGTTGAAGGAAGCGCTCATAAATTTCGTCTGCGATAATGAATCGCTTCGCTGCGATACAGGACTGACCGGTGTTGATCGTGCGCGCTTTGACCGCAGTGCTCAACGCCGATTCGAAGTCTGCGCTTGGCATCACGATGAACGCATCGCTGCCGCCCAGCTCGAGCACACTTTTTTTGATTTCACGCGCGGCTGCGCTAGCGACAGCCGCTCCGGCTTTTTCGCTGCCTGTCACCGTTACGGCCTTCACGCGCGCGTCGACGATCAGTTTTTCCACCTGATCCGGCTCGATCAGCAGCGTTTGGAAAGCGCCGTCCTCGAATCCGGCGCGGCAAAAAACTTCTTCAATTGCGAGCGCGCACTGCGGCACATTCGATGCGTGCTTAAGCAAGCCGACGTTGCCGGCAATCAAAGCCGGTGCCGCAAATCGAAAGACCTGCCAGAAAGGAAAATTCCACGGCATCACCGCGAGCACAGCTCCGAGCGGTTGATACTCGACGTAACTTTCAGCCGCATCGGTCTGCGCCGGTTCCTCCTCGAGAAATCGAGCACCGTTCTCGGCATAAAACCGGCAACCGCGCGCGCACTTCTCGATCTCTGCGACTGAATCGCGGAACAATTTTCCCATCTCGAGTGTGATGATCTCCGCAAACGTTTTCGTTTTCTCGAAGAGCAAATCCGATACGGCGTGCAGCAACTCCGCGCGCTCAGTTAAGGTGGTGCCGCGATAGCTCTTGAATGCTTTGTCCGCGCGGCTCAACCGTTTCTCAATTTCTGCATCGTTGAAGGGAGAGAACTCCTTCAGTTTTTCGCCGGTAGCAGGGTTAATCGAAGCAATGGCCATTGATTGAATGTAGCGCAACCTCCCTGGCGTGCGACACAGCCCTCGCGCAAGCGTGGACGCTCGCGCTACTCTAAATTCGCAATCCTTTCGGAATGAGAACGCGATCGAGCAAATCAAAACACCATTGCACGAGGAGCGCGAGGACAGCAGCGGGAACCGCACCCTCGAGAATGGTCACGTGATCGTTCAAGTTAAGGCCGCTTATGATCGGTTCGCCTAAACCGCCAGCGCCGATCAATGCGGCGAGCGTGGCAGTTCCAATATTAATCACGGCGCTGGTTTTGATTCCGGAGAGGATGGATCGCGACGCCATCGGCAGATAAACTTCCCAAAGGCGCGCGATTGGGCTGAGTCCCAGCGCGACCGCGGATTCGCGCAATGATCGTGGAATATCCTGCAGACCGGTCGCGGTGTTGCGCACAATTGGCAGCAAACCGTACAGAAAAAGCGCGGCGATGGCAGTGCGAATGCTGATTCCAAAAAAGGGCAGGGGAACGAGTAAGGCGAGCAACGCAAGCGACGGGATGGTTTGCACAACGCCGGCGAAACCAAGAATAACATGGCCAACAGCACCGCCGCGACTCGCGACAATGCCAAGCGGAATCCCGACGATGATTGAAAGCAGCAACGAAAATCCAGCCAACTGGAGATGGCGAAGTGTCCACCGCGCCAGCTTGCGCGGAAAAGAATCATTCAGGCTGTTGGGTGAGCGTGCGCTCCGTTCAAAATACAAATCTGCCGCTCTTGCGTAATTCTTTGTCCGTTCAGCTTCCGCGTTCAGACGAATCATTCGCGTCTCATCCAGGGTGCCTTCCAGGCGCCGCAATGCTGCGATTGCGTCCGCGCGCGTGGACGATCGGAACAAGAAAACCGCCTCGTATTTCGGAAAGAAGTGAAGGTCGTCTTCGAGAACGAACAGATCATTCTGCTCTATTTTTGCATCCGTCGAGTAGGCGTCCTTTACAGCAATCGATCCGTTCGCAAGCGCGCTGTAACCAATGGCATGATCGATGCCGATGATATTTTGCTGTGGCAGCCCGTAGCGCTGGCGCAATGGCCGCCAGCCATCCTGCCGCTCAAGAAATTCGTGCGTGAGCCCGAATTTAAGATCGGGGTATCTTCGTAGATCGCTGATTGTGCGGATACCAAGCCGTTGCGCTTCGCCGCGTCGCATCACCAGCGCGTATGTATTGTTGAAACCCAGCGGCGCCGTCATGCCCACACCAACTTTTTCGAGCGAATTCCGAATTTGATCCAACGATAGGGTGGAATCGCTCTTTAAAATCTCCGTCGCGATTGTTCCCGTATATTCCGGATAAGTGTCGATCTGTCCGCCCCGCAGCGCCTCCCACAGAATAATTGTTCCGCCCATGCCCTGGCGGTGTTCCGCTGGAATTCCCGCATCGGTCAGGGCGCGTTTCGCGATTTCGCCGAGCACATAAGATTCCGTGAATTTTTTGGAACCGATGGCGACATCGGCAGCAGAAGAAGAATTAATCAGGAAAGCGGGAACGCAGAAAAAGATCAGGAGAAAATCTGGAAGCCAGGAAGCCAGGAATCGTCTGGAAATTGCTTTGAGTTCCGTGGAACCCTGGCGTCCAGAACGATTGCGATTGTGCACCTCCTGCTTTCCTACTTTCCTGATTCGATTCATACACTCGCGATTCCGCGCTGCGCGTTGATGAACTCAGACACGAAAGGGTCGGCTGGTCTCTCGCGCAGATCGGTGATCGTGCCTTTTTGAACGATCCGGCCTTCATTCATGAGCACGATCACGTCGGCAAAATAAATCGCTTCCGCCAAATCGTGAGTGACAAAAAGCACCGTTTGACCCAGGCGCGTGAAAATTTCCTTGAGATCTTTTTGCAACGAAGCGCGCACCAACGGGTCAAGCGCGCCGAGCGGCTCATCGAGCAATAACAACTCTGGCGAAAGCATCAACGCACGCATCAAACTGACGCGCTGACGTTGGCCGCCGGAAAGTTCCACCGGATAACGCGGGAGCAGCTTTTCTGAAAATCTTGTCAGCTCGGACAATTCCAGGAGCCGGTTGTGCGTTTCTTCCTGGGATTTTCCAATGTGGCGCGCCATCAAAAGAACATTGGCGCGAGCGGTTAGATGAGGAAACAACCCGCCCTCCTGGATCACGTAACCAATCCGGCGTCGCAAAGCATTGATGTTATCGGACGTAACCGGTTTGCCATCGAACTCGATCGAGCCGGAATCCGGCTCGATTAAGCGAATGATTAATCGCAGCAAAGTCGATTTGCCGCAGCCGCTTGGTCCGATGAGCACCGTGGTTTTGCCCGACTCAACTGAGAGGTTCGTCGGGCACAGTGCGATTGCGTCGCCATAACGTTTACTAATGTCTTCTAGCTTCACTAGCGCGCTCACTTAGAGTAGTGCATGCCTCCGGCTTGCATATTACGCGGTCGGCAAGCGCGAGGCACGCGCTACTCTGAAGCTGTCGCAAAGTAGAAAACGCCAAACAACCCCGCCTCGTCGGTCCACATGCGAACGAAGTTGAATCCGGCTTTGGCAGCAAACGTCGCAAACTCGTCTGGCGCGTATTTATAAGAATACTCGGTGATGATTTTTTCCCCGCGAAGGAAATGGAACTTGTGTTCATTGAGATGCACGAACTGATCGGTTTTACTGATGAGATGCATCTCGATCCTGCCGGCGTTGGAATTGTAGATTGCGCGGTGCCGCCATTGAGCCAGATCGAAGTCTGCGCCCAATTCGCGGTTGATGCGCTGCAGCAAATTTAAATTGAATTGCGCAGTCACGCCGGCGCTGTCGTTGTAAGCCGCTTCCAGCACCTGCCGGTCCTTTTTTAAATCGACGCCGATAAGCAGCCCGCCGCCTCCGCGGCAGACATTCGCGATGCGACACAAAAACTGCACGGCTTCATCCGGCTCGAAGTTGCCAATGGTCGAACCCGGGAAATACACAATGTTTCGCGCAGGTTTGCGACGGGGCAAAGGCAACACGACAGATTGCAGGTAGTCCGCGCATACCGGCAGAATTTCCAAGTCTCGGAAAATTTTCCGAAAGAGAGCAGTCGATTGCCGCAGTTGTTTTTTCGAGATATCGACGGGGATATAAGCGGCAGGATCCTCGAGCGCCTCGATCAGAATCCGCGTTTTCGTGCCGGCGCCGGTGCCCAGTCCAATTAGTTCGACGCTGGGTCCAAGCTGCGACGCAATGTCAGCGCAACATCGATCCAGAATATCGATCTCGGTACGGGTGACATAATATTCAGGCAGCTCACAGATCTTCTGAAACAACGCCGCGCCCCGCTCATCATAGAAGTATTTGCACGGGATCGTGCGCGGATTCGACGACAGACCAGCAATGACGTCCGCCAGAAAATCCGCCGATTCTGGCGCGGAAACTTGCGGCGGAGCTATGATTGAATCTCCGGTCATTGTGTTGTTGAACTGGCGCGCACAGAGAGACGCACCTAACCGATTTACCGTGCGTCGCGTGCGAGTCTGATTCCAGTGAACTGCCAGCGTTTTTCCGGTTGAAAGAAATTGCGATAGGTGCGGCGGATATGAATGCGGGATGTGGCGCAGGAACCACCGCGCAGGACGTATTGGTTGCACATGAATTTGCCGTTGTACTCGCCAAGCGCGCCGGGAGCAGCGCGGTAGCCGGGGTAAGGGGAGTAGGCGCTGCGGGTCCATTCCCAAACGTCGCCGAACATTTGGTGAAGACGCTGATCTTTTCCCGGTTTGTCCGCTGATACAGCGGGCGCTACGGCCACTGGGTGGAAGAGTTCGGTCTCGACGAAATTGCCTTCGATTGGACAACTCAATGCAGCGCGCTCCCATTCGAACTCAGTCGCAAGGCGCGCACCCGCCCAATTGGCATACGCGTCAGCTTCGAAATAGCTAACGTGCGTGACAGGCTCGGATTGATCGACGGGGCGCAGACCGGAGAGGGTGAAATTCCACCAGGCGCGGTCGCGTTTTGTCCAGTAAAGCGGCGCGTTCCAGCGTTGTTCGTTTACAGTCATCCAGCCGAGCGATAACCAGAATTCCGGCCGGTCCGTTGTCCTCGATGAACGCGATGTATTCGCCATTTGTCACCGGCCGCGTTGCGAGCGAAAACGCGGGAACGATGTCCGATGCCGAGGCTCTTCGTTGTCATAGGCGAATCCGTCGCCATCATGACCTATCGCAACAATTCCCTCTTCGAAACCGATGAATTGGAGGGGCGAACTCTGTGAGTCCTGCGTCGCAGGGCTCCGCCCTCCAGTTTTCGGCTCACGAAAAACAGGATAGAGCGGGTTTTGCGCGAAAACGTGCTTGATGTCCGTGATGAGCAATTCCTGATGTTGCTGTTCGTGATGGAAGCCAAGGACGAAAATCGGTTCGATTTCATCGAGCAGACTTTCGTCGGGATTTGAGAGCAGATCGTCGATGTGTGAATCGACCGATGCCCGATAACGGTGTGCTTGGCTAACAGTCGGGCGCGAGATCAACCCGCGCAGATCCCGCCGGTGCACCTCGCCGGCAGCGTTATAATAGGAATTGAAAAGGTAAGCGTCCTATGGAATTTCTGCGCGATATCCCCGCACGAATTTTTTAAGGATAAAAGTTTCGAAAAACCACGTGGTATGCGCGAGATGCCATTTGGTCGGACTGACGTCCGGCATGGATTGCACGACGCAATCTTCGGGTTCGAGATCAGCACACAGCGCATTCGTGAAATTCCTGATTTGATGAAAGCGATCGCGCAAGCATTCGACGCGGGATTGGCTCGCGGGGAAAAGAGATCGATCCGCCGCCACTGTTATGGGGGCGGTTTCAACGGAGGGCGGGCTCAAGGATTTTCTCCTTCTTGGTCGCGTTCTTCCCGGCGCGCTTCGAGCATTTGATCGTGAGTTGCTTCCTCTATGCCTTCGATCACGAGATGCTCTCCAACGGTTTCCTCTTCCTGAGTGCCGGGACGTGGCATCCGATGGCCCTTGGAACTGGCGATAACGCTCCATTCCTCGGTCATGTCGGCGTTATCTGGAGTTTCCTCCGGAGGCACATTATTTTCTTCGCCCATCAGTTCGTGGCGCGCCTGCGCCCAATCTGCCTCGGTAAACTCATTAGGATTGCGCTCATCGATCATGGCAATTTCTCTGGCACGTCGCTCCACTTCCTCGGGTGACGGTGCGCCGATTCCGTTGCCATGCTCCGAGATTTTTCCCGGGGGAGGTTGCGAATAATTTTCCATAACCAAAGCTCCCAATAACTGAATCGTTTTTCGGACTACAATTTGGCCTACACATTAACGCCTTGCAATACAAGTGCACAAAACAGAATGCCGGCTCGATGAACCGGCAAAATATCGTTCAGCTTCATGACGGCGCCGTTCTTGCGTTCGAAGAATACGGCGATCCAAGTGGAGTGCCGGTGATATTTTGCCACGGCTGGCCGAGCTCACGCACGATGGCGCAGCTCACAGATGAACCAGCGCGCGCTCTCGGTGTTCGCATTATTTCACCGGATCGGCCGGGCATCAGCGGCTCGAGCATGCAACTCGATCGAAAGTTGAGCTATTGGCCGTCGCTTGTTGAACGGCTTGTTGATAGTCTTGAGATTGGTGAATTCCGAATTCTCGCGATCTCTGGCGGCGCGCCGTACGCGTATGCGACCGCGGTCGCGATACCCGAACGAGTGCGCGCGATCGCCGTCGTAGGCGGAGTGATTCCATTTGCCGAGCTGAAGGACTTCAAAGGACTACTGCCGTTTTATAGCTGGATGCTGGCATTTTATCGCAATCGACCGCAACTGCTGCGGCATTTATTTTGTCTTGCGCGACCGTTTTTATCGTTCCGCGCGCCGATCCGGCTTCGTCCGCTGCTTTTAAAGATGCTGCTATTGCGCCCGTGCGACGCGGCCAGTTTGCGCGACGACGCAGCTTTTGAAGCGATTTTCGAGAGCCAACGGCGCGCCTGGCGCGGCTCGGTGGAAGGCATATTGGTCGACGCACGGATTTACGCGGAGCCCTGGGGATTCGGAATCGAGGACGTACGCGTGCCTGTGCGACTCTGGCATGGAATAGAAGATCGCGCTTTCGCCGTTCGGCTAGCGGAAGCAATCGCGAACCGTTTCCCGAATTGCAAAGCGCGATTTATTCACGACGAAGGACATTATTCGCTGCCGATCCGCCATATGCGCGAAATTCTTGAGGATTTGATTTCCGTTTAACCCGAAATTTCCATCACCTGAAAGCATCCTCCGAAGAAGCAATTGATCGGGCGCAAGCGAGACAAGTAGAAACGTTAGAGCGTCGGTCCACCGTTTGATGCGCGAGTGAGACGACTGGTTCGGGATTGGGGTGCGCAAAAATCTTCGGCGCTGATAGAGGAAATGATTGCGACCGCGCTGAAGATTGCGCGCGACGAAATGATCGTAGCAGACCTCAAGCTGATCAACCGTTCTGCCAAAGAGATGCGCTCCGCAGCGAAGATTTTCGCGCCATTCAAGCATTTGTGAAAGGTGGCCGTTTTCGGTTCGGCGCGAAGCGCGGACGATTCACCCAACTGCAAAATGGCGACAGATTTCGCGTGCGAAATGGTCAGACAAGGCTTCATGCTGATCGCCGGCGGCAGCGACGGAATCATGGGTGCCGTGCAGCGGGGGGCTGGGCGCGGGCACAGCTTTGCGCTTGGCATCCGTTTGCCCTCGGAGCAGCGAGTAAACGAACTCATCGAGGGCGATCCCAAGCTCGTGACGCTGAATTACTTTTTTACTCGCAAATTGAGTTTCGTAAAAGAGGCGCACGCGTTCGCGCTGTTGCCCGGCGGCTTTGGGACGATGGATGAAGCGTTCGAGGTGCTCACGCTAATGCAAACCGGCAACGCGCGCATTGTCCCGAGTCATGCTATTGGACCGGCCACGCGGAAAATATTGGGAGACGTGGATGCAATTTCTTACGGAGCGCCTGTTCAAGTTTGGCTTCATTTCGGAGGAAGACTTCGCGTTTTTCAAAATCAAACACAGCACGCAGGACGCCGCCGCGGAGATCACGCAATTCTACAGGGTCTTTCCTCGGCGCGCTGGGTGGGGGAGCGCTTCGTCATCCGCCTTAATCGTTCGTTACCGAACGGAGCGCTCGTCGATCTGAACAATCACTTCAGGGACATCCTGCGCAGGGGCAAGATTGTCCAGCGCGTTGCACTTCCGAAAGAAAACGATGAGCTTGAAACTCTCGACTTGCCCCGGCTGATTTTCACCCCGATTCGCAGCAGATTTGGCCGCTTTCGCCAGCTGATTGATGCGATCAATTTTTCCCCGAGGATGTAATGTCCGGCGAAGAGCGGGAAGCAGATTCGCGGCCCTGTTTCTTCCGCAATATAGCAAGATCGGCGCGTAGCTTCGCGTCCATCATTTTGTCGAACGAAAAATTTTCGGTCGCGTAGCGGAGGCCATTCGCTGCGCAATGCGCTGCGAGTTCCGGATCGGAAATGAATTCCAGGATCGCGGACGCCAATGCCTGAGTATTCCCAGGTTCAATGAGCAGACCGTTCTCGCGATGGCGAACAATTTCTGGAATATCGCCCACCTTGGTAGCGATCACGGGTCGTCCGCTGGCGAAAGCCTCACGCAAAACAATTGGAGAGGCTTCGGTGCGCAGTGAGGCAATCACGATCATGTCGCATGCTGCGTAGATATCCGGCGTGTCCCAGCGATAGCCAGCCATGATGATTTTGTCGGCAAATCCGGCGCGATCGATTGCGTTCCGCACATTGATGCCGCGCTTCAAAATCCCGGGCCCTGGCCGACGATGACGAAACGCGCATCGGGATGTTTCTCCAAGACCAGAGAGGCCGATTTGACCAGCTCGAGTTGACCTTTGTCCGGACGAATCATCCCCACGTTGCCGATCAACGGGGTCTCCTCGCCGAGACCGATTTCATGGCGGAATTTTATCCGGTCGCGTGGAGGCTTGAATTTTTCCAAATCGACAGCTGAACCGATGACTTCAATTTTCGCGGAATCAATTCCGTGTTTTTCCACCAACTGACGTTTTATCACCGAAGCGTCAGCAACGATTTGCGAACAGCCGTGTTTGAAAACAAATGCGCGACTTTGGGTGCCGATTGGATCGGTGATGCAGCGCGCGCGGCTCAATGGAATTCCGCAAAGGAAAAGTGGCAGACAAATCCAGTGACCCTTTGAGCTGTACGCTTTGAGCAGATCGATTTTGTTCTTCCGGCAAAACTTCCAAAGGCGCAATGAGCAGAGCGGGTCAAGCCGGCTGCGAAGCGGCATTGTGACCAGCCGTGTGCCGAGTTCAGACGCCTTCGAGTGGACTTGGCTGTCTGGATTACAGATCAACCATGCCTGATGGCCGTGTCCGTTGAGCCAGTTAATTTCCAGACAGGTGCGATATTCCTGTCCGCCCCAGCTACGGCTACTCTCTACGTAGAGAATGTTCACGTCGAAACGCCACGGCGCTGGGCCGTTGGCACATCTAGGCAGCCGCGGCGCGCTTTTCGAGAATGTAATCGTGGATCGTGTTTACAGTCCGAAGCGCTTTTCCGGCTACATCAGAATTTGGAACGCCCACGCCGAACGTCTTTTCCATACTCACAACCAGTTCCAACGCGTCGATGGAATCGAGGCCTAGTCCATCCGGACCGAAAAGCGGCAGCTCATCGCCGATTTGTTCAGGAGTAACTTGGAGCATCAGATTTTTCACCAGCATCTCCTTGATTTGGGCGCGCAAATCCGACTCAGACATAAACGAGCGGGGATTTTGCCGTAATTGCGTGTTCGGTCAAACGTGCAGAACGTCAGGGTGCTCCTTCCGGAAAGCAACGCGGGGAGCAGGACTCCCAAAGCGCTTCGCGCAAGATCCCCAGGGAACGTTTCGTCGTTTCGCGTAGGCTTGGGAGTGCGCAATGCGGAACCGCACCGGTTTCGAAAGGCTAGCTAGACCGGATCGGCTTTATCGCCGGGAGTGACTGCGACACTCGGTTGCGGCGTGGTGACGTTAGAAGCCCCATGGCTATCAGTTCGCGCGATGGTCGACTCAGCTGGTTTTACGTCAGGCTTGGCAACTTGCGTATCAGACTTCCCAGCCTTGTGCAGTTCGTCGTTGAACTCGTCCTTTGCTTTTTGAAATTCCTTGACCGCCTGGCCCATTCCGCGGGCGAGCTCGGGCAATTTCTTTGCTCCAAATAGAACGAGGACGATCAGCAGGATGACGATCAAGTCCGGCCCGGCCAAATTCATGAAGCTGGCGAGGAGGCTCATTTCAACTGCCAACATCAGACCGTTTCTCCGAGTTGCAAGGAATTTCAGCGAAGCCGGCGAGCCGCCGGCGGAGGACCGGTTAAGGTTGACAGGCAGAGCGGTTTGGGAAAGCATTCCCTCGTATGCGTCCCATCTGGAAAGGCAGCATCAGTTTCGGGCTGGTTTATATTCCAGTGGCGGTTTATCCCGCCACACGAGAGGAGAAGCTTAGTTTCCGGCAGCTTCGTTCCAGTGATCTCAGTCCAATCAGATACAAAAAGGTGGCGGAAGCGGACTCAAAAGAAGTTCCAGCCGACCAGATCGTAAAGGGCTTCGAATTCGAGCGAGGTCGTTATGTGGTGATGAAGGATGAGGACTTTGAGAAGGTGCGGATTGAATCCACCCATTCGATCGACATTACCGATTTCGTTGATTTGGAGCAGGTCGATCCGAAGTTTTTCTACAAGCCGTATTTCCTTGAGCCGCAAAAAGGCGGAGAGAAAGCTTACGCAGTCTTGCACAAGGCGCTCAGCGGAACGGGTAAAATTGGTATCGCCAAGGTGGTGATCAGCAATCGCGAACACCTTGCAGCGGTGAAACCGGACGGCTTGTTCCTGATTCTAGAGCTAATGCATTTCGCGAGCGAGATATTGAGCGCCGACGTTTTGCAAAACGGCTCGAATACTGCCGTGAGTGACAAGGAACTGAAAATGGCGCAAGCGCTTATCGAAAGCATGGCTGTTGCCTGGGAGCCGGATAAATATCGGGATGAATACCGGACGGCATTAATGGAAATCATCGAACAAAAGGCACAGCATAAGGAGATCACGGCAAAAGCGCCGGCTGCTCCTACCCCAACCAACGTTGTTGATCTGGTGAAGGTTTTACAAGATAGCTTGAACCGGACGCAGGCGGTAAAGCAGAAGCGTTCAACTATCCGAGACGGCGCTCGCCGGTCCACGAGTACGCTGGTCAAACAGCGGCGGCGCGCAGGCGCTCTCGGCTAGGATTCTTCGCCTGGCGGTTGCAAATTAGGAGGCTGGCGTTATAGTCAGCGCTCTTTATGGCTAAGACAGCCTGGATCAACCGTAACGAACGCAAGCGCGCAACAGTGAAAAAGTACGCTGCATTACGCGCCGAGCTAAAGGCGAAAAAGGACTACGCCGGCCTGGCGCAACTGCCGCGTGACGCGAGTCCTACGCGCGTGGTGAACCGCTGCGAAGTCAGCGGACGCCGGCGGGCGTTCATTCGTCGGTTCAAGATGTCGCGTCTGACTTTTCGCGAACTGGCTTCGCAGGGGTTGATCCCTGGCGTAACCAAATCTAGCTGGTAAGCTGCAGCCACACCGCTTCGCGACGCGTCAGCCGGCCGCGTCCGGGCTGCTACAGATGAATTTTGTGATGTTTCCCCTAGCTCTAGCTCCAATTGCCGAAACGATTGTGCAGCACTGGGACCCGCCGATGGTGATGCTTGGCAAACTACTGGCGATTGCCGTGCTTGTACTGCTGAACGGCTTCTTCGTCGCGGCCGAGTTTGCGCTCGTCAAAGTTCGTACCAGCCATCTCAAGACCATGGCCGCCAGCGGCAGCAAGCGAGCTGTTTTACTACGAGCGATTAAGGACAATCTGAATGCCTACCTTTCTGCATGTCAGGTCGGCATAACCATGGCCAGCCTGGGCCTGGGCTGGTTGGGGGAACCTTTCCTCGCGCGAATGCTTCAGCCGCTTTTCCTTTTGGCAGGAATCGAATCTCCCGCCGTGATCAAATCGATTTCGTTCGGGCTGGCTTTTTCGGCGATCACGTTTTTGCACATCGTGGTGGGCGAACAAGCCCCAAAGATTCTCGCGATCCGCAAGGCCATGCCTTCTGCGCTGTTTGTGAGTGCGCCACTGCGATGGTTTTATGTAATCTTCAAACCGGCCATCGTGTTTCTAAACGCCGCGAGCAACTGGGTGCTCCTGAGGATTCTTCGCGTCGAACCAATTGCCGAAGGAGAACTGGCACATAGCGAAGAAGAACTGCGCTTGATCGTACGCGAAAGCGAAAAATCAGCCGAGGTAACGCCTCTCGGCCGTGAGCTTGTATTCAACGTGCTGGATCTGCGGGACCGTGTCGTGCGCGATATCATGACACCTCGCGGCGAAATCGTTTACCTGAATGTGGAGGACGATTTCGAAACAAATGTAAAAAAGGCGATCGAGTCGCAGCACACGCGTTTCCCGCTGTGTCGCGACAACCTCGATAACACGATCGCCCTCATTCATATCAAGGACTTGCTTCTCATGATGCGCGATCCACATCCCGATTTGATGAAGATCAAACGCGAGTTGCTTCCGGTCCCCGAGATGATGGCGCTGGAAAATTTGCTCAGATTGTTCCTTAGCAAGCATGCGCACGTGGCAATCGTTGTGGATGAATTTGGGGGGACTGTGGGACTCGTGACGCTGGAAGATGTGTTGGAGGAACTCGTTGGCGACATTCAGGATGAGTTCGATTCCGAAAAGGAAGAGTTTCGCAAAATCAACGCAAACGAATTCAGTGTGGATGGAGCGCTGGGCCTGTACGAACTAAACGATCTCGCCAAGGTTGATTTGGAAAGCCCCGACGTAAGTACCGATCGGCGGTTACGTGACTCATCTGCTGGGGCATCTACCGAAGACTGGCGAACAAGTTAAGATCGATGGTTATTTGGTCACGGTTTCCGAAGCCGATAACCGCCGCGTGAAGCAGCTGCATTTCAAGAAATTGAGCGACGCTGCCGCCACGAGCTTCAGGAACCCGTAGAGGTGGAGTATTCGGTTGCTAAAGGGCGCCGTCTTGCAATTTGGTCGCGCGTAGGGTGGGTCTACGCTGCAATTGCTGGGTGAGCGTCGCAATTGCGCGCAACGTGGAGGGACTTATATGGTGCTCCATGCCCTCGACATCATGATGAATTACTCGGTCGTCAACGCCAAGCAGTCTGAGGAACTCAGTAAGTAGCTTGTGCCGTTGGGCGATTCTGCGGGCCAGTTTTTTACCGGCGGCGGTTAGAATAAGCCCGCGGTATTTTTCATATTTGAGAAGCCCCTCGGCATCGAGCCGCTGAACCATGTTGGTGACGCTGGCCTGCGAAATCTTTAAGGCAGCCGCGATATCGATCACCCTGGCGTATCCCTTCGAATTGATGAGTTCAAGGATGCGTTCGAGGTAATCCTCCACAGCCGTGGAAGTGCCAGCCGGCGATTGAGACGCCTTTCTGTTTCGCATGCCGGCGAACATAAAAGCATCACCACAACAGTCAACAACCAAAGATTGTCTCTTGACAGAATAATATACGACAATAAACAAATTAGGTTTACCTAAGAATCGTTTTAGCAGCATTTATGGCGCAGCCGGAAATCGCAACCACACCTCGCGGCGCTTGGCGACGGACGGGCGGCCAAGTTTCTCTGCCGGAGGTCCATCGCACCATCCCTGTCCCACAGACGGCATCCTTTTGGAGAAAGCTCTTGGCATTTTCCGGTCCGGGCTTCCTGGTCGCCGTGGGGTATATGGATCCGGGCAACTGGGCAACCGATTTGGCCGGAGGTGCACGGTTCGGCTACTCGCTTCTGTGTGTCATCATGATTTCCAATCTGATGGCGATCCTGCTTCAGCATTTGTGCATCAAACTCGGGGTCGCCACAGGCCGCGACCTCGCCCAGGCCTGCCGCGACCATTACCCGCGACCGCTTGTCTGGTTCCTCTGGATTCTGTGCGAGATTGCCATCGCGGCGTGCGATTTGGCCGAGGTGGTTGGCTCGGCGATCGGACTGCAGCTGCTGTTCGGCATTCCGCTGGTGTGGGGCTGTCTCATTACCGCGCTGGACGTGCTTGCTGTTCTTTATCTGCAAAACAAAGGTTTCCGTTATGTTGAAGCGCTTGTCATCACGTTAATCGCGACTATCGGCACGTGTTTCGGGCTGGAGCTAATTTTTTCCAAGCCGAGCTTTTTCGGAGTTGCGCTCGGGTTTATTCCCGGGCCACAGGTCGTGACAAACCAGGGAATGCTTTACGTCAGCATCGGTATCCTTGGAGCCACCGTAATGCCGCACAACCTGTATTTGCATTCGTCCATCGTGCAGACGCGGAAATTCGAGCAGACGCCGGAAGGCAGGCGCGAAGCTATCAAGTTTGCAACTATCGATTCGAGCGGGGCGCTCATGTTCGCGTTGTTCATTAATGCTGCGATCCTAATTCTTTCGGCGGCCGCTTTCCATTGGTCCGGCCATCAGGATGTAGCCGAAATTCAGGACGCGTACAAACTGCTGAGCCCTTTGCTGGGTGTCGGCGTAGCGAGCATCCTGTTTGCGGTCGCGTTGCTCGCGTCCGGACAAAACTCGACTCTTACCGGCACGCTTGCCGGCCAGATTGTGATGGAAGGCTTCCTCAACATCCGAATTACGCCGTGGCTGCGTCGCCTGATAACGCGACTCATAGCCATTGTGCCCGCAATTGTGGTGATCGGTGTTTTCGGAGAAGGCAAAACGACGGAATTGCTGATTGCCAGCCAGGTCTGTTTAAGCATGCAACTCGGGTTCGCCGTGTGGCCGCTGATGCGATTTACCGGCGAAAAAGCCAAAATGGGTCAGTTTGCGAACCCTGGGTGGATAAAAATTCTGGGCTGGACGACTGCCGGAATTATCATTGTGCTAAATATGAAGCTCCTCTTGGACACGTTCCTGCCGGACTCGGTGCTCAAGGCGTTTTATGGTTCTCTCGGGCTTCCGGTTCCCGAATAAACGAATGCCGACATCTCAATGACCAGCGTGATTTAACGATTATCTGCCACAACGATTCGGCATTAGGATTTGTAGCGTCATGTACAACCACATACTGATCCCACTCGAGAACAGTCCGGCCGACGCAACTATCCTTACTCACATCAAGCCGCTGGCACGCATGACTGGCGCAAAGCTGCTGCTTCTCCACGTGGCTGATGGCTGGGTGGCACGCAATTTCAATCAACTCCAACTTGCGGAGAGCCAGGAGATGAAGGAAGACCGAGCGTATTTGGAAAAACGGCTGCGTGACCTAACTAACGAAGGATTTTCCTGCGACGCGATGCTGGCGTTGGGCGAGCCGTCTGATGAAATCATCAAGCTCGCCCGCGAGAAAGATGTCGACCTGATCGCCATGACTACGCACGGGCACCGCTTCATTAGCGACGTTCTATACGGGGCGACTGCCGACAAGGTGCGTCACGCGGTCGATATCCCTGTACTGCTCGTGCGCGCAAAATAAGTATAAAGGCATTGGTCAAGCGCCCGTTCCGCTGATTCTGCGCTTGACACAAGTGCTGCTCCAACGAGGTAAAACGCGCGTGAAAGTCCTGTTCCTGACTAACGAGTATCCGCCGCACATCTATGGCGGCGCGGGCGTGCACGTTGGTTATTTGTCGCAGGAGTTGGCAAAAACGATGCCCGTCGAAGTGCGTTGTTTTGGCAACCAGTATCTCGAGGAAGGCAATCTCAAGGTCATCGGCTTCGAACTGAACACGAGTAATTTCACCTGCCCTAAGCCGTTGCGTTCTGCTTTCGGCGCGGTGCGCCGTTGCACGGACTTCAACACCATGAACATCGATGCCGACCTCGTGCATTGTCACACGTGGTATAGCCACTTTGGCGGGCTCCTGGCCAAAAAGAATTACGGTTTACCCCTCGTGATTACTGTTCATTCCCTTGAGCCGCTTCGGCCCTGGAAACGCGAACAGCTCGCTGGTGGCTACGAGTTCTCACTTTGGGTGGAGAAAACCGCGCTCGAAATGGCGGATGCGATTATCGCAGTCTCCAACGCGACAAAACATGACATCAACCGTTTGTTCAATGTCGACCCGGCGCGAGTGCACGTGATACACAACGGAATCGATTTGAACCAATATCGTAAGGTCGATTCAACTGGCGCCTTCAGGCGTTACGGTATCGATCCGACCAAGCCATATCTGCTGTTTGTGGGGCGGATCGCGCGCCAGAAAGGGGTTCAGCATCTGGTGCGCGCAATCCAATTCATGGATCGCGATTTCCAGATCGTGCTGTGTGCGGCCGCACCAGACACGCCGGCACTGGCAGAGGAAATGCGGGTTGCTGTCGAACGCGCAGAAGCGCACCGGGCAGGAATTATCTGGATCGATGAAATGGTCGATCAACAGACGGCCTGCGAACTTTACTCGCACGCCGCGGTGTTCGTTTGTCCGTCGATCTACGAACCGTTCGGCATTATTAATCTAGAGGCGATGGCCTGTGAGACGCCAGTCGTGGCTACTGCTGTCGGTGGAATCAAGGAAGTCGTCGTTGACGGCGAAACCGGTTTCCTCGTCCCGCTTGAACAAATGAAGGAGAGCCCGTTCGAAGCAATAGATCCCGAAAAATTCGCGCGCGATATCGCGAAGCGAGTGAATGAGTTGATGAGAGACCGAAAACTACGCCAACGATTCGGAAAAGCTGGTCGCAAACGCGTCGAAGAGAACTTTAGTTGGGCTGCAATTGCAGAGAAGACAAAGGCGCTTTACGTCTCGTTGTTGTCATCCTGCGCGAAGCGAAGCGGAGTCGAAGGATCCCGTAGAACTGCGTGAAGTAATGCAACGGAATCCCTCGACTTCGCTCGGGATGACACGTGTTCGTGCTGATGGCAACTTGAACCCGCCATGTTTGTCGATCGGATAAAGGTTTTTGCACAGGCGGGAACAGGCGGGCGCGGGAGCGTCAGTTTCCGACGTGAAAAATTTGTGCCGAAAGGCGGGCCGGACGGCGGCGATGGCGGGCGGGGTGGTAACGTGATCCTGCGGGCGGACCGGCACGTCGATAATCTTACCAATCTTTTCTACGAGCCCCTGATCAAGGCGAAAAACGGCGGACACGGGATGGGGAAAAAAATGAGCGGCCGCGCGGGCGCAGACAAGATCGTAAAGGTTCCTATGGGAACGGTTGTTTGGCTGGCGAAAGAAGAAAAACGTCCAACGTCCAACGTCCAGCGTCGAACGTCGAGCTCGGAGCAATCAGCAATTCCAGTTACCGATCTCACGGGTGATGGGCAGCAATTCGTGCTGTGCCGCGGCGGAGCAGGAGGAAAGGGGAATGTGCACTTCAAAAGCTCGCGCAACCGAGCGCCCCGCCAATACACCGAGGGCGAAGAAGGCGAACAGGGACATTTCCTGCTTGAGTTACGAACTATCGCGGACGCGGGATTGGTTGGATATCCGAATGCCGGCAAATCAACCCTATTGCGGAAAATTTCGGCGGCGCGGCCAAAGGTCGCCGCCTATCCGTTTACGACGCTTCATCCGATCGTCGGCGTCATTGAATTTCCAGGTTATCGACGCGCCACGATCGCGGATATTCCAGGTTTGATCGAAGGTGCGCACCGCGGGGTCGGGTTGGGTCACGAGTTCCTGCGCCACATTACGCGCTGCCGCGTTTTGATTTTCGTTGTCGATGTCGCTGGGAGCGAGGGGCGCAATCCGGTCGAAGATTTGCAGAATCTGCGCCGCGAAATTGACCTGTACGATCCGACCTTGTCGTCGCGCGCCTGGTTCGTGGTTGCCAACAAAATGGATTTGCCTGGTGCGAAGGAAAATCTAAAAGCGCTGCAAGGGAAATTTCCAAAGCTACAGATACTTCCGACTTCAGCAGCCAAAGGAGAAGGAATCGATGACTTGAAGCAGGCGTTGGCAACGCGAATAACTGGCCCCGAGGAGAATGTTTCCGCGGCGATTTGATGTGGACAAGGCGAGCATCCCTAGCGAAACTGGGCGCTGTGTTATGGGCAGACGGGTTGTAGCAAGTTATTGTTCCAGTTTTCTTAAGTCGGAGATGTTGCACATCTATCGGCAAGTAAAGGCGCTGCGTGGCGTGCACACTTTTGTCGTCACAAAAGAAGTGCAGAATGCTGAGCGATTTCCGTTTGACGACATCGAAGTGATTCCGAAGCGGCGCACTAACCTGCTTGTGCACGGTTGGTTGAAATTCGTCGAGCGACGGCCGCCGATTGTCTATCGCGGCGAGTATCAAACGCTGGACTCATTGTTGAGTCGCCACGGAGCTGATCTGATGCACATTTACTTCGGCCATACGGGCGTGCACCTGCTTCCGTTTATCGAGCAATGGCACAAGCCGTGCGTTGTATCTTTCCACGGCGCGGACGTCGCGCGTAAACCAGAGATTAAAGATTATCCTGGCAAACTGCGGCGTCTGTTCAACGCGGTCCCGCTCGTATTTGCACGTTCTCAGTCGCTCGCCGATCGATTGACCCAGTTGGGGTGCCCGCCGGAAAAGCTGCGCATCAATCGCACCGGAATCCCGCTGCATGAATTCCCGCTGGTGCACAGAGAATCGCCGCGAGGCGGCAAATGGAAAGTGGTGCAGGCGTGCCGGCTAATCCCAAAGAAAGGCGTGGCAACCAGCTTGCGCGCTTTTGCAATTTTCAAGAGGGACTATCCTAATGCGGAATTTTTTATCGCCGGCAAAGGCCCGTTGCAGCCGGAGTTGGAGATGCTTGCCGGCGGACTAGGCATTGCCAGGGACGTGCATTTTCTCGGGTTTCTCTCGCAACCGAAGCTGCACGAGCTTTATGCCAATGCGCACCTGTTTTTGCATCCGAGCGAAATTTCCCCAAATCAAGATCAGGAGGGTGTGCCGAACTCAGTGCTCGAAGCGATGGCAACCGGTTTGCCAGTCGTTGCGACGCGCCATGGTGGAATACCCGAAGCAGTTGATCACGGGCGCACCGGATTTCTGGTGACGGAGGAGGATCACGTCGCTTTAGCAAACGCGATGCAATTAATCGCGAGTTCCCCCGTCCTGTTGCATGAGATGGGGGCGCGGGCAAACGCAACGGTGAAGGAACGATTCGAACAGGGAACGCAAATTGACCATTTGGAATCCTTTTACGAAGAAGCGATTACAATGAATGGGGCGGCTGAATCGATCAACGCAACGCCAGTCGCGCGGATCGCTCCGCAGTTTGCCGAGGGTTTGCCGGCAAAATAAGGTCGGAGCCGAGAATTCTGTTTGTCATCGCGGCAAAACGCGCTTTGGTATGCGCGTTCAAGTTGTAGCCGGGGCGGCTTTTTTGCCGTAGACTCGCGATGTGCGGGTCGAGGGCAGATGACCTCGGCAGGCCGGCATCACCGATGCTGGCTGCAACTGTAGCTTACAAAATGCGCAATCGTTGTTTACTGATGTCGATCCTGGCGTTGGCCTCCAGCGTGATGCTTGCCACGTCGAGCTTTGCAGCTGAAGCGAGCCCGACTGAGCACGAGGGGGTCTCGTTAAAACCGCAGATGCTTGTTCAGTTCCGCGGCTTCGGAATTACAAACTCGATGCTGGTGACCTGGCTAGTCGCCGCCGGAATCATCGTTTTCTCACAAATAGCAACCCGGCAGGTTAAGGCCATCCCAAACGGGATTCAAAATTTTTGGGAATGGCTGGTTGAGGGTGTGCACAATTTTTTGGAAAACATCATCGGCCGTGACCTCGTGCAAAAGGGATTTTGGTTTTTTGCCACAGTTTTCATTTTTATTCTGTTCGTGAACTGGTTCGGACTGATTCCGGGAATTGGAACAATCGGCTGGGGTCACTACGACGGTTCGGGGAATTTTCATGTCGATCGGCCGTTGCTGCGCGGTGGCAACGCGGATCTGAACATGACGACCGCGATGTCGGCCATATTCTTCGTGATGTGGTTTGTCTGGGCGATTCAGGCCAACGGCCTCGGAGGATTCTTGAAACATTTATTTGGCCCAAAAGGTGAGACGACCGGTGTCGTGAAGCTCCTGATGGTCGTCATCTTTTTCGCCGTTGGCTGGCTCGAAGTCATCTCGATTATGTTTCGACCAATCGCGCTCAGTTTTCGATTGTTCGGCAATATTTATGCCGGCGAAAGCATTCTCGAGGCGATGTCCACGATGGTCCCATGGCTGTCGCCAGTCCTGCCAATTCCCTTCTATTTCCTCGAAGTGCTCGTGGGATTTGTGCAGGCGCTAGTTTTCATGCTGCTGACTGCGGTTTTCACAATGTTGATCGCCGAGCACCAGGAGGGACCGGAGCATGCACATTGATTTTTCGACGATCTCATGACGAGATCGCAAAACCAACTAAACTAAATATGATACTACCAATACTAGCAGAACTGAGCGGAAGCATTCACGTCGGGCTTGCCGCGATGGGCGTCGGAATCGGAATCGGCTTGACCGGCCTGGGAATGACAAGCGCGGTCGGTCGCAATCCAGGTGCGTTCACGCAAGTGCTCGTGCACGGAATTCTCGCCATCGCGTTGACCGAGGCGATCGTTTTCTACGCGCTATATCTCGTTCACTAATTTTCAGCGGGGAGGCAATCCATGTTGCACCCGAGACTTAGTTTATGAACCTGATTATTGCCGCGAGTAGCGGAGGCATCACTGATATCTTGCGCGATACAGCCGAAACGTTTGGCTGGAATTGGAAGTTGTTTCTGTCGCAGGTCATCAGTTTCTGCATCGTCGCGTATCTTTTGCAGCGCTTCGCTTATAGACCAATTCTTGCTGTGCTCCAGGAGCGTCGGCGCAAGATCGAGGAAGGCCAGATTAATGCCGAGAAAATCAAAAAGGAACTCGCCGAAGCCGAGAAGCGTTACCAGGAAATTGTCGCGAAGGCCAATGCGGATGCGCAGAAAATGATCGACGAAGCGCGTGAAAGCGCGGCGCATTTGTCTGAACGCAAGCAACAGGAAGCGATTGGGGCAGCGGAGCAGATCATTGCTAAAGCTCGTGAAGCCGCAGCGCTCGAGCACGACCGCACAATGGAATCTCTGAAGCGCGAGCTTGGGCGGCTCGTAGTTGAAACAACGGCAAAGGTCACTGGAAAAGTGTTGACTCCGGAAGATCAGCGGCGTTTGCAGGAAGAAGCAGCTCGGGAAGTCGCCTGATGAAACTTAACAAAGAAATTAGGCGACTTTCGCGCAAGATGCTTCAGGCAAGTTTCACTGATGGTCAGCTTGATCCTGGCAGGATCTCCTCGCTGGTCGATTCAGTCATAGCGGAAAAGCCGCGTAATTACATTAACGTGCTAAAAAACTACAAACGTTTGCTTCGCCTCGAAGTGGAGAAGCGCCACGCCACGATCGAAACCGCTAGCGAAGTGGATCCCGCAATACGTTCAGAGATCGCAGCCAATCTGAAGAGTAAATACGGCGACGACCTCGCTACTGATTTTCAGGTTGATCCTCAGCTTCTTGGCGGAATGCGCATCCGAGTGGGAAGCGATGTTTGGGACGGCAGCGTGCGCAACCGCCTCGAACGTCTTCAACACGAACTTTAATCCGAATTCAAAACCATGAGCACCATACTCGAAGAGATCGAATCGAAAATTGAAGACCTGAAAACATCCACGACCAAGAGCAACGTGGGCGTTGTGCGCGAGACCGGCGACGGTGTCGCACGCATCGAGGGTTTGAGCGACGTGATGCTCAATGAAATGATCGAATTTCCGAACGGCGTGTACGGTCTTGCACTCAACCTCGAAGAAACGGAAGTCGGTGCGATCTTGTTAGGCGACAACACGCTGGTTGAAGAAGGCGACGAAGCTAAGACAACTGGCCGGCTCCTTTCGGTTCCGGTAGGCAAGGCGCTGCTCGGTCGCGTCGTGAACACGCTCGGTCAGCCGCTCGATGGTAAAGGTCCAATCAAAAGCGACACGTTTTATCCGCTGGAAAAGATTGCACCGGGCGTGATCAAGCGCCGCAGCGTGAATCAGCCAGTTCAAACCGGAATCATGCCAATTGACACGATGATTCCAATCGGACGCGGTCAGCGCGAGCTAATCATTGGCGATCGCGCAACGGGTAAAACTACGATTGCGATCGACAGCATTATCAGTCAGGCGCGGTTGAATAAGGCCGCCGAGGATGCGGGCGACAAGAATTATCGTCCTCTTTACTGCATTTACGTCGCAGTTGGCCAGAAAAATTCCAATGTGGCGCGGGTGCTCGGTATTCTCGAGAAAGAGGGCGCCATGCCTTACACCACAATCATCTCTGCGCCCGCTTCCGACACGGCGACTAATCAATATCTGGCACCATTCGCTGGCGCTGCAATGGGTGAGTGGTTCATGGATAACGGGATGGATGCGCTGATCATCTTCGATGATTTATCAAAACACGCAGTGGCCTATCGTCAGGTGTCGCTGGTGCTGAAACGGCCCTCAGGTCGCGAAGCGTATCCGGGTGATGTGTTTTACCTGCACTCCCGGTTGCTCGAACGCGCTGCACGCATGAGTGACGAATTCGGAGGCGGTTCACTGACCGCCCTGCCAATCATCGAGACCCAAGCCGGCGATGTCTCTGCTTACATCCCGACAAATGTCATCTCAATCACAGACGGTCAGATCTATCTGGAGACCGATTTGTTTTATCAAGGCGTGCGGCCGGCAATTTCGGTGGGACTCTCGGTTAGCCGCGTCGGCTCCGCGGCCCAGATCAAGGCGATCAAGCAGGTCGCGGGCAAAGTGAAGCTCGATTTGGCGCAGTATCGCGAGCTCGCTGCATTTGCACAATTTGGTTCGGACCTCGATGCCGCCACAAGAGCGCGACTCGATCGCGGTCAACGTATTGTCGAGCTTTTCAAGCAAAAACAGTACAACCCAATTTCGGTGGAAGAACAAGTGGCTGTCATGTGGGCGATGCAAAACGGCTACATCGACGCTGTTGCTGTGGAGCGGGTCAAGGAATACCAACTAAAGCTTCAGGACTACCTGCAGACACGTAAAGCCAGTTTGCTCCAAACGATTCGCGAGAAAAAAGAAGTCGATAAGGACTTGGAGGCGCAAATGAAAGCAGCGCTCGACGAATTTAAGACCATCTGGCGATGATTTGTTTGAACCAGTTCGACCAAATCATGAGCTCGCACCGTAAGATCGTTAATCTTGAAAGGACGATCCATCTGATTCGAGGCCAGCGAGTGATGCTCGATTCCGATCTGGCGGTGATCTATGGGGTCACCGCGAAGCGGCTCAATGAGCAACTCAAACGGAATCGCCCTCGTTTCCCTGATGACTTTGCGTTTCAGCTTACGGTTCAGGAGTTTACAGACTTGAAGTCGCAAATTGCGACTTCAAGTTCTCACGGCGGGAAACGCAAACTCCCATGGGTATTTACCGAGCACGGAGCTTTTATGCTCGCGAGCGTGCTGAACAGCGAGATTGCTGTTCAGGCAAGTGTATGGGTTGTGCGGGCGTTCGTTAGACTGCGGGAAATGGTTGCGGCGAATGCGCAGCTTGCTGCGAAGCTCCAGGAACTTGAGCGGCGTCTCGATTCTCATGACGAAGGGATTGCCAATCTTTTTGCGGCACTAAAACAGTTACTTGAACCCTCCGAGCCGCGGAAAAGACGAGAAATCGGTTTTCATGTCCGAGAAAACTCCGCGCGCTATCGCGTACGACGCAGCTCGAGAATCAAAAATCAAAATTCGAGAATTTCCTAAATGGCAAACACGCAGGACATACGGCGCCGGATCAAATCGATCCGCAACACCGCGCAAATCACCAAGGCAATGCAAATGGTGGCTGCGTCCAAGATGCGTAAAGCGCAGCAACATGCCCTCGCCGGACGTCCTTACGCCGAATTGATGAATAAGGTTCTTGTTTCCTTGCAAAACAGGACAGATCCAAGATTTCATCCACTCCTGGCCATCCGTCCGCTCCAGAAGGAATTGGTGTTAATTATCAGCACCGACAAGGGACTTTGCGGAGCGTTGAACACGAATCTTTTTCGCGAAGCAGCGAATTTTGATCCGGCCAAGACAAATTTTGTGGTAACGGGAAAGAAGGCCAGACAATTTATCGCGCGAACAAAGCGTGAACTGTTGGCAGATTTTGAGTTGAAAGATTCGCCCAGCTTCGTTGAGGCGAAGCCAATCTCGAAATTCTGCATGGAGAAATTTCTGAGGCGCGAAGTCGATAAGGTCTCGGTGCTGTACACGCATTTCATCAACACAATTAATCAGCGCACCGTCGTACAGACATTGTTACCGATCAGCAGCTTTGATTTGCCAAAGGGGGAAGGTGCTCAAGGTGAAGCTAAAGGAGTCGATCCCATGATCGGGTACATATTTGAGCCAAGTGCCGAAGTCGTGCTCGATTCGGTACTTCCGTATTATATTTCCTTCGAGGTTTTTCAGATGATCCTCGATGCACGCGCGTCCGAGCACAGCGCTCGCATGGTGGCGATGAAGAATGCCACGGATAACGCCAACCAATTCATTAAGGATCTGACGCTCGAGTATAATAAAATGCGCCAAGCCAGTATCACTACGGAGTTACTCGAGATTGCCACGGCGCAAATGGCGCTCGCGGGCTAAAACAAGTTTTATGAATAAAGGAAACATAGTTCAAGTGATTGGTCCCGTGGTGGACGTCGAATTTCCGGATGGAAAAGGACTGCCGAGAATCTACAACGCGCTGGAAATTGAATACGAGGTTCACGGACAGCCAACGAAGCTAACGCTCGAGGTCCAGCAGCACCTCGGCGACAACTGGGTGCGCTCGATCGCGATGTCTTCGACCGAAGGACTGAAGCGCGGCATGAGCGTAACCGACACGGGCGGTCCAATCACCGTACCAGTGGGCGAAGCCGTGCTTGGTCGGCTTTTTAATGTTACTGGCGACGCGATTGATAACCGCGGCCCGGTGAACTACACCAAGCGTTATCCAATCCATCGGCCGGCGCCGTCGCTCACAGAGCAAGACACAACGGCAAAGATCCTGGAAACTGGGATCAAAGTCATCGATCTTGTTTGCCCATTTACAAAAGGCGGTAAAGTCGGCGCATTTGGCGGCGCAGGCGTTGGCAAGACTGTTGTCATCCAGGAGTTGATCAACAACATCGCCATGAAACATGGCGGCGTTTCCATCTTTGCCGGAGTAGGGGAACGAAGCCGGGAAGGCAATGATCTTTACAAGGAAATGAGCGAGGCGGGCGTGATCGATCAAAAGGACTTGTCGAAATCGAAAGTCGGGATGGTGTTCGGTCAGATGAACGAACCGCCAGGCGCGCGTCTGCGCGTTGCTCTTTCGGCCCTGGCAATGACTGAATATTTTCGAGACGAACGCAATCAGGACGTTCTTCTTTTCATCGACAACATCTTTCGATTCTCGCAAGCAGGATCAGAGGTGTCGGCCTTGTTAGGCCGAACGCCAAGCGCGGTTGGTTATCAGCCGACGCTCGCCGCGGAGATGGGCGATTTACAGGAGAGAATTACATCGACGAACAAAGGATCAATCACATCGTTCCAGGCCGTTTACGTTCCGGCCGACGATCTGACGGACCCAGCTCCGGCGAACACGTTCGCGCACTTGGATTCCACCATCGTGCTTGAGCGTTCCATCGCGGAGCTTGGAATCTATCCGGCAGTTGATCCGCTGGCGTCGACATCAAAAGCGTTAGCGCCAGAAATTGTCGGCGAGGAGCATTATGACGTTGCGCGCGGAGTGCAGCGCGTTTTGCAGCGTTACAAGGATTTGCAGGACATCATCGCAATTCTCGGGATGGATGAATTAAGCCCGGAGGACAAGCTTACAGTCCACCGCGCACGCAAGATTCAACGATTCCTAAGCCAGCCATTTCACGTGGCAGAAGTTTTTACCGGTTTCAAAGGGCAATACGTGCCGGTTGCAGAAACGGTCCGCGGTTTTAAAGAAATTCTCGACGGCAAACATGACGACGTGCCCGAGCAAGATTTCTACATGAAGGGCGGCATCGATACGATTAAGGAAGGCTAACGCCTTCAACTCACAATGGCCACGCTCAAGCTCGAGATTGTAACGCCTGAGGCAAAAATTTATTCCGAGGACGTAGAGATGGTGACGCTGCCCGGGTCGGAGGGCGAGCTTGGCGTTTATCCAAAACACGTACCGCTACTGACCACATTGAAGCCTGGCGAACTGCGTGTCGTAAAACGCGGCCGTGAGATGTACAATGGCCATCGGCGAAGGGTTTGTGGAAATCAAAGGAGACGCGGTTTCAGTGCTAACCGACATGGCGCTCGAATCAGAGAAAATCGACATTGCCACAGCCGAGGCTGCGGTGGAGCGCGCCAAAGCGGCCATGAAAGAAGATCATTCCGCCGAAGAAGTAGCTGCCATCCAAGCTTCGCTGCAAAAAGCGCTGGCTCAATTGCAGGTCAAACGTCGCCGCCACGGCTAAATGAAGTCACGTCATTCCGAGCGTAGTCGAGGAATCCCGTGGCGTCAGTTTTAGCTAACTTCGCGGGATTCTTCGACTCCGCTTCGCTCTGCTCAGAATGACAATTAGCCGAGAGCTCCCGGAAAAGCTGGGAATAATTGCCGGCAACGGCGTTTACCCGCGATTGCTCGCCGATGGAGCGCGTAGAGCTGGCGTTGAAAAAATCGTCGCTGCCGCTTTCACGGACGAAACTGATCCAGTTCTCGAGCGACACGTGAACGTCCTCGAGTGGATGCGCGTCGGGCAACTCGGCCGGCTTCTAAAATTTTTTCGCAGCCAGGATATTCATCACGCGATCATGGCGGGCCAAATTGCGCCGAAAAATCTTTTCGATCTGCGGCCGGATTTGAAAGGCGCTGATGTTGCTGGGCAAACTGAAAGAGCGCAACGCCGAATCAATTTTTGCCGCAATCGCAGACGAACTCGCGAAAGTGGAGGTCGATCTTCTTCCAGCCATAACCTTTCTCGAGGATTCGCTGGCGCAGTCGGGAGTGATTGCTGGACCGAAATTGTCATCTCGCGAAGAGCACGACGTCGAGCTTGGCTGGAATGCCGCAAAAGAAATTGCGCGACTTGATATAGGGCAAACTGTCGTGATCAAAAACGGAACGATCGTTGCCGTTGAAGCTTTGGAAGGAACAAACGAGGCCATCAAACGCGGTGGAGCGCTTGCGCGCGAAGGCGCAGTAATAATCAAAGTCAGCAAACCGAATCAGGACATGCGCTTCGATGTGCCAGTAATCGGCGTCGAAACAGTTCGTATTGCTGCTGAAGCGGGAGTGCGTGTTATCGCTGTTGAAGCTGGAAAGACCTTGCTGCTCGAGCGGGACGCCGTTGTTGCTCTGGCGAATGGCTCGAATATGTCAGTCGTTGCGCGGTGATCGTGTTTTGCTCCGACGCCGTCGCTGGTGCTTAATTCGATATGTGAGGAAACATTCATCGCCGACCGTGCGCATCTCGATCAATGAACAATGCACGCTGGCGGGAAGAAATTCCTTGCTCAGACCTGTAAGTGTAGGCGCCGTACCTCCGCCGAACATGTACGGCGCGATTGTAAGATTGAGCTGATCGACTAAGCCGTGTTCCAGCAAAGAGCGAAAAAGCGTAGGCCCTCCTTCGCATGCCAGTGTGCGAACCTCGTATTGATTACGCAGTGTCTTCAGCATCGCAGCAAGATCGATCTCCCTGGCGCCGGTTAAGTGCAGTGTTGCCGTTTTGCGCAAAGCCTGCTGATTCTTTAGAGGCATCCGTTTAGTTGAGAAAATGATGATCGGCGAAATGTCGGATTGGAAAAGCTTCAGCCGATTGTCGATTCTGCCTTTGTTCGAGACGATCACGCGAAGCGGAGAGCGAGACTGACCGCGCTTGATCCGTAATTCCTGCAGTTCTGCCGGCACTCCGAGTCGCACATTGTCGCGTTCCAGACTTATGTGGCCGAGCAGAACCGCATCCGCTAAAGCACGCTGGCGAAACAAATGCAGCTTGTCTTCACGTGAAGTGAAATCTACCGGCCCGAAATTCTTCGTCGTGACTTTGCCGTCGGCGGTCATTGCAAAAGTGGCAAAGACGAATGGGCGGTTGCGTGTTCGTCTCATCGTGAAGAAAACGTCCAACGTCCAACGTCCAACGCCCAACGCTCAATTGTCTGAATTCGGGGTTGGGCGTTGGGCGTTAAGCGTTCGGCGTTGAAGATTTTCCTCATTCCGGTTCGCCGAGCTCATGTTCCAGCGTAACAACTTCCTCTTCCATTTCGCGGAGTTTCACGTGTTCTGCTGCGCCACTCGGTTTGTAAAACAGGTAAATGAAAGCACCCGGAAGACAGCAAACGAGTATGATGACGAAACTCAGCGAGCCGATGAGAATGGCTTTTGCTTCAGGAACGCCACAAAGCCCGTGGAGCATGATCTGCAAAACTTTTTCGCGGAGCCCAATTCCGGCGAAACTAATGGGTAAAGCAGAGATCGTTCGTTCAATCGGCATGATGGCAAAAAAATCCACCAGCGGCACCCGGACGCCCAGCGCATACGCGGCAAACAGGAAAGCTGTAAACGTTGCAAGATGTGCCACGATCGACACGCCGAACGCGACGAGGGTTGCCCGCCAATGACGCGCATACAGATGATAGGCCGCGAAGATCTCAATCAGTTTATCGCGTCCCGGAAAATGGGCTGGAAAAAAGCGGAACAGTTTGAATCCACTGATGACGAACGTCGCAACCAGGAAGGCAACCGAAGCGCTCAGAAGAATAAGCAGCAGCCAGAGTAAATTTCGGGTCTCCGGCTTCTGGGCAAGAAAATCATATCGCAATGCGATCAGGGTGGCCGTGACGGCAACGAGGGCTACGAGTCCGATGAATCGATCGAACACTACCGCTAGCAGCGCCCCCGCTTTCTTGTCAGGCGTTTCCTTCAGCAGGTAATAACTTTTGATGATGTCGCCCCCGGTACCCCCAGGGAGAAATTGGTTGTAAAACAGCCCTATGAAAAACAGTCCCACCAGGCGCGAAGCACTAAGGTGAATGTTTTGCACTTTCAGCAACACGTGCCAGCGAAACGCCGCTGCTGCCTCCACCACCAGGTAGGCCAGCATTGCCATCAGAACCCAGCGGTACTCGGCATTCCGAAGCGCTTCCACCATCTGGGCGCGCCGGTTTGGATCGTGATAAACCCAATACAGGACCCCGATCGTGACGGTAACCTGGAAAATCGTGACCAGAAGCTTCTTCATTCGCCAAAGCGTACCTTCCATGTTCGAACGGACTGGCGAATCGCGTCCGCCGTTTTGTTCGGGCTCATCTCCCAGACAAATAAGCAGTTTGTGGGAAGAAGCGGAACAAGTTTATCAAAATCTATCCCACCGGTAAAAGGCGCTTCATGGTCCCTGGCCGGCCACACGCAGTCCTGCACATGGCAACCAAACGCCCTGGAGCCGACCGCGCCTAACCACTCAGCGTGATCAATGAACCCCAAATTCTCCTTAATTTGTGAGTGGCCGAAGTCGTGCCAGTAGCCGACCTGCCCCGAATTGAATTCTTCCAGCAAGCTTGGTAACTCGCGTTCGCTTGGAATTTCTTCGTAACCGCGCCGGCTCTCTAAGGCGATCCGGACATTTTTCGAAGCCGCGTGCTCAACAATGCGGCGAAGGCAATCCTTCACCCGCTGCAAATGAGCGGGTGCGCATCGTTCGCGCGTTTCCACCGCTTTCAGTTTAGCTCGTACGTATGCGCGAGAGAGGTGCTTGCCCGCTTTGGTCGTCTTGATCAATCGATCGGTGATTGGCCGCATTTTCACCTGGCCTAAATGCAGAACCACAAACGGTGCGCCCAGTCGTTCGGCAAAATCAATTGTTTGAAAAGTTTGTTTCACGGCGCGCTCGCGCTCCTCCGGGAAAACAGCAGAAAGCTGATAACAATCTGGCGAAGCCACCATCACCTCGACAGGTAACGGACAAAAATTATGTAAACTTGTAAAGCGCGCCTGACCTGAATCGAACATTTTCTGAATTCCCGGCATCAGCGACAGACGTGTCCCGTGTCCCAACTCGATCAAATCAAAACCGAGTTCAGTTTTGATTTCGCGGAGCATTTCATCTCCTGCGGTGTGCCGCCCGGAGTTCCAGCAAGTGGAAAACGAAATCATCGATTAACCTAGGCGTTCGGCGCGGCGAACGCCATGCTTCAGCAGACCGGCTCAATTTCAGGCTCCGGTGCGGGCGAAACCGGCTGATCGCAAACGTGGCGTCCGGCAACACTCAAAACCAAAAACGCAGCGATTCCATAGATCACTGACGCAATCGTCAGCGTCGTTCGCATTCCAATGAGATCGGCGAAACCGGGCGTGATCAGGCCTGCAACAGGCATCAGACCGAAAAAGCTCATGCCTACAACCGCTGATACGCGACCGCGCAAATGCGCCGGCGCTTGTTCCTGCACGATCGTGTTCGTAAGGCCAAAATTCATTGAGAGGGCAATGGCGATAGCGCCCATAGCGCAAGCAGTCAGCAAAAAACCTTGTGACACCGACATCAGAAAAACACCCGCCGCAATAGCTACCACATTGCCAGTCATGAATTTCAAACGATTCTCGCGCGCAACGCTGAGCAGGCCAATTGAACCAAGGAACGCGCCGCTCCCGGATATTGCCATCAGTCCACCCATGCTTTTCGCGTTAAGATGAAGAATGTCGCGCACGTAAAGCGGCAGCATCACTGAAATCGCCGGGAAAACGAAGATCGTGTTCAGCGCAATCAGCGTGATGAGGGAAACAATGATGCGATTAGAGCGAACATAGCGAAATCCCTCCAGAATCCCGCTACGGCGTTGTTGTTCTTCCTCCGGTGTGCCCATCGGCCGTTTCGGTAGCGAGATGAGTGCGGCGATCAATGCTACAAAAGAGATCGCGTTTGTGAAAAATGCCGATGCCGCGCCCCACCACCCGATAAGAAAACCGGCCAGCGAAGGGCCGATCAAACGCGATCCATGAAACACTGATCTATCAAGAGCAACGGCTGCGGCGATCTCATCGCGCTTTACCAACTCCGGCACAAGCGCACTGATAGCCGGCATTTCGTAAGCGAAAGCAATCCCCAGAAGCAGCGCAAAGAAAATAATATGCCAGATGCGAACCTGACCGCTCAATACCAAGAATCCTAATGCCACAGCAAAGACGATTTGCGCAATTTGCGTGGCTACCAAAATCTTGCGTTTGTCCAACCGGTCAGCCAATGAGCCTGCCACCGGAGCAAGTATCAACGCTGGCAACCCCGCAGCGAAGTTCACCAGTCCAAGCAGAATCGCCTTGCTAGTCAGTCCGCTCATAACCCAGCTTTGGGCCATCATCTGCATCCAGGTCCCACTGTCGGAAATGAGCGAACCGATGATGTATCGGCGAAACGGTCCCTGACGTAACAGCGCCAGCGACTTCGATCCAACCCATTTTTCCTGCGCGCTCATCGCAGACACTCATAGACGGGATGAACCGCGGCTGCAATTCAAGCAGCGGCGGTCTCTAGTCCGCCGAACGAGCGTAGCCTAATAGCGGCACGTGCAGAATTCCGAAGCGCAATCGAGTTGCGCAGCACGTTCGAAACGGCGGTTTGGAAACCGCCGCTCCTTGGTTATTTTTGAACCATGCGCATCGACAGATATACGCAGAAACTGCAGGAGGCCCTGCAGGCGGCGCAGGACCTGGCGTCGCAACTGAACAATTCCGAAATCACGAACGAACATTTTCTTTCCGCTCTTCTGGATCAAAGCGATGGAATAGCTCGCCCGCTCCTCGAGAAGATTGGGGCAAATGTTGATCAGTTGCAGGAACGTCTTCGCGCGGAGTTGGAGCATCGCCCGAAAATCCACGGCAGCGCCGCCGATCTGCGCATCTCGAACGAACTGCGCACCGTGCTGGACAGCGCCGAAAAGGAGATGTCCAGGCTCAAAGATGAATTCACCAGCGCTGAGCATTATCTGCTCGCGTTAGCCGGCGCGAACGTTCCTGCGGCAAAATTGCTGAAGGATCTGGGCGGTACCCGGGACAAGCTGATGCAGGGGCTTCAGCAAGTGCGCGGCTCGCAGCGGGTGACAGATCAAAATCCCGAGGGCAAATTTCAGGCGCTGGAAAAATACGGGCGCGACCTCACGGAATTGGCGCGGCGCGGCAAGATCGACCCTGTAATCGGACGCGACAACGAAATCCGTCGCATCATGCAGGTGCTTTCGCGCAGAACAAAGAATAATCCGGTGCTGATCGGCGATCCGGGTGTTGGTAAAACGGCAATTGTTGAAGGTCTGGCACGACGCATCATCAGCGGCGACGTCCCCGATTCGTTGAAAAACAAACGCATCATTGCGATGGACATCGGCGCAATGATCGCGGGCGCGAAGTATCGTGGCGAATTCGAGGATCGGCTCAAAGCGTTCTTGAAGGAAGTGACCGATGCGCAGGACCAAATCATTCTCTTCATTGACGAATTGCACACGATTGTGGGGGCCGGTGCAGCGGAAGGCTCGGTCGATGCATCGAATATGCTCAAGCCGATGCTGGCGCGCGGCGAGCTGCGCACCGTTGGGGCAACCACAATCGATGAATACCGCAAGTATATCGAGAAAGACGCGGCGCTGGAGCGACGTTTCCAGCCGGTGCTGGTGAACGAACCGAGCGTTGAAGATACAATCGCGATCCTCCGCGGGTTAAAGGAGCGATATGAAGTCCACCACGGCGTGCGTATCACTGATGGAGCATTGGTCGCAGCAGCGGTGCTGTCGCATCGCTACATCACCGATCGCTTTCTGCCGGACAAGGCAATCGACTTGGTCGACGAAGCGGCGTCGCGTTTAAAGATCGAGCTCGATTCGATGCCGACAGAAGTCGACGTCATCGAGCGCCAGATCATGCAACACGAAATGGAACGCCAGGCGCTCAAGAAAGAAAAAGATCCGGCCAGCAAGGAGCGTTTGAAGAAGCTCGAGAAGGAATTGGCTTCGCTAAAGGAAAAATCGAACGCGCTAAAAGCCGAATGGCAAAAAGAGAAAGCGGTTATCGATGAGCAGCGCAAGGTGAAGGAAGAGATCGATCGTTTGCGGACTGAATTAGAGCGCTCGCAGCGCCGCGGTGAATTGGGCAATGCGAGCGAAATTCAATACGGCCGGATCCCTGACTTGGAAAAGAAGCTGGCCGATCTTACTGCGAAATCGGCCAAGACTAAAAAGCGTTTGCTACGCGAAGAAGTGACAGAGGAGGACATCGCCGAGGTCGTCTCTAGCTGGACGGGCATTCCGGTTTCGCGTCTACAGGAGGGCGAGCGCGAGAAGCTCGTAAAGCTCGAGGATCATTTGCACCTACGCGTCGTGGGCCAAAACGAAGCGATCAAGGCCGTGGCTAACGCCGTCCGACGCGCCCGGGCCGGTTTACAAGATCCTAACCGACCGCTCGGTTCATTCATTTTTCTCGGACCCACGGGCGTTGGCAAAACGGAATTGGCTCGCGCGCTCGCGGAATTTTTGTTCGACGACGAAAACGCCATGATCCGCATCGACATGAGCGAATACATGGAGAAACACACGGTCGCGCGCTTGATCGGGGCGCCACCGGGCTACGTCGGCTACGAGGAAGGCGGTCAACTTTCGGAAGCAGTGCGCCGCAAGCCGTATTCGGTCGTGCTATTCGATGAGATCGAAAAAGCGCATCCGGACGTGTTCAACGTGCTGCTGCAAGTGCTCGACGATGGCCGCATCACGGACGGGCAGGGGCGAACGGTAGATTTCAAGAACACGGTCGTCATCATGACTTCCAACATTGGCTCGCAATACATTATGGAGGAAGAATCTCCCGAAGCGCGCAGGCGACTGGTGATGGATGCGTTGCGGGCGCATTTTCGGCCTGAATTTTTGAACCGGGTCGACGAGATCATCATTTTTGACCGGCTCAGTGAAGAGGAGCTGAAGAAGATTGTCGAAATTCAGCTTGGCCGGTTGTCGAAGCGACTCGAGCAACAAAAGATCACGCTCAAGCTGTCCGATTCCGCCAAGGCACTGCTCGCGCGCGAAGGCTACGATCCCGTTTACGGCGCGCGACCCTTGCGGCGTGCCATTCAAAGGGAAATTCTCGATCCGCTCAGCATCGATATTCTGGAAGGCAAAGTCCGAGAAGGTCAGACCGTTCACGTGGACGCAAAAGACGGCGCACTTGAATTTCGCCAAAAATAGGCCTGAGTTCTGGTCTTTTAGTGAACGCGAGAACCAAGACCAACATCCGGTTCAACGGCCGGGAGTATGCGAACGCGGATGAGATGCCGTCAGATGTCAGAGCGGCGTATGATCGCGCTGTGGATGAGATGCCGCCGCTCCATTCCGGGGCCCGGCTCGCTGCAAAACTGAAGGCAAAAATCATCGTCAACGGCACCGAGTTCAATCACCCCGGGGAAATGTCAGTGGACGACCGACACTCGCTTCATGAAGCGCTCGAGGCTCTCTGCCAGCTCAGCACTTCAGTATCTACTACTAAGATATCCACGGATGAGGCGCGCGGAGATAACGGCAAGAAGGAGTCGCCGATCATGCGCGCGGTTAGGAGTTGTTTATCTCGCGCTGCACGAGTTCTTCGGCGAAACCGCTGAAAAGCTACAGTCGCTCAGCACAGCGAGCGCGGCATCTGATTCCATTTGGCGTTTGGCACAACCGCCGCTACAACTGTTTTGCGCGCTACGCGATTACCTGCTTGAACGCGTTCACGAAAGATTCCATCTCTGTTTTCTTCCCGATCGTAAGACGCATGTGGTTTGGAAGAGCTGGGAACAACCGGCCGACGTGAACCTTGCGCTGTTTCATTGCCTGGATCAGCGGCACCACAGGGCGTTTGCAATCGAACATGATGAAGTTGGCTTGCGACGGAATTTGTTCGTAACCCATCTTTTCGAGCTCGGAGGTCACGAATGTTTTCGCTTCACGGTTCAAACGTTGACCGTTTGGGACATGATCAAGATCATCAAGATTCGCGGTTGCTGCGGCCAAAGCCATGCAATTGACGCTGTCCCACATTTGATTTCGGCGCATCCGATCGATCGTTCCCTTCTGAGCGACGCAATAGCCACAGCGCAATCCTGCCATACCATAAATTTTCGAGAATGTGCGTGAGACAATCAGGTTCGGATGATCTTTCACCAGCGCGATCACACTGTCGTAATCGGGGCTATCGGCATAATGAAAATACGCTTCGTCTACGAGAATCATCGTTTTTGACGGAGTCTTCGCGATGAAATCTCGCAGTTCGTCCTTTGGCGTGATACTGGCGGTCGGGTTGTTAGGATTGCAGACGTAAATCAGACCCGCTTTCGCGGAGGAAAGCATCTTAGAAAGGTCGTGCCCATAGGTTGAGGTCAACGGCACTTTGACGACCTCGGCGCCATTGGCGCTGGCATTATTTAGAATTGCTTCAAAGGTCGGATCCGCTGCTACAAGCTTCCCGTTCTGAGGTCCAGTGAACGTTTCTGCACAGAGTTTTAGGATTTCGCCCGAACCATCGCCGAGCAGGATCTGATCGTGATTGACGCCATTCAGCTTCGCCAGTTTGTCAATTAGCAGGTTGTTGTGGTCGTCCGGATAACGACAGGCAAGGCCGAACGAATCCGTTATCGCCTGAAATGCTTTCGGGGATGGGCCGTAAGGATTTTCATTCGCGCTCAAGCGCACAATTCCTCCTTCCGCTAAAGGCGTGGTAACGGATTGAGTCGGTTTTGCAAAAGAAAGCGGCGGCCTAACGACTGCCGCTGCCGCGCCTGCACCGAGCAGGCGTGCAAAATCGCGACGGGAAATCGAGATCATATTCATATTTGTTACTGATAGGACGATCTCGCACGTAACGCGAGATCGAATTGCGGCGTCAAAGCGCTCAAGGAGCGGGCGGTCTCCAGTCCTCCGTTGCCCTAAAGCAGATTGAAACCACCTCTTCTCGTTTGCTCGGCGGTATCACGCAGCGATTAGTGTTGCACTGTGATTTTTACGCTATTGAGACAGCGCAGACGACGGTGGTTACAAGGCCGGCCATTCCCGCAAAAATGGCTATCGCTGATTCAACGCCACGTTGTATTTTTCCACAGACTGTCGGCGAGCGATCGCGCGGAATTACTTGGTCACATTCAGGTCTTTCTTGCCGAAAAGCGCTTCGAAGGATGCGGTGGTTTTGCGATTACCGATGAAGTCCGTGTCACTATCGCAGCGCAAGCGTGTCTTCTATTGTTGCACCGCAGAACGGATTATTTCCCCGGCCTGCTCACGATTCTCGTTTATCCATTGACGTACATGGTGGAAGAAAAACGACAGGTTGGAGAGCATGTTTGGGAAGAGGGGACTGTTAGTCGCCTTGGCGAGACTGGCCGTAGAATGGGCTCTTTGGTTCTTTCCTGGGGGGCCGTCAAACATGGCGCAGCTGATGCCTCCGATGGTAAGAACGTTGTTCTTCACGAATTTGCTCACCAGCTCGATTTCGAAAATGAAGCAGCTGACGGGGTGCCGGGGTTGGCGACGCGCGAGCAGCAGGTAGCCTGGACCGCAGTGATGAGATCCGAGTTTGCGTCGCTCCGTGCTGCCGACGAGAGCGGGGTTCCCGCGCTGCTTGACACGTACGGAGCCACCAATCCTGCGGAGTTCTTCGCGGTATCAGTAGAAGCATTCTTCGAGCAGCCGCATGCGCTGCGCGCCCACCATCCAAAACTCTATGCTCAGTTACGAAACTATTTTCAGCAGGACCCGGTGGAATTTTCTGCTGAGAGTCTCGGCGAGGAACAGCGATCATCCTCCTGAGCGGAGCGTAGCGAAGTCGAAGGATCCCGTGGCGCTGCCGTGAAGTAATGCTGCGGGATTTCTCGAGTTCGCTCGAAATGACGAGCAGTTATTGCGGCTGCGGAACGATTCGAAGATAAGGCTTTGGCGCTTTCCAGCCTTGCGGATAACGCTTCTTCGCCTCTTCGTCCGACACCGAGCCGGCGATGATCACATCCTCTCCGGGCAACCAGTTGACCGGCGTAGCCACCTGGTGCTTCGCAGTCAGTTGCAGTGAGTCGATCACTCGCAGCACTTCATCGAAATTCCGGCCAGTTGTCATTGGGTAGACAAGTATCAGCTTGATCTTCTTGTCTGGTCCGATGACGTAAACATTACGCACGGTTGCGTTATCGGCCGGCTTTCGCGATTTGGCGTCTCCTTGAGTTTCCGCCGGGAGCATCCCATAGAGTTTTGCGACGTTGAAATCGGCATCGCCGATGATCGGGTAATTTGGCGCGTGACCCTGGGTCTCCTCGATGTCCTTCGCCCATCCTTCGTGATCGCCCGTCGAATCGACCGATAATCCGATTATCTTTACGTTTCTGCGGTCGAACTGTGGTTTTATTTTCGCCATGTATCCGAGCTCGGTCGTGCAGACTGGGGTAAAGTCCTTCGGGTGCGAAAATAAAACGGCCCACGAGTCGCCGATCCAATCGTGAAAACGGATCCGACCCACAGTTGTTTGTGCATCAAAGTCTGGTGCTGTATCGCCAATTTTCATTGTTCTACCTCCTCGTTTGTCTTCGGGAATCTTATTTCAAACGCACACGCAAAAGTCAATCGTCGCTTTGCGAGATCAACTCGCAAAATTTCTGCAAATCAATGTTGCCGCCGGAGATAATCGCGACGATCGGCCCTTTGCCAGCTTTCCCGCTCAACGCCGCAGCCACTGGCAAAGCGCCGGCACCCTCAGCAATGACACGTGCTTTTTCAGCCAACAGTCGCATCGCACTTCTTGTCTCCTTTAGGGTGACGACGATGTAGCCGTCCATGACTGGTTTCATTCTTTCCCACATGCGAGGGAACATGCTTTGACCGCCGGCGCCATCCACAAATGACGCTTTCCAGTTTGGAAAATCCTTGCGGCGAGCCTTTTTCGAACGAAAGCGCTGCTGGCGCTGCCGTCTCCGGTTCGACCCCGAATACTTGTACTTCGGGTCTCAGCGCTTTGATTGCGCTGGCCACGCCGGCGATTAACCCGCCGCCGCCAATGCTGGCGATGACAGCAGTCACGTCTGGGGCGTCTTCGAGAATTTCCAATCCCATCGTGCCATGCCCGGCAATAAAATCATTGTCATCGAACGGATGAATGAATGTTCCTCCAACTCCCGGAAAGGATCTTTCATCGAGCGCTTTCCAGGCAATCTCGTAGGGGACCGGAATAAGTGTCGCTCCGAGCGCTTTCATTCGCTCCAATTTTGATTTCGGAGCGGTCTCAACAACCACGACCGTGCACGGCACACCTGCCGCCCTCGCCGCGTAAGCAACGCCTTGGCCGGCATTCCCCGCACTGATTGTCCAGACGCCGCGTTTGCGATCAGATTCAGGTAACGTCGCCACCGCGTTGGCTGCGCCGCGCAATTTGTAAGCATTGATCGGTTGCAGATTCTCCAGCTTCAGCAGGATGTCCGGAAACTCCGGTCCGAGTTCGAGACGAATCAGCGGTGTGCGAACGATCGTCTTCGCGATCCGTTCGCGCGCTTCCCGGATTTCGGAGAGTTGAATCGGTCGAACGGGTTCGAGTGTCGGAAACATTGGTCACTACTGTAAGGATGGTCATAGCAGCCGCAATCTGATGCTTCCTTGGAAACAAAGCGGTGGAACATCACCGCACCCCAAAACGTGGCCGTTCAATTCAACGCTCAATTAGGCGCTTTGCGTTTTGGAGTGCGCCGCTGCTGCGGCGCTTTTCCATCGTTTTCGTCTTCGGTAATCCGCACGAAAAACGTTTGAACGGTTTTGACTTCGCGAGTATCTCAGCACCTACCATGAAGAGAATCAGCATTACCGCTTTAATTTCTGCTGCGATGCTTGCCGCATCGAGCGCATTCGCAGGAGACCACGCTTGTTGCGCTAAAGGCGCTTCTAAGGGGCAATCAATGGCGTGCGTTAATTTAGCCTCATTGAATCTCACGCCCGATCAGAGGAACAAGATCGAGACGTGGCAGGCCGAATGCATGAAGGCAGGCTGCACAAAGGAAAGCCGCCAGGCATTTCTCGGTCGCGCCAAAGGGATTCTTTCTGCGGAGCAATTCGCTCAGCTGAAAGCGCAATGCAAAAAGATGGGTGACGCGAAGAAGACTCAAACCTGAGTTGATGGAATCAGCGAAGGAGCGCGGAAGCTCACGAATTTAGGCAGCTTTAGAAATCCAGAGATTCTTCGCTCCGCTCAGAATGACAATTGAAGTGCGAAAGCTGTGCCTCGTTAGGCGATACGGCTGTTCAGAATGTTTTGTCAGAGTCCAAAAGGATGGTCACCGGACCTTCGTTGACCAATTCCACGGACATCATTGCGCCGAAAACTCCTGTCGCCACGGTGACTCCCAACCTGCGCAGCGCTTCCGCAAATTCTGCGTACAGGGTCCTTGCTTGTTCAGGCGGCGCAGCAGCGATAAAGCTCGGTCTGCGTTGCCCGCGCGCATCGCCATAAAGTGTGAACTGTGAGACGACGAGGCGCTGCCTTTTACGTCCAGCAACGAGCGATTCATTTTTCGCTGGTCATCCTCAAAGATCCTTAGATTTGCGATTCTCTCGGCCATAGCCCGCGGCGACGGCTGACGTGTCGTCGCGCCCGACGCCGAGCAAGATCATAAGGCCCATGGTGATTTCTCCCGTGACACTGCCATCCGCGGTTACGCGTGCTCGGCTTACACGCTGGACAACAGCTCGCATTGTAGTTTGAAAAATTTCTGCTGTTGGCGGGACTTCAGTAGCTGAGTATGTCACTACAAAATCTTCTGCAGTAAATCGGCAAGACGCCAGCCAGCTTTGTGCAGCTCGTCGCGCACGATGCCGGTTGCCCAAGTGCGATACAGCATTTGACCTGGACATCGGTTTTTCGATTGCCTCGCCCGTCGCAACGACTCGGTCGCCATCGAGCAACGGCTTTACATTCCTAAACTCCAGACGCGCATGCGCCTCGCGCGCGAAGGGCAGGATTTCGTCCGCCCAAACTTCGGCGTAACTATCGAGCGAAACGTTTGCCGGCATTTGCCAGTTCCGGGGTTCATTTGTCGCCATCTCGTGCACGAGTTGCCGTTTGAATGGTTCGATTTGCGCTTCGAGTTCCTTTTTTGGCAACCTGCCCTGCACCTGAGGGAAAAGCGCGTTTACCGAATCGTTATCCCAAAAACCGTGGAACTTCTTCTTGCGAATGCCTCGGCGACGTCGCGGCTCATCGCTCAGCTCCAACGTGAAAGTGTTTCCGCCTTCATCCGCCAGGGCGGACTTGTCCTTATCGGGATCGGCCGCGCGTCCTTGCGCATCGAAGTACGTCGGCACCGACATGCAGCGGCTGATGAATGTCTGCGACGTAATGGGCCAGCAGAATGATGGCAATGGCTTTCGTGATCTTCCGCTCGTTCTGTTCGGGGATTCGCCCGTGCAAGACATCGATGCAGAACGGAATCATGTGCACGACGTCCCAAATGCTGCGACCAATGGCGCCGTCACGATATCGTTGCGTTGGCGTCACAGGGACATCGGTGTAGTGAAACCAATGGTGCGAAGGCATGCGCGAACTTAGATCGTGCGTTGGCTGGTTCGCGCGCCAAAAATCACGCAGTTCTCTCTCGATGTTCCGGTGTGCCGAATAATGAAATGACCGTAGATCGTCGACCCCGTTTTTGTCCCAGCCCTTAATTTCGTCCGCAAGTAGGGCGGCCTTTTCCAATCTTATCCCATCGAGTAACGCGTATACCTTTGCGGCTGTAGGCGTATTCGTCAGGCGCTCGTCTGCGATCGCGCCGACGATCTCATGTCCCAACGGCCCGTAACCAAGAATCGAAGCGCGAAACGCGACTACAGCGAAACCAATTAGAAGTCCACGCTGAGCGAAATTCATCGATGTGCTGCGACGATCAGAACTTCAGCGACGCATCGAGAAAATGGTATTGCCATGCAAACACTCCGTAATGCGATTCCGCCAACCGCTAAAAGAATTGCGTGAGCGCGAAACCAAAGCCCGTGTCCTGGCAGCCTGACAAAGCGAACCGCGGCAATAATCAAAAGAACCACACCTGCCATCAATACCCAGCCAATGACATGGAACGCCTGCAACCAGGGGTTGTTTCTTCTCTTCGACATCAGCGTAACCATATCCTTTTTGAAATAACACCTGACCGTCTTTCACTACCGACACGACCGCGCCAGCAATGTTTCGATTTCGCAGTTGCGAGGGAATCAGCGCGTCGAGAAAAGTTTCGAAATCAGCTTTGGTCAATTCGGGCGCTGGACTTGCCTGCGGTGGTGGGACGGTCTCCTTGCTCGGCGCCGGAGCTGCTTGTGGAAGCAACGGCGACGGCGCCGGGCCTTGAGCATTGGTGACGCCAATTGCAATCGCGTTGGCCACAGCTAACGCCGCGAACTGCGTGCGCGGCGAAAATGCGAACTGCATATGGCAGCGCAGTCTGCCGTTCCGCTAAGCTGGTGACAAGCCTATGCTTCGCCTCGAACCCGGGAGCGAATTTCTTCGATTCGCCTTTGCAGTTGAGGAAAGTGCGACCCTGACCAGTAGATCTGTTCACAGTCAGGACAGCGGCGGAACTGGTCGTAATAGATTTTGGTAAGCGGCTCGAGTTTGTCGATTATGTCGGCCTTGGCTGCCTCTTCCAACGGGCCGTTACATCGTAGACATCTGCGTGAAAGGCGCGATCAATTCCGAGAGGTTAAAACGGCGGATAACCTCAATAGTTTGTTCGTCGGCGTTTTGGGAGCGAGGACAATATCCGTGTTGAACGATCGCGTGCATGAGCAGACGCCGATCACGCGTCAAGAGCGCTCGATTTTCGTGGACCATCACCTCAAGCAGTTGGTGGTCATCAGCGTTTTGGCGGTAGGCGACATCAAATCCGAAGAGACGGAGATTGCGTGTCAGGGATCCCAAATGTCCATCGGCAACAAATCTAGAAAGGCCAACAGCTTGCAATCGTTTCTCCGTGTGAATCGTGTCACGATTCTCGACCGGAAAGACCTCTACTTTTGTGTCGTTGGCCAGCGTGTGATCAAAACCGACTGTCTGTTCATCGACTAGGATCAAATCAACCTCCGGGTGTGGAACGCCACACGACTCAATGACGTCTTTTATGGATGTCTTTTCTGCCAGCCGGCGCTCGATTACTGCGTCGCCGGCTTTTGACCGGAGAAAAACACTAAGGTCGCCGTGAAAGCGAAGCCGGACCTTGAACGGCTTCACGTCAATCTACGATTCGCACGTTGGCGTATGCGTACTCAAAGGTAGTCGCACGCGGACGACCCTGGAGCTTGCCGGGCCCGAGCGGTTCATCTTCGCCGAAATAACAATCGATTTGCCATCGCCGCAGGCCGCCGCCGGTATCCATGATCTTCCAGCGGTTGCTCCCGAAGATTTTCTGAAGTTCCGGGGACGTTGTCTCTATAACCGCTCCGCGACGCAAGCCACCGTGCCCTCCCACCATCGCCGCCGAATAACGCGGCACCAGAACACCGCCTCCACCCATCGCATGTGAAGCAAATGCATAAGAATCGCTACTGTTGTAGCGAATGTAATATCGTCCGTTAACAGGCGTAGTAATTTGACCGAAGCCTTCTTTCTTGACGGAGCGGAGAAAATCGCGCGGATATTTTCGGCCGCTGCAACCCAGGTTTCGTAACCGGCGTCGCGTCAAAGCCGCGCTCAAAAGTAAAACCTGATTCCTTCGGCGTGTAATAGAGCGTGCACACGACGAAGTATTCACCGTTATGTCCCTGCGGACGCCGCGCCAGTTTATCGTTCTCGTACGCAAGCCGCTGCACAACTTCCGGCCATGGGATATCGGCACGAGCTTGCGGCGCAGTCGAGGGTAAAACCTGGGCGATCAATATTACGACCGGCGTTAGTCGGCGTGCAAGCAAGCTCATCCTCAAACACGTCATTTCATCTTTGTCATTCTGAGCGAAGCGAAGAATCTCTGATGTAATTCTGGATCCGGATCGCCGGAATAAATACTGAGATGTTTGAAAGCCTGGCCTCATGCTTCGCATTTCGTTGCAGCGCTTCGCTCAACATGACACTGTGCTCATGATGTTTTGAACGAATTTACCTCGACCAGGAAACTGTAGCGAACCTGTGAAATTTTTACTAACGCTGTGCTTTCGCTCACGAAGCGCCGAAAAATGTTCCCAGCGATCCGCCCAACAATATTTCGATCGGCAATTTCTCTGTTTCGTATTCATAAGGCGGTTGTTTCCATCCGAATTCGTCAGGATACAAGCTCCGAATGGCTCGAATGATTTCAATGCCTGTTTCAAACGGTCGGAAATGTTCGCGATCGATCACATGAATTTGCGCACCGCCGCAGAGTTGGCCGGCAAATTTTTGGAAGGTTGGCTGGAAATAGTTTTCGCGAAAGAAAACGCCGGGCAACTTTATGCCGTTTAGCTTGGTGCAAAGTTTCTCCGCATCAATAAATGGCGCACCAAAAATCTCGAATGGTCGCGTCGTGCCGCGTCCCTCGGAAATATTCGTGCCTTCGAACAAACACATGCCGGGGTAAACACCGGCGCTGTCGAGCGTAGGCATGTTGGGTGATGGCATTACCCATGGCAGACCGGTTTGATCAAACCACATCGCTCGCTCCCAGTTTTTCATTGGCAGTACGGACAGCTCACACTTCGGGAATGCTTCGTCACGAAATCGCTGCGCCAGTTCGCCAATGGTGCGGCCATGTCGAACCGGAATCGGATGCATGCCAACAAAGGATTTGTAGTTGGGATCGAGCATAGGCCCTTCAGTCGTTACGCCGTTGATCGGGTTTGGTCGATCCAACACAACGACGGCGGTGTCGCATCTCTCGCACGCGCGCATACACAAGTAGAGCGTCCAGATAAAGGTGTAGTAACGCGATCCTACGTCTTGAAGATCGACCAGTAAAACATCCAGGCCTTCCAGCATTTCAGCCGTCGGTTCGCGATGGTCGCCGTAAAGACTGTAAACCGGGATGCGCAGACGCGGATGCTCGTAACCTTTCCATTCCACCATGTTGTCCTGTGTCTGGCCGAGAAATCCGTGTTGCGGGCCAAAAAAGGCGGCAAGGCGAAACAAATCCCCACTGTGTCGCCCCAGGATTCGTGACGCGTGTTCAAGTTTCGAAGAAACGGAAGCCGGATGAACCAGCGCACCGATGCGCGCGCCGCGAAATTCGTTAGGCCAAAGTTCTTGTAAATGGTCAAGCGGCAGTTCGACGCGCATTCCTGCCTTTGTATCACACTGCAGAAATTTCTGCGAGTTGTAGCGGCGGCTGTGTCAGCCGCCAACGTTCAGGCGCTTGACACAAACGCCTCTACATCCGTTTCCAACGACGTACGCCGAAAACTGCAGACCATTGAAACCAGCGTGATTGCTGCGCACGCTTTCGCGAATAGCTCGCCATGCCTGGCATAAAACGTCAACTCCTGCTCGGTCGGCAATTTGATTTCGCCGGCAAGCACGCCCTCGATAAACGTGCTGCCTGTGTCATCCCGGAGAATCTGAGTGACGCGGCCAAATTGGTTGATGAAACAGGTGACGCCGGTATTGGCAGCGCGAATCATTGGCCGACGCGTTTCTACGCAGCGAAAGATCGCATTGGCCAAATGCTGATGCGATCCAGCGGACCGCTTGAACCACCCGTCGTTCGTCACATCTACGAGTAGGTTCGCGCCGGGACTTGTCTCAGTTGGAAGAACAAATTGTCTGGTGAGCTCGCCAATGGTGTCTTCGAAACAAATCAACGGCGCCACATGGACGTTGCTGTTGGTCAGAGCGAACACGGTGTGTTCTTTTCCTCCTTTAAAATCGCCGGATACCTGATCGCCTACAATCTGCGCAAGCAGCGGCACTGTATGTCGACCGGGAACATATTCGCCAAAAGGCACCAGGTGGACCTTTCGATAGATCTGCACGCGTTCACCGCCATCGGCGACAAGCAGCGCCGCGTTGTATACATCTCGCTGGTCTACGTCGATCGTTCCCAACAAAAGGTCTGTGTCCGCCGATGCGGCCAGATCCATGACAAATTTGTAGCTCTCCTGGTCTGCGAGAACTGGCCCGGGCATCGAGCTTTCTGGCCAAACCAACAAATCAGGTGGGGGATTAGAGCGCAGCGCGATTTCGCTCAACCGCCGGAATCGATCGAAGATTCTCCTGGTGAACTGCGGATCGAACTTTTGATTTTGCGGAACATTCGATTGCACCGCGGCGACGCGGAACGGTTTTGTGGGCGGCGAAATCTGGGTCGCGCGCAGTCCGAAAATCAAAACTCCGACAATGGATGCCATTGTCACGGTGAAATCAAAATGCGGTCGCATCACGCGTGTGCGCGCCTCCACAACCAGGCGATACGCGGTCGTGAGAACGATCACGTTCACAAACACAACCATGAACGATAATCCGGCGACACCCGTGAGCTCTGTCAGTTGAATCAACGGCCAATTGTCGTGTAGCGCGACACCAAGGCCATTCCAGCCAAACCCGGAGAAAACCCAGCCGCGCAACCATTCAAGCGTGGTCCACGCCGCCGCGAGGATGAAAGCAAGTCGCAGGTTGCTCGTCGATTTTGTCCACGGCGATTGTGCGGGGGCCGCGGTGCCGCGGGCTTGGACGAGCATCTGGTTCCATTTGCTTGCGCCAGTTGATTGCCTCTTGCCTGTTCGTGGCCGCAGCAGATCGCAAAGCCACGCCCAGATTGCGAAATAAATCGCCATGTAAAACTCAAGGACAAACCAACCGAGAACCGTGACCGTGGTGAGCCAGAAAAATACGATCCAGAAAAACGCCAGGCCAGCGACGTAACCGAGAAGCAGGGTTCGAAGCCACGGATGACGCGACTCCGTTTGCCGGAAAACCAAATTGCGGCGATAAGCGGGGTCAGCGCGATCCAGCAGAACCACGTCAGGTTGAATGGCGCAAAGCAAAGCGCGTAAAGAAACCCGCTACAGATCGCAGCCAGCCACGGCCAAAGCTTTGTGATTCTTTTCATCGAATGTGCTCAAACCCTAAAGACCAGGTCTCCAGTTCGCACCTGCCTACTGTCATGTTGAGCGGAGCGCTGCAACGAAAATGCGAAGCATGAGGCCAGGCTTTCAAACATCTCAGGTTGTATTCCAGGAGTTTGCGGAATCCCAGAGATCCTTCGCTTCGCTCAGGATGACAATTGCCTGTCTCAAGCTTGCAGTTTGGAGCTCAGACTATCGTAACCGCGAATCAGCATCCTTCCGTAGCCAATTCCAGAGTTCCTCTAGGTGTTTTTCAACTTCCGCTTTAATTCGGTCGAGGTCTGCGCCGGTGATTTTTTCGCTTTCGGGCTGGCGGCGCGCAAAGAGGTAATATTTTATTTTGGGCTCCGTGCCCGACGGGCGCACCGCGATGCGCGTGCCGTCTTCCAACTCAAGCATCAACATTTTCGTCTTTGGAATCAGATCGCCTTCGACGTCTTTGATCTCGTCCGTCTCGAAATTTCTAATGTCCGCCACCTGCGAGTTGAGTATTTCGCGGACCGGATCGGCCGCGTATGATTCCATCAGGCTGGCGATCTTGTTTGCTCCCTCTGCGCCTTCGAAAACTAGCGAACTGGTTTTCTCCGCGAAATAACCGAACTGCGAATAGATTTCGTCGAGCAACTGATCGACCGTTTGTCCGCGCGATTTCGCGTAAGCGGCCACTTCACAAAACATGATTACTGAGCCGTTGCCATCCTTGTCGCGAACAAAATCGGCTCCGCTGTAACCGTAGCTTTCTTCGCCGCCGAAAACGTAAAATGAAGAGTATGCGAGCCGGAGCCGCCGCGTTTCATTCTCGGCAAGATCGGCATAACTCTGTCGCAATTGTTCGGGAATCGCGCGCTCGTAACCTGCCAGCTTCGCGCCAATGTATTTAAAACCAGTTAACGTCTCCACACAGCGCACGCCGTAATGATCGGCGATCGCGTTTTGCAGATCGGTGGTGACGAAAGTTTTGATAATCACGGCGCGCTCTGCGTTTTGCTTGTTCAGCACGCCTTTGTCGAACAGCATCTTGATTCTATACCACGCCAGCAGCGAACCGATTTGGTTTCCGGTCAGCAATTTCATTTTGCCATCCCTGGTTCGAACTGCCACTCCCATGCGATCGCAGTCTGGATCAGTAGCAGCGACCAGGTCGGCGTTTTCTTTTTCAGCAAGGTTGATCGCCATGGTTAGCGCTTCGCCGTATTCCGGGTTCGGCGATTTCACCGTTGGAAACCGGCCATCGAAACAATCCTGCTCGGGCACGACTTGGAAATTAAAGCCAAGCCGGGTCAACATTGGTTTGATGACTACGCTGCCGGTTCCGTGCAGTGGCGTGTAAACAATTCGCAGCGATTTCGCCTCGCGAATCAGTCGCGGATCGAGAATCAACGTTTCGAGCCGGCGCATGTAAGCCTGATCGATATTCTTTCCGATAACCGTCACTTTTCCTTGTTTCTCTTTAGGCAGGGGTGTGAATGCCTCGGTCGTGATCGCGTTCACCTTGGCAATGATCCCGCTGGCGGCTGGTTCGATCACCTGCGCGCCGTCGTCGAAATAAACTTTGTAGCCATTGTCGTGAGGCGGGTTGTGGCTCGCGGTGATCACGATCCCTGCGCTCGCGTGCAGATGGCGAACAGCAAACGAAAGCTCCGGGACAGAACGCGGACCATCGAACACAAACGCGTCGCAACCATTTTCGGCTGCGACTTTCGCCGCCAACTCGGCGAACTCTTTCGAGAAAAATCGCGGATCATGCGCGATCACGATTTTTGGCTTCGTCGAAATTCCCTCGCGTTGGTTGCATTCCTGCAGGTAGGCAACAAGTCCGCGCGTTGCCCGGTTGATATTAAAAACGTTCATCGCATTCGTGCCGACGCATGGGAATTCCGGTCGCTCGCCTTCGCGCGCATTCCCGCGTTCCGCAGTCGTGACGATTTTCCCGATGGTGCGCCCACGTAGCCCACCCGTGCCAAATGCCAGTGTCTGGTAAAACCGGTCGTTTAGTTCCTGCCACTCAGCGGCATGGACGAGTTCCTTGACCGATCGAAAATAGATATCTGACCCTGCGCCTTCGAGCAGGGTACGAATGTTCTTTGCCGATGATGCGATCAGTTGCCCGTCAGCAACGGCCTGTTCGATTGTCGCATTTAGTTCTGCAATGTCACCAGTTGTCATCGTTGCCAACTGTTCCGTCATCTGCGGTTGCAGGGCAAGTGCTCTCCTTGCCCAGTGGACGGCCGAAGCAGTCGCCCTATAGTCGCGCTCCGATCGCTGATCGATATACCAACATTGCCGCGGCGATATCTTCCACGGCCATCCCTAGTGATTTGAAGATGGTCGTTTCATTTGCGCGCGGTGGAACCCTGCCAGCCAGCGCTTCGCCCAGTTCGAGGTAAATCTTCGCTCCGGAAAGAATCACATCGCCTGATTCTTTCATTGCGCCTTGAATATTGCGGGTGCTTTTCAAATCACGTGCATCAAGGTAGTTTGCTCTAGGTGACGAGCGCTTCGTCAACGCGCACAGAGTGAATCCACCGAAATTTTTGACCGAGCTTAAGCGGCGCAATGTTTATCGCGCCGCGGTCGCTTACGGAGTCGTTGCATGGTTTCTCACGCAGCTGACGACGCAAGTCTTCCCGTTTTTTGAAATTCCTAATTCAGGAGTGCGTTTTGTTGTCATTGCGCTCGCGGTCGGATTTCCAATTGCGATGCTACTCTCCTGGCTCTACGAACTGACCCCGGAAGGAATAGTAAGGACGGAAGATCTCGATCCGGTCCAGGCGAGATCTGTTCAACGCGCCTCCGGACGGATCCTCGACTTCATCATTATCGGGGTACTGCTGCTGGTTATTGTAATGATGATCGTTGGGCGCCGCCCGTTTTACCGACCGAGTGGCGAGTTGATCTCTCAAAAAAGCATTGCAGTGCTTCCATTTGAGAACCGGAGCGAAGACAAAGCCAACGCCTACTTTGCTGACGGTATCCAGGATGAAATTCTGACGCTCTTATCCAAGATCGCGGACTTGAAAGTAATTTCACGCACGTCCACGCAGCAATATCAGAGCAAACCTCGCAATCTCACCGAGATCGCGAAGCAGCTTGGCGTAGCGACGATTCTTGAGGGTAGCGTGCAAAAAGCGGCCGACCAGGTGCGCGTCAATGTTCAGCTGGTTAACGCGCAAACCGATTCCCACCTCTGGGCCGAGACCTACGATCGCAAGTTAACTGACATCTTTGGCGTCGAGAGTGAGATCGCCAAAGCAATTGCCGCGTCGCTACAAGCAAAGCTCAGCGGTCGCGAGAAGCAAGCGTTGGCAGCTAAACCGATAAACAATCCAGAGGCTTACGAGGCCTATCTGCACGGCCTGGCGTTTGTTCAAGGCCTGGGTTGGGACTCCCTCGATGCGTGGACGGAAGCCGCCGGTTTTTTTGAGCGGGCGGTGCAGCTTGACCCCAATTTTGCGATCGCATGGGCGCGGCTTTCTTACGTAAACGCGGTTATCTATTTTAACCGTCACAACGCTACCACCGCAGCTCGGGGCGATGCAGCGAAGCGCGCTTTGGAGGAGGCGCAGAAACTGGAGCCGAATTCGCCTGAAACGCTGCTAGCCTTTGGTAATTATCAATGGCTTGTACCGCGTGATTACGGGGCTGCCAAAACCACGTTTGAGCGCGTCATCGAACTGTTACCAGGTAGCAGCGAGGCGCCAGCGGCGCTCGGCCGAATTATGCGCCGCAAGGGAAACTGGGATCAAAGCGTTGCCTACTTCGAGCGAGCCCTCGCCTTGGACCCACGTAATGTGACGTTACTTGTGGACGTGGGATTGACTTACGGCGCACTTCGACAGTTCCCGGCGGCACTAAAGCGCTATGATCAAGTGCTGGACATTACGCCAAACGATCAGGAAGCGATGGCCACAAAGGCCAGCATTTATCAGGCCCAAGGCAACCTGCAAGAAGCTGCCAGGTTGTTGTCAGGAATAAACGAGCAGACTCCTCATGAGGTGGTCTTTCAGATCAAGATAACGCAGTTGAGACTTGAACGAAATTACCGTGGGGCTGTTCGATTGCTACAAGCTCGACTGTCTCAATTCCATTACACTTCTGAGGAGGACAAGGTCCGGGCGCAAACGGCGCTTGCTTACGCCCAGCGCCTAGCTGGCGATACGGCTGGCGCAAACGTTAGCGTTGAACAGGCGCGCAACACACTTGAGCAGCTCAACGATCAACCAAACGACTTTTCGCTTGCGTTCCATGCCGAGGACTTGTCTCAAATTTATTGCCTCATGGGGCAAAAGGATTTGGCGATAAAAGCAGCGGAGCGCGCAGTTATGTTCGTGCCTCGTGTTAAGGGTGCGGTGCCTGGAGATCCGCTGGCAGGACCGGGCTCAGAAGAGAATCTCGCGATGATTCAAACGACCTTCCGCGAGAATAGCCCCGCTATCTCAGGTCTTACCCAGCTGTTACAAACGCCCTATATTGGCGGGCTTTACTACCCAGTGCCCATTACCCCAGCCCTTCTTAGGCTCGACCCGATCTGGGACCCTTTGCGCGCTGATCCGGCTTTTCAAAAACTCTGCGAGGAAAAACTGCCGTGAACCCTGCGCCATTTCTCGCCGATCTAAAATCTCACAACGTTTACAGAGTCGCAATCGCCGATCGATATACCAGCATTGCCGCAGCAATATCTTCCACCGCCATGCCGAGAGATTTGAAAATCGTTGTTTCATTTACACGCGGTGGAACCTTGCCGGCCAACGCTTCGCCCAGTTCCGCATAAATTTTTGCGCCGGAAAGAATCACGTCGCCGGATTCTTTCAGCGCGCCTTCGCGAGAATCGACGAACACGACATTGCTTTTGCATCGCTTCATCGTCAAGCTCGCGCCAGTCCGGCCGGCATGCGCCGATTGCGTTCACATGACAGCCGGGTTTCAGCCAGTCTCCTTTCAGTACTGGCGTTTTTGAACTGGTCACAGTCACGATCACATCGGCGTACCGCACTGCTTCTTCAGCAGACGTTGGTGTGGCGCCAATTTCCTGTGCGAACCGTTTTGCGTGTTCAATGGTAGGACTCCAAACGCGAATCTCCTCAAATTGCCTAACGAGCCGCAGAGCTTCCACATGGCTGCGCGCTTGCACTCCGCTGCCGAGAATGGCGAGGACTTTAGCATCAGGCGATGCGAGCAGTTTCGTCGCCGCAGCAGATACAGCGGCGGTTCTCATCTCGGTGATTAACCGGCCGTCCATTATCGCGAGTGGCGTTCCCGTTTGTGGATCGACAAGAAAAATCGTGGCCATGTGCGTGGGGATTCCGCGCCCAACGTTCGACGGGTAGAACGTTACTGCTTTCAATCCGAGTCCATCCGGCGTGAGCGCTGGCATCAAGCCGAGGAATCCGCCGGGCGGATCGACCGATATGATCGAGCGCACGGGCTGAGTCACTCTGCCGGCAGAGAAATCGATCAGCGCTTTCTCCATCGCCGGAATCAACTCGGTCATCCGCAGATGCTCTCGAACTTGTCCTTCGTCGAGGAAAAGCGGTTGATCAGTCTTCATTGGAGTAACCACGGATTGCACGGATGACACAGATGAAAAGAACGATCTTAATAAACGCCGTTTTCTATGCGTCGGTGCATACAGAGTCCTGTCATGTTGAGCGAAGCGCTGCAACGAAATGCGAAGCCGCGTAGACAACATGATTTCCATCACCTAAAGGATGCTTTATACGCGGCGAAGCATGAGGCCAGGCTTTCAAACATCTCTGGCTATTTCTGCGCGACGTTTGCTCCAGAAATGATCAGAGATTCTTCGCTCCGCTCAGAATGACATTGTGAGTTGAGTTCTTATCCGTGCTATCCGTGTAATCCGTGGTTGAACTGCAAACGCGCTGTGTGATCGCCGGCGGCGGACCAGCCGGGATAATGGCCGGGTACCTGCTCGCACGAGCAGGGGTGCCCGTGATCGTCTTGGAAAAACATGCCGATTTTTTTCGCGATTTTCGCGGCGACACCATTCACCCGTCCACGCTCGAGTTGATGTACGAGCTCGGATTGCTCGAGGAATTCCTAAAGCAGCCGCATCAGGAAGTACGCGAATTACGCGCTGTGATCAATGCGTCAGACCGTGCCGATCGCCGATTTCACGAAGCTACCCACGCGCTGCAAATTCATCGCTTTCATGCCGCAGTGGGATTTTCTCAATTTCCTTTCCACGCACGCAAAAAAATTCCCGAATTTCCAATTGCTGACGCAGCACGAAGTGGTCGATCTGACGTTCGATCGGCAGCGTGTGACCGGTGTGCGCGCGAAAACTCCACGGGGCGAATTGGAAATTCGTGCCGACCTGGTCATCGGCGCAGACGGACGGCATTCGATCGTTCAGGCGCGTGCGGGGCTTGAGCGGCAAGACTTCGGCGTCCCGATCGACGCGTTGTGGATGCGGATCTCAAAGAAGCAGGACGATCCTCAGCAATCACTCGGTTTCTTTCAACAAGGCAAATTGCTGGTGCTACTCGACCGCGGTGATTACTGGCAGTGCGGCTTTGTAATTCCGAAGGGCGGCTTCGACCAAATCAAAACGCGCGGGTTGGGGCAGTTTCAAAACGACATCGTTAGCTTCGCCGGATTTCTGCGCGACCGCGTGGCAGAGCTCGATGATTGGTCAAAAATCAAATTGTTGACGGTTCAAATCAATCGTCTTCGTGATTGGTGTCGCGACGGACTGCTTTGCATCGGCGATTCTGCTCACGCGATGTCACCGGCGGGCGGCGTAGGCATCAATCTCGCCATTCAGGATGCCGTCGCGACTGCAAACTTGCTGGCCGAAAAATTGCGAACCGGTCCGGTTTCCGTGGACGATCTGCGCAAAGTACAGGCACGGCGCGAATGGCCGACGCGGCTCATTCAAGCAATGCAGGTTTTCATCCATCGTCGCGTGGTTACTGGTCGTACTTCGCATCGCAAAGAGTCGTTGCCGTTCATGTTTCCGCCTGCTGAAATGGTTTCCAGTTCTGCGACAACTTCCCGCTCGTTTCATTGGAATCGGACCGCGTCCGGAGCATTACTGTAGCCGAGGGCGTTGACCTCGGCCGCACTGGAGCTTGCATGCATCCGCTTGCCGGGGTCACCGCCCCCGGCTACAACTGCGCATCTCACCGACGGATGAAAGAATCGTCTTCAGTCCCTGCATCGGCCGGCATTCCGTTCCCTTCCGCTAATCCTCTAGCGTCACGAGCGCTCAGCGCGATTCGAATTCTGCTTCGGCGCTTTCGTTGTGATTGGTCACAACGTTTTCCACATCGTTCCGAATGAAGTGATCGTGCTTTCTGTGCTCGGATTGATTTCAATCCGGCTGCGAGACGGCAATTGGTCTGCGCTGGGATTGAAACAACCGGCATCATGGCGGCGGCTCATTCTAATTGCATTGGCGCTGCCACCATACGCATCCTGCTTGGGCAGTTCCTGATCGAACCTGTGACCGGCTTTTTCTGGCCGAAGCCGACTGCGCCGGCACTGGCAAACGAGATCACAGGGAACATCAAGATCGCTTTGGTTGCTTTGTTGGTGGTGTGGACGTTTGCTGCTTTTGGCGAAGAGATCGCGTACCGCGGATATCTCCTGACGCGTGCAGCTGATATTGGAAGCCGATCCGTAGCGGCTTATTGGATCGGGATTGTGCTCGTTTCGATCTTGTTTGGTTACGGGCATTATTACAAAGGCGCATCCGGTGTGATCGATTCTAGCTTTGCAGGACTGATCCTGGGATCTGCTTACATGGTCGCCGGTCGCAACCTGTGGGCCAGCATTTTGGCTCACGGATTCATTGACACGTTCGGGATTATCGACGCCTTTTTCGGATGGTCGAACTAGTTGAATCAGTCAACCTGGATACGATCCGCGCAGCGCACGAACGGATTCGCCGATACATTCATCGCACACCCGTCCTGACGAATTCGTGGCTAAATGACGCATGCAGGGCGTCCCTGTTTTTTAAGTGCGAAAATTTTCAGAAGATCGGCGCCTTCAAGGCACGAGGCGCGACAAATGCCGTTTTTGCACTTGATGATGATAATCGCGCGACGCGGGGTGGCGACGCATTCTTCCGGTAACCACGGTGCCGCGGTGGCGCGCGCGGCGAAATTGCGCGGAATCCCGGCGCATATCGTGATGCCCTCAAATTCGGCAAAAGTGAAGATCCGCGCAGTGGAAAGCTACGGTGCGCAGGTTGTCTTTTGCGAACCAACAGAGGAGTCGCGTGAGATCAAATGCGCAGAGGTTATCAGCCAAACCGGTGCAACATTGGTTCACTCATTCGAAAATGAGCACGTGGTAGCAGGGCAGGGGACAGCAGCAATAGAACTGCTGGAAGATATTGCCGACCTCGATGCGATCATGTGTCCGGTCGGCGGTGGCGGTTTGTTGTCGGGCACAGCGATCGCCGCGAAATCGATGCAGCCGCAGATAAAAGTGATCGCGGTCGAACCTGAGAATGCCGATGATGCGGTGCAATCGTTTCATGCAGGACGACGGCTTGTGACTGAAAAGAAGTTCACCATCGCCGATGGCTTGCGCACAAATATCGGCGAACCAAACTTTGCGATCATTCAACAATACGTAGACGACATCGTGACCGTAAGCGAAGAAGCGATCGTTTCGGCAATGCGCACGATTTGGGAGACGATGAAGATCGTTATTGAGCCATCCGCGGCGGTGCCGTATGCTGCGATTCAAGAGGGCAAGGTCGATATCGGTGGCCGGAGCGTCGGTATCATTCTCACGGGCGGCAACGTCGATCTGGATGCGTTGCCATGGGACTCTAGCCGGGATCGCTGATCACGGGCCGCGCATGATATCGATTCGTCAAGGCGACGCGCCTATCTCTGGAGCAAACGAGCATGAGCAGAGCAAAGAGGATGATGAGTCTACTTCTTGTTTTTCATTGCCACTGTTCTCGCGGGAGCAATCAACGCATTGGCCGGTGGCGGTGGACTGATCACCTTCTCCTTGCTAATGCTCGTCTTGACGCCGGTGACCGCCGACGCCACAAGCGCCGTCGCTCTGTTCTTCGCGTATCCGACAGCTGTGTGGCGCACTCGGGACCAGTTGGCAGGTGTCCTCGGTCGCGGATGGTTATGGCTGCTTCTGGTTCCGAGTGTACTCGGTGGTTTGATCGGAGGCGTGCTATTAAGCCGGACAGACAGTCGCAGCTTTATTCATTTAGTACCGTGGTTGGTGTTAGTCGCCACTGTCATCATTGTGCTGCGGCCCATTTTGGTTCGACGGGACGAAAGTGGCAGCGTGCATCCGGACATCACGCTGGCGTTATGGCCTGTCGCAATTGCGGGCATTTTCCTGGTAGCATTGTATGGCGGCTACTTCGGCTCCGGGATTGGCATCCTCATGATCGGCGCGCTGAGTTTTATCTCGCGGGGAGACATCCGGCATGTGGTCGCGCTCAAGAACTTCCTTACTCTTTGCATGCGAGGCGCGGCGATCCTGGTGCTCGTGTTCGAAGGTAATGTCAACTGGAGTTACGGGGCGCCGATGGCAATCGGTGGTCTGATTGGCGGATACGTTGGAGGAGCGGTATCGCATCGCGCGAATCGCACAGTTGTTCGCTCCATCGTTATCGCCATTGGTTTTGCCGCGTCAGCCTATTATCTCTGGAAGTTGTACGGCCCGGCCGTGGTGCGGACAGGCGCCGAATAAACGACAGAGCAGATCTCGAAGATCAAAGGCCTATCGAGGGCGCGGATGGCCGGAGCGCGAATCCGTCGTGTTCTTAAACCTCGGTCGAGGCCCAGAACTTTGCGAAAGCGCGTGGCCAATTTCGGTCGGTAACACTCTTTGGAGCGGAGGCCGCCATCCGTTCGCGCAAGGCTCGATTGGTCACAAGCGTTCGAATCGCGCGCGTGAAGTCTTCGACGTCATGCGACCTCGTGATCAGACCATTGGCCTTGTCCGCCACTAATTCCTTGGGACCACCGGAATCGGAAACGACAACTGGCAATCCCGACGCCTGTGCTTCGAGGATTACGTTGCCGAACGTGTCGGTGGTGCTGGGAAAAACAAAAATATCCGCCGACGCATATGCAGTGGCCAATTCTGTGCCGCTGAGATAACCGGTAAAAAACGCCTCGGGCAAAGATTTTGCGAGCGCTTCGGAATACGGGCCATGACCGACCATAAAAAGTCGAACAGGCAGTTTTTCGTTGCGCAAACGGCGATAAGCGCCAGCCAAAAGGTCGAGATCTTTCTCTCGTGAAATGCGGCCGACGTAGAGCAGACGAACCTCGCCGTTCGATGCGCCGAATTTTTCAAAGAACGCGGAATCGCGTCGGGCCGGGTGAAACAGTTCAGTGTCGAGGCCGCGCGGCAAGATTTTCAGTTTCGCCGGGTCGAATCCGCGTTTAATCCAGCTTTGCTTGTATTCTTCGGAATTAACAAAAACAGTGTCGAGCTGCCCGTAAAACCAATGCATGTAACCCCATGCCACGCTTTCGAGAAAACTGTCCTCGGTCAGAATCCGGATGTATTGCGGAAAATCGGTGTGATAGATGCCGCTGGTTTGGAGGTTGAGCATCTTTGCCGCGAGCAGCGCGGTTAAACCAACCGGACCAGGCGTGCTGATAATGATCTCCGTGAATCTTTCCCGTTGAATGTAATCCAGCATCTGCAGAATTGGCGGGAAACTCAGTTTTTGCAGTTCGTATTCCGGCAATTCGAATTCGCCGATGGGCGGAAAGTTTTTAATTGGGATATCAGAAAGCTGAAGGTTGCTTCGTGAAGCCACAACGACCAATTCCTTTCCCGCAGCTGCTCCGGCAGCGGTCATTTTACGGATTGTCGTCGCTACGCCGTTCACGTCTTCCAGTGTGTCGGTGAACCAGGCGCGTTTGCGATTTTGCAGGGCAACCGGAACTCCGCCGGTCAACTCTTTGAAAAGACTTCGCAGCCATTTTCGCGAGGGAGCCTGGCTGTGAAAGCCGTAGATGTATGGCGTTAGGATTACGAGGATTGGCGCGATCGCGCTGAGAGCCTGGATGCTCTCGACCATGTTTCCGCTGCTGAGTTGCTGGACGAATTTATTGAAGAAGCGAAATGCGAGCTGTTCGGCGACCATGTTCGCCATGAGAAACGTGCGCCGCTCCGGTTCACTGACCTTGTCCAATTGCGCGGCCAATTTTGCCTTCACGTCCGGCCGCGCGAAATAACCGGAGAGCTCTTTCCATAGCGACACGTTTGCAGGTTTAGCGAAATCAAAAATTTTTCCCGATAGAACACCTTGCACGATGAATTCCGTTTTTTCCTTCAGCGTGAACTCGGTCGGGGCACGGCCCTCCATGAAACGCGAGAACATTTTCTCCAGCAGCGCCCCACCGGGGCCGAGCTTTTCGTGGAAACGGTCCTGGATGAAACAGGCGACGGTGTTGTAAAAACCATGCGACAGAATTAGTGGCGTTCCGCCCTGGCCGCATGGTGCGCAATTGCCATTCCGAACCAATTTCAGAAATTGTTCGGCAGACTTCGCAGCAGGCGTTTCTGTAAAGGCCGAGGCCACGAACTGCCCGCCGTGGTCGTCGGAGCCGCCCACCAGGATTTTTTTCCATGGCTCTGCGTGCGTAGGCGCCACACCGTGACGATTAGCAAACATGTCGACCTTCTCTGGCGTTAATTGTTTGAAAAGAGTCTGGGCCAACTCGCTCAAAAGCGCGTCGCGCAAACCGTTGATACCCTCAAAATGTTTGAACAGAAGAATAAGCTGTTCGAGGTGCATTCCCTCGAGTTTGCCGTTCACGCTATATAACGGGTGCGCGACCGCATGAGCGATTTGGGCACGCTGCAGGTACCGCTGGAGATCGAAGATGTTTTCGCGGACGCCTTCGATATCGTGATGCTGCTGTTCTGAAATCCCCCACACCAAAATGTGCAGCTTGCAGGCGTCGCCCGGAAAGTAAGTAGTAACCTGCTCGCTGATGAAGCTCCGAGGCAAATGCGCAATTTCCAGGCAGCCATCGATCGAATCGTGATCGGTGATGGTAACGTAATCCATCCCACGTTTGCGCAGTTGGTCATACAATTGCTTTGGATTGGAATAGCTGTCGGGAAAATCGAAGCGGCGGAAAAGCCATTCTTCCGTGCGCGCACTATGGCGCGAGTGGATGTGTAAATCGCACCTGCTCACATTACATTCCTCGCTTCAACCTTTGTTCAGCGATCCAATCCTGATACGTGGTAGCGGTCCGTGCATTTTTTGTTGCCGCGATAAAGCCCAGAATCTGTTTCCAAATAGTTGGCTGGGAATAATCGGGCGGGTGAATGCTTATCCGTAACAGTGGATTGGTCGTCAACAAACGAAACAGTGCCGCGTTCCAGCTGCGACTGAGCGAGCGTCGCCAAGTAGTGTGAACACTGTAAACGAGCGTCCTGGCCGGAAAGATGGATTCCGAGCGGAGGTCGCAGACACTGCGCAGACGTGTCGTATATTCCAATTCGGCATCGCGAACGGCTTGCTCTGCTTCGTTTCCCAGCAACCACGCCGGCGCGATAAAACCGCGTGGCTTAAGTCCGATCGCACGAAATTCATCTCGTGCGGTGGTGATGCGGCGTAAAGCTTCCTCATAACTCAAATCGTAAAATTCACCTTCGTTTCGGGTATAAAATCTGGTCACGAATTTATCGCGCAAAGTTTCTTTTGTCTGAGGCGGGCGTTCGTGAAAATAGCCGTGGATCACGATTTCGTGCCCGTCCGCTTCCAATGCTCGGAGCCATGTGACGAAGTCGCGGTGTCTGGCGAACAGCCCCTCATGGTGATAATCGGGCACCACAAGAACTGAACAAACTCGCACGCCGTGCGCGCTCAATTCTGAAATGATCGTGCTTGCGATTTTCTGAGTACAAGGAGCGACGTCGTGCAGAGACACGACGACGGAATCCGCCGCGGCGCTCGCGGTCGAAACGAGCGGAAGAAACTCCGTTGTCGCAATCGTATCCATCTCTCTAATTTTCCGCCTTCGAGCAGCTTAGAACAAGGCAAAAGGCAAACGACCTATTTTGGAGCGCCGTAGCAATGCATTGACCGCCCGCTCAACGCGTCGCCCGATACTATCGTATGCCGCTGCTAGTCGGGTTCCGAATATTTCAGCGTGCCATGCCCGTCCATTTTCATCGAGCTCCCGCGCTCAATGAGTTTCTACCCTCCGCCATGTTTACGATTTCCCGAAACTCTGGTTCGGCCAGGGGCATCACTGACAAACGCGACTGACGAATTAACGGAATCCCTTTCAAACGCGAATTGCCTTTGATTTCGCGAAGTGTAACTGCCCGCGCCAGCGGTTTAACTGTGGCAAGATCGACAGTGGACCAGTCGCCTTCTTTTGCGGTCGGGTCCGGATAGGCAGTTCGCGTAACCTTGGCAATTCCGACTACAGCCTTTTCGTCGCCGCTGTGATAGAAGAGCACTTCATCGCCCGGTCGCATTTTGCGAAGATTATTTCGCGCAGCGAAATTGCGCACGCCGGTCCAGCTCGTTTCGCCATCGGCAACAAAGTCGGCCCAAGAATAGGAAGAAGGCTCCTGTTTCACGAGCCAGAAATTTTTCATAAATTCCATGTTTCAAGCTCACAACATCCAGACAAACCTCAAGCACCAATCTCCTGGTGAGACAGCCTCAAAGGCGTCGTCATTCCGAGCGAAGCCGAGGCTGCACGCAGCCCCGAAAGCTTTCGGGGCGAGGCCAGGCTTTCCATCCGTAGCATTACGTTGGGTTCTCCCGCGGGATCCCTCGCCTTCGCTGCGCTTCGCTCGGGATGACAGGTCCCTGTGCGAAACGCCCGCCTTTTGCAGCTTGTGATTTGGAGCTTGAAAATCGGAATCACTGCGCGCAAGTGAGATCATGCCGGGACTGCCGTTCATCACGTTCGAGGGATCAGAAGGAAGCGGAAAGTCGACACAAGCCGACAGACTCGCGGCGCATCTTCAGCGATGCGAAATTCCTTATATTCTGACGCGCGAACCCGGTGGCACGCCGATCGGAGAAAGTATTCGAGACCTTTTGCAATTTGCTCCGCATAACTCGAACATGACATCCGAGACTGAGTTGCTCCTTTTTGAGGCTAGTCGTAGCCAGTTGGTGCGCGAGGTAATCAAGCCCGCGCTCGAACGTGGCATGTGCGTGATCGCCGACCGTTTCTTCGATTCCACCACCGTTTATCAAGGAGCGGCACGCAAATTGGATCGCGAGATGATCGAGCGCTTGAATGCGTTCGTCGTCGGCGATTGCGTACCGGACATCACTTTCGTACTTGATGTCGATGCTGCGACCGCTGAGTCGCGAATGCGTAAGCCACGCAAAGCTGATCGGATGGAACAACAGCCGACCGAATTTTATGAGCGCGTTCGGCAAGGATATCGCGATCTAGCGGCGCCGGAGCCAAAGCGCGTCGTCTTAATCAACGGTTCGCGCGATCCAGACGAGATCGAAAGGGAGATTTGGGAAAAATTGCGCGCGCGCTTTCCATTAATAGCCACTGACAATGATTGACGAAACGGCGAAACGGCGAAACGGTGAAACGGCGCGAAAGCCGATCCGTCATTTCCGCGATCTGGAAGTCTATCAAAATGCGCTTGCGACCGGCCTTCGGGTTTATGAGCTGAGCAAGAAGTTTTCACCTGAAGAAAAGTATTCGTTAACCGACCAAATCCGACGCTCTTCGCGATCAGTTTGCGCGAACCTTGCCGAGGCATGGCGGAAGCGCCGCTATGAAGCAGCATTTATTTCGAAACTCAGCGATGCCGAAGGTGAAGCTGCGGAGACGCAGGTTCATCTGGAATTTGCGTTTCACCACTGCTACGTCTCTCGCGACGAATTCCTAAGCGCTGATGATGCGTACGAGAAAATCTGCGCGCAAATTGTGCGCATGATCGATGAGCCGGAGAAATGGCTTATTCGCCGACGAGAGCGCAAGCGATGAATCTTAAACAGAGACTCGCGGAATGGACGAAGCGGTCAACGACAAGGAGTTCGCCGTTTCGCCGTTTCGCCCTTTCGCCGGTTCATGATCCGCATTCATCTCTCACTTCTGCCTGAAAATGGCTTTCGCACGTACCACTGCGCTGGAATTTTTGCGACGCGCCCATGAGCAGAACCGGCTTGCGCATGCATATCTGATCACCGGAGCTTCCGGGAGCGGGAAGGAATTGCTCGCAGCGGAGCTGGCAAGTTTGGTTAATGGTACCCCCGCCAAGGACATTTTTTCAGCCAAAGCTCGCGAGGTTTTCATTGCCCGGCCCGAATCGAAATCGCGGCGCATTGTCAATAGAGCAAATCCGTGAGCTGGAACACGCGCTGCAAATGCGAGCAGCAAACAGCCGCCGGAAAGTAGCGATTATTTCAGATGCCGATCGGCTTCGGAGATGCCGCGGCAAACGCGTTTCTCAAAACATTGGAAGAACCGCCAAAGGATTCGCTTTTGCTTTTGCTAAGCGCACTGCCCGAGGCTCTGCCGGAAACGATTCTCTCGCGGTGCATTTCCATTCCACTTGCGTCAGACGGCGAGCCTCAGAGCAAGAAAGAGCAAGAGAAACTCGTGAAATTGTTGCAACAAGCATCCCGTCAAACGACCTGGAATGTTCAATTTGCCTATCGACTTGCTCAGGAATTTCAACAACTGCTCCGGGCGATACGTGAGGAGGTGAAACACGAAACCGATGAGGCGTTAAAACGGGAGCAAATCGCGCTACAAGGATGCAACCGACGGCGCCTGGCTGGAAGAACGAGAGGAGTATTACAAGGCACTGACGGAAAGCCTTTATCTGCAACGACGCGCCGCGCTGATCGAAACCTTGTTCGCCTGGTGGACCGACGTTCTGCGCGCCAGCAACGACGTTGCACAACGCGATATCCCAGCTGCGAAGCAAGAAACCGCCACGCTGGCAAACCGATTTAGCACTCCCGCAATCTTACGGCGGATCCGTTCACTCGAAGAATTACGAGATCACCTCGGTCGAAACATCCATGAAGGCCTCGCAATTGAAGTCGCCTTCCTGGCGATCTTCACCGCGTGAGCTGTAGCCGGGGGCGGTGACCCCGGCACGCATGTGTTTGTGTCAAACGCCTATCCAATCTGCGTCGGGAGTAACGGGACGGTGCTTGACACAAGCACCGCTACACGCGCTCTATTGCTCGCTCAACGTTACCTGCTCGGCTGGTATTCTTGTCGCAATCCGCGCGCTGATTTTCTGGATCTGCACAGCCTGATCCGCCAGTTGAGCCCTCAGTATGCGGGCTTCCTCCTGTTGTTGTGCATTCATCCTCTGCAAATCATTCGTCAGCTGCGCAATGGTGGCTTCTTGTTCCTCGACTTTCCTGTGCTCTTTCAGAAACTCGTTGAGGAGCATGGCGTTCACGGCTTCGTAGCGCACCGTTTCAGGTTTGCCACCACGGTCCAGGGTGACAAGCTCTGGAGCGACCTGGGCCACTTCCTCGGCGATGAGGCCAAACGAGAGCGAGCGGCTCGGATCAACCTCCTTCTTGTAACGGAACCGGACCGGCCGGAGGCAGAGGATCGCCTCGCTGGTCTTGGCCATCGGCCTGATCTCATCTTTGTAGCGCCGCGAGGAGGAGAGGGTCCCGATCTTGTCGTCGGAATTGACGTAAACCGCCCGGCCATTGGCAACAGAAGAGTAAACATTGCGGATCCAGGTGGTGTCGTTCACGCCAGCAGTGCCGTACACGGCGAAGCCAATACAAACATTGCGGTCGCCCGTGATGTTCTGGCCGGCACCATCACCGATGGCCGTGTTGGAGTTGCCGGTGGTGTTGTTGTAGAGCGCGCTCACGCCATTGGCCGTGTTTTGCGAACCGGTGGTGTTTCTACGGAGTGCGCTCTCGCCATTGGCCGTGTTGAAGACGCCGATGGTGTTGCTGTAGAGCGCGTTCACGCCATTGGCCGTGTTGGAGAAGCCGATGGTGTTGCTGTAGAGCGCGCTCTCGCCATTGGCCGTGTTGGAGAAGCCGATGGTGTTGCTGTAGAGCGCGCTCACGCCATTGGCCGTGTTGGAGAAGCCGGTGGTGTTGCTGTAGAGCGCGTTCACGCCATTGGCCGTGTTGGAGACGCCGATGGTGTTGTTCCGGAGCGCATCAAACCCCGTGGCCGTGTTGTCGTCGCCCGTCGTATTGGCCAAAAGCGCAGGATTGCCAATGGCCGTGTTGCGGTTGCCCGTGCTATTGCTATAGAGCGCGCTATCGCCCATGGCCGTGTTTCGCTCGCCGGTTGTGTTGAAATAGAGCGCCCACGCCCCGTTGGCCGTATTGAAATCTCCCTCGGTGTTGCTAGAAAGGGCGAACGCGCCAGTGGCCGTGTTTTCCTCGGCAATTGTATTGTTTAAAAGGGCGGCCGCTCCAACGGCCGTGTTGTTGATGCCGGTGCTGTTGAATAAAAGCGCGGCCGCGCCAAATGCCGCGTTTGCGTCTGCGCTGTTGAAAAGGAGCGACCCCGCGCCGGTAGCGGTATTGAAGCTGCCCGCTGCGTTGCCCCAGAGCGAAAACCAACCAACTGCTGTGTTCGCAGAGCCGGTGGTGAGGCTAAAAAGGGCGTTCTGCCCTTCTGCCGTGGTGAACCCGGGATAGCCTCCGTCTGGGGGCGGATTCACCGCATGCGTTATTGGCGAAAACGCAAAGCAGCCAAGGGCAAAGACGCTCCGAATGAAAGCGGAGCGGCAAAAGCGTCGTTCAAGTGAGGTTTTAATTACCGTATTCATACATGTGATTCCTTTGTTTGAGGGTTGTGCTTTGGTTTCTACTCTGGAGTTCTGATGGATCTTAATCGTTTTGCACCGTTCGCGGCGCAGATTTGTTCATCTCGAACTGCGCGCTCACTCTTTGAATTTGCGCTCCCTGCTCTTTCAACTCTGCAGCCAGGATCTCGGTAAGTTTTTGTTGCTCCGCGATCGTCGATCTTAGCTCAGCGATTTCTTTCTTCTGGTTCGAATCCGATGCCAGCAGTTCCTGCAGGCGTCGATGTTCTTTGAGGAATTCGTTGAGCAACATGGCGTTGATCGCGTCATAGCGAACGGAGGCTGCTTGACCATTGCTGTCACGCGTCACGAGATCAGGATTTATCTTTTCGACGTCCTCGGCAATGAGCCCGAACCCTAATGGACGGGTAGGTTCAATCTCCGGTTTGTATCTGAAACTCACCGGCTTGAATCCGTAGATGATTTCACTGGCGTGCTCCATCGGTTTGATCCCGTCCTTGAAACGTCGCGAGGAGACTTGCGCTCCAAGTTTACCCAATCCATTCACGTAGACCGCCTGAGTGCCGCCCGGCTGGCTCCAAATGTTACCGATATAGCAGCTGTTGTTGACATTCTCACCAGCGTTATAGATACAAATCACGCCACTTGCGCTGGTGACGTTGGCGCCGGCTGAAACTCCAACGGCGATGTTGTTGCTACCGCTAGTGTTGTTGTCGAGGGCGCCAAACCCAACGGCGGTGTTGAGGGCGCCGGTGGTATTGTGAAAGAGCGCGTCACGACCGACGGCGGCGTTCGCGCTGCCGTTGGTGTTGTTGAACAGCGCGCTGAAACCGGTGGCGGTGTTGTTTTGCCCCTCAGTATTGTTGAAGAGCACATCTTTGCCGTTGGCCGTGTTGAGAGTGCCGGTCGTATTTCTAAGCAACGCTCGATACCCAGTTGCTGTGTTGTAGCTACCTTCAGTATTCGAAGAGAGCGCCGAACCGCCCGCTGCAACATTGCCCTCGCCTTGCGTATTACTCGCCAACGCAGACTCACCGATGGCTGTGTTGAATTCGCCTGTGATATTGCTGGAGAGCGCGTTCGAGCCGATGGCAGTGTTGCGGCTGGCTTCGGTGTTGCTCTGGAGCGCGCTGACGCCCACGGCAGTGTTTAAATTACCGCCGGTATTCAGCAAAAGCGTTCCAACGCCAATAGCCGTGTTTGAATCCGCGTTGTTGAAAACCAGCGTTCCGGCGCCCACAGCAGTGTTGTAGTTGCCTTCGGTGTTCACAAAGAGCGAATACCACCCCGCTGCGGTGTTGGCAGCACCAGTAGTGAGGTTTTTAAGAGCGTTGGTCCCTTCTGCCGTGGTAAAGCCCGGATAGCCGCCATCCGGTGGCGGAAAAACCGCTTGCGCGCTTGGAGAAAGCGCAATGCATCCAACGGCGCAAAGTATTAGTTTGATACTGATGTTTTGATTTTTCATAAGGGTCTCACGTTTGTAACTGTTTTGAGTTTATAGAACTTGCGTGCCGTTCGACGAGAAAAACCGCAGTCGAAATTGGGCAATCAGTTTTTCAGCATCGTACCGGACAAGATAGGTTAGCTCCCGTGTGTCGCTGTACGGAAGAAACGAGCGTGGTCTGTAAAGTTGACAAAATGCTATCTGATCTTATCCAGTATCCGCGTATGCGACATCTTTACCGATTAATTCTGCTGGGTGCTGGCGGTTCCCTGTTACTACTTACCGGTTGCGCAACAGGACCGGTGGCCACTGGAGGCTCGTATCATGTGACGGCTTACAAACCGCATGATCCGTCCAAGGTGAAAGTGAAACTTTCCACCTCAACGCAAAACCTGTTTGTGATGGAGGGGGACCGGGTGCTGATGGCTGTTCAGGCTAACGTGGGCAAGCCTAGTGACCCAACTCCGCACGGTCACTTTACGATTTACAGCAAACAAAAAGAGCGCCGCCGGCAGAGCGAGCCGGACCGAGGGTACCCGATGGCGTACTGGTGCGAATTCAAGCCGGCCTATGGATTTCACGAAGGCTTTGTGTGGCCCGTGCCGCATACCCATGGCTGCGTTCGTCTCCATCGCGAAGCGGCTGCTCGACTCTTCGCCTTGACCCGGATCGGCACTCCGGTGGAGATCGAAAGCTCGCTCCCCGAGGATCAGAAATATGGCAATCTAGTTCGCCGGCTTGATCAAAGCCGCGACCCGGACCCACCACGTTCGCAAATGATGTCCCCCAGCTGGTTTACCGATCCTCCTGGTCCACTGCTCGTCGATCAGTGATCGTCTCCAGATAAGGGGATTTTGGCTGATAGCCAAGCCATTGGAAAACGGCCGGTTAGGGTTACGTTAACCGAAGCCATGAGCACGAACCTGATTTCCAGCGGCACAACTGCCCGCCAGAAAGTGAACTTGCGCACGCCCGATGTGATGGCGGCCGTGCAGCAACAGGTCGAGTCACACTATCGCAGCGATATCATCGAAAAAGTCAGGCGCGCCGGCGGAACGATTTCGGTAGGAGATACGACAGTGCGGCTAGCGAAGCAGTTTGGTTTCTGCTACGGCGTCGAGCGCGCGATCGATCTGGCATACGCCGCGCGCAAGGTTTTCAAGGAGCGACGTCTGTTCATTGTCGGAGAAATTATTCATAACCCGGAGGTCAATCATCAAATCGCCTCGTTAGGGATCAAGAATCTCACCGGCAAAAACAAGGAGGCGGACATTTCTGACCTCGGCCCCGAAGATGTCGTCATTGTGCCGGCGTTTGGAACCGAATTGTCGCTCCAGCAACAAATCAAGGATCGTGGCTGCCAGATCGTCGATACCACATGCGGAGACGTGATGAGCGTTTGGAAACGGGTGCGCAAATACGCAATTGAGTCGGTAACGTCGATTATTCACGGTAAGGCGGAGCACGAAGAGACAAAAGCCACCAGCTCGCGCGCGCTCGGTGACGGCAGCGGACATTACGTTGTGGTCCTGACTCTCGCGGACACAGATTACGTTTGCGATTACATCCGGCACGGCGGCGAGAAACAGGCGTTCCTCGAGAAATTCAGAGGCGCACACTCGCCGGGATTTGATCCCGACGTGCATTTGGAAACCGTGGGCGTGGCGAATCAAACGACGATGTTACGCGGCGAGACCGAGGAGGTACAACGTCGAATTCGGCAGGCTGTGATCGATCGAGATGGACCCGAAATTGCGCAGAAGAATTTCCGCTTCTTCGATACGATTTGCGGCGCTACACAGGAGCGGCAGGATGCGTTGGGCGAATTGCTGAATGTCCGTATGGACCTGTTGCTGGTTGTTGGGGGTTACAACAGCTCGAACACATCACACCTTGCCGAAATGGGCGAAGAGAAGTTGCCGACATATTTTGTGCTGAACGCTTCGCGGCTCGCTTCCACTACTGAAATCAAGCATTACAACTTGCACGAAAAACGCGAAGTCGTTTCACACTTTTGGTTGCCGAATGGACCCGCCGTGATCGGCATCACTGCCGGCGCATCTTGTCCAAACAACTTGATCGAAGAAACGCTGATTCGGCTTTTTGAATTACGCGGCATCTCGCGTCGAGATCTTGAGCTGGCAGCGTAGATCTGATCCACTGTAGCGGCGCTCTGTGAGCGCCGAAGCGACGAGTGACGGCTTACTGAATTGATCCGCACGCTGCATGTGAATCGGCGGTCATAGACCGCCGCTACAGCTTTAGGATCCGAAATACGTTATATGGCACGAGCGATCTGGAAGGGCAGCATCAGCTTCGGATTGGTGAACATACCGATCGCGCTCTATGCAGCTACGCGGCGCGAGGAACTGAAGTTCCGTCTTCTGCGCAGGACCGATCTGAGCCCGGTTAATTACAAACGCGTTGCTGAAAAAGACGGGAAGGAGGTTCCCTGGAATGAGATCGTCAAGGGCTACGAGTACGAGAAAGGCAAATACGTCGTGCTGCGGGATGAAGACTTTCAGCGAGTTGATCTCGAAGCCACTCAGACTGTCGATATCCAGGACTTCGTCGATCTGGAAGAAATTGATCCAATGTTCTTTTATAAGCCGTACCATCTGGAGCCGCAGAAAGGCGGAGACAAAGCTTATGCGCTCCTGCGTGACGCGTTAAAAGACACTAACAAGGTAGGCGTGGCGAAGGTGGTCATCAAAACGCGGCAATACCTGGCTGGTGTTAAGCCGGAAGACGGTGCACTCGTTCTCGAATTGATGCACTTTGCTGATGAGCTCGCCGACTCGGAGAAGCTTCATGTTCCAAAGAAACTGGAACTCGGCAAACGGGAAATGAACATGGCCAAATCACTTATCGGCAGCATGACGTCCAAATGGCAACCTGAAAAATACAAGGACGATTATCGCGAGGCGCTCATGGAGGTGATCGAGGAAAAAGTAGAAGCCGGCGGCAAGGAAATCGAAGAGAAGCCAAGGAAAGCACCGAAGCCGACGAAAGTGATCGACCTGGTGTCGGTTTTGCAAAAGAGCCTCGAACAAAGTGGAGCGAAAGAAAAAAGAAAAGGCAAACCGCGCGCAAAAAGAGCGCACCCGACCAAGAAAGCAGCGTAGCTGCAACGGCGTTCCTTTCGAAACGAACGCGCGCAGCTAAACGGCTGTAGACTTGACACTGTTGCTCGAAATCATTCAGCCTGAACGGTCATGAACTCACTAACTCGATATGCGGTTCCGTTTTACTCGATTATGCGGTTCGTTGTAGGCCTCATGTTTTTCTGTCACGGCGCGCAAAAAATTTTTGGATGGTTCACGCCGCCGGGCCAACCGGGCGGGGCGTTGCCGCCGCTTATGGTAGTGGGCGGTTGGATAGAAATCGTGGCCGGGCTCCTCATTGCTTTTGGATTATTTACCCGTGTAGCCGCTTTCATCTCCAGTGGCGAAATGGCTGTGGCTTTCTTCATGATGCATGCCAAAGGCAGCATCTTGCCCATTATCAACAAAGGTGAACTGGCGGTCGTTTACTGCTTTCTTTTCTTTTACATCTTCCTTTATGGGCCGGGCGCCTGGAGCCTCGATGTGATGTTGCGTAAAGTTAAGCCTACTAGTTAGATTCCGGAATTCGACGTTGGCCGCTGGATTATGAAACACTTTCTATTTGCGCTGGTGTTCCTTGCTGGCTCGGTGCTTGTAGCAGAGGAGTACAAAGATTTCGGCAAGGACCGCCTCAACAATTCGCCACGCCACGGTGAATGGGTCGATATCAAGTCAGGCGATCGCACGATTAAAGCCTTCGTCGTTTATCCCGAGCGTAAAGACAAAGCCCCTGCCGTGCTGGTCATCCAGGAAATCTTTGGCCTGACTGATTGGCTGCGTAATATGTGCGACGAGTTGGCCGAAAATGGAGTCATCGCAATTGCGCCCGATTTTCTCAATGGTCAAAAGTTTGAAGATGCCGATAGCGCGAGCAAAGCGACCTCGGCCGTGACGCAAGATCAGGTCAAAGCGGTTCTTGACGCGACGGCCGATTACGCGCTTAAAATTCCGGCGTGCAACGGCGCGCTTGCTGTCTGTGGATTTTGTCGGGGCGGGGGATGGGCGTTTACGTACGCGAATGAAAATCCAAATGTAAAAGCGGCCTATTCGTTTTACGGGACCGCGCCTGATGAAGCCTCCAAGGTCACGAATATTCAGTGTCCTGTTTACGGCTTTTACGGTGAGAACGACGAGCGGGTGAACGCGACGATCCCAAAGGCTGACGAGTTAATGAAAGCCGCTGGCAAAAAGTACGAGCCAGTCATTTACAAAGGCGCTGGCCACGGTTTCATGCGCTCCGGCGAACCGACTAATCCGCAGATGCGTGAAGCCGACCGGAAAGCGCGCGACGAAGCCTGGATTCGGTGGAAGAAGTTACTTAAGCAACTGCCGTAGCATTGTGATCGTGAGCGGAGCGTAGCGGAGTCGATCATCGGATCGTGCGTCGCCTGCAGCGCAGCCGCATCTTTGCCGTAGAGATCTTTGAGGCCGATTTAAAGGAGGAGCTGTCAGCTTCCCCTACAGGCTTCGCGATGTACATTTCGCTGATGTTTCGGACCAAGCGTCGCAAAATTGAGCGGCTCGACTTTATTCTGGCCGGCGCGCAAAAGTCCGGCACGACGGCGCTGCACTACTTTCTGAGCAGACATCCCGACATATGCATGGGCGATCAGCAGGAGATCCATTTTTTCGACAACGACGCAATGTTCGTTGCAGAGCCCAATTACGAGGAATTGCACAAGCATTATCCACCGATTGCTCCCTCGACTATCGCGGGCGACTGCACACCGAGTTACATCTATCATGAGCAGGCGATGCAACGGATTTGGAATTACAATCCGAAGATAAAATTACTGATCCTTTTGCGGAATCCGATCGAGCGTGCGTTTGCCCACTGGAACATGCAGCGATACAGAGGTCGCGAGCCGCTGGATTTTTTCGACGCCATTCGAGAAGAAGAAACGCGCATTGCCGGCGCGCCGCCGCTTGAAGCGCGCCGTTTTGCCTATGTCGAGCGAGGATTTTATGGGCGCCAACTCGAGCGCATCTTCAAATTTTTTCCACGCGAACAACTGAAGGTCGTGAAATTCGAAGACTTCAAAGCGAACCAGCGCAAAACGCTACCTTCAATCTTCGCGTTTCTTGGCCGTAAACCTGTGCGTTCGCTGCGCAACAAAGACAGAAACGTTGTGCCGTACGAGCGAGCGATGAACTGGGAAGAGCGCGTTTTCCTTTACAATCTGTTCGCTGAAGACATCTCCAAAATTGAACAACTCCTGAGCTGGGATTGCTCAGATTGGAAATTGTGACGCACCCGCGCCGCGGATTGTAGGGCAACCGCTCCGGTTGCCAAAGAACGGCAGGCGGTGCGCCTGCCCTACAATTTTCATATCTGCTTGAATCGCGGGCGGTCAGCCGGATCTGCTGTAAGCAATGCTTTCCAACGCACGATTCGCGCGCCTTGCGATTCAAAAAACGCGCGCAGGTCTGGCGTGAAAAATGAAGAACCGTCCGCGCGCCGGTTGAATTCCAGAAGGAATCGCCCATCAGGTTTGAGGAATCTCGTGCGCACATCGTTGATGAAGAATTTCCAGTCAGCCTCTGTCCATTCCACCCATTCACCGTTTTCGCGCCGTGCGATCCGGTGGAAACACACGCGATGCGCGGTAACGAGATCGAATTGTTTGCCGAGATCCGGCAAAGGCGTCTGCGCGTTGATTCGCGCGACGATGCGGCTAACGCCGAAGAACTTGGTCGTCCCGCGGAAAAAAGGCTCGTCGTCGGGATCGAGCCCTAAACCTTCGTGGCCGAACAGGCGACAAAGATACAAAAAATATCCGGGGCCGCAGCCCAGATCCAGGATGTCGAGCGGCGGCGAGCGATCAAGCCAGAGGTCCTGTACGCGCTTTACGTTAACGCTAGTCCAGTAGTTGGCGTCCTCGTAGGCGTTGATCTTTCGCGCGTTTGGCCGATATGGGTAAAGTTCGCGCAGCCTTACCAATTCCGTTTTATCTATCGTGGCGAGAATCCGTCGAGAGCTTACCGGGTGCGTCCAGCGACAAGCGTGCTCCCACAGACTTTCCGCCGCGTCGCGTGTAAAGAGCTTTTGAAATTTTTGCGCGAGTCGCACGGCTAAACGATGCAGAAAAGAGGCGCTCTGCTCAAGGAACGACGTATTGGCGGCCGTCACTCCGTGATGTCTACTCGAATAAGACCCGTCGAGCCTTCCCGGGTCATCAATTCGCTTGTCCAGCCATTACCGGGATAAAAAAATTGCTCGTAACGCCAAATCATTTGCAGCTTCGCACCAGACGATTTCTTCCACCGAATTTCCTGATAGATGTGTCGTTTCCAAGACGGGGAGTGACCGGTCATTAAATTGAGATCAAGCGGGGTCGGCCAACTGAGAGCGCTGTGACGCGTGGCGAGGAAAGCCTGATCACCTGGAGGCGGCGCAGTAGCGAGATGCTCGCCAGAATCCTCGGATGCGGATTTGAGCGGGCCAAAAGGAAAAACTTTGCCGCTGCTCGCCAATGCAAGTTGGTTGTCCTTGGTCGAGCCAACACTAAGCGATAAACCTGGCTTGACGTCATTCAGGCTGAAACTGACGCCATCGCAGATGAGAATGCCGCCGGTGCCACCGCCTTCATACGCAATGGACTGAATTGGTACGGACTGGGTTTCCACCGTCCAATAACGATCAATAACCGATGAGATTTCGCGACCGCGAAAAATCCAGAGCGCTGCCAATGTAGCGGCACCTGTTGCAACAATCACGAGCAGGATGAGCATCCGTCGCATACGCCTCCGAATTTATACCGTGTGCGCTTTCAAACCCTGCGTGTCGGTGTACTTCTCGATTTACTCTTTTGAAACCAAGCCACTCCGATCGCCACGTCGTTCCAGGGCGCGTTTATGAGCAGGATCCTTCAGTATCTTTTCGGCAAGGGCGATCATTTCTTTGGTTGCCCGTCGAAACCGTCGTGCCGTGAACCAGTTTGGGTGCCGCAATTCGAAGTCGTTAGGCGTGAATTCTTCAGTTAGGTCAGCGCCAAAAATGTCCGCCCAGGATTCCCCCCAGACTTGCCGCGCAAACGCGTCATTATCAGAGCGCAATTCCTCCTCGAACTGTCGCGCGATTGCTGTAGTTAGCCCGCAGTATCCAGTATATTCGGCGTTGTGAGTCTCTGCCAGATCGATCCAGCGCGAGAACCTGGCTGCCGGCGATCGAGCGAACCCGAACACAGATGACTGGAATGAGTCAGACCGGCGGAAACTTTTGACCAGGTGGGAATAGCTCGAGTTGATCCATTGGGGCTGAGTGCGTGGAAACAGGATGAGCTTTGGCTCGAGGTTCAGCTCCCTGACTCGGTTGAAGAAAGCTTGGGCATTCTGTCGGTTCCTTAGGAGTCCCTCCAAAGCTTCGGAAGAAATAATGATGGCCTTCGCAGACGTCTCACTAATCGCCCGGATGGACCTGGTCACCAGCGGCTGTCGGTGGTCTCCTACATCGAGATCCATTAGCCCCTCTACCAGTGCATGGTGCGCGCCTCGCTTGGTCTCGCTTTCAGGCACGAAATAGCCGTGCTTCAACAACTCCGCTCGGTTCTCCTGCAAGAACCATTGGATCGAAGTGGTCCCGGTCTTGTGTGGCCCGACGTGGACATAGCAAACGCGCGTTGTCACCAGGAATTGTAGTGTCGAGTGGTCGGTGCCAGCAATCTATTCGAATTGGTCCTCCTGAATTTCGAATCTTAACGTGCCACTGCGGTCAAATGGTCGGAGCCATCGGATCGACTATGATGCCTTCGACAGAAGTCATGATTTCCTTGACCGTTTGGTGGCGTTGCCTCTGCGTGCGCTCGTCCGGCTTGACGAAGTCAAAGTCGTTAGGCGTAAATTCACGGCCTACATCTGCGGCGAAAACCTCTTTCCAAGGTTTTTGCCAGACCTGTTGTGCAAACGCATCATTATCTCTCTGCCATTCTTTTTCGATCTGCCGCGCCAGCGGGTCACTCAACCCGCAGTATCCGGTATCGGCCAATCCCTTTTCCTGAAGGTAAGACGCTAGTTTCCTTTTACATCGCCGAGCCTGCACCTTCGTCAGTCGCCGACCTGAGTCAGCGATTAAACGCGATACATCGCGAGCGACGCTCACTGTAAATGGCCCGGCAGTTTGATTGCGCCTGGTCTCCGTGCCTCCGAACATGGACGGATCAAGGCCAATCACTTGGAGAAAATTCGCCACAACCCCTCCAGCACTCACCTGCGCGGTAAACGGGCGAGGGACTAGTTTCGCATCGAACCCTTTAGCCAGCGCAATCAGGTCTGAGTATTTGAAGGTTGGTTGATGGATTTCTTCCCGAACAAAAGCTTCAAACGGTTCGGCTCGTCGGAAACCTTTCACAACTTCCACATACCGCGAGTTAATCAATTGCGGTTGGTTGCGAGGAAAAACGACGAGCTGGGGTTCTAGATTAAGCTCTTTGATGCGATTGAAGAATGCGTTGGCATACTCTCTCTTCCTCAAAAGTCCTTCCAGGGCTTCAGACGAAATAACGACTGCTTCGCACAACCTGTCGGCAAGTGCTTCGACAAATTTCGCAGCCGCCCACCTGTGATGGTGCGGCACCTCCTGTCCACAGAGTTGGCGGACAATTGGGTGGTGGCCGCCGTGAACATTTCCACTTTCAGGCACGAAATAGCCGTGCTTCAGCAACTCCGCTCGGTTCTCCTGCAAGAACCATTGGATCGACGTCGAACCCGTCTTGTGAGGCCCGACATGGATGTAGCAGATCCGCTTTGTCATGCTTTTAGCTTTCGAGTGTTATCTCGAACGAAGGCGAGGGAGACCACATTTGCTGACCGGCCCGGATAAAGCAAGGGTGACGTAGTTCACCAGGCTCCGATATCGGCAGTAGTATTGATCAGATTGCGAATTTCGTTTATGCGGAAAAACACAAATGCCAGAGTACGTTGACAAACCAGAGCCACGTGGACAGACCATAGCCGCGGTTCTCGCCGTCGGCGGTATTTACCTGGCCCTGCCACGCAACGTCGTTGTCGGCCCGATTTGGTTACTGCCGACTGTGATTGTCGTTTTGCTCGTGCCGACTGTAGTGAGCCATCGCGTAGGAAAACAATCACTTAATCGCCTTCTCGGATTCATTATTAACGGAATCACAACGCTGGCGCTGATTGCCTCTGTAATTTTGCTCGTACGCCTGTTGCCGACACACCGCGAATCTCCATTGCAGGTGCTTCGGTCCGGGGGGCTACTTTGGCTGACCAATGTGATCGTGTTCGCTTTGTGGTACTGGCGCCTGGACGGCGGTGGTCCAACCCTGCGACAGAAACAACGGAAATTCGGCAGCAAGAGTTTCCTTTTTCCACAGATGCAAATTACACACGACGAGCGACCCGAATTTGCCTGTGCACGCTGGCACCCGCGCTTTGTCGATTATCTATTCGTCGCCTTCACGCAGAGTTCCACGTTCGGGCCCACCGACGCGCCGCTGCTCGCACGCTGGGCAAAGGTTCTGGCGATGATCCAGATCTTGATTTCGCTTAGCATCGTTGTCTTGCTGATCTCGGCGGCCGTAGGAGCACTGTAACCATGGCAATCATCCTGGATTTGTAGCCACGGTGCTGTGCGCCGTCGTCTTCTCCTTCGCTGGTTGGAAGCCGTGAACTATTTCCCGATCAAAATCAAAATGCCTGCTATGAGCGCCAAAACTCCCATCACGATTGCTCCGATTCCGATGTGAAAGAGCGTAGTGATTCCGACAAGAATCAGATAGATCGCGAGCAGCAGCATTCCAATGTTTTTTGTAATCATGCGTTCAGTTTTGAGGCAAGCCGGTTGCCTTTGCACGCAAAAAAAAGCCGCTGCTATGCGGCTTACCGTCGATTTACGCGCTCGCCAGTTCGTCCGCTCCGCTTTCCTTATTGCACATTCGCGGGAACCAGAATCGCTTCGCTCATGCCGTGTAAAAACTTCTTATCTGCTGGCGCGATAGTAGCCAGAGCACCGCGTAACTTCACACGACCGGGTTCAACGAAATAATACGGGCACAAACGCACGCGGCCTTTCATTACCTTCAGTTCGCCTAAATCTGGATCCCAGTAGCTGTGCTCAAACAAGCGGCCCTTGTGAAAACGCTGCAGAATGGTTGGTGACGAATCGAATGTTTCCAAAGCGTGTTCGATTCGCTTTTCCCAATCGGCATGCGGTAGATCGCTCCCGAGCGCAATGCCGCGGCTGCCCCAGCCAAGCGGAGAAAAACCGCTCACTTTCAAAAGAAGATCGCGATCTTTCTGGCTAAACTTTGCAGCCTCGCGCCAGTCGTGAATTTCCAAACGCGGAATGACTGCGTGTTGGGGAAGGGGAGTTGGATCAAGTAGCCAGGAATACGGAATTATTTCCTGTAACTTGATGAAGTATTTGTCTCCCAGTTCGCGCCGCCAAAATTCGCGCAGCGGTTGAAGCCAGAACAGCGCGAACCACATTTTCTCTTCGAGATAAGGTTTGATCGGCGGCGTAATCGTAATTCTCTCTTCTGCATTCGCCCGCAGCGCGTTTTCGATTCCGGGAATATTTGGCAGATCGAACAGTTCGAAGAACCGGTACACTGCGCGTCCGTCGTGCGGTTCGTAATTCTCGGCCGAAACAACGCGCCAACTGTAGCCGGGAGCGTTGACCCCGGCAGATCGGAGGTCGCGAACAGAGCCGGAGTCATCGCCTCCAGCTGCAGCGGTTTGATTCAATCGCGCGGCGATCCACTCCATCTCCGGCCGATAGGTTGCCGATTCTTGCGAAATCACGATGTCGGCGCCATTGGGGACAACCGAGCGAAATCCCTCCAACATACCATTCGCGCCGCCGATGATGTCGTTATCGAATGAAGAATATGTCTGGTTTAGCCAACCGGTCAGGCCAATACCGCCAGGGACTGAATCGATCTCGGCAATGACGTAGCCTTTCTCAGTGAGGATGAGGTCCGGCCGGATTACTTGCGGCAAATCGTCGCGGATTTCCTTCCGCCGCGAAAATTCAATCAACTCTTTTGGTTTACCGGCGTCGAGGTAGCGGGCTACCCATTCGGGCTGCTTACCTTTTACGCTGAGCTGATACAGCTGATTGCAAGCCCGCTGAAAAACAAACAGCCGATGCCCGAGTTGCTCGAGGTCGGCGAGAGATTTCCTGTCGATCGGAAATGCGTCGGGCGAGAGTAGCCACTCTTTCTCGGCAAAAAGGCCCTCTTTAGGAAACGCTCCACGGATTGCGGACAGTCTCGCGTCTTGAACCTGCGCTTGCATTATGAAGCAAACGTCCAACGCTCAACGCCGAACGTCCAATGCCGAATGCAGACGTCTGAACTCGATGTTGCGCGTTGGACGCCTGCTCGCGATTTATCGGAGTTGAGCGTTCGGCGTTTTTTTCTCACCTTCCTGCCGCCATTTTCTTAAGCACGAGCTTCACCAGTTCCTCCGCTGATTTCGCTTCGCCTTTCTGCTGCAAATCGTGCACGGCCTTATGTGCATCGACTTGCTTGTAGCCGAGCGCAATCAACGCCAGCACTGCTTCGTTCGCCTGCTCTTGCTCCGGCGTGGGTGCGTGCGCGGCGCTGGATGCTTCCCATGCCGCCGCCACTCCGAGCTTGTCCTTTAATTCGAGAACAATTCGCTCAGCTGTCTTTTTTCCAAGGCCGCTGATTTTCGAAATCGATGCGACATCAGAATTCACTACCGCCGCTTTGAAATTGTTTACGCTCATCCCACTCAACACCGCCAGCGCCAGCTTCGGCCCGATGCCGGAGACGCTGTTTACCAGCAATCGGAAGAGATCGCGCTCGGCTGGCGTCATGAAGCCATACAGCACGTGCGCATCCTCGCGCACAGTCAGATGGGTGAGAATGCGGATTGCCTGCCCGACGGCAGGCAGTTTGTCGTAGCTCGACAGCGGAATGAACACTTCGTAGCCGACGCCGCCTACATCCACAATTGCCTGCGTGGGCAGCGCATTCACCAGTTTTCCATCAAGGAACGTGATCATGGGTTCGTTGGAATGGTTAAAGGGTTAAAAAAGTTGAAGGGTTAAAGCGTCCTTTGTCATTCTGAGCGAAGCGAAGAATCTCTGATATTTCTCGGAGCTCATCTATCGCAAGCCGATAGTCAGAGATGTTTGAAGGCCTGGCCTCATGCTTCGCCGCGTATAAAGCATCCTTTAGGTGGTGGAAATCATGTTGTCTACGCGGCTTCGCATTTCGTTGCAGCGCTCCGCTCAACATGACAGACGAGAAAGACCCTTCAACGCTTTACCGCTTCAACCAATGACTCTGGCTTCAACACCAGGGTGAGATCGACGCGTTTGCCTTTCGCGACGTTGAAACCACTGACTGTAAAGAATCGCCAGCTTTCCGGTGGGTTCGCGAAAAGTTCGCCCGCGACGGGTGTCGGCAGAATGATAAAACGTGGACTGGGTGCGCTCATGAACTCAGCGGCACGACGCTTTTTCAGCGGCGTAAGAAAACCTTGGACTCGAGAGCGAAAATACCAAACCAGACTTGGCTCCTGAAACTCGACCGCAGCAAATTGCATGTTCGGCTGCAAAGACGTGCGCGATACTTGAAAAAGCTGATAGGCGGGAAAAAACGGCGCCACCATTGGCGGAACCACAATGGCAATTGAGATCCACACACACGCAATGGCAACCGCAATGGTCGCGAACACGGAGCGGCGGCTTTCAACCGCCGCTCCTTGATTCCAATGCCGCGCGAGCAAAAGCGCAAGCAACGGAAACGCCGGCAGCGTGTAGTGCGGTAGCTTCGTGCTGACCAGAGTGAAAATGACGAAGATGACCGCGATGCCCGACAGCAGATAACTATCGAGCAGACTTCCGCTGTAACCGGGGGCGTCGACCCCGGTCTCTTTGTTCTGCCACAATTTCCGAATCAACCACGGCAACTTGATCGACCATGGAAAAAAACTGGCAAAGACCGTGACAAAATAGAAGGGCAATAGCAGCACGTACACGCCGAGTGAACTCGCGCCGTGACCTTCCATCGTTGTTAACGACCGGCCGATGACGTGACGCCCAATCCCAATTGAAAAGAACTCGCCGTGTGTCTGAATCAGCGCTGGAATTCCCCACAGCGCGACCGTCAAGAGTGTCAATAAAATTCCGACGACGAACTTAAAGCGTCGTAACAACTGCCAATCTCGCGTGTAGATGATTACCACAGCGACGGTCAGCAGCGGTGTCCACGCGATGGGGCCTTTGGCAAGAAAACCCAGCGCAAGCGCGAGATAAAAAACAAGGAAGGGCGATCTCCAAATCGCCCACAGCGGTCTGGAGACCGCCGCTCCCTGGTCCAGAGTTGAGCGTTGGAACAGTTCGTATCCAGCCCAATGCGCCAGGGTCATGAACAACACGAGCCACATGTCGGCGACGGCGGCTTTCGCGTGAACGAAGGTTTGCAGCGAAAGCGTAAAGATAATTGCAGCCCACCACCCGAGCTTTTCTCCTCCTATTCTGCGACCCCAGGCGAAGACCAATATGGCGGTGAGTGCCGCTGCGATTGCCGAAGGAAAGCGAGCGGCGAAATCGTTCTCGCCGAAAATGTGATAGCTGGCGACCTGTGCCCAGTAGGTGAGGGGAGGCTTATCGAGTCGAAGCTGATTATCGAAGTAGGGAACGATGTAGTTGCCGTGCTCGATCATTTCGCGCGAAGCCTCGGCAAAGCGCGGCTCATCGCGATCGATCAGCGGCAAACTCCAAGTGCCAAGGATGTGAAAAAGAACGCAGGCGAAAAACAGTGTCGCGTATTTTGCCGGTGCAGATTTCAATGTGGTCGCAGCATCTCATAGCGGTCATTCCGAGCGAAGTCGAGGAATCCCGTGGCACAACTCAAAGACAACATGGCGGGATGTCTCGACTTCGCTCGACATGACAAACTATTCGTGAGATTTGGAACGGACTTGTGAAGTACTCCGCCGTTTTTTATTGCCTCGTCGGAATCGTAATCGCGGCGACGGCAATCGCAGTTTCATTTCATTTCGACGACAGCGTGCGCGACTTCATAATGCAGCATCGAACCCCTGCGATGCGAAATTTCATGCGCTACGTCAGCTTATTGGGGGATTGGCCGACGCATGCGGCGGTGGGATTAGTTCTCCTGGGATTGGCGTGGCGGCGTGGCAGCAAAGAGTGGACACGAATTTTCCTCGCCATGCTGTTGGCAATGATGCTGGCAGGTACGGCAGGAACCGTGATCAAACGCACCGTTCCACGGGCGCGCCCCTCGGTGCAAACTGACACCCGCTGGGGTGGGCCGCGTTTCAGCTCGAAATATCACTCATTTCCATCGGGACATGTGGGCGCTTCGACCGCGTTCTTTGGAGTCCTACTTATCGCGCGCCGGCGTGTCGGCCTTGCGTGCCTCCCAATCCCGATTCTGATCGGAGTCTCACGGATGTACATCGGCGCCCACTATCTGTCCGACGTCGTTTGCGCGGCGGTTATGGGAACCTTATGCGCCCTTGTCCTGGCCTACTTCCTATTGCTGCCAATCGGAAATCGGCAATCGAAAATCGAAAACGAAAATAATTACTAGCAGGAGTTAAGACTGCCGGAAGATAGTACGATTTCCCAAAGCGAAGATCAAAAATGGCGACGTGCAAACTCGCGGCCCGATCCGCTTTTCAGATATTTCTCGAATGCACGGGCTTTTGCTTGCGATCTGAAAGCGACTGCGGTTTCGATTCGCCACCGCCGGTGCCGCGCAGTCATCGGACATTTGCCCTGATTGTAATCGAGCAGCCGCTGTTTGAGATCACGCGTAACACCGGTGTAATGAACTCCCCCCTTTGAATCGCTTGTCAGGATATAAACGTAGAAGAAAGTCTGCATTTTGCTGGCCTGCCAAGCCGTAGCCTTTTGAGTACCGACGAAAAGTCAAAATCCCGCCCGCCTTCACTTTGTTGCGGCGTGGCAGCCTTAACTTTTTCGCTGCGCTCAAAAGCGAAGGCTGGCGGAGGGGGTGAGATTCGAACTCACGAGGCCTTTCGGCCTTCCGGTTTTCAAGACCGGCGCGATCAACCGCTCTGCCACCCCTCCGGGGCCGCGCATTCGCAGTTGCAAATTCATTACTCCATTACCCGGCTACTCCAAGTGAAATCAGAGATCCGAGGAATGGAGTATTGGAGTGCTGGATTATTGGAGCAATGGGAGAAGAAGTGCTGGACGTCGAGATATGTTCATGTGAACTTATCCGATGCGGACGAACAAGAAATTCAACCCTGTGATCGTCGAAACGCCGCAGAGCCGCGCGACGGTTCGGGGGCGCGGCGCGTCCTGGAGCCCGGCGAACCGATTCGAAAGACTGCACGTCGATTTAACCGACCCGGACGTAGTTCAATGCGATCCGCTGCATCGTCATCCCGAGCGAAGCGAAGCGGAATCGAGGGACTCCGCGGCGTTACCTTCAGGCAGCGCAACGGGATTCCTCGACTGCGCTCGGAATGACGGTGTGCCGCGGCGTCCGACGCAGTATTTTCGCGACGGAACGAGAACGATTATTACACGGAATGCCAGTCCGGATGTCGGCTTTGAAACGAGCTTGAATCCGTATCGCGGGTGCGAGCACGGGTGCATCTATTGTTACGCACGACCGACTCATGAGTATCTCGGGTTTTCGGCTGGTCTTGATTTCGAAAGCAAAATCATGGTGAAAACCAATGCGCCTGAACTATTGCGCGCCGAGCTGGAATCACCGCGATGGCAGCCGCAGACGCTTGTGTTGAGCGGTGTGACCGATCCGTATCAACCCGTGGAGCGAAAATTGCAGATTACGCGCGGCTGCCTCGAAGTCCTCGCAAAGTTTCGCAATCCTGTGGCGATCATTACAAAAAACCATCTTGTCACGCGTGATATCGATATTTTGCGCGAACTCGCGGCGTACAATGCCGCGGCGGTCAACGTTTCAGTGACGTCTCTAGATCCAACGCTGCAGCGCATACTCGAACCGCGCACGACCTCGCCGCAAGGTCGGCTCTACGCCATCGAACAACTTCAGGCAGCAAAAATTCCAGTTGGCGTAATGGTCGCGCCAATTATTCCCGGACTCACTGATCATGAGGTTCCGAAGATCCTGGATGCGTGCGCAAAAGCGGGCGCGCAGTTTGCTGGCTACACGATTATCCGACTGCCATGGGCGGTTGCGCCACTGTTCGAGCATTGGCTGGAGGAACATTTTCCAGACCGCAAAGGAAAGGTGCTGCGGCGAATCCGGCATTTGCGGGGAAACCGGCTGAACAATTCGCAATGGCACACGTCGCATGACGGGAGAAGGGATTTTTGCCGACCAAATCGCATCGCTATTCAAAGTTGGTTGTCGTCGGGCAGGCATCGGCGCTCGGCCTGCGCTTTCGTGCAAATCATTTCGCCGATCAACGACTCAGCTAAGCCTCTTTGGCTAACATTTACGTCGGCGATACACGAATCGAGGGCACTGTTTCGTTTTGGATCTGCGTTAGATTTCAAATGCCCGATGAGCGCGCGACTCAGCGATTACGATTACATTCTGCCAAGGGAATTAATTGCGCAGCGTCCGCTTGAGTGTCGCGAAGATTCCCGGATGATGGTTTTGCATCGCGCCGAGCAGAAGATCGAGCATCGGCAATTTGGCGAGCTAAAGATGTTTTTGCAGCCGGGCGATCTCGTCGTGTTGAACGATACGCGCGTGCTGGCAGCGCGGCGATTCTCTGATGACGACGCGGTGGAATTTTTGTTTCTCGAGCGTCTCGGGCCAACGCGTTGGAAGTGCATGGTTACGCCGGGCCGCAAAATGCGTGTTGGCGCAACGGCAACGATCGACGATGTGTGTTTGCGGGTTGAGGAAATCACTGCAGACGGCGAGCGGATCGTCATGTTCGACAAAGATGTCGATGTTTACGCCGGTGGTTCCATGCCGTTACCGCCCTATGTCAGTCGGCCCAGCGATAAAGCGGACGCGGCGCGTTACCAGACGGTTTTCGCCCGTGAACTCGGCGCCGTCGCTGCGCCTACGGCTGGTCTGCATTTTACCTCCGAGATCTTGAGTGAGATCCCGCACACGTTCGTGACGTTGCATGTCGGACCAGGAACATTTCTCCCTGTGCGATCTGAGGACATTACCGAACATCGAATGCACGCAGAGCGTTTCGCCATTTCACCGGAAGCCGCAGACAAGATCAGTAATGCACGGCGGATTGTGGCTGTGGGAACGACAGCGATGCGCGTTCTTGAGACAGCAACGCGTAGAACTCGGTTGCTTGGAAAAATTGTAGGGCAAGCGCATCGCTTGCCATCGGCAGACGGAGCGCCTGCCCTACAACAACCTGAACCGGGTCACATTGAATCACAGTCAGGGGAGACCAATCTGTTCATTTACCCGCCGTTTACGTTTCGAGTTGTCGATGCGCTGTTGACCAATTTTCACCTCCCGCGCTCGACCTTACTGATGCTGGTGAGTGCGTTTGCTGGACGCGAGTTCACGCTTCGTGCGTACGACGAAGCGATCAGTAACCGGTATCGCTTTTTCAGTTACGGCGATTGCATGCTGATCTTGTGATCTTCCTTTTCCGCTTCCTCTGAATCTTCTTCGTCAGGGCGAAACAGGAGAGGAAGAGGAGGATTGCGAGGTCATCCTGAGCGAAGTTCGGCGGGGTCGAAGGATCCCGTGGCAAAACCATACGCTGCTCATCGGGATTCCTCGACTTCGCTCGGAATGACGGGCTAGATTGGCTCTATGAGCGACAAACCCAAAGGCGAGCTAGTGATTCAAACCATCGCCATGCCTCAGGATACAAATCCGAACGGCGACATTTTCGGCGGATGGGTGACGTCACAAATGGACTTAGGCAGCGGGATTCTCGCGGCAAAGACGGCGCAAGCGCGCGTCGTCACAGCGGCGATGGAAGGAATGTCGTTCCTGCAGCCGGTGAGGGTGGGGGACACCGTCAGGTGCTATGCACACGTGGAAAAAATTGGGCGGACTTCGATGACCATTCCCGTCGAGGTTTGGGTGACGCGTTACATGACCGGCGAAGAACTACGCGTCACGCATGGCGTGTTTACGCTGGTCGCGGTCGACAAGTCGGGAAAACCGATTCCGGTTAAGCGCGGCCGGGCGTGATCGCCCACGATTCCTGAATCTCGATGACGCGCTTCGCTTACCTCTTCGAGCGGTTCCCCTCATTCGGACAAACGTTCTGCTATCGCGAAGTAGCGGAGCTCGATCGCCAAGACATCGCACCGCCAATCTTTTCAATTCGGAACCCGAAAGACGAGCCGACGCAAGATTGGGACACGCGCATCGTCGAACGGGTGCATTATCTTCCAGAGGAAAAGGAGCTACTGGAAGACGTTCGACGCGTTGCAAAAAAAGGGAATCTCGGCACAGACATTGTCGCCGCCCTGGATGAATGGGGGCGTCGCACCGATTTCCTTCGGCTTTACCAGGCGGTCTACGTTGGACTGCGTTTGCGAAAAATGGGGATCGATCACGTACACGCTCATTTCGCCGGCATGGCTGCGCGCACTGCTTTCTGGATAAACAAGTTTTTTTCGATCAGTTTCAGTTTTACCGCGCACGCGAACGACATTTTCTCTCCGCGGGAGTTCGAAATCGGACTGGATAAACTTGTCGGTAAGGCGCGCGCAGTCGTGACCGAAACGGATTACGCCGCACGTTTTTTGTGCCAGCGATTCCCTCATCACGCTGATCGCGTCCATCGCATTTACAATGGACTCGATCTTGCGGAATTTGGGCGCGCCGATTTTTCTTCCACTCCACCGCTGATCATCGCGGTTGGCCGTTTGATTCCGAAAAAAGGATTCGCCGATTTGATTCGTGCCTGCGCGTTGCTCGCGGAACGTGGGAAATCGTTCCGCTGTGAAATCATCGGTGCGGGCCCGCTTGAAAACGAGCTACGCAAACAAATCGAGGAACTGCGTCTGCAAAATAATGTCGACCTGCCCGGCGCAAAGCCGCAGACACAACTCCGCAGGCGACTCGCCGCGGCCAATGTTTTTGTGCTCCCGAGTGTGATTGATCCCGACGGCGGCATGGACAATCTGCCTACAGTCATCATGGAAGCGATGGCAACGGGGCTGCCTGTGGTGTCCACCAACCTCGGCGGGATTCCGGAAATGGTGATTGAAAACGAAACCGGATTTCTCGTGCAACCGAGGGACGCCGCAGCAATGGCTGACGCTATTCAAAAAGTGATTAACGATTTGTCTTCGGCGGCGAAACTTGGACAATCGGGCTACGATCGCGCGCTCGCTCTTTTTTCGATTAAAAAGAATGTCCGCGAATTGTGCGCGCTGCTGATGTAGCGACGCTTTTCGGCCGCCGGACCAATGTAGCCACGGGCCTGTGGCCCGTTGAACCTTACGCAAAAGAGGCCGTCCACAGGGCGGTGGCTACAGTAAATCCCCAACGCAGTTGAGCGCGTTCAGGTAAACCCGGTGCGGCCCGCCGCGCATCAATTCCTCGCCGATCAGGCCAACGTGATCGCTGTTTCCGGCAGGCATTAGCTGCGGGTTCCGCTTTTCCCCATTCTGTACGCGTGAGACTTCCAGGAGATCGCCGCAATGCGCGTATGTGACGCGAAATTCCACGTCACCGCTGGTCAACGCGACTTCTTGGACGGGTTGGCCGTTGCGCTCGCGCAGCTCGACATCTATGTGTCGCGCTGAGCCTGCGCTGAACCGCAACTCACCCGAAGACTTCGCCTCGTCGATGTGCCAATTCAATTGCGCTCCCAGCCAACCCACAAACAAGAGCGCGGTCGATCTGAACCCGGGTGCAAAATCGATCCGCACCTTGGTGATTTTGGCGAGGCGATGATGCGAAGCCGGATGGTCGAAGAATTGAGCGAGCGCGAAACGAAGGTTGTCCAGCCGCGTCCAATTCAAGTCGCAAAGCACAATACGCTGGTTGGCCTCTTCCCGTATCAACTCGAGTAAACGTATCTGTGAGTGAAAGACGCTCCAGCTGTGGCTATCATAGATCACTCGATCGATCCACGCCCAGAGTTGTGGATCCATCCGTTCGCGAAATTCTTCCTGCCACCAAAGATAAAGAGGCAGGTCCGAATCCAGATTGGAGAGAATGATGCTCGGCAGTTGGGTGGTGCATCCGCCTTTTAGCAGAAATGAAATCTGCTCGGAGCAAACTTGCTTGCTGCCAACGCTGCTCACGTGGCAGTGTGCACTGATCCACGCGCTAACGAGATCGTCGTCTGCGTTGCAATCAGCTTCGATGACGATTGCACGACAGGCGTGGTTCTCGGTGATTCGCGCCATCAATTGCGTGTTGTTTTGCAATGAGCCCGGCTCTTCGCTGTAAACAGCAAGATTCATAAGCGACGCGCGCGTCATTGCGCCTTCGCCCTCCCGCCAGAGTTTTTTCAGCTCCTGCTCAATCTTTCCCATTTCGACCGGAGCGCCTAACGAGTATGTTTCAGCAGTCGCAGGCATAACGGGCTCTATAATCTTCTCCACGCGCGGCCGTCGCGGGCGAGCAAATCATCGGCGGCTTCCGGTCCCCACGATCCAGCGGGATAGAAATACAACTCAGGAACATCTTTCTTTGCGTGCCACGCTTCCTCGATGGGATCGATGAAAGCCCAGGCTTGTTCGACCTCGTCCGCGCGCGCAAAGAGCGTAGCGTCGCCGCTCATCGCATCGAGCAGCAAACGTTCGTAGGCTTCCGGGCTCGGCTTGCCGAAGGACGTTCCGTAATGGAAATCCATTTTAACCGGCTCGATGCGAAAGCTCGTCCCCGGCACCTTGGCATGAATCCGCAACGAGATTCCTTCATCAGGCTGAATGCGAATGACAAGCACGTTGAGATCCCGCAGATCTTTATTGAACAGTACCGCAGGCGCTTTTTTGAAGTGAATGGAAATTTCAGTCGCTGATTTCGGAAGCCGTTTACCCACTC
>CAWDMG010000013.1:0-278136 GCA_963803285.1 uncultured Verrucomicrobiae bacterium | reverse complement strand
GCGCGTCGGCGCATTTTCTTCCTCAACTTTGCCGCTTCTCAGCTCCGCGCGCTTCGATCAAGATGCGAGCAAATGTCGCGAATCTCGGAAGGTTTCAGCTTTTCTGCGCGTGTTTTGAAGAATTCGGCAATCGTTTGTTCATTCAAGACTACGACGTCGGTTTCGACCTTGGGCGGATCAATTCGCCATCCCGGTAGAACAACAACTGGGTTCACCCAGATGTCGCAACGCGTCCACCGCTTTAATTCTGCTGAAACGATCGCGGCGGATGCGCGAGCCTGTTTTAGCGGATCCTTGAGGGCAGGCTTGCCACTCAAGTGAAGCTCACCGTTAGGAGCAATCCCCGCTATTCCATTACGAAATACGGAATACGTCTTTGTTTCGACCGCAAATACGCCACCGGGACCGACGACCACATGATCGACGTTTACTCCTTCAAGAAGTAAATCATCGAAAGTCACATAATCTCTGTCTCGCAGCGTCCGAAGCACTTCGCTAACGCGACGTTCTCCTTTCTCGCCCAGGTTTAGGTTTCTGAACTCCGGACGGATGCGCCATATTGATACGCGCAATAAACAGTGACGATAACGGCAACCAACGTGGTGAATCGTTGCGTTGGCGGCGCCCCGGTCCACTCGTAAAGCCACTGCCATCCTGCCAAGAGCCACATGCCCAGAACGGCGAAGAAGTAGCCCATAACCTTGTCGTCGAATAGGCGCTCCCGTTCTTCACGAATTGATTGTCCTGGTAGCCGTCGAAGTGGACCTTCAATTGGAGAACGATATTTCTTTTTCTTCTTGGGGAACGCCATGGACGCATACCGCTAAATTCGTGTGGCCTTTTCAAGCCTTTTCTTTGTCGCGGATCTTAATTTTTAATTCTGCCTTCTTAATTGCCATCCCATCGCACTTTCTGCTATTCTCCGTGCTTTCATGTCGTCCCCAGAAGAGCTCACGCGCGAGAACATCGAGGAGCTGTTAACGGCTTGCGGTTGGAAGGTGCAGGATCGCGAGTCGATCAATCTTGCAGCCGCGCAAGGCGTCGCAATTCGCGAAGCGCTTGTCAAGGATCGCGATGAAGTCGACTACCTTGTCTGAGACAATTCCAGTCATCCCAAAGAAGTTCCTCACCAACCAGGGCGAGAACACGCTTAGCAGGCGTCTGGAGAAAATCCTGCCGCTTACGCAGGATTTCGATTGCCTTGTCGGATACTTTTTTATCAGCGGCTTTTTCCGGCTTTATCCTTCACTGGAATCTATTCAAAATACGCATCCTGATCGGCCTGAAGAACGAGCAGGTCGTTCATGGCCTGATCCAATTGCACACGGCGGCCGAGAAGACGCAGATACTCCGTCCGCCGCCGAGATCAAGAAGTTTTTGCCAGCATGATGCGCAGCGAAGCTCATCCAAGCCGAGACAAGCTAGCTATTGAAATTGGTATTCGAAATTCATCGACTGGATCCGCTCCGGAAGCTGGAGGTCAAGCTCTATCGCGAGCAGAACATCCACGCAAAGGTTTATATTATGACGCCGGAGCAGCAGGTGCCTGATGTAAATCATGGCTACGTGATTACCGGGTCGAAGCAATTTCTCGCGAAGCGGCCTGGAGGGAAATCTGGAGTTCAATGTTCTCCTAGCGGAGCCGGAGGAGCACGACTACGCGCTACACCGCTTCAACGAGCTTTGGGCGAGACGCCGTTGACGTTAAGGATGTGCATGACGCGATCATCACCACTGTCGAAAAGGAATCGCCTTTCGCCTCTTCACGCCATATGAACTCTACCTCAAATTTCTCTCGATTACTTTCGGGACTACCTTGGCGACCGCTCGAAGTTGAATACAGAAAATCTTCCACAGAATTTCAAGATGTGCAAGTATCAGGAGGATGCCGTTTTACCGCGCAGCAGATGCTCAAGACGTACGGCGGTGTCTTTCTCGCCGATGTTGTTGGTTTAGGCAAGACCTTCATTTCCGCGCTTCTCGCCCTCCAACTGGACGGCCGCTGCCTGGTCATTGCCCCGCCAAGTCTCCTCGACGAGAATAGTCCTGGTTCGTGGCCGCGCGTGTTTCGCGACTTCTGGTTCCCGGCCACAAATGCGTTTCAATCGGCAAGCTCGAAGAGGTCCTCGCATCAGGGCGCCGAGTTCTACAAATACGTCTTCATTGACGAGTCTCACCGCTTTAAAGGGGACTCGACACAGCGCTACGAATTGCTTACTCGCATCTGCCAAGGTAAAGGGGGTCCTCTTTGTTTCCGCGACACCGTACAACAATACCCTTGACGACATCTATAGCCAGCTGAAGCTCTTTCAGCCGGCGCGAAACAGTACATCCCCGGCCTCCGTAACATCGAGCCTTTTTCGAAAGCTGCGCAACCGGCTCAAGGGGCTCCATCGCCTTGACGACGCCGCGGCATATGTCGCCGCAGTCGAGAGAAACTCTCAATGAACTGAGAGACCGCGTTCTCAAATACATGATGGTTCGCCGCACGCGCCGCGAAATTGAAGAGTTCTACGGCAGACGATCTTGAAAAAGCAGAAGATTTGGTTTCCGAAAGTTACCGACCCCATACCTCTTCTGTATCAGTTAATCCGGTCGAGAACGCGTCTTTACACGAGACTCTGGAGAGCATTACGAGCGCCGATTTTCATTACGCGCAGTTACCAGCCGCTGAATCCACAGTACTATACCGGCCCGATTGGAGGAACGGGCCGTCCAGGGTCAGCGCAACCTCGCCACATTCATGAAGATCCTGCTTGTGAAACGCTTGAAAGTAGTTTTTATGCATTCCTGGAAACGCTCTCCGGTTTATCAAGTCTCACGAGTTGGCGCTACAGGCGTTTGACGACGGCTTCGTTTATACAAGTAAGAAGCACAGCCACAAAATATTGGAATTCCTGGAGGAAGGCGACGACGATGCGATCGAAGGCTGATCGCGCCGGAGAAGGCGGAGAAGTTCGCCGCCGGAAAATTTACTCCCGATCTTCCGCTAGCATGTCACGTCGGACCTCGCGCTCTGCGTGCGAATTCAATCGTCGTGGAAGCCATCAGACGCGACCCGAAATGGATTGAATTCAAACGCGAGCTAACCACCCACATCGTTCGAAAAGGCAAAATCATCATCTTCAGCGAGTTCGCCGACACTGCTCGTTATCTTGCGGACAAGATCGAGAAAGAAGTGGACGATAAGACCTTTCTTTTCAGTTCGGCGTCTAGTCCCGAACTACGCCGCGAAGTCATTGCCAACTTCGACGCCAACATGAAGGAACAGCGTGACGATTATCGTATCCTTGTCACGACAGACGTTTTCGCCGAAGGCGTTAACCTTCATCGTTCCGCCACGGTCATCAATTATGACATTCCGTGGAACCCAAGCCGCCTGATGCAACGGGTTGGCCGCGTCAACCGTGTCGGCACACAATTCAAGACCATCTCCACATATAATTTCTTTCCGACCGACGAAGGCAATGACGAGATCGCTCTTACGGAATCCGCCAAATCGAAAATTCATGCTTTTATCACGCTCTCGGCAACGATGCCCGCCTCCTCACTGGCGACGAGAAATTACGTCACACAACCTTTTCGACCGATCAATTCCAAGGAAGCAGCCGAAGGAGATGCGGAGGAGGCCAAGAGCGAGCTGAAATATTTACGCCAGATTCTCGATGTGAAGGAGAAAGAGCCCGACTTATTTCAACGCATTCTCGCGTTGCCGCGGAAAGCCCGATCAACTCGTTTTCACGCGCCGGAACCCGCGCCAGCCGACGACCCGACGCAGCTGCGCCACGTCCGGATCGCCCTGCGGTCATCACGTATTTTCGCCAGGACCGTCTCGATAAGTTTTTCCGCTCTCATGTCGACATTGACCAAGCCGACGAACTCGACTTTTTCGCCACTGCCGAAACGCTTGAGACCACTGCTCGAGAGAAGCGCCGAGAGATTCCGGCGGAGCAGTTCTATCCTCTGCTCGATAAAAACAAGGACGGCTTCCAATCCGCTACTACTCCAAGTGTGGAGACACTCCTTCCTTCGACAGCTGCCGGCAGCGGCAACGAAGCAATTATTTTGAAACGACTCCGCGCGCGCAGGTTCCGCACCTCCGACGGTCTCAAACCGGAAGAGAGCAAATTTGCGACGAATGTTCATCGGATCATTGCCGATGGCCGCGTTGGAAAGGCTACAATCCGTAAGTGAAAGAGGCCTTCGACAAAACCGACGATCCCGTTGACATGATCGCTATTCTTCGCAGGGAAATCGCCCGTCAATATCTTCTTAGTCCAGTGCAAGAAATAGACAAGGATGCGTACGCCTCCTCCGCGCGAAGTCATTCTCTCCTCTTACCTTCCCTTGAGTCGATGGATAAGATCACCGCTCAGCGCATCGTGCGTGATACCTTCAAAGCACGCTTTGAAAGGGGCCGCTATCGTGATTTCGTCAACGAGCTTTGTAACGGCTTCGACGAAACCAAGGCGCATCGATGCGGGTTCCGGACGCATTCGCTCCGCATGTCAAAAGTTGCCTCAGTCGGCACTTTTGAATCCAAGGGGGGCGAATTGCTGACATTCTTACCGTCCAGCTCACCGAATCATATAAGCTTGAGCGTACCCGGACCGCCTCTGCGAGATTTCGTTGGGCATAAGCTCAAGCGCGGCGACAGCGAAGACAATTCGTACAAGGAAGCGGCACTCGTCGCGTTTGTCGCTCCTGACTCTCAGTCCTGGCGCTTCTCGTATGTTCGCATGGAATACCAGACGAAGCGCGACCCGAGGACTGGAAAGATTAAGCCCGAGGAGCGCCTCACTCCCGCGCGGCGTTACTCTTATCTTGTTGGGGAGGAGGAGGAATGTCACACCGCGCAAAGTCGCTTTCTTGCGCTTCTGCAAAATACCGCGACATACCGACTTTGGACCAGATTGAAGAGGCTTTCAGCGTTGACGCTGTTACCGAGGAATTCTTCGATGAGTACGCCGCGTTTTTCGAGAAGATCAAAGGTTCGCTGACAAATTGGTAAGAAAAGACCAAAAACTCGCCGCGGGATTCTCAAAGAAGCAGGTCAGAACCGCCGACTTTGCTAAGAAGTTAATCGGCCAGATTGTGTTTCTCTACTTCATCCAGAAAAAAGGCTGGCTGGGCGTGGCGAAGGGAAAGGATTGGGGGACCGGGCCGCATGATTTTCTGCGGCTGACTCGCGCGCGGCGAATATGGCAAATACGACAATTTCTTCAACGACATCCTGGAACCCCTGTTCTACGACACACTTGCGGAAGACCGGGCGAAGAAGGGCGACTGGTCGAAGGAGTTCAATTGCCGGATCCCCTTTCTAAATGGCGGTTTGTTCGAACCCTTATCGGACTACGATTGGCGAAAGACTGACATTGTTCTGCCGAATCAGCTGTTCACCAACAGCGAACGTTTCGACGACTTCACCAGCGGTACTGGTCTTCTCGACATGTTCGATCGCTACAACTTCACCGTGAACGAAGCGGAACCACTGGAAAAGGAAGTCGCGATTGATCCCGAGATGCTCGGCAAAGTATTCGAAAATCTAATCGAGGAAAACCTGCGAAGGGTCTCGGTTCGTATTACACCCCGCGTGAGATTGTTCACTACATGTGTCAGGAAAGCCTCATCAACTATCTCGACATGGCGCTCAATTCGTCGACAGAGACGATAGGTCACGAAAGGCGCAAGCAAGCGCAATTCGGCGACGAAAAGGCTGAGCAAGGCCTTCTGACTACCGCGACTCGTGACGAGATTGTTCCGCGTGCCGACATCGCAACGTTCGTCCATCTCGGAGACCAAATCGCGCACTACGAAGCAGTGGAGACACGCTACACGATCAAGATGCCGACGAGCATTGAGAAACACGCGCGCTTGATTGACGAAAAGCTCGCCGACATAACCATCTGCGATCCTGCGGTCGGTTCAGGCGCGTTCCCGGTCGGCATGATGGGCGAGATCGTCCGCGCCCGCTCCGCGCTCACATACAAACTCCGCGAGGATATCGAAAGGGCGAATGTTTCGGCCTCTGAGAAACAGGCCCACCTCAAAGAATTGACCTCCACGCATAGTGCCTACGGGCTGAAGAAGCACGCGATCCAGAGTTCCCTTTATGGCGTGGACATCGATCCTGGCGCGGTAGAAATCGCCAAGCTCCGGCTTTGGCTCTCGCTCGTCGTGGACGAGGAGGACGTGAAGCAAATCAAGCCACTGCCGAATTTGTTCTATAAAGTTGTTACGGGCGATTCCCTACTTCGCGTCGAAAAGACGCTGTTCAACGAGAAACTGTTTCAACGGATTGAGCAGCTCAAGCCAATGTATTTCGAGGAATCACATACAGCGAAAAAGCAACTGTTCAGACAGCAGATTGACGAATTGATCCATCAGCTTACTAATGATCACGAGACTTTCGACTTCGAGATCTATTTCTCGGAAGTATTCCATCGTAATCGCGGGTTCGATGTCGTTATCGGCAATCCCCCATGGGTCTCTAACGACTCCATCGATGAGCAACGCAAGACGAAACTTCGCAGCCTATTTTCGTATTCAGTTCAATCTCGATTCGATTTGTCGTGCCCATTCGTGGAATTGTCGCTTGAACGCCTGATGGGGAAACATGCATGCGCTGCGCTCGTTCTTCCCGAGCACCTGTGGATTGGCGAGTATTTCATCGATTTCAGAAAGCACACTTACAAGCATTGGCGCGAGGTAACATCGCTGAAGGAAGGATACTTCGACGACGTAAACAATCCGGCGTCCATGCTTCTGATGGGCAATGGCTTCCCCGATCTGGTAATTGGAAAATCGCTTCCCGAGAAAACCATCGAGCGCCGAACCCAAAGCAAAGCGTTTCTCGAAGAAGAGGTGCAGTTGGGTAGCCGCGGACAAGAGATTCGCCCGTTCAAAGTGTTCTTCGATCTGGATTACTTGACATTGAAAGCGCGTATCAGCCGGAGCGGGAAGTGTGTCTTCCTGGACAAAATGTGCGTCGTGACTGACGGCGTTCAAACGGCAAATGTCCTGAATGAGATAATGACCGACAAAACTCCGAGAGACCGAGCCCGTTACCACAAAGCGCTTCGGAAGGGGAAATCGATTCCGTCGCGTTATGGGCATTTGGTGTGGGACGGTTGGTGGATGCTTAAGCCGGAATTCGCAAGCGCCTTTAAGCGCCCCGGCCTTTCTTATGATTCTCCAAAGCGGATGCTTTGTTTCGAGGCCGAGGAGAAGATTGTCATGCGTCAAACAGAGCCAACCATCATGGCAACGCTTGACAGGCAGCGATTCTTTTTCCCCAATTCGATTTTCCAGTGCATCGTAAAAGACCAGTTCAAAAGAGATGTGTCTTTGTCCTATGTTCTCGGGCTGCTTAATTCGGCTCTTATTCGTCAGGTCCTATTTACTCGCATCGCAGGTTGAAGGGACGACGAAGCCCCAGATTTACATCAACATTCTCAAGTCACTTCCATTCGCGAAGGTCAGCCCGTCGGAACAAAGACCTGTCACGGCCGTTGTTGACAAGATCCTCGCAGCGAAGCAGCGGAATGCAGAAGCGGACACGAGCGAGTTGGAGCGGCAGATAGACGAGTTGGTGTATGCACTCTACGATCTAACGCCGGAGGAAGTTAAAATCGCCAAGAAGAGCACGGCGTAAATGGCGATGAAGACTTTCCTTTGCGTTGTATCTCCGCGATTCCCAGAGAACTACCATATCGGCATTCAGTCCCGCACGTGGGGGGTTGAGGCTCGTTACGAAAATCGAATCGGCCAAACATCTCCCGGCGACGAGATAGTGTTTCTCGCGTCGCGGCAGATTCGCTCAATTCACAAGATCGAAAGCGAAGTCTATCAGGACAACCGGCCGCTCTGGCCGCCAAAGGACGGCGATCTCTTTCCTTATCGGGTGAAGATCAGCCAACCGACACACGTTGGAGAGATTTCCAGCACCGACTTCGTCCCGAAGATCAGCTTCATGCGCGTCGTCGACGTATGGACCGGAACGATTCAGGGACCAAACGGCGTGTTCAATGACCGGTTAACCGCTGAAGACATAAGCTTCATCAAGTCTCGACTTAAGATGTTGCCAGCGCTCGCGCCCGAAACCGCAAGAGCGGCAGAGCAACCCGAGATCAAAAACCTGTTTCGATTGATCGGTTCTGACGTTCTGGAATCGCTCAAGCGCATCCTACCGTCCTTAGGATTGAAAAGATTCAATGGCGCCGATTTTCCTGCCGAATACAATGCAGGCTTCGGTGGAACTGTAATACTCTGCACGGACAATCAGACCGGCGACTTCGTCGTCGTCGACTTCAATCGTGGAGAAGCTCCCGCTGACACGTTGATCCGCGTTCTTCACTACATGAGTTGGGTCCGACAGACATTGGCCAGCAAGAAAGATGTCCGCGGCGTGGTATTAACCGAATCCGCGAACGATACTCTCTCCACGATTGTGAAGGAAGTTCCAAACGTTGATTTACGCTTTTATCGTATCGGAATCGAACTGCTGGACTCGTCGGAGCGCATGTCTGCGTAGTGTTAATGCGGGGATAACGGTATGAGCCGCCCATACGACGTCGCGAATCTACTAAAAGAGGGACTTGGTCCTGCCCAAATGGCGCGCCGCTTGGGCATCACCGTCGGCTCGATCCGCCAGTATCTTTGGGTCGCGGTCGGCGAAGGGCTGATTCGGCCGTCCGACGTGCTTTTCAGTTTGCCCAAAACCTTACGGCAAGAAGCGGGAGCCAGCATTCGAGAAAGCAAACCAACGACCGTTTCTGATCTTCAGCATCTACTTTACAAGAAAGGCATCGCGTATGACCGCGAGGAGCTCCAAATGCTCTGGAACTTGATGGGCGCTGGCACGATCCATCACCATCTCTACGAGTTCATCATTAACACCGAAAGAGTGCTGCATGATAAGATTCGCCAAATTCTCCAGGCAAATTTCGGAGACAAGGAGTCTGGCTGGTGGAGACAAGGCGTGCCCGAACCGATCCGCCTTGATTGCGTCAAAGCGCGGGAGCAAGGGGAAGACGATGCCGAACCTTACGAATTCACTACGTTCATCCACCTCAGCGATATCATTAACAAGCACTGGGCGCTTTTTACGCCCCGGCTCCCAGAAGAAGTGATCTCGGATAAGAAAGAGTTTTTGCGTGAATTAAAAACTCTCAACGGCATTCGAAATCGTGTCATGCATCCGACCCGCTTGCATAAGATCTCCGACGACGACTTCGAGTTCGCACGCGAAGTTCATCGCAAACTACGACCTGATGCTTGGCGCTGAGATCGCCAACAAGGCCGGGGAAGAGATCTAAAGAAGGGTGAGCCGGCCGCCTTCGTTACTTCGCCGCCGTAACGCGGGTGAAAGAGCGGCCGGGCTTTCCAATCGCAGTTCAACGGGGAGCGTCGGCCGAAACCGTCGCCTATCGGTTACTCCAAATACGTATCCTCGTGCGTATAAGGGGGCGCGCAGCAACAGAGAAAGCGTAGCGGCTCTGTAGCCATGATCGTGTGCCAGGTTCCCGAAGGGATGAGGATCGCATCGCCCGGGCCGACCAGTGCGACGTTCGCCATCGAGTTCTATCTCGCCCGCGCCCTCGAGGATGAAATAAAGCTCCTCCGCGACCTTGTGATAGTGCCGCTCTGTCCTGCCTCCCGCGGGGACGCGCGCTTCCGCAAGGCTTTGGTTTTGAACGGGCGCATTGGTGCGATCGAGAATCGAACGGATAGCCGAGCCGTCCTTGGTGATAAAAGACGCCTGGGCCGAAAGATTTTGGACGGTCATAGTCTAAGATGCCGCGGCCCGAGGCGCGACGGAAGGCCTAAGTTTCTGTGGCGATCATATGGGCTCACGTTGGCTGGTGAAACCTCCGCGGCGGCCAATCTTCGCGAGAACTCACGTAATCGCCTTTCAGCTTCAGTCATAGAATCTTCAACGGTGCATTGGCTTGGCATTTAAACGAACGGCGACGCGCTACCTTATGCATCGTAACCGGCTTTCGCTGAGTACAGTGTTTTGTTTACGGTCGGTTGTAAAATTGTCATCATCCAAGCCCAAGCTAGATGAAAACACTTCAAGATGTTCGGCGGCAGCTTGCCACCGGCAAATTTGAATTTAGTCGCCACGCTTTCCGGCGTGTAGTCGAGCGGAACATCAGCGAACAGGAAATTCGAGAGGCGGGCACAGATGCTGAGGCGATTGAGGACTATCCCGAGGATAAATATTCGCCGAGTGCGCTGCTGCTCGGTTTTACGGCGGGTGGACGGCCCCTGCACTTTCAGGTATCGTTTGCCGAGACGGAATTGACGAAGATTATCACAATTTATGAGCCAAACCCGAATGAATGGGTTGATTACCGGAGACGGAGCTAGCCATGTTTAACTGCCATGTATGCGGCAACACAGCCGCGAGAAACGAATTTGTGAGCGAGGTGTTCACGATTGATGGTCGGCCCGTCCTCGTCGAACATATTCCCGCCCAAATCTGTGAGCGTTGCGGCGAGCCGACCTTCTCTCGTGAGACTACCGAAAGGGTTCGCCGGCTCGTTCATGAAGCGCGGCCCGCCAAGACTGTCCCTCTGGACGTTTTCGCGCTGGCATAAATTTCTATTGCCGACTGGTAGAGAGAGTAGGGGTAAGTCATCAATTCTACACACTCTTGAAAAGCGGAAACGCCGACAAGCTGAAATACAAATTCCGGGCTTTGCGCACCAAATTCGCCCTTCTCAGCGCCTTTTCATTAACGAAAGAAGATCAGGTAAACGAGAACGCTTAATACCACCACTGCCATAATAATCATTTGCTGCACGTGTTTCGTGGGTTGCGACGGAATTGCCGGCGATGCGGTAGCACAATGACGGCAATGATGATCGACGATGGAAAGCGCGTAGCCGCACGTGGGGCAAGGCTCGAGGGGCATGTGATACCAATCGTAGACATTGACCTAATAGCGAGGAATACCAAAGAAGAAATGCGGTCGCGTCTTCACCTTTCATCATCACCGACCTGACTTGATAGCGGCGCTCCACGAACTTCGTGTTTGTCCGCATCGGCATTTAACATTTAACCTTCGGTGAACGTGAACTGTTGAAGCGTTGAAGCGAGACCAAAGAAGACGCTCAGGAGGTGCAGAAGGCCGAAGTGAAGTTTCGTTCTGAGAAGCACCGATATGAAAGACGAATCAAGAACAATTCAAGCCGTAGGGAGCTTCCTGTTCGGTGTTGCTTTTCTGATCGCAGGTTGCTCGCGGCCTGGCTCCACGGCTGGCTCGTCGGCGCTCAAACCGATCGACCAGGCTGCGTTGCAGAACATGGTGGACACCACCGCCAAGGAACTCCTGGTGCCCGGCGCCGTACTCCTCCTGCGCACACCGCAGGGCGAGTTCAAGGTCACCTACGGCACCACGCAACTGGGCACGACGAGCCCGCCCCACGCCGACACCCACTTCCGGATCGCCTCGAACACGAAGTCGATGACGGCCGCGGTGATCGTGCAACTGGCGCAGGAAGGCAAGCTCAGTCTCGATGATCCGGTCTCGAAGTACGTCCCGGGCGTCCCCAATGGCGACAACATCACGATCGACGAACTGCTGAAGATGCGCAGCGGACTCTACAACTACACTGATGCTCCCGAGCTCGCGGCCACCGTAGACCGTGACCCGACCAAGGTCTGGACCACAGAGGAGTTGCTAGCCATCGCGTTCGCGCGCCCGCCCAACTTTCCGCCTGGTACCGCCTACGAATACAACAACACCAACTACACGCTCCTCGGCCTCATCGCCGAGAAGGTCGACGGCAAACCACTGGCTCGGGCGATGCAGGACCGGTTGTTCGGGCCGCTGGGGATGCACGACACTCTCCTCCCTCCTCGCACTTCGAACACCATCCCCGATCCCTACTCCCACGGCTACTTGTACGGCAGTTCCTTATTTGTCCTGACGGACACGCCGTACCCGCCCGACATCCAAGCCGCGGCACGGGCCGGCACGCTCTTGCCCACTGACTACACGAACCTGAACCCCTCTTTTGCTTATTTTCCCGGGGGCGTCATCTCCACTGCCAGCGATCTCGCCATCTGGATCGAGGCACTGGTTACCGGGCGCGTCTTCGATGCCGCATATCAGCGCCGCTGGCTCGACAGCCTGCAGGCCAAGGACCCGAGCATGCCCAACGGCCAGCAGTACGGGTACGGCATAGAACGACTGCGCTGGGGGCCGAACGCGGTATATTTTCACGGCGGCGAGACTCCCGGCTACAATTCGCACATGGGCTACGACCCCAACAGCCGGGTGACGTTTGTGACGTGGACCAACCTGCCCATATCGGTCGAAGGCAAGTGGACGTCTTTGACTCTGGTGCTAAAAATATGGGATCAGATCTACGTGGTAATCACCACTGACGGCTTTTCCATCGCCGACCGCGACCCCTTAGCGACGGCAAGCCAACGCCGATGTTGTTCGAGCCGTAGATGTATATACACACATCATTAGGGTTATCTGTCAGTAATACCGATATGTCCTCCGTCGATTTCGGTAATCGCCTGGTTACTCGCTAGCGTGGACGATGTAGCTACCGACTTGTTTGTCGCGCTCCAGCTTTAGCAGCCCACGCTTTTGCGCTTCGAGGAGCAGTTCGTTGAAGGCACGGAACCCATGCGCTCGCTCGTTGAAACCGGGGTTCTGACGTTTCATCGCCTGTTTCATGAGTGAGCCGCGGATCGGATAATCTTCGCCTCGTTCGGCGCGCAGCGCTTCCAAAGTTTTCCTCAGAAGATCGAGCGCTCCGTCGATTGAGGGTCGATGATCTTTACCAGTTTTCGCTGCTGGCGCGGTCGCGGCAACGCTCGGACGTTTCTTTGCTGGCTCCACGCGCACGAGATCGTCGTAATAGATGAATTCGTCGCAGTTGCTGATGAATAGATCGGACGTGGACTTTTTAACGCCGACACCGATGACGGTCTTGTCGTTCTCGCGCAATTTGCTGACGAGCGGCGAAAAGTCCGAGTCGCCGCTGATGATGGCGAAGGTGTCGACGTGACTCTTGGTGTAACAGAGATCCAGCGCATCGACGACCATGCGGATGTCGGCGGAGTTTTTGCCGGACTGGCGCACATGCGGGATCTCGATCAGCTCGAACGCCGCTTCGTGCAGCCCCCGCTTAAACGTCTTGTAGCGCTCAAAATCGCAGTAGGCTTTCTTGACCACGATTTGGCCCTTGAGCAGCAGACGCTCGAGTACCTTGCGGATATCGAACGCGGGAAAGTCCGCATCGTGCGCGCCCAGCGCGATGTTTTCCAAGTCGAGGAACACAGCCATCGTGGCGTCAGAATCTTGCACACTCATCAGGCTATGATGTTAGCGACATCGCGTTCGCGAAACAGCGAAAACTGAGCCAGCAACTCCCATGGCGATTGATTCGGGCCGAGAATGGGAAAGTGGGGTCGCATCCAAACATTTGATAGTCGAATTCTCGTTAGGCTGTATCGCTCCGATTGAAAGTCGCTCAGCGACCCGTCAAAGATTGTCAGGCTGATGACTTCCGCGCGCGCGGCATGCGGCGCCGTGGCGAGCAAAATGCCGCAGTCAGCGACAGCGGCTACAGTCAGATCGCAGGCGACACGCCTGCCACTACAGGTGTTCAGTGATGCGATCTGACGTTTTAGCCTACGATGGCGTTCAATTCCTTAACTGCCTCATGAGGTAATTGAAGACCAGCGCCAGCAACGTTCTCTCTTAGGTGTTCCATTGATGATGTTGCGGGAATGAGCAGAATGTTCGCCGAACGTTGAAGCAGCCACTACAGCGCGCTCAGCCATGCATCGTAACCGGCTTATGATGGACGATGGATGGTTGAGGACGTAAAGACTTCGTCCACGTCCCGAGGAGACGTAAAAGGCTGCGTCCGCGTCTCAAGGAGACGAAGCGCGGGGAGAATATCGATTTTGCGGCGAACAGTTTGGTAGAGTATTCTGATCGTCATGAGCGCCACTGAAGTTATCGAGCAGTTCAAGTCCCTACCCGCGTGCGAGCGAGCGCGAGTCGCGAAATTTGTCGTGGAAAACGATGACTCCTGGATCCCTGAATCTTTCAAGCAAGGCATGGCCGATGCGGAAGCCGGGCGAATTGTAGACCTGGATACAGCGCTCAATGAGCCGTATCCCGGTGATCAATGAAATATCGTTTTCGCGCGACTCGCGCGTTTTGGCGCAGTTTTGAAAAGCTGCCAGCCCAGCAACAGAGTCGCGCCCGCAAGACATTTGCCATTTTCAAACAGAACCCGTTTGATCCTCGCGTGCGTTCTCACAAGATCCAGAAACTTTCCGTCCGCTATGCCCAGGCCATTTATGCAGCAGAAATCGAAGCGGATCTGCGAGTCGTGTTCTACATTGAGAGCAATACAGTTGTAACAGTGGACATCGGCTCGCACGATCTGTATCGCTGATAGTCTGCGACAACGGAGGTCAAAATTCGTGTTCTCGTTTAAACTCTGAAATTCGAAAGTCTTCGCCCGCCACTGCGTGTAAACTGCAAGAAGGGTGAGCCGATCTGACGTTTTAGCCGGCGATGGCGTTCGATTAGGTGAGCAACAGCACGAGCCGCAGGACAACGCCGGTTAGGGCTTGCTTGGCATGCCAAAACAATCGGCGCTTGGGCGAGCTGAAATTGAGTAGCGGAGACATTGAAAAGTTCGCAAAGGCGAGGCGCCTTTGCCAGCACGCGAGGCGCGCGCGCTCCCCAGCCAAACCGCAGCTGACACAGCCGCCACTACAGCTGTTGAACTCATGCATCGTAACCTCCTCCGTCCGCACTCGCGGGACTCCGGCGCGTCAGGAGCGGCTTGTATGATGGAGATGAAGATTCTGGCGGTAAAGTCCGCGTACACGTTCGATGTTCTGAAGGATCAGTGTGATTGTTTAGCTCCAAGTGATGGCCGCAAAATTTAAACCTGTGCGGTTTTTTGTTTTGCTCGGATTAGCGGGGTTCGTCGTGTGCAGCTTGGCGGTGTTCTGCACTCATCGCGGGGCACAGGGCACAACGGCGGAAGAACGCGCTGCGTATGAACTCGGGGAGAAGGCCGGAGAACAAGCGCCGCGCGGCGCAATGTTGCCGTCAGACGCTGAGTTGAACATGACGGCTCAGAAGTATTTCGAGCAACAGGGCCCAGCTGAACAGCTCGAAAATCCTTCGCGATCAGCCGATCTGCCGGCTTTTAAACAGGCTTTCAAAAAGGGTTACACCGCCGGATTCAAGAAGACGCAGCCGCAGCAGTGAACCCCCCATGCGAAGACTTATGGCCGCCAGAGTGAAATCGTGGTTCGACCCGGAAGGCAACTTCCTCGAAGTCATCTTCTCTGACGCGCGGGATACATGCGTGAGACGAAGAATGACGCCGTTATGCAGCGGGTGGACGAGCACGGCCGCGTTATTGGCTTCAGCATCCTTGGCGTAAGCGAATTCCAGAAGGACCACCCTCTGGAAGCAGAACTCGCTGTCGAAGCGTAAAGCCGGAGCGATTTCATGCTCTCTCGCTACCCATCGCGGCTTTACGTTGATCACTCGGTCGCCGTGGCGACCCTTGCGCCAGCTACCCTGGCCGCGTTGCCGTCAGCTTCGCGCACGGGCGATCATAATTTATGTTCGACTGCGCCGGTGACCGGTGATTTCTTTTTTTATACCGCGGCTGTGCTGCGATCAGAATTTCGCGCTGAACGTTAGCGCGTTGAACAAAATGTCATGAGTCTGTTCTACAAAATTCTTTATCAGATAGGTTTTACTCCCTGGGAGGAAGGCCTCGCTCAGTCTTCCGTGGCCGCGCAAATCTCGGCCATGTTCGAACGCGAGGAAGTGGGACGCCAGCCGCCCTATGGACGGGTGCTCGATCTTGGTTGCGGGAGTGGAATACATGCGGTGGCACTGGCGGCGCGAGGATGGCAGGTCACAGGTGTCGATATCGTGCCGAAGGCTCTCAATCGCGCGCAAGCAAGGGCAAGACGGGCTGGTGTGGAACTGCATCTGGTGCAAGGCGACGTGACTGCGTTGCAAGTTGCCTGTATCGGTTCCGGTTTTCGGCTGGTGCTTGACTTTGGCACCGTGCACGGGCTGGGCGATGCACAGCGCCAGGCGGTCGGTCGGGAAGTGAGCGCAGTTACCACACCCGATGCTTCGGTGCTGGTTCTCGCTTTTGCGCCCGCGAGCCGGGGACCGCTCCCGCGTGGGATGAGCCGCTCGGATATTGAATCGATTTATCCCGGTTGGAAGATTACCGATGAGATCGCTCAAACTGCCGACCTGCCTTTCTTTTTGAAAAAGACGAACGCCGATCCGCATTGGTATCGGCTTCGCCGTGAGTAATGGCGCAAGGCGAGCGTCCTCCCAGACGTTTCGTTAGGGCAAATTGCAGGTCACCACTAACGGCGCACCGGTAGTATTATTCCTTCCTTGCACGTCAGCACGCTTTCCACCGCGGGTGAGGCAAAGAATGGTCTTCTGACGTTTAGCCGGCGATGGCGTTCGATTAGGTGAGCAAGAGCACGACGCGCATGACAACGCCGGTTAGGGCTTGTTCGAGGCTGAAATACAGTAGTGGAGACATTGAAAAGTTCGCAAAGGCGAGGCGCCTTTGCCAGGTCGCCGCGGCGACCGCTCCCCGGATAACGACAGGCGACACGCCTGCCTCTACCCGCCTTCGCATCGGCTACGGCGTGTAAGGCAGCGAATCCCATGCATTGTAAGCCGCGGCGTAAAACCACCGAGCGTGAAGAACGACCCATAACCAATCCCCGGTTCGGCAAATGAATCGATGGCCGGTGATCCCGACAATGGGCGATGTTGTGGAAGGGACGAGAATTGCTGCTCATCTGAAGAAGTAGTGCTCGCCAAGAGCGCGCACCGAATAGTTGGGAGTCGACCTAACGTAGATCGGCCCATTTGCATGAAAGGATTGGTATACGTCGTCGCGTTATTACTGTCGCTGCCGAACTTGATCGCCGGGATGGCGCTCGTCGTCATCAAACACACTTTTTCGACGCGCGATCCGCTCCAAATCATAGATGATTTTCTTTTCGGGATCGTTTGGGGCCTGCCTCTGGCCGGATTTCTATTTCTCCTTCTGCTCGTGCTCGGATTCTTTGCCACGACGCGGGCGCATGCGGCCGTGTTCGCATTCATTCTGAACGCGGTCGCGCTCGGGTTTGTGTTCTATCGCGTCGGACTCCCAAATGATTTTGATCAAGCCGTATTCTTTATTCCCGTTCTGCTGGCTCTGATCGGCTTCGCCTGGGTCGCGACACCAATCTTTACACCGCGAAGAAGTTGATTCGCCTGGGCCGAGGCTACGACACGACCAGCGTTCGTCAGAAAATCCGTGCGCGAAAACTACGCGCGATTGTCGATCTTGTCCGGTCGCCGCGGCGACACGGAGTTGTTGTGGTCAGTTGAACTCTAGTGCTGCTTCGCGTTAACTCTCGGCAATGTCCCTCGTTTTTAAAACCATTCAGACCGAAGGTATCGCTGAGCTTTCTTATCTCGTCGGGGACGATGACGAAGGAGTAGCGGCGGTGTTTGATCCACGAGCCGATTGCGACGTTTACATCGAAGCGGCGCGGCAGGCCGGCGTCGTTATCACGCACATTTTTGAAACCCATATTCATGCCGATCTGGTGAGCGGCTCGCGCGAACTGTGCGCGCAATTGGAAACGGCGAAGATTTACGCCAGCGGCGAGGGGGGCGCAGAGTACGGTTTTAGCCCCGAGAAAATCAAGGATGGCGACCGATTCACGTTTGGCGAAGTGATCGTAACGGCGCGCCACACCCCGGGGCATACCCCGGAGCACATGTCGTATTTGCTTTCAGAAGCAGATCATCCTGAAGAGCCATGGGCGGTGCTCACAGGTGATTCGCTTTTTGTCAATTCGGCGGGACGGCCAGACTTGTTAGGTGAGAAATTTACCAGGCAACTCGCCGAACAACAATTCCACACGTTACACGATTTCTACCTGAACCTCCCCGATCACGTGATGATTTATCCCAATCACGGCGCCGGCTCGCCGTGCGGCGCCGACATCGGGGCGCGGTTGAGCAGCACGATCGGTTACGAAAGAAAATTCAATAATTTTTTGCAGTTCAAAGACGCAAAAAGCTTCACCGACTTTGCTATTAAAACGGCGCCACCGGTGCCCCGGTACTATCCGCTGATGAAGAAGGTGAACGCCGAAGGCCCTGAAGTGCTTGGAAGTCTTCCACGCGTTCCCGGTCTTTCTCCCAAGACTTTTAAGGAAGCGATCGAGAAGAAGGCTGGCGTTCTTGTCGATGTGCGCAACATGCTCGCGTTTGGCGGCGGTCATATTGCTGGCGCACTTAACATTGCCGGCACGCCAATTCTTTCGATTTGGGCGGGTTGGCTGCTCGATCCAGAAAAGCCGATTCTTCTCGTGCTTGAAGAGGATGACGACCTCGAAAAAATCCTCCGTTTATTTGTTCGCACCGGATACACCAAATTCGCCGGTTATTTGATCGGCGGAATGAAAGCCTGGCACGCAGCGGGGTTTCCGCTGGAAAGAATCGGGCAGATGAGCGTGCACGAGTTGAATGAACGCAAGTCTTCTTTGCAGGTTGTCGATGTGCGTTCGCCCGGTGAATGGAAGAAGGGGCATGTCCCAGACGCGCGTCACATTTTTCTTCCGGAGCTTGGCAACCGCGTGGGAGAGCTTGATCGTAAGAAACCCACCGCGATTTATTGCGGCAGCGGTTACCGCGCCAGCATCGCCACGAGCATTTTGAAGCAGCAGGGTTTCAATGAGCTTTGGAATGTTCCCGGTAGTTGGGAAGCGTGGAAAGTGGCGAAGCTGCCAGTTGAAGGAGCAGACGGCCGATAAGCACGGAATGAAAACATCTGCTGTCACCCCGAGCGAAGTCGAGGGATACCGTTGCCAAGGTTTTCACTGAGTTCTGCGGGATCCTTCGACTCCGCTTCGCTCCGCTCAGGATGACACTGCGTTCATGAACGGATCGACAACGACCGTTCCTTGTCTGTTCAGCGCGCAATGTGGGCGGCGAGGCGCGGTGAACTCATTGCCGCTAGCGCTTGCGCCGGTTCCATCCGCATCGTTTTCTTTGCCGAAGCGCCTCTTGTTTTTGGCGACACCGATTTGCCCGACTTGGCTTGCGTCCGAAAATCCTGTCGCAACTTCCCGTCGCTGTAAAAATGAAATAGGAGCTCGTCTCCAACTTCATCGAGACGTTTGGGCAAAAGCGACTCCGATGTGTTAAGTAATTTTGCCAGGCTTCGACGTAGCTGCGTGCGCGGCACATCGTCAAAGAGGCTGGCGATTTGATCGAACTTTGCCTGAGATTGCGGGCGTGCTTTGGAAGAAGGAAGAACCGCTACTGCCGGCAGCGGCGCTTGCAGCACCTGCAACGCGTCGATGATTCCCGGTCCAAACAAACTCGTATTCCAGTTTGGGATTGCCCGAAAGCCGAACGCCATGACGATGTGCTTGAAGATTCCGGGGATCCGTTCCCTGCCATAAAGGCGAATGAGTCTTTCGCGATCGTGATATGCGAGCCAAAGCGCGGCGACACCGGCAGTGGTGGCTACGGCGAACGAGGTCCCATCACCGCGCGCTACTTCAGTCAGCGGTTTGCCTTTTTTCGCGATCGCATGCCACACCGATTCGCCCGGCGCGGTGATGTCCACTTCCGGTCCGCGCGACGAACCGCTCCAGGGTTGATCATTCGCGTTGCTGGCTGCGACTGCGAGCGCGTCGGGATAATGCGCTGGCCAGACCACAGCGTGTAGCACGTCGTTAGCGCCAAAAATATTTCCCGCAGCGCAGCAAACAATGACGCCGTTGCTCACCGCGTAATGCAACGCCCGCTCGAGATAATCGAGCGGCAAACCTCCCATGCTAATGGAAATAACATGACAGCCTGCATCCGTGGCACGAATGATCGCGTCGGCCAAACGGGCGCGGTCCCAAATTACAACACTGGGTGCCACGCGATATGGAATTAAACGAGCACGTGGCGCCACGCCGCTGACATATTGCGATTTGTTGCGCGGGCCTTCGCCGCTAAAAATAATGCTGGATGTGCCGGTGCCGTGTCCGGGATTTCCAATGAAACCCGAGCTGAAGATCGAACCCAGTGCCGAGTCCAGATCGTCGGTCGCATCAGCGTCGTTCTTCCAGAAGTCCCAACCGAATTGCGCCAACAGACGGCGTTCTGTCGGATTATTCGACCAATTCTCGACATGCTGCGTATAACCGGTATCAGGGTGGCCGATTAATATGCCTTCCCCGCGCGATGGTTGATTATCTTCCTCAGCCTGCGACCAAGCTTCTTTTACATGAATATTGTCCAGACTCCATTCGGGCGGTGCGCTGCCGGGTAGCGGTTTCCTGCCGAAGAAGCTCTTAGTCCCGCTGGCTGGCCCTTCGTCCGGCGCGACATTTTCGAGAGGCACAATCAGATTCGGCTCAGCGTGTGCGATCCCTGGTTCTTTTTGCAGTTGGTACGCCAGTTCCCACGCTTCCCGAACCGATAATTGTGGGTGCTCCGTCGTCAGTTCGAAAGTGAACGCATCAATCGGCAACGGCGTTGCCGTCCACTCCGCGCCGAGCAACTTAAGCATCGCGGCCTCGATCACATCTACTGGCGTCGCTACCGTAGACTTCGACGTAACAATGAAGCTTCGAAAGCTCGTGCCCAGGTCGTCCATCGGAAGGCTGTCTCTTAATACTAACTCGTCGAGAACAAGATTAAGTTGGCTTCGAATTAAACGCTGTCGCATTTCCGGCGGAAAAATGCGCGCAATGGGAAATTGACGAACCAACGCCGCGTCGACCGCAGTCACTATCGCCGCACGAACGGTTTTGCTTTTTAGATTTCGATCAATGAAGTCCGGTAAAAGTATACGGATGGTCTTCTGAATCGGTCGCAGCAGCGTGTTGATCAGGGCGAGACGCTTGGAAAGAGAGTCATCGGGCATACGAACAGTCAGCTTGTTGCCGGTTTGAATTTGACGAGGCGCTGAGGTCGCCCTGTCGCTAACATTGCGCCCGCGTGATTCCAGCAAACCACAGCGTCAATTGCGAACATAACGGCAAACAGCAGACGTAAAATGTCCGGTTAACAAATTTTTGTAAAGCCTGAAATTGACTTTGAGTTCGTTGCATGTCGATCTTGCCATGCACGCGGAACCTTTCCTTATGCCAAACGCAGAAACCGTAATGACCAAGCCGGCATTTGGCCAAACCATGCGCGCGGACGTTTGGTGGATCCAGCCGCTGCTCGTTTTTATCGGATTATCCGCTTTCATCATCTACTCCACGTGGGCGGCGTTTCAGGGACAGAATTATTTCTTCGGCAATTACGTCTCGCCGTTTTATTCGCCGGAAATTTTCGGCAATTCGCCACATAGTTGGTTTGGACCGAAACCCGGCTGGTGGCCGCCGTGGCTTCTATTTTCGCCGGCGCTTTTAATTCTTTGGGCGCCGGGTGGCTTCCGGGTCACCTGTTATTATTATCGTGGCGCTTACTACAAAGCGTTCTGGGCCGATCCGCCGGCATGCACGGTAGGCGAGCCGCGCAAGAGCTACTGGGGCGAGCGTTCCTTCCCGCTCATCATGCAAAACGTGCATCGCTACTTTCTCTATCTGGCGCTCATATTCATTTTGATCCTGGCGTATGACGTTTGGAAAGCGCTCTGGTTCGCCGATCCAGCGACGGGCAAGGATTCATTCGGCATCGGCATCGGCACAATTGTACTGGCTATCAACGTTTATTTGCTGGGCGGCTACACATTCGGGTGCCATTCCCTACGACATTTGATCGGAGGATTTCGCGATCAACTTGCAAAATCGCCAGCCTGTTATCGCGCTTACGACTGTGTGAGTTGTCTGAATCGCCGCCACATGCTCTGGGCGTGGCTGAGTCTGTTCTGGGTCGGTTTTACCGATCTTTATGTGCGGCTCTGTGCAATGGGAATCTGGACAGACTGGCGAATCATTTAACGGTTAAGGCTGCAACATTGAAGAGAACAGGAACAGCTTTAACTCGGTTTCCGACAGTTTGAGATTCTGCCACAGATGCGCCATACTTATGGCATGACAACAACGATTCGGATTGATGGCTCAAATCGCGTCGTTCTCTCACGCGATCTGCGACGAGCGGCTGGCGTAACCACGGGACAGACGCTTAAGGTCTCAGCAGTGCCCGGACGCATTCTCTTAGAGGTAAAACCAAATTCGCGTGGCAAGATAGTTAGGCGTGGAAAACTCAAAATGTGGACTGGCCCGGTGCCGGCCACGCCTTTAGCCGAGGCGGTCGAACAAGCCCGGCGGCATCAGCGATGACGTTTCTCGACACCGGAATTTTGGTGGGTGCGGTGCTCGAGAAACACCCTGAACACAAGCGTTGCCTCGCTGCCTTTGCGCAGTATCGGAACTGTTTCAGCGATGCACATGCTTTGGCGGAGACCTTTGCTACTCTCACCGGCTTCTACAAAGTGCCAACGGAGATCGCCACAGAATTAACGCTCGATTTGCGGCAGAGACTTATGATTCAAGTATTCACCCTTTCTGACTATGAGACCGCAATCGCGGAAGCAGAGCGTCGCGGCGTGATGGGTGGAGGCATTTACGACTCGCTGCACGCAACGTTCGCCCGTCGCAAGAAAGTCCAACGCATCGTGACTCGTAACCCATCTCATTTCGCGCACGTCGCCCCGGGTATAGAAATTTTGACGCCGTAAGCTTTGGCATATTTGCGCCTCATGCAGCGAAATGTGGTTCGTCAAAAAGATTTGGAAAGTTCCAAGAGTTCTTCCGTTGTAATTCCATAACTTCTTTAACATTGCTGCCATGCCTGATTACGAAACCTTTGAATACGATGTGCTGGTGATTGGCGCTGGCGGCGCGGGATTGCGGGCTGCGATCGAAGCTTCGGCTGCGGGCGTTCGCGTTGGACTGGTCTGCAAATCGCTTCTCGGTAAAGCGCACACCGTGATGGCGGAGGGCGGAATCGCAGCGGCGCTGGCCAACGTCGATGAACGCGACAATTGGATGGTGCACTTCGCCGATACCATGCGCGGTGGCCAATATGTCAATCAATGGCGCATGGCTGAATTGCACGCGAAGGAAGCGCCCGATCGGGTGCGCGAGCTCGAAGCATGGGGCGCTGTTTTTGATCGCACAAAAGACGGCCGAATTCTGCAAAGACATTTCGGCGGCCACAAATATCCGCGACTGGCTCATGTGGGAGATCGCACTGGTTTGGAGATGATCCGCACATTACAAGACCATGGTGTTCACAAGGGAATTGATGTCCACATGGAGCACACCATTCTTTCGCTGCTCAAGGACGGCGACAGAGTCACAGGAGCGTTCGGGTACGAACGCGAGCGAGGGCGTTTCAAGATTTTTCGGGGCAAAGCTGTGGTGACTGGCCACGGGTGGGATCGGGCGCGCCTATAAAATTACCAGCAACAGTTGGGAATACACGGGAGATGGACACGCGCTTGCGTACGAGGCCGGTGCGGAGCTCATCGATATGGAATTTATTCAATTTCATCCCACCGGAATGGTGTGGCCGCCGAGCGTGATGGGCATCCTGGTCACAGAAGGCGTGCGAGGCGAAGGCGGCATTTTGACCAACAAAGAGGGCAAACGTTTCATGTTCGATGAAATCCCTGAAGCCTATCGCGCACACACTGCCGACAACGAAGAGGAAGGCTGGCGCTATTGCCAGGGACACAAAGACGCACGCCGTCCACCGGAGTTACTGACGCGCGATCACGTCTCGCGTTGCATTGTGCGCGAGATCAAAGAGGGCAGGGGAAGTCCGCACGGCGGCGTGTTCCTCGACATTTCGTGGATCAAATCGAAAATTCCGAACGCGGCGGAACACATCAAACGCAAGCTCCCGAGCATGCATCACCAATTTAAACAACTTGCCGACATCGATATTACCGAGCAACCGATGGAAGTGGGACCGACGACGCATTACATCATGGGCGGCATACGGGTTGATCCCGACACGCAAATGAGCCGATTGCCGGGGCTTTTTGCAGCGGGCGAGTGTGCGGCGGGAATCAACGGCGCGAATCGCCTCGGAGGCAATTCGCTGTCCGATCTATTGGTGTTCGGGAAACGCGCCGGCGAATTCGCGGCGCAGTTCGCGAAGCAGCACTCGTTAGGTGAAGTCCACAACGATCAGATCGATTCCGCCGCGCGCGAAGCACTCGCGCCATTCGACCGAGGCGACAGCGAGAACCCGTACCAGATCCAAAAGGATTTGCAGGAATTGATGCAGGACAATGTCGGAATTGTTCGAACGGAATCCGAAATGCAGCACGCGCTTCGGCAGTTGCAGCAACTGAAACAGCGAGCGAATCGCGCCGCAGTCACAGGCAATCGCGAATACAATCCGGGTTGGCATACCACCATCGATCTAAAGAATCTCCTTACCGTATCTGAGGCCATCAGCCGCGCCGCGGTCGAGCGGAAAGAAAGCCGCGGCGCACAATTTCGCGAAGATTATCCAGAAAAGGACGACCGGTTTTCAAAAGTGAACACAATCGTGTCGAAAGCGACCGATGGATCGATGCAAATCCGATTGGAGCCTTTACCCGAAATGCCGGATTCTTTGAGACAGGTGATTGAGGAGATGAAATGAGCCTGACGGGTGGCACTGCAGGATTGGGGAGTGCACGCGTTTCGCGTGCTGGTTGCGGCGTTCCGCCGCAACGGACTTCCTCCGAGCGTTTGCTTCCACCTAGGATGTTCGCTGCAGAGAAAAATTCGCGAACGCCTGGAGACGTTCGCCAGCACGCCAGAGCCGTGCGCTCCCCAGAGATATCGATTTCATGAAGGCCGTTTTCAAAATCTGGCGTGGCGATGCCAAACGCGGCGAATTTCATGAGTACGCCACCGACGTAGCCGAAGGCATGGTAGTGCTTGATGCCGTACACCAGATTCAGGCAACGGAAGCGCCTGATCTTGCCTGCCGATGGAACTGCAAGGCTGGAAAATGCGGCTCGTGTTCAGCCGAAGTGAACGGGATGCCAAAACTGATGTGCATGACGCGGATGAGCGAATTGCCGTTAGAAAAGCCGGTGACGATCGAGCCAATCAAAGCTTTTCCGGTCATCAAGGATTTGGTGACAGACGTCTCATGGAATTTTCGGGTGAAGAAAAAAATCAAGCCGTTCAAGCCGCGGCCGCCTGATGCGCCGGATGGCACATGGCGCATGCAGCAGGAGGACATCGATCGTGTGCAGGAATTCCGGAAATGCATCGAATGTTTTCTGTGTCAGGACGTCTGCCATGTCCTGCGCGATCACGGAATGCACGAAAAATTTATCGGGCCGCGTTTTCTAATTCACGTCGCCGCTCTGGAGATGCACCCGCTCGACACGGAGGATCGCATTGAGGAATTGCGGAACGCTTACGGGATCGGTTACTGCAACATCACCAAATGTTGCACAAAGGTTTGTCCCGAAAGCATTCAAATCACGGACAACGGAATTATTCCCTTAAAGGAACGTGTTGTGGATCAGTTTTATGATCCGCTTGGATGGTTCTGGCGATTGTTGAAGAGGAAATCGGATCGTCGAAGCGTTGAAGAATTGAAGCGATGAAGCGCTTTCTGTCATGTTGAGCGAAGCGCTGCAACGAAATGCGAAGCATCAGGCCAGGCTTTCAAACATCTCGGACTCTCGGCTTGCGACCATGAGCACCACGGAAAATAATCTGAGATTCTTCGCTCCGCTAAGAATGACAGAGAAACCGGTATCCGCTTTAACGCTTCAAGCCTTCAACGCTTTAACGCCGCCATGCCCGAACTGAAACAACTCCATAAAGACGCCATTCCCGCAGCGCTAGAGAAGGCTGAGCGGTACCGTTTGCTGAACGAACCTGGCGAAGCGGAGAGTATCTGTCTCGATATTCTTGCTATCGATCCACATAACCAGCGGGCCATCATCACGCTTTTGCTCGCATTTACCGATCGCTTCGAAAAAACCTATGGCGTCAGCGAGACGCAAACGAAAGAATTGCTGAGCCGCGTGAAGTCGGAATATGAGCGCGCGTATTATTCCGGAATCATCGCCGAACGCCGGGCAAAGATGAAACTGCGGCAGCACACGCCCGGCTGCCGGTTTCAGGCTTACGATCTTTTGCGCGAAGCAATGGACTGGTTCGAAAAAGCTGAACCGATGAGCCCGCCCGGTCACGACGACGCGATTCTGCGGTGGAACACGTGTGCCCGGATCATTGAACGAAACAAACTCGTAGCTCGCGAAGAAGAAGAACGAATCGAATTTCCTCTCGAGTGACTGTCCTCATGTCGAGCGGAGTCGAGACATCGCGCGAATTACCTGTGAGTAGCGCCACGGGATGGAAAGCCTGACCTCGCCGCCTTTGGCGACTGCGTTGCAGCCTCGACTTCGCTCGGAATGACTGCGGGCATACCAAAGTTACATAAGGTGAGTCTCGACGCGGCACATGCGGTGGTGGTTCCGAAACGGTAGGGGCGGTTCACCTGAACCGCCTGCAAGAATTTGTAATTCCTCGCGCTTGAAAATCTAGGCGATTGAGGTCAATCGCCTCTACCTTCTGGCTTTGTAGCCGCCGCCCTGTGGGCCGCGCGCACGCTTCGCATAGCGAAGCGGCTACGGGATGACACTACACGATCGCGCCACCACAACTTGAGCCCGCGCCAGCCGTGCAACCAAAGCAGTGATCGCCGGTCATGATCTCGCGATCTTCGAGCGAATCGGGGTTGACATCCCACAAAAACATCGGCTGCCCATTGTGCCATTGCATCCCGAGTTGCTGATTGAAATCGCAGTCATAAACTTCACCACGCCAGCCGATGCTGATCGTGTTGCGGCACATTAGCCCTTCGATAGTCGATGGATTGAACGCCTCGATCAGAAGTTGCATGTAGTCATCAAGGCGATTGCTGTGGCGCAGGTAAGCGGCGAACCGGCCGATCGGAAGATTCGTAAGCGTGTAAAGCCTGTTGAACACAATTTGGAAATGCTTTTGCAGTTCCCGTTTGTAATCGACCTCAAGCTCCTCTTGCGATGACGGCAAAAATGCGCCCACCGGATTGTAAACGAGATGCAGCGGCAACGCCGGATCGGTTCCGTAGCCTAACGAGTTCAGAAGCTGCAGCGCCTCGATGCTGCCTTCGAATACGCCGTCCCCGCGTTGCGCATTCACATTTTCCGCTGAGTAACAGGGCATCGACGCGATGATTTCCACCTGTTTGGCGGCGAAAAACTCGGCGAGATCGGTGTACCCGTCCTCAGCCAGGATGGTGAGATTGCAGCGATCAATTACGTGACGTGACGGCTGTAGCTTTTTCACACGCTCGATGAAATAGCGAAAATCGGGAATCATTTCCGGTGCGCCCCCGGTGAGATCAACCGTTGGAATCTCTGTGTTTGCCAGCCAATCGATGATTCGATCAACTGTCTCCCGGGTCATGATCTCTTTGCGCTTCGGCCCTGCGTTCACATGGCAATGCACGCAGGTGAGATTGCAAAGCTTGCCGACGTTGACCTGAAGAATTTCAGGGCGCCCGCGGCGCAGCGAGATGGAGTGCTCTGTTAGCCTTTGCGCGAAACGGTTCACGGCCAGAGCAATAGTAGGCGTGACGTCATAAAAAGTCATTCCGAGCGGAGTTGGGGAACTCCGTAGCATCACGGCTCAGGTAACTTCGCGGGGATCTGATTCGGTCACTTCCCGTTCGCTCAGCCTCCGGCCTTCCCGTCCATGTCGCGGCTTCCCCAGCCGCTCCATTCTCGACTTCGCTCGAGATGACAGACTGTTTAGCGATCTTTCGAGTTAAACTGCCCGCTCGCTAGAAACTGATTTTCAAAATGCGACCATCAGTCCCGACGAGCCATCCGGCTTTGGGAGTGGCGAAAGCAACAGCCCAAAAGCCCGTCACATCCGGCAGCGTGAACCAAGTCGTTCCTTCGTCCGGAGTCCAGGCTGCGCCTCCGTCATTCGCGGTGATCACCACGGCACGGCCGCGATTGTTTCCGCCCCCGCGACCAGTCTGTCCGACATAGCTAAGGCCAAAAATCGCTCCGGTTACCGGAGGCGGGTTCGTAAGGCTCCAAGTTTGGCCACCATCGCTGGAAACCGCGGTTCGCGCGTTATTGGGATTACCGGGATCCAGATCGCCGCCGCCCACGATTCCGTTGTGCGGATCGCGGAAATCGACGCTAAATGCCCCTGCGCTGGGCGAGCTAACCAATGGAGTGTCATAGGCGTTCCAGGTGTTGCCTTGATCCGTAGTCGCAAGAACCCTGGCAATCGCCGCGACGCCTGTCGCTATCCATGCGTTCCTGCCACCTTGTGTTGTGACGCAAGTGCCGCTTGACGCGAAGGAGCCTTCATCGGGCAAAGCCGGCGGCATGTTGCTGCTGATGTCCTGCCATGTCATTCCGTTGGTTGTGCGAAAATCGGGGAATACTCCATCGACCGAGTCGCCATGCAGAATTCCGCGGCGCGGCGTCCAGAACGCGAACCCGTCATAAAAACCAGTTGGAATCTGGTTCTCGAACTGGATCGTCCAGGTGGCGCCGCCGTCCAGCGTCTTATAGATACGAAAATCTGTCGGGTTCGCGCCAATCGACATCAGATACGCAACACGCGCGCTGAACGCTTGCACGTCGCGAAATTGCAAAGCTTCAGCACCCGGTACGACGCTGGCGTTCCAAGTCTCTCCACCATCAGTGGTGACGGTGAACGTGCCGTTGCGACCGGATGCCCAGACCACTCGGGGATTCACGGGCCACACTGCGATCAGACCGTTGGTCGTCCCGCTGTCTTGCGGAGTTATCGTTGGTTGATGAATCAGCGGCAGTTCTTGCGCGCTCAGAGTCGCGCAGGTGAACCCCGCTCCCAGCAAAGCTATCAGTAATCGTTTTGACATGATGTTTCCTCCCAAAGCAATTCGTCGCGGCGAAACAGATCGGTTGCAAGAAACATTCTCGCTTCTCATTTAGTCGGCTTTTTTCGGATTAGTTTCTCGATTTCATTGACGGCTCGCGAGTTAAATTTCACTCTTTGATCGATGTCGTTCGCACGAATCTTCGTCGGCGAACTGCATTCGTTGGAATGGGTCGGCATTCTCGTGGCGCGTGTCGCTGTGGGTTTGCTGTTTTTCCTTTCCGGAAGGGCCAAACTTTTCGTGCCCGAGCGACGGGAGCAGATGCGTCAAACGTTGGTCGAAGCACATGTCCCTTTTCCCGATCTCAATGTTGTCTTTGTTTCAACCGTGGAATTTGTTTGCGGGTTGCTGCTTGTTCTTGGCATGTTGACGCCATTAGCCTGTGCGCTGCTTGGTTGCGTGATTGCCGTCGCCATTGCGACGACGGCGATTCACAATCTAAAAGCAACCTCGCCGGGAGAGTGGCTGGCGGCATTTCTGTATCTGCCTGAGGTGCTGTATCTGGTGATTCTCATTTGGCTTTTCTTCTCAGGACCTGGATGGCTCAGCATTGATCACCTGTTTTTTTCGCGAACACATCTGTAGCATGCGACGCGATGAGCCGGTGTGCGGTTATTCTGCGAGCTCTGCACCTGGGTGCGGCTCGCGTTCGGGGATCTCGCCGCCTGGTAATCGCCACTCGCGCTGGGCACGAAACGGCAACGCAAGGAGTTTCCCGAGGGTAAGTTCGTTTTCCTCACGATATGCAGCGACACCGATCGTGACGGCGTCCTGCGGCACATCCCGGCGCAATGTGTGATGCAGCTTGTCCCACCAGCAAAACATGGTGCCCCAGTTTGAATTGGTCTCGCGCTGCACGATGGAGTGATGAATCCCGTGCATGCGCGGCGTGACCAGGATCAGGTTCAAAATCCGCTCAATGCGAATTGGCAGGCGCCAGTTAGAATGATGAAAAAGTGTCGCTGCTTCAAAAGCGGCGAAGAACACGACGAGCATGATCGAACTGATACCGAAGAGCAGCACAGCTAACGAGAGAAAGCCGGTGGAAAGGATCATTTCGCCGAAGTGAAATCGGGCGGCCGTGCTCACATCGAGATCCAGGTCGGTGTGATGGACGTTGTGAAATCGCCAGAAGAACGGCACCATGTGCATGGCCCAGTGCCACCACCAATAGGCGTAGTCCATTAAGAGGAACGTCGCGATCACTACGGCCCATGTTGGTAGGTGAATCCAATTCAATAAACCGACATGTTGCTCTCGCGCCCAAATCGCAATGGCGATCGGAATGGGCAACATCGCGAGACGAACAATGGCGAAGCCCGGAATCGAGAGCACAAAATTCCGGACGAGCCGGTGCAGGACGCTGAAATGTCGTCGTCGTAACGGCAATCGCCACTGGAGCCAGAGCAGGACGAGAAACAGGCAAGCCAGCAATGGGTTACCGACATAATCCATCAAGGAAATCTCGGGCATGCTTGGGTGATATGGGCTGCTGGACTTCTATAATCAACCCTGTTGCAAAGCAACGTAGCGCGCCAAAAAGCGGCGCAGCAGCGCCGCACTCCAAAACATGGCTGCCACCACAAGCGTCTGATTGTCGCTTGCTTTTTGGAGTGCGCCGGTGTTCCGGCGCTTTGGATTTGCCTTCCTAAAAGGGCCGTTGAAAACCGCAGGGTCAGGCGCCAATCCGCCGGAACTCGAACGTGGTTTCAGGTTTTATAATCTCGCCGTTCATCTCGAGGAGCGGATAAGCGAGGAAATTTATCGGTCCGCTTTCAGGTTCCGGATCGACCACCAAATCGCGGCCCTTGGTCAGTTCAAATCGATTAGCCGGATTATGCCCAAAATAATAATCAGCGAGCTTTGGGTTCTTCCACGCTTCACTGATGTCTACCGGCACCCATTGACCGTCTGCGAGAAATTCGGCCCAGCAATGATAACCCTCGATCTTGCCCTGATTTTTATCAGCTGGAATGGTCGCGCCAATGGCGAAACGCGCGGGTATGTTGATGCTTCGTGTTAAAGCGATGAAATACGCATGAAAATCAGAGCAGTTTCCAGTGCGCACATCGCACGCATAGACAGCGTCCCCGCGGCCCCAACCAGTACCTGATTTATCATACCGCATGCGGCTGATGACGTGATCGTACAACGCTTTCGCCCGCTCGAGGTCACCGGTTTTTCCAGCTATGGCTTTCTCAGCAAGCGTCTTAAACGTCTCGTTTACCGGCACCAATTTTTCCGGCCGAAGATACTGTGCGGCATCTGCGCTGCCTGCCGGATAGGCGGCTTTTTCCTTGCGCACGACCTTATATCGCAGCTCGATCGTTTTGCCACTGTCCTGCGGCTGCGCATTGACCACGCAAATGTCATTGCCGTAATCGCGGTCCTGAACCTTATCCCATTTCATCGGGATGTTCAGTTCTTCCATACTTACGGTTTGGAAAGCATCTGTCTTTGCGAGCGGTATCCAGATGCGAGCGTTGCCGGTGATCTCCGGAAGTTTGACGCGATAAACGAACTCAAACTCATCGGCACCTTTGATGATACCGCGCTCGCCCTCGCCACAAACGGTGAGAGCGCCGAGTAGGAAGAAAACCGGGACAACGACAGAACGCATCGTCAACTCATCATCACTCGATTACCTGGCCGGAACTTTGTTCCACTTGCCGTTTTCTTCCTTCCAATTGTAAAGCGGTTTGCCGTCAATCTTGTGCACTGCCGTGTCAGTAACTTTCATTTTGCCAGGCTGACCGGTCAGGAAGAAATCGATGTCGTAAGTTTTTCCATCGGTTCCCTTCATATCCACGCAGGCAAAATATTTCCCGTCGCCAAGATCCTGCAATCGATCATCGTGGACCTTGACTAATTCGAGAGCGAGATCCTGGCTCTCGTATTTCACATGGAATTTTCCGTCGCTCTTATTCGTCTCGGCAGTGATATTCTTCTTTATTCCGGCGGAAATATCAGCCGTGCTGACTGGCTTTTTGGCGCCCCCTGATTTCGGATGCTCGGGATGCTCCGGGTGTTCCTGTGAAAAGAGCACCGGTGCCGGCGTAAAGAATAATGTAATGGCTGCTGCGATGATGATTTTTGCGATCATATGAATTTCTCCATCTTGTTGAATTCTATTCGTCGAAGAGACGCATCGAGCAACCATTTTATTTTGAGAAACGTCTTTTGGTGCGTTGTCGCGCGAAGAGAAGCTCAGGCAAAAATCTTCCATGCAGGTCTCCATTATTATCCCGGTCTTTAATGAGGCGCGGTTGATACGCTCGTTTCTTTCGAACCTGCGCGAACGAACCCGCGGGGCGGAAATTATTGTCGTCGATGGTGCGAGCACTGACGGCACGGATCGCCTGGCGCAAGGCTTTTGCGATCAGGTTATCCAGAACGGCGAGCGCAGCCGCGCCAAACAGATGAATGCCGGAGCCGACGCGGCAGGTGGCGATATTTTGTGGTTTTTGCATGCAGACGCCGAAGTACCGCTGGAATCCTTGAATGAGATTGGAGGCATAATGCGCGACCCTAAAGTCTGTGGCGGTTTCTTTCGGATCCGGCTGCCGGCCACGCCGGCTGTATACCGACTCACCGACGGCTTTGCGCATTACGCGGGACTTCTGCTGGGGATGCGATGCGGCGATCACGGAATGTTCTGCCGGCGAACCGCGTTTGTTGCCACTGGTGGGTTTCCAGACGTGCCGCTCATGGAAGATGTGGAATTCTTTCGGCGACTTCGCCGCTGCGGTCGCGTCGTGCATAGCGACAAGCGAATTGGGGCGAGCCCACGCCGTTATGAAACAGTCGGGGCGACACGCCTCACACTTGCCTACGGATCCATTGCGACGCTTTATCTATTCGGCCTCTCTTCGTCCACGCTTGCCCGCATTTACCGCCGCACGTGTTGTGGCCCGCACGAGCAGGCGAGACCGCTCAAGTCGCGGGAATAGGAGTCAATTTAGTCTTCGCGCGTTGCTCGTGCGCGCGATTACGCTGCGTGATTCGATCCAATAGTAGAACGTAATCAGTGGGAGGAAGGGAATATGAAAATCACGAGTTTGATTGCTGCTTTAATCGCGGCGGCCGCGCTGACTGCGTTCGGCCAGGAGGGCGTGGTTCAAGACGTAAAGCACGGCGCGAAGAAAGCAGGGGAAACGGTTAAAAACGGACTGGAAACAGCAGGTGAGAAAACAAAGGAGACTGCTAAAACGGTTGGCAGGAAAACAAAAGAGACTGCCGAGACCGTAGGCGAGAAAACGAAGGAAACCGGCGAGACCGTAGCCAGAAAAACAAAGGAAACGTTGGACGGCACAGGCCAGAAAGTAGCTGAGACTACTCAAAAGACGCACCACAAATCCAGGAAGGCCGCCGGAAAGTCCAAAGCGCAAATCACGGAAGAACAGCCGACAGATCGCGAGTAAATACGCCGATACCGAACCCGACGTGCTGATAGTGATCTGTGGTGGTTGTAGCGTGGACGCTCCCGCTCAGGATCCTGTGACTTTGAGCGGAAGCGCTGCAACGAAATGCGACGCATGATGCAAGATTTTACGCGTTCCAACTTGCTCACATTCGTCGAGTGAGTCCTATTTGGCGCGATGAGCAGTCTGCGTTTGGGAGTGAACGTCGATCACGTGGCCACATTGCGTCAGGCGCGGTATGCCACAATGCCGGAATCCAAGAACGCAGAGCCCGATTTACTTGTGGCCGCGCGGATTTGCGAGCGCGCAGGCGCGAGCGGAATCGTCGCCCATCTGCGGAGTGATCGCCGTCACATTCAAGACCACGACATCGAACGTCTCCGCCAGAACATCATGACGAAATTGAACCTCGAGATGGGCAACACCGATGAAATTATCGATGTAGCGTTGCGCATTTTGCCCGATGAAGTCTGCCTGGTGCCGGAAAAACGTGAAGAAATTACGACCGAGGGCGGCCTGGACGTCATTGCGCAACGCAAGGAACTCGAACCGACCATTCGACGGCTCCAGGTTGCCGGGATTCACGTCAGCTTGTTTATCAATCCCACGTTGGAAGAAGTTGATGCTGCCGCCGAGCTGGGCGCGGAAATGGTCGAGTTGCACACTGGCAAACTTGCAAACGCATTTACGGAAAAGATCCAAAAAGAAGAGCTGGAACAACTGCGAGCAGCTGCCCGCGCAGCATCAGAATCTAATATGCAGGTCAACGCCGGCCACGGCATCAATTACAAAAACATCGCACTCGTCCACCAGATTCCATGGTTGACCGAACTCAACATCGGTCACGCAATCGTATCGCGCGCGATGTGGGTCGGCCTGGAAAATGCAGTCAAAGAAATGCTGGCCGCCATGGCGAATTATCCCGAATGAGATCAACCCGATTTGTAGGGCGTCTGTGTCAGACGCCACGCCACGGCGTTTCACAGAACGGAGCCGCGGGGACGCGAGCAACATGGACGGGCAGCTCGTTAGAGCGAGTGAGCGGGCGCGAACGAGTCAAACGCCCTACAGTTCTTATCGCATGAGCGTGATCGGTATTGGTGTTGACGTGATCGAATGCTCGCGCATCCAGCGTTCTATCGAGCGATTCGGAGATCGGTTCCTGCATCGCGTGTTCACAGAGGGTGAAATTGAATATTCGATGTCGATGAAATTCCCGGAGCGACATCTGGCTGCGCGTTTCGCGGGCAAAGAGGCAGTGGCAAAAGCCTTCGGCACCGGGATAGGCAAAGCGGTGGGCTGGCGCAACATCGATATCCGCAAAAAAGAGAGCGGCGAACCGTTTCTGGTTTTTTCAGGGCCGGCCGAAGCTTATGCCGCAGAACGCGGCGTGATTTCGGCGCTCATCACTCTCAGCCACACCGAAAACTACGCAGTGGCATGCGTCGTTCTTGAAGGATGATCCCGCGGTGGAACGCGTTGTCCTCAACGCGTTGACACAAACAGCATTGAAACCTGCCGCGCTTTCCGGCAAGTAAGGTGCTGATGGAAAACTTTCGTGTACTCATGGAAATCATTGGCACGGCTGTCGACGGTGTCGGCGTGTTCATCGTCGCTGCCGGCGCACTCGTGGCCACCGCGCGTCTCCTGGTCCGTCGCGCGCACAACACAGGCAATTACTATTCGTCTTATCGGCAGGACATCGGCCGCGCGATCTTACTGGGCCTGGAATTTCTGATCGCCGGCGACATCATCCGAACTGTTGTCGTCGCGCCCACGATCCAGAACGTGCTTGTCCTGGGATTAATTGTGCTGATCCGCACGTTTCTGAGTATGTCGCTCCAACTGGAAATCGAAGGAAGATTGCCATGGCGCCGCGAAGGAGCAGCACCAGAGTAAGCACTCAGACCTTTTGCTCTGGTGCTAGCAAACATGCTTTGGCATTTTGTTCGATTTGAATCGTACAGTGTTCGATTTTGAATTGGTCGTGCAGATGTTGGCAAACATGTTGCAAGAACTCGTCGCCGCCGCTGCCGGTCGGCATTTCGAGATGCGCGGTCAAAGCCGTTTCTGTCGTGCTCATCGGCCAGATATGTAGATCGTGAACCCCGACGACTTCCGGCAGCGCTGCCAGATACGCCTTCACTTTGTTAGCGTCAATCCCAGGCGGGACGGCCTGCAAAGCGAGGCGCGCTGAATCACGCAGCAGGCCCCATGTGCCAATCGCGATGATGGCGACGATGACGAGGCTGGTTACCGGATCGATCCAATACAGGCCAGTGCGGCTGATTGCGAAACCTGCGATGACTACGCCTAACGAGACCCCAGCGTCCGCTGCCATGTGCAGGAACGCGCCTTTAATGTTGAGATCGCTCTCGCTTCCTTTCACGAACAGCAGCGCTGTAGCGGCGTTGATTATGACCCCAAACGCCGCAACCGCCATGACCGTGCCGCCCGCAATTTCCTGAGGCTGATTGAAACGCCGGATTGCTTCCCATGCGATCGCACCGATCGCGATGAGCAGAATGATCGCATTGATCAGCGAAGCAAGAATCGATGAACTGCGCAGGCCGTATGTGTAGCGTTTCGTCGGTTGCATTCGGCTAAGGCGGCTCGCGCCCCACGCCAGCAAAAGGCTGAGCACATCACTGAGGTTGTGGCCCGCGTCAGCTATTAACGACAGTGAGTGCGCGAACACACCAAACACGGCTTCAGCGACAACATAGGTAACGTTCAGTGCGATGCCGATCGCGAAGGCTTTGTCGTAGTTCGCCGGAGCGTGGCTGTGATCGTGATTCATTATTTCAGCGCTCGAATAGGATGATCAACACGCCGAGCAGGCAGAGAACGCCCCCCAGGATTCCGGATTCGAATTTTTCTAAAGCACGTAGCTTCAGTTTCTCCACTCCCGCGAGAGTAAGCCATGTAAAGACCATCATCCCTGCGACGGTAGCGATGGCGAGGATCGCACTGAGCAGGGCAAACCCAAGCCAGCCATATTTTGCGCCGATCAGGAAAACTGGGAGAAATGCCTCGCACGGTGAGAAAGTCAGGAGCGCAAACAAACCGGCGATAACGATCCAGTCGGATCTCTGCGCCGGCCAGCGTCGCTCAATCGTTGCGATGTCATCCTCTTGCTTCACGTGCTCATGTTCACGAGCGCGAGCGTGTTGGTGCGTGTGATGTACATGCGAATGGTGCTCGTGCTGTAAATGATTTCCAAACAAATGACTGTGGCTCGTGCCTCCTCTGATTTGCCGCACAAGATAAAAAAGCCCGAGCGCGATTAGCGCGCCACCGGCAATCAAGGGAAAGACTTTACCGATCCGGCTGTTGATCGCCATGCCGCCCCAAACGACCAACACCCCCAGCGCAATTGTGAAAAGCACGTGGCCCGCTCCGGCCACACCGGTAACCGCGAGCGTCTTCGGCTTTTTCCAATGTTGCGCCCGCGCAGCAACAACAAAGGGGAGCCAATGCGTTGGAATCGCGGCGTGGAGAAACGCAACTGTGAAACCGGTGATAGCAACAGCCATAAACAGCCCGGTAGTCATGCGATGTGCACTCCTTCCATGTTCCTGTCTGGGAGTGATCTGGTACTATTAAGTCGAACACGCATACAACCCAACCGAAGATACGGGCAGCCTATCTGAACCGCGCACATCCGCAGTCTCGTGATGTTGGTCGGCCTCACACGGTGATGTTTTCACGGTGGACTTCAGTAACAGCATTAACTCGCGTAGCTGACAGCCTGCTCTTTCGTTCCGCCCATTCATACAAGACAGGCAGGAGAACGAGCGTGAGAAACGTCGAGCTGATAATGCCGCCGATCACGACCGTCGCGAGCGGTCGTTGGACTTCTGCGCCTGCGCTTGTCGAGAGCGCCATCGGAATAAAACCGAACGCTGCGACGGCTGCAGTCATAAGCACAGGTCGCAGCCGCGTAAGAGATCCTTCGATTACAGCGGAGCGAACGTCGCGACCCTCCTCGCGCAGTTGATTGAAATAGCTGATCATCACGACTCCGTTGAGCACGGCGACTCCGCTCAACGCGATGAAACCTACGGCCGCAGAAATGCTAAATGGCATATCGCGCAGCCACAGGGCAAAAACGCCACCTGTCACAGCCAACGGAACCCCGGAATACACAAGCAAGGCCTGGCGTACGCTGCCGAAGGCCATGAAGATCAGGACGAAGATCAACAGGAGCGCCGCGGGCACAACAATCGCCAGTCGCGTCTTGGCTTCGCGAAGATTTTCGAACTGGCCACCAAATTCGAGCGTGTATCCTTCCGGCAATTTGACGTGCTCGCGCACTTTTGCGTCAGCTTCGCGCACCCAGCTTTCCACGTCACGGTTTCGCAGGTTCACCATGAGCGCCGCGCGGCGTTGAGCTGAATCGCGCAAAATTGGGGACACCGTTTTAACGCGTTGGATATCGGCGAGATCACCGAGCGGCAGAAGACCGGAGTCTCCGACGCGGACTGGCAAGGCGCGAATCGCTTCCAGATTTTCGCGATTGGCTTCAGCAAGCCGGACTACAATGTCGAAGCGGCGATTCTGTTCGATCATTGTTCCGACAGTCTGCCCGCCCAAGGCGGCAGCAATCGTTTGGTTCACATCGCCGGCGTGCAGATTGTATTTTGCCAGCACGTCGCGCTTGACTCGAATCTCCAGCATCGGAGCGCGCCCGGTCGTTTCGTATTCGACCTCGCCTTCGCCTTCGCGGGTGCCTGGAATTTGTTCCAGCACTTCTTTCACTTCAGAGCCGATCCGCTCCAGGACGTCGTAGTCGTTCCCGAAAATTTTCACGGCGATGTCTGCGCGGATGCCTTCCAGCATTTCGTTGAACCGCATCTCGACCGGCTGCGCGACCATGACGCGAGCACCGGGGTTTAAAGCTTCAATTTCGGTCGTGATGATCTGCGCCAGGTCTTCTTTGCTGATGGGTCGATTGTTGAGTTTTCGCCATTCGCGCTGCGGTTTGTAGTAGATGTAAAAATCACAATCGCTCGGCGGCATCGGGTCGGTGGCAATCTCAGCGCTCCCGATTCGCGAAAAGACGTGCGTGACCTCAGGGACACGCTTGGGGATTTCTCGCTCGGTCTTGCGTTGCTCTTCGATGCTTTGGTCGATGTTCATGCTGCTCGCCCTAAAAACCATCATGGTGAAAGTGCCTTCATCGAGCTTCGGAATGAAATCCGCCCCGAGATGGCGGAAGGTGAATATCGCCAGTGCGAATAGCGCGATCGCACCGAGCACTACCAACCAACGTAGTTGCAACGACAAGCGAAGGGTGGGGGAGTAAGCCCTCTTGATGAGCCGGACGATCAAATTGTCGCGTTCAGCGATTCGTCCTCCGAGTAGAAATGAGCACAACGCCGGCATTAAAGTAAGCGCCAGCACTAATGCTCCGCCCAGGGCGAGCATTACCGTGAGTGCCATGGGGTGAAACATTTTTCCTTCGATGCCCGACAGCGCGAGAATCGGCAGATAAACAACAGCAATGATCAGTACACCAAAGAACATCGGCGTGCCGACCTGTTTGCTCGCAGCAATAACTGCATGCAGCCGCTCGTCGGTTGTCAGGCGTCGCCCGAGCTGGTGCTGTTTTGCGCCAAGCTGTCGAACAACGTTTTCTACGATGACGACAGCGCCGTCGATGATGAGCCCAAAATCGATAGCCCCAAGACTCATCAGGTTCCCCGAAATTCCGAAGCGCGTCATGCCCGTAATCGCGAAAAGGAGGGCCAGTGGAATTGCAACTGCGACGATGAGCGCGGCGCGCCAGTTCCCAAGAAGGAAAAGCAACACCGCGATGACAAGTAACGCGCCTTCGAACAGGTTCGTTGTCACCGTGCGAATCGTTCGATGCACCAGGTTTTTCCTATTGTATTCCGGGCTGATGACCACGCCCGACGGCAGTCGCTTTTGAATTTCACCTATTTTTTCAGCGACACGCTCCGCAACCGCATGACTGTTCTCGCCCATCAACATCATGGCCACGCCGAGCACCGCCTCTTGCCCGCTGTGGGTCGCTGCGCCCGTGCGAAATGCATGACCAATTTGAACTTCAGCGAAATCTTTCACCCGCAGGGGCATTACGCCGGCAGCGAATTTTACTGGTAGCTCTGCAATTTCCTCCGGCGACCCAACACGGCCGACGCCGCGAATGACAAGTTGTTCGCTTCCCGCGTTGACTACGCCGCCGCCGGCGTTCTCAACATTTTCGCCAACGACTTTTGCGAGGTCGTTAACTGTGAGGCCCGCATCGCGAAGCTTCGCGATGTTCGGCTGCACGACGATCTGCTTAACGTAGCCGCCATAAGCGTTGACCTCAGCGACACCGGGCACCGCACGCAGTTGCGGCTTGATTACATATTCCTGCATTTCCCAGAGCGCCATCAACTGCCCCTCGCGCGTAGGCGGAGCATTTGGCGCATTCGGTGCGTAGTCGATAGTGTAATAAAATACTTCGCCCAGTCCTGTTGTAATCGGAATGAGTTTGGGTGTAAGCCCGGGTGGCAGAGAATCGGCCGCGCTCTGCAAACGCTCGGTCACCAGCTGACGTGCACGGTAAATGTCGCTCTTGTCGGTGAATTGAAGTGTGATCTGTGACAGACCGAAGCGCGACAGCGAACGCATTTCGCTTACACCGGCTACTCCACCGAGTGCCATTTCCAGCGGCACGGTCACGAGCTTTTCCACTTCATCCGGCGCAAGCGCTGGCACCGTCGTGTTCACTTGCACTTGCACTCCAGTGATGTCGGGAATGGCGTCCATCGGGAGTTTCGTTGCCGACCAAAGCCCGCCGAGAAGAAGCGCGAGCGCGCCCATCAGAACGAGAACTCGCTGGCGAACAGAGAACTCCAGAATCTTGTCGATCATTGGTGCGCCTCTTCGCCGTAAAGCTTTAGTCCTGTGAGGATCTCTAACTCTTGCGCGGCCTGCAGCGCGTCTTTTTGCAACTCGGCGAGAGCCCCGACCAGCTCGAGATATTGCTTCTGTGTTTCGACATAGATAGTCAACGGAACCGCGCCCAACTGGTAATTTCGATCCGCTGTTTCCGCCGCTTCGCGAAATTTCGCCAAGTCATCCCCTTTCAGATTGTCAATCTGAGTACGCTTGGCTGTAAGAATGGCTGCGTTTTGCGCAACTCTTCGTTCGACTTCGCGCTGCGTCATAGCCAATGAGGCCTCAGCCTGCTGCTGACGCGCTTTACTAGTCGCTATGTTCCCGACGTTGCGGTCCCACAGCGGCAGCGGCAATGAGATGCCAAGCCCCGCTCGCTGCTCCCGGTCGATAGCATTTTCCATCGAGTAAAACGGCCCGACAGAAATGGCCGGAAATCGTTCGTTTTTCGATAAAGCGACCTTGAAGCCTTGCTGAGCAAACTCGACCTGCCGGATGCGAACATCGAACGCATTCGCGCGCGCAGCACTCAGAAGTCCAGGAAGCGACGCCGCACTGAACTCCACTTTGGCGGAGGCAATTGTGAGCCGCGTGTCTGCGGGGCGCCCGCAAAGTTGATTTAGCTCCGCTAAAGCTGTTGCTATCGCTAATGCTGCATCGCGTTCCTGGCGCTGAAACGCGAGCGTATTTGCATCGATGATTCGTGCTTCCAACTGCGGCGTTACGCCCGCCGTCGGCCGCTGTGCCAGAACGTCGCTCAGCGCCTGGAAACGGCTGGCGACTTCACGCGCTGCGACTGACCTTTGTTGCGCGCTCGAAATGCCATACGCCAGCGTCCGCACTCGCGCGGCCAATGTGAGACGAAACTGTTGCAGATGAAGCTCCGCGAGCGCCAGATCGTGATTTGCAATTGCCCTGCGTAGGGCAAGTCGACCGGGATACTCGAATGTTTGGCTCAATGAGAGAGCCAGGATCGCGCCGTCGCCGCTCGCTCCTCCTGAGTTTTCACGCGAATTCTTGTAGCCAACTTCGCTGCTTAACTCGGGATTGCGAACGGTTCCGGCAGTTCGCACCGCTCCTTTGGCAGCAGCGATCTCAGCGACGAAAAAGTTTAACTCCGGATTTCGCTGGAGCGCTTGTTTGACCAGCGCCTCCGGCGTTTCGGCAAGCGTACTCGTGTACAGGAGCACAATGGCGCTCGCTACAAATGATTTGGTATGTGTATAAATGGACATTGTTTGGCAAAAAAAGGGAGAAACCCACAACGGTTTGCGTTGTGCCGACCAAGAAAACCTGAGCAGAAGATGCGCGGAGACACCGCGCCTGCGCTCAGTTGTTAGGCGAGCTGAGGCGGATGATCAATTGCCGCAGGCGGACCCACCTGCACCGCCTCATCGCTTATCAAGATGAAAACGGATGGTTGGACGTCCGCGCTAAGGTGCACGCCATTATTGGCAGCGATGACACTGCCGTTGTGAACGGCGCATGAGCAGTGGGAACAAGGCGCTTTCTCCTGGTGAGAATCCGCAGGGCATGTTTGTGCAGCACAATGTTCTCCGCGCGCATCAACGATTGAATCCGCAACGATGTCGCCGCCGAATGCGAACAGAACAACAAGGCCTGCCAGCAAACGGAGTCGCGATATCTCGAGCAAACTCATTACTCCGACCTCTTACTGTCCCTGGCAAGAAGTGTCAAACGACCACGATTATTCATCGAAGGGGTGGAACGGCTGCTTCCGGCTAGATAAATTGACGCAACGACAATCGCTCGCTACGCTTTTCAGTGCTTCGCTGTATTGCTCGCGCGGTCACGATTTTCGCGCTTTGCTGCGCAATCGGCCTGCATTGGCTGACGCTCCAATCCATCGCGTGGACGTCGATGATCATCGATTATTCAAAAAGCGGCACGTTGTGTCAGGCGATTGCGCAAACGTTCGATGGCGTACATCCGTGTTCTCTTTGTCACATCGTCAACAAAGGGAAAGCGGCTGAAAAAAGAAATCCGACCCACAGTTGCTCACGCCGAAACTCGATCTCATCTGCACAAAACATGCGATCACACTCGCCTTGCCGTTCGTCTCTGTCGATTACGCGAATAGTAACTTTCGCATCTCTGAAGTCGGGCACTCTCCGCCCGTCCCGCCACCGCGCTTGATCCTGAGCTAGTTCGTGTTTGACGTTTGCTGCACGCGTGTGCGCGCGGGCGATTGCAACGTCACAACCTGGGAACTGCCACGCCCGCGTTTTCGGCGCGGTCCTGGCTCTATGTGGAGAAATCAAATGAAAATTTTACGCTTAATATTAACAGCAATCTTTTTGGCAGTTGGCCTAACGACTGGTCGCGCCTGTGATCTTTGTGGCTGTTTCACGCCGCAACTAAACACGATATCCAAAACGGAATCTTCGGCTTTCCCCTGGTGGGAAAGAGGATGGTTTGGGGCCGCCAGCGAGCAATTCACTCACTTTGGGACCCTTCAGGATGGTGGAATCGAAGTTCCAAATCCAACCGGACAGGACCCTGAACAGTTCCATCACTCAGCTCGTCTCCGGTTATCAGATCACCAGCCGGTTCGCCTTGCAGATCAACGTCCCGTTGATTTATCGCGACTTTAAAAGACCCGAGGGATTTGAGATTCAGCAGGGCACAGTCTCCGGCCTTGGCGATATGTCCCTTCTGCTTAAAACGGTTTTCTTCCACTACGCGTCGCCGGCTGAAAGAAGCTTCGATGTTAGTGGTAAAAATCCCGTCGCAACCGTGCACGAATCGGACTTTACAGTTTCGGCGATTTTGCTAACCGGAATCAAATTCCCCACGGGCGACAGCAGCAGACTGAAAGAAGAATTCCACGAGGTGGAAGTCGAGGGCGCGCCTGAGAGCGGAATTCATGGGCACGATCTCACTCTCGGGACGGGGTCGTATGATGGAGTGTTCGGCCAGCAGACGGCGATCCGGTACAAAAACATGTTTCTTGAAACGAACGTGCAATTCGCGGCCCGTACCGAAGGCACACACGATTACCGTTTTGCCGACGATCTGATCTGGAGCGGAGGACCCGGGTACTATCTGGTGCGCAACCCCGACACTGTTCTGGGCCTCCAGTTCGTGGCATCTGGTGAATACAAAGGCCGTGATCGGTTTCGCGGACAACCAGCAGTGGATACAGGCATCAGTTCCGTTTTCCTTGGGCCGCGCGTGGTCGCATCACGCGGGCGTTTGAGCGCAGAGGTAGCCGCCGAGCTTCCGGTGTTCATCCACAATACGGCGCTGCAAGTCGTGCCTGACTATCGCCTTCACGGCGCAATTTCGGTGCAATTTTGATACCGGGTCACGAGCGAAGAATGATCGAACAGGGCGCGTGATCCATGCGATACATCTTTATGAAGCGACCCTGGATTCGCGTCATCTTCGTCACCATCGCTCTCGCAAGTGCCGCCGCCATCGTAATTGGCGATCTTGGCCGCGACGCAGCCGGGCGCAAGCTGCGCGAGGCGATTCTCGCCGAGCTTCAGCCGGTCGGTCTAAAAAATTGTACGCTCAAGCGTTTTGGCAGCGCCAATGATGGCGGTTACCTGATGTGCGAAAATCTAATTGAACCGCTCGATAAAGCCTACTCGTACGGTGTTGGCCCAAACGACGACTGGGCGTGCGACGTGTCGCGCCGATATCACGTTCCCGTGCACGAATACGATTGTTTCGATCCTGCGAGGCCAATCTGCGACGGCGGCAGATTTATTTTTCACAACGAATGCGTCGGAAATCGGATGGTCCAGAGGGATTCGCATTTCTTCGACACGCTGGAAAACCAGATTAGCAAAAACGGCGATATCGGCCGGCGTATGATTATCAAGATGGACATCGAAGGCGGAGAATGGGAATCGCTTCTGACAGCGCCAGACGAACTGCTCGCGTCCATTCCACAGCTCGCGATGGAAATGCACGGGTTCGACGATCCGAGGATTCTCGAGGTGCTCGGAAAGCTGAAGCGGAACTTCTATCTCGTGAATCTCCACTTCAATAACTGGTCGTGCACATCGAAAGCGGCGCCGCTCCCGGCGTGGGCATACCAAGTCCTCTGGGTGAACAAACGGATCGGCATCGTCGATCCGACCGCGCCGATTCCCGCGCCAATGAGTTCGCTGAACGCACCCGACTCGCCAAAATGGCCCGATTGCCAGTTGCCCGCGCCGAGGTCGCGTCCGTAACGAGCTGTTTTTCGGCGACTCGAGTAAGAAGCAACCGCCGCGAAAAAGCTGAGGGACAACCAATGCCGCCTCGTTTAACGAAATAAGTAAAAAGGAGGCTGTAAAATGAACAAGCTACTCCGTTCAACGTTTGGAACGCTGGTGGTGGCAGCTTTTTTGGTAATTGCGCCGCCAATGTATGCCCGTGGAGGTCATGGCGGGGGTCATGGCGGACATCGCGGTCACCACGGTGGACATGCTGTCAGAGGACATGCCGCGGCCGGCCATGTTAAGGGTGGACACGCTGGTTTCCGTGGTCGCGGTGCACGTGGTCACCATTTTGCGCGGGCCGCGCGCGGCCACGCGCGCTTAGCAGGGCGCGCTTATAATTGGAATCGCGGCCGTCACTGGGCAGGCGGTTACTGGTATCCGTCCTACGGATATTCTCGGTTGGGCTATGGCTATCCATACTATGGGACTGGCTATTACGGTTATCGCTCCGGTTGGTCGTATCCATACTACAATTATTATCCCTATGGATACTATCCTTACAGGTACGGGTACTGGCCAAACCTAAGCTTCAGCATCGGCTTCACTGGCTACTAAGCCAGGACACCAACTAAACGTACGTCGGGCCGCTGCGATGCGGCCCGCTTACTAGTCTAAAGACGAAATGCGGGGCGAGACCGCCGGTTTTGGTTTGCATTTCTCCAAATATTTTGCGAGGAAGAAGGCTACAATTTAGCTCAAAGAAAGAAGACAATTATGAAAACTGAAACTTTGGACACTATAGCAAGAAAACTGGTCGCTCCGGGCAAGGGGATTCTGGCGGCCGATGAAAGTTCGGGGACGATCGAGAAGCGATTGAAAAGCATCAATGTTCCTTCGAACGAGGAGAACCGGCGGATGTATCGTGAAATTTTGTTTACCACAAAAGGTGCCGGCGAATTCATCAGCGGCGTGATTCTGTTTGATGAAACAATTCGACAGAAAACTCGGGACGGACGGAGTTTTGTCGAAGTGCTGGAGCAGCAGGGGATCGTTCCAGGGATAAAAGTGGACAAAGGCGCCAAGACGATGGCGAATTTTCCCGGCGAAAAGATCACCGAAGGTTTGGATGGACTTCGCGAGCGATTAACCGAATACCGGAAGCTTGGAGCGCGTTTTGCCAAATGGCGCGCAGTCATCACAATTGGCGACGGAATTCCCACGCGTACGTGCATCGACTCAAACGCGGAGGCGCTGGCGCGTTACGCGGCGCTTTGTCAGGAAACGGATTTAGTGCCGATCGTCGAGCCGGAAGTGCTCATGGATGGCACGCACACACTGGAACGGGATTTCGACGTTACCGAGCAAACTTTGCGCAGCGTTTTCAATTCTTTAGCGGAGCACCGCGTTGTGCTCGAAGGGATTTTGCTGAAGCCAAACATGGTGCTTTCGGGCAAAGAAAATTCAAAGCAAGCTTCGGTACAGGAGGTCGCTGAAGCGACGGTTCGTTGTTTGAAGCGCGTGGTTCCCGCAGCCGTGCCTGGCATTGTGTTTCTCTCGGGTGGCCAAACCGACCAGCAGGCGACCGAACATCTAAACGCAATGAATGTGATAGGTGAGTTGCCATGGCAATTGAGCTTTTCATATGGACGCGCCTTGCAAGCTCCCGTCCTCAAAGCCTGGAAAGGGGACACAGCAAACGTTAGTGCTGCGCAAACGGCATTCCATCACCGTGCGTGGTGCAACAGCAAAGCACGGTTTGGCAAATACACCGAAGAGATGGAAACCGCGAAGGCTGCGTAATGTTTGGCGCGGGAAATACGCGGCGACATTTGTTAGGCGCGGTATCCCTGGTGATGCTGGCAGGGACGTCCGCACAATCGGCGCCACAGGTCACGCCGACCGGCTTTCTGGTGAAATTCGACGTAAACGTCAACGCCCCCGCAGCCAAAGTGTACGACGCGCTAGTTGGGCAAGTCGGCTCATGGTGGAATCCGGAGCACACGTATTCACACGATGCGAAGAACCTCTCGATTGACCCGCGGCCGGGCGGTTGTTTCTGCGAGAAGCTGCCGAACGGCGGCGGAGTCGAACATCTGCGTGTCGTTTACGTCGCGCCGCGGGAAGTTTTGCGGCTCTCGGGAGGCCTCGGCCCGCTCCAAGGCTCCGGTGTTGCCGGAAGCATGACCTGGAAGCTGACCGGCGACGGCGACCACACCCGCGTTCAACTCTCGTATAGTGTCGGTGGATTCATCGTCGGCGGATTCGACAAGATCGCGCCAGCTGTAGAGAGCGTGCTCAATGAGCAGCTCAACCGGCTCAAGCTGTTTGCCGAGACAGGCAAACCAATTAGCGAGCAGTAGATTGCGGCTTTCGCCGTCCGATTTTGCTGCGATTGGCGTCGCGGCTCGCTACAGGTTGCCTCACAGCGTACATTTATTGAATGAAAAGTGACGCTCAACATGACGCGACCGGACATTCCTGTTGCGATGATCATCATGACGAGCGCGCGATGAGTGTTGCTGCCGTAGAGTCGCGTCAGTTAGGCAAGAGATACTTCTGCCCGATGTGCGGAGGCATGGAGAGCGACACGCCGGGCAGCTGTCCGAAATGCGGAATGGCGCTCGAGCGCAATCCAGTTTTTCGTGAGCCGAAGAAAATTATCTACACCTGCCCGATGCATCCACAGATCCAGCAGGATCATCCGGGAAATTGCCCGATATGCGGTATGACCCTGGAGCCGCAGTCGCGGCGTCGGAGTGGGGGATGAAGAAGAGCGACGCGAAGCCAATTCGCTATCGCGCAAGTTCTGGATCGCGCTCGTGCTCACAATCCCCGTGCTGATCCTCGCAATGGGCCATGCAATTCCCGGACTGCATATTGATACAATCGTTCCCAGACAAATCGGAAAGTGGATCGAGTTTGGCCTAACGACTCCGGTGGTTCTTTGGGCAGGCGGCTTTTTCTTCACCCGGGCCTGGCAGTCGATCGTCAACCGCAGTCTCAATATGTTTACGCTGATCGCTGTCGGCGTCGGCGCCGCTTATGTCTACAGCGTGGTCGCGGTAATCGCGCCCGGAATTTTTCCCGAATCCTTCCAGCGGCATGGCGAGGTCGATCTTTATTTTGAAGCAGCAGCGGTTATCACGACGCTGGTTTTGTTAGGCCAACTGATCGAGGCGAAAGCCCGCAGCCGCACCGGCCAGGCAATCAAAGCCTTGCTCAGTCTTGCGGCGAAAAACGCACATCGCGTCCGCGATGGCCAGGAAGAAGAGATTCCGGTGGACGCAATTCAAAAAGGCGACCTGCTGCGTGTGCGGCCCGGGGAAAAATTGCCCGTCGACGGTGTGATCGTTGAAGGCCAAAGCAACATCGACGAATCGATGATCACAGGCGAACCGATGCCGGTAAGCAAAGGCGTGGATGACGAAGTGGTCGGTGCAACGGTAAATCAGACCGGCTCGTTTTTGATGCGTGCGGAGCGTATCGAATCGGAAACGTTGCTGGCCCAAATTGTTCAAATGGTCGCGGAGGCGCAGCGCACCCGCGCGCCCATTCAAAAACTCGCTGACACCGTTTCAAATTATTTCGTTCCAACGGTTATCAGCATCGCGGGAGTTACTTTTATCATCTGGTCGATTGTAGGGCCACCGCCGGCCATGGCTTACGCACTCGTGAATGCCGTTTCGGTTCTGATTATTGCATGTCCATGCGCGCTCGGCCTTGCGACACCGATGTCGATCATGGTCGGCGTCGGGCGCGCTGCACAAGCGGGGATTTTGGTAAAAAACGCTGAGGCTATCGAGATCACCGAAAAAGTGACGCACCTGATCACGGATAAGACGGGTACATTAACAGCCGGTAAACCGGAGGTAGTCAGCCGGCTTGGCGACAAAGGGACAAGCGAACGCGATCTCTTGCAGATTGCGGCTTCAGTGGAAGCGCAAAGCGAACATCCGCTTGCTCGCGCAATCGTAGAAGCTGCAAGAAAGGAACAAATCGCGTTGCGCGAGGTAACGGATTTCCAGTCCACGACTGGGGGCGGCGTGTCCGCGTGGCTCGACGGCAGGCACGTGCTTGTCGGCAAAGAGAAATTTTTGGCTGATTCCGGTATCACCCTTTCGAACGAGCTCAGGAAACAAGCAGATCGCTTGCAGGAACAAGCGCAAACAACCGTCTGGGTCGCAGTAGATGGACAGGCACTCGGAGTGCTCGGCATCGCTGATCCCATTAAACCAACAACCAGACCTGCGATTCGCGCGCTTCACGACATGGGCCTGAAAATCATCATGTGCACCGGCGACAATCGGCGCACGGCCGAATCAGTTGCCCGCGAGTTGGGAATCGATGAGTTCCGCGCGGAAGTGATGCCCGATGAGAAAATCGAGATCGTAAAAAAATTGAAAGCCAGCGGCGCAATCGTTGCAATGGCAGGCGACGGAATTAACGACGCGCCTGCGCTCGCGGCCGCCGACGTGGGAATTGCAATGGGGACTGGGACCGATGTCGCGATCGAAAGCGCCAGCATCACGCTGGTGAAAGGCGATCTGATGGGCATTGTCAAAGCGATGCATCTCAGTCGCGCCGTGATGCGAAATATCCGGCAAAACCTGTTCTTCGCGTTCATATACAACGCGCTCGGCGTGCCGGTCGCTGCCGGTCTTCTTTATCCGCTGTTTGGCATTCTTCTGAGCCCAATGATCGCTGGCGCCGCGATGAGTTTTAGTTCGGTTTCAGTTATTGCGAACGCGCTCCGATTGCGATCGGTGAAATTGTAGCCGAGGCCGGCGCAGCGATGCGGCTACAGCAACCGAACCTTGCGGTGCAACGATTCCTCCGGCAGTTTGATTACATATGACTACAAGACCTGTCATCCGCATAACCGTTGGCTTGCTTCTTGCACCGGTTGTGTCGCTCCTTGCCCAGGAGCATCCAAGAGCTCCGCAGCAATCTCAACCGCAGCAATTGCCGCAGACAACGAAAGACGCTCCTCAAGCTGCGATGATGCAATCGAGTATGTCCGACGTTTCCGACGGACTAAAGAGATTCATCAGCGGCTACGCCGCGAAATCTACCGACAAGAAGTTTCATATGCCGTATCAGCGTAAAGATCTCGCGCTCGAATTGGTCAAACTCCACGATGACCGGTTTTCGAGTCTCGGCGGAGACAAATACTTCGCCTGTGTCGACATGAAGGGTACCGACGGCAAAATTTACGACGTCGATTTCTTCATGGTCGTACAACCGGGAAAGCTGACCGTTACGGAAACGTCCGTTCACAAAATCAACGGCAAGCCCCTATACAACTGGAAGCAAGAAAAGGGCGTCTGGAAAAAAGTGAAGGTTTCGTAGGCGCGCCGCAGTCCAAATTGGTCAGGCGCTTGCCCCCATAAAGATTGCTCTGATAGTGCGCCGCCGCTTTCATCTTGTGCATGAAAAATGTTTGTAGGGCAGGCGCTCCGCCTGCCAACCTTTTCTGATGGCTCATCCTCCTCGCGTTCCCGTTTTGCTACGCTGGGAACGACCGGTTATCTATTTCGTTACAATTTGTGTCGCCAAGCGCAAACCGGTTTTGGCGAACGAGCGGGCCTTTGGAGCTTTCAAAGCTGCCGTGGCGAAACTTCAGCACTGGACCGTTCTGGCTGCTGTTTTGATGCCCGACCATCTGCACGTCATCGCTTCGCCAACAGATGCTCGGCATACCAAGCTTGGGAATTTTTCGGCAGCACTGAAACGTTGGATTCGCCGAGAGCTAAACGCAGCGTGGAATTGGCAGCCGGGTTGTTTTGATCGACTGCTACGGTCGGATGAATCGCTTCATGAGAAGTGGCTCTATATTGAGGATAATCCAGTGCGTGCTGGACTCGTTAAACGCGCAGCTGATTGGCCATATCGAATCGGCCTAGCCAATTAATTCTCGCGCGATGCCATCGAACGCTGAGAAATTGGCAAGCGACGCGCTTGCCCTACAAGGATTCGTTGGCAGTTTGTCCACAGAAATGCCCAAGACGTTTTCCATCACCACGGCGATTAATTACACCAATTAGTCCCTTTCAGATTGGACCTATGTCGTAAAGGACTCGTCCAGTAACTCCTGGATTTTCTTTTCAAGAAGATCATAACCCGGTTCCCCTTTGAAAAACGCTCCTCCCGGATGGACATGTCGGATTACACCGTGCCGATCGAGAAGGAATGTGACGGAGGTCCAGCCGCGATCGTGTTTATCGAGCCACCAACGGCGCAGTGTCTTCCAATCCGGATCAATTGCCACGGGGAACTCAAAGCCGAACTTGCGGGACTGCCTTTTCACATTGGCCAAACTCAGAGGCTCCGATGACTTATGATGGTAAAATCCGACGACAACCAATCCGCGGCTAGCGTAACGCTTCCAGAAGTCATTAAGAGCCGGTGCGCTGGCTTCACAAAACGCACAGCCGGGCGCCGTCCACCAACGCACCAGCACCACTTTGCCGGGGAGTGCGTCTAACGCCAGCGGTTCTGAATTGATCCAATCGCGGGCTGTCCACCCGCCCGGGCGGCTGCCGATTAAGGCATTTCCTTCATTCAACGGAGCAGAGAAGGCCTCGACGCCGTCAAGCGACGGTGGGCGGTCAGGTAATTGCGCTTCGGCTGCAGCGTCAAACGGCACGCCAGGCATCAACCCTGCAATTATTAATGGGATAGCCAAAGTTGAAGTCATCCGCCCGCACAGCATCGTCACATTCTACACCGAAGAGTCGAGTCGGCGTCAACAAGTCCACTTTTCCGAGGCGGAAGCTAGAGGACAACCGAGCGAGGGCCTGGATTGCCTACACGTGGATGACGACCCTGGGTCGGCAAAATTAAGGTAAGTTGCGCGGGCGGTCTCCGTCCGCCAGTGTGTCACGCACCAATGCCGAAGACGTTTTTCATCACCACAGCGATCTATTACACGAACTCTTCGCCACACGTGGGGCACGCCTACGAGATGGTGCTGGCCGACGTGATTGCGCGTTATCACCGGCTTAAAGGTGAAAAAGTCTTTTTCCTTACCGGCGTCGATCAACACGGACAGAAGGTCCAGCAATCCGCGGCGAAAGCAGGTGTTCCTCCGGCTGAATTCGTCAAAGGAATTTCACAAAAGTTTGTCGATCTTGGGAAAACACTCGACGTGCAATATGACGATTGGGCGGAGACGATCGACGATCGGCACAAGAAAGTCGTTCAAGGAATTTTGCAGCGCTTATTCGAAGAGGGTGAAATCTATAAGGACAAACAAGCCGGGTACTATTCGGTTCGTCAGGAGCAATTTCTTACCGACAAGGAACGCGGCCCGGACGGCGAATTCGGCCCTGAGTGGGGGGGAATCGAGTTTCGCGAAGAAGAAAATTACTACTTCAAGCTAAGTCAGCACAAGAAGTGGCTGCTTCAGTATCTCGATAATCGAGCAGACGCAGTCATTCCCGATTTTCGCCAGACTGAGTTAAGGAATGCGGTCGAGCGAATCAGCGGCGATCTTTGCATTTCACGTCCAAAATCGCGTCTGGACTGGGGAATCGAGCTCCCATTCGACAAGGATTTCGTCACTTACGTCTGGTTCGACGCCCTAACGAACTACATCAGTTTCGCCGGTTACGATCCGAGTCTCTCAACTATCAACTCTCAACCACAAACTTTCCGTGACAAATGGCCTGCCTTGCAAATCATCGGGAAAGATATTCTTGTTCCTGCGCACGGCATCTACTGGCTGATCATGCTGCACGCGATCGGTTTTCCGAATGATCAAATGCCGCAATTGTTAGTGCACGGTTGGTGGAATATCGGCGGCGCCAAAATGAGTAAGAGCGTCGGCAACATCGTCGATCCGTTTGCGCTTGTAGAGAAATACGGTGCCGACCCGGTCCGCCTATATTTGACCGGCGCGATTGCAACTGGTGAGGATGCTGATTTTTCGGAGGAGCGACTTTGGACGCACTACAATACTTCGCTGGCAAACGGTCTGGGAAACTTGGTTAGTCGCGTATTGAATATGGTTCATCGCTACGTCGACGGAAAGCTCATGAAGGTGCCGAACCGGAAGAGCGGTAAACTGGCGTCTACATGGCTTAGCTATGTCGAAGAGTGGGGGCTAGCAGGAGAGACATACTGCGAAGATTTTGATGGAGGTAGCCATGAGTTTCCTTTGCCCAAGTTTCAAGTTCACAAGGCCATTGGTCTAGTTATGGAGACAATCGCAAATTGCGATCGGGCAGTGGAAGAGTGTGCACCATGGAGGCTCGCTAAGGATCCGAGTAAAACAGAAGAACTAGCACGAGTGCTCTACGCCTTAACAGAAGCCATCCGAGTCATTGGCATATGGATCTCTCCAGTAATGCCGAAAGCGGCGCATGGAATCTTCGACCAACTGAATTGGAAGATGGAGTTGAGCGGAAAAGAAGAACGGTTTTCACTCGCGGATGCGGAGTGGGGCAGATTGCCGGATGGACATGTCGTCGGCAAGCCAACGCCATTATTCCCCCGGATCGAGACCGACGAAGGCGTTTGACACAAACGCCCTACAACTCACACCGGATCTTGTAGGGCGTCTCTGTGAGACGCCGATCTACAGCCCGCGTATTCGACAACGATCGTACAAGCGATCGGAACTTGCAGCGCAGAGAATAGTGGAGCAGTTTACATAGAATTATGGTAAAGACTACGTATCCGACATTGTCCGTCAGCAAAGCGCAAAGCGGGTTGCCGAAGTTGTGCCGAGACAAGAAGGCTATCCTGATTACCACCCACGAAAAGCCCGTCAGCGTCCTCCTACCCATCGAGGACTATGAGGCTCTGATTGAAACAATGGATTTATTGGCGAATCCAACGGCAATGCGAACGCTGCGAGCAGCAAAGGCAGGCAAGCTCAAATATCGCCGCCTGAATTTGGACAATGAGGATTTTGGCCTCTGACCAGGTGACCGGATGGTTGCGCAATTTGCCACCCGAATCGAAGCGACGAGTGCGCGCTGCGCTTGGAGGACTGGAGCGCTGGCAAGGAGACATCAAACCGCTTCGGGGTGAGTTGGAAGGTTTTTATCGGTTGCGCGTCGGTGGGTATCGCATCGTCTGTCGCATGATCAGCAGATCGCTCGTTCGACTCGAATACGCTGATACACGTGACGTCGTCTATGAAGCCTTTCGGCAATTGCGTTTGCTGACCGAGATGGACGAATAGCCTTTGGATGAGGCACGGTTTCACTTGAGATGCGGATTAGTGCAGATTGGCCGACAAGCATCATCTCGGCAAACCCGACCCCGCTATTTCCACGGATCGAGATTCGCGAAGGCGTTTGACTCGCTCGCTCCCGCTCGCTCGGCCGCAGGCCTTCCCGTCTATGTCGCTCGGCGCCCGTCGGCTCCATTCTGTGAGACACTGATCTATTCAAATTCGATTCAGTTTCAATCGCATCAGATTGAGGCTTGACCGACGCAGACCACGCCGAATTGCGCTGTGTTAAAACAAAAGCCGCCACGCGGTGAAGCGTGACGGCTGAATTGTTAGGTTGCCCGCCGTTGGGCGGCAACAGCCAAAGACTTTATTTGAGCTGGAACATGCCGCTACCTACAACTTGGTTGTTGATCTTAATGTCTACCTGATAGGTGCCCAGTCCGAGAGCACTCGCGCCCAGATTGTAGATGTACTGGCAGTTGGAGATCCGGAAGTTTGAGCCGTTGTCAGCAGGGCCGGTGTAAAGCAACTCGTCGACCGGTCCAGGGGTATCCTCCGGCCGTTCGGGTCACCACGATAGTCGCTGGCGGCAGGTCGCATGTCGCCACACCGTTCAGCATGAGCGTGAATTTCACCGGAACAACGCCGCGTTTAACGCTGAAGACGCTAGATCCATCTGCATCGATCGGTTGCTGAATCTGCGCAACATATGCCGATGCCTGGACTTCAAAGGCGCCGATGTCGGTGCCGTCGCCGCCGATCGCATTAGCAATTGAAGCATTATCGGTCTTCCCTTCAGAATGCAGTTCGTGGCGCAATGAATTGAGCGCACCGGCTGTTAGCGTTTTTGCCCAACGGACATCAAACAAAGATTCCGCGGTTGAGTCGCTTGCGGTTGCGGCATCGTAAATCGCTTCCGCCGTTTGCTGATCAAACAAAACGAACTCGTAATTACCGCCACGCTTGGCGGCTCGGTCACGGTCCCAATTGTCCGAGAGGAAATTTTTTACTGACGCGAGCAGAAAAGAGCGGAACCGGCCATGTAGCCGATCTACGCGCGCATAAGCTTTGGTCCGCAGAAAAAATGCGAAAAATGATTGGGTGAGATCCTGCGCATCAACAGGGGAGTAACCGCGCCGGCGGATGAAGCTGTAGATTGGCGGCCAATAGTTCCCGCACAATTTCGCAAGCGCGTTTTCCGCCTCAGCTACATTTGTGAGAGCGGACTGCGCGACGACGCTCCAGTGTGTCGTGTCAAAACTAGCGCCGCCGTCCTGGAGGGTGCCAGGGGTAACTTTCAATCGGCTGAGTAGGTTAGGGAATTTGAACCGGATTTTGTAGGCGTCTCTATGAGACGCCGTTCATTGCGCGCATTCTTCAAACGCTGCTGGTTTGCCGTGCAAATGGGCAAGAACTTCGCCGGCGAAATGCAGTGAGCCGGTGATCAGGATCGGATTCGGCTTCGCACGAGCAAGCATCAGCGTGTCGCCAATCGTTGGAATGATGGAGCAGGGGAGTGATGGAATAATGTTGGAAAGGACTTTTGATAGCTCCTCCCGTGCAGCGGCCCGTTCGCTGCGGATTTTCGGCAGAAGAACTGACTCTGCAATCGGCGCGAGCGCTTCGCAGATACCGCGCAAATCTTTGTCGAGAAGAACGGCGAGCACGAGCGTCGCCTTCTGATTGCCAAAAACTTCCCGCCACGTTTGCGCCAGAATGAGTGCGGCGCTGGGATTATGCGCGCCGTCGATGATGGTGCGCTCGTCCCATTTCTGAAAACGAGCAGGCCATTCAATGGCCGCAAGTCCGCGCACAATCGCTTTTTCGCCAAGCTGCATCTTCGCAGCCTGAACCGCGGCAATCGCAACTGCGGCATTCTGTTTTTGGTATTCACCTCGCAAAGCTACTGGCGACGCATGGTAAGTCTCATTTACGAATTGCACTGGCGAACGGCATTCAGCAGCTCGCGCGCGAATGACTTGTTCGGCTTCCGCTCTTTGCGGAGCAGAAACGACCGGCACCCCTGGCTTGATAATTCCTGCTTTCTCACCAGCGATTTGAGCCAGTGTATTTCCAAGCCACTCTTCATGATCGAGTCCAATCGGAGTAATGACTGAAACATCGGATTGAACGGCGTTGGTCGCATCGAGTCTGCCACCCAGGCCGGTTTCAAGAATCGCGATATCGATTTTCGCATCGCCAAAATGCTTTAGTGCGAGCGTAGTCGTGACTTCGAAAAAAGTCGGGTGCGGGTCCCAATCCGCGACGAGATCCCGTATCCTCGTTAGGCCATCGGCAACTGCGTCCTCGGAAATCATCTCGCCATTTATCCGAATCCGTTCGCGAAACGTGACTAGGTGAGGGGATATGAACAGACCGGTGCGATAGCCTTGCGCGCGACAGATGGAATCGATCATGGCGCAAACGGAACCCTTACCGTTGGTGCCAGCGACGTGGATGACCTTGGGTGTAGAGGCGCTCGCCTCGGCAGAGCGCCCGGCGTTTGACACCCGTAACGGATGCGAAGCAACGGCTGGCCTTTCCAACGCCGCTACAACATTCGTCCAGCAGCCGCCGAATGTTTTCGAGACCCAGTTTAATCCCGAAGCGCTGCAGACTATACAGCCAGGCGAGCGCCTGCTTGTAATTCAAATGTGCGCGCGGTGCCACATTCACCGTGCCGCGGCGAAATAGGATAGCAATCGACTAATCTCATCCCGGAGTTTTTTCCGGTGCACGATCATGTCGACCAGGCCGTGTTCCTCAAGAAATTCGGCAGTCTGAAATCTTTCAGGCAAATCCTGGTGAGTTGTTTCCTTGATCACGCGTGGTCCGGCGAAACCGATCATGCTTTTTGGTTCGGCAATAATGACGTCGCCTAACGAAGCAAAGCTGGCCATTACGCCGGCAGTCGTTGGGTTCGTGAGAACGGAAATGTATGGCAATTTTTCTTCTGCGTGACGCGCCAGCGCACCACTGGTTTTCGCCATTTGCATGAGGCTCAACATCCCTTCGTACATGCGCGCGCCGCCGGACGCGGCAACAATGATGACTGCGCAGCGCTGGGCCGTGCCGTATTCAATCGTCCGCGTAATTTTCTCCCCAACGACCGAGCCCATCGTTGCCGCGAGAAAACCAAAATCCATCACTGCGATGGCAACCTTGTAGCCGTCGAGGATGCCATGCCCGGTAATGACGGCATCGAGGAGCCCCGTGGTCTCCTGATATTTCTTGAGACGGTCCGTGTACTTGGCCATTCCCTGGAACCGCAGCACGTCAACGGACCTCAGGTCGGCGTCCATCTCTACAAACGTATCCGGATCGAGCAGACTTTGGATTCGCTCGATGGCAGGTTGCCCTTGATGATAGTCGCAGCGCGGACAGACACGTTGATTTTGCCCCAGCTCCATTTCGGGCACGACTTGTCCGCAACCGGGGCATTTCTGAAAAACGCCGCGCGGAATCTCACGCTTTTTGCCGGCCGCCGCCTTGATTGCTGGTTTCTTAAAAATTGCCATGGGAATTATGCGCGTGCCGCAGTGGCTGCGTGAACTGAATTTGCGCCGGCGCGTTTCAAGACGCGTGCGCATTCGCTCAACGTAGAGCCGGTTGTAAGGACGTCGTCGATTAGGAGCACGCGCAAGCCTCGCACGTCCGCGTTTTTTCGTAAACGGAATGCGTTGTGCAAATTTTCCATGCGCTCGGAACGATCGAGCGCAGTTTGCGTGGTTGTGTAGCGAATTCGCTTGAGGAGAGGTCTGGAAGGAATTGAAGTGTGCGCGCTTAGTAACTCCGCCAGCAGGCTGGCTTGGTTGAAGCCGCGTTCCCGTTGCCGGGCCGGATGTAACGGCACGGGCACGATCACGTCGAACTGGTGATTGCGCAGCCGTTCATCATCGAGTGCAGCACGAAGCCAGCGCGCTACAAGGTGACGCAGGTGGATCTGGCGATTGTATTTGAATTCGTGGATGACGTCGCGAATGATCCCGCGGCCGCGGTATACCGCGACCGCTGCGTCGAAGTGAATGGTGCGATGCGCACAATTCGCGCAGCTAAATGCCGTGTTAATTGAGCCTTGGAAGGGCTCTGAACACGTCTGGCAAAATGGCGGCACGATGCGGATGATCTTTGCTTCACAACCATCACACAGATACTCGCCGGCGTGGACGTGTTTCCCGCAAATGGTGCACGTTGCCGGATAAAGCAGCGATACGGCTGCCTGGAACAACTCAGATTTGTGAAGCGCGATCATGTTTTAACCATAGCCGCATGAGTACCCATGTTACTGCGGCCAAACCCAAAGGTATGATTCCAACGAGCAGATTCTTGCCGATCCATGGCAATGCAACCATTTGCCTGCGCGCCAGCCAACTGAACATGCCGCTGGCGAAAATCCACCCGGCATGGAGGCCGATTGGCAGCCACAACGAACGAGTAAGCACGCGCCCATCAGCAAGAATACAGCCTATCAGAAATAACGTGGCAAACGCGGCCAGCACCATCATCGGATCGCCGAATCCGGCGAAGGCGTCGCCTATGGATTGGAAGCCCGAGGTCCATGTCACAATTGCGGGTTCGCGTTCCGATCCCTTCAAGAAATGCACTGCCGCGAAAAGCGCGGACACGGCTACGACCGATAGCATCTTTCGGCCTGTCCGGAGTAAGATGCCCAGGACGATTCCGCGGAAGAACGTCTCTTCAATAAACGGAACGCTGACCGCTGCAAGAAGCACCTTGCCAAGGCGCGGCCAGACAAAGACGTGCCGAAATGAGTAAACATGCAATGCAATCAGCAAAGCACCGCAAAAGAGCAGGGGAATCACGGAGAGCAGGACTCCGAAGCCAACATCGCGCGTCCGATGCGGATTGGGCGCAAGCCCCAGATCGCCCAGGCCTCGCACGTTGCTGACGCGCAGAAGCGGCCAAAGCAAAAGGACGGCTGCGATCAAGATGGCACGGTGAAAAAACGTGTCGAAATCGTATTTCGCCAGAAACGGGATACACCGTGCGCGGCAAGCGCCTGAGCTGACCAGAAAAGAATTGGAGCGAGGAGCGCTCCGCCGAGGACGATCGCGATAAAATAGGCTGCTAATCTGGCCGCGTCTTTCAAGCCTGCTAATGTAAGGTGTTAGCGCGATGCGGAGTCAACACATATGGACCGAGAGGAACGAGCAGGGGAGCAAGCGCGAGGTGCGCGCCACGAGATTCGGCGGCATCTGGCGACTTCAGTCCAAAACGGCAGGCGACCCAGACTGGACGTATTACGAGCGACCGTTGCTGGAGGATTTATTGGCTCTAAAGGAGATCCTGGTCCGAAAATATCACCGGCGGCGTGCTTCGAGTGAAGATGTGGCATCCGTGGAGAAGCTGATCGTTGACCAAAAAGAGGCAGAGACTTAGGCAATACACTTCCTCGCATGTCGTATCCAGATAAGTTATTCATTGTAGGTGGCTTGATATATTTATTACCGTTATTTAAGAAAACGATTTGCGCTTGAAAAATGACTCTTCGGACGACCAAACATGCCCAAAAAGCTACGGCTTGATCAGCTGCTGGTCGGGCGCGGATTGTTTCCGAGCCGTGAGCAAGCGCGGCGGGCCATACTGGCCGGGGAAATCAGCGTTGCTACCCGGGTCGCTGACAAGCCATCGGAGCTGCTCGACGAGCAAACAGCGGTCGCGGTAAAGCCGACTCGAAAGTACGTCGGCCGCGGAGCGCTGAAGCTGGAACCCGCCCTCGATCATTTTCATATCGATGTACATGGAAAAACTGCCCTGGATATCGGCTCCTCAACCGGCGGTTTTTCCGATTGTATGCTGCAACGCGGCGTCGAAAAAGTTTACGCGGTAGATGTCGGTTACGGCCAGCTGGATTGGAAACTCCGCAATGATCCGCGCGTGGTCGTTTTCGAAAAAACCAATGCACGATTCCTCACACGCGATCAAGTTCACGAGCTTGTCGATGTTTGCGTGATTGACGTTTCTTTCATTTCCCTGACCCTCATTCTGCCGAAGGCGGTCGCCTTGCTGAAGCCAGATGGGGTGATTCTGGCGCTGATCAAACCGCAATTCGAGCTGCAACAGTCGGAGGTCGGAAAAGGCGGAATCGTGCGCGATCCTCTCTTGCACCAGAAGGCACAAGACAAGATCGTCGCCTTTGTGAATGATCTGGGGCACATTGTCGCCGGGATCGCGCCGTCCGCGATCAAAGGTGCGGACGGCAATCAGGAATTCTTCGCATGCATACGAAAACGATCGGTTTAATAGCGCACACCGGAAAGCGCGGCGTTGCGGAGTTGATCAATTCGATTGCCGAGGAATTCGAGCGCTTCTCGATCTCGATCCTGTTCGAAAAGGAAACGGCTCGTGTTGCAGGAAAACAACGGGGCTATCCGATAGCGGAGCTCGGAGCTATGACGGATCTGTTGGTCGTCGCTGGCGGCGACGGCTCAATTCTGCGGGTCATCGGTCAACTCGGCGAGATGATCAAACCCATTTTCGGGATCAACGTCGGCTCGCTCGGTTTCCTGACTTGCGCGAGTTCGTCGAATTACCACGAAGCTGTCGAATGCATCGCAAAAGATAAGATTAATTTCAGTCACCGTGCGCTGCTCGAGGCCAGGGTTACCCTCGGCGATAAAAGAACGAATAAAATGCTCGCGCTAAACGACGCCGTCCTAAGCCGCGGCGAACTTTCGCGCCTGGTCATGTTGCGCACCCGAGTCAACGGCGAATCGCTCACGGAGTTCAACGCCGACGGATTAGTTGTCGCGACTCCCACAGGATCCACCGCTTATTCATTGTCGGCTGGGGGACCGATTCTCGACCCTGAGTCCGGCGTGTTCGTTATCACGCCGATTTGCCCGCATGTTCTCACGAATCGCTCGATCATTGTCGCGGATAAATCGATCATCGAAATCGAAGCGAGTCATCCCGATTATCCAGTGTACCTGACGCTGGATGGCCGCAGACCCATCCACGTGGAACGCGGATCGGTCGTCACCATCCGCAAGGCAAGAAAAACGCTTCCACTGGCCTCCTTGCCCGACGCATCGTTCTTCAGTGTAGTCCGGCAAAAGCTCAAGTGGAGCGGGAGCAACGTCTGATCGGCCCCGCCTCTGGGGAGCGGTTCGGCCGCGGCGACCTGGTGAGCGTGCCCTCCCGGTCGCGAACTTTTGATCGCGCAGGTAGGGGCGATTGACCTCAATCGCCTGTTTCATTACATGATCCACATTCGCGAGGGCGGTTCGGGTGAACCGCCCCTACCGGCAATCCGCGCATATTCTTCCCGGTAACGGCCAGAATTCGACCATCCAATGACGCGTTGAAGTTCAGAAATCAGCCTACGGAGTTCTTGTGCAGCCTTTCGAGACCTGATAATCAGCATTGCTCATGAACCTTTTGAGCTTGCCGGATGGGCGGATCATAAACCTCGAACATCTCACTTACGCGGAACGCGCGGGCGAGTACCCTGGCTTTGCATTTTGATAGCGGCGCGGAAGGAGGGATGGGCTCAGTCGTTAGGCTAAAACAAGGCGAAGGCGCAAGGCGGGTGTGGGCATATCTCGCCGGCAAATGCACGGTGAAGATCGAGGCGGCCTAGTCTGAGCGATCGTTGCCTAACGATCGTCGTTCGTTTTCAAGGCTCATCCGCAGGCAAGATGACGGTTCAAAGCCCGCAGTCGGCAGTAATTATTCCATCACGCGAGCAACGAAATCCTTCTGTCTGAAGTTGGACGAATTTCATCTGCTTGTCGTCAATCTTCCATGCGACCACCGCCGGAAGGATTTGCAACACCATGTTCATTCTTAAGCACGCCAATCACCTTGCCCGGGAGATCGTGACCATTTAACTGACACGAACCAACAAATTGCGGTGAATCCTTTGAGTGTTTCGGAAACTTCAGCACGTCTCGCACGACATCTTTGTTTTTGAGAAGGACGTGCTCCTCGTCACAGATTCGCCAGGATATTACGGTTAACCGATCTGGGATCTCCGAAGCTCCCAGATCTTTAAGCCCCCGGTCTTTGTGCCTTTCTTCAAGAACAACAATTTTCTCATTCGATTCTACGGGAATGCTGGAACAAAGTTGTGCGAAAAATGCGATCGTGACCATCTTGGAGGGAGAAGATTTGTGATGCGAGCAATTATCTCAGCATTGAGGAAGGTGTCTTGATTCAACATTCGCCGTGACATCCCGCGAAAACCGCTACGACGGGACCAAATTGAATTTTGTCGCCATCCTGCAACGCAACATCTGTAATGGAAACATCATTAACTTTTGTCCCGTTTGTTGAATGCAAATCCTTCAGCCGATAGGACTCGTGGGATCTTGCGATTATCGCGTGCTGAGCTGATACCCCGGGATTGTCGATGACTATCTGATTCAGTGGAGCCCGGCCAATTGTGGCAATGTTGCCTAACTTATACGTTACGAGATCAACTCCGCCGCAATTAAGAACCAGGCGAGCCATCTCGAGTGCAATTTCACAGAAAGGCGGCCTCGTTGTCGGTTCTGAACAGTGTCAAGTCGATAGTTGGATTCACGGCGATCAGGCGGTACGCATCACAAATCAACTTTGACTGAAATATGAAACGACGGACCTCGAAGAATTGGCGCGCGATTTTGGTTTCCATCCTGTGGACTAGACTGACGCTGGAAAATTGGCGCGCGAAGTTGATCTCTCTTTTACTCACGATAATGGTTTGGTATCTAATCAAGAAGAACGTAGAGAGGACGCCCTCGGTGTCTGAGAAGCCTACTGGAATGCCCATTACGCAAACGCGCTAAGCGCGCGCCATCGATTTCTTTCTGCTGAAACCCGCAAGACGTGTTGGGACCGCGAGAAGGGACACAACACAATTCATGCCTTCAAACCAGCTTAAAACACTAACGAAAAATTATTTGTCGCTTGAACTTAGTCGAGGAGGAATCATGACGATTGGAGTATTACCCTGGGCGCCTGAACTTCGTCTTATCAGGCCCAATCCGAGTATCCCAATCGCCAGAAAAACGATGGTTGATCCCGAATCCGGCACCCCGGATACCAGGTTGAGGTTCACGTTGTCCAGAATGAGCCCGATGTTGTCGCCGCCTTCATTATGGAAGCTTAGATTGATCGTCGTTGGCGCCAGGACCGTGAACGACATCGTCTCAAGTGTCAGCGGTTTGCCTGAGTTGAGCGAATAGGTCGAGGAGGCCAGCCCGCCGCTGACATCTACGTGAACCGTATTGAAGTCGCCGCGCTGACTGCCAGCGAGGAGAAAGGAAAGGATATAACTGCCAGGGGTGACCGGAATCCCGATACTGGTCAAAGTTCCGGCCAGGAAGGAAGTGCCGTCCAGATCCACATACGATCCGTTTTGCGGGAAAAAATCGAAAAAACCGGGGCTGCCGATCAGGTCGACGGTCCCGCCGCTAACCGACCAGTTGGCGAAGGAGTTGTAGTTGAGAACCCCAACGCCGCCGTTTTCCGCGTTGAAATTATCCGAGAAAATTGTTGTCGCCTTCAATTGGCCCATCATCACGAACGCCAGAACGGCCCATGTCAATACAAGTCGCCTCATAACTTCCCCAAAAAGCATGTTGAATGCCACAGATGGGTTTCAAATCGGCCTTGGCCAAATACGTCTCCCATAAGTCGTTCCGTCGAAATCACTTCTGGAAAACAACACGCGCGAAATAAAAATGAACGGCCGAATCCGACGCGCATCCGCTCGTAGAATCTGTAAAGTTCACCGACGAAATGTCGCTTCGCGATTCTTATTTTGTCGCGCCCGCGCGGGCGAATGCAAGCAAGTTTGCAACGGGCCGTAAGATCAAAAAGGCAAGCAACTGGTGCGGGGTCGCCCCTCTGCGCACTAATCGCAGCATCGTATGTAACCGCCATCATCGCGAACATGATCAAGAGTTGGATGATTTTCGGTGACATATAGCAAGTGAGATTTTACTGACATTGCGAGCAATATCTCAGCCTTGAGCAACCCGCATTGATCGCGGGGCGCCGCCGCCTCGAGGATTAGTCAAATCGCTGTTTATACCGCGATTCGCTGCGGGTGTTTAACTATAGGAATTGCGGCTGAAAAACAGTCTTGCAAGGGTTGGTGAATAACTGTTAATAACTTGCAACAAATCCAGAGGACCGTAGAAATGGGCTCCCGTTTAAGAGACTTAGGTGTTCGTAGTCCCTACGACAAGGTGGGCGACTTGTTTTATTTCGGCCGAATGCTGGACAAAATCCGCAGCCATGTCAAAGGAGAATTGCCTCTCGAATATCAAGGTAACCTTGGAGAAGGTTTCGACAAAAAATGCGTAACCTTTCTCCGAGTGAGATACGAGCTGGTAGTCGAGTACATAAATTACGGCCTCAGCGACGAGGCGATTTTGGAGTCGTGTTTTGGGATGGGACGCCGCCCGTCCGAGGCTGAGATTTATATGTGGAATGAATTCATGCGAAAACGAGGCTGGAATGACGAACTTTCCCAGACGCTAGAAAACGAGAAAAAAAAAGAAGCCATGCTCTCCAGGTCGGAGGTCCAGACAATGTTTCAATTCATTGATGCCGATGAAGGACGCTTGGTAAACGATAAGCATATAAACTACTATTCGTGCCCAAAGTATGGCAGGAAAGGTAAATGGCCTTCCGACCAAAGGGGAGAGACCGCTCCCGCGGTCTGAGAAGCGTGGTAGTCACTGGCGATCACAGTGCGACCGGCGCCGACTTTGAACTATGCTGGGCCTGAACGAATAATTTGCGAATTACGGTAACGCTCGTTCTTCGAATTTTGCCGCTTAGACAGGTTCTTATCGTGTCGCCGAGCAACAGACCGTTGGGCTTCACATTGCAGGTCGAAACAGTATCGGAGTCATTTCGCACCTGCGGAATTCCTGGCAAGTTCCGAGAGCAAGCGTTCAGTGTCGAGAAGCCATGGATCGAGCAACCGGTCCGGCGAGAGGGGGCGATGCGGCGCATTCATAAACGCCGAACATGGATTGATCGCGGCAGAAGCAGGGCACCTTATGATTTTATATGACATAGATTTTTTACGGAATTTTGTTCGACGCGTGGGAATTGCAGTTGAGTTGCTCCCTCTCGCGATGGGTACGACCTCTAAACGCTTCGGCGGATAAATGGACCGGGCGGTGTATTCGGTTTTATGCGCCCGGCACACCGCCCTAGTCACTTCGGTCTTAACTTCGTTTGCTGAAGTGTTGTCCGACACCAGCATTAGTAAATTTGCTCCAGAGACGTCAATAACATTCGCGTCTGACGGCGTTTCGCTTTGAGAGGCCGATGACGCGAATCAAAGTTTGAGGGCCCGCTCGCTCGACCCTCGGAAAACGGTCTTTGGATTCTCACAAGCCCGATCTCATCGCTTCGACGTAGAATTGTTTTCTGATGCTAAGGAACGCGTCGTACAGTTAACCAAACTGCTTTCCGAGGATCATCGGTCAGTCAATTAGCGGCGCGATGTGGGAAGCCGTTTAGGTGCGAGCAAGAAAACGGCGGCGTGTGAGGCCGGCCAGCCATGACTAAAGATATTTGGTCGAGACACGAGCCATCATAATGGTTGGGATGCGGTAAACGCCCCTCAGCGGCATCGATGAGTTGAAATATCGTCTCAACCTCCGACCTGGCAATCAGGCCTTCTTCTCTTTTCAACTGTTTTAGTGTGCGGGAAGCGTCATCATGCCAGCCTCGTTTAAGCATGAATTCGTTCCACATGTAAATTTCAGCTTCCGATGGGCGATGCCCCACGCTAAAACACAATTCCAAAATCGCTTCATCGGATAGGCCTTCGTTTACATACCGAACCACTGCATTGTAGGTGACACCGAGAAAGTTTGCGCAGTGTTCATCGAGACCTTTTCCAAGATTCGCTTGATAGTCTGGAGGCAATTCCCCCTTGGCGTCAGCCCGGATTTGATCGACCATTCGACCAAAATAGATCAGGCCTGCCACCTTATCGTAGGGACTACGCAGACCCAGATTTTTCATGGGGGAACATGTAAGGGCGTCTACTTAAGAAAAGCGACCTAAGAGTGTCAAGAGCAAAATTCCGGTGATAGCCAATCGACCACGCCTGTCGATTTTGGATGACATATAGTTTTTTACAGAAATTTTTAGGGGCCACGTTTGCGCCGGAAATGGCGGTTGACCTGCTGCAGTGTTTTCCGGCAAACTGCCTCTAATGGAGGCAAAAATAGATTGCAGGTTGGCGTTTAATTCTAATTTCAGAGAGCTTGCCGCCCTCGTCTCCGCCAGCGGTGGCTCAGTTCTTTTTCGTTAGGTCTATGCGTCTCCACCATCCAAAATGAAAAATAACTATCTTCACACAGGAAATACGACGAAGAAATCATCGGCACGAGCGACGCCCGTCTCTCGCGTCTTAGGGCTAGTCGCGGCAGTCACTCTGGCCGGTGTCGCTTTGGCGGCCTGGCCCCGAGTACCTCAATACCCGAAGCAGCAAATCGCAGATTGTTGCGGAGAATCCTGATGCTTCAAACACTTCTATCCACTCCCAGGCAGGAAGCGGCAAGAATCCAATAGCCGAGAAGTACAGCACGCTGGTAATGCGCGTCTACTTCCGCGACCGCGCCGAGCGCGATCGGCTGGCCCAGGAACTCAGCGCCGAGGAAGTGCCCACAACAGAAGGCTATGTCACCGTAATCCGTGATCGCGAGCTCTACTATGGCCTGACGGCGCGCGGCCTCCGTGTGGAGATAGACGAGAAAAGCAGTCGCAACCTCAGCGACCCTCAAATCCTGCACGAAACTTTCTACGGCGGCTACAAGTCGGTGGAAGAAATATACGCCTTCCTCGACCAGAAGGTGGCACAGTTTCCCGATCTGGTTGAGAAGGTAGACATCGGCGACTCCTGGTGCAAAGCAAATCCAGGCTCGTGCGTCTTACCCAGTCCCTGGAACGGCTACGACCTTTTTGTGCTACACATCACGAACCGTAACATACCAGGCCCCAAACCGGTGTTCTGGGCGGACGGCGACATACACGCCCGCGAGATCGCTACGCCAGAAGTCGTCATGCGCATGATTGACTACCTGCTCAATAACTATGATACCAATGCCGACGTTCACTGGCTCCTGGACTATCACGACATCTGGCTTATGCCCGAAGTCAATCCCGACGGCCACCACATCGTCGAGGCGGGAGGCGGCGGCAACAGCCCGTACATGTACCGCAAGAACGGCAATAACGTCGGAGGCGGCGGGTGCTCCTGGCCTCCCACAGCATTTAGTCACTTCGGCATAGACAACAACCGCAACTTCCCTTTCAAGTGGGGCTGCTGCGGCGGCTCGAGCGGTTTTGTGTGCGACCAGACCTATCGAGGGATTGGGGCGGGATCGGAGCCGGAGGACATGGCTATCGTCAACATGATTCGTACGCTCGTGCCCGACCAGCGCGGCCCCGGCGACACCGACCCGGCGCCTATCACTGCCACAGGCGTTTACCAGAACATCCACACAGTTGTGCCAGTTAACCTCTTTACCTGGGGCTGGAGTAGCACGCAGATGCCTAACTACGCTGAGACGCGCAACATCGCCGCGCACATGGCCGCGCCGAACGCGGGCGGTAACGGTTACCCCTATGGCTCGATCATCGAACAGTTGTATCCGGTAGATGGAGGCTCGATTGACTGGGCATACGGTGAGCTGGGCATGGCGGCCTTCTCCACCGAGTTGAGCGGCCAGGACTTCCTGCCCTCCTACTCGTGCATAGATAATCCAGGTTGCGGCTCGTCGCAGGGTATCTGGCCTGAGAATCGGGGGATGCTTCTTTACCTGGCGAAGATAGCGCGCACGCCTTATCTGACTTCGCACGGACCAGATGCCAACTCCGTTGTCACCAACCCGGCATCAGTGCCGCAAGGCGTGCCATCACAGCTAACCGCCAGCATTAACTTCGCCTGGACTAACAACGCGTTCAGCCAGAACGTGGGCGCAGCAGAATATTACATTGACACGCCTCCCTGGGCTGGCGGCACGGCCATCCCAATGAATGGCACGTTCAATTCGGCTACAGTGGCCGTTAACGCGACGATAGACACTGCCAGCCTGTCGATAGGCCGCCACGTTATCTTCGTACGCGGACGCGGCGTGAGCGACTTCCAGGGCTTCCAGACCTGGGGGCCGATCAGTGCGACGTTCCTGGATGTGACTGGAGGTTCAACCCCAACCCCAACGGCCACTCCGACTATCACCCCAACGCCTACAGCCACTCCGACGGCAACAACGACTCCGACGCCAACTGCCACAGCCACCGCTTCAGGTAGTCCGACTCCGACACCCAGACCAACGCCCACTCCGAGATCGCATGCGACACCGCGGCCACGTCCGACTCCTCACCCGCGGTAGCGATTGTCGTTCATACATGCGCGTCACGTTATGTGATGATTAAGGTTTCATCTGACATGTAGTTTTTTACGGTAATTTTTGAGCGCGCGGGGTTTCGCCGGGGGATTATGTCTGAGGATGCGTGATTCCGCTTTTGTCGGAGCGTTCCCAGGTGAGGGGGATTGGACGGAATAATTCTGTAAAATGTTACGGGGAAATTTCATCTATTTCTCGTTAGGCCTCATGCCTGCCGCAGGAAACCTTTAAGTTATGCTATCGAGCATGAATACTATCGCAGATGTTGAAACACTCTACGCGCGTTTAGGCGAACGCGACTACGAAGCAGTGATGTCGTATTTGGCTGACGACATTGTCTGGATCGTGGCTGACAATTCGCCGTTGGCGGACCGCAGCCCTTATAACGGGATAGGTGAGGTGCGTTCAGGTGTTTTCGAACGCTTAACGGCGGGTTTCGACAAACTCGTCTTTGACGCGGACGAAATCTTTGAGTGCAACGGCGGCGAGAGAGTTGTGGCTCTGGGCTATTATTACTTCAGGTTTCACGGGCAAGCTGAAGAGCGCAAAGCACAGGTCGCCCACGTCTGGACGATCCGCGACGGTCGGGCCGTTAAGTTCCAGCAATACCTCGATACGCTCCGGGTCGCAACAGACGCGGGAGCCCTCTAAGGCTCCGGGCCCCTCGATTTTGTCTGACATATAGTTTTTTACAGAAATCTTAGGGTGCTGGTCTTGCCTCAAAAAGCGGTTGCCGTCCTGCAGCGTTTTCCGTCCAACTGCCCTCTATGGAGGCAGAAGTAGATTGCAGTTTAATTCTAGTTAGGTCACTGAACACCGTATCGGTTACTTAGACTGAGCGCGGCTGGAAAGCGCGGTACCTCTCAAACTGTAGGTCCGAGTTCCAAGCATGATCAATTCGTAGTATCGGGCATCGCGCCCATACAGTTACCGGCTAGGAAGTCAACTTTATCGGAAACCATACGCCAGCGCCCAATGCGTGCGGGCTGCTGGCGATGCCTCTACGCTAACGATGATAAAGTAACTGCCTGTGGTTTTCGGAATGATGTGCGCAGCCGCAAAGTGGTCTTTCGCCCAACTGTCTGGTTGTTCCGCGAGTTCTCCGTCCGAATTATAAATATGAACGGACACCTTTGCATGATCGACTTCTGTGCCCAGCCAGAACCAATATTCATTCCCTTTAAACAATTGTTGCCGCACCGCTTTCCTTTCACCCGAAGCGAGGTCGCCTGCCCAGTAATCCTCGCGCACCTGAAATCCTTGTTTTACATAGGGTTCTGCCGCCAGAAGAGCAAATGCCCGCGCGTACACTGTGGTGGGGTCCACCGCGGCGAAAATCGCAGACGGTCGCACAACGATGGCCGCCAACAGGGAGGTCGTGCAGAGAAGGACCTTTGCGAAAGGGTTCACCCGAAATTTCTCAGTCTTTCTTGATGATGTCGTTGCCGAGCCGCGTAGTGATCTCGTTGACCTTCTTAACTGATTCGGCAGAAATGCGAGCATTGCCGATATTGATTAGAGGCTTTACTTCCACCAAGGCGTCCTGAATTTGATGAACGATCGGAATGTTAAACTCGAACATCGCCTGCAGTCTTGTTTGAAAATAGGTCAGCAGATCCGGCTGATGCAGAAGCTCAGCGCCGTCGTTGGAGAAATGCTGTTTCACCACGGAGGTCAATACTTCAGTGCCCCTAAGCCACCCGCCCAGACTAACGAGCTGCGACAGCTTTTCATCGTGCACTTCGTTCATTGCCTGTTGAACGCTGTTTTGAGTGCGATCCAGTTCTTGCCGCACATTTGCCCAATTGCGCTTGTCTGCCGCATCGATGATCGCCTTGGCGTGTGGCGTGATTGAATTTCCTACGCCGATCCCCTTGGCTAGTGCCAGGACGCGCTGGCCAATATCTTTTACTGCAGGCGCATCCTCCGCTTGCACCGCGATAAAGCCATCGGCAATCACTGTCCCAAGCAAGAGAGCGATACGCGGTCGCTCGGTGAAATTGCATTCTTCATCGCTGCGGACATGTTCCTTCCAGTTTACCGCACCCAGCTTGTTCAGTGCCCCGAAAAGTTCGTTCGGTAACGGCACCACGACATCTTCTACAGTCGTGGACAATTGGTTAATATTGACATGCTGCGGAGCCTGCGCACCATGCGCGCACAGGGCAAGGCCAAAGACCGCAGCTACCATTGAGTTCAAACGTTTACTAAACAGCACCATTGGGAGCTTTGAATGTTGATTTCGAGTTCGTATTCAGGGATTTGGTAACCGAACCTAAGCAGAACCGCTGCCCTACACAAATGCCTTACCTCTTTCTTGTTTGCGTGGTCGCCGCTGCCTCCTGGGTGATTTATTCAGATGACATAATAGTTTTTGACGGAAATTTTCCTGGCACCGGGTTTGCCCCAGAATCGCGTTGACGTCCCGCCGTCTTTTCCGACAATCTCGTCTGTATAGCGGCAGAAGTAGATGACAATTTGCGGTCTAATTCTAGTTCGGCTAACTAGAGCGACCGGTAATGACATGCCAAGTGCAACAACTCTCGGAGTGCCTGCAGCACCTGGAAGCAGTTGGGAACTGGATCTTCCATCAGTGGTGGAGTCGGCGCTGTGACTCCGCTGAAGTAGTGTTCGCCTGGCTGCGCACCCACACGCAAAAGGACAAGGTTCCGTATACAGTAGTGGCACTTGTCGAGGGGATTCCTGTGGGTAGCTGCTCCGTCATCCAGAATGACTGTGTGCACCGACCGCAATATTCACCATGGGTAGCCGCGGTGTTTGTTAAACCGAAGATGCGCCACCGTGGCATCGCTTCGGCCATGCTCCAGGAGGCGGCAGCCATCGCCGGAAGGGCTAACGTGAAAGGCTTGTATATCGATTGCCTCGGCGTAACCGCGCCGGTTTACGAAAAGAACGGCTGGAAGGTCCACGAGCGGGAAGTGGGGGACAAAGACTCGGTCGTTATGCTTCGTGCGATAAAATGATGCCGAGGAACGATAGAAGTTCATCTAACCGATTTTATCTCACATATGGTTTTTTACCGAATCTTGTGTGCGCATTTCACGCATCAGAAATGGTTGCAGGCTTTTACGGCTCACGGCGTTCTGCGATTGAATTGCCCGGCGGCGTCAACGAGAGTTCCCGCCATGAAAAAGTCGATTATTCTTGTTTCAGCGCTCTCTGTAGTGGTGATGGCGCTGGATTCTTGCGCGAGCCATTCCGACGTTGATCCTTTCCGAGTTCGCACTGACACAACGACGCCCGTCTACCACGAACCAGCGCCATCGCACAGTCACAGTGAGACGTGGGGTCGGTAGCGCGGACTTTGTGTGACATATAATATTTCAGAAATTTTTGAGCGGGCACGGCATTTGACGGATTACGTTTTGTTTGCGTGATTTCTTTTTTTGGATGCTATCCCAAGTGAGCAAGTGGATTTAGACGGAATAATTCCAATCGAGCGTGAATACCATCGCAGATATTAAAACACTCTACGCATCTCTAGGCGAACGCGACTACGAAGCAGTGATGTCGTATTTGGCTGACGACATTGTCTGGATCGTGGCTGACAATTCGCCGTTGGCGGACCGCAGCCCTTATAACGGGATAGGTGAGGTGCGTTCAGGTGTTTTCGAACGCTTAACGGCGGGTTTCGACAAACTCGTCTTTGACGCGGACGAAATCTTTGAGTGCAACGGCGGCGAGAGAGTTGTGGCTCTGGGCTATTATTACTTCAGGTTTCACGGGCAAGCTGAAGAGCGCAAAGCACAGGTCGCCCACGTCTGGACGATCCGCGACGGCCGGGCCGTTAAGTTTCAGCAGTACCTCGACACGCTCCAGGTCGCACGCGACCCGGGAGCGGTCTAAGGCTCCAGGCGATGTCAACGTGCGACTCGTGTCATCGCAGACAATATGGTCGTTGATTTGAGTCTCGTCGGCATTTGATCTGACATGTAGTTTTTTACCGATTTTTTTAGAGCTGAATTGCGCTTGACCTCCTTCAGCGTTTTTCGACAAGCTGCCTCTATGGAGGCTTAGATTCAGCATGAAACCAAGAATCGCCGCTATTTGTGCAATCGTGGCCTTCGCGACCTGTGGTGACCGCGCGCCAGCGCAGTTTCCCGACTGTGCATACATCACGCTATTCAATCCCTGCCCAGTCAGCTCCGAAACACGAGGAGATTGCGAACCCATCATCGATCCACAAGTAGCGTGCCAAGACTGCCCACCGGGAGCAGGAGCTTGGTGGGTCGTGAACAATCGCAAAGATGGAGAAGCCAGGGTCACCATTCGCGTCACACTTTGGGATCGCGCACTTGGCACTCGCACATTCACGGACCAGGCGCTCACGCTTGCGCCCGGCGAGACACGACCGCTCGGATGTTCTCTCCCCGCACCGCAGCCGCACTACACATGGAGCATTGAAGAGTGTCAGCCACATTCAGAACAGGTCTTCGCACGTGAGGAACTGACTCCTACCGAGAAGCAGTTCGCCGACGCGCAGGACGCCTTTCTTGATCATGTAGGACAGCTTTGGAGCGCGAACCTGGAATCACAGTATCGCCAGCTTGTGCCGGGTACTGTTCGCGTTGAATTGAGCACTTCGCCGGAAGGAGAACTGGTGAAAACCAGCGTGTTGTCGAACACCTCCAACGAATTGGCGGCGCAGCTTATCATCGATGCGATCCGACCCGCTATACGGTTTCTAGCGACTGGTAAATCGTCCAAAATGACCGCTGAAGTGACCGCGTTCGCTGCCGAAGGATCTGACTTGGGCCCGCGGCATAAGCGTCCAGTGGCCAATATCAGCGTGTCTCAGGGAGGACTACACTATCCGTATGAGAGGAGCGCTTCTTTCAGTTTCCATGATATCAGCGAACTCAATGGGCTCGGTCCTAAATGAGCGTGACCGGGTAAACACGATTTTGTCTGACATATAGTTTTTTACGGAAATTTCAGGGTAGGGTTTCGCCCGGAATTGCGATTGACGTCTCGCAGTGCAGGCTGGATTGAAGATAGGTTTCTCAAAATAATAGAAATAAATTCCCGGCCAAACATGACCCTTGCCGTCCTCGATACAACGAGGCTTCTCCTCCGCCAACTGAAAGAAACAGATGTCAGTGCCATCTATTCTTTACGCTCCAACGAGCAGGTGAATCAATTCATCGACCGCCCTACTGCAAAGGATCCGGAAGAAGCAAAAGCCTTTATACAAAAGATCACAGAAAATAAATCGTATTACTGGGGCATTACTTTAAAAGAAAACGGTAAGATGATCGGGACTATCTGTTTCTGGAATTTATCGGCAGACAGGAAAAGCGCTGAGCTTGGCTATGAACTGCATCCTGACTACCAGGGTAAAGGTTATATGGATGAAGCGATCAAAGAAGTGATCGGTTTTGCATTCCGGAGCGGCTTTACCAGCCTTGAAGCATATACAAATAGGGATAACCTTGCTTCGACGAAACTTCTACTGAAACATGGATTCGTTCATGATGAGGAGAGAAAAGACCCCGAGAACCCCTATCAGATGATATTCTCCCTGGCCAAACCTGCTGGCTGATCAATGGTTATGATGCTGGAGTCGGCTGCCCCGATTTTAGCTGACATATAGTTTTTTACCGCATTTTGAGGAACAGGGGACTGCCGCGCGGAATCGTGGTTGACCTCCTGCAGTGTTTTCCGGCATACATTGCAGATTGCAGCCTTTTTAGCCGTATGCCGTCACCGCGCATCGTTCGAGTTCTAACTGCCGTGTTGTTTCTGACAGTAGCGCCTTCACTCAAACCAGCGGACAAGGATTCTCTACGGTATGACGGAGTGTACCAAACCCAAACCGGTGCGACTGGCCAAGACCAGTTCCTCTATTTAAGGTTCTATCCAGAGGGACACGTTGTTGCCATGGCATCTGTTTGGATGCCGGAAAAAGTGGCCTCATTTATTAGCCGGAGCCACTCTGAGCTTCCGCAAGGCGAGTACCGGTTGGAAGGATCAAAGGTTGTGTTTACTACGCAGGCGCTAACTGGTGTGGTTGATTACGAAGGTACGATCAATGAAAACGGTATCCTGTTTCATATCCACAGCCGCGTTACCGATTTTTCCGACAATCACCAGTTTGTCTTCCGACCGGTTCAATTCCCTGCCACTCCAGAACCGCTAACAGAGGGTCCTCCGGGGGAGTGATTTTGTCTGACATATAGTTTTTTACCGAAATTTTGGGGCAGGGGATTGTGTGCCGGAATCGAGGTTGACCTGGTGCAGTGTTTTCCGGCAAACTGCCTCTATGGAGACAGAAATGGATTGCAGCTCGCAGTCTAATTTCTAGTTAGACTTATAGAGAACTCTACATGAGACCGGCACTCTTTATAGCTGTCGTCGTCCTTACAGTGGCTTCTATGGGCGTAGCGCAAAAGCAGAGCGCGACAGACAGTCAGCAAACAAGTGTCGAGGAGGTCATCAAGAAACTGGATGACGAACGTATTCAAGCACAGATCCATGCTGATGCGACGGCCCTTGATCGCATCTACGCTGCTGATTTCATAGGCGTAGGGCCAAGTGGCAGAGTGAGAACCAAGCCGCAGGTGATTTCAGATTTCACGTCAGGTGATTTAAAATTTCAATCTATCACCACCGATGACGTTCAAGTGCGCGTCTATGAAAACACGGCTGTGGAGACCGGCCGCTCAACAATGATTGGGCAAGACAAAGGCCAAACTGTTCCCCGCAACACTCGCTTTACCCGGGTGTGGGTAAAGCAGCAAGGGCGCTGGCGGTTGGTTGCCAACCATTATTCGTCGCAGACTACGCGCTAATAATTTCATACCGACATATAGTTTTTTACGGAATTTTCAATTCCGCCTTTTAGCGGATGCCGGATTGTTGTAAAACACGACTATGTTTTTCGACAATTTACCGCTGGAAATTACATGCTTAAAATGTGGCAAGGTGATCAAGGAGACTGTCAAATGGCTCAAGGCGGAGAGGCGGAAATGTCCCTTTTGCGACGCGCCTATCGACACGACAGAGTTTCGACGTGGAATCGACGAGGCCACAAATCGCACTCATGAAATGCTCCGGAACCTTCAGGGGAGTCTGAGCAGCGTCAAGATAAACATTAAGCTCTAATCACCGTAGTCGACCGGCAATGAACCTGAGCTAATTTCATACGACATATAGTTTTTACGGAATTTTTTGGGGCAGGGGATTGTGCCAGGGAATCGCGGTTGACGTCCTGCAATGTGTTCCGGCAAACTGCCTTTATGGAGGCAGATATAGATTGCAGACTGCAGTCTGATTCTCGTTAGGCCTCAGATGGAGATTCGTGCTGGTTCGCCGTCTGATGCAGAAGCAATCGCCGGCTTGATCGCCAGCTTCCAGAGCGAGCTCACCGACGATCCATCCGGTGCCGGTGCTGAGGGCTATCTTGCTTCCGTTTCAGTGCATGCCGAGCGCGAATACCTGGCTTCGGCGCGCTATCGGTACCTTCTGGCTTTCGGCGGCTCTGAGCTCGCTGGCTTCATTGCCATACGAGACGGTTCCCATCTATTTCACTTGTTCGTCGGGCGCGCACATCAACGCCAAGGTCTTGGTCGGCGTTTGTGGCAGCAGGCTTTACGGGAGCTGTGCCCTCCGAACAGCGAAGGCGTTTTCACGGTCAACTCAAGCCTTTCTGCAATCCCGGTCTATCGGAGGTTCGGCTTTGTTCCGGCTGGTTCAACGCAGAGCGTCCATGGCATTTCGTTTCTTCCCATGCGGCGCCCAGTCTCGCTACCATAAGTACGTCTACGGGTTTCATACGACATATAGTTTTTTACGGAAATTTCAGCATGCGCAGATTGTGCTAGAGGGAAAGGCTGCTGATTTGGTAAGACGTTGGCATGTCGACCTTCGCGAAAATCTTAGGAATTATCCTGCTCGGCATCGTGAGCAGCATTCTGGCTGTAGTTTTGTGGGAGTCCTCGCTTTTCAAGTCATGGCATACAGGCAATCCGATAGACGCAGCATTGAACTGGCTCGCCTTAAGAATATTGGTTCGTAGGGTGATATTAGTAGGGCTAGCCGTTTGGTCGTTCGCGTCTTTCATCTACATATGGATTAGTCTGCGGCGCATAACGATTCACAGCGCATCGTATAATTCGCCTCACGTCGAAAATAATGATGTGACGGAGGTTCTCCGCGGAAGAGTCGAACGCGAGGGATTTCGAAGAATCCCAGTGACAAACGAATTTCTCGGAGGCGACCAGAGCAGTTCCAGCCGAAGCGGTTAACAGTCGATTACTCCGTTTGCGGTAGAAGACGACAAAGAGCGGTTGACGAGGGCGGCAATCTTATCCTTCGTTGATCTTTCGGCGGCCGGAACGTGATTTTATATCGCATATAGCAACTGAGATCTTATCGGGCATGATTCTTGCCCACAATAGCGTTGCGGCCGTGTAGCGTTTCCGGCAAACTGGCTCTATAGCTCGTTACGGTCGTGAATCCCGACGAAAGGCGTGGTTTTTGAGCCGACGTAAACTGAACCCGACAAATATATGTGTTTCATCAGGCATAGCTTACGATTTTATATGACATATATTGTCTGATGTTATTGAAGGCGGTGTCTGGAGCGAGCCTCCTACGCTGCTTACCACTGCCCTTCCGTAGCCTGAACTCTTGACGCTATCGTGACCGGTGGTAGCCTCCGCGAGTCTCGGTTTCCTGTTTCAATATCATGAAGATTTCCTGCCGTGCTTTACTTGGATGCGTAAAACTTGGTTTTTGCATAATGCTGGCCTGTGTCGAACCGGCAGGTGCAGCGCCGCCAGAGATGTCGGGCAGCATCAAAGAAATGATGTCGCCAGACGAATTTAAGGCTGCAGGCTTGAATAAACTCTCTGCGGACGAGATGCAGAGACTCGATGCCTGGCTCCAAGGCTACCGCCAGGTGACTGAACAGGCGGCCGAAAAGAAGGCTACGGCCCGTGCTTCGCGCACAAAAATGGACTTAATTGTAAGCCGCGTCGATGGCAGCTTTCAGGGCTTGACCGGCAGGACCATCATCCGGTTGGAAGACGGCACGGTATGGAAACAGGCAAACGCGGAAGACCGATACCGCTCGAAAGTCACGGATCACCCGGCAGCTGCTGTAATGCACGGGGTTTTCGGCTATAAGATGCGGCTCGAAGGCGGGACGCAGGACTTCTACGTGGATCCAGTGCGCAATCCGTAGTTCGTCAAGCAAAGGCGGTTTCTTTTCCCGACGGCGGACTGGAGACCGCCGCTCCTTGATTCAGCCCAGCAGCTGCGTCGCGGGGTCTGCGGGCAGCAATCGTCCCAAGCCGAACTCGGCATGGATCAATCGCGCCGCGCACTCCGCTTCTTTTTCGTCGATAATAACGGCAATCTTGATCTCCGAAGTCGAAACCATTTGAATATTGATTCCGGCCCGTCCCAGGCATGCAAACAATCGGGCCGCAACGCCCGAATGGGATCGCATTCCGATCCCGACCACGCTCAATTTGGCTACGCCGCTCGCGGTGTTTAACCGTTTCGCGCCCAGCTCGCCTAGCACCGGCATAAGGATCGTGCGGGCGTTCTCCAGCTCGTCTTCGTGAATTGTGAACGAGATATCGGTCGTTCCTTCGATCGACGCATTCTGCACAATCATATCGACAATAATGTGCGCCGCTCCAATATCGGAGAAAATCCGGGCGACAATTCCCGGCTTATCACGAACTCCGGCGATGCTAAGCTTGGCCTGATGCCGGTCCAGACTGATCCCACGAATCAGTATGTCCTCCATACTGGGGGTTTCTTCCCTGGTGACGGTCCCGGCAACCTCTTTAAAAGTCGATCGCACCTCGAATTCCACGCCGAATTTCTTGGCGAATTCCACCGCGCGGGATTGCATCACTTTTGCACCGCTTCCAGCCATCTCAAGCAGCTCGTCATAAGCAATTTCGCCGAGTTTTTCCGCGTCTTTAACAATTCGTGGATCGCAGGTAAAAACGCCATCCACGTCGGTGAAAATCTGGCAGGCGTCAGCATTCAACGCGCCCGCCAGCGCAATCGCCGTCAGGTCCGAGCCGCCACGGCCAAGCGTGGTTGTTTCCCCTTCCGGCGTTTGGCCCTGAAAACCGGCCACGATAACAACGTAATCGTCGGCGAGCAGCTCGTGGATCTGCTTTGGGCTGATGTTGGCGATCCGGGCACGGGTGTGATTTCGGTCGGTTAAAATTCCTGCTTGCGACCCAGTGAGTGAGATTGCCGTTCCGCCCAGCCCATTCACTGCCATCGCGGTTAAGGCCGCGGCGGCCTGTTCGCCGGTTGAAAGCAGAATGTCGAGCTCCCGCTTTGTTGGCTGTGGCGTGACCGCGTGTCCCAGCCGTAGCAACTCATCAGTAACTCCGGCCATTGCGGAGACTACTGCTACTACCCGGCAGCCTTGCCGCTGCGTCTCGAGAATTCGCTGTGCCACGTGACAAATTCGTTCCGGTGTTGCAACGGAAGTGCCGCCATATTTTTGAACTACCAGGCGCATGTTGAGATGGAGACTAAACCAGATCTCATAACCGTCATTCCGAGCGGAGTCGAGGCTGCAACGCAGCCACGAAGGTTTTCAGGGCGAGGCCAGGCTTTCCATCCCGTGGCGCAATTCACAGCTAAGTTCGCGGGATATCTCGAGTTCGCTCGATGTGACAGGTGGGCGCTACAGCTCAATTGCGCGTCGCACATCCGTGACGGTCGCGGCGATCGGCTTCAATTCTCGCATTTGTCCGATAATCAGATCGGGGTCCTTCAAGCCGTGTCCCGTGACGGTGCAAACGATCCGGCTGGCTTCCCGAATTTTTTGGAACGAGTACGCGGCATTGTCTGAATCGCACCATTTGAAAAGGCCGGCGATTGGCGCCGCGCTCGCTGGCTCGACAAAAATTCCTTCCTGTTGTGCCAGCCACCTCTGCGCTGCCAGAATGTCTTCATCGCTGACTACATCGATCGCGCCGTGAGATTCGACGATGGCCGCGCGCGCCTGTTGCCAGCTCGCAGGATTTCCGATTCGAATGGCCGAGGCGATCGTCTCCGGTTTGTTTATTGCGCGGTCGTAGAAAATCGGTGCCGCGCCAATCGCCTGGAAGCCAAGCATCGCCGGTAATCTTGTCGATCTTTCGTGCGCGAGATATTCCCGATAACCGGCCCAGTACACCGTGATATTTCCGGCATTGCCTACTGGCAGCAAATGAAAATCGGGCGCATCGCCCAGTTCATCGACAATTTCAAATGCGGCAGTCTTCTGTCCTGCGATCCGGTCCGGATTAATGGAATTCACGACCGTAAAATCGTCGGTCTCGCCCAGTTCGCGCACGATTCGCAGCGCGTTATCGAAATTGCCGTCAATCGCGACAATTTTCGCTCCGTAGGCAAAAGCCTGAAGCAATTTCCCAGTCGCGATTTTCCCCGCGGGCAGAACCACGACGCATGAAATCCCTGCGCGCGCGGCATAGGCAGCTGCCGAAGCCGAAGTGTTCCCGGTCGAGGCGCAGATGAGCGCGGTTGTGCCGCTTTCCATTGCCTTGGACACAGCCACCGTCATCCCGCGATCCTTGAACGAAGCCGTGGGATTGACTCCTTCGTTCTTGACGAAAACTTCGCAGCAGCGCCCGACGCGTTCGCTCAATCGCGGAGAGTAAATCAGCGGCGTGTTCCCCTCGCCCAGCGAAATGATCGGCGTTGCAGGCGAGACCGGGAGAAATTCGCGGTAACGTTCGATCACTCCCCCGCTCCGCTGTGATTTTGTTGTTGTCGAATGCATCAACTTTTCTTATGCGAGGCAGGTCCGCGCGATTGTCGATCGAGAAGCGACATGTAAAATCAACCGTATGCCTGCCCTTAGCAAAGACGATAAGCTGCGGCTCTTAAGGATCATTCTGGAGAGCCGGCACGCGGATTTGCGCGAACAGAATTTGATTCGTCAGGGCAAGGGACATTTTCACGTCTCCGGGATGGGCCACGAGGGGCTGGCCGCGATCTCGATCCAGATGGAGCCGAACGATTACATCGTTTCGTATTATCGCGACCGTGGCTTGGTCCTTGGACGCGGCATGACCACTCGCCAACTCGGCCTGGAATATTTTGCAAAGCGCAACACCGGCAGCGGCGGGCGGCAGATGCCCTCGCATTACAGCGACGCAGACCTGCACATTTGGAGCGTGCCCACGCCAACTGGTTCACAGCTTCTTCCTGCATGCGGCATCGCCTGGGGCATTAAGCTGGATGGAAAGAAAAATGTCGTTGTCACGACAATAGGTGACGCTGCGACGCGCCAGGGAGATTTTTTTGAGGCAATCTGTTTCGCGAAAGAAAAGAAACTTCCCGTGCTCTTTCTTGTAGAGGACAACGCCTACGGCATCAGCATGCCTACGAGGAAAACGAACCCGCTCGCGTTGGATATTCTCGAGCAAGAGAACTGGCGCCACATCGAAGGACAAGACGTCCAGCAGATTTACGATGCGACGGCTGAAGCGTTCGAGAAAATTCGCGCCGGCAGCGGACCGTTCTTTTTCTGGATCAAGATGGAACGCCTTTCGAGTCACACCAGTTCCGACGATCAGAAACTTTACCGGACGGCTGAGGAACTGCGGGACCTGGAAAAGTCCGATCCCCTAACGTGCTGGAAAGATCGACTCGTTAAAGAAGGCGTAATCACACAAAAAGATTACGCGCAGCTGGATAACGAGATCAAGGAGCGCGTTCGCCGCGAATATGCCGAGGCGCAAAAAGCTGAAGATCCTTCGCCTAACGAGCTTCTTGCCAATGTTACAAAACCGCCGCCGAAGATCGAAAAGGAAATCCTTCCTCCCGGCAAATACCGGATCGGAGATACCGTAAACAGAACTCTGCATGCTGGTCTGGATAGAAGATTCGCAGCGTCATCCTCTTCGGCGAGGATGTCGAAGATCCAAAAGGCGGCGTGTTCCGCCTGACGCAGAAGCTTTCATCTGAATTTCCGAAGCAAGTTTTCAATTCACCGCTCGCTGAATCCACGATTCTCGGTGTCGCATGCGGACTGGCCGCGTACGGAAAGCGGCCGGTGTTTGAGATGCAATTCATCGATTTCATTTATCCCGGCTTCAATCAGCTTGTGACCAACATTTCGACGCTTCGCTGGCGATCCTTTGGCAATTGGAAATGTCCGGCAGTGATTTATGCACCGTATGGCGCGTATCTGCCCGGCGGCAGTTTGTGGCACAGTCAGGCAAACGAATCGGCGTTCGCCCATTATCCCGGTCTGAACGTTGTGATTCCAAGCACGCCTGCCGACGCCGCTGGATTGCTCTGGACGGCGATGCATGCAGAGGACCCCGTGATTTTTCTTATTGCCAAACATCTGCTCTGGGCGGAGCACGAATACACGAAGCCAATCTGCGCGGTTCCGCTGGGCAAAGCGCGGAACGTGCGCGAAGGCTCTGATGTCACCCTGGTGGCGTGGGGCAATACAATCGAGAAATCGCTCGAAGCCCTCAACAAAATCGGCAATGAGATCAGCGTCGAACTGATCGATCTTCGATCAATCGTGCCTTGGGATTCGGCCGCGATTGAAGAATCCGTGCGCAAGACGCGCAGACTGGTTGTGGTTCAGGAGGACACGGAAAACTGCAGCGTCGGTCAGATGATCATCTCTCATGTCACTGGCAACCCCGGGCTTTGGAACGAATTGCTCAGTCCACCCATTCTCGTAAGTAAACCCAATGTGGTGATTGGTTATAATCCGATCTACGAATACGCGGCATTGCCCGACGTGGAGCGGATCGTAACGGCAATCAGGCAGTCGGTTATAAAAAAACAGGAACGCGCAGTTGTAGCCGCGGACGCCGACCGCGGCCGTGCTTTAACAGAACGAGAGTTGCCCCAGCCGGGGTCAACGCCCCCGGCTACAACAGCAACTACCGGACAACACGTCCAAAGCATCACCGTCCCGGTCATGGGCGAAGGAATTCGGAATGCAAAAATAGTTTCGCTTCTTAAAAAGCCTGGAGAACAGATTCAGCTGGATGACGAATTGTGCGAGGTCGAAACGGACAAAGCGGTTTATCCGATTCAATCATCATTCGCCGGAGTGATGGGTGAATGGAAAACCAAGATCGGCGATACGGTCGAGATTGGGCAGGAATTGGGCACGATTGTTACAAGCGAGCCCGCGTTGGCCGAACAGTTTGACGCGGCGGCAAAAGAATCAGCCAAACGTGAAACTGTAGAGGCAGCCGTATCGGCTGCAGCGCCCGGTGACAGCGGACGACACGCCCGCCACTACAATATCGAGCCTGCGCTTTCGCCGACTATTACACGCAAACTGAATCGTGTTATTCCTGCCAATCTCCAAATCGACGCACGGTGGGACGCAATTCAGGAAGCACGCCAGGCGGTGAAAAAGACAGACCGCGAGCAGGCTCCCTCCCCTTCCATGATGATTGCATGGGCAGTCGTGCGTGCGATGGAAAAACATGCGCCGTTTCGCCGATTGATTCTCGAAGACGACCAGATCGTGCAGAATGATGATTTCGATTTGGGTATCGCCGTCGCGCTGGAAGGCGATCGCCTCGCAACAGCGGTACTGACAACGGCAAATCAAAAGAACTGGCCGGAGTTCGTCAGTACCTACAACGAGACAATCGCCGCTACACGCGGCGGTCGCGTTGACGCCATGAACGCCCCGGTCGTGATCACGAGCCTTGGCGCTTTTGAAGTGAAAGCAGGTGCGCCGATTGTTGTGCCCCCATCAGTCGGTACACTGTTCGTTGGGACCGCGCACCGCGAGTTAATTTCGAACAAAAACAAAAATGAGAGCGCTGAAGTCATCACGCTTTCGCTCACATTCGATCACCGGGTTGTAAACGGCGCCGGCGCAGCAGCGTTCGCAAACGAGATTAAAAAGCAGATCGAGGGATTCCAAATCCCAACAGCAAACGCACGCACGCTTTCGCGTTGAACTATTACTGAGTGCGCTTTCGGGTCTTGCGTGGCTTGTGGCCGTTAAGCGGAGAAGCGCGGTCGATCAACAGTGCATTCAGATGATGTGGTCGCTCTTCAGCGTCAATTATGATCACATACGAACCTCGCGGAGAAATGGAGACAAAATCCGGGTGCGGCACCTTGTAGGTCTCGCCACTCGCCATGTGACTTCGTAGGGCACAAAAGGTACCGCGTGATTGAATTCCCGAATAGATTTGATAACCACACAAAAACAATAATCAGCGAAAGCGCTTGATCAAGATTGACGTAGCACTGGCAGGCGATCACCAGATCCCTCAATTACGTCCAAAAAGTGCGCGCACTTCGTAGTTTAAGTACGGTCAATTTTCACGACCGCACAAAGGCAACATCAAGAGAAGGGAATCTTATGGCACGAAAACTCGATGGAAAGAAAGTGGCCATCCTTGTAGCGGATGGCTTTGAACAGGTGGAAATGACAAAGCCGCGCGAGGCGCTCGATGAAGCCGGAGCGCAAACGAAAATCGTTTCGCTGAAATCCGGCCAGATTCAGGGAATGAATCACGCGGATAAAGGCGACAAGTTCGATGTAGATGTCACGTTGGATCAAGCGCGTCCCGAGCAGTTTGACGCGTTGCTGATTCCCGGCGGCCTTTACAATCCTGATGCCATGCGCACCAACGAGAGGGCACAGAACTTCGCGCGCCATTTCTTTCGTGAGAGCAAACCGGTCGCAGTCATTTGTCACGGGCCGCAGGTCCTCATCAATGCGGACCTTGTTCGTGGAAGAAAAATGACTTCCTGGCCGGCAATTCGGGTGGACATGCGAAACGCGGGCGCGCGTTGGGTCGACGAGGAAGTCGTGGTTGATAACGGATTAGTGTCGAGTCGCAAGCCCGATGACATTCCAGCCTTCAATCGAAAAATGATCGAAGAATTCGCGGAAGGTCCGCACAAGGCTGCCGCTGCTGCATAAGCGATCTAAATTTCGTCGCATTTTGTAGGGCGTCTGTGTCAGACGCCAACTCCTTCGATCAGGCGTTGGCGTTTCACAGAAACGCCCTACAATTGTTTTGCCGCCGCAGCGCGCGCCATGACCACCGCGAACAAGATCACCGTTATTCGGATCGTCATGATTCCGGCTTTCGTCACAATGGCGATTTACTATGGCGAAAGCATTCAACGCGGCCAACCGCTCGAATGGCAGCGGTTCACAGCGATCGCAATTTTCATCCTCGCCGCGGTAAGCGACGGACTCGACGGTTACGTGGCGCGCCATTACAACCAGCGCAGCAAACTTGGAATCATTCTCGATCCCATTGCTGACAAAGGGTTGTTGCTAAGCGGCATTATCACGTTAAGCCTAACGAGCTGGAGCGGGGTTGAACCGGTTAGCGGAAAATTCCCGGCGTGGTTCCCGGTGCTCGTAATTTCGCGCGACGCCATTCTTCTTGTCGGAACGCTTGTCCTGTATTTGCTCAACGGAAAAGTTCAGGTAAAGCCACACTGGACGGGAAAGATCGCGACGGTTTTACAGATGGTGGCCATCGGATGGGTCATGCTGCAACTGCGTATTATTCCCCTGCTTTATGTTGTGCTGGCAGCCGGCGCGTTCACACTGATTTCAGGGATCCTTTACGTTACGGACGGGGTCCGTCAGTTGCAGGTCGAAGGCCACGCGCATCCGACGAAACCCTAGATGCGTGAGGACTACACGCTGCCCAATGTGGCGATTGTCGGACGGCCGAATGTAGGTAAATCCGCGCTGTTCAATCGTCTTGTTCGCCGGAAAATTGCGATTGTTCATGATCAACCCGGAATCACCCGCGACCGGCTTTCGGCTACCTGCACTCGCGGCGAGCGGCCGTTCACACTGTGGGACACCGGCGGGATTTTCGGCGCAGGCGAATCCGAACTGACCCAGCAGGTACGGCACGCTGCGGAAAACGCCCTGCGCAAGAGCGATCTTCTTCTTTTCATCGTCGACGGAAAGGAAGGTTTGTCGCCAGTGGATGCTGAACTGGCGCGGATGCTGCGCAAATCGCAAAAACCAGTGGTGCTGGTGATTAATAAAATAGACACCGAGAAGCACGACCCGTTGGCGGCGGAATTCGATTCGTTAGGTTTCGAAAAAATAATTTCCGTCAGTGCAGAACATAATCGTGGAATTTCAGAATTACTCGACGCAATCGAACCGCAACTCCCCTCGCCTGCTAAAATTGAACATCCAGTACTTGTTCGTCGAAGCCCCGGCGAAAGCGGATCGAACATTGACTATCCAATCGCAATCGCCATCGTCGGTCGGCCCAATGTTGGTAAATCTTCGCTTATAAACGCTATCGTGCACGGTGAACGTGCGATTGTAAGCGAGCTGCCCGGCACAACACGCGACGCCATCGACATAGTTTACGAACGCGACGGCCTGAAGTTCGTTTTCATCGACACTGCCGGAATTCGCCGCCGCGGGAAAGTTTCCAGCTCGGCTGAGGTTTTCAGTGTAATACGGGCCGAACGCAGCATTCGCCGCGCTGATGTTTGTATCGTCGTTATCGATCTCACAATTGGCGTAACGGCCCAGGACAAACGGATCGCCGGACTAATTCAAAAGGCGCGAAAACCAGCCATCATCGTCTTGAACAAATGGGACTTGGTTAAGCCGAGACGCGGACAAAAACAGTCGGCCAGGGAAGTAATCGAGGAAACGCGCTCGAGGATTTTCTTTCTCAACTACGCGCCGGTGTTGATCACCTCTGCATCGACCGGCGAAAATGTCGATCGGCTTTTTGCTAAGATTCACAAAGTTCAACGCGCGGCGCAGAAACGCATCGGCACAGGAGTTCTCAACCGCTTACTACGCCAGGCGTTTGAAGCGAATCCACCTCCATTGGTCAAAGGCCACCGCCTGAAGTTGTTTTACGCGACGCAACCAAGGAACGGCGGTCTCCTCGGCCGTCGTAGCCTTGGCGAAGGCGGCCACTCCGCCGAAGGATCGCTTGGGCCAGGGTCCTCCGATAAACGCCGACGCAATCTCGCACCGCCGGAATGCGTTCTGTTCGTAAATGACCCTCGGTTGATGACCGAAACATATCGCCGTTACCTCGAAGCTCGCATCCGCGAAGCGGAACCATATCCCGGCTTGCCGATTATTTTAACGCTGCGTGCCCGCGCCCGGGACGTCGAGCGACGCTGATTTTGCAAACGAGAGACACCGACTACTGCTCGGGCTCGTAGCGATATGGAACATTTGCGCGAACCGACGCGAGAATGTTTTCGCTGAGTTTTAAGCCGTCGTTGTCACCCAGGGAGCGTGCCACGCTCAGCGCTTCTTCGCCCGCAGCGACTGCACGTGAAAAGTCTCCCGCCTCAGCGTAAGCCGCAGCCAGCGTAGCGAGAAGAGCAGGGGCGCGACGATCTGTGAGCTCGCAAGCGTGCGCGGCGAGGCGAATTGCCTCGGCGCCATCGCGCGCATTCGAATCGGGATACGTCGCGAGCAACCACGCGAGTTCGTCGAGCATTCTCGGTGAATCCGGCGCATTTGCCGCGATATCACGAAGTTGTTGCAACCCATCAGGAGCTTTCGCCAGCGACAACACGATCCGATGCAGTTGCGCATGCGCTTGCTCAGCATTCGACCGCAACATCATCACATAACCGAGGTGTCGCGCGGCTGTAGCCAGGCTACCGGTCTGTGCCGTTGCCACAGCCAAAGCAGAGTGAGCAGCCACATCGAACGGCAACACCGTCAGCCATTCCAGTCCGAGATCGGTCGCTTCGTTGAAGCGGGCCGATTCCAGAAGACAGTTCATCAGCAGTTGGTACGCTGAAGAATTCTCCGGCCCGAGTTCGATGGCGCGGCGAGCTTCAGCCATTGCGCGTTCGATGTCGGCACGCTTCGCTGAAATCGCGAGGTTGAGGTGGGCGCTGGAATCCGTGGGAGCCAACTCGATTGCGCGCTCAGCTTCCTTCACCGCTTCTGCGTCGTCGCCGAGTTCGCTCAAGCTCAAAGCGCGATAGCCGTGCGCCGCTGCACTCCAGGGATCGGCTTCGACTGCTTTGGCCGCTTCGGTGGCGGCCTGCTCGATCTTACCTTGCTGACCCAGAATTTTTACTGCGTACAGATGCTGCGATACCGAAGGAATAATGCAGAACGTCGCCAAGCTGTTCAGCGCCCAAACGACCAGGAGCGCACCGATGATAAATCGAAAACGCGTCCGGTTGTTGGTCATCGTTTCCCAACCAATGGCGCCAAAGAAACAAAGCGGCGCCAGAGCAGATAATCCGTAAAACGCTTTGGCTTGCGCGTACGAGGGAACTTTCAGGGTCATGAAACTCAAGGCCACCGCGACGACGACAGACAAACCGAGCAACAGGAACAATTCGGCCGAGGGTTTTCGAAGAAATCGAACACCTGCCACGCCGACGCCGACAAGAATCAAAATTGCCGGAACCAGGGACCACAAATAACCTGCGGCCATCGGGCTCAAGTTCCAAGCCACATTCACGCTCGACGCCCCACCCGACAAACCGTCGCCCCACAAGGTCGAATAGATACCGTCCGCAAATCCGGCAAACCCGCTGAACAGCGGAGTTATTAACGAACGTCCGAAACGGAGGTAATCGGCTGCGGTGTGATAGCCGGGATCCTGCCACCAGGCGAACCCGCTTGTCACGTCCCAGTTGCCGAGCAATGGGGTCCCGAACCTCAGCCAGACACGCACGTAATGCCACCCGCACACTGCGAGACAAGTCGCCAGGACCAGACCGAGATGACGCAACGAAACCGCAACTGGCGCTCGCGTGCGGATAAGCTTGGCGAAGATCGCTGCGACTGCGATTGGGAGTAAGAGGATTCCCGTCGCCTTCGTCAGCATCGTTGCGCCCAGTGCCAACCCTACAAAGACAAATTGTGCAGCGCCCGGCGTTTCGTTCTTGAGCAGACGCATGCACAGATAAACCGTCAACGTCGCGAGCGTGGCGGTAAGAATTTCGTTCGTCACATAATGCATCAGATACAAATGCATTGGTAGAAAAGCTGCCAGCAGAAGACCCACCAGAGCCGTTCTGACCGGAAGCACGAGACGCAAAGTTAAGAACACCAGAACGCACTGCGCGATGCCGAAGAATGCACCAAGCGCGCGCAGAACAAGAACCGATCCCGGATCGTTGATCGCGAGTTTACAAAATGAAAGGATAGCGGCGGCAATGAAATAGTAGAGCGGCGGCTGATACATCTCCCACCCTTCACTCGGCAACGGAAGCGACCAGTGTTGCTGGATGTACTCGATGTATTTGAGATGTTCCTTCGAATCAAAGCCGGCATGGAACGGTAGAAGCCGCGTGTTATTCCAAAACAAAAACAACCACATGGCACAAACCAGCAGAACGACGATTCGTTCCAGCGACGGTGACGTGAAGTGCTTCAAGCTCGCGCGCCACAGAACGATGCCTGCACAGGCAATCCCGATCAGCAAAATCCATAGCGGCCAAATCTTCCTTGCTGCATCAAAAGTACGTTCGCCGTCTGCAATGGGATTTCCGCGCCCGGGAGTCTTTGCTTCCGAAGCGAGGGCGGCATTGCGCCATGAGGAACCCGCAAACGATGTTTCCCAATTTTTATCGGTGCGCACGTTTGCTTGATCCGAACTCAAAATTAGCCAGAGCGCTGGAGGTCCATTGTGATTGAACACGCGCACCTCTATGATGTTGGCGCCCTCATGCAACTGCTCCCCGATAGCGACTTCTGAAACGGTCTTCCAATTGCGGTTCTGCGGAAGCTGAATTGAAACGCCATTTACTTTCACTTCGGCGCGACGCAGTGCGCGAAGGGTCAAGCGCGCCGCCGCAGGGTTATGCGGCAAAATAAATTCGCGCCGGAATGTTGCATCCAGGCTGGCAGACCAGTGCGCGCGCGCATCAACTGCAGCCGGAAAAACGATCCAGTCCGCGTCTCGATGACCAGCCAAATAATTAATGGCCGGATCAGTACGGGCGATCCATGCCAGGAGCGCCACTGCCAGGCCGGCAAGTACCACAATAAGAGTCGCCCGGTGCCATGATTTTAAAGCTGACATTCTTGACTCACCTTTAGCACGTTTCGCGCAGGGCATGGAAAGACGATAACCAGCACCATGCACGAGGTTTGATCGAACATTCTCGCTGCCCAAACTGTCTGAGCAGACCGTATGAAATCGACGCAGGAAATTACGCAGGAAGTACGAGAACTGGGCCAGTGGATTCCAGCGCTCCGGCAACAGGTTGGTCACGTTGTGATCGGGCAGAAGTATTTGGTGGATCGGCTTTTGCTTGGACTGTTGGCCAACGGTCATCTTCTGCTCGAAGGCGTCCCCGGATTGGCTAAGACGCTCACTGTTAAGACAATGGCCGCAGGCATTCAAACAGGTTTTCAGCGATTGCAATTCACGCCCGACTTGTTGCCGGCAGATTTGGTCGGAACGCTGATCTATAATCCGCGGACTGGCGAATTCACTACCAAACTTGGACCAATCTTTTCGAATTTAATTCTGGCCGATGAAATCAATCGCGCGCCGGCCAAAGTTCAGAGCGCGTTGCTGGAAGCGATGCAGGAACGGCAGGTCACCATCGGGGAACAAACTTATCCCCTCCCCGATCCGTTCCTGGTTCTTGCTACTCAAAATCCAATCGAACAGGAAGGCACGTACCAACTGCCTGAGGCGCAACTCGATCGTTTCATGTTCAAGTTGAACATTGGCTACCCACAAAAGCGCGAGGAACGAAGCATCCTCGATTTAATGGCGACTTCGGCGCCGGATTTGCGAGTGGATTCTGTCGTTGATCCGAAGCAAATCGTCGCTGCGCGCGAAGTCGTTAACAACATCTACATCGACGATCGCGTGAAAGATTACATTGTGGACGTGGTGTGGGCCACGCGCGAGCCCAGCGCCTACAATCTGCGGCTGGAAGGATTGATTCGCTACGGCGCTTCGCCGCGCGCCACCATTTATCTTGCACTCGGCGCGCGCGCCCACGCATTCCTGAACGGGCGCGGCTACGTCACGCCCCAGGACGTAAAGAGCATCGGCCCCGATGTGTTGCGTCACCGCATCATTGTTAGCTATGAAGCCGAGGCTGAGGGTGTGACGAGTGAGACCATCGTCGAGCGAATTTTTGCCGGGCTGCCTGTGCCGTGATGCCGTCACTCCAGTCATTCCGAGCCAAGTCGAGGAATCCCGTGGCTGAACCGAAAAGCAGATCCGCGGGATCCGTTGACTCCGCCGTGCTTCGCTCCGGATAACAGCTGCTCGCGAACAAATGCTGTTGACTAAGTCGAGAACTCATTGATGCGACATCAAAATTATTTCGTTTACATTTTAACCAACGGTGATCGTCACACGGTTTTGTATATTGGTGTTACGAACAGTCTTGAGCGTCGAGCCAGCGAACACTCGCTCGGTCTCGGAAGCGCGTTCGCTCGACAATATAACGCTCATAAACTTATTTATTTCGAAGCATATCCTGATCCGACGAGCGCGATAGCCAGAGAGAAGCAGCTCAAGCGCTGGAGTCGGGCAAAGAAGGAAGCGCTCATTGCGAAACGAAATACTGAATGGCGCGACCTATTTGATCAGATGTACGCTTTACGACCAGTTGGAGGTATTCTGTGATGCCACGGGATCCCTCGACTTCGCTTCGCTCCACTCGGGATGACGAGCGGGCTGAGAAAACAACCGAGATTCTCAAGAAAATCAGAACACTTGAGATCAAAACCCGCGGCCTCGTCGAAACCGCATTCGCCGGCAATTACCACAGCGTTTTCAAAGGACGCGGAATGAACTTTGAAGAAGTGCGCGAGTATCAGCCTGGCGACGAAATTCGCGCGATCGATTGGAATGTCACTGCGCGGATGGGCAGCGCTTTCGTGAAAAAATTCACCGAGGAACGCGAGTTGACAGTGATGCTCGTCGTGGATGTGAGCGCTTCCGGAAATTTTGGCAGCACTACGCAATCGAAACGCGAGCTCGCGGCCGAGGTAGCCTGCCTTCTCGCGTTCAGCGCCATTCGAAACAACGACAAAGTGGGCCTGTTACTGTTCACCGACCGCGTCGAGCTTTTCATTCCGCCGAAGAAGGGTCGTTCGCACACGCTACGTATCATTCGAGAAATTCTGTTCTTCGAACCACAGGGGCGTGGCACAGAGCCCGGACTGGCACTTGATTACCTCAACAAAATTGTGACTCGCCGTGCAGTTGTATTTTTCATCTCGGATTTTCAAGCGCCGGATTTCTCGCGGGCGCTCGCGGTGAGCGGGCGGCGGCACGATTTCATAGCAATTCAGATCCAGGACGAACGCGAAAGGTCGCTGCCAAACGTCGGCATTATTACCCTGGAGGATGCCGAGACCGGCGAACAGATCGAGATCAACACGGCAGATCGCAAGACACGAACTGTTTTTACAGATCTCGTCACGGGATTCGAAACGGAGCTTTCGCGCACGCTCCGGCGGAACAATGTTGATACGATCACGCTGCAGACCGGAAGGGATTATCTGCCGGCGTTGCGCTCGTTTTTTAGACAACGCGAACGCCGCCTCGGGGTTCGATAAGCAGTATTGGAGTAATGGAGTGCTGGAGTAATGAAATGAATTCGCTTTCCAATACTCCATCACTCCAATACTCCATCACTCCTGTCTTGTTCGTGCTTGCTGAGGAGTTCCATGATATCGCGCCTCCGGTGGATTATTCGCTGATTCCTCCATGGCTTGTTTTCGTAATTGCATTTGTCGTCCTCTCACTGCTCGGTCTGGTCGTCTGGTGGTTCGCGCAGCGGCGGAAACCAGAATTGCCGCCAAAGGCGCCACGAGAAATCGCGCTTGAAGAACTCGAACAAATTCGGGGCGAAATTGACAGAATGAGTCCATATCAGTTCAGCATTCGTGTGTCCGATATTCTGAGGCGTTACGTGTCGCAGCAATACGGGCTCCCAGCAACGCGACAAACTTCAATAGAGTTTCTCAGCGCGGCGGCAAAGGCCCCATCGTTTTCCGTTGATGACAAATCCTTGCTCGAAGATTTTTTGAGCCGCTGCGATCTCATTAAGTTCGCCAAATACGAAGCGACAACGTCGGACAGCGATTTGTTAGTGGAAGAGGCGATCCGCTTCGTGAAAGGAGGTCAGCTTGCGACTGTTTAATTGTCATTCCGACCGAAGTGGAGGAATCCCGTGGCTTAACGTTGAGGCAATTCCGCGGGATCCTTCGACTTCGCTTCGCTCCGCTCGGGATGACGTTTGGTGGCAAGCCAGGCGGACAAAATCTCGTCGCCCGATATGACAAATTTGTTTGATTGGTTCCAAGGGAATAGCGCATTAACCTTTGCGCGTCCGTGGCTGCTGCTCTTATTGCTGGCGATACCGTTGCTGGCGTGGTTGCGCGGGAAAAGCGGGCCCGCTGCGGCGCTGACTTATTCATCTACAGCGAGTCTGAGAGCGATCGGAAAACAGAGCGCCGCGCGAGTCGGTAAAATCCTGCGGGCACTGCTCCTTCTAGCCCTGGCTTTCTTTGTGGTTGCTCTCGCGCGTCCGCAACTCGGCAAGAGTCTCACGCAGATCGAGGCGAGCGGAATCGACATCATGCTCGTGCTGGACGTTTCGGGGTCGATGCTGACGAAAGATTTCACAATCGGCGGCCAGGAAGCGACACGCGTGGATGCGATTCGCGAGGTTACACGGAAATTCATCGAAGCTCGTCCAAATGATCGCATAGGCATCATTGCGTTTGCCGGTCGTCCGTATGTCGTCAGCCCGATGACACTGGATCACGATTGGCTTCTGCAAAATTTGGATCGAGTAAAGATCGGCCTCGTTGAAGACGGCACTGCGATCGGGTCGGCCATGGCTTCAGCAACAAATCGGCTAAATGATAAACGTTCAAAGAGCCATGTACTCGTTTTGTTGACGGATGGTGAAAACAACGCCGGCAAGATTCCGCCGAACACTGCTGCCGAGGCAGTGAAGGCATTAAAGGTTCACTTCTACGCGATCGGCGCTGGAATAAATGGAGTCGCGCCGGCGCCTATCTTCACCAGTCGGGGGCCATTGACCGACGCATTGGGCAACATCCTCTACGAAAATCAACGCGTACAATTTAATGAAACCGGTTTGAGGGAGGTCGCGAAGATCGCCGACGGTAAATTTTTTAGGGCCACTGACACTGAATCGCTCGAACAAATTTTCAACGACATCGACAAGCTGGAAAAATCGACGGTAAGCGTGAAAAAATATCAGCAATACCGCGATCTCTTTCCGCTGTGTCTGATGGGTGGGTGCGGGCTTTTGGTGGCGCAGATGCTGTTGTCACAAACCGTCTGGAAAAAGTTGCCATGAATGCTGTGTCATCCCGAGCGAAGCGAAGCGCAGTCGAGGGACCCCGCGGAAAAACCTCTGGCTATGCCTCGGGATTCCTCGACTTCGCTCGGAATGACGGGGGAAAAGTACCATGACCTTCGGCGCACCAGAATGGCTTTGGGGATTGTTGCTCGTCCCGCTCTTGATTGCGCTCTTTGTGCGCTCGGAACGTCGCGGGCTGCAACGGCTGCAGCAGTTTGTTTCCGCGCGGCTGTTGCCGCAGCTCGCCGGAACCGTCAATCGGCCGCGGCGCATTATGAGATTTGGTTTGCTATTGCTTGGGCTGGCGCTGGCGATCGTCAGTCTGGCGCAACCGCGGTGGGGCTACACTTTTCAGGACGCAAAGCGTAAGGGGCTTGATCTGCTGGTCGCCGTGGATACGTCGCGCAGCATGTTGTCTAACGACGTTCAGCCAAATCGGCTCGACCGCGTCAAACTGGCGATCCAGGATTTGATCGACCAACTACAAGGCGATCGCGTTGGCCTGATTGCCTTCGCAGGGCGCGCGTTTTTGCAAGCACCGCTGACGATTGATTACGACGCAGTGATCGAGGCGGTCACCGATCTCGACACAAAGACCATCCCCGAAGGCGGCACCAACATCTCCAGCGCTATTACGCTTGCCACGCAGAGCTTCGGCAAAAGCGCCATGGGAAATCGCGCGCTGATCATATTCACTGATGGCGAGGAATTGAGCGGTGATGCGGTGAAAACGGCGAAAGCTGCTGCAGCCGATGCAGGGGTGCGAATTTTCACTGTCGGCGTCGGAACGCCGCAAGGTTCACTGATTCCAATAACCAGCGACAACGGCGAGACGAGCTTCGTGAAGGATTCAGCCGGGCAAGTCCACAAATCAAAACTGGACGACAAACGTTTGCGCGAAGTAGCCGAAGCGACCGGCGGATTTTATCTACATTTGGAAAACGGACCGCGCACGATGCAGCAGGTTCAGAGTGAAGGCCTGGCAAAAATGCAGGCCGCCGAGATGGACGTGCGTTTGTCGCGCCGGCCGATTGAACGTTACCAGTGGCCGCTCGGCGCCGCGTTGATCGTTCTCGCGTTGTCGATCCTGATTCCCGAGCGGAAACGCGTACGTGAGCGAGCCCACATTCCTGCGCCTGCCCGCAATGCCGGGCGTAGCGTCGCAGGCGGGCCAGTCAAAGTTGCTGGCGCTGCTGTAGCTGTCCTGATGTTGCTGTCTTCATCTGTGTTCGCGACGGTGCCGGGAATCAATGCGTATCAGCAAGGCAAATTCGAAGATGCTTACAAAGAATTTCAGGACACGCTGAAGTCGCACCCGCAATCCCGCGCAGAAGAGAAGCTCCAGTTCGATTCAGGCACCGCTGCTTACAAACTGAAAGATTACAATAAGGCCTTGGAATCATTCAGTCAGGCATTGCTCACGCCTGATACCGGTTTGCAAACCAAGGGTCATTACAATCTCGGCAACACGCTGTATCAACGCGGCGAGATGCAGAAGGGCGACGACAAAAAGCTAAGCGATTGGACAAATGCCCTCGATCATTACGAGCAAACACTGAAGCTGGATCCACAAAACAAAGAGGCAAAGGACAACTATGAATACGTCAAAAAGAAGATCGACGAGTTAAAAAACAAAACGGAACAACAGCAACAACAACCATCCCCTTCCCCGACCCCACCGCAAAAGGACAAACAGAACAAGCAAGATCAGCAGCAAAAACAGCAGAACCAACAGAACCAGGACCAGCAGCAACAACAGAAAGACCAGCAGCAAAAAGATCAGAAAGATCAGAAAGATCAAAAGCAACAGCAGCAACAGCAGCAGCAACAACAACAACAACAGCAACAGCAACAGAACCAGCAAGATCAAAAGGATCAGCAGCAGGCACAAAACCAGCCGTCGCAAGACAAATCGGGCAGCGACAAGGACAAAAAAGAACAACAGCAAAAAGACCAGTCTCAGGCAAAAAACGAACCGCAAAAGAAACAGCAGCAACAGCCCGGCGAGAGTCCATCTCCATCGCCCGGCGAAGAAAAGCAGCAGGACAATCAGCCTTCGCCTTCGCCGGGCCAACAACAGGCTGAACAATCACCGAGTCCGGGCGAAGGAGAAAACGAAATGCCGTCACCTTCACCGGGAGAAGGCGAGCAGGAAGGCGCCTCCCCAACCCCCGCGGAATCACCCCAAAAGAAATTTGCTGGCGAAGTCAAAGGTGCAGGGGGAGATAACTCACAAAAGCCCGCCGATAAAAACGAGCAAATGGCGGTGGAGGCTGAACAGGAGAAAGAAGGCCAGATGAGCGAACGACAGGCGCTGGCTCTGCTTGAATCTATGAAAGACGAAGAGGCGCGAGTCCGACTTGATGAACGCAAAGTAAAGCGTCATGTCTATAACGACTGGTAGCGATCTCCGTCATGTCGAGCGAAGTCGAGACATCCCGTCAAGTCAGCTCTGGGTTATGCCACGGGATTCCTCGACTTCGCTCGGAATGACAGCGCTAATTACCTTTTAGTATGTTTCAACGGATCTTAATCGCAGTTCTTGTGGCGCTGGGGTGCATTCAATTTGCGCGCGCGGATTCGCCCAGTGTCACAGCAGTCTTGAGCAACTCGGAGGTAACCGTCGGTGAGACCGTGGAGCTGCAAATCAAGGTGACGGGTCCCGGCGATGCGCGGCCGCCGGAAGAAATTTCAATCGACGGCTTGGAGATTCATTCCACCGGAACGTCACGACAATTCGAAATACATAACTTCTCGACTAACTCGAGCGTGACTTACAACTACACGATCCTGCCGCTCAGAGCAGGAAAGTTCACGATTCCACCTCAAACAGTCCGCGCCGGCGGGAAGATCCTCAGAACGCCGGAACTCGCGTTAAACGTCGCTGATGCGCCAGGTCGGCCGCCGCCGACCACGACGCGGCCTGGTCGTAGCGCTCAGAGTCAGCCGACTAACGCAGGGGACCTGGTTTTCGCTGAATTGATCGTGCCGAAGAAGACCGCATATGTCGGCGAGATTGTTCCGGTCCAAATTAGAATGGGATTTGACGCGCGTGTTCATCCCAGGTTGAGCGAGCCGCCTGACATCACCGGCCAAGGATTTACCGCGCAGAAATTGCAGCAGTCGTCACAAAATTTGGAGACTATCAACGGCAGACCTTTCGAAGTAGTGACGTTCAAAACCGCGATTGCGGCGGCGCGAGCAGGAAAATTTGAAATCGGGCCCGTCAAAGCAAAGGCACAGGTGGTCGTTCCGCGAAGGCGAAACGCGCCGCGTTCGCGTTCGCCCTTCGATCTATTCGACCTCGACGATCCTTTTTCGGATCCCTTTTTCTCGAATCCATTTGCACAGATGGGTGAACGTCGGGACATCCAAATCACCAGCGACCCTGTGGCGCTTGAAGTAAAACCGCTACCACCAAATGCACCGCCCAGCTTCTCAGGAGCGATTGGAAGCTTTACCATGGCAACCGATGCCAAGCCGAAGAGCGTGCAGGTAGGCGATCCGATCACAGTCACAACAACCATCTCTGGACGCGGCAATTTCGATCGGGTGAATGCGCCTTTACTGGAGGATGACCGCGGCTGGCATAAATATCCGCCGTCGTCCAAGTTCAAACAGGACGATGAAGTTGGCATCAGCGGCACAAAGACCTTCGAGACGGTGGTTTCGCCTAACGAGAACAAGCAAAGTCTGCCAGTGCTTGCGTTTTCGTATTTCGATCCGGCAAAAGAACAATATGTGACGCTGCACAGCGAATCGATGGCAATCACTGTTCAGGGCGGTGCAGCTGCACCGAACGTAGCGGCGGCCCAGCCGGGGTCGTCGCCCCCGGCCACAGGAAAACGGACCGGGCCGACTGTCGCAGCTGCAACCAAGCCGCAGGACATCCTCTATCAACTCACCGAGCCATCGCGAACGGTGAAATCATTCGAGCCGCTTTACACGCGTCGCGGTTTCTGGGCGGCGCAATCATTACCATTGGCGGCGCTGCTCGTGTTCGCGGGTTGGAAGATTCGGCGAACCAGATTGGAGGATCGCGAGGCGCGGCGCATCGGTGCCCTGCAACATGAAGCAGCCGAGCTGATGCACAAGTTGCGCCGTGATGATGCTTCCCCGCGCGAATATTATGCCGAAGCCTCGCGAGTTGTTCGATTGAAAGCCGCGCTCGCCTCGCGTAACCGCGGCATCGACCCAAACGCCGTAGACGCGGAAACTGCAGCGGAAACCTTTAATCTTGATACTGATTCACGCGACCGGCTTCGCCGTTTATTCGAGCAAAACGACGAGTGGCAATACAGCGGAACGCACAACGGCCCGGGAAGAATCTCTCCGGAAAATCGGCGCGATGTACTCGAGCTGATTGAAAATTTGAAATGAATACGCGCCGATATGGTAGCGCAAGCGTCCCCGCTTGCGAGGTCTCCCCAACGTGCAAGCGAGGACGCTGGCGCTACATTGCCCGCGCGTGCTCCGCGATGATTTGTTTGGTTGTGACTTCCTCAGCGTTGGCCCAATCAAAGGGTGACTTCAATAAAGCGAACCAGGAATATGCGGAGGGGAATTTCAAAGAAGCGATCGCCAATTACGAGGCGCTGGTTCGTGCAGATCAGTGGAACGCAAATTTGTTTTACGATCTTGGAAACGCCTATTTTCGCACGCGCGATTTTGGTCGCGCGATCCTGAATTACGAACGCGCCCTCGCCTTAGACAATCATCATCCGGAGGCAACGGCTAATTTGCAGATAGCCCGTGACGAATCTCGCGCGCTGGAGCTGCAACCGACCAGACTGGAGCGGTATCTCCAATTCGCGAGCATCAATCAGTACAGCATCGCTGCGGCAGTTGCTTTCTGGCTGGGAATTTTTGGCATCGTCGCGCTGATTTTCGCGCGGCGCCGATCCGCTGCTCTGATGTCATTATCGATTTTATGCCTGCTCGTGTGCGCTGTAGCTGTCTGGGCGATTTACACGCTAAATAATGGGAGCGAAGGGCGCGGGCTCGCCATCGTGACGGGCAACGACGTCCAGGCGCGTCTCGCCACAGCAGACACGGCCAATAGTGTTCTCGCGTTGCCGGCTGGCAGCGAAATCAAAATTCTAAGTACGCGCGGCGATTGGATGTACGCCGCGCTGCCGAATGATCTTCGCGGCTGGATTCAGACGAAGAACGCCGAACAAGTGCGCCTGTAACGGCTGAACTCAACGCGTGACGAAAAGCGGCGGAGCACCGCCGCACTCCAAAACGCAAGCGCTAGTTCCCTGGCGCTTTCATTCGAACCTGCTTGGACGTGGCTGCAAGACAGCCAGGCGTTTTCGTTGTGGCGCGAGTTTGCGATCGCCGTAAATCGCCGTTAGAGAAATTATATGAATCCGCAGATGGAGATCGGCACCGACGAAAAGGCCCTCCATATCAATTTGGATTCAGCGAAGTATGGCACCTTCGCTGAAATTGGCGCTGGACAGGAGGTGGCGCGCAGATTCTTTCGCGTGGGCGGCGCAGCGGGAACGATCGCCAAGACGATGTCTGCCTATGACATGACATTCAGCGACGCTATTTACGGACCGGCCGACCGCTACGTTAGCCGTGTCCGTCTACACACAATGCTGGACCATGAATATGATCTTCTGATCGAACGACTGGATGAAAAATTCGGCGCGGAGAAAACGTTTTTTGTCTTCGGCGATACCGTCGCGGCGCGCAGTTTCAAAGAGCGTAATGAATCGCATGGCTGGTTGGGCGTGCGGTTTCAATCACAACCCCGGGACCAACCAAGCCAGATCATTATTCACGTTCGGTTACTCGACAAAGCAAACGTCGAGCAACAAGAAGCTCTGGGGGTCATCGGGCTGAATCTTCTCTACGGCGCCTTTTACTGTCAGCAGCCGGAAAAACTGATTTCGTCGCTTCAGGAAAATCTCTCACCGGGACGAATCGAAGTGGACATGATCAAATTTTCCGGGCCTCTTTTTCAAAACATTGATAATCGATTGATGAGTTTGCAGTTAGTCGGCCAGGGCCTGACAGATGCAGTGATGTTCAAGGCGGATGGCGAGACCGTTCAACCTGCCGAAGTTTTTTACAAAAAAGCGATCCTGGTCGAGCGCGGGAGTTTTCGACCTGTCACGTACGCCACCAACGACATGCTGGACGGCGCGCGACGCATCTTTCTGAAGCACTGCGATTGTTCCGACGACGAGATAGTGGTGCTCATGGAAATGACGCTCGAGAATTTGCGCGCCGACGGCAAGGTTGATCATGCGGATTTTCTTGCTCGCGTCGATATTCTTCGCGCACTGGGGCGAAACGTCCTGATCTCGAAGTTTGGCGAATACTATCGACTCGCGGGGTACCTCTTTCGTTACACAAACAGCGCGATCGGCCTTGTCATGGGAGTGCCCAGTTTAATCGAGATCTTGAACGAAAAATACTACACAAACCTGGAGGGCGGAATCCTTGAGGCGCTGGGCAGAATGTTTAAAGGAGGACTAAAGCTTTACGTTTATCCGATGGTCGACAGTGCGACTGGAAAGATTGTAACCGCAACACAAGTCACCGTCGCTCCGAATCTTCGCTCGTTGTTTCAATATCTAATCGACAATCAATACCTCCAGGAGATCACCGATTATCATCCTGAGTATTTGCGAATTCAGCCCCCCGACGTGCTGGCAAAGTTGCAGTCCGGGGACAGCAGGTGGGAGCAGATGGTTCCACCGGAAGTGGCTCACTTGATTACGAAGCGCGAGTTTTTCGGATATAGGAGACCGATCGCAGCGTGAGGCTGCATTAATATTCATGTCATGTTGAGCGAAGCGCTGTAACGAAATGCGAAGCATGAGGCCAGGCTTTCAAACATCTCTGGCTATACCTGTAGGAACTCGGCTAAAAGGATCAGAGATTCTTCGCTTCGCTCAGAATGACAATTGAATGAAAATTGCAGTCGCCCAGATCTGGTGTTCGCTCGGCGATCCGGAAGCGAATTTGTCCAAGGTTCACGATTTTTCTCGCGCGGCCAAAGATGCAGGCGCCGAGCTGATCGTTTTTCCGGAGATGACTGACACTGGTTACTCGATGCCAGTGATCCAGAACCACGCCAATCATTGGCAAACCGGCTTTGTTGCCAGCCTTCAAGAAATCGCCAACCAACTTTCCATGGCGATCGTTAGTGGCGTCTCCGAACGCGACGGGACCTCGATCTACAATTCCCAGGTTCTGGTGGATGCGAAGGGCGAAATCGTTGCGAAATATCGCAAGACTCATTTGTATGCGGTCGCGCCGGTAGAAGAACAGACCTGTTTCGCTCCAGGGAATGAATTCACAACGTTTTCGCTCGGCGGCCTGCAGCTTGGCTTCAGTATCTGTTACGACCTTCGCTTTCCGGAGTTATATCGCAAACTGGCAACAGACCAGAACGTGGGCGCTTTTGTTATTTCTTCTGCCTGGCCATTTCCGCGAGTCGAACATTTTCGGACGCTCGCCATGGCACGCGCGATCGAAAACCAGAGTTACGTTGTCGCATCAAACCGCGTCGGGAAAGATGATGACCTCTGGTTTTGTGGCAGTTCGGCAATTATCGATCCACGCGGAGTGATAATCGCCGCTGCATCAGCAGACCGTGAAGAGTTGATTCACGCGGAGTTATCTCAAGAGCTTGTACAGTCGGTTCGCAAGCGAGTAAACTCGTTAGGTCATCGCCGGAAGGATTTGTACAGATAAGGTAGCGCGAGCCTCTGGCTTGCGAGCATTCACCTTCGTGCGGGCGAGACGCATGCGCTACTTCATCATGGCATCACACGCAGCCGCACTCCTAATCGAATGCCGAGAGCCTCTCCGGCGCGTTTTGTGGTCAACCGAAGAGGCTCTCCTCGAGAGTAGTTATCTTATCTACTTGCAGTAGATTCAGCGAATTGATCCACAGAAAGACGCGTCCCATGAAGTCTGCCTGTGTCCTCGAGGACGAGGCTTCCATTAGCGTCGAAAAACTTCTGATCATAGGTGCCGTCGAAACTATTCTTGTCAACGCTGACGGTATTTAGTTCCCTCAATTCGAAACGTACACTCCCGTTAGGGCCACCGCCGGGGAGCCATCCTACGTGGAAGAGCTTGTAGGTCCTGCCTCCTGTCTGCTTCCAGGTTCCCTGGCATTGACCCAGTGAGAAATTTGGGCTTTCGATTTCCAATCCGTCACTGTGCCATTGCGAGTACGTTTCAAACTGCGGCCCGAAATCACTGGTATAATGTTCAAGCCATAAACCCACGATCCCAGGGGCACCCTCAACTGCTTTCACCGCCGGCGAAAGCCAAAAGCAGCCAAGCACCAGCAGAATTGTTGCGAATGTAATACTCAATCTTTTCATTTTTGTTTTTCCTTTTGTTAATTGTTTTGGCCTTCTTTGACTTCGAAACCTTTCGGGTCATTTCTGGCCGTTCGCCGATGTACTGCGCGAATTTGCGACCGTTGTTACGCAGAAAGAATGCGGAAGACTTGGGAACCGCAGGTCACGCGGATTTCTGAGTGAAGTTGAAGACAAAATTAGATGCCTCTGCGGTTAAGCCTCACCACTTCACATAAATCACCGGCGATTGTGTAACTAAGTAGTCGACGCACTCCTCGCTTTTTCTTTTGTCGCTATCGTTGTTTAGGAAGGCTACACCCTCTACTCACAAGACAATTCTCCTAAGGAGTGACAGTCACCTGGCCAACCATGCCCATTTCGTCATGCAGGGCGCAGATGTAAGGGAAGATTCCGGGGTTTAGGAAAGTGACGCGGAAACGTGTCACGCCAAGGGGCGCCTGTGGCAGCCCGCGTCGTTCTTGTGGCGCCGCGATGATGAGGGTGCTGTCGGCAGTGGAAGCGATGATGGCGTGCCGGGCCCCATCCTGATCGATCGTTGCGTCGGGGTGTTTTCGGGAGAAACTTCCGCATGCAGAAACTTTTTAGCGCGCGGTAGGATATAGAAGGAGGTTGTGGATAGACCGTGTCCTTCTGATTTCGCCAACCAAGAATGACATTTCCGGCAGGTGTGATACATGGCGATTGAGACGCACAAGCACGCGCGCGAGTTCAAGCCGCCACGCGCGTTGAAACATAACGGTTGATTGTAAAATGCCGCTGCTTGGTTGGGGCGGGCGCTGCCTTAGGGATTGTTGACCACTTGCGACGCAGGTCCGCCACCGCGGATTCGTCCTGCGGCGAATTTGCTCGCTTCAAGTCCGCCACGGGACGGACTCGCGGCGGCGAGCTGTGCGCTCACCTTTTGTAGGCCCTAGTAACAGCGTCAATCTGCTTCTGCTGGCGGCGAGTCTAGATTGAAACTCGTGCTTTAATTGCGCATCGTCGCTTCTTGTTCCTCGTTCTTGCGGTGCTCTTTAAGAAACTCATTCAACAACATCGCGTTGACCTGCTCGTAACGGACGCTGTACGGCTTTCCTTGCTTATCGCGCACAACCAGATCAGGATTGACCTTTTCTACCTCTTCGGCCACGAGTCCGAATTGCGATGTGCCTGTCGGATCAATGTCCTTTTTATAGCGGAAGGTCACCGGCTTAAGTGAAAAGAGGACTTCGCTGGCTTTGCTCATCGGCTTAATTTCCTCTTTGAACCGCCGGGAGGAAGTTGTGGTGCCGAGCCTGCCGTCTGAATTAACAAGAACAGCAGTTCCTCCCGAAGAGGTTGCATTGAAAATGTTGTTGATGTAGCAACTGTTGCTCACGTTCGCACCTGCGACGTTCGCGCCGATGCAGATAACGTTATCGGCCGTGGTTACATTAAAGCCGGCCGCATAGCCCACGGCGATATTGTCGTTGCCGGTCGTGTTGAAAGCGAGCGCGTTAACACCGTAGGCTGTGTTGAATCCTCCGGTGGTGTTGCTATAGAGCGCAACGGCACCATTGGCCGTGTTGACGGTGCCGGTGGTGTTGCTAAAAAGCGCTTCAAAACCAGTGGCCGTATTGGAGTCGCCAGTTGTGTTAAAAGCGAGTGCCGCATAACCGTTGGCCGTGTTGTTGTTGCCGGTGGTGTTGAAATAGAGCGCTTGAAAACCGTTCGCTATGTTGTTGCTGCCGATGGTGTTGCTAATGAGCGCTTGCATACCGTCTGCCGTGTTGGCGCTGCCTTCTGTGTTGCTAAACAGCGCGAACGCTCCAGTGGCCGTGTTTTCCTCGGCAATGGTATTGTGTAAAAGAGCGGCAACTCCAACAGCGGTGTTGTTGATGCCGGTGGTGTTAAATAAAAGCGCGGCGGCGCCAAACGCCGTATTGTCGTCTGCGGTGTTGAAAAGGAGCGATCCCGCCCCGGTACCGGTGTTGAAGCTGCCGCCTGCGTTGCTAAACAGCGAAAACCAACCCACCGCAGTGTTCGCAGAGCCGGTCGTAAGGCTTTGAAGCGCCTTGGTTCCTTCTGCAGTAGTGAACCCGGGATAGCCCCCTTCCGGCGGCGGATTTACGGCCTGCGCGTTCCGAACAAATGCAACGCAGACGAGCGCGAACACCGCGTAAAGAATATTCGTTACTGTTTTCATACGTTTCGTTCTTTTCGTTATGTGCTGGGGAAATTCCGAACGGCAGGTGTCCATTAATGATTGCTAACGACCGTTTGGGGCGCTGGCCTACTCCCTCCGATCTCTGTGCTCACTTTCTGAAGACCCGACGTTAGTTCGTCGATTTTCTTTTCCTGTTCCGCGAGCTTGGATTCAAAGCTTTGTTGCAGTCGCGCGACGAGCGCTTCCTGTTCTGCGGCTCTCGAATCGAGCTCAATGATCCGAACTTGCTGTTCTTCAACTTTGCAATGCTCCCTAAGAAACTCGTTAAGCAACATCGCGTTCACCGCCTCATAACGCACAGTGTTGATTTTCCCGTTCTTATCGCGCACCACCAAATCAGGGTTGATTTCGTTGACGTCCTCAGCCACCAGCCCAAATTGGGCAATGCCTTTTGGATCGATTGTTTTGTTATAACGAAAGGTGACTGGCTTAAGCGAAAAGAGCGTCTCGCTGGCAGTCTCCATTGGCTTAATTTCCTCTTTAAAGCGGCGCGAAGACGTATTGACGCCAAGTTTGCCCTCTGAATTAATGAAAACGGCACTTCCTCCGGAGGAAGTTGCCCCGCTAATGTTGCCGATATAGCAACTGTCGCTCACATTCTCACCAAAGCTACCGATAGCAATAACGTTACTGGCGGTGCCAATGTTGGTGCCGGCGAAAGCGCCCAACACCGTGTTACCGCTGCCGACAGTGCTGTTCTCAAGCGCTCGATAACCAATGACAGTATTGTTGTGGCCGGTGGTGTTGCTAAAAAGCGCTCCATAACCGGTGGCCGTGTTGTTGTCGGCGGTGGTGTTATTGTAGAGCGCTTCAAAACCGCTGGCCGTATTGGAGCTGCCGGTAGTGTTGGAATAGAGCGCTTGCGAACCGGTGGCCGCGTTGCGGCTCCCGGTGGTGTTGCTAAAAAGCGCGAACATTCCATTGGCCGTGTTCTCGTTGCCAGTGGTGTTGTTAGCTAGCCCATAAGCCCCATTGGCAGTGTTGCGGAGGCCGCCGGTGTTGCTCGCCAGCGCGCTGATTCCCGTGGCTGTGTTCTGCGCGCCGACCGTGTTGCTAGAAAGTGCGGAATCACCGGTGGCGGTGTTGAAGGCGCCAGTCGTGTTCCTAAAGAGGGCGAATGCTCCATTAGCCGTGTTGTCCGAGCCAGTAGTGTTGCTTAAAAGCGCTGCGGCGCCAGTGGCCGTATTTTCATCTGCTGTGCTGGCAAGGAGCGTCCCAGCGCCAGTGGCGGTATTGAACTGGCCAATGACGTTACTCCTGAGTGAAAAGAAACCAACCGCCGTATTGAATCCGCCGCTGGTGAGACTAAAGAGGGCGTTTTGCCCTTCCGCGGTATTGCCACCGGGGTAGCCTCCATCCGGTGCCGGCACTACCGCTTGCGCGTTTGGGAAAAGCCCGATGCAGACGATCCCGATCAGAATGTAAATCAAGTTTTGAAGTTTCATGTGTATTCTTCCTTTCATGCCATAAACAGGAAAGACCGATTAGAACTGATCATCTAAATTGAAATTTTTCGGAAGAAGCATTCATGCGCAGAAAAGTTGTGCGATTCACGTCCGACATTCCGCATCTGACTAACTGGGACGGCCGCTGCTGCTCGGGCCGGGCTCGATCCTCGTCGCACACACGAAGGATGAATTTCTTTTAAAGAAGGATTTGGAAGAGGCGTCGGGTTTTACTCGGTTTTGGTAATGAGAGTTCTTGCTGACGACGCCCAAGCTTGAATTCCATGCTTCCCACAACTCGATGAGGGTTCGGCGCGATAGGCAAAAGCGCCGAACCCGCACCTAATGATATTTATTGGAAGCGTGTACCGGTTCCGGTAGCGCAATTGGTCGCAATTACGTTGCCGTTGACATCGAGAACCTGAGACGTCGAGGTGGCGGTATAACTCTCTCCGTCGTGACTTACTTCGATTTGTTGTCTCGCTATTAGTCGTCCCGCCAGAGTGCCGTCAGCGTTAAAGCGAAAGAATTGAAACGCAGTGGTATAAAGCCGCCCCGACTCGTGACTCCATACGCCGTGACTGGGACTGCGCATCGATGGGGGTATTTGGGTTCCCGCCTCCCAAAATGTTCCGCCGCTCGAAAAAGTGAACATCGCAGAGAATGTTCCCATTGGCTGACCGGTTACGCAATTTATCCTCGTCCCTGCATGGTTCCATGATCCTTCCAGTTTTTTGTCGCCGCCTGTGTCCTGTGCGGACACCGAATCCAGTTTTTTGTCGCCGCCCGTGTCCTGGGCGGGCACCGAAATTGGGCTAAACATAGCCACGACTAAAATCGGCAAAGCCAATTTTCCGACAGTTTTCAATATATTATTCATTTTTTCTCCCTTTTTCTGGTTTATCTCGTTTTGGTTTTGGTTTCGTGATTTGCCTTTCATTGTCACAAACAAGAAAGGCCGATCAGAAGTGATCATCTAAATTGAAATTTTTTCTGGAGGAGCTTCCGCGTGCAGGAAACTTCTGAGGGTGATAAGATGCGAAGAAGAGCTTATGGATATGCCTTCGGTCTCTCCGCAACACGTGACCCAACTCCTGGCGGATTGGAGTCATGGGGAGGATGCGGCCCTTAGGGAATTAACCCCGCTGGTCTACGAAGAACTTCGACGCCTCGCTCATCATTTTATGGAGGGACAGCGTCCCGAGCACACACTGCAGACGACGGCACTGGTCAACGAGGCTTATCTGCGCCTGGCCGGCCAGACCCACCCAAGCTTTACGAATCGCTCACACTTTTTCGCCGTCGCCGCGCAAGCGATGCGCCAAATCCTGGTGAATTATGCCAAGGCGTCTCAATCCCAAAAACGCGGCGGCGGCGCGCTTCAAACTAGAGCTGGACGAAGCCGCGCTGATCTCGCCCGAACAGACAACAGAGATCCTCGATGTACACGATGCGCTGGAGAGATTGGCGACGCTCGACTCAAGAAAAGCGCGCGTCGTGGAATTGAAATACTTCGGCGGTCTCAATCATGACGAAATCGCTGAGGTCCTGAAGATCTCGACCGTGACGGTTCGACGTGATTGGGTCTTTGCCAAGGCATGGCTATACGATGAATTGCATAACGCGGCCTGAGAGAGACACGAATTTGAACTCGCTCGCTACCCTGCTCGCTCGCCGCTACCCTCGCGGCTTTGCCTTCTATCTCGCTGACGCCATCAGCTCGGTTCACGAATTTTCACGAATGGATTAGCTGCTTTACAAAGAGGAAGTTTTTCAACTGGTGGGCCTATGCATGGAGATTCATCGCGAGTTGGGAAGGGGAACTGTAGCTGTACCAAATTCGTGAGGATTCGTGTAATTCGTGTCGAGCTTGGTGACGATTGGTGTAATTCGTGTCTATGACGCCGGCGCGGTTACAAACGGTTGAGGAAATCTTTCATACAGCGCTGGATCAAGAGTCGGACCGGGTTGGCGCATTCCTGGATGCGGCCTGCGAAGGTGATGAGGCTTTGCGTCGTAAGATAGAAGCACTCCTCGCTTCACATCAACGAGCAGCCAGCTTCATTGAAACCACAGTTGCCGGCATCACCACGAGGATTATTGAAAATGAGCAAGCTGATTTGCTCGTCGGTCGCACGATCGGCCATTACAAAATTTCTGAACGGATCGGCACCGGCGGGATGGGCGACGTCTATCTGGCCACTGACGTTACAGCGGGCCGCAAGGCCGCGCTTAAACTCCTGCCCACGCGCTTTACCAGCGACGCGCAGCGCCTGAAGCGGTTTCAACAAGAAGAGCGCGCCCTGGTCGGGCTCAATCATCCAAATATCCTGACGGTTTACGAGATCGGCGAGGATCATTCTACTCATTACATAGCCAGTGAACTGATCGAGGGTGAGACGCTGCGTCAACGTCTGATGCGCGGGCCAATGCAGTTGAGACGAAGCTGTTGACGTCGCGATCCAGGTGGCGAGTGCGCTCGCCGCTGCTCACGAAACCGGCATCGTCCATCGCGACATCAAGCCGGAGAACATCATGCTCCGGACGGACGGCTACGTGAAAGTACTCGACTTCGGGATTGCAAAGCTTGCGGAATCCACCTTCGCGGAGGCTGCGGCGGACGAGGCAGGATCGATGACACTCGCTGAGACCAATCTGGGGTCGATATTGGGAACCGTTCGTTACATGTCGCCGGAACAGGCGCGCGGGGTGCCGGTTGATAAGCGTACCGACATCTGGAGTCTCGGCGTAGTCCTTTACGAAATGGTGACGGGGCATGCGCCGTTCACCGGCGACACACCGAGCGAGGTCATGACTTCGATTATTGAGAAGGAGCCCCCGCCGCTAACGAGTTATAACAAGCAAACTCCGCCTGAGCTTCAACAGATCACGAGCAAGGCGCTGCGCAAAGATCGAACAGAGCGGTACCAGAGCGCACACGAAATGCTTCAAGCGGTCAAGAATCTGCACCGCAAACTGGAATCTAGCGCTGAGTTGGAGCGCTCCTCCAAGGTGCCTTCATGGCTGCGCTGGACACGATCGCCCGCCGCTGTAGCACTCGCCTTGTTAGTAGGTGGTATCGCGCTGGCGCTTCCATTCTATTTGCATCGAAACCCAACGAAGAGCTCAATTCCAGAGAAGAGCGTTGCAGTGTTGCCCTTTGAGAATTTCAGTGACAACAAAGAAAACTCCTACTTCGGCGCCGCGGTCCAAGATGAAGTATTGGCCGACCTCGCCAAGATCGCGGACCTGAAAGTGATCAGCCGCACATCTGTGATGCAGTATAAGAGCGACGCTGCGCGCAATCTGCGCGAGATCGGCCAGGCGCTCGGCGTTGCTCACGTCGTGGAAGGAAGTGTGCAACGCGTCGCCAATCGCGTGCGAGTCACAGCCCAGTTGATCGACGCGCGCACCGACGCGCATCTTTGGGCCGAAACTTACGATCGCGATGTCGCGGACGTGTTTGCGATTCAAAGTGAAATCGCCCAGGCAATCGCCAGCCAGTTGCAAGCGAAGCTTTCGCCGGCGGAGAAATCCGCCATCGAAGAACGGCCCACGAAAGATCTCGCTGCTTACGATCTCTACCTGCGGGCGTGCGTACTTTACTGGGGTGGTTGGAGCAACGGCGCGTACGCCGAAGCGAGTTTTTTTGAGGCGGCAAGCCTGCTCGATCAAGCCATCACACGTGACCCGGAATTTTTTCTAGCATATTGCCAACTGGCGCTCACGCACGACGCTCTCTACTTCAACGGAAAAGACCATACGCCCGCACGCCTCGCATTAGCCGACGCCGCCATCGCGGCCGCTGCGCGTCTGCGGCCCAACTCAGGTGAGTTCCATCTCTTGTTGGCGGAGCATCTCTACCGCGGTTATCTGGATTACGACCACGCCCGCGCGGAACTTGCCCTCGCGCAGCCCACGCTGCCCAACAACGTGCAGATTTTCTATTTGATGGCCCTTATCGACCGCCGCCAGGGGCGCTGGAACGAGTCTGCGCGCAACTTTGGAAAAGCCATGGAGCTCGATCCGCGCCAGACGTCTTACCTCCGAAACACCGCGCAAATCTATGAGTTCCAACGTCGTTTTGCTGAAGCCGCGGCCGTCCTGGATCGCGTGCTCAAGTTGCTGCCCAAAGACCCAGGTGCCGATGAGTATGACAAGCGAGAAGTGCGGGTGGAGCGAGCCTCCATCGATCTCGCATGGCGGGCGGATTCGCGGCCTTTGCACGTAGCCATCGAGGCCATCGTTACCGAACATCCAGCCGCGGGCACGGAATACCCTTACGAGTGGTTCAATCTCGCTCTATGCGAGCATGACATCGCCACGGCCAACCGCGCTTTGGCCGCCATGAAACCCGGTGGATTGGGATCTGGTTCGGGAGAAAGTTTTCCGCGCGCTTGGTTCGAAGGTCTGGCTGCGCGCGCTCGGGGCGACGCGGCGGCAGCCCGCGCCGCCTTTGCATCTGCGCGCGTGGAAGCGGAGACCACGGTGCGCGAGCAACCCGACTACGCGCAAAATCTTTCCGTGCTCGGAATGATTGATGCGGCGCTGGGGCGCAAGGAAGACGCCATTCGCGAAGGCCGGCGTGCGGCTGAGCTTCTCCCCGTCTCCAAGGACTCGTTAGTGGGAGCGACCATTATGGAATATCTCGGCATCATCTACGCGTGGACTGGAGAAAAAAACCTCGCCATCGACGAGGTGGCAGCGACTCTGCAGATCCCGAGTAATTTGAATTACGGCAAACTTCGTCTGCATCCTTTCTGGGACCCGCTGCGCGGCGATCCGCGCTTCGAGAAACTCGTCGCCTCGCTCGCGCCGAAATCGACTAACAAGTAACTCGTTGCGGCAGTCAAAGGCGCCAGCAGATACTTCGTCGCCCGGACAAGGAGATCGCTCTGCCGGGGAATGAGTTCTTCGCGTACATGGTTAGCGCCAACGGCGCGTAGTCATAGCAGCCTGGGGCAACGCCCCAGATATTCTTCGTCCCAAATCAACAGCGCTGAAAGCGCGATTCACTCTTCGTGTCCGGGATTAAGAAGCGCCGTAATTGATTCGCGGCTTCAGCGCTTGTTCTTGCGAAACCAATTTTTCCTGGAGCGTTGCCCTAGGCTGAAAATGAGACGCGCGCCTATGACGCTAGACAAATGCTACCTCGGAGAACTCTTGTTGTTTGTCGGGAATTTTGTTAAACCGAGGACAATTAGCGAGAGGAACTCTTCATTAAGCGATCATTGATCTGGTACGCCGGATGGAGCATAGCGGCAATGCGTTTGCTCCTACCATTAGTCACATTTGCTCAGCTACCGGCACCTGTGCCCCCCGCGGCAGTCTCAGCTATGGGCGTTGCGGAAGTCGAGCGCGTGATTGTCACCGGTTCGAATATTCCGACAGCGGAAGAGACGGGGCCGAATCCGGTGGACACCTATCGGCCCGGAGATATCGAAAAACTAGGCATCCGCAACGCACAGGACCTGCAAACGTTTCTACCGCAGCAAGCAGGTGGCACGGTCAACCTGAACATCGCCAATGGCGGTGACGGTTCTGTGCAGATCAATTTGCGCGGTCTTCTCCCGAAAGAGACGCTGATTCTAATCGATGGGAAACGCGTCGCCTATGGGTCGTTAGGTGTCGCCGGCTTTAGCCAGGGGCAAGACATAAATCTGATTCCCTTCCCCATGATCGATCACATCGACATTCTAAAAGATGGCGCTTCAGCTGTGTACGGCGCCGATGCAGTTGCGGGCGTGATCAATTTTTTCTTGGTCCACAAATTTCGTGGCTTGGAGATCGGCGGCAGTTATGGGAACACAAATCTTGGAGCGTCCAATGACATGGGCGAGTGGGAAGCCTGGCTTAAAGCGGGCACGGGCGATGACAAGACGGACATTGTGGTTGTCGCCGATTTCTGGGAGCGCACCGGCGGCCTTTTCAGCCGTGATCGAGACATCTCCAGCAATGCTTTTCAAATTCCATGGGGCGGCTTCGACGTCCGCAGCGGCAACTTCCCTGGAACAATTGGCCCCATCGGTTTTCGCTTGCTACCGAAGTTATTTTTCAGTGCCAACTCGCCACCACCGCACTCAGCTCCGAACGCGGCAACTTCCCCATTTTACAAGCGCCCCGGGTTCCCGTTCCTGCCTTTTGCGGGTGTCAATCCCAACGCATATCCAGGCGCGCCCGGTATCATTGGCCCCAATGCACTTCAACATGTTCCACAATTCGGCACTGACTATAAAGGTGGCGGCGACTATTTCTTCTATAACTTCGCAGCTTTGACGCCGGCACTTCCTGCGGCAGATCGCCAGAGTTTCTACGGTTCATACGTGCGCGATGTATGTGATAAATACCTTACGTTATTTGCAGACTTCAAATTTGTGCGGACGTATTTCGATTCGGCGCTGGCCGCTGTACCGTTTGCGCCCGATCCATTTAAGATTCCTGGCACGAATGTAGGCTTTAGTCCCGGTGGCATCAGTGTGCCAATCGTGAATCCATTTAATCCATTCACGGTCGCAGATGCCACTATTCCCAATTACTTTCCTGACGGAAGCGGTCTACCGGTGACTACAGGCGTTCGGTTTCGCGGCATTAACGACACTGGCAAAAGAAGCGAACATTTCACCTACTGGGACAATCTGTTTGATGTTGGACTTAAAGGCCAGATGGGAGAATTTGGCGATTATTTTAAGACGTGGAACTGGGAAACCGGGTTTCGTTATTCGCGAAACGAGGGGCAAAATTTATCGATAGGCGAAGCAAGCCAACCTGGGCTGCGCCAGGCGCTCCTGGACACGGACCCAGCCACGGCGTTTAATCCGTTCCTTGGCATTCTTGGTCGCAACAGCGGCGCGGCAAGAAACGCAGTTTATATTACCCTGCAAAACAGTGGCGACTTCGAGTTGCCATTAGGCTACGCAACTATCAATGGCGACTTGTTTAATGTTCCCGCCGGCCCAATCTCATTTGCGATCGGCGGTGAGTATCGCGGAGAGAGGATGACGCGCGATCGTGACGCGCTTAATCAAACGTTCCAATCGATTGGGGCGGTGGACGGGCAAGGCTTCCGGGCGAACCGGGACGTCTGGTCGATTTATGAGGAGGTGAGGGTTCCGTTCACCAGCCCCGCATGGAATTTCCCAGGCTTTTACAGTTTCGAGGTTGACTTCGCCGAGCGCGAAGAATGGTACAGCCAGAACACTTCTACAGTTCTAAGTCCATTCCAGCCAGCGGCGCACAGCCAGTACAACGGGCAGAGACCGAAGGTATCGCTTCGATGGCAGCCGCTGGATCCGAAGTATATCGGCGCGCTTACCTTGCGTGGCAGCTACACCGAGGCGTTCCATGCGCCAACACTGTTCGAGATCACACCGGCGGGCACACAGAACTTCCCAGAAATAACCGATCCGTTTTCAAGGGTAACCAGGAGCCCTTACCAAATTGAGGAACGCGTTAGCGGAAATCCGCTGCTGCAACCGGAAGTTGCCTATGAGTGGTCTTACGGGATCGTTTACAGCCCAAAATGGCTCAAAGGCCTAACCCTAAGCGCGGATTGGTGGCACATCGATTTGCGATCGCTTATCTCGGCCCTCGGCGCGGGTTTCATAATCCAGGCGGATCTTCCCGGATTAGTATTTCGGACGCCTCCGCCACCAAATACGCCACCTCTCCCGAATGGCCAACCGGACCGGGGGCCAATTTACTTGGTCATCGATCCCAACGACAACCTTTCTGGCGCGATTTTCGAAGGTCTCGACTACGAAGCCATCTATATTCTGGACTCTGCGATTTTTGGTCACGGCGATTATGGCCGGCTGACATTCACGGTGAATGGCACGTGGCTATCACGGGCTGAGCTTCAGGTTGACGCCAACACCAAACGATTTGGTATCGCGGGCGAATTCGCGCCGCCGGGATTTAACCTGACCAGTTCGCTGCCGTGGAATCGGGCCAACTCTAGTTTATACTACGATGGACCGACTAACACGTGGATGCAGGGTCTCGACGTGGGCGGCGTGGTTCACTGGGTTGGCCAATACAATGACGACAATGTCAGCCTGACCGGATCGCCGAAGCTAAATATGCCCAGGACTGGGGGACCGGGTATTAATGCTGCTCCTTTTCCTCAACGCGCGCGGAAAGTGGCCGCGTCTGCTACACTCGACTTGATTGCGAATTACACGTTTAACCTGCCAGCCTCCGCTCCGGTCAGCGTGCCCGGTTTCGCCAAGGACGGCGGTAAGAGCGTGATGAGGAATGACGGCAAGGAGAAACAAGTTACTCCGCTCTCAACAGCTGAGTACGGCTGTAGCAACTGGAAATGGTGGCTTAATAACTTGACTATCTCACTTGGGCTGCAAAACGTGCTCGATTCCGATCCACCATTTGTGGCCGGCGCTTTCGAGAACGGTTATGATGAATCACTTGCCACCATCAAAGGCCGCTTCTGGTACGCCCAGGTGAAGAAAAGATTCTGAGCCGAGAGTCTTACTTCGAAACCATCTCTTTCGGCGCGAGCGAGGCGACGATTTTTTCGAAGTGGGGATCACCGCGCAACGAATCCCAGTAGGGATTGAGACGCAGGTCGCCGTAGTTTGTGCCGGCAGGGATTTTCGCGAGAACTTCGAGTTGCTGAAAAGCGAGGTCGCGCTCCCCGGTCAAGCGCAAATCACCGCAGAGCAATAAAGGGCGTCTCCACCGTCGAGGGAGTTTTTTGCGACCGGCAAAAGCGCGACTGCCTGGCGGGCCTCACGGAGCGCCTCTTCCTTTTCCCCAAGATAAGCGTCGACCAGACCCAGGCGCTTAGTTGCAGGCCGGCATCCGGTTGCTCCCGCACTAATTCTTCTTGCTCTACACGGGCTGCGACAAAGGCAGCGCGCGCCGCGACGGCATCTCCTTTCATGCGAGCGACCAAACCCTCCCAAAAGGAATGACTCAATGGAACGTCACCGTTCGGTGTGGCATTGATAACCTTCTTAGCACGCCTCGCCAGCGTCAGAGCGCGGTGAGCCGCGTCGGGATCGCGTTCGAGTATGCCAAGCCAAAAGCACTGTTCCGCCAGATACTCTGCCGTGGGTGGGTCACCCGCCACAAGCCCTTGCAGCAGCGCATGGAGTTGCCGGGTGTCGGCTCGGGAGGCGAGATCGATCCACGCGCGAGGCAATCGAGTACCGATGCCGTTAGGCTTGAGGACGGCCCGGCGATCTATGACCTCGGAAGCATGCCCATAGGAGCGCATCAGAAAATAAGTCGATATGAGGCCATCCAAAGGGACCGTGTTTCGTGGGTCCAGCTCGGCTGAACGCTCCAATTCGCGCACCGCATCGGACCACCGACCCTGCCGGCGGTCGATGAGCCCAGCTATCTTGGCGATGCGGGAATTGTTCGGCAAAGTGTGGCTGGCAATCGCCAGTTCAGCGCGGGCGCGATCGTAATCGGAGTATCCCCAGTAAAGGTGCAGGGCGAGGGAAAGGTGAGCCTCACCCGAATCCGGTCCCAGCCGAAGGGCTGAGTTCACCGCGGAATCCGCGCGGGCCCGCCGCCCACGTGTCGCGTCTCCATTCAGGTAGAGATAATCATGGGCCTGGGCCAGCTTGCAATACGCGAGCAGGAACGAGGGATCGCGGGCAATCGCTGCTTCCAGGAATTTTATACCGCTCAGCGCATCCTGATTTGAATCTGACTCATCGAGGGCTGGGTCGATCAAAGCCACCGCACGGACATACAAGTCATAGGCGAGAACGTCTTTGGTCGGCGGCTTTTCAATCGCTGCCTTTTCGCGGGGCGAGAGTTTGGCGTGAAGCTGCTCCGCGATGGTTTGGGCAATCTCGCTCTGGACCGCGAAAACATCCGTCGGATCGCGTTCGTAGCGCTGCGCCCAGACGTTGGTGTCAGTGCGGGTATCGATGAGTTCAGTATCCAAACGAATCCGCCCGCCCGCCTTGCTCACACTCCCCTCCAGAAGATATGAGACATGGAGCGCCTCCCCAATCTTCAGCGTGTTCCGCGGACCGCGGTAATCCATCACACTCGTTCGGCTGATTACTTTCAAGTCCGCGACTCTTGCCAGGCTGGTCAGGATTTCGCCGTGCACGCCATCTGCGAATTCAGTGCCCGCTTTGTCGCCATCGAGGTTTTCAAAAGGCAGCACGGCAATGGCAGTTGTTGGTGGAGATCGGAAAAATTCGCTTTTCCATGCGATCCAGCCGGCGGCCGCTGCCAAGGCAACCAGAGACGCTGCTAAAAGCCCGCTGGCTGGATTACGGCGGACCCATTTCAGTCCGCGGATAGCGATTCCAGTCCGGCGCGCCAGGATCGGTTCGTGCTTTAACCAGCGTTCCAACTCTTCAGCCAACGCAAGCGCAGACGAGTAACGGCGCTGCGGATCTTTTTCGAGGCACTTAAGGCAGATCGTTGAGAGATCGCGATCGATTTTCGGATTCCAAAGACGTGGCTGTCGCGGATCAGTATCTAGCAGCAACTTGATGGTCTCGTAAGTTGTTCCTCCGGCAAACGGCGGATGACCGGTCAGCAATTGATAAAGCACGGCGCCAATTCCATAGACATCGGTGACGCTGCTGAGGGCGCCGTTGTTTCCCATAGCTTGTTCCGGAGCCATGTAACTTGGCGTGCCTAACACTTCCATAGTGCCCGTGACGGTGCTGTCACTCTCGACCAAGCGCGCCAGGCCAAAGTCCGTCAGATGCGGTTCACCTTTTTCGTCGAGGAGGATGTTTCCCGGTTTGATGTCGCGATGGAGGATTCCGTGTTCGTGGGCGAAATGAACAGTGCGCGCGACCTTCGCGATTAATTCGACCGTTCGCCGGATCGGCACCGGTTCGCGTTCGCCACGGGACGAATCCCCCGTGGCGGACCTGACTAATTCATCAAGCTGGCCGCCCTCGATAAACTTCATGCTGAAGTAGCAAGAGCCATCGCGCTCGCCAACTTCGTAAATCGGAACGATGCACGGATGCTCGAGATGTGCCGCGGCTTCCGCTTCCCGGCGGAATCGCTTTAAATGCGCGTCAGTAGCCCATTGGCCAAGACCGATGACTTTTAAGGCTACTGTTCGGTTGAGGCTTTTCTGCCGTGCGCGGTAAACCACGCCCTGGCCGCCACGACCGATTACCTCCAGCAGTTCGTAATCGCCAAAGTCGGCGAACGTTTTTGCTCGATTGGATCTCGTTTTTTGATCCGATGGTGGCACGGCATCATCCCGGCCGGGGTCATCGCCCCCGGCTACAGCGTCAGCAGTGAGCAGATTAAGCCCGGTCTCAAACAGACACGCGGTGCATAGACCTTCCGGTGCGTCGGCAAAAATTTCCGCGCTGCACTTTCGACAAACCCTCGGCGCGTTGCTCATGATGATAGAGTCCGATGCGTGCTCCCCATCATGTACTGCGCGGCTTTCTGGCATACGTTACGTTCGCAACACGGCGATTAAGTGTCGCAGCTCGTCTTCGATCTCGCTGGCAATCGCAACGGTGTGACTAATTTCTTCGCGCAACAAAAGTTGATATCGCTGGCGAAAGCGATGCAACGCTTGTCGAACTGCATTCTCAGTCATGCCCAGTTGCGCAGCAATTTGCGCGCGTGATGGTGCGCCCGGTTCATCTGGCAGCAATTGCTTCAAAAGATTGAAAAGCGAACTATTGCCAGCTGTGTCGTATTCCTCTCGTAAGCGCCGCAACACCTGCTCCATGAGAGTTAGGGCCCAACGACGTTCATAAATTCGGTCTGCGCTTAGATGATCTGTCGGCTCGATGTCAGCGAGCCCGATGGCGGCAAGGTCCTCCAATGGGACGGGCTTTTGTCCCTTACCTCGTTTCGCTGTCACGGCGCGGCGGTGTTCGCTAACGAGGAAATGTTTCAGCGAAGTCAGCAGATAAGAACGCAACCGTCCTTTCTCTTTCCGAACGTCATCAAAATTCCGGCGCTGTAGCAGCAGGGCAAAAAAGGCCTGGGTTAGATCTTCCGCTTCCTCGTGTCCGGTACCTTCTCGTCTAACAAAGCTATAAACAGGTCGCCAGTAGGTACGGCAAAGTTTTTCGAGCGCCTGTTGCGCTGCCGGCGATTGACCTTGCGCTTCAAGGACCACGCTCCAATTCGTCGTGGAAAATATCGCACGCCCGCGTGGGCCAGCACTCTCTTGACCAACGTCGGTCAGCGATGTGATTTCGTCATCAGCAGACACTTGCCTCCAATTCGAGCTTTCCAGATCAATGCCATCTTCAAAACTGCGCGAGTTGCGCAGGCGTAATTGGCACAAACTCGTTTTCGTGTAAAACGATTCGCTTGCTCCCGCGAATGAGCTGCCACCATTGTCGCGCAGAGCCGAGCACGATCGCCGCCACGAGCACGAGGAAAAACACCGCTACAAGCGCGTCAAACCGCCATACACCCGCCTGCCGTACCAAGTCAGCTGCCTTAGCTGCATCAGTCATGGTCGATGCCTGGCTTAAGAGTGATCGCGCGCCGCTCAAAAAACCAAGTCTCGGGTCGGACGAAAAAACCTTTAGATATCCGGCGGAGAAAGTGACTGCGCACATGAAGCACAGCGGCACGAGCGTTACAAAGAGATATCTCGCTTTGCGCATTTTGATCAGGAGAGTTGTGCCGAGGCACAGCGCTACGACTGAAAGAAGTTGATTCGCGAGGCCAAACAGCGGCCAAAGGGAGTTGATACCGCCGAGAGGATCGATCACGCCTTGATAAAGAAACCAACCCCATGCGGCCACCAGCAACACGCTGGAAAAAAAGTTCGCGCCCCACGACCGCGTATCACCCAGCGGACGCCAGATAGTGCCTAACACGTCCTGCAGTAGAAACCGTCCGACACGCGTTCCGGCATCAATCGTTGTAAGAATGAACAGGGCTTCGAACATGATGGCGAAGTGATACCACAACGCCAGTGCCGTTGGCTTGGCCGAAACTCGCGCAAACATGTGCGCCATCCCTACTGCAAAGGTCGGCGCCCCACCGGCGCGATTAAACATGGTGGATTCACCCAAATTTGCGGCGAGCGTATGCATCTCTTGTTCCGTCACAGGAAAACCGGAAGCAGAAACTTTCTCCACTACTTCGGTAGGAGTGCCTTTCATGTTTATCGCGAAATATTCTCCGGGTTGCAGCACGCACGCGGCTACCATCGCCATCAAGGCGACCACCATTTCGGTCACCATCGCTCCGTAACCGATGCTCCGTATTCGTGACTCGCGTCCTATCATCTTCGGCGTCGTACCTGAAGCAATGAGCGAATGGAACCCTGAGACCGCACCGCAGGCGATGGTGATACAGACAAAGGGAAATACCGGCCCCGCGAACACCAGTCCCGTGCCGTCAATGAATTTTGTAATCGCCGGCATTTGCAATGTCGGATTGATCAGCACGACCGCGACCGCGAGCATTGCGACCGTGCCGAGCTTTAAAAACGTGCTGAGATAATCGCGCGGTGTAAGCAGCATCCAGACTGGCAAAATCGACGCAGCCAGTCCGTAAATCATGATTGCCCACGCCAGCCATTTCTGGTCGTGGCGGAACCACGCTTCGATCGCGGGAAATTGCCCAAGAAACTGTCCGCCCCACACCCCAAACGCCAGGCCGACTAATCCGAAAATCGTGACCGCGAGAACGCTCACCTTTCCAGTGCGCAGCGCGATCCCCATGATCAACGCCAGTGGAATGGTCACGGCAATGGTGAAAACGCCCCACGGACTCTCGGCCAGCGCCTGAACCACGACCAGTGCAAGAACAGCGAGTAAAATAATCATGATGGCGAGCACGCTAACGAGAGCGAGCATGCCCACGCCGCGTCCGATTTCTTCCTTCACCATTTGGCCCAGCGTTTTGCCGCCGCGCCGAATTGAGGCGAACAGAACAATCATATCGTGCACGCCGCCGCCAAGAGTCGCGCCGATCAAGATCCAAAGAGTGCCAGGCAGAAAGCCAAACTGCGCCGCCAGCACCGGTCCTACCAGCGGACCTGGGCCGGCAATCGCCGCAAAATGATGCCCGAACACCATCCACCGATTTGTTGGTACGTAATCCCTATTGTCGTTTCGCAAGACTGCGGGGGTGGCGCGCTCCTCATTTAGCACGAGTACCTTTGTTGCGAGCCATTTGCTGTAAAAACGATAGCTAATGGATAATGCGCAAAACCCGGCAATCACGATCCAGAGCGCGCTGATTTGTTCTCCGCGTGAGAGTGCAAGCACGGCCACAGCCCAGGTGCCTAAGGCCGCTACGCCAATCCACAGCAGTTTTTTCCACACGCTCATGCCGTGAAAGCTTAATTGAAATTGTTGCGCTTCGCTACAAGGTGTGAGCTGTGCAGCTTCGCCATAAAATACGAAAACTGGTCGACGGCAAGAGCCTGGCTAGCGCGAGAAAACATACGCTGAGGCTGCTACGCCCGAACCGTTTCCAATTGGAGACACAGCGGGTCATCGAGACAATCGATCCGGCGGGCTTCGAGCAGATTCACCGGCGATACGCCGTAGCAGATCCCGGCGCGGACTGGCCGAAATATCTCGATCTCGATCGTTGGATCGGAGTTAATAACCGGCGGATTCGCCAGCTTGAACTGGATATGGCGCGTCCCAGGCGCATTCTCGATCTGGGCTGCGGCGCAGGATACTTTCTCTACATCGCGCAGCTCCTCGGTCATTCCGGAGTTGGCCTCGACATGGATCGGCTGCCAATGTTCCGGGAAATCACGCACCTGCTCGGTGTCCGCCGCGTCGTTCAGCGAATTCAAGCGTTTCGTCCGCTCCCAAACTTGGGTCAAAAATTCGATGTCATTACCGCGTTCATGATTTGCTTCAACAATCATAAGATGCCCGGGCTTTGGGGAGTCCCGGAGTGGGAATTTTTTCTCGATGATTTGCGCGAAGCATCTCACCCCGCGGGGTCGGGTCTGGCTCGAATTGAATCAGGAATACGATGAGACCTTCTACACGCCAGAGCTGAAGGAATTTTTTCAAAAGCGCGGCGCCAAAATCGACGAGCAAAAGATCATTTTTAACTCAGGCCTTCGCGCGCCTGTCTCAACTTCGTCAGCTGTGCGTTGAGATCGTTGAGCCGGCGCCGGTGCTCCTCGACCACTGCCGCTGGAGCTCGCTCAACGAACGCGTTGTTTTGCAATTTGGATTCTACAGTTCTCAGCTCGCCTTCGATTCTTGCGATTTCCGTGTCCAGCCGCTCTCGTTCGCGCGCATGGTCGGCGGCAGTGATCGCGAGAAAAAGTTCGCCTACGTGAGTGACTGCTACTGGAGTGCCTGCCGGCGCCTCGTATTTGGGGTCGAGCGTTACTTCTTCTGCATTTAATAACCGCCTCAGGGTGGGAATTTGCTCCGAAATCGTCTTCTCGTTCGTGCGTAAAATGAATCGTATCTGTCTGTTTGGCGGCGACTTCGACGTCGATCGCAAATTTCGACCTGCTTGAACGGTTTCGTAGATCGTTGATACGAGTCGCCGCCTTTCTGCAACGTCGGCCACCGGGTCCAACGCAAGCTTTTCGGGCGGAGCCGCAAACTGAATCGACTCTTTTCCGAGGCCCAGTAACGACCAAATCTCCTCAGTCAGATGCGGCATAAAGGGATGCAGCAACCGCAACGTCGCTGAAAGAACAAAATCCATCACTGCCAAGGCCGATCTTTTTTTGGCTTCGTCCTCGCTGAAAATGTCAGTCTTGGCCGCTTCAACAAACCAGTCGCAGTAATCACTCCAGACAAAATTATAGAGATGTTGGGCGACCATGTTGAAGTGATATTCGCGATACGCGGTCTCGACGGCGTCGATTGTCTCATTCAACCGAGCGAGCACTTCGACGGCAAAGATCGAAAGAGTAGCGCAGTCCGCCGGCTTGCTCGCAAGCGGGACGCTCGCGCTACCTTGCATCTGGCGAAAACGGGCGACGTTCCAGAGTTTCGTCGCAAAATTTCGCCCCTCCTCGATTTGTCGTTCATCGAACCGAATGTCCTGGCCGGTGGGCGCGATTCGCATCAGGCCAAATCGCAAGCCATCGGCGCCGTACCTGTCGATCAGCTCGAGCGGATCAGGCGAATTTCCGAGCGACTTCGACATTTTGCGGCCCTGTGTGTCACGAACAATGCTAGTGAAGAAAACGTGGTGAAATGGGATGTTGTCTTCAATTCTGCTTGATTTGCCCGGTTTGAACTCGAGTCCGGCGATAATCATGCGCGCGACCCAGAAGAAAATGATGTCTGCCGCAGTTACGAGGACACTGGTCGGATAAAACTTCTTCCGCGTCTGCGGATCCATCGTCTCGTAGGCCCACAACCATGATGAGAACCAGGTGTCGACCGTGTCTTCATCCTGGATCCAGTTCTCAGGATCAGGCGGCGGCTCGATGCCAACGTAAATGGTAGCGTGAGCCTCCGGCTTGAGCGCGTCTTCGTTTTGTAGAGTAGCGCGAGCCTCCGGCTTGCGTTCTTTCTCAGCGCGCAAGCGGGACGCATACGCTACTTCAATGGCGGCCTTCTCGGGATTACGGTCGATGTATTCTTGAATTTTGTACAGTGCCCGTTCATTTCGGACGATGTGATCATAGCTCTCGTGCTGCCAGAATTGCCCCGTTCGAGCGAGGAGCTCGTTAATCTTGTGCGCGCTGAATGATTTCCACGAATGAAGGATATCTCCAATATGATGCCCATCGCGCGGCGTGACCACGACATGAACGTGATTCGGCATAACGACCCACGCGCCCAAATCGTAGCGTTCTCCGTCGAAGTGGATTAAGGCATCGGCAACAATTTTCGCCACGCGTTCGTCTTCCAGGACGCAAGACCCGCTACCCGCATCGAGCCATTCGTCAATTTTTGCTGGGAAACGTTCGTAATACGCCTGGCGCTGCTCGGCGGTCCAAGGTTCTGGGTTCGCGTTCAACCAGACTCGGCGTTCGTCCTCTAGCTGGGAAAGCTTCGTTGCCGGAATCGAGTCAGCGAGCCGAAAGGTGACGAAGTATGTCTTGTTTTCTTGCCGCCAGTGCGGCAAGTCTCGGCGTGTAATATCAACGTCGGCAAATTCATCGAACCCGATAAAAATAGCGTGAGCCTCCGGCTTGCGTTCTTTCTTCATCTCGCAAGCGGGACGCATGCGCTACCTCAGGCAACCGAGACGGTTGCGTTATCTTATACCACGCCGGGATGCGGTGGCCCCACCACACCTGACGGCTGATGCACCAGTCCCGAATGTTTTCCAACCATTGTGCGTAAACCTTCTCCCAGTGCGCTGGAAAGAACCGGATCAGATGATCCTGCACGACTGCGAGCGCTTCTTTTGTTTTCGGATAACGCAGGAACCATTGCTCACTGATTCGCGGCTCGATTGGCACGTCGCTGCGGTCGCTGAACCCGACGTTGTTCTCATAGGGCTCAGCTTTCGCCAGTAGTCCCCTCGCCTGCAGGAGTTCTGCAGCCTTCTCCCGCGCCTTGAATCGATCCAACCCATGCAACTCGGGGACCGCAGGGCAATTGACACGGCCGGCAGGAGTTAAAACATCGATGATCGGCAGGTCATGACGCTGGCCGATTTCAAAATCAAGCGCGTCGTGTGCCGGAGTAACCTTTAGAACACCGGTGCCAAACTCCGGATCGATTGCTTCGTCGGCAATGATTGGAATTTTCTCCCGTGCCAGCGGACGCCAGGCATGTTTGCCTAACAAGTCGAGATATCGTTTGTCGTTAGGATGTACCGCGACAGCCGTGTCAGCCATTATGGTTTCGGGTCGGGTGGTGGCGACTTCAATGTAGCGCATGCCTCCGGCTTGCGCCCCACTCGCAAGCGGGACGCTCGCGCTACTTTCTTCCACAATCTCATACCGAACGAAATACAAATATCCTTTCTGCGGCTTGCTAATCACCTCCTCGTCGGAAACGGCAGTTTGCGCCGCAGGATCCCAATTAATCATCCGGCGACCGCGATAGATCAGGCCCTTGTCGTAAAGATCGACAAAGACTTTTTGGACAGCAGCGGCATAAGCGTCATCGAGCGTATAGCGCTGGCGCGACCAATCGCATGAACAGCCAAGCCGCTTGAGCTGCTCGATGATGATACCGCCATGCTTGTCCTGCCATTCCAGTACTCGTCGCAAGAATTCTTCGCGACCGAGATCGTGGCGCGTCTTGTTCTCGGTTCTGCGCAGATATTTCTCCACAGCGGTCTGCGTTCCGATTCCCGCATGATCCATTCCCGGCAGCCAAAGGACTTCGAACCCCTGCATCCGCGCGCGGCGTGCGAGAATGTCCTGGATCGTGTGGTTCAAAACATGGCCGAGCGTAAGCATGCCGGTGATGTTCGGTGGCGGCATCACGATCGAAAACGCTGGCTTCGAGGACTCCGGATTTGCTACGAAATCGCCATTGTCCAGCCAGCGTTGATACCACTTCGGTTCAACCGCATTCGGATCGTATCTCTTGGGAAGCTCAGCCATCGCGATCAAAGTAGCGCATGCCTCCGGCTTGCGAACCCTTAACAAACGCAAGCCAGAGGCTTGCGCTACTCTAATTGCCCAGCCAGTTTCCCGCTGCATGAGCAACCCTCAACCGATCGGTGTTTTTGATTCCGGCATTGGTGGGTTAACCGTGGTCAAGGCGCTACGTGAGCGGCTGCCAAACGAAACAATTGTTTACCTCGGCGACACGGCACGCGTTCCGTACGGTCCGAAGAGTCCCGAGACCGTGCAGCGCTATGCATTGGAGTTGGCGCATATGCTGATGGAGAAAAATGCCAAGGCGCTGGTTGTGGCGTGCAACACGGTCTCATCAGTCGCACTACCTTTGTTGACCAAAAAATTTTCTGTTCCTGTGATCGGAGTGATCGAGCCAGGAGCGCGAGCGGCGTTGCAGGCAACTCGTAACCAGCATGTCGGCGTAATCGGAACACGGGCGACCATCCGCAGCGGCGCATACGAAAAGGCACTACGCGCAACCGACAACAATATGCGCGTGAGCAGTCGCGCGTGCCCGTTGCTCGTCCCTTTGATCGAAGAAGGATTGCTCGACGACGACGTAACCGACCGGGTCATTATCCGTTATCTTGAGCCCCTGCTTGCCGACGGGATCGACACGCTCGTGCTTGGCTGCACCCATTATCCGTTGCTCAGCGCCGCGATTGCACGCGCGCTTGGAGGCGAGATCACGCTCGTCGATTCTGCGGCAAATTGCGCGACCGCGGTGCAGGAAACGTTGGATCGACAATCGCTGCGCTCACCGGCGACAGAGCGTGGTGAGCTGCACGTCGCCCTCACAGATGCTGCCGATAATTTCCTCAACGTCGCGCGCGACGCCCTGCAGTTGAGCTTCGGCGAGATCGAGCTTCGATCTTTGCCTTAGATTTTGGCAATCCCTTGATCACCAGTTGGTAAGAATGGTCGATCATTTTTCGCAGTTCGATATCAGGAATTCCGCTCTCAATCTCGACAGTATTCCAGTGTTTCTTGTTCATGTGATAACCGGGTGTGACTTGTTCGTAGCGATCACGCAAATCGAGTGCTAAATCCGGATCGCATTTCAAGTTCACTCTAGGCGGAACTTCATCCATAGCCGCTAACGCGAACATTTTGCCGCCCACTTTGAACACGAGAACATCGGGCCCGAACGGGGTCTCTTCGCTTGCGCCAGGTTTTCTCAGGCAGTACTCGCGAAAGTCGGCGAGGTCCATCAGGCGATCCGTTCGCGCAGCATTCCTGCCAAATCTTTAATCGCGACGCGCTCCTGCTTCATCGAATCGCGATCGCGCAGCGTGACTGTGTCTCGCAGCGCAGGATCTTTTTCGCCGAGCGTCTCGAAATCCACGGTAACACCGAAGGGCGTACCGATCTCGTCCTGCCGGCGGTATCGCCGACCGATCGCGCCGCTTTCGTCGTAGAAAACAAACATGTGAGGCCGGAGAAGATCGAGAATCTGCTTTGCCTTAGCCACCAGCGGCTCCTTGTTTTTGAGCAATGGAAAGATCGCGCATTTAATTGGGGCCATGCGCGGATGAAACCGCAAAAGCGTCCGCCCTTCCATTTCGCCCTTGTCGTTAGGCGCCTGGTCCTCCGCATAAGCTTCACAAATCATCGCGAGCACAGCTCGATCGACGCCGGCACTCGGTTCGACGACGTGCGGGACAAATCTCTCCTTCGTCTCCTCGTCGAAATACTCGAGCGATTTGGCGCTCGCTTTCTGATGCTGCGACAAATCGTAGTCGGTGCGATACGCCACACCTTCGAGTTCCTGGCGGCCGAACGGGAAATCGTATTCGATGTCGTAGGTGCCTTTGGAATAAAACGCGCGCTCTTCCTCCGGCACGTTAAGGAGGTGCAGGCTTGCGCGTGAGATGCCGATGTTCTCATAAAACTTCAGGCGCTCTTCTTTCCAGTACTCGAGCAACTCCATTCCCTGCTCCGGTCGGCAAAAATATTCCAGTTCCATCTGCTCGAACTCGCGCGAGCGGAATGTGAAATTGCGGGGATTGATTTCGTTGCGAAACGCTTTCCCGATTTGCGCGATGCCGAATGGCAGCTTCTTGCGCGACACTTCGAGAATGTTTTTGAACTGAACGAAGATCGATTGTGCGGTTTCAGGACGCAGATATGCGACAGAGCTTTCTTCGGCTGCCGCGCCAACATGCGTTTCGAACATCAAATTGAACTGCCGCGCTTCCGTTAAGTCTTTGCCGCCGCAGTTTGGGCATTGCTTAACGCCTTTTTTCTCCACGAGCTGATCGGCCCGTAAGTGGGCCTTACAAGTGCGGCAATCAATCATCGGATCTGAGAAACCTTCGACGTGACCAGACGCCTTGAGAACCGCAGGATGCGTGAGAATCGCGCCGTCCATCCCGACTACGTCATCGCGCTCGTGCACCATGGCGCGCCACCAGTAGTTCTTCAGGTTGCGCTTTAATTCGACGCCGAGCGGCCCGTAATCCCAGGCGCCGTTGAGTCCGCCGTAGATTTCGCTGGATTGAAAGATGAAGCCGCGCCGCTTGCACAGGCTGACGATCTTCTCCATGCGCTCAGTGTCGGTCGGCGTACTCATTATTTTCGCAGGTTACACGGATCAGAAAACATTGTAGAGGCGTTTGTGCCAAACGCCTTTCCTTCGGCAGCTGACATAGCCGCCGCTACAACAAAACGGCCTATTACGTCTGCGGTTCGACTTTCACCTCGGTCTTCACCGAGTTGGCGATAAAGCATTGCTCGTGTGCACCATGATTCATCTCCTCGATTTCCTGCGGCGTGGGTTGTTTCTCGCCGGAGAACTTCAGGCGCTGTCGAAGTGTGACGCGTGTAATGGCGAGTCTTCCTTCGGCGTTTTTTTCCATGTGGCCGACTGCATCGTCAATGTATTCGTCGAGCACGAATCTTTTTTTGCACGCGATCGCGAGGAACGTGAGCATGTGACAGCTCGAAAGCGATGCCACGAAGGCTTGCTCCGGATCGACCAGGTTCTGATTACCGAGATACTCGGGCGCGGCTGACGCCTGCATCTCGTGCCCGCCATCAAACTTCCAAGTATGATCCCGTGAATATTTCTGATAGTCGAACGGCTTGTCGCCGCGTTGCCAAGTGAGAGTGATTTTATGTTCTGACATGCGTTTAGATAAAACGCGACGGGGCGCGGGGCAAGCGCTTCGGTTGCCGCTCATCAATACGCTGTAGGCGTCCGCTGTCCTCAGCGGACATTCCAGAAACGTGGTCCACTGCCGCCGAATGCGCTGAGGACAGCGCACACTACAGGGATGCTTGCGCTGACGGGCGGCCTCTTTATTATCTCGGCTTCTGAAAAGTCGCGCGATTAGCTCAGTGGTAGAGCACTTGCTTCACACGCAAGGGGTCGCTGGTTCGATACCAGCATCGCGCACCAGATTTTTCGTTCATCACCGCGGCAATTTAGGCCGCACAAATTCCATGGCTTTAATTCAAGAAGTTCTAGAAATCGTCAGAAAACGTAACCCTAACGAGCCTGAGTTTCTCCAGGCGGTCACGGAGGTGCTGGAGTCGATCCGGCCAGTCATCGACCGCAGCAAGAAAATCCGAGACGCCAGAATTCTGGAGCGTCTCGTCGAACCTGAGCGAATGATTCAGTTTCGCGTCCCGTGGATTGACGACAAAGGACAGATCCAGGTGAACCGCGGCTTTCGCGTGCAAATGAACAGCGCCCTCGGCCCTTACAAAGGCGGGTTGCGTTTTCATCCGACGGTCTGCGCGAGCATCATCAAGTTCCTTGCGTTCGAACAAGTATTTAAAAACTCGCTAACCGGATTGCCGATGGGCGGCGGCAAAGGCGGGTCGGACTTCGATCCAAAAGGAAAATCCGACCGGGAGGTCATGCGATTTTGCCAATCCTTCATGACCGAACTATTCCGGCACGTAGGTCCCAATACCGATGTGCCTGCGGGGGACATCGGGGTCGGCGGTCGCGAGATCGGGTACCTTTTCGGGCAATACAAGCGCCTGGCAAATGAATTCACCGGCGTGTTGACAGGCAAAGGACTCAGTTGGGGCGGCTCTCTCATCCGTCCGGAAGCGACCGGCTACGGCGCTGTTTATTTCGCGCAGGAAATGCTCAAAACACGCAACGAAACGATCGAAGGCAAAGTTTGCACTGTGTCAGGTGCCGGTAACGCTGCGCAATACACGGTGGAGAAATTACTCCAGTGCGGCGCAAAGCCTGTCTCGATGTCCGATTCCAGCGGCTTCATTTACGACAAGAATGGCATCACAGAAGAAAAACTGGCGTTCGTTATGAGCATTAAAAACGTGCGACGCGGACGCATCAGCGAGTACGCGAAAAAATTCCGCGGGTCCAAATATGTGGCCGGCCAGCGGCCTTGGGGCATAAAATGCGATTGCGCTTTTCCATGCGCGACGGAGAACGAAATCACATCCGAAGACGCAAAAAAATTGGTCAACAACGGTTGTTACCTAGTGTCTGAAGCGGCCAACATGCCGAGCGTGCCGGCAGCGGTCGATCTGTTCATGGAGAAAAAAATTCTGTTTGGCCCCGGCAAAGCCGCAAATGCGGGAGGCGTTGCCACGTCCGGTCTCGAGATGAGCCAAAACTCCATGCGTTTGCCGTGGCCGCGGGAGGAAGTCGATTCGCGGTTGCGGCATATCATGTCGACAATCTTCGAGAACGCCTGGGATACTGCGGAAGAGTACGGACACCCCGGCAATCTCGTAGTTGGTGCGAACATCGCTGGCTTCGTAAAAGTCGCCGATGCCATGCTCGACCAAGGCGTAGTGTAAACTCGCCAACCAACTTCCGGCTTTGCCAAAGTCATGACTGTAGTGTCCGCTTTCTGAGCGGATTCGCGCTCACATTGCGTGGGAGGACACATTCCACTCGCGCCGTAAGATAGTTGTGCTGGCAGAAAATTTGCACTGACGCTAAACGCGTAAGTCATTCCCCGATTCCGAATATTAATATTGATGAAAATGAAAATGAAATACCTCATGCTGTTCGTTTTAATCTGCGCTGCGCTTGGTGTCACAAGCTGCGCAGACTACTACGCTGGTTATCCCGGCTATGGTGCCTACTCTGGCCCCGGGCCGTATTATGGTCCCAGGCCGTATTACGGCGGCGGAGGCTCTGTGGTGGTCGCTGTCGGGGATCGGCCGTACTATCGGGGTGCCGGATATTGGTCGGGCAACAGGTATTACGTCTGGAAGCCAGGCCATTGGGTGTATCGGAATGGCCAAAAGCTTTGGGTGCGCGGCCACTATGTCATGCGGGGATATTGATCGAGCAATCAAGGAGCGGCGGCTTCCAGCCGCCGTGGGCGATCTGGAGATCGCCCTTCCTTGAACATTTAAACGATCGGCGGAACCAGGCCCCAGCGTGCCAAACGAAAACGCACAGCGGTAGCCAGACAGCCTAATCCGTAGCGCACGCTTCTACGGAAATTGATGGATGACGCTTCCGGCATGTAACGAGCCGGGCACGTTACCTCGCCGATCGCGCAGCCAAGGGCGACGACCTGGGCAAGGATTTGATTGTCAAAAACAAAATCGTTGGAGTTCGTTTGCAATGGCAGCCGCTCCAAGAGTTGGCGCGAAAATGCGCGATAACCAGTGTGGTATTCGGAAAGTTTCGCTCCGATAAGAAAATTCTCCACGAACGTGAGGAACCGGTTTGAAATATATTTCCACCAAGGCATGCCCCCTCGCAATGCGCCTCCGCCGAGGATCCGCGAACCGAGTACGCAAGGATAGAGACCGCTTCCAACGAGGGCTGCCATCGCTGGAATCAGCTGCGGCGTATACTGATAATCGGGGTGAATCATGATGATGATGTCCGCGCCTGCGGCCAACGCGAGTCGGTAACAAGTTTTTTGGTTTGCGCCGTAACCGCGATTCTCTGGATGCACTTCGACCTCCACGTTTGGCAGAGTGCGCGCGATTGCCACCGTTTCGTCGTGGCTGGCGTCGTCCACAACAATGACTAGATCAACAATGCCGTGTGCCATAACTTCGTCGTAAGTCTGGCGCAACGTGCGCGCCGCGTTATACGCGGGCATCACCACTACAATTTTCTGGCTGTTTAGCATCGTGATCGTCGAATATGTCGTTGGAAAGCTAGCTTGCAAGCTTCATGACGATTTTTTACGATCAAAGCTGCCTGGAATATTCGAGCCCCGGCCATCCGGAACGCCCGGAGCGGATCGCCCGCACCGCGCCAGTCTTAAACGATCGACATCCCGACTGGCAATGGCGGAAACCCACTGCCGCAATGGATGAGCAATTGCTGCGCGCACATTCTCGTGAGCATGTTGAAGGCGTTGCCAATGCGCTCGAACATTTCGATCCCGACACCCCACTTTATCCAAACATTGAAGTGCACGCGCGCCGTTCAGCTGGTGCGGCAATCGAGGCGACGCGGTCCGCTCTGCGCGGCGAGGCCGCTTTCAGCTTGATGCGCCCGCCGGGACATCACGCCACGCGAGATCGCGCTATGGGTTTCTGTTATTTCAGCAACATTGCGGTCGCTGCGCTGGACGCGCTTACTGTGGCCGGCAGCGCTGATGCCGGCCTGCCGGGGTCACCGCCCCCGGCTACAGCAAAGCTCGAGCGGATTGCCATTTGGGATTTTGATGGCCATCACGGGAACGGCACCGAGGCGATCGTAGCGCACAATGAGCGAATTCGATTTGCATCGATTCATCAGTTCCCCGCGTATCCCGGGACTGGAGCGAAATCGTTCGCGAACATCGATAATTATCCCATCGCCCCTTACACGCCACGCGAGGCAATTCTCGACATTGCGCAGCGTTCTCTCGATAAGTTGATCGGTTTCGAACCTGATTTGCTTTTGGTTTCGGCAGGGTTTGACGCATACGCGCGTGATCCCCTGCTGCAGTTAACGCTTGAGCACGAAGACTTCGCCACATTCGGCGAGTGGTTAGCGCGCATCGAGGTTCCTGTCGCAGTTGTGCTGGAGGGCGGCTACAGCAATGAGCTACCGGAATTGATCGATGCGTTTTTAAGCAACTGGCAGGCTTAAGGCCGCCGAGTTGCATGGATGAAACGCAGATGAATTTCCAGTTTGTGAAAATCCGTGTTCATCTGTGGCCATTCTCCTGAGTTTGCGCATATTCGGAGCTTCAATTCGGGCCGTAGTTCAGCTTGGTAGAACGGTCGCCGCGGCGACAGGTCGCGCGGAGAATCATTGGTAATTGATCCTCGCGATTTTTCACAAATGGACAATGTTCTTCGACAACTTCGGGCCGTAGTTCAGCTTGGTAGAACGGTCGCTGCGGCGACAGGTCGCACGGAGAATCATTGGTAATTGATCCTCGCGATTTTTCACAAATGGACAATGTTCTTCGACAACTTCGGGCCGTAGTTCAGCTTGGTAGAACGGTCGCTGCGGCGACAGGTCGCACGGAGAATCATTGGTAATTGATCCTCGCGATTTTTCACAAATGGACAATGTTCTTCGACAACTTCGGGCCGTAGTTCAGCTTGGTAGAACGGTCGCCGCGGCGACAGGTCGCACGGAGAATCATTGGTAATTGATCCTCGCGATTTTTCACAAATGGACAATGTTCTTCGACAACTTCGGGCCGTAGTTCAGCTTGGTAGAACGCTTGAATGGGGTTCAAGAGGTCGTGGGTTCGAATCCCGCCGGCCCGATGTATTGATTTCTCGCCATGTTTCACGTTTACATTCTGCGCAGCAGCAAAACTGGCCGCCGTTATGTCGGATCGTGCGAGGACCTTTTTGAGCGTCATTCGGCGCCATAATCTTGGCCATTCCAAAGCTACGCGTCATGGCATGCCTATGGATTCTTGATCCACAGTGAAGATTTTGTAACCCGCGCCGAAGCCGCGGCGAGGGAGCGCTACTACAAGTCAGGTCGAGGTCGCGACGAACTTGATCAATTGCAATGGTAGCGCGGTCGCCGCGGCGACAGGTCGTGGGTTCGAATCCCGCCGGCCCGAAAGATTTTTAGCCACGGATTAAAGTAGCGCAAGCGTCCCTGCTTTCGATTTCCCCGGTGCAAGCGAGACGCTCACGCTACATTACGCCATGCTAAGTGCTGGAATCGTCGGGCTGCCGAATGTCGGGAAATCAACGCTTTTCAATGCGGTCACACGCACACACAAAGCGCCGGCGGAGAATTATCCCTTCTGCACGATTGATCCGAACGTAGGCGTGGTAATCGTGCCCGATCCGCGCCTGGAAAAGACCGCCGAGATTTCTCACTCGAAGAAGATCACGCCGACAGCAATCGAGTTTGTCGATATCGCTGGACTCGTCAAAGGCGCGAGCGCCGGTGAAGGGCTCGGTAATCAATTCCTCCATCATATTCGCGAAGTCGAGGCGATCGTGCAGGTGGTGCGTTGTTTTGAAGATCCCGACGTTCATCACGTCAGCGCGACCATTGATCCGGTGCGCGATATCGAAGTCATAAATACGGAGCTCGTGCTGGCTGACCTGGCTTCGTTGCAGAAGCGACGCGATCGAATCCAGAAGCAACTGCACGCGGGCGAAAAAGCAGCAGTCATTGAAAGTGCGATCATCGAAAAACTGCTTTCGCATCTCGACCGCGGGAAGCCGGCGATTACCGCCGAGTTGACTCCAGAAGAGAAGGCAGTCGCGCGAGGTTTCTTCCTGCTGACGTCAAAACCAACAATTTTTGCCTGCAATGTGGCGGAGTCCGATTTGGCGGCTGTAGCCGCGGGCGCTGACCGCGGCAGCGCTGCACCGAGCAATGACATTGGAACCGGGGTCAACGCCCCCGGCTACAGTTCCGCCCGATGGGTTGACGCCGTTCAGGATTACGCCAGACACCATTTTGCCACTGAAGCAATCGTAATTAGCGCGCACATCGAGAGCGAACTGGTTGATCTTAGCGAGCAGGAGGCCCTCGAGTATCTACGTGGGCTAGGCGTCGAAGACAGCGGTGTGCACGCGCTTATTCGCGCGGTGTATCATCTGCTCGGATTGCGCACGTTTCTTACCACCGGCGAAAAGGAGACGCGCGCATGGACCATTCACGCCGGCGACAAAGCGCCTGCCGCCGCCGGCGCGATTCACTCGGATTTTGAGCGCGGGTTTATCGCGGCGGAAACCATTCATTACAACGATCTGGTCGCGGCTGGTTCGTTCGCAAAAGCACGCGAAGCCGGCAAACTGCGCTTGGAGGGGAAAGGTTACGAAGTTCGCGATGGCGACGTGATTCTGTTTCGATTTAACGTGTAGTTGTAGAGACGGCTGTGTTAGGCGCCTGTCAGACTCGCGCTTCGCACAGCGAAGCGGCTACAGGGCCCCGAGGTACAAGATCCGGCCGCATTGCTCGCAGTTGACGATTTCCTTTCCCGCTTTGACTCGAGCCGCTGTGGCAGTCGTTACTTTCATGTGGCAGCCGGTGCAAACACCATGCTCCACGGCGACGATCGCAGCGTCGCCTTTACTGTTGAACAGGCGTTCGAACTGATCGAGCAAATCGGCGTCGATTTTAGACGCAAGAGCTTCCCGCTCATTTGCCAGTTCTGCCTGCTGCGTCTCAAGCGCTTTTGATTTGATTTCGAGATCGTTCAGTTGGCGCGAGATGCTGTCCTTCGTAGCTCGGGCACTTTTATCGGCCGCTTCGATTTCGGCTTTGAGCTTGTCGGCTTCGATCATCAATTCGAGTTCCTGATCTTCGAGTTTGCGGATTTCATTTTCGTACCGCTCAATTTCGTGGCTGATCGCCTGAAACTCATCATTCTTCCGGGTTTGATACTGCTGCGTTTTGAGGCGCGAGATGCTTTCGGTACGTGTGCCCACGTCGAGTTCCAGTCTTTTGCGCTCAACTTCGACCTGACGCCCTTTCTGTTTCAGCGATTCAACGCCCGCTGCGGTTGCGGACAGTTGCGATTCAAGATAAGCGCGTTCTAACGGCAGTGTTTTAATCTCAGTCTGGATTTGCCTGATCTTTTGTTGTCGATCTTGGAGAACGAGCAGTTGTTCCAGTTCCGAATTCACGAGCGCTCAACTTATTGATTCGGCAAAGCGGCGTCAATCATTGGCCAGCAGGGCTGAGTTGATTTAACGCTTCGAGCACCTGCTCGGGGCGCGCTCGCACGGCAATGTTCTCGGTAAGATTCACCCAGCGAACGATGCCATTTGAATCGAGGAGAAACTCGGCCGGGCGTGCGATGTCAACTCCTTTCGGCCCCGCGCCGGGATGCAGCACATCGTATCGGCGAATAACCTTCGCTTTAGGATCGGATAGCAGCGGAAACGTGTACCCGAGCTTTTGCGATTGCCGCTGGTTAATATCCGGCGGATCGACGCTAATGCCGACAACGCGAATACCACGCGCCTCGAACTCCGGCAGCCTTTGCTGAAAACTCCGCAACTCGGAGTTGCATAGCAGTCACCAAAAACCGCGGTAGAAAATCAGCGCGACGGCTCTTGAACCGGATAGCAAATCGCCGAGGCCAACAGGTTTTCCGTTTTGATCCAATAGTATGAAGTCTGGTGCCTTTTGCCCAACGCGCGGCGCGCCAGTTGAGGCGGGCACCTGTCGCACCATGTAGAAGATTGCGTAACTGAAAAACGCGACAAGAAGCACAGCAATCGCTGTAAAGATCGAGCCGAAAATCTTTCCGCGATAAACTTGCGGCCTGCCGAACGCGCGGACCAGACCGGCTATCAACAACGCAACCCCAATTCCAAAGAGCAAAAAATTCGCCCAGGGAAAATCCCGCGTCGTTGGAAACTTCACGAAGAACCCGTAGGAGAGCAGCCCGGCGACTACGACGACGAACCCGACCCAGATCGGCCAGTTCCATTTTCGTTTCATTGCGCTTTCGCTGGCGCTAAGCCGAGGATCCAGCGATACAGCCCGATCGCGATCGCCGCGAAAGCAAGTCCGCCAAGGATTTTGCCAGCCGTTTCGAAACCGGGCCCGACCAGCGCCAGCGGTGCGTCTTTGCCTGAAAAGACAATGATCGCCGAAATCACCACACCGATGATGCCCTCCCCGACGATCAGCCCGGATGCGAGCAGCACGCCCAGCTGCTTCGTTGATTCCGGTCGCGCGGTGCGGTCAGCGCGCCTATCGAACAACCACCCGGCAACAGCTCCGACCACGATCATTAGAGTACTCTGCGTGGGTAGATAAATACCGAGGCCCACTGCCAGTGGTGGAACGCGCATGTGTCGCGTCGTTCGCGTGAGGATTTCGTCCAGCAGGATGATACCAATGCCGATCAATCCGCCGATCCGGATCAAACTCCAGTCGATATCAGCAGCAATGACTCCTTGCGCCAGTGACGATATCAATCCTGCCTGAGGCGCGGGCAAAGGGTGCGGACGCGCTTCGGCGCCCGGCGCTCCGACGAAACCATAAGCGTGATTCACGAGGTCGAGTACCGGCGGAATGACCAACGCGCCTGCGATGACGCCAAAAATCAACGCGACTTGTTGCTTCCACGGTGTCGCATCAACCAGTTGTCCGGTCTTGAGGTCCTGCAAGTTGTTATTGGCGATCGCCGCAACGTTGAAGATTACTGCGGTCGTAAAGAGCGCGAACGCCATCAGCGCTTTGCTCGCATCCGGACCGACGTACGGTTTCACGCCAATCACGAGCAACAACGCCGCACCGATCACGACTAAAATGCCAATGCCAGACAACGGGCTGTTCGAGGAACCGATCAACCCAGCCATGTACCCGCACACTGCGGAAACGAAGAAGCTCATCAACACAACGTAAGCAACGCCGCCGATGATGAGTGTGGGCAAATGCGCGCCAAGACCGCTGCTGTTGCCAAAATATCCTAGTAACCAGGCGATCGGCAGCATGCAGATCAGCGTGACCAGTCCAACAATGCCGATCGGAATGTCACGCTCAGTGATCGGTAGCGTATCGGCCCGGCCGGCTTTTCGCTCGCGCGACGCAGCCATCGCACCAGCGAGTCCTCTGGCCACCGGTTTAACAAGTTTGAGAAGCGTCCAAATCGCCGAAACACCGATCGCGCCAGCACCAACGAAGCGGACCTTTGTGCTCCAGGTTTTTTGCGCGAGCGTCGCGGCGGCCATCGTGATATCGCCGGACATCGCTGAAAAATGCGGAACCAGCCAGCCCCAGCCGATTACCGCGCCGATAAGCATCGCGATCCCCACGGACAAACCGACCAGGTGCCCAATGCCGAGAAGAGCGAACGACAAAAAGAAATCATATCCGCTCACTGACCCGCGCTTGCCAATCCGAAAAGTTTGTGCCACATCGGCGGCCAATACTTGTGTCTGAACGACCACCGCGAATACCGCGGCAACGATCGAGCCCCACAGCACTGCAAGCAGGCCGGCCTTCCCATGTTCAATATCGGAAGCATGCTTGGAATCGCTACTGCTCCCGACCTTGAGCACTTCAGCGCATGCAACGCCTTCCGGATATGGCAAATCGGAAGTTGTGACTAGCGCGCGGCGCAGAGGAATCGAATACATCACACCCAGAATTCCGCCGAGCGCACAAATCCAGAACGAAATCCAAAACGGAAACTCGGTCCACCAACCGATCATGATCAGGCCCGGCAGCACAAAAATGATCGATGAAAGTGTGCCCGCGGCCGAGGCAACGGTTTGGACGATGTTGTTCTCCTGAATTGTGGCGTCGCGGAACCCGCGCAGGATGGCCATGGAAATCACTGCTGCTGGGATCGAGGTGGAGAACGTGAGCCCTGCCTTGAGCCCGAAGTACACATTCGCCGCGGTGAACACCAGCGTGATAATGATGCCGATGATGAGACCGCGTACCGTGAGTTCTTTGCGCATGTTTTCTGCGACGTATGTCGATCGTTGGAAGCGGAGAATAATGTGAAGCTGCCAGCGGGGTCAAGGAACTGTGACTTCGAAAGCCGGCGTCAATGAATTGCGTGTTGCAGTGGCCTGGCGCTCTGGCCCATTCTCTCAAGCTCTTGGCAAATGTCGACGATCGATAGCGCAAATCCGCCGCAGGAATATCCTGACATCGTCGGCGCGCGACCTACGAATCCACTGGCGGCGAACTTCAAATCGTTCATTCCAGCCTCCGCTCATTTGCCGGAGCTGACATGGCCGCATTTGATCACTGGAACGATCCTCGGAATTATCTTCGGCGCGTCGTCGCTTTACCTTGTGCTCAAAGTCGGATTGACGGTCAGCGCGTCGATCCCGGTGGCTGTGCTTTCAATCACCATCTTCCGCATTGCGTCGAAGTTTTTTCACTCGCGTGACGCGACAATCCTGCAAAACAACATCGTTCAAACGGCAGGGTCGGCCGGCGAGTCGATCGCGTTTGGCCTGGGTGTGACGATGCCGGCGATCATGATTCTCGGATTCGATCTCGAAATTACGCGAGTAATGCTTGTTGCCGTTCTGGGCGGATTACTGGGTATATTGATGATGATCCCGTTGCGCCGCGCACTGATTGTCGCTGAGCACGGTGTTTTGAAATATCCAGAGGGTACGGCTTGTGCCGAAGTTTTGAAGGCAGCCGTCTCGAAGGAATCGCTCGCCGTGGCGGACAAGACACACACGACCGCGAATGCAGAAATCGTCAATCAAGAAGCTGTGAGGGGCGGGGGCAAAGTGATCTTCAGCGGTTTTGGAATCGGTTTTCTTTACCAGGCCGCAATGGGCGCGTTCAGAATGTGGAAGGACACGCCGGAGAAAATCTTTGGTGCGCCGCTTAAAGGCGCCTCAATCTCCGCCACGATCGAGCCAGCTTTGCTCGGTGTCGGCTATATCATCGGGCCACGGATCGCCTCGATCATGTGCGCCGGCGGCGTGCTCTCGTACCTCGTCTTGATTCCAGCGATTAAATTTTTCGGCGACAACGTCACGGGGCCGGTTGCACCGGGAACCATTCCTATCAGCCAAATGGGACCAGACGATATTCGCGAGGCGTATATTCTTTACATCGGCGCCGGAGCAGTTGCCGCCGGTGGAATCATCAGCTTGTTCCGATCGATTCCTACCATCTGGCATGGATTGCGAGGCGGATTGTCGGATCTGGTGGGCCAACACAGTTCGCGCGGTCACGTGCCTAGAACGGATCGCGATTTGTCGATGCGCGTCGTGATCATTGGTTGCCTTGCGATCATCGCAGTCATCATGGCAGTTCCGCAGTTGCATCTGCGTGGAAATTTTCTCGGCGCATTTCTGATCGTGCTGTTCAGCTTTATGTTCGTCACTGTATCTTCGCGATTGACCGGAGAAATTGGCTCGTCTTCAACTCCGATTTCCGGGAATGACCGTGGCGACTTTGCTGCTCACGTGCCTGGCATTTCTGATCGTAGGCTGGACAGCTGCGCCCTATTTCGTCACAGCGCTTTCGATTGGAGGAATCGTTTGCATTGCCGCATCTAATGGCGGCACAACCTCGCAGGATTTAAAAACAGGCTTTCTGGTTGGATCGACGCCGCGGGCGCAGCAGATCGCAATTCTCTTCGGTTCGCTGGCATCGGCGCTGACACTTGGATACGTGCTCTTGTTTTTGAACGACGCGTACACCGTTTACGTGCCGGTTCCGGCAAACACTGAATTGCGTGCGCCTGCGAATGAGATCGGTAAAAGCGGCAAAGCTGCAAGGATTACAGGCCGCTTCGGATCCGAAAACGTATCGTGTCTGGCAACGCATGGCTCCAGACGGCGGTGCTGCTCAGCGCTATTTAGTCAACGAGCAGGGCGTTCCTGTTTACCTCGTCGATCCCGGCATCAACGGCACGCACCGGGTTCGTCCTGACGGCTCGGCAGTTCAGAAGTTCGATGCGCCGAAAGCAACTCTGATGTCTGTACATCATCAAAGGCATCCTCAGTCACAAGTTGCCGTGGGCGCTTGTTCTGCTCGGCGCAATGATTGCGGTCGTGCTTGAGATGAGCGGGATTCCATCGCTGGCATTCGCTGTAGGAGTTTACCTTCCCCTCGCCTCGTCCAGCCCCATCTTCATCGGCGGAATGGTTCGCTTGCTGGTGGATCGCTACCTAAAAGTTAAATTCCACCACAAAAACCTATCTGAGATGGAGCTTACCGCGGAGGGCGACAAGAGTCCCGGCGTTTTGCTCGCTTCGGGTTACATCGCCGGCGGTGCAATCACCGGGATTGTGATCGCGGCAAAAGAAATGGTGGGCCCGCTTGCCGCGATTGGGCACCGGATCGAGCAATGGCAAACAGCTCACAATCCGTTTCTAAGCGGCCCGTACGCGAATCTACTCGCCCTGATTCCGTTTTTAGTTTTGTGCGTCCTTCTCTATCTTGTCGGACGCGATGTTTTACTCGTTACGCGTCCGAAAACATTGCGAAAAAGCAGTTGCTTTAATCCGTGTTTTCGACCACTCGTGGCGCTCCGTTCATTTCCAACTGCGCGCTCAGTTTCTGTAGGCCCGCAGTTAGCGCTTCAACTTGCTTTTGCAGCCGCGTGATTGTCGCTTTTTGTTGTTGTATTCTTGACTCTTGGTTCTCGACCTTACGCTGTTGTTCGGCAAACGCCTTGTGCCCTTTGAGAAATTCATTGAGCAACATCGCGTTTACCGCTTCGTACCGCACGGATAAGGGCTGGCCGTGGTCCTCGTACACCACCAGGTCGGGATTCACCTCGGCCACGTCTTCCGCAATCAAACCAAATTGCGGGGTATCTCCGGCTTTTTTGGTGTCTGTGTTCTTGTAATGAAACGTGACTGGTTTCAGCGCCAGGATCGCTTCGCTGGCTTGCTCCATCGGTTTAATGTCTTTCTTAAATCGGCGTGAGGAGTTACTCGTGCCGAGCTGGCCGTCGGAGTCTATGATAACGTTTATGCCGTCGGCGTTTGCTACTGTAACCCCGCGAATGTTGCCGATATAGCACCTGGGGCTTGGCCCGTTTTCACCTGCCAGGCCGATAGCAATGCTACTATCGGTCGTGGTGAAACCAAATCCGGCGTCGCGGCCGATACATATGTTGTTAGTGCCTGAGGTAATATTGCGCCCGGCTTGATCGCCCAAGGCGGTGTTGCCATCGCCGGTGATGAAGCGACCAGCATTTTGGCCCACGGCCGTGTTCTGGCTGCCCGTGGTATTGAGAAAGAGCGCGGTAAAGCCCAAGGCCGTGTTTCGGGCGCCGGCGGTGTTGTTAGCAAGCGCGCTACCGCCGACACCCGTGTTGAGGTCGCCTTCGGTGTTGCTTTCCATGGCTCGATAACCAACAGCCGTGTTGGTACCGCCGCTGTCGTTGTTCTCGAGCGCCAAGACACCGAGAGCGGTATTATTGGAGCCGGTGGTGTTGAATAAAAGCGCCGCAGTGCCAACGGCTGTATTTTGAAGTCCCTCCAACGTAATTTGGTCTCCCACGTTGAACAGGAGCGTCCCAGCGCCGACAGCGGTGTTGCCGCTGCCGTCGATGTTGCTCCAGAGCGAAAACCAACCGACTGCTGTGTTCGCAGAGCCCGAGGTGAGGCTAAAAAGGGCGTTTTGCCCTTCTGCTGTGTTGAACCCGGGATAACCGCCGTCTGGCGGCGGGACAACCGCATGCACCCTTGGTAAAAGCGCGAATCCGACGAGTGTGAATGTAATGAGAAGTGGTGAAGTTATCGTTTTGAGTCGAATCAGTGAATTCATGTTCTTCCTTTCTTTTTCCGCTGAGATGCTTCTCTTGAATCGCGGGTCCGGAAGAGACGAAGAACCAGCGGAAAAATTCTCCGCCTGATTCAGATCCGTTTAGCTACACCGAGTTTAGAAGAAATCTGCCAGGCGAGTCAAGGCTCTACTTATTGCCAGCGACACCGTTTGGCGAGAATTCGTGTATTTCGCGGGCCGCTCAGAATCTCTCCACCGGCGAAATTTGGCGCTCGGTTACGATCCTGCCGGCTTCTTCTTCCCCGACTACGGCAGCGCGGAGATCCGCGATTTCTCGATTGATCTGTTGAAAGGCGCTCTCCGAGAATTTCTGAGGCGGCGAGAGGTTTTTCTTAAACTTACCTATGTGTTGCTGCGCGCGTTCGATTTGATCGGAGGGCAACGCGCCAAGGATTCGCAGTACCGTTTCAATTTCAGGGACGCGATGGCAAAGCATCATTATATCGTTTCCGGCCTCGAGGCAGAGTCGAATCGTGTCGTCCAATCGATACGCAGTCAGAATCGCGCCCATGTCGAGATCGTCAGTCATGATCAGACCGTCGAAGGCAAATTCATTGCGCAATAACTCTGTAACAATTCGGCGTGACACGGTGGCCGGAGTGGGTTGTGGTTCGAAGCACGGATACCACGCGTGGCAAACCATCATGCTGTCTACAATGCCCTCTTTGAGGTAGGGGCGATTGACCTCAATCGCCTTCGGGCGGTTCGGTGAACCGCCCCTACCTATGAAACGGCGAAACACCGCCAACTCATTGTGATCAAGCTCTTCCCGGGTGCGCTCTATCCGCGGCAACTGAAAATGCGCATCTGAAGTTGCGGCAGAGTAACCGGGAAAATGTTTGCCGCAGCTGGCGATCCCCTGCTCGCGCATGGCCCCGTTAAACGCACCGGCATTGCGCACAACCTGTTCGACATCTTTTCCGTAGCACCGGCCGTGCAACGAGTTTTCAGCGTCATCATTGAAGGAAATATCGAGCACCGGACAAAGATCGAGATTGAACCCGAAAAGGCGCAGCAAACGCCCGGTGATGTCGCCGTGGCGCCGGATCAGATCGATATCGTTCTTCTCGCGCAATTGTTGCGCGTTCGGCGGTTCATTTCCGATGCACCGCAGTCGCGACACGCGCCCGCCTTCCTGATCGATTGTAATAATCGGCTCGATGTCGCTCAGGTCGCGCAAATCGTCGATGAGCTTTCGGAGTTGCGTCGCGCTCTCGATATTGCGGCCGAAGAGAATGTATGCTCCCGGTTGCACGCGCCGAAATAAACGGGCTGTTTCCGCATCGAGTTCTTTTCCGGGAACACCCGTCATTATCAGTTGACCAACGGAATCCGCCTTCATGGCGCGCAAAGATGAACGCTCAACCCGCAACATTCAACGCCGAACGCAGAATTCAGCGGCGAGGTTGTCGAAACTGTAGAGAGTTTGTTTCGTTTTTCTCCTTGCACGAGCTCTGCGTTGTTGTGGGAAAACAGATCTCCGTAACATTGTGTCCATGGTGATCCTTTCTGACCTTTGTGTGAAAGTAGGCACGAACGGTTAGGCTGTTTTTATGGCACGACTCACAAGACTGCTGATCGGTGCGAACGTCGCTGTTTTCGCTTTGGAAGCGATATCCGGCCCAGGGTTCCTGGCCAGCTTCGCGCTTTGGCCCGTTGGCCATTTTAGTGTCGTTCAATTCGATCACCCCGTCGGGTTTGAGGTGTGGCAGTTAATCACGTGCGGTTTTCTTCATGCGAATCTTACTCATCTGGCGATCAATATGTACGCGCTTTGGATGTTCGGCTCTGATGTCGAACGAGCTATCGGTCCGCGACACTATCTGACGCTCTATTTCGCCTCCTTGCTTTGTTCGAGCGCGACTCAGTTGCTAGTCGTCTCAATGATGACGTCGGCGGGAGTTTATCCGACCGTCGGCGCTTCTGGCGCGATCTTCGGAATTCTGCTGGCCTTCGGCATGCTTTTTCCGCGCCGCACCATTGTCCTGTTGATTCCGCCAATTCCGATGCCAGCGATCGTATTCGTGATTCTTTACGCGCTTCTTGAACTGTTCAGCGGAGTTTTCGGAACTGACCAGGGTGTCGCGCACTTTGCGCATCTTGGCGGGATGATAGGCGCTTATCTCACCCTTCGGCACTGGCGCGGGCGCGAACGCGTCGTGTACTATTCTTAGTTTGGACCTCGGCGCTCAAGTTGGCGTTGATCCCGAAAGAGCAGATGAAGAACAACTTCACGATCTGACATGGACGACGCGACGCAGAGAACTCGAACCGAGCTGACCAGCGTCGACGCCAGACGACGCAGGTCGGTTTATGTGATTGCGCTGTGCTGCGTGGCCGCGATTGGAGGCTTTCTCTTCGGATTCGACAGCGGCGTGATTAACGGAACCGTCGACGCCCTGGCAAAAGCTTTCGGCACGGATGCGGCTGGGACCGGCTTTGCCGTTGCTTCGGTGTTGCTCGGCTGCGCTATTGGCGCTTTCGGCGCTGGCAGGCTTGCCGATTCTCTCGGGCGTCGACCGACACTGCTCTTGAACGCGATCCTATTTCTCGTGACTGCTGTGGCGACAGGTGCGGCTAACTCGGCGGCGTTTTTCATCGCTGTACGGATCACAGCCGGGCTGGCAATCGGCGGCGCCAGCGTATTGGCGCCGATGTACATCGCAGAAGTCGCTCCGGCGCATATGCGGGGCCGCCTGGCCTCACTACAGCAAATGGCCATTGTGGTAGGGTTGTTTAGCGCATTCCTAAGCAACGCGATTCTCGCCAGAGTTGCTGGCGGAGCCAGTGAGATCTTTTGGTTCGGGGCACCGACATGGCGCTGGATGTTTTGGATGGAAGCAATACCAGCTGTCGCATTTTTGTTAGGCAGCATAACAATTCCGGAGTCGCCGCGCTATTTGGTCTTCGTCGGCAAACACGAGCGAGCACGCAAGGTCTTCAGGCGAATTGGTGGCGATGCCGATCGCCTGGTGCGGCAGGTCGAGCAAACCCTCGAGGCCGAACGCGCTCCCAGGATGTCGGATCTAATTATTCCCGGCACGAGACGGATCGCTCCGGTGCTCTGGGTGGGAATGGGTTTGGCTGTTTTCCAGCAATTCGTTGGTATCAACATCATTTTTTATTTCGGTGAGATTTTGTGGAAAGCAGCGGGTGCAACCGAACAGTGGGCTCTGCGCATTAACGTGCTCACCGGCTTGGTGAACATCCTCGCCACGATCCCGGCCATCATGCTTATTGATCGCATCGGCCGGAAACCGTTGCTGCTGGTAGGATCCATCGGAATGACCTTTACGCTCGGTGCGATGGCAGCCGCATTCGCCACGGCTGGTTCAGGCCCCGACGGCAAGCCAGTGCTAAGTCACGCGGCCGCTGTGGCCGGACTCACGGCAGCAAACCTGTACATCGTCGCGTTCGCTGTGTCGTGGGGTCCGGTGATGTGGGTGTTGTTAGGCGAAATGTTTCCCAACGAAATTCGCGGAGCTGCTCTTGCCATTTCTGGCGCCACCAATTGGGCGGCGAATTTCACCGTCACCGTGACTTTTTTACCTCTACTAAAGGCGGTCGGTCTGACCGGCGCTTACGCTTTCTACGCGGTAGCCGCAGCGATCTCGCTCCCCTTTGTGTGGCTTACCGTCGCTGAGACAAAAGGCAAGACATTGGAACAAATGAAGGATACTACGGTGCTGGATAGTTTCCTCGAAGTTCGAGATCAGCGATAATGAACATGATGAAACGGGCTACTTTTGTAGGCACGCTGCCGATACTGCTGTTGTCATTGCTTTTGAGTTGTTCGCGAAAGCCGGCGCAGACGGACCCTCCGCCGCCTGAAGTTCTTGTGACAACAGTGAAGCCGCAGGATGTGCCGCGCGTGCTCGAACGCGTCGCGACGTTGGACGGCTTCATCAACGCCAACATCAACGCGCAGGTGCAGGGCTACATTATTTCGCGCGATTACCAGGAGGGCGGCGTAGTCAAGAAGGGCGACCTTCTATTCCAGATCGATTCCCGACCGTTCGAAGCCGCATTGGCGCAGGCCAAGGGAACTCTGGCAAAAGACAAAGCTAACCAGGTAAAAGCAGACGCGGACGAAAAACGCGCGATGGACTTGTTCAACAAAAAAGTAATCAGCGACCAGGAGCGCGATACTGCCATCGCCGCCGCCCAAGCGGGCAGAGCAAACATCGAAGCCGACGCAGCGGCCGTAATGCAAGCCGAGCTAAATCTAGGCTACACGCGGGTCATTTCGCCAATCGATGGCGTCGCTGCCATCGCTACCGCGCAGGTAGGCGATCTTGTCGGGCCCAGCGCCGGAACGCTAACGACAGTTTCTCAAATTGACCCCATCAAGGCTGTTGTCACCGCGGGTGAAGCGCCTTTCACGGATTTCGTTACTCGCCACCCCGATCCCGCTGAGCGTGCCGAATATGTGAAGACCCTCCAGTTCGACTTGATTCTCGGCAACGGGAGCGTGTTCCAGCAAAAAGGAAAATTCTATGCACTTGATCGCAGTCTCGATCCAAAGACAGGCTCGATCCGTTACGAAGTGACGTTTCCAAATCCAGGAAATATTTTGCGGCCCGGACAGTTCGGGAAAGTGCGGTTCGTAGCCGACATCAAAAAGGACGCAATGGTGATTCCGCAGGAAGCGGTAAACGAGTTGCAGGGCAGTTATCAGGTCGCCGTTGTCGATCAGAACGACAATGTCAGTATTCGTCCGGTAAAAATGGGCGACCGCATCGGCGCGATGTGGGAAGTCACAGAAGGTTTGAAGCCAGGCGACAAAGTTATTGTGCAAGGACTCCAAAAAGCGCGCGAAGGATCGACGGTCACCGCCAAAGACTGGACCCCTCCCCCCGACGCGTTGGTTTCAAAAGCGGACCAGCAAAAAAAGCCCTAACAAATGTCCGAGTTTTTCGTTCGGCGGCCCATTGTCGCGATCGTAATCGCGATTCTGATGACGCTCATCGGCGGCGTTTGCATGCTGACGTTGCCAATCGCGCAATATCCAAAAATCGCCCCCCCGGAAATTCAGGTGCAAACGCACTACACCGGCGCGGACGCGCTCACGATCGAGCAAGCGGTCGCGGCGCCGATCGAGCAACAAATGAGTGGCGTCGACAACATGAACTTCATGTACTCGATCAACTCGAACAGTGGCGACATCCGATTGATCGTGAACTTCGACGTCGCAACCGACCCGAACATCGATCAAGTCCTGACACAGCTTCGGGTGGCGCAAGCGCAATCGCAATTGCCCGCAGACGTCAATAACTACGGCATCACCGTTAAAAAGTCGACAACGGCGCCACTGATGCTGATCGCGCTATATTCGCCCAAAGGCAGCTACGACAATATTTTTCTCGCCAATTACGGCTACATTAATCTGTTCGATCCACTGACACGCGTACCTGGAATTGGCAATGTGCAGATTTTCGGCGCTGGCCAATACGCCATGCGCCTGTGGGTCAAGCCGGACCAGCTCGCGAAGCTCGGCATCACTGTGCCGGACATCATCACCGCAGTGCAAAAACAGAACACGGTGAATCCCGCCGGCCAGATCGGCGGCGAACCAATTCCAAGCGGACAGAAATTCACCTATGCCGTGCGCGCCCAGGGACGATTGCAAACACCGGAGGAATTTGGGGAGATTGTCGTTAGGGCGAACGAGGACGGTTCATTTGTGCGGGTCAAAGACATCGCACGCATTGATCTCGGCGCGCAAACTTACAACTTGCGAGGCAGACTCAACGGACAACCCTCGGCGATTCTCGCTGTATATCAGTTGCCCGGAACCAACGCCGTTAAAACCGCGGAAGGTGTGCGCAAGCTAATGGCGGAAGCAAAGCAACGTTTTCCGGCGGACATGGATTTCGTCGTCTCGCTGGATCAAACCCTCTCGGTTACTGAAGGATTGAACGACATTGTTAAAACGTTGTTCGAGGCGCTCGCGTTGGTCGTCATCGTTGTCTTCATCTTCCTTCAGAACTGGCGCTCGACGCTGATTCCGCTCTGTGCGGTGCCGGTTTCGTTGCTCGGCACGTTTGTAGTATTCCCGTTGTTCGGATTCTCGATCAACACGCTTTCGCTTTTTGGACTTGTGCTCGCCATCGGGCTTGTGGTTGACGACGCGATTGTTGTTGTCGAAGCAGTTGAGCGTCACATCGAAGAAGGAATGTCGCCGCGTGACGCGACACTTCAGGCCATGCGCGAAGTCTCAGGCGTGGTAATCGGCGTTGCACTCGTACTTTCGGCCGTCTTTATTCCTACTGCATTTCTTCCTGGTATCACCGGCAGGTTGTATCAACAGTTCGCGCTCACGATTGCTATCTCCGTCATTTTCTCAGCGTTCAACGCGCTCACGCTGAGCCCGGCGCTTTCCGCTCTGCTGCTCCGCCCGCGAAAAAAAACGCGTGGTCCGGTGGGCTGGTTTTTCGATCGGTTCAATCGCGTTTTCGGCATCGCCACACACGGTTACGTGAACTGGTCGCGCATCGCCATTCGAAAAGCTGTGCTCAGCTTCGCGTTGCTCGCGGTGCTCGCAGTCGGCGCGGGACTATTTGGATCTCGATTGCCGAGCGGCTTTTTGCCGGAAGAAGACCAGGGCTACGTGTTTCTGGCGTTGCAATTACCGGACGCCGCATCGCTTGAGCGAACCGATGCCGCGTCTCGCAAAATCGAAGAAATGCTCAGCAAGACTCCGGGCGTCCAGTACACGACCAGCGTGATCGGATTCAGTTTGCTCAGCCTCGTTCAAAATACTTATAGCGCGTTCTTCTTCGTCACGTTCAAGCCATGGAGCGAACGGACCAAGCCGGAAGAACAATACGCCGCCATCAAGGCGAACATTAACAAACAGCTCGCCGGGCTTACCGAAGGTATTGCCTTCGCGTTTCCGCCGCCGGCGATTCCGGGCGTGGGCACTTCCGGCGGATTCCAATTCATTTTGGAAGATCGCGCCGGCAAAGATGTCGCCTTTCTCGCCCAAAATCTGAAAACGTTTCTGGACGCGGCGCGTAAACGGCCGGAGCTAGGCACCCTTATTCCGACGTTTCTGCCGAACGTTCCGCAGGTTTTCGTTAACGTCGATCGCGACAAAGTCATTAAGCAGGGTATCGATCTCGGCCAGGTCTATCAGACCCTCCAGACATTCATGGGCGGTTTTTTTGTAAACTACTTCAATCGGTTCGGGCGAACATGGCAGGTGTATATAGAGGCCGAAGGCGATTATCGCAGCGATGCAAAAAACGTTGGTCAATTCTTCGTGCGCAACGCCAGCGGCAACCCGGTTCCGCTTGATGCCATTTCAACTATCCAGAACATCGCCGGTCCGGAATTCACGTTACGCTACAATGAATACCGCGCGGCCCAAATCAACGGTTCTGCCGCGCCAGGTTATAGCTCGTATCAGGCGATGAACGCGCTGGAGGAAACTTTTCGCCAAACAATGCCTAACGAGATGGGCTACGACTATCTTGGCCTGTCGTTTCAGGAAAAGAAGGCGCAGCAGGGTGTATCCCCGACTGTTGTGTTCGGAATATCGCTCATTTTCGTGTTCCTGATCCTCGCTGCACTCTATGAAAGCTGGTCGTTGCCCTTCAGCGTATTGCTCGGGACACCGGTCGCGGTGTTCGGCGCATTTGCGACGCTTTGGCTACGCGGAATGCAAAACAACATTTACGCGCAAATTGGTCTAATCATGCTAATCGGCCTGGCTGCGAAGAACGCCATCCTTATCGTCGAATTCGCTAAAGACGAATACGAAAAAGGTAAACCGCTCCTCGACGCTGCGCTCGAAGGCGCGCGCCTCCGTCTTCGTCCGATCCTGATGACTTCCTTTGCTTTCATCTTCGGTCTTCTGCCGCTTTGGTTTGCCAGCGGTTCAGGCGCCGTCGCTCGCCGTGTCCTCGGCTCAACCGTCATCGGCGGAATGATCGCGGCCTCAGCAATCGCCATCTTTCTTATCCCGGTAACATTTTACGTGATTGAGCGACTCGCCGCTGGGCGAAAAGAAAAACCGGGAGCGAAAGTCACTGCGCCGCCTTCAGTGACTGAGCCTACAATCAAAGTTTAGGCGATTCGCAATCTGTGGCCACCGGTCTGTGGCCAGTCCAGCGAACGTTGCTCTCCACATCAGGCAATCGGCCCACCGGACCGTGGCTACAGCAAGTTTAACATGCTATCTCGAACCTGCTCCCTTTATCACCGGCGCACTTGCGAAACAGGCGCTGAAAAATAAGGGCGTTATTTCTTCAACGAACGGACGTAGGCCACAAGCGCTTTGACGTCGGCATCAGAAAACTTGTCTTTGTACGCTTTCATCTTCCCCTTGCCGTTCTTGATGACGTTCGTCGCCTCGGCATCACTGAAGCCCTGTTCTTTAGTGTAATCTTTCACACCGAGCTTCTTTCCCATCGCGGTACTGCCACTTCCGTCTTTGCCGTGGCAGGAGGCGCAGTTTTGAGCCCATAGCGCTGCAGCATCTGCCCCAAACGCTGCGCCAGAAGAAGCGAAAACGTTAGCTACAATTACGGAGATGATCAGTTTCATCAGACTTTTGTCTCCTTTCAATAAACTATCTATTCTGTTGCCGAATGTCTCTACAAGACCAAAATTCGCTGTTTGCTTCGCACCAGCAGATCGAGTTTGCGCACATCTAGCCCGGCATCGCGAGAATGTTTCCGAGTTCGCTCGAGAAGAGTGAATTCGTCCTCAATGCGGCCAAATAAGGGGAATTGTAGGGCAGGCGCACCCGCCTGCCGAGCGACAACCGAAGCGGTTGCCCTACAGATTTTTCTTGGTCCAGGCGTCGATCCGATCGAGTGCTTTCTCGATATTCTCGATCGAGTTCGCCACGCTGAAGCGAAGATAACCTTCGCCGAAATCGCCGAACGCGGTGCCTGACAATGCAGCGACACCTGCGTCCTCAAGGAGTGCCTCGGCCAGTTTTTTCGATGGCCATCCAGTCTTCGTAATATTTGGGAAGACATAAAACGCGCCATGTGGAACGCGACAGGAGAAACCTTTGATTTTGTTCAGGCCGGCAACCATTACGTCGCGCCGCTTCTTGAATTTAGCGCGCATCGCGTCCACCACATTCTGCGAACCGCGCAACGCTTCGACGCCGGCCATTTGCGTGAAGCTGGCGGTACAGGAGTTCGAATTCGTCATTAACCGCGAGATGTGCGTTGCCAGATCGGGGCGCATAACGCCATAGCCCATCCGCCAGCCAGTCATCGCATAAGTTTTGGAAAAGCCGTCGAGCAAAATCGTGCGCTCCTTCATGCCGTCGATCGACATGATGGAATGATCCTCGCCCTCAAAGATTAGCTGGCTATAAATCTCATCGCTCAAGACCATGATGTTGCGATCGCCGATTGTGCGCGCGATGGCAGCGATGTCGTCCTTTGTCAGCACGCCGCCAGTCGGATTCTGCGGCGAATTTAGGATGATGAGCTTCGTGCGATCGTTGATCAGACTGGCGAGCTCATCGACGTCGAGCCGGAAATCCAATTCCTCGCGCAACCGGATCGGCACTGCTTTCGCACCGACATAGTTGATCATTGACTCGTAAATCGGAAAGCCGGGATTCGGGTAAATGATTTCATCTCCGTGTTCGGCGAGCGCCAGAATCGAGAAAAAGATGATCGGCTTGCCGCCGGGAACGACGACTACTTCATCGGGCGTCACGTTTACGCGACGCGTCTCGCTCACATGTTGTGCGATGACCTCGCGCAATTCCGGCATGCCGGCCGAAGGTCCGTAATGTGTGAAGCCTTTTCGCAGGGCGTCGCATCCTGCCTCGATGATGTTGCTCGGTGTATCGAAATCGGGCTCGCCGATCTCCAGATGAATGATGTCGCGACCCTGCGCCTCGAGCGCCTTGGCTTTCACCAACACTTCGAACGCCGTCTCCGTGCCGAGTCGCGCCATGCGTTTGGCGAGCCGGAGTTCATGTGTCTTGTGCATGATGTGAGATCGGCATTATACCGCACCGGCGCAACTTGTCTTCTGTGACAAGATTCGCTCGGATCGTTTTTCCGCTGAGCAGCCTTCGCGAACGCTGCGGCTCGTCAAGGACAGCGAACACTACCTTTTCAAGGAGTGACGGCTGCCCAAGGCGTCTCTCCTTAGGAAAGTCGGCAGAATTTGCGGCTGACACCCGCCTCGCGAAAAAGCTATGGCGTGGCAAGCAGCCGCCTCTACAGTCATGCTGTGAAGCGGTGGAGACGGGTTGTCGTTATCCTTATCGTCCTTGTTTTAGTCGGTGCCGGTGCCGCGGTTTATGTTGATTGGACCTGGAAACGAAAGCTCTCGCCGCGCGGCGGGCGTCCGTTTTTAACTCGCGTCGAGTTGCCGGTGCCTTCGTTCCAGCAAGGAGACGATAAATGGCGCGACGATCCGTTAGGCGGCGTTCCCGAGAACGGGACGCTGGGCGGCGAAGGTTGCGCTGTGGCATCCGCGGCGATGGTGTTCAAATTTTACGGAATCGATGCGGATCCGCAGCAATTGAACTGGTTTCTAACTGCGACGGACGGATTTACCGAGCAAGGCTGGCTTTACTGGGATCGCGCGGCGTGGTTCGCACCCGATCGGGTGCAGCACGTGTACGAGGATTTGCCGTCGTATCAGCTAATCGATTCGAACATAGCGCACGGAAATCCTGTGATCGTCCGCGTGCGCTTAGCTAGCGGCATCACGCATTTCGTTGTCATCGCAGGGAAAGACGGCTTCGATTATCTCGTGCGCGATCCCGGCGCCGGTTCTGCGAAAGGCCTTTATCCGTTACGCGAACTTGGCAGCGACATCGAGGCACTGCGATTTTATCAGCCCATCGCCGCCGCAAATTCGCAGCTGTCCGCGCGGCGCTGACCAGAACTCTGACGACCGTTGCATTGATCGGCGACGCGCAATCAAAAAACGGCGCAGCAGCGCCGCGCTCCAAAACCTGACGGACATTACACGCCGCATTACTCGCTTGCGTTTTGGAGTGCGCTGGTGCTCCGGCGCTTTCAAGATCGGGACTCTCAAAGCGGCGATTGAAAAAACGCCCCAGACGGTTTTCCGTCTGGGGCGCTGCTTGCCTGTTTCTGCCGGTTAGTCCTACTCAGTCCTGGGGAAACACTTCGAACAGATTGTTTTCGCCATGTTGCTGGGTGAAAAAAAGCCTCGCCTGGTTTTTCTTGAAGACCTTCGTTCCAATCAATCCCTGGATCGTGCTGTCTCCGTCAGACATGTGTACGCCGGTCGGCTCGTTATCTTCGTCAGTCGCCAGCGGATCCTGGCCGAGCGCGACAAATCGGGCCGCGATGATTCTCTCCGGATGCTGTTGGTTCAGTTTATAAGCCCAAATCGAATCGAGCTTGTTCAACTGATCATGCAAGGTGTCGCCTCGATCTTCTGTCACCAGGATCGTGTCTTTATCATCCACGAACGTGACATTATCGAACGAAGCATGGTCGGCATCGCCCAGGACCAAAAGAGAGATATGTCCAGTCTTGCGGCTTAGGTCGAGATCGACACGGAAGATTCCGCCCCAGGCCCCGCGCGCTGCGAGCACAGGATCATTGCCCGCGGTACTATCGGTATCGCCGGTGACGACGAAAAGAAAGGTCTGAAAGTGTGAACCAGGCTGGAACTGCCCATTCTCCGGCCGTTTGAATGGCGTGGCGCCAGCCGCTTTGGCCAAAGCATTGGCATCGAATGGATCGGTGCCGTCGACCTCGGTGTCATGGATCGTGACCCATTGGACCGACCAGGACGCACCCACCGTGTGGAGCAGCAGTTGATTCTCCGACCGCGTGTCACCATTCGGGTGTCCGCCGTCCACTGGCACGAACACGAGCGGGCTGCCATTGATGGAGACTTGGAGTGCCTGCAATTCGCCATGAGTCAGATCGTCTGGCGATGTAGGAACGAACCGGAAAACAAACGAGTTTGGATTCCTTCCACGATTTAAAACCGTGGTGCCGCCGACATCTTCAACGATCAGAATGTTGCCCCAGTCATCAGGGTGAATGCCCTCGTAACCGCCGCGGCCGAGGCTGCCGTAGAGTGTGCGCAAACCAGCGCCCGCTCCAGTATTCAGATCAAAATCGGCGCCCATCTCGATTACGCCGCCATTCGCACCCGCTTCCTCGGCGAAGAGCATGCTGCGACTAAACGGATCCCATGTAGAACCATCGATGCTGTTGAATCCGGTCAAACCACTGATCTCATCGACCGGCGTCAGAAGCGTGACGCGATGATCAGGATCCGCCACATCGAGATTGATGCGCGTGACGTGAGCGAGATTGCCGGCGTTCTCGTGTCCCTGGAACAAGAAACGACGGCCATAATCGTAGCCAGGCATGGGACCACCCGGATTATGATCCAGAATGAGATAAGTGTTTTCATCCGGCTCAGTGCGACTGCCATCCTCCAGATTGCCAAAGCTTGTGATCACGCCCGATGGGTTCTCGAGTACATCAGCACCCTGATTAACAAGCTCGGCTGTAAACTCCGGTGACAACACGTTGGGCGAGATCGCAACGGGATTTGCTGCGGGCACGCCGCTTACCTTTTCGTTGAAAATCCTCAACTGGTCCGCAGCAGCGTTTGAAGCAGCCATGACAGCCAGCGCAATAGTGGTAGCTAACAGTGAACAGGATTTCGCCTGCAGTGGATTTTTAGGATTGAGTTTCATTATTTGGTTTGGTGTTCGATTGGTTTTGTTTCGGTTTGCGCGGCAATTCACCGCACGTTCGAACACCTACACGCCGATTGTGACGAACCGGTGCAGAATGTGTAAAAGCTGTGTGACTTTGATGTGACGAGCCGCTACATGGGTGCGGTCGCTGCGTGCTCGAGGATCATGTCCTTGAGCGCCCATACGGCTTTGACCTGGATCACGATCAGACTTCTGCCTATCGTGGTCCGCAGAGTTTGTGTTGATCGTTCCGCTTGCACGCATCTAATAACACCAGCAAGCCTCTGCCCCTGAAGGCTGAATAATGAAAAAGGCTCGATCTAAGCCAAACGGCTCCCCGGTTTTGCGTGATAAACGTTGCTCGAGCGGAGTCGCAGGGTTGGACGACATCCTGGGTGGCGGTTTGCCGTGCGATTGTTTTTATCTGATTCAGGGCGATCCCGGTTCGGGCAAAACGACCCTGGCGTTGCAGTTCTTGCGCGAAGGTGTGCGCTGTGGAGAATCGGTTTTTTATGTAACGCTTTCCGAGACGCGCGAAGAATTATCGAAGGTGACACGTTCACATGGCTGGTCACTGGAGGATATTCCGTTACTCGAATTGTCATCGATCGAACAGCTCCTGCGCCCGGAAGCGCAGACGACGGTTTTTCGTCCTTCCGAGGTTGAACTCAATAAAGTCAGCAAACTATTGATCGATGAAGTAAGCAAAAGGCGTCCGGTACGCATTGTGTTTGATTCGCTCTCCGAATTTCGGTTGCTGGCAGAAACGGCGTTACGCTACCGGCGCGAATTGCTGAATCTAAAACGACATTTCGCGCAGCACCAAAGCACCGTGTTGTTGCTCGACGACAAAATGGACAGGGGCATGATCGGAACTGATCCGCATGTGCTGAGCCTGAGCCACGGAGTCATTGAGATGGAGCAGCTTTCTCCGGACTACGGCAAGTCGCGACGGCGGCTGCGCGTGCTCAAAATGCGAGGAGTTAAATTTCGCGAAGGCTATCACGATTATGCGATCGAGACCGGTGGCTTGCGCGTGTTTCCGCGTCTTGTAGCAGCGGAGCACCGCACAAAAATCGAGCGTGAGCCGGTTTCCAGTGGCATCAAGGACCTGGACGATTTATTTGGCGGCGGTTTAGATCGGGGCACCACGACGCTGATTCTCGGCACCGCAGGCACGGGCAAATCCACGCTCGCTTTGCAGTATGCCACCCAAATGGCGTCAAAGGGTGAACGGGCGATACTCTTCGCCTTTGATGAAATGCGTTCGATCATGCTCGTTCGCGCCAAGGCATTGGGGCTTGATTTGGGAAAGCACGTTAAAAGCGGAACCATCACCGTACAGCAAGTGGATCCGGCGGAAATTTCGCCCGGCGAATTCGCTGCTCGTATTAAGGAGCAAGTGAACGGAGGCTGCAAACTCGTGGTGATCGACACCCTCAATGGATATCTCAACGCGATGCCTGGCGAGAAGTACCTTGCCAATCAACTTCACGAACTTGTCACTTATCTGAATTACCAAGGCGTTGTGACAATTCTCATTTTGGCGCAGCACGGGCTGGTCTCCGCCGCAGAATCCCCGGTAGACCTTAGCTACCTGTCGGACACTGTGCTAAGCCTGCGATACTTCGAAGCGGCAGGCGAGGTCAGACAATCGATAGCGGTGATTAAAAAACGAAGTGGCCGCCACGAAAAAACCATTCGTGAATTCAAACTGGAGCCTGGCCGCGGCATTCGTGTCGGTCAGCCCTTGAAGGACTTTCACGGTGTTTTAACGGGAGCGCCTGTGTTTCGCGGCGGTACAGGGGAAATCATGCCGCCTTCCGATGGAAAAAAATAATTCGAAAAACCGTGTCCTCATCATTGCGCCAGTCGGGCGGGATGCTCAGGGCATGGCCGAGTTGCTGATCGGCCACGAATTTGAAGCACAAATTTGCGGTTCGCTGGCAGAATGCGCGGCGCATATTCAGTCCGGCGCAGGTGCGCTCATACTTACGGAGGAAGCCCTCGAATTGGGCAGCTTATCGCATCTATTCGAAGCGCTAGCCGCGCAACCGTCCTGGTCTGAGTTGCCACTCATTATCCTAACGACTGGTGGTGAATCTCGACTAGCCCGATTACTGGAATTGGCCGCAGACGCAGCTGGCAGCGTGACTTTGCTGGAGAGGCCTGTAGGCACAACGACACTGATACGTTCTGTCGAGGTGGCGTTAAATTCGCGCCGGCGACAATATCAGGTTCGAGATTTTCTGGAAGAACAACGCCGGAAACAATCAGAATTAGAGCAGGCCCGGGAAAGTTTGCAACGTGCCAAGCAATTCGATGACGCGGTGATGGAGAACATGGGTGAAGGACTCTATACCGTGGATAACCACGGGTTGGTGACGTTCATGAACCCGGCTGCAGAACAACTTTTCGGCTGGTCCTTCGGCGAGTTGCGAGGACGCAAGATGCACGACATGATCCATTACAAGCATCCGGATGGCTCGCCATTCCCGGTCGAGGAATGTCCCGGTCTGCAGGTGCTTCGTTTTGGCAAGACCTTTACTTCAGACGAGGACGTTTTTATTCGAAAAGACGGCACCTTCTTCAATGTCGTTTATAGTTCCTCGCCTCTGCGCGAAGATGGAAAAATCACTGGCGTGGTGGTCGTATTTCGAGATGTCACTGCCAGAAAGCGAGCCGATGAAGCTTTGCGACAGGCGCACGAGCAATTGGCTGATCGCGCCAAGCAGCTTGAAACTCTCGTTAAGTCACGCACTGCAAAACTGGCTGAGTCTAACGAACAGCTTCGCCGTGAGATGGCCGAACGCGAAGCCTTGCGTCGCAAGTTACTGCACGCCCAGGAAGAGGAGCGGCGGCGCATCGCTCGGGAGTTGCACGATCAGATGGGACAGAATCTGACTGCGCTAAACGTCGGCCTCAAATCCCTGCTGGACCGCCAGTCACGCTCGGGCCTCGGAAGTCATGTGCAACACCTCCAGGAGTTGGCCATTCAAACCGCGCGCGATCTTCACCGCGTGGCAGTGGAACTGCGTCCGGCTGTCCTCGATGATCTCGGACTGGTGAAAGCGATTCGTGCGTTGACGGAAAATTGGTCAACGCGGTACGGCATTGACGTGGATTTCGAGGCGGGACAATACCAACCCGCCGGCATCTCGTCCGAGATTGAAACGATCCTTTACCGCATCATTCAGGAAGCGCTTAACAATGTCGCTAAACATTCTGGCGCAACGCGGGTGGCTCTCGTCCTCCGCCACACCGCAGACCACGTACACGCAATCATTGAAGATGACGGACGGGGGTTCGACGCTCACGTGGCGTCCCAATCGGGAAATGGCAGCGCCCGTTTGGGGTTGCTCGGAATTCAGGAACGTCTCGATATGGTCGGCGGTAACTTCAAGGTCGAATCCGCTCCTGAACGCGGCGCCACATTGCTTGTCCGCATTCCAATTCCCAAAGCACATGAAAAAGAAAAAAAAGAAAAGCGAAGCGAAAATTCGCGTGCTGCTGGTCGACGATCACGCAGGTATGCGTGACGCATTGCGAACGTTCATCAATTCGGAGCCAGATCTGGCGGTTGTTGCTGAAGCTGACAGCGGCCACGCTGCGCTCGACGTATTCAAACGCACGACGCCGGACGTGGTCTTAATGGACGGCTCGATGCCTGGAAAGAATGGAATCGAGGTCACCCATGAACTCAGACAACTTCAGCCTGCGGTGAGAATCATCGGTCTGACGTTGTATGAATCATCCACGTATCTGGAAGACATGATCGCAGCGGGCGCCAAAGGTTACGTGTTAAAGACTGCCGCGCCCACCAACGTCGCCGAGGCCATCCGCGCAGTTGCCGCAGGCAGAACTTATTTTGACCAAAACATCCCGCGTCGCTCTTCTGCGCCTGCCCGCAACCAGCCAGTGATGGGCGAGTTAAGTAAAGACGAAGCGGCGGTAGTGAAACGCGTCGCAGATGGTCAGACCAACGACGAAATTGCCGCTGACTTGGAAGTCACCCTGCCGGTGGTAGAGAGGCGCAGGACCGCCGCCATGAAGAAACTTAATGTGCGCAGCCGCGCCGAGCTCGCACGCGTGGCCGCCCTGCGTCAGTGGTGAATTCTAGTTCGAGCCGCGGTGACGCAGTCGGTGAACAGTATGTCCACGTGAGTTCAATTCCTACTCAATCTCCGCAGCCCAAACGGTTCCTGTGTACTTGCCGGTGCGATATTTAACTTTGACCCGGTCGTTCTCGCGCAATTTCTGCCATTTTGCTTGATCGGCCGGGACTTGGAATGTGCGGCCGTTGTCGAGCATTCGCACTTTCACGATCCACTGTTCGTGGCTTAACGCACGCGGATCGCGACTCGTGCCGCGCACCTCTGGTTTCATCACGTACTCATCCACTGCGATCTCATCATCCCGCATGGGTCGAAGTTGCTCATCAGGAGTGGGCGCGGGTTGAGCGTTCGGCGTTTCAGCAGTCGGCAGCGCGGCGTCGATGTGCTCCTTCGCCAGCACCACGGCTTCGCCCCTGTTCTTTTCGCAGCCGCTCAGACCAATGATGGAGATCACGATGAGGCAGACAGTTACAGCAGTTCGTAACATCGACTTAACGTGATTGCTCCTTGTTAGACCCTGTCGCGGATGTAGCATGGCGATGTTCTCATGCGCCGAAAAGAAGGGTGAATTATGGGTGTGATGTTGCAAGCCTTTTATTGGGATTGTCCCCAGGCGGAAAATCGCGAACACCAATGGTGGACTTTCATCAAATCGAAACTGCCGATCATTGCGAACGCCGGTTTTACCTCATTGTGGCTGCCGCCTGCAAACAAGGCAGCCAGTTGGAAATCGATGGGCTACGACCCATACGATTATTATGATCTTGGTGAGTTCGATCAGAAAGGCGGCGTGCCTACGTGGTTCGGTCCCAAGGCCGACCTGCTCGATCTCATCGAGTCTGCGCATGCGCTGGGACTGCAAGTGTACGCCGACCTCGTCTTCAATCATAACAGCGGCGCGGATGCCCAGGAACCAAATCCCATCGACGGCCAATCGCGCTGGACGAAATTCATGCCGAGGAGCGATAAGTTTCCGCGTGATTGGAAATGCTTTCATCCCAGTCAATACGAGACCTGGGACGGCGGGACCTTCGGCGATATGCCGGACCTCTGTCATCGCACGCCTTTCGTTTACACCGAGCTCATCAATTACGCGCGCTGGCTTATGGAAGAAATCGGTTTCGACGGATTCCGATACGACATGGTCAAGGGTTACGGCGGCTGGATGGTTCGCTCGATCCAGGAACTGCGCGCGCTGCGTGGCGGCGCCAGTTTCAAGCCGTATGCAGTCGGTGAATGCTGGGACAGCGAACGTACAATCGACGATTGGCTCGATGAAGCCAACGCGTGGTCCGACAATCCGGTCGGCGCATTTGATTTTCCGCTACGCTGGCGGTTACGCGACCTGTGCGACGGCTATGGATTCAATCTGCGAACTCTCGCCGAACGCGGAGTTTTGATGTGGGGTCGTGCCGAGGCCGCCGTGACCTTCATCGAGAATCACGACGTGGTCCGCGACAGCCCGATCATCAACGACAAGCTACTGGCGTACGCGTTCATCCTCACTCACCAAGGTTATCCCTGCGTCTTCTGGCAGGATTACTTTAACTGGGAGCTCGCCCAACCGGACAATCAACACGGCATCGACGCCTTGATCAAAATTCACGAACAAAACGCCGCCGGTTCAACGCAAGTTCTGTTCGCTGACAACGACCTTTACATCATGCAACGGTCGGGTGCAGGCGATCAAAGCGGACTGATATTTGTTCTGAATAATCGCGGGAGTTGGAATGGCACATGGGTTCAGACACGATGGAATAGCACACGGCTCGTTCCCTCAGCATGGCGCGGCCGTGATGATCTCGGCACACCTCAAGAGAAATGGACTAACGAGTCGGGCTCAGTTGAACTTTGGGCCGCGCCGCGCGGCTACGCGGTGTACGTGCCGACTTGAAAACCTCTTCGGCGGGCAGAGGACTGCCCGCCCTGCCAATGCGTGTTCTGGGTAGGGCGCGTCACTCCGTGCGCGCCGTTCACACGCAGCGTGCGCTCCGCACAGTAATGCGCTAAATTGCGGTCGGTGTTCGTGAATGCATTTCGCGACCGAATTTTGGTTAACGCGGTTTTGTTTTCAGCACGCGCTCGGAGGCATTTACCTCATCGCGTTTCTGATCGCGGCTAATCAGTTCATCCCGCTGCTTGGCGCGCGCGGGCTGCAACCGGTGCGGCTTTTCGTGCGCCACGTACCGTTTCGCCGCGCGCCGAGTTTGTTTTACATCAATTGCTCGGATTGGTTCATCACGGCAATGATCTGGTGCGGCGTCAGCTTGTCATGTTTCACCATCACAGGCTTCTCGGAATCGTCCGGACTCGGGGTGTCGATGCTCACCTGGGCGTTGCTCTGGATCATCTACCTCTCCCTCATGAATGTTGGCCAGACGTTTTACGCGTTCGGGTGGGAAACGATGCTAACCGAGACGGGTTTCCTGGCAATTTTTCTCGGCTCATCAGACACGCGGCCGCCGCTCATCGTGATGTGGCTGATCGTGTGGGTGCTTTTCCGCACGATGTTGGGTGCTGGCATGATTAAAGTGCGCGCAGATCCGTGCTGGCGCGATCTCACCTGCCTCTTTTATCATTACGAAACGCAGCCGCTGCCGAATCTGCTGAGTTGGTATTTGCATCATGCGCCGCGCTGGTTCCACAAAGCCGGCGTGTTATTCAATCACTTCACTGAGCTCATCGTGCCGTGGTTCTACTTTATGCCCGCGCCGCTCTGTTACTGGGCTGGCGCAATTACCATCGTGTTTCAAATCACGCTGATCCTGAGCGGCAATCTTTCGTGGCTTAACTACATCACGATCGTGCTTTGCATTCCGTGTTTCGACGATCGCTTCCTCTCGCGCTTGCTCTCGATCCCCCACTCTGTGCCCGTTCACCCAGGCGTGCCGCACACAATCGCGGTCGGCTTCGTTGCTGCAACTGTGCTGGCGCTCAGTTGGCGACCGGCGCGGAATTTGTTTTCACGACGGCAACTCATGAATGCCAGTTTCGAGCCGTTACACCTGGTCAACACCTACGGCGCATTCGGCGCCGTGACGCGCGAGCGACTCGAGGTGGTGATCAAAGGGACTCACGCAGAATTTGCTGATGCTTCAGCTCAATGGCGCGAATACGAGTTTAAGGGAAAACCCGGCGACGTTAACCGTCGGCCTTGCATCGTCTCGCCGTACCATTGGAAGCTCGACTGGCAAATGTGGTTCGCCGCCATGTCGCCGCCTGACTTGCATCCGTGGTTCCTCGCGCTCGTGCAACGGCTGCTCGAAAACGAAAAGCGAATTCTTCGCCTCCTTGCGCATAACCCATTCCCGGACGCGCCGCCAAAATTTATTCGAGCAGATTGGTATCGTTACCGCTTCACGAACTCAGGTGAGCGCGGCTGGTGGACACGCACGCTTGTGGCCGAATATCTGCCGGCCGTCACGCTCCCACGCACGCCCAACGCTGTTGGCGAATCGTAACCCCTAACGTGAGGCTTTCTCGATCCTGATTAAATATTTAGGTCGATCACGACTGCTGAATGATCCGAGGCTCCTTCCTTGGAAGCCGTTATCTCGGGATATGTCTCCCAGAGAGTAGGACGTTTTGTGCGGCTGCCCCACAATCCTTTTCTGAAAACACGTCCCCCGGTGTAAAAAGGCCGCAAGCTTTTGGAGATAAAGATGTAGTCGAATCGGTTCCGCAAGGCGCAGGAGTCGAATGTTCCGGGACGGTTGCCGACATCAAACCCCGGCAAAGAATAGCAGTCGATCAACGGGCTCCTATACTTGAAGAGCGTTGCCAGGTTCGACGCCTGAGAGCGAGTGGCGGCTGGGCCTTCATTTAGATCTCCAAGAACAACCACGTGGGCACCTGTCTTAACGAGTCCATTAACGATCCTGCGAACGGCTTTCGCCTGTCGTTTGCGCTTGGCTCCGCCGCCTCCCGACTGAGACTTAAAGTGATTCACGAGGACGTGGATGACTGCACCTTTCGGTGTTCGTACTTCGTAGTCCGCGCAGTCGCGGCTGAAAATGATGCCCGTGCTGTCAGTCTTATCGACGTTTGAGCGGATCGATCCGATGTCGAAGCGGTTTCGCGTCATGATCGCGACGTCGATACCGCGGTCGTCATTCCCATCGACAAGCATCACATGCCGGTATAGTCCACCGAGCAGATCACGGTTGAACCGGAGTAGCGACGGTCTGTCTTCGACCTCGACCAATCCCATCACGTGGGCGCCGATGTCGTGGATGACCCGGGCTGTCATACGCGTGGCTGTTTCATCAACAGCCTCCTTGGCCAGCTCAACCCATCCGAGCCAATCACCGCGTCCCTCGGCTACGATCTCCACATTTTGGCGTTTATCGCTTGGCTCGCGGTCAAACGTACCGCGGTTTTTTCTAAGCCATGCCCACTGAGGATCTAATGTCATGTTGCGGCGAATTGCCTTTGTTTTCTTGTCGATCGTATAGATCTCAAGCGTAATCAGAAGGTCGCGGATTCGTGTTTTGTCAGCTGCGCCGTAGCTGGCTTTTTGAAGCAGCGCGGTAACTTCCTGGTAAGCCTTCAGCACTGGCTCGCCGGCATTCCAATCAGGCAAGTCAAAGACTTTTGGCCGTGCGAAAAGATTCTCAACATTGAACGAAGCGATTCTGACCATAGAGATGACGCCTCCTGCGACAGTTTGGACGTGTTCTAATATTCATACGCGCATTGAGTGCGATTGGGCAAGCTCCGTTAATCTTGGATATTCTTGCGGTTCGCGCAGGAGCCGCTATGTCGCCTGCGCAATCAATTCCATCGCGGGTCGGGCAACCCGCCCTTGAGATGGAACCGGGCAACCTCCATCTGGCCGCGAATTCCTGGAATCAGCATGAGCAGCCCTGTATCTGCATCCTCAAAGTAGAAGTACAACACAATCCGCCCGTCCGCCTGCGCGTTGCCATGCACGAAGCGGTGTTCTCGCAAATACGAGACAAGCGTGTTCTCAACCACCACGTGACGCCCCATGGCTTTGGAGACAACGATGTTCAGCACCGCCACCAGATGTGGCATCTGGTCCGGTTCCGATCCTCGCACAAACGCCATGTCGCCCGCGAACTCCTCAAGAAAATAATTGACGGCCAGTTCGTAATCTGTCGGGTGCAGCATTCGTCCGCGCAGCGCATCGAGGTGATGCGAGAAATTTTGCGAGGCGGAATTCATGCAAGCTCACGGCACCAGGAAAATTTTTCCTGTGTAAGGATCTCTCACCGCAGATCCTGCCGCAAAGGCGCTGACGTCAATGTAGTTTCCCTCGGGTGAATAAGGACTTGTGACCATACCTTTATGGCCTGGTACCGGAATTCCATACGGCATATCTCCTTTTGCTTTCTCTGGTGGGACCGCTGCAGCGCGCAGTACAACGACGGTGGGAGTAACCTTCTCCTCTTTAACAACGACTGTGAGCTCTTCGATTGGAGTCGGCGAGGCGTCGGCAGCAGATAAGTTTCGCGAACTCGCGCGACGCGCGGCACGTTTCGTCTTCTTTTCGGTTGGATTGGGCGTGGGACGAGGCTGGAAAGCCTTCGAGACGGACTGGCCAACTTTCTTAAAAAAGTCTCCGACCGGCTCGGCGTTTAAGCATCGTGCGCTTAAAAAGAACAGCGCGGCCACTGGTAACGAAACCCAGCGCGAACGAACAAAACGGTTATTTAGCTTTTCGGCGTTCAATGTGAAGGCGAGATTTTCCGTCAGAATCGGGGTCTAAGAGAAGCAAAAATTTCTCTGCACGGGAACTTTTGGCGTTTTTATCAAAACGGATAATGCAACCGCAGCAACTGCGGTGCATCGCCAACCGACAGGGCAAAGATTTCGGTATAATCGTCCTCAGGAATGCTGACCGGCGTTGCGATCCCAAGCGCTTTGAGCAGGTCCGGGATCGTGTTGCCATGTCCGACGACCAGCGCGTTGCCATCCAATGCACGTAATTTCTCGACAAGTGCGCCAATATCATTTGCCGGAACCACTGCGGGACTCGCGTGCGCCGCTCTCGCCGTCGGGGCCGCAGTTTCCTGTGTGCGCTTGAATTCGGTAACGAACACGGACGTAATCTGTGAATCTTTCAGAATATGCGCCAACGCATCCGCGCGTTTTTGTCCCTGGACAGATAAATCGGGATCTTTACCGCCAGCGCTGGCCTTCTCCGCGTGACGAACAATGAAGATAACCGGTGCAGCGTTGGCGTCCGTTGCCAGCAACAGGGGAATCGAAAGAATCAAAGCAAGATGTTTCATTCTGAAAAAGCCGATCGCGGAAAGTCTATTGATAACAGCTGACGGGAATTAATCGCGCCATCCAGGTGATTGGCCTCACATTTTGCACATTTCTTTCTAGCCAGTTCGCATTCCCCTCTCCTGATTCGACTCTCAATAAAGCGCAAGCCATGAATTTTCTTTTCTATGCACTCGTCACTTGTGACGCCTGCCAGATTGGCTACATCGACAACCGTATGAAGACACCTTCGCCAACACCTGACGCAATTCTGCAAACTGCGTTCGGCTTCTGGAATTCCAAGGTCCTGCTGACTGCGGTCACGTTCGATCTCTTCAGCGCACTCGGTCAGCGCCGGCTCACAGGCGCGGAGATAGGCAAGAAACTTGATCTGCATCCTCGCGGTGTCGCAGATTTTCTCGATTCGCTTGTGGCAATGAAATTCCTCGAACGTGAGGGCGACGGCGCTGACGCGAAATATTTTAATACGCCCGCCACCGCTCTGTATCTCGACCGCAACAGCCCGCGCTACATCGGCGGGATTCCGGAGATGCTCAATGCGCGGCTGTTCAAGTACTGGAATGATCTGCCGGAAGCGCTGCGCACCGGGAAACCGCAAAACGAAACCAAACACGGCGGCAAAAACATATTCGATGAATTGTATGCCGATCCTGAAAAGCTCGAGTGCTTCCTCGACGGGATGACTGGCCTGTCGCGCATCAACTTCGAAGCCCTCGCCGACAAATTCGATTTCTCACGCTATCGCAGCCTGTGCGATATCGGCGGTGCAACTGGATTGCTCTGCATCGAAGTCGCCAAGAAACATCCGCATATCGAGTGCATTAGTTTTGATCTTTCGCCGGTCGAGCCCGTAGCGAAAAAACACATTGCCGCGGCCGGGTTGGCCGACCGCATCCGCACTGCGACAGGCGACTTCTTTCAAGACCCACTCCCGAAAGCCGACGTGATCACGATGGGAATGATCCTGCACGACTGGAACCTGGACAAAAAGATGAAGCTGATACGCGCGGTCTACGATGCGCTTTCGCCGGGAGGTGCGTTCATTGCTGTCGAAGCGTTGATCGACAACGCGCGCCGCGAGAATGTCTTCGGTCTGCTTATGTCGCTAAACATGTTGATCGAATTTGGCGACGCGTTCGATTATTCGGCCGCCGATTTCGAAAAATGGTGCCGCCAAGTCGGCTTCAATCGCTTCGAGGTCATCCATCTTGCCGGTCCATCCAGCGCAGCGATCGCGTATAAGTAGGGCTGCTGTAGTTCACGACAGAGCAACGGTAGACGCAGAGAGATATTGGCGGGGCGAGTAACCCTCTGTTCGCCGAAAAGACGGCGTCCACAGGAGTGGTCGCCCTACCTGCAAACCCTGAGTTGCGAGTTTCTCCGACCCCCTCTCCTGCTCTCCTGGTTTCCTGATTGCTTTCATCTCTGCGTCTTTTCGGTCTCCGTCGGTAAAATCATCTATTGTTCTCAGTTGACACCGATTCTCGCGTGCATATATGGCATTGCAATATATGGCATCGCCAGTTCCAGATCGCGAATTGAAAAAGGGCAGCGCCGAGTTGATGATTCTGGCCCTGTTGGAAGATCGCGCCCGACACGGATACGAAATTGGTCAGCTGATCGAGTTGCGTTCGCGCGGCGCGATTCGATTCAACGTCGCTTCTCTTTATCCGTTGCTCTATCGGCTTGAAAAACGGAACTGGATCCGTGGCCGCTGGATTGAAAAGGCGGGGCAGCGCCGGCGTCGCTACTATCGTCTAACGGCCTCTGGAAAAAATGTGCTGTCGAAGCAACGCGCCGGCTGGCGTGAGTTCGTGGAAGCCATCAACCTTATCACCGGGATTCAACATGCCTGATTTCAAGGTCGAGATCAGAGCGCGTCTGGCCGAGCTGCAGTTATCTCCGGTTCGGGAGGCGGAAATCGTGGAAGAACTCTCACAGCACCTGGAACAGGAATACGAGCGGGCCCTGACCTGCGGCGCGCCGGAGAACGAAGCGCGCCGGCAAGTCCTCGAACAACTCAATGCGTCCGATTTGTTAGGCCGCGAACTCAAACTCGTAGAGCGTCGAATATCGGACAAGCCGACCGCATTGGGATTGGAAAGGAAGATCAACATCTTTGCCGATCTGCTGCAAGATCTGCGCTATGGCCTGCGAACGCTGGCGAAGAATCCCGCGTTCGCAAGCATTGCTGTTCTTGCCCTCGCATTGGGCATCGGTGCAAACAGCGCAATTTTCAGTGTGGTCGACGCCGTACTTTTGCGGCCTCTCCCGTTCAAGAATCCTAATCAGCTTGTGATGTTATGGGAGAACGCCGCACATCTCGGTTTCCCAAGAGATACGCCATCGCCTGCCAACTTTCTCGATTGGCAGAAGCAAGCCACCAGTTTCACGGGTATGGCAGCGATGTCTGAGCGCAGCTTCAATCTCACCGGCGTGGGCGAACCTGAGCGGCTCGAGGGGCGGCGTGTTTCCGCAAATCTCTTCGAATTGTTAGGCGTATCGGCCCGGCTTGGCCGCACGTTCGTACCGGAGGACGACAAGCCCGGTACGCGCCGTTGTCCTCCTCAGCCACTCATTATGGCAACGCCGCTTCGGATCCGACCCGGGCGTCATCGGTCGCCCCCTCTCTCTGAACGGCGAAAGCCACACTGTCATTGGAGTCATGCCACCCTTCGTGCAATTGCCTGGTTTTGAGAACCGGAACGATCAGCTCTGGGTGCCGATTGCATTTCCAGCTGAAGAAGCGGCGGAGCGCGGCAATCATTTTCTCGAAATTGTTGCTCGCCTTAAACCCGGCGTCACTTTGGAGCAGGCGCAGGCGGAGATGGATACGATCGCTGCGCGCCTTGAACAGCAGTATCCGACTTTTAATACACGGCGAGGCGCCGTTGTGATCCCGCTCCACGAACAGGTAGTTGGCGAGATTAGGCCGGCGCTCCTCATTTTGCTTGGTGCCGTCGGGTTCGTCCTTCTCATCGCCTGCGCCAATGTCGCTAATCTGCTCCTCGCCCGCGCTGCTGTGCGACAAAAGGAGATTGCGCTGCGCCTCGCACTCGGCGCAAGTCGCTCGCGTCTTACGCGCCAGTTTCTCACTGAAAGCGTCTTGCTTGCGCTATTCGGTGCGGGATTAGGCCTGCTCCTCGCGTTGGCCGGCGTCCAGATATTAAAAACATTCATTCCCGTTAACATTGCGCAGGTGGAAACGATCGCGATCGACGGAAGAGTGCTCATGTTTACCGCGCTCGTGGCGTTGGTTACTGGAATCGCATTCGGGCTCGTCCCCGCGGTTCAGAGCTCGCATTTCAATCTGAACGACACGTTAAAGGAAGGCGGGCGTGATTCCGGTGGGAGCAGCAAAGGAAATCGCGTCCGAGGCCTGCTGGTCATCGGCGAAGTGGCCGTTTCATTCGTGCTGCTGATCGGCGCCGGACTGTTGATCAACAGCTTTTTCCATCTGCGGAATTTGGACCCGGGATTTCGCAGCGATCATCTGCTGACGATGAAAGTGAATCTCTCGGAGGTGAAATATCCCGACCGTGAACGACGCGCGGCATTTTTCGATGAGGTGATGCGACGCGTCCGTGAGCTTCCAGGAGTACAATCAGCTGCTGTCGCCGGTAATCTGCCCCTCACCTACAATGGTGATTCGATGAGCATTAGCGTGGAAGGCGTACCTGATCCGCCGCCTGGCCAGCAGCCGGATGTCATTTACCGTGCAATCGGACCTGGTTATTTCGCCACAATGGGAATTCCGATGGTCCGCGGTCGTGACTTCACAGATCAGGATAAAGGCGACTCCAGGGATCTGGTCGTGATCAGCGAGAAAACCGCGCAGCATTTCTGGCCCGGACAGGATCCGATCGGCAAACGGCTGAAACCGGGTTCAAGCACTTCAAATTCACCATGGCGAGAAGTGATCGGAATTGTGAAAGATGTCCGGCAAAATGACTTTATAGCCTCGCCAAAGATGCAGATGTACTTGACGTATCGGCAACTGAAAAGTGTCGCAGCTAACGCCCTTGTCGTTCGAACCAGCATCGAGCCAATGAGCCTGGCCGCTCCGGTCCGAAATGCCATTTGGTCCGTAGACAAGGATCAAACCGTCGCAGACATCGACACCATGGATCATATCGTGGCAGAAGCAGTCGCACGCCAACGCTTCAGCATGCTCTTGTTAGGCTTGTTTGCGGCGCTCGCTCTCCTGCTTGCGTCGATTGGAATTTACGGTGTGATGAGCTATTCGGTCGCGCAACGCACACGCGAGATCGGCATCCGCATCGCGCTTGGCGCTCGCCGAGTTGACGTGTTGCAAATGACCGTAAAGCAGGCGCTGAAACTCGTCGGCGCAGGTATGTTGATCGGATTGGTGGCGGCATTTCTTCTGACACGAGTGCTGGCAAGCTTGCTCTTTGGAATTAGTGCGACGGATCCAATCACGTTCATTGGCATCTCTCTGGTGCTGCTCGCAGTCGCAATCCTCGCCAGCTACGTTCCGGCGCTTCGCGCAACCAAGGTCGACCCGATAACCGCGTTACGCGCGCAATAGACGTGCCCGGCGCGAGTGTTGAGCGACGCGGCTCAGTTCTTATCGGTGATTCGCCATGTCGCGGTGATGTGCGTTGAAACCTTGCCGCCGCCCTGATTCGTCAAATATGATCGGCACATGTTGCGAACCATCATTTTGTTTCTCGCGTTAACTGCGACTGCTTTTGGACAAAATTCAGGGAAGGACGAAACGCAGGTCTGGGAATTGGAAAAGGCGTATTGGGAAGACGTGAAAGCCAACGACTTGGAGAAGTATCGCGCACTGTGGCACGAGAATTTTGTTGGCTGGCCATTTGTGAGTCCCGCGCCCGTGCGGAAGGATCACATCACCGACTGGATCACTGCGAACACGTCCAAAGGAATTACCCTTCAGTCCTACTCGATCGAGCAGCTCGCGATTCAGGTAACGGGCGATACCGCGATGGATTATTATCGAATTAAGGCAGCGTGGGCGAACGGCGCAGGCGCCGAAGTCAAGACCGATAGAATACGAATCACGCACACGTGGATTCGAATGCACAGCACGTGGCAAATCATCGGCGGCATGTCCTCGCCAGTGAATGCAAATGGCCAGTAGCAACAGAACCTATTTGGCCTTATGAAAAAAAGGCCAGGCCGAAAAACGACCTGGCCTTTTGGGCGAAATTAGCCCACAACAAATTGCCGCGCAGCGGATCTATTTTCCGCCTTTTGGCGTAGGAGGGACGACAACCTCCTTGTGTTGCGCACAAGCCCCAAGTCCCAACGCCGTAACCAAAACGGCCGACACCACGATCATTTTCAAAAATTTCAATCCAAATCGCCTCCTTTCGCAGCAAGTTGCTCCGGTCTGTTTAGGCAGGGAACCCAAGGGAAGCAATGCTTTTCTTAAGTTTTTTGAGCCCTGTGGCCGACGGCTTTATTTCGAGTAGCCGGTTGTCCCAGCGCTTGTGGTGACAGTCTCTTTCCTTTGAGCGCACGCACCAAAGCTCAAAGCAGTGGCCAAAACGGCCACGATCACGATCGCCTTTAGAAGTTGTTTCAATCTATATCGCCTCCTTTCGTTGCAAGCTGCACTGCCCGTGTAGGATCACACGGACAACAACGTATTTGTCAAGTGCTTTGGATGTATTACTGGGCGGCTCGCCCAGAAATCCCACATCCCAAGCTCCGAGTACCATTGTCCTGTCATGTTGAGCGAAGCGAAACATCTCTGATCCATGTTCGTTCGCAAGTTGCGAGAATTAAACCGAGATCCTTCGCTCGCGCTCAGGATGACAGGCGCGACGGATCCTGCGTTTTAGAGCTTTTGAGTCACGCCTCAATCACAACCGGGGTATCCTCATCGACCATTTCGAACAGTTCGATCACGTCCTCGTTACGCATCCTCACGCAGCCGTGACTCGCAGCCGTGCCGACTTTGTCCTCGTGTTTGGTGCCATGAATGTAGACGAAGCGGTCGCGCGTATTCGCATTCTGCTCGTCCAGTCCGTCCAGCCACAAAATGCGCGACGTGATCCGGTCCTCCGTCGGAGGATGCGCTTCGTCAGGCTGAAGCGGAACGCGCCCTACAAAAACCGTTCCGTTCGGCATATCGCTTCCGATCTTCTCCGCCACGCGAAAACGGCCGATCGGCGTTTTGAAGCTCCCCTCCTCGGTCCCGACACCGAATCGCGACGTGGACACCGGATAAGTGCGAATTGCTTCTTCGTTTTCTTTTACGGTGAGTTGCTGGTCTCGAATTGAAACGTGAATGCTCTTCATTTCGAATTTTTCTGCTAGCGACAAATTTCTGCTACAGCGTTAGAATCGACAGGCCATGGGAGGTTATCACATCGCCGTCGTCGGCGCTACCGGCGCTGCCGGGACTGAATTGTTGGGCGTCCTGGAACGCAGAAGTTTTCCGGTCGCAAGTCTGCGTCCGATCGGTTCGGCGCGTTCAGTCGGAAAATCCGTTCGATTCTGCGGTGATTCGATCCCGGTAGAAAAACTCGAGACAGGATCATTCGACAAAGTCGACATCGCTTTCTTCAGCGCGGGCGGCGACGTTTCCCGAGAGTATGTCCCGATGGCGTGCCAGGCAGACGCCATTGCGATCGACAAGTCTTCGGCATTCCGAATGGATCCGCATGTGCCGCTCGTCATTCCTGAGATCAACGCCGAGGACGTGAGACTCCATCGCGGTATCATCGCGAATCCGAATTGCACAACAACCGTGATGCTCATGGCACTCTATCCTTTGCATAAGATTTTCCGCTTGATCCGGGTTTTCGCTGCGACTTATCAAGCAGTCTCAGGAAGCGGCACCAAAGGGGTTGAAGAGTTGACTCGGCAAACAAAGACTTCGGTGGAGGATCAGGAGTCCTGTAGCCGTCGCCCTGTTGGCGACGTGAAGGAAACGGCTTCGGATCAACCGGGGTCGACGCCCCCGGCTACAGATTCCGACTCGGCTGCAGTTTTTCCACATCCGATCGCCTTCAACTTGCTGCCCCATGTCGATTCGTTCTTGGAAAGCGGTTACACCAAGGAAGAAGTAAAAATGCAGGATGAAACGCGCAAGATCATGCATTTGCCGGAGCTGCGCGTTTCAGCGACGTGCGTGCGCGTGCCGGTTTACCGGGCGCATTCTGTTGCCGTCACCGCTGAATTCGAGCAACCGGTATCAGTAGAACAAGCGCGCGAAGTTCTCTCGAAAGCCCCGGGATTAGAACTCGTGGACGAACTGCACAACAACCGTTACCCGACTCCGCTCAATGTCGCTGGAAAAGATAATTGTCAGGTAGGCCGCGTGCGTCTGGATTGCGCGCTGGAGAACGGGCTGTCGTTCTGGGTATCCGGCGATCAACTGCTCAAAGGCGCGGCGTTGAACGCGGTCCAGATCGCCGAATTGCTGTAGCTGTCGGCGAAGCGATCATAGTTTGTAGGGCGTTTCCGTGAAACGCCGAACCATTAACACAATCTAGTTGGCGTCTGACACAGACGCGCTACAAGCTGTATTTTTACGGCTCGACCGCCACGCATTCCGGTCATGCTGCCTTGGGAACGCAAGGTGATTTACTTTATCACGATTTGCATCACGCCTCGCTGTAACGCGTTCGCAAATGGGGCAGCTTGGCGAAGTGTGTGTGAAACGGTGAACCGGTTGGACAAGTGGAACACGTATTGCATCATGACCATGCCTGATCACATTCACTTGCTCACTGCGCCCCTCGATCGCGAGCTGAGCGTTGCTGCTTTTCTAAAATGGTTCAAGCGCTGGTTCAACGAATCGTATTCGGCGCGCGAAAAATGGCGATGGCAACCGGGCGGCTTTGACCGTCTTCTTCGAACGTCTGAATCGATTCACGAAAAGTGGAACTACATTCGAGAGAATCCGGTTCGCGCTGGTTTGGCTACTCACTGGAAAGAGTGGCCATATCAAAAAGGTTTTGCCGATGACGAATAGATGGATCAGCGTCTGACACAGACGCCCTACAAAAAGCAGCGTTAAAAAAGCGGCTCCGGAGTTTTTCGTTCCGGAACCGCTGATGTTATTGCGACAAAATTATTGCTGACCTGGCGGTGGCGTTTCTTTCGGTTGTTTCTTCTTTCCACCTTCCGGCTGCCCGTGTCCCTGGCCATGATCGGCTGAAGCAGGCGCGCCGCCTCGTTGCTGCTGCTGCTGTTGTTGCTGCTGCTGCTGCTGCTGTTGTTGCTGGCGCTGATGCTCGGGCGGCGGCGGCTGAGCGTGAGCGCCCTGCATTTTTTCTCGTTGACCTCGCGCTTCATCCGCATGTCCTCCATCAGATGGAGGCGTGACCTGCTGATGAAATCCAGCCGGCCGACCGCCGCGAGGTTGTCCGTGTTCACCTGCGGCCATAGGCGCCGGCGTGCCGAACCGAATACGTTCATCGTGACCCTGCGGCGGACTCTGTCCTGCCCCACCCTGCCCTGGACTTGGCTCCTGCTCCTCCCCTGGACGGCGCGCTGGCTGGCGACCATGCTCGTGCTGCTGCGGCGGTGCACCCTCCAGAGCTGACGGCGGTGTCGCTCTCGCTGTTCCGGCTGGGCCGCGTGCTGCACCAGGCTCTGGCGAGCGCTCGCCTTGTTTGCCCCGGCCTTTGCCGCGTTCAAACGGCGACGGCGAGGAAAGACCTTCGCGCGGTCCCGGCGGCGGTGGTGTTATGCCCGCACGAGCTTTCCCGCCGGGTTTACCGCTTTCAAAAGGCGAAGGCGACACTCGTCCTGCGTCTTCGCCGGGCTTTGCCGTTGCTCCGGGCCGTGGCCGCGCGCCGGGCCTGCCTTTTCCGCGTTCAACCGGTGACGGCGAACCGCCTAACGAGGGCGCCTGCGTTGCTCCCGGTGCCACGCGACCACCTCTGCCGCGCGGGCCAGGCGTAACTGCTGGCCCGCGATCCGCGCCCGCTGGACTCGTCCCCGGTGCCGGTGGCGGGCTGCCCGCCTCGCGCGCAGCGGCACGAGTTGGCGGCGGAATATTCTTTGGGTTTTCGGCTTTGATTTTTTGTTCCAGTTCCGCCCTGTTAGGCACGCCCTTCCAGCCGCGCTCGATTTTTGGCTGTGCAACCTTCGCCTTCACAGCTCGCGGTTTCGCGGTAGCCGGTGCCTTCGCAAGCTTCTGGGGCGCGGCGATCAAAAGTTTGTTCCCCTGCACTTTGGTAAGCGTTCCCGACTTAATTGCGGTCGTTAGGTTAGTCGATGCCTGCCGCTCGATCGCCAGCCGCTGTATCGGACGGCTGGAGTATCTATTCACTACAGCGTAATCGGGGCCGTAATTGTAGACGGTATTGTTTTGAACATAAATGTTGGTCACGTTCACCGTGTTCGTGATGTAGGTCACATTCTGCACCGGCGGGAAGATCCGGTCGCGCAGGACCGGCTCGCCAATAAACCGCACATCGCAAAAGTTGTAATATTCCGGGCCGATATCGAACGTCACATCCACGTTTCCGCCGATGGGCTGTCCTTCATAAACCACGCCCGGCCCGCGCGGAGGCAAAGGCGCCCAACCGATGTAATCGCCGCCAGTCCGCCACGAGACCCAGGCCGGTCCCCAATCCAGGTCTTCCCCCGGAAACCACACCCAGCCGTAGTCCGCGAGATTGGCCCAACGACCGTAGTGATAGGTGGCCCAGCCGAAATCCTCATAACTGATCCAGGTCCACCCGTAATCCGTGTACGCCCAGTAACCGTCCGAGTATGGACGCCAGTTCGGATCCCTCACTACGACGTCCGGCTGCCAGCCGTACCCGTAACCTTCGGCGTCAATCCAGTTGCCCCCGGAAAGATTGTCGTAAATAAAATCGATCGATACATCGGCTCCGCGCGCCTGCGGAAGCGCGAACAAAGCAAACGCCAGCATGCTTACTGTTAGGAAAATCTTTTTCATAATCTTGAGATAAGTAAGGTGTTCGACTTTTCCGCCCCGGGATTTATTCAACTTCTAATTCGCAAAGCGCATCCGCTCCGCGCGTGTTCCAACGCGCTCATGCGCAGAAACATCCAAGCACGACTCCACACTAATCAGAAGAGAGAGAACCGCGGATGACACGGATTTTGCGCGAAGCGCTTTGGAGCGTAAAAGCTCCGTGGGAGCCACGCTCCTTTACGGAGTGCGGCGACTCGGCGCCGCTTTTGGGGAGCTAATCACTAATGGACACGAATAGACACGAATAAGAGAAGAGCAGACAACCACGTCCGCCAAAAATGGGACGGATTGACTTACTCGCTCCCGCTCGTTTCGACCTCGCGCCTTAACCCATCTATGTCGCTCGCATCCCTGCGGCTCCATTCGCCGTGGCGAGGATGACACGGATGTCACGGATTTGGGGAGCGCACGCGGCTCGTGTGTCCGTTTCAAAGCCTGGCCGTCGCTTCGGTCCACCACAGCAAAACCTTCGTGCTGATTTCTGGTCTGACATCAGAGTAATATTGAACAGCTTGAATGTATTCCTCCCGCGCTTCGGGATGGAAGATGTGCGGTTTCACCGCTCAGTAATCTTCGCGATCTCTTCGGATACTTGTTCGCCAGGCACGCCTTGAACTTGATCATGCTGGATCTCCTCGATGCGGCGATCAATTTCTCTTCTCCAAGCAGCGTCGATATCCGGCGGGCTCGCGTGGAGATCTTCAGTGAGACGTCCCACTAGTTCACCAACTTGTTCCGCCGACCAGCGTCGGGTCTCTTCAACAATCTGCTCAAGTGTCAGAGGCATATGCAAATCGTACCTGGTCGGATTCTATATTCAAGCAATGATGATGTGTAATGAGCGCGAAGTTGATTTTAAGTTCGCGATCGCGCCGCCTTCGCCAAGGCTACGGCGCCCAAGGAGGGCGCGATCGCCAGCACCCGAGCCGCGCGCGCTCCCCAGAAAACAAAAGACGCCCCGCCGGAATTTTCAGCGGGGCGCTGTGAATTACTAAAACTAAACGAGCCGGCTTCGGTTCTGATTGGAACCGTTGAAACCAAGTTCGCAAGCCTCAGATGAGATCGAAAGCAAACTTGAGCGCTTGATGGATCCTGCGCATCCGTATCGTCTGGAAGTTTGCCTAACTTGCGCTCCAAGCGTGTCACCGGCAGTGAACCAATTCCTTGCACGTTTGCTACGCTCTCTGACTTCAAAAAATACACTTTGGGGAGCTCCACTTCATACTTACTCGCACGAGATTGCTGGTGGAACGCGTTGTCCTCAACGCGTTGGCGAAGATTGCGGCCTTAGCCGCCTGATTATCTTGCGCCTTCGGCGATTCATCCGGGCATCGTCTTCGCAGAAGCCGATCCACCTTCGTTGACTAACCCTCATCCAAGTGATCTAGCACTTCTTGTTCAACCGCGCGAGAGCGCATCAGGTCAAGTGCATCTTCGTCTGCTGCGTTGATCACTTTTGAAATGAGCGAGCGCACTGCCGCAGAGATTTCCGGCTTCCACTGACTCAACTTCGCATCCAACTTCTCAACGATTGCGTCCATAAATCATATCAAGTTTATATTGGTGCAGCGTGTGCTCAATGTCCCAAGCGCACTCTGACGCGTGCTCGTGTTTATTCGTGTCCATTCGTGGTTAAACCGAACCAGCTTGACGCCGAGTTACGAAGGACAGCTAAGAGAACTCTGGGGAACCAAAAAATGAGAGGGATATTTTCTGACCGGAATGTTGTGCGGTGCGACGCTCGCAGCCCGCGTTCACGTTTGCGTTCGGAATTCCGGCCATGTGACCGTTCGCACCGAGCAACTGTAAGCCTATTTCGCTTCGAGTTGCGGAACTCCTCTTGCCCCATGCCAGAACCGAAGGACAAATACCGCGTCTGGATCATGGAGGACTTCGTAAATAATCCGGTACGACCCATGAATAATCTCTCGGACAGATTCGAGTTGGAGCTCGGGAACAACCCGCCCTCTTTCTGGAAACGTGTCAAGGGAAAGCGCCTTATCCACAAGCGCATTGCCGAATTGCACTGCCCGATTCGGATTATCCCGCGCTATGAAAGAGACGATCTCCCGTAAATCCTCCTGCGATTGCGGCGTAAGGATTACCGGGACGCCCATTTGTCTACCAGTTTCCGCGCATCTTCAGCCGGAATGCCTTCACGCCGGCGTGCTTGCTCACGAGCTCTTTGGATGCCGGCGAGCAGTTCGATTTCGCGAGCAATCTCTTCAAAGGGCGTGTCCTCCGGAAGTTTGCCAACCAAGTCGATGACGATTTCGCGGTTACTCATAATGGGAGTCGCCATATGTATAACCACTCGTGACTTATTCCACAAGCAATCCGTCCGACGGCGGACGTGGTCTACAACGCTTTAACCCTTTAACCCTTTAACGCTTCAACTAGTCACGAAGTGACCGAACCAGCTTTCGAAGGACAGATAAGGAACTCTGGGGAATTGAAAAATGAGACGCTTATTTCTGAGCAGAATGCTGTGCGGACTGATGCTCGCGGCCGCGTTTACTTTTGTGTTCGCAATTCGGGCCAACAACTATCGCTCGCAAATGGAGATCTGGAACCGCGGCGGCGCGGCTTGGACTTTGATAAAAATGGCCATTACGGTTGGAAGTGGATGGTTGACCCAATTCCGGATACTCCCGTTAAAAGCAATTCATCACGCGGCCATCTACGGTAAAAGTTCGTAGCCAGCAGCTGTAGATCAGCCGTCCACAAAACACCCGCGCGCTACATTGTCGCATGATCGAGCACGGAGACACCGGAGATGTTTTTGAAATCGCCTGTGTTCCGAGTCACTAACGTCGCCTCGTAAATCAGGGCAGTAGCCGCTACCAGAGCATCCGGTATTTTGATCCGAGCGGATTTGCGAATTTCGATTGCTCGCTCGATGACAGCGTCGTCGATTGGCGCCTCGCTAAATTGGGCCAATAGATTGCGTAATCCCAGTTCATCAGCGGCGTTCAATCCAGGAAATCCTAGTACTTCCAGGCGTGTGACCGCCGAGTAGCCGATCCATTCCAAGTTCGCTGTGCGAGCGCTCGTGATCGCTCTTACGCCATCTGCGCGCCCGGCAAAAGCGTCGATCAGTACATTGGTATCGAGAAGCCAGCGCACGCGGGAATGGCTTACTCTTGCGAGCGCGATCTACCATTCCATTCAGCTCGCGCCTCGCGTTCGATAGTCAGCCCGTCCGCCTTTTCGTCCATCGTGCCAAGCAATGCCATTATCTTGTCCCAATCGGGTTTTTCGCCCGTGGGATTAAGCACTGTCAGTAACGCTCTTCCGGTGAGGGGCAACTTCTCCGGCTCCTTTGGAATCACGCGCCCGTGGTCAATCTCGGCTTCCATTGTCACGCATCGCATGATGCCAATTATATCACTGCTCCGCTGCAATAAAAGTCAGGTCCGCTTTCGATCGTTGGGCGTTCGACGTTGAACAGGTCCATGTTCGATGTCTCCTATCCCGCCGAGATGTGTTTCGCAAGTTCACTATCGCCAAGGCACCAGGTCGCAACGGCGACCGCTCCCCAATCCCTGTCATCCGTTTCATCCGCCTGCCCTGCCGGAGCCTTGCGCGAAGGCGGGTGGTTCCTCTGGTCTTCCCCGTATTCGTGTATTCGTGTCCATTCGTGGTTAAAACCGAACCAGCTTGACGCCGAGTTACGAAGGACAGATAAGGGAACTGTGGAGAAAGGCATCGATCCAGAAGAGGCGGCAATGTATGACTCGCGAGTGGGGCTGCAAAATCCACCGCACGCGCCATGGCAAAAGAGAATGGTGCAACGAATCGTGAGGCATAGAAAAATGATGCGCATATTTTCGATCGGTATGCTGTTCGGGGTGATGATCACGGCCGCGGTGACGTATGTGTTCGCGCTTCCAGCTAACAGCGACTACTGGCGAATGGAGATCTGGAAACGCGGAGGCGCAGCCTGGACTGCCGACAAAAATGGCCATATCGGCTGGAGGTGGATGGTTGATCCCATCCCCGATACTCCGCTTCAAAAACGAATCATCGCGCCGCCACCTGCGGTGAAGATTCGTAGCGAGCAGCTGTAAAATAAGACGCGCTGCCGCATTCTTTCTGTAGCCACCGCCACTATCGCCAAACCAAGCAGGATGAGAAGGTCGGGCCGCTCGAAGGTCATGGTAGCGCATGCGTCTCGTCCGCCACCGAACAGACTCGCCGTGGCGAGCTTGCGTTCGCGCGAGCTGAAAATGGAATCTTCCTGCCGGGGTGCGGAATCGCGCCGGTCTTTTCGCTTTTGCGCCATTCGTTTAGCCATGTCCTTTGTGAGAGTTGCGTAGGAATCCCTTCGCAATCTTTCCTTCCTTCGGTTGGATTCTCCGCATCTCAGAGATAATTTTTACAGAAGACAGCCAAGGAAACAAAGGTTGGAATTGGGTTTGCAACCTCTTCGCTATCTTCGATTCCTTCTGTTCAAGCTGAGATCAATTCCGTGCATTTGCGGCTTTTTTACAGAAGGCAGCAAAGGAAACAAAGATCGTTTCTGCTTCGAAAGACAATCCCTTCGTTACCTTCGCTGTCTTCTGTTTAATAATCCCAAACCTTCTGTCGGTCGTTGCCGTCGCAAGAAGCTCAAAGGGGTTATAGCGAGAGTGGGTTGTCGTCGCTATCTTTTGCTGCGGGCAGAATCATGCGGGAGATACCATTTTTCAGAACCAGCTCGTGAAAGTTAATCAGTAGTCCGATCGGAACATCCAGCAACTTCATGTAGCTAAAAAGCTGCGCTTTGCTGAAAGGATGCAAAACTACGACGGCCTTTAGTTCCACGAGCAGACAGTCGTCGACGAGGAGGTCGAAACGTAGCGGCTCATCAAAAACGAGACCCTTATATTCTACGCGCACTATTTTCTGCGTCTTAGCGGGAATCGAACGTAATTCCAACTCCCGCAGCAAACATCGCTCGTAAATGGATTCGATGAGTCCAGGGCCCTTGTTCCGATGGACTTCGATTGCCGCTCCAATTACTTCGCTACTGAGGCGATCTGCTTTTTCGTACAATGAATGCATCTCAGAAAGAGTTTTTACAGAAGACAGCGAAGGAAACAACGGTTCGAATTGGGTTTGCAATCTCTTCGTTACCTTCGCTTCCTTCTGTTTACTCTTTTCAGCCGGGTTGCTGCGGATCGGCTAGCAGATCAAACGAGAGTCTCGCGGGTCGCGCCGGATTCTTTCGCTTCCCAGCTGGTCGGATGTCGTGTTGGAGTCTCATGGTGCAAAAGAGATCGGCCCGAGAATTCATGTGTTCAGCATTCGATGTTGGATGTTCGATGTTCGACGCTTTGTGCGCCAAGAACGTAACCGCCCAGCCGGACTCTGAATTAATTAAACAAAACGAGCCCACTTGGCTTCTTGATTGAGCTTCAAAAATGGCTTGAGCAATCTCTCCGACTGCTGCATTTTTTGGGCGATGACGTACCAGGTGACGGTCGTAGAATCTGAAGAGGGGTTCGCCGTGTGGTGCGATGACCTTCCAGGCTGCAACAGCCAGGGGACGACGCGCGAAGAGGCGTTGGACAACATCCGAATCGCAATCGGCGAGTACCTGGCCGCGCAACCAGAGATCGAAAAACGTTTCGGCACACGGGTCACGCGGGAAGAAATCACTGTGTAGCAGCATGCCAAAGCTGCCCGGAGTCAATCATCTGGCGGCGGTCCGCGCATTGGGAGAGATCGGATTCGTGATAATCCGCCAAGGCAAACACATCACGATGAGTGATGGCCTGAGGACCATCCAGATTCGACGAGCAAATCCGGTCAACGCTTACACGATGGGAAATATTGCCAAACAGTGTGGCCTCTCACCGGCCGAGTTTCGCCACTTACTGTAGAATCAAAATTCGTTTTGGCGATGGCGGAGGTGACGGCTCACAGAGTCGTGGCTACAGCATGCGCCGCGCACGACAAGCATAAAGGTAAGGGGCGGTTCACCCGAACCGCCCAAGGCGATTGTGGTCCTGCAACGGATGCGGAGCAACGGCCAGGCTTTCCATCGCCCCTACCAATCAAACCGCATTTCCCCCAAAACAAAAGCGCCCCGCCGGAATTCCAGCGGGGCGCTTCGAATTAATCCCGCAGGCGCGGGACTAAACGAGCCAGCTTCTGATCTTTAAGGAAACTTCTTCGAAGCAGTCCGAGGCTGTCTGCGCTACGCGAACATCAATCTGCCCCGGGGCTCCGGTATCGGAATGTTCTCTTCCTTGGCCGTCTCAATCCAAAGATCAATCGCCGCTTCGGCGTTCGAAATCGCTTCGCGCTTCGTGCGGCCATGGGCCATGCAGCCCGGCAACTCCCGGGACGTCGACTACGAATATTTGATCCGATTCATCCCAGAAGATAATCAATTCGTATCGTGATTTCATGGTTGTTATTTGTCTTTTTCCAAGTCGCGCAAGATTTGGTTCACTTGATTCAACAACTTAGGAATGCTCTCCCGCACCGTGTCCCAAAGGACTTCACGTTGAACAATGTCGTAGCCATGGATTAGAACGTTGCGCATTCCGATGATCTTCCGCCATTCGACATCCGGATATTTGGCTCGGAATTCCGCCGGTAAACGATTTGCTGCCTCCCCAACAACTTCCAACGCGCGCTCGATCGCTAGCCGAAAAACATCGTCGCTGCTCAAATCCTCCACGTTCCGGCTACGAGCGGCCGTCAGTGCGCGCTGCGCATAATCTTGCATTTGAAGCAGACTCAGTCGCGGATCATGTCTGCTCATAGATCGTGATCGCCTCGCGCCGGACTTCATCCTCGATGCGCGGGTCGAGCCGAGAGCAAAGGTCGACCTTGCGCCCGATGATCCCGCTCAGTTCGTCGCTCCAACCGAAGTATGCTAGGCCCGGACGCGCAGCCGGCTGCAATTCAACCAACACATCCACATCGCTACGCTCTGGGTCGAAATCGCCACGCAACAGCGAGCCGAACAGCGATAACTTGCGAATCCCGCGCTCGAGGCAAAACGCCGCGATTTTTTTCGTGTCTAGTTGGATGGGAAGCTCGGCGGTTGTCATGCGGTTCGATATTTCCAGCATCAATAACTAGCCGTGTAAGAGGAATTTTTCCAGTCTTCTAAGAAAACCATTAAAAAAACGTCGCGACCATTCGCAAGTCCGCGATCGCGAGGCGCAATCGCCAGCACGCGAGCCGCGCGCGCTCCCCAGAAAACAAAAGCGCCCCGCCGAGGCGGGGCGCTTTGAATTAATTAAACTAAACGAGCCGCTTCCGCTTCTTATTGGAATGTAGAAGGGATCGGGGTGGTCTGATCGCCAGAGTCCGGAGCTTCCAAGTGTCATCTGGCCATTATAGCCGACTGGTCTGAAATGATTGACGCATCCGGCCAGCCATCGGCCAGCTGTGGCCTGGCCTTCTCTGAAAACAGCTGCGTCACCGCCTTTCTTGATCACGATGAAGCCTTTGTACCGTAAGGAACGCCGGTTCCCGCGTTCACCAATGCAGTGTCATAGATGTAATTATGGCTCGCAGCAAAGATCGTATGTCAACGAATCTGGTCTTTGACAGCCGTAAACTTTAAGGGCGGCGTTCCCAGTAGCCGCCAAGACCCGTAGGTACCGGCGGAACTCAACGAGTTACCGTAACCGGGTTAAGATTCGCACCGGGAGCATTCATGATCTTCGTAACATCGCCGCCTTTCAGATAACCTGTTTCCACATATGATGTTGAGGTAAGCCAGATAGGCTCCGCTGCGAGCGACGGCGTTGAATATCGCCTGGCCACGCCAAGATTGCGAGGCGCCGGTCGCCGCGCCGTCATTCGACATTTGGAATTGAGCCAAATAAAGCTGGCGCATGTTGTTCATGGTGCCGGTCATTTGGGCCTTGTTCAGCGCCGACGTTAACGCGGGCACCGCCAGTGCGGCCAGAATTGCGATAATCGCAATCACGACCAGCAACTCAATCAACGTAAAAGCGCTGACGCGCTCACGTTGCTTCGGTAAAGTAAATACTGAGGGTTTGTTTGTTTTGATTTTCATGTGGGTTTTCTTTTTTTCTTTCTGTTGGGTTCCGCCTTCGCATAAGCTACGGCGGACTAGTGTTCTGAGGGTTTCTCAGAGGGTTTTGTTCTGGGGTTTTTTGTTTTGGTTTGGGTTGAGGTTGTTCAGAGGGGTCCTTCTCTGAGGTTCGTGGTTATCGCAGTCCTAGCGGGCAAAGTCAATAGATATTCTCTACTATAGACTAAAGTATAGGTTAGGTCTTTAGGATATTAACCACGAATACACACGAATGGACACGAATGAGGCTTCGCCGGCGTTGAAGCGCGTAAAGCGCCGTGGGCGCCACACGGATTCGTAAATCGTTACATGGTTAATCGGGACGAAACACGGGATGACACAGAGGTCACGAAGGAAAGCTGGACAAGGAAGACCACGGATGACACGGATTCTTTCGGACCGAGAATGGAGAAACGGTCGCCGACGGCGACGCTGAGGTTGAAAGCCAGGCCATCGCTTCGCGATCCGTTGCAGCGGCGGCCCTCGGCGAAGAAGCGGCCCTGTAATCAGTGGTTACTTCTTGTATGCGGGATCTTTCGGCAGCTCCGGCGGACGAGGCCTTCTCTTCGCTCGGTCAACTGTAACCGGGTAGATTTAACCACGAATGGTCACGAATGAACACCGATCAGGGTCGCCAGGACGGATTCGCGGATGGCGAACTACATCACGTCGACTTCGGACATCTTGCCCGCGTCACAATCGTGCAGCTGGAACAGCCCGCCCGATCCGTGTTCAGCTGTAATCCGTGGTTACTTCTTATAAGCCGGAACTTCCGGCAGCTCCGGCGGGAGGAGGCCTTCCTCTTCTTCCTCGTTCAACGGCACACCTGCGGGCGTGATGATCTTCGCAGTGACGAAGATGACCAGGTTCTTTTTGGTGTGCTGTTCGGAGTTGGTGCGAAACGCTCTGCCAATGAGCGGAATGTCGCCAATGATGGGAACTTTATCCTCTGTTTTTTGCACGTCTTCGCGCATCAACCCGCCAAGCACCACCGTTTGCCCATCATAAACGCTCACGCTTGTCGTCACCTTGCGTGTGCTGAACACCGGCTGGTTGATCACGTTCGGGGTAAGCTCAACTGGCTGGGAAATCGAATATGCCAGCCAACGGTATTGACACCGACTGCATTGATCGGGCTGCCGTAATTGATGAAGCCTTCAAACTCGACGACCTGCGGAATCAAATTGAGATCGATCGTCGTTGCATCCCCGCCGACGACCGGTTCGACTTCCAATGTCACGCCGGTGTTGCGCGTCTCCCAGTCCTGAGGCGTCGTTGGCGTCACAACCACGGAACGGTGCGCACTCCACGACGGTAGCTCCGGTGGTGCTGCCGATCGATGGAACTTGCGGCTGAGTGTATGTCCTTGGGTAACGCAGTTCTCTGATGACTTCGATAATGGCGCGCTGACCGCTCTTTGTGGTCACGCTGGGCGCAGAAAGAAGATCGATGCCTTTTTTCTGGTTGAGCGCGCGAATCACGACCTGAAATTGCGGATTGGTAAAAACACCTGCTACACCGAAAATCGACGGCGCAACGCCAGCCACTTGCCCAAGACCCGGCATCAAAAGCGCATCGAGCGCGCTGGCGCTGATTGCGAAATTGCCGCTGCGATTTCCGGACGTGACCGGATTTTGTCCAATCGGAACTCCGTTATCATCGAACGGAAAATTCGCCGCATCGACAGGCACGCCGTTACCCGCGGTTCCACCGGCACCGAAAACTTTTCCGTTCGTGCTAAACGGGCCCAGTAACCAATCGAACCCAAGTTCCTTGAGATTATTTTGGTTAATCTCAACAAACTTCGATTCGATCGCGACCTGCTTCGGCGGAGACGAATTTGCCTGGTCAACCAATGCATCCACCATGTCCAAATTGTCCTGCGTATTGCGAACGATCAGCGTTCCGCTATGCGGCCAGAAAGTTGCGCTTGCACCGGGCGGAAACGAGACACCCATGCTCTTCAACATCGTTATCGCGTCTGCCCTGCCCACGAGTTGACGATCGTTCAGCAAAGTCTGGCGAGTGCTGGCAGTGCCCTGCAGCTGGTTCGCCTGGCTCGTGGCACCGGCGCCGGTGCCCGTTCCGGAAGCGGTCTGAAAACTTACTGCCTCCTTCTCAATAACATTAGTCGCTACGGGTGGCGCCTCTCTGACTCCGGTCGTTGTGCCAGCACCCTCGCCACCACCACCAGCCACGCTACTTCCGATGTAGTAACCGACATCGAGTGGACCGCCGAAAAATTCCGGCGGCACGTGATATCGTTTTGTGATCAGATCGTTGCTTTGCTCGCTGAGCGGGATCAGAGAAACGGCATACGGTTCGACTTTGACCTTCAAGCCCGCTTGATTTGCGACGTACCGCAGCGCTTCGCCGAGTGGAATGTTGTCCAGTGTCACCGTGATCCGCGCAGCCGCCGGACCGCATACCAGCGCGGACGACCGGCGATCGCGCCAGGACGCCCGCGAGCTGGTGCACCCGCGGGAGGCGCTACAGCAGCAGGTGCAGCCGTGCCTCCAGGCGGCGCGGCACCTTCGGGCGGCGGAAGCACCGGCGCTGAAGGCGGCGCGATTTGTCCCAGAGGAACAAGACGCAGCACGATGTTCACGCCTTGTCCCGAAGGATCGTTCTCGGCTGCCTGTTCACGGAGAAAATCGATCGCTTCGCGAATCGTGGTATCGCGAAATTCAATGTGCGGAATGATGATGCTGTTCATCTTGTTGGTCATCTGCGCGGTGCCGCGCACTTCCCCTCGCCCTTTGTTGTCAGCGGCCGGGCCAACAGCACCATATTTCCTGACCGGTTGTTGCCAGGCTTCCTCCACTTTCCAAAGATGGCGGGCGCGCGTCTCGTTGTACGCTTCCTCGCCGTATTGATATTTGGTGTTGTCGATTCGTTCCTGGCCTCTGCGCGCAGCGGTGTTGTACGGATCGAGCGCCAGCACCCGGTCGTAGCTTTTCATCGCCTTGTCGTACTGGCCGGACTGATAATAGCCGTCGGCTTCGGCGAGCAGACGTTTCACTTCGTCGACTTTATTGATGAAGCCGGCATCCACGGTTTTGTTGAAGTAACCGGGCTGTCGCATATGCGCGAGAAGCTCCTGCGCCTTGCGGCAATTCGGATCGTAACGGTTTAAGATTTCACTCAGGATCGCTTCCGCCCCGGCGTGATCGCCCTGCGCGATGCGCGCTTCAGCCAACACGGTGCCGCTTTTGCAAACACCGTCCGCCGCTTCGTCGTGCGCTCTCCCGGAGACGACTGCGTCCGGCAGATAGGCGACGGCAGTTTTAAATTCCTGGTACGCGACGGTGTAATTCCTCGATCTCAGTGGCGGCCTGCCGCGGGCAAGCGCGGCTTCGCCCGCCGGTATGGCAGACTGACGCCGCTGCACTTCGCGGTCGGCAATGTTTTCGGCGTTTTGCGCGAACGCGGTGCGCGCAAGATGAACAAACAGATCGCAGCGAAAGCTCCGGGGAGCGCACGCGGCCTCGCGTGCTTTTTGCCGCGCTCCCGCGGAAAGTCTCTGCAATGCTTCTTCGAGACCGATGAATCCGGAATGAGTTCGCGATGGCGAGGCCGCCAAAACCAGCACGCGAGGGCGCGTGCGCTCCCCAATCCACTGCAACGATTACTGCGTTCTGGGTGATTTTCATAAATCTCACTTTTTCCTTCTGAGTCTGTGCATCCGTGAATCGAGCTGATGGGATCAGCGAGATAGAAGGCAAAGCCGCGACGGGTAGCGGCGAGCGACTTGGGAAATGAGCGAGTTTCAAATCCGTGGTCTCTGGCTCACTTATACACATTGAGGTCGCTTGTACTGATCCCTTCTACGGGGTTCAAGGAAAATTTCTTAAGATTTTCGGGGGGAACGACTCAACCACGAATTACACGAATACACACGAATTCGGGAAAAGAGAGAGACCACGGATTGACACGGATAACACGGATTGCGCGCGAAGCACGTTGGAGTAAGCTGGGGACAATGCTCCTATAGAAGTACAGCGACTTGGCACCGCTTTAGTGGGGAAGCACAGAGGACAACCACATAAGGAGCAAGGATTAGACACGAATGTCGACAAATGACGAAGCACGAATGACGAATGACGAATGACGAATCAATGCTCGAGGAGTCGACGGCAGGGATGGACGAGATCGAAGGCGAAATGCGAAGTTAGCATCCGTGTCGTCGCTAGCCGACGAATGTCAATCGAGGAAAGGGATTTGCGAGACAGAAGGTAAAGGTCGCCGCGGGTAGCGCCGAGCGACGGCGGGAGTGGAGAGTGTTTTAAACTCCTCCCTCCGGCACTTTCCTTCCTTCCGTGATTTTCCGGATTGCAAGGAAATATTGTCGCGTCTTCGTGGTGAAGACTGATTGCCGCAGCGAGGCTTGCAACTGCAACTAACGCTCTACCACGGCGGGTAATCTTAGCGACGGTCTTCGCTATCTTTTGTTAAAAGAAATTATCGTCGCGCAGAAGGTTCGTCAGCATCCTTGCGAAGATTTTTTAAGTAGCACTCGAGCGGAGGGATCAAGCGAGACAGAAGGCAATCCTGCCTGTTTCGTCGAACGGGCTATCCCTGACGGAGTCGAAAATCAGGCCGAAGCGCGTCGAGTTCCTCAATCAGGCTGGAAGTCCAAGCTTACCTTCGGCGGCGCCATTCGTGTCAATTCGTGTGATTCGTGGTTATACTAATGCAGGTCGTACACTTCCACGAGCGCAACTCCGGTGGTGTTGTTTACCCCGCGCACGATGGCGGTGTAGTTACCCGGGGAAGGTTGGCGATGATCGCAGATTCGCTCGCGTCCCCCGGAGCGTGGCCGCTGTTCTGAATATCTTGGACCTGGCTGCTGGGTGATGATGCCGCCGATTATCGTATGCTGCCAGTTGTCGTTACGGCCAATCAAAGCGCCGATGCCATTGTGCAGTTCCAATGTTGGATCAGCCAAGGGATTCGGAACGCCATACTGGCTGAGCTCAGGGCCAATGGCACGTATGATCACGTTCTTTGGTTGAGTCCCTTGTACGATGAACCCGCCAATCATCACGTTGTCGCCAGTCTCAACAAAACTACGAGTGCTGATATTGCCTAGAATTGAGTGAAGGCTGGGGCTGAGATCATACGCTTCCACAAGAGCGACTCCCACCGTGTTGCTTACCCCACGCACGATCGCAGTGTAATGACCCGGTGGCAGGTCTGCGATAATCGCAGATTCCCTCACGTCCCCCGGAGCGTGGCCGCTGTTCTGAATATCCTGGACTTGATCGCTGGTAATGATCCCGCCGATGATCGTGGTCTGCCAGTTGTTGTTTGAGGCAATCAAAGCCCCGGCGGCATTGTGCAGTTCCAATGTTGGATCGCACATTGGGTTTGAAACTCCGTATTGACTGAGCTCAGGGCCAATCGCACGCAGAATCACCCTCTTTGATTGAGTCCCTTGTACAATGAATCCGCCAATCATCACGTTGGCGCCAGTCTGCACAAAGCTGCGAGTACTGATATTGCCCAAATACGACGTAGGGCAGTTGAATTGAATCTGATCGAAATCCGGGGCCCAGCTGCCAACGATCGGATTGGAGAACTCAAGCGTGTTGTTGCCGGTGTTCAAAGTAATGGTCGTCTGTATTGACCCGACGGTTTGAAACGAGCCAGTGGACGGAAAACTCAAAGGAGTTCCCGGACCGCCGTTCACGCTCAGAAGCGCGTAGCGCACCGGGTCTCCGTTGGCATAGGCGATCGTCATGCTGTAACGGCCCGGTGCGATAGCACTGACACCATTGAATTGGAGAGTACCAGAGTTGTTGCCCACGTAGCCTACCTTGAGTCCACCGGAGCACGTCGGGCAGTTTAGGACCACGGCGCTTCCCGTCAGTGTGTTGTTGCTCGTCTCCGCTTCATAGGATATACACGCTCCCGGTGACGTGGGTGTTGCCGTCGCAGTGGAACTTGGAGTGCCGGTCGGAGCCGGCGTCGCGCTCGGAGTGGGACATCCCGGTGTCGAAGTCGGGGTTCCCGACGGGGTGGGAGTAGGTCCAACAGGGTTCACCGGCACACAAGCTGAGAACTCCGACGTATTGCCATTCGGGTCAGTGGCGGTTGCGGTTATAACATGACCCGACTGGACGTTGACCTGAAAAGTAACATTGATTGGCGCAGTGCAATTGCCATCAGTCGTTATGTCCGTCGAGCCAATGAAAGTTTCCCCTGAACCATTGCCTGAAGGATGGCATCGATGGTTATCAAAAAACTCGATTCTATAGGTCGTATTTGGCACGCTGTCCAAGCTCCCCTGAATGGTCGTGCTACCGCCACCACTCGAGGCCGAGGTAAGGACCGGATAACTTTGGAAATTGTTGGGGCCGGCGACTGAAACGCAATGATGATTCGGCGTGACGCCACATGGGCCATCGAATGGGACCGTTAGATCGATCCCAAGACCGCCATTGGAAAAGATGGAGTTACCCAGGATGGAATTACTGGTAGCGCCGCTACCTCTTACTATTACTCCTGCGTGATCTGCGTTACACAAGGTCCCACCATTGAAGGCAACGATGTTGCCTGCGCCCGCCTCCGTGCCACCGACCGTAGAGTCCTCAGCTTCAATGGAGATGCCCGCCGCGAGGGGCGCATTGCGCAACGGTTGCGTGCCTGTGACGTCGGCACCAATGATGTTGCCTTGGATGATGTTGCCGGTCCCGGTGACAACGTCTAAGCCAGCGGTGCCATTACCAGAGATGAGATTGCCGGGCGGAGCGCCGGGAATGGACGTTAGCCCGCCGATGGTGTTACTACCGCGTTTACATCCGACGACTACATGCACCCCCAAATTCAGATTGGGCACGGCGCTGGTTCCCGTCAGATCGGTACCAATGAAGTTCCCTTGTACCACGTCAGAAAAGGCTATCCAACTCGATTCCGCGGTTGTTACCCGAAATAACATTGCGCGCGGCAATAGTATTTCCGCCGATGAGGTTAAAACCACCAAAGGAAAAACAAGGGCTGATAACTCCTCGCTGCGTATTTCCCAGAGCCACTCGGCCAGTGACATCGGTGCCAATGAAGTTGCCTTGAACGATGTTAGCCATCCCATCCCCACGCAACAGAACGCCGTCTCCGATATTTCCTGAGATCAGGTTGCGCGCTCCCGGCGTCGTCCCACCAATGGTATTATTCTGGCCAGAAAAGACAATTACCCCGCCATTACCACGACGCGCCATTCGGCAACGCTGCTGTTCCAGTGGCATTGGTGCCGATAAAATTTCCTTGGATCACGTTGTCGTTAGCAGGCAAGGAGAGAAGCACCAATGTTGATCGCATTAAGCTGAAACCTATTGATTATCAGCCCGCGCACACCGCAACCGTTCGCATTGATGGTGAGGCCGCTGATCGGCGGCGCCATTGCGCCACTGAGCTCGATCAGTATTCTCGCGTTATCGCGCTGCCCAGGTGGATTGGTATTTTGGCTGCTCCGGGTTGCGTGTAGCCGTCGATTGTCACCACGCCGGTCTCGGGCGCAATCGTTGGCAGGGCAGTAAGAGGACTGATTGTGTGGACGCCCGCGCCGGGAATATTGAATGTGATCGACCTCCTGCGACATTGGCATCCATAATTGCCTGGCGCAATGAGCCTGGACCGCTGTCGTTGGTATTTGTAACCGTGAAAACGAAAGAGGGGGATGTGACCTTGTGGACTCCGTTCGCTAGCTTCTGCGCAGTTTCCCAGGGGTCAGCCGTGGTAAATGGAATTGGTTGCGTCGCAGGCTTCGTTACGCTCGGCTTCGCGGCCGTTCGCTGCGCCACGGCGAATGGAATCGCGCAGATGGCGAGAAGTGAAAGCAGAATGAGCGCGCTCCAGAGAAGGTGCGCCTTAATGGGAGGATTAATTTGTTTTTTCATTGTGGTGCCGTCGTGCCTTTTGGGAATTTCCGGAAACAATGTAATGCGCATGCACATCGAGGTCGCTTTTATTGATCCCTTCTACGGGATTCAAGGAAAATTTTTGAAGGAGAACCACTAATGGACACAAATAAACACGAATTACGGGAAGGAGCAGACAACCACGTCCGCCAAAAATGGGACGGACTCGCCGTGGCGAGGATGACACGGGAGAAATTCAGAGGCGATTCCCTTGATGAATCTGCGGATGACCCTCTTCTCTCCGCTTAAACGATCTCTCTTGTGAAAACAAAGCCCGTTTCGGCGAGGGCGTCGAAACCAGCGCCCGAGGCGGACGCGCTCCCAAACCTGATCCGTGATCATCCGTGTCATTCGTGGTTAAGATTTTCAGGGGCTCGCGAAGCCGATCTCGATCTGCGCACTCGGGTTTTGCGTGTTGACGATCACGGCCTTGTCGGGTCGGACATCGATGAGCTTGTACGTCCGATTGCCTTCAGCGGTGGCGAGAGGAAACTCCTGGTCTTTGCGCACTTCAAATTCCTTCCGCCCGCCCCAGGTGTAAAGAAACGTGGCGACCGATTGCGGCGAGGTGGCGACCTGTCCTTTCACCAGCGTGAGCTGCGCGTGATTCTGCTGGTGCTCGAGCAACAACTCCGACACATTGGTCCGCATCCCGAAATTGTTGCGGTCGTATTTTTCGGTGAACTTCACGATCTTGAATTCGGTGCCGCGGATGACGTCGCCGACTTTCAAAAATTGCGTCGGCTCGGTTTCGTCGATGCTGTTGATGCCGAACTTGTCTTTCGTGCGCGACGCAAAAATGTATCGGAACGGTTCCTCGGTGGCGGAGACCAGACGTAGTTTTGTGGTGTAATCCGGGTGCGACTCGGCTTTGGTTGGATCGGTGTTGCCCTGCCATTCGTCGAGATTGGTGAACCCATCCTTGTCGGGGTCCTGTTCAAGAGCGTCGGCGTCTTCGATGGGCAACGCGTACTTCTCGAACCACTCGTTAGGCACCGGCGCGTGAACCTCGGTGTTTTGCAACGTCGCAGGCATGCCGTCGGAACCGATGAAATGTTTTTCCGGAACCAACAAACCGGAGCGCGTGCTGGCTTTCCATTGCAGCGGCTTTTTCAGTTGTTCCGCGGCGCGATCAAGCTCGACCGCGACCGGCGGCTGCGAGGCCGTTTTCGGCGGAACTGCCGGTGGAGTGATCAAGGCGATTGCCGAACTGAATGGCGCTCCACCAAATGGCGAGGGCGCAAACGAAAAGAAAAACCGCCGCAGCCATCAGCACCGCGCGATCGTAATTTGCCTTAAGCCAGTCGATTGCTTTCGCCATATTCATAAGAGGAAAACCACGGATTACACGGATTTCACGGATAGGACACGAACAAAAAGCATGCCTGTCATTTCGAGCCCTTCGACTTCGTTCAGGGTAAACTCCGCATGGTCGAGAATGGAACGGCGAGGGTAGCCGTGACATGAGCGGGAAGGCCGAAGGCTGAACGCGCGGGAAGCGCGCGAATCAAATCTCTCGATGTTACGGATCTCGTAAGACATCAGTGCCAAGGTCATTCCAGCTTGGGTTCAACCGATTAATGAGGTCGATTTTCTTCGCCCGTGACCATTTCTTCAACTGCGATTCGCGAGCGATGGCAGCATGAACATCAGGATAATGCTCGTAGTAAATAAGTTTCTTGCATTGGTATTTGGAAGCAAAACCAGTCTTAACTCCTTCGCGGTGCTGCCAGGTTCGCCGAGAGAGCCGACTAGTGACCCCGATGTAGAGCACCGAGTGATTGCGATTGGTAATGATGTAGATCCAGAAGTTGTAATCACGAGCCATCACTCAGAATTCAAATTTAGAGATGTCTCGACTCAGCTCGACATGACATACGAAACTCTGATCCGTGTCATCCGTGTAATCCGTGGTTGATTTCAAAACGTAAAACGCAGCATTTTGCAACGGCGCAAATGAAAAGAAAAACCGCCGCAGCCATCAGCACCGCGCGATCGTAATTTGCCTTAAGCCAGTCGATTGCTTTTGCCATATTCAGAAGAGGAGAACCACGGATTACACGGATTTCACGGATAGGAAGAAGTTAGACATGGAGATCGGGATACGAACGTTCCGCCATGTCGGTAGGGCGCAACACCCGCTTCCATTCTAGTTGCGCGTTTTTGAAATTGATCAGAAGCGCGAGATCCAAGCCTGTGATGTTTAGGTATCCGATCATCTGCGCAACGTGCGTTTCGGTGAAGCACGCGACCACTTTCGGATCCACGATTACAGTATCATTGATGATTAGATCCGGCACGAGATTGCCGATTAACTCGCCGCCATAGAAAACGGGGAACGAGCGTTGAATTGATACGATGTGTCCGCGACGCTTCAGTTCTATAGCGACCGCGCGTTCGTAGAGTTTCTCGTCGAGTCCCGGTTTCAATTCGTTAAGCACTTGTATCGCAGCCCCAATGATCTTGCCGCTCAAATCCTCGTGAATCATCTGCTGATCCGTGTCATCCGCCTGCCCGCCGCAGCCTTGGCGAAGGTGGGTGTCCATTGGTTTTAAAACGTAAACCTCAGCATTTCGATCGTGGCGGAGACTTCGACGTGCTCGGTGCCGACGATGAAATTTAGCGCGCCTGCGGGTGATTGGCCGGGAGATGCCTGCGGGCTTGGGGTCGGCGTGCGCGCTCCAGTTCTCTCGCGCGGCGGGCCTTTGTCTTTTTCGTTGTGCACATAGAGCGTGCGAATGATGAAGAATTGACCAGTGGAATTTGTGATTTCGTTCAGGACTCTTCGTGCGGCACCCGGCGGAGCCTTGAAAGTGATCTCGACCACGTTGCGCTGGATCAATGGCGGCGTGCCGCCAGGTTTTGCAGCGGCCACAACTCTTTGACCGGGAGGCGGCGTCGGTGTCGCCAAGGCTCCGCGTTCTTCCGGCAATGGATGACGGCGAAATGACGTGATGCTGTCCACTTTGGCGTCGAGCAAAATGTTGATCAGCATCTGGACTTGCGAGAGTTCCTGTCCAAGCAACGCCGCTACCGCGGTGGCCGGCATCATCCGGGTGAATTCATCGAACCCAAGCTGAAAGTTGTCTGGCAATTTCACATTGTTCGTGCGCGCCCGTTCCTGCGCGGCAAGGGTCGCCTGGCGCAGACGCGACTGGAATTCGTTAGGCGGAAGCGGCGGGTCTGGAGCGACCTCGGCCTTCAGCTCGTCCTTAAATTTGTTCAGCGCATCACTGTACTTCTCGCGATAGCCCTGCAATTTCCGGTAATTCGCGTCGTTCGGAAACGGATCGAGACTCTGCAAGCGGGTCCGCTCTGCTGTAGCCTGGTCGAACGTCTGCTTAGCCTCACCCCAAACACTCCATCTCCAGTAAAGCAGGGCCGCGCCGAGCAAAATACAAATTCCCGAAGCGAGCAGGATCGTTCCGAGCGCGCGGTTTTGCTGAAACCATTTCATCGAATTGACCACCGATTACACGGATAACACGGATTGCGCGAAGCGCTTTGGAGTGCGGCGACCTGGCGCCGCTGTGGGGTTTTTGAACCGCAGGAGGACGCTGAAAGCTTTTTTGTCCACAGATTGACCCAGATTTTCACAGATTCGGCATTCGAGTTTCGTCATTCCTTCGTCATTCGTCCTTGGTCATCTGGCTTCACGCTAACCGCATCGATCAGCAACTGGATCAAGAGATGTCTCGACTCAGCTCGACATGACAAGCGACATCTTTTCATCCGTGTAATCCGTGGTCGCCTTTGTCATGGCATTTTCACCGGTTTCTTGAGCGTAAGCTGGAGCTCAAAAGGGAATGCCCATTCGGAGTCGTTCGGGACAGAATTGGATTTATGAAGCGTTCAGGCGTCTTCGCATCGACGGCAAAGAGCGGTGAGCCTGCGAGGTTTCGGAGGTAATCGACGACGATTTCCTGCTGTTTCGGATTGTAAAGGTACAGGCCCCGGAGGTTAATGCCGTCGATTGCATTGCCACCGGCGGCTGGGCCTCTCGCTGTCGTGCCCGCAGCGGGCATGGGCGGAGGAGTCGATGCGCTTTCCGCGGCGCGTTTTTCAGAGACGCCCAACAGTTTTCCACCAGAAGTCGCGGCGAGCTCCGTGATCCAAATGTCTGATTCCGGTAGACGCGAGTTTAGCTGTTCGAGAATCTGCGGCCAAAAATTGCGATCATTCACAGCCGTGATCAGCGGAGTAGCGGTGGTGTCCAACGCGGTGATTTGCTTTTTAAGCTTGTCCAACTGCGCTTCGGCAAGGTGCATCGTGTTATTCTTCTGGCGCAGCGTCTCTGCCGTTTGCTGCGCGACCTGCGCCGCGCGTGTGTAGTAAGCCGACCAGCCCAACAGCGCGAGCAGAACGCACGCAGCCGCGGCGATGAAAAATACCCGGCGTTTTTCCAAGTCGTGCCTGCGAACGACGGTCGCCGGCCGCAGGTTTAATTCCACAGGACAAGCAGTGACACTCCGCAGCGCCAGCCCGACCAACTCGCCTAACAAATGTGCGGAACCCGCCACGTCCTGTGTCGGGGCCGACTCGGCGACGGTCACGTTTTGCAACGGATTGAAAAACTCGATCGGCACCTGAAATTTCTCGTTAAAGAACTCGCGCATGTACGGCATTCCAGCACCGCCGCCGCACAAGAAAATGCGAGCCGGTCGATTTCCCTGCTGTTGGGCGCGGTAGTGCGTGATGGAACGCATCAATTCCGCATGGAGCCGGGTCATCGTGCTGCGGGCGATTTTTGAAACCCGCCCAACATTTGGATCGGCAGGTTCGGCATAAGCGCCGCCCAGCCCCACAAAGCCATCCCGTTTCTTGCGAGTTTCCGCCGCGGCAAATGATTCCTTGAATTCCCTCGCGATCGCGGCGGTGATCGCACTTCCGCCCAGCGGGATGCTCCGCAAAAAAATTCTTCCTGACTCAATGAAAAGAATGTTCGTGGTGCGCGCACCGATATCCAGCAGCAAAGAGCAATCGCCAACGTCGGGATAACTGTGGCGAAACGCGTTGTAGAGCGCCATTGGTGCTATGTCGACAAGGGACGTCTGTAGTCCTGTTCCTTCCACTGCTGCATTGGTTTGGTCGAGCAAATCAACTTTGATCGCGACGAGGACCACCTGAATCTGTTCGCCCAGTCCTCCACCGACGAGCTGGTAATCCCAGACGACTTCGTCCAAAGGGAACGGAACATTTTGTTGCGCTTCGAACGAGATGATCTTGTCCAGTTTTTCCCGTCCGACCGGCGGCAGTTTCACAAACCGGGCGAACACTGATTGCGCAGGCAAAGCATAGTTCACCGGGCGCCGGGAAATTTGCATCTCATGCATCATCTCGCGTAACACGGCGGCGCCCTCCTCCGACCGCAACATGTGCATCGCGACGCTGCCCGGTCTCAGGATCGAGCGGCAGTTCGTGCAAACGATAATTCACAAGGACAAGACCGCCGTGGGCGACTCGGAATTCGGCAACCCCAACCGTTTGAGATCCGAGGTTAACAGTGATCAGGCGGGTAGGTCCGGCCATGGCGTTAAAGGTCTAAATCGCAGACATGAGTTCTTCAATGCTGATTTCTGCCTGTCGCAAAATGCTCTTGAGCGTCTTCGGCAAGATAGCTTGGTGATTAGGCACCGTTACTTGAGGCCACCTTTTGTGAGCCGAATGTGTGATCCTTCTTGATTGGTCTGCGTGAAACCCAGGCGTTTCAGTCCACTGACAACCTTCCACCCGGAAAGATCACGCGGCAGTTTCACGCCAACTGCAACTCTGGATCGTGCTCAAAATGAAGCGTAGCGACTCTAGGCAATGTGCGACCAGCGAAATGGCACCTTATCGCCTCACTGACCGCGTCGGACAATTCTGCAAATGTTTCAGCCTGGGTCGCGATACCGCCACCAGCCGGGTCGTTCCATGATGCAGTGTATGCGCCAGTTTCTTCGTCACGTTCGATAGTAAAGACTACTTTCATGGGTCAATATTCCGGACAAGCTTAGCATTGATGAGCGGGAACTGTCCACGGCCGATCATGTATTCCCAGGCATTCGGATGCCGTCGGAAAGGAACTGATCTCTCGATTCCTGGAGATTGACGCCCCTCCCATCCATCTATCTCGAATAAGGGTACGTCCGGAATTTCGCTCCGTTGCCGCTCCAATTCTCGAACGCCGCGCCAGCTGTGATCTGAAAGTGATCATTGCCGGCCTGGCCCCAGACGTAATTCTGCCAGTAATCGCCGTTGCCTTTGCCGCTCCATTGCCCGTAAACGAACCCCACTTCTCCCGTGCAATAGACTTGATTCAACGGCGAACTGATCATCTCGCCGGGCAAATCTTTTCCATCGGTCGCAAGCATTTGCGATCGAGAATTGGAAGCGGCGCTTGCTTTCCGCGTGGGCGTAGGCCCGACATCGCTCGGAGCCAAATACGTCATTGGAAACAGCCCGAGCGGCGCCATTCCAATTTGCACGAATGCACTCTCGCTCACCAGTTGCGCGCCATCAGACCACGCGCGAACCGGTCCGTTGTGAAATAGAACGGAATTGGACGCATTCCTAACGTTGGGGCGGTAGATGCTGAAATTAGAAACCGCATCGAGCGGCATCACAGCGAACGCGGCGCCGCGATGCTGCGTTGTTCCGGAATGTTTGGCCTGTTGCGCTACGGCCGGAAAGCAAACAGCAAGAAACCCGAGCGCCAGAAAGAGCGCACTCTTGAACATGGAAGGAATTCAAAACCAAATCGCAGCAAACGCCAGTGAAATTTGCGCAAACCCAAACCATCTAACCCATTCTGTCATGTTGAGCGGGGCGAAACATCTCTGGCTAGCTGCTTGAGATGCGCGACAGACAACCAGAGATTCTTCGCTTCGCTCAGAATGACAAGCCTTCCACGTTTCAACGCTTCAACGCTTCAACGATTCTCTAAAATAGTCGATCGTCTTCTTGATTCCCTCGTCGAATTCAACTCGCGGTTCCCAACTGAGGACTTCTTTCGCGCGCGAGATGTCAGGTTGGCGCACCTTCGGGTCGTCCACCGGCAAGGGTTTGTATTCGATTGTCGATTTCGTCCCGGTGATTCGGATGATTTCCTCTGCAAACTCTTTAATGGTCATCTCGCGCGGATTGCCGATGTTGACCGGCTCGTGGAAATCGCTCATCGCGAGCCTGAAAATTCCATCGATCAAATCGGACACGTAACAAAATGAGCGAGTCTGCGAGCCGTCGCCGAACACGGTCAGTGGCTGTCCACTCAGAGCCTGCCCGATAAAGGCCGGCACCACGCGGCCGTCGCGCAAGCGCATCCGCGGACCGTACGTGTTGAAGATCCGCACGATTCGCGTGTCGACGCGGTGATACCGGTGGTAAGCCATGGTGATCGCTTCAGCGAACCGTTTCGCTTCGTCGTAAACGCCGCGGGGACCGATAGGATTCACGTTGCCCCAGTAATCTTCCTTTTGCGGATGCTCCAAGGGATCCCCGTACACCTCCGACGTGGAAGCGAGAATGAACGTGGCTTTTTTGTCCTTGGCTAAACCAAGCGCGTTGTGCGTGCCGAGCGCGCCAACTTTGAGCGTCGGGATTGGGAGTTCCAAATAATCGATCGGGCTCGCCGGCGATGCGAAGTGAAACACGTAGTCGATCTGTTGTTCCGGGACGAAGATGAAATTCGAGACGTTGTGTTTAACGAATCGGAAATTCTTGTTCCCGGCGAGATGGCCGATGTTCGCCGGATTACCGGTGATTAGATTGTCGATGGCGATGACGCGATGACCTTCCGCCAAAAGCCGATCCGTCAAATGCGAGCCGAGAAAACCCGCACCTCCGGTGACGACCGAAACGGGCTCGGAATTTTTGGCCATTGAGGCTTATCTAACGGGTGGGTAAAAAATTGCGAGTACGAAACATTTGTCATTTCGAGCGAAGTCGAGAAATCTCTTACTGTTTGTCCCGAAGCGGTGGAAAATTCAGAATAAGAACTGAGATTCTTCGACTCCGCTCAGAATGACAGACAACAAACCTAGGCGCATTTTGTCCGGGATCCAGCCCAGCGGTGCCCTGCACATGCCGGTTGTCATTCCGAGCGAAGTCGAGGAATGGAGCGACTGGGGAAAGCGACATGGACGGTTGTGCGGCGAGGGCAGCCGCGAGAGAGTCGGGAGAGGAACGAGTCAAATCTCTTACTGTTCCCCTAAAATTGCGAAAGACATTCAGAAGAAAAACTGAGATTCTTCGACTGCGCTCAGAATGACAGCTGACAAACGCATGCGAATCCTTTCCGGTATCCAGCCCAGCGGTGCCCTGCATATCGGCAATTATTTTGGCATGATGCGGCCTGCCGTCGCGCTGCAAGCCGAGGGCGAGGCGCTTTATTTCGTCGCTGATTACCATGCGCTCACGAGTTTGCGCGACCCGGAAATGTTGCGCGCAAACAGTCGCCGCGTCGCACTCGATTTTCTGGCGTGCGGACTCGATCCTGAGCGCGCGACGCTCTTTCGGCATTCGGATGTGCCGCAGGTCACGGAACTCGCGTGGATTTTATCCACAGTAGCTCCGATGGGGTTGCTTGAGCGGGCGACCTCGTACAAGGACAAACTCGCCCGCGGTATGAGCGCGAACGTTGGACTGTTCAGTTATCCCATCCTGATGGCGGCGGACATTTTGATTTACGACAGCGATGTCGTGCCAGTGGGCAAAGACCAGAAACAGCACATCGAAATCACGCGCGATCTCGCAGTGAAAATGAACGAAGCGTTCGGGCAGATTTTCAAACTGCCTGAGCCACGTATTCAACCTGCAACGGAAACTGTGCCCGGCATTGACGGGCAGAAAATGAGCAAGAGTTACGGCAACAACATCGACATTTTCGGGGACGAGAAAGAAATGCGAAAACGGGTGATGAGCATCGTCACTGATTCGGTGGCGGTGGATGCACCGAAGGACCCGGCGACATCGACAATCTTCAAGCTCTACTCGCTGGTTGCGTCGAAGGATGAAATCGCAGACATGCGCGAACGATTTGTAAAAGGCGGTACTGGCTACGGCGATTTCAAGAAACAGTTGTTCGAAAAACTCTGGGAATACTTCGCGCCGATGCGCAAACGCCGTGAAGAAATTCTCAAAGACAAATCATATATCGACGATGTCCTCGCCCGCGGCGCCAGCCGCGCCAACGAAATTGCCAGTCAAGTCATGGACCGCGTTCGGAAAGCTGTGGGGCTTGCGCTAGCGGGACGCGTGCGATGTGCGACGGTTGACCACATATGAACATGGTCGTTAACGTGGACGAAAAAATTGGTAAATTCGTCGGCCGTATCCCGCCAGCGACACAGGCTTTTACCCGGGCCATGAGATTGCAACAAGCCGTCAACCGACTTCAAAGCCATCTCGAAGGGATTTGCCCGACCGGCGTCTTTCGCTTCGCCACTCACAAAGAAGCGGATGAATGGTTGCTGAAATGGATGAGCCGCCGACGTCAAAAGAAGAATTAACGACGCGCATCCCTGAAGAAGCGGATCTGGTCGCGCTTTGTCGCAGCTCTGAACGACTTGGGCGCCCGGTATGTTATCATTGGCGGTTTCGCGATTATTCTCGCCGGCTTTGCCAGAGCAACTGCAGACGTTGACTTGCTCATCGACACTTCTTTGGATAACGAGGCCCTCGTGTACAAAGCGCTCGAAATCCTTCCGGATAAAGCAGTGCGCGAGCTCAAGCCCGGCGAAACTTCTCATTACGGGGTGGTGCGCGTGGGAGACGAAATCATGGTCGATCTCATGAAATCCGCGTTTGGGATTGAGTATGCCGAAGCGATAAAAGAAATTGTAATTCGCGAGGTGCAGGGCGTGCCAATCCCTTTCGCATCCCCGCGTTTGCTATGGCGCACTAAGAAACCCAGCCAACGACCGAAAGACGCTGAAGATCTCATGTTTTTGCAACAATATTTTCGAGAACACGGCGAAGAACCTCCCCCGGCCTGAGCGTCACGTGCAATATGGAAAACGACCGTTCTGCATTAGCGATTTTTCGTTAGCCGCTTCGGCGCAGTATTGCGCCATGCTGCGGTGAGCGCTTCACTTACGATATTGAGTGTCGCCGCCGGTAAATAAATATTTGTCGCGCCTTGCCGGCCCCAAGCGCCTTTCACCGTTGTAAAAACGCCAGGGCTACTTCGAACAAATTGCTTTTGCTCGTCTATCGATAGCTTCACCATTGCCCAGTCCTGCATCGGGATATCCGAGCGTTGCGAAAATCCTTCCACCGACACGAAAATCGGGATGATGCATGTGCGCCGATTCAATCGCTTCCGGAAAACTCAGCGCCAGTTCACGAAATTCATTTGGCGTCATTGCGTCGGGGATCCATTAAGCTCGAGGAGTTGTTCGGTCCAACGTCAGCTGCCTTAAAAAAAGAAAAAGTGGGAATCCAAACGATACACCGACGAGCAATGTTCCAACCGTCGGCAACCAAAGAAGCCGGACCCGCAAACGTTTGCCTTCGCTTTGAATAAACCAGATCAGCACGATTGCAGAAACGATCACATCCATCGCAAAAAACGCGCTGATCCGGTTGGCGAACAGCTCACGAAAGAACAACGTAATATTCAGGCCGTGCTCCAATAGCCAGGGCACAAATTGCGAGTAAGGGAGGACCAATCCGAGCACACAGCAAACCAGGTAGAATTGTCGCGCTTTCATGGCTGCATATCATCGCATGCGGCGCCAAAATCCGTCGAGCGAGTTCACCTCTGCTCTGATATGATGGGCCGAATGGCAATTCTGCGGGTTCACGTCGTTCCGAATGCCAAAAGCGACAGTGTCGTGGGCGAGCACGGCGGCGCAGTTAAAATCAAACTGCGCGCACCGGCGGTTGAGGGAAAGGCGAATGCGGCGCTGATCTCCTTTCTTGCCGAACAATTAAACATTTCCCGCCGTGCCATCGCGCTGGAACGGGGCCCAAAATCGCGCGACAAACTGATTCGGGTAAATGGCTTGAGCCAAGAAGACGTGCGCAACCGATTGCTCGAAAGAGATCGAGCGTCCTAAAGGCAGCCAGGACGCGCCGCTCTCATTTCATTTGCGACTGCCTTTGTATCTTAGCGGCTCCGAGCTCTTCGTGACGGCGTTGCTTGCGGGCGCGGCGGGGTCGCCGGCTGACGAGTTGCAGCGCTATCGCGATAAAACAAGACGCCGTGCGCGCGCAAATTGGTAATGAGAGCGTGCAAATCGGTTGCCAGTTGTTGATCATTCAGCAGCGTCGCCACTAAACCTTTGCCTTGCGTGGCGCTGCGCAAAACTTTCTGCGTGTCGGCGATGGCATTCTGTAAACCGTCCGCAGCTTTTTTTGCCGAGGCCATCGTCGAATCAGCCTGCTCGATCACGCCATCCAGCTTCTTGGAAGATTCTGCCAATGCGCCCGTAGCCTGATTCAAATGTTCCATGCTCGACTTGAGATTTTCCATGTTCGCCTGGGAAAGGGTGTCCTGATTCAGACGGTTCACAGTTGTATCGATCTTTTGCACGGTACCGCGGAGGTCGTTCACGAGCGCACCGCCTGAGCGTGTGAGATCATCGATGCCGGTCTCGCGTGCACCATTGACATCGGCATTCGGCGGCAGATACGCATTGGGAGGTCCGGGCGGTATCGTTACATTCACGAACCGATCGCCAAGCAAACCCGAACTGCCGACTGTGAACTTCGTACCCTCAGGGATCTTGATGTAATCATAGATTTTCAGAGGCACAGCCACGCCTTCGCCCTCACGAACTAGCTTCGGGCTACCCGCAACTTTTCCGATTCTCGCTCCGGCCAGCAAGACATCGGTGCCTTTCAGCAGTCCGCTGGCATCACTGAAGCGCACGGTGACGGTGTAATACGTCTTAAAGCCTTCACCCAGCCTGCCGAATTGCACGACCAGCGCGCCTAACATCGCCAACCCCACAAAAACAAAAATGCCTACTTTGAATTCCAAGCCTCGCTCGTGCCGGTTCATTTTGGATGTTTATTGTCGATCTTGATGCTGATTTTCGCAAGGTGGGCGACGGCTCACTCGAGCGCCTTTCGCCTTCAGGATTGCAAGCAATTGAGGTCAATCGAGCCGAGGGGTCGGCGAGATAGAAGGTAAAGTCGCGACGGGGAGCGGCGAGTGAGCTGGGAAGCGAGCGAGTTTCAATCGCCCCCACCGTTAGATCGGCCGAGGAGGAAATCCTGAATAATTGGATCGGTTGATTGCTGAAGCTGATTTGCCGTTCCGTTAAAATAGATCCGGCCTTCGTGCAGGTAGGCGATTCGGTCGGCTACATCAAACGCGCTTTTCATATCGTGGGTGACAACCACGCTGGTCATTCCAAAGCGCTGTTGCAGCCGGCGAATCAATCGATTGATGCTATCGGCGACGACGGGATCAAGACCGGCTGTCGGCTCATCGGTACAATACACACGAGGGCCGGCGAATGATGGCGCGCGCCAGCCCGACCCGCTTTTTCATACCGCCGCTCAGAGTTTCCGGCATCTTATCTTCCTGACCTTCCATTTCCATCACCTCAAGCATCTCGCTAACTTTCGACCGCAGCGCTTTCCGATCGCGCTCGCCGGCTTCGCGCAAAGGAAAGGCAATGTTGTCTTCAACCGTCATCGAATCAAAAAGCGCGCCACCTTGAAATAGAATGCCGACCTTTGTGCGGATCGCCCCGAGTTGGCGCTCGTTCATTCCAATGATGTTTTGGCCCTGGATCCAAATTTCCCCGGAGTCGGGCTCCATCAACCCAACCATGTGTTTCAGCAAAACGCTCTTGCCGCCACCGCTGCGCCCAATGATGACCAGCGTCTCGCCGCTGCCGACCTTGAGATCTACGCCGCGCAGAATTTCCTGTTGCTCGATTTTCTTTTGCAACGAATGCACTGCAATCATGGGAGACGAATTATCCGAAACCAGAGGAGGCTCCGTGGACACTTTTGGAGATGAAGCGGCTTCGATCATCGCAATCTCAAATTCTCAACGCTCAGCGTGCAACTCTCAACTATGCAGCGTCACTGATACCCCGCCGGATAAATAATGTTGAACATCATGGTAAGGAAAAAATTGCAAATCAGAACCGCGAGTGAGGAGTCCACCACCGCTTCAGTGGTGGCCCGGCCAACGCCAACCGCTCCTTCGCGTGTGGTCAATCCTTTCTGGCAACTTATGAAAACGATAAGTATTCCGAAACAGAACGCCTTTGACAGACCCATGATGATATCGCGATTGCGCGTCCAGCGCACCATGTTCGCCATGTAGTAAGTGCCGTTAATGTCGAGCATGAAAATCGCGACGAGATAACCGGCAGCGATGCCGACGGCGATGCACTCCGCCACCAGAAGTGGCATTGAGACCATCATGGCGAGTACGCGCGGCACCACCAGGTAATCAACTGGGTAAACCGCGAGTGCGCGCAAGGCATCGATTTGCTCAGTGACTTTCATCGTGCCGATCTCGGCTGACATCGCTGCGCCCACACGTCCGGCTACCATCAAAGCAGTCAGCACCGGTGCGAGCTCGCGGCAGAGCGAAACTGAAACTACCGCACCTACGGCGGAGCCCATTCCCAGCTTGTTAAATTGGAAAAATGTTTGCGCCGAGAACACCGCACCAGTGAACGCGCCGGTGATTATGACCACGAGCTGCGAAAGCAACCCAATCTCGACGACTTGATTGAGAAATAATTTCCAGCGGAGCTTGTGCGTAAAGATGCAACGAAAAGTGTCAGCCACCAGTAGGACCAGCTCCCCCAAGTATTGAACAAACGACAGCAGCGGCGCGCCCAGAGCGCTAAAAAAGCGGACCATTATGGAATAACTGATCAGTGAACGGCTAATTCGCGTGTCCGCAACGTTTTGTTCTGACCACTAATCGCCGATTACGTCGCTAGCCGCTTAGCCGCTCGGTCTTTGTTCGCGAGTGCAGTTCGGCCGGAATGGCGCCGATGATAAGCGGTTCAAGGCCAAGCTTGAGGAAAATGGCGCGAATGTCGCGAATGCTCAAAGTCGGTTCATCGAACTCGAGGTAAACGATATCGTGATTTGTGTCCATCTTGTAACGCAGGCCGGCGATCTCCACGAGCTGCCGATCCAATTCCAGGATGTTCCCCATTTCGCGCAAGCCACGCGCATAAATCTCAACTTCGAACATGGTGCGCACAATCTTAGCGGATCGGTCATAGCCATGCAATCCATCTCGCTCGAGAAATTGATTGCTGGACCTCGTTCCTGCGAGCTTGCAATTGCGCCCGGCGCAAACCTGCGTAAATGATGCCCGGTCAAGCGATGAGACGCGCCGCTCAGTATTTGTTGGCCACGAATATGGTACTCGGCGCACTGTTCTTCGCCGGTTGTCAAACTGTTCCGCAAGGGATTCAACAGGCGAGAGTCGAGATGGCGCAAAACATCGCAGCCGAACCGACCGGCGATTATTATATTGGACGGCGTTACTACAAACCCGATTACAAATTCTGGGGTTACGTTCGCAAGTCGGGCCAGCCATGGAGCACAGCGGAGTTGGTGATGCTCAATGAGAAAGAGAAACTCGCGCCGGACCGCGAACGTCTCGAGTTCGGGAGCGATAACAATTACGAATACAAGCTCTACGGCTCGTTCAGCGGCGACAAAGTGTATGAGCCTGCCAGCAACGGGATTTATCCGGAGTTCGTTTTAAAGGGGTATGAGCTCATTTCCACCACCCCGCCGCCGATCTTCAAAAGCCAAATGAGCGGCCGTAATCCAACCGACCTGCGATACGTCGTCGAGAAACCCGAATGAGGGCTTCGTCATCCCGAGCGGATCGCGCAGACGCGCGAGAATTCGAGGGATCCCGCGACAAGATCTCAAAGCCCTCGCCTCGGGATGGAAAGCCTGGCTCCGTTGCAACCTCGACTGCGCTCGGAATGACTCGCGATCCTCTCACGGAGGAATTCCTGCGTTATCTGGCAAATGAGCGGAATGCTTCACCGCGCACGCTCAAGGCGTATCGCCATGCGTTGACTAGTTTCCGCGCGGAAAACAAAACGTCGTGGAAAAAATGCACAGCCGACGATTTTCGCAATTACCTCTTTGCGGTTATGAAACGCGGGCAGGCGCGTTCGTACGTTCGGCTGCAATTCTCTGCATTACGCACTTTCTATCAGTTTCTCTCGGCACGGAAACGGCTACGACATAATCCTGTCCGAGAAGTGCTACTGCCAAAGATGGAGAAAAAGCTGCCGCTGGTCCTATCACGCCAACAGGTGGACGAACTCCTCACGGCGCCAACCCGCGAGCCAAAGAGCCGATCCGCACCATCATGGATGCCCCTGCGCGACGTCGCTATCATGGAATTGTTTTACAGCAGCGGCTTGCGCCTGAGCGAACTGGCTGCACTGGATGTGGCCGAGGTCGATCCTTACACAGAGTCGGTGCGCGTATTCGGCAAGGGCCGCAAGGAACGCGTCTGCCCGGTGGGCCTGCCAGCACTGGAAGCGATCCAAAAATATCGGGCGACGGCCAACGTGCACGCGGGTGCGCTGTTCATCAACAAAGCACGAAGGCGAATGTCCGCGCGTTCAGTTTGGTTGGTGTTGAAACGGTATGTTCGGCGCACCTCCATTCCGATTTCCATGAGCCCACACAAATTGCGCCACAGCTTCGCCACGCACATGCTCGATCGCGGCGCGGATCTGCGCAGCGTGCAGGCGTTACTAGGGCACGCGAGTCTTTCCACCACACAGATCTACACACACGTCACCGTCGAACGTCTCAAGAAAGCGTACGCAGACGCGCATCCGCGGGCCTGACTAATCGATTACGTTTAACCCGCGCAGCCCAAAATGCGGGGCAGCGCTCAACAGCTTTGCATCATTAGAATGAATCTCGCGAAAGCCGTTCTCGGACGCTGTCGACAAATGCAAAGCATCCGCCGCACGCAAAAAGATCGTCGCAGGCAATCTAGCATACACGACCTCCGCGCGTTCGAAAACGCGCTCGGATAGCGGTAACCATCTAAACGCTCCGCCATGCGTTTCGTTAAGGAACTCCTGGAGAGTAATCTCGTACAGACGCGCGCTGATGGCGCGCTCTCGAAGTTTTCGGTGAAAGGCTGAAATCACCTCCGCACGGCCATGTTGCGCGCAAGCGACGAAGTCCGAAGCGGCCAAGTGACGAACGCGCTCGTAGCCGGCGTCCTCAAAGTACAATCGAACAAGGCAGGTTGAATCCAGATAGATCAAAGCTTAACGAGCATCGCGATCTTCGGAAATAATCTGCGTGCTGTCTGTACCGCCTCGAAGGCGGTGCATTATTCTGCGAAACTCCGGGCTGAGCTTTCGGCGTGCAAAATACGGTACTTCAGGTGTCGACGTTTGCGGTACGATCTTTGCGATGGTTTTGCCGCGTTCGCTAACATGAATCTCACCGAACTTGGCTGCCTTTCGGACCCATTCACCAGTGTTATGGTGAAGTTCGCGAATCGTTATCGTCTTCATGTGACACAGCGTGTCACATCAGTGAGACTTGTCAATTTGCTCGTGCCGTTCGCGCTGGGTCCTTAGCTCGGCGCCGGCGCCGCCGGTGCGCTGCTTTGTGCCTGTGATTCGGGAACCTTGAACGACAGCTTGCCGTCAGCTTCAACGACTTCAACGTGATCGCCGGGTTTGACATTGCCGCGGAGCAATTCTTCCGCGAGCGGATCTTCAAGAAAACGTTCGACAGCGCGGCGCATCGGCCGGGCGCCGTATTGGGGATCGTATCCTTTGTCGATGAGAAATTCCTTGGCGCTTTGCTGCAGGTCGATGTGTACTTCCTTGGCTTTGATGCGCATGAGCACCTTGTCCACTTCCAAATCAACGATGTGCAACAGTTCCGGTTTACCGAGCGAATGAAACACGATGATCTCGTCCAGCCGGTTGAGGAACTCGGGTTTAAAGACCCGCTTCGTTTCATCGAGAATCTTGTCGCGCATCGAATCGTAATCGTGTCCCTCGCTCGGTGCGCCGAATCCCATTACCGTCTGCTTCTTCAGCAAATCAGCGCCCACGTTCGACGTCATGATGATGATCGTGTTCCGGAAATCGATCTTGCGGCCTAACGAGTCGGTGATCTTGCCGTCTTCCAAAATCTGCAAAAGAAGATGCATCACATCGGGGTGCGCCTTTTCGATTTCATCGAAGAGCACGACCGAGTACGGCCGGCGCCGCACCGCTTCAGAAAGTTGTCCGCCTTCCTCGTACCCGACATAGCCCGGCGGTGACCCGATCAGACGAGACGCCGTGAATTTTTCCATGTACTCCGACATGTCGATTTGGATTAACGCGTCGGCATCGCCGAACATGAACTCCGCGAGCGTCCGGGCGAGATAGGTTTTGCCCACACCGGTCGGACCCAGGAACACGAACGAACCAATCGGGCGCTTGGGATCTTTCAAATCCGCACGGGAGCGCCGCAACGCCTTGCTGATCGCTGTGACTGCTTCGTGCTGGCCGATGACGCGCTCTTTAAGCTCCGCCTCCATCCTGAGCAATTTCTGGGTCTCCTGCTCTTCCATCCGCTGGAGCGGAACGCCGGTGACTTTCGAGATGATGTGCATCATGTCGTCGCCCGTCACGACAACCTCTTTCTCTTCGCGTTCTTCGCGCCACTTGGTCAAAATGGCATCGAGTTTTTCCTTGGTTTGCTTCTCCTTGTCGCGAAGCGAAGCGGCTTTTTCAAAATCCTGGGCCTTGATCGCTCCTTCTTTTTCCAGACGAATGGCTTCGATTTCTTTCTCGATATCCTTCACGTCCGGCGGCCGCGTCATTGAGTTGATGCGCGCGCGCGCACCCGCCTCGTCCATGACATCAATGGCTTTATCGGGAAGAAAGCGGCCGGTGATGTAACGATCGGAAAATCTGACAGCAGTTTCGAGCGCTTCGTCGGTGAGCTTGGCTTTGTGATGCGCCTCGTACTTCGGGCGCAGACCTTTCAAAATTTGAATGGCTTCATCAACGGTCGGCGCATCGACCTTTATTGTCTGAAACCGGCGTTCCAGCGCGGCATCTTTCTCGATGTACTTGCGGTATTCGTTCATCGTTGTCGCGCCAACACATTGCAATTCGCCACGGCTCAGGGCCGGCTTAATGATGTTTGACGCGTCCATCGCGCCTTCGGCTGAACCTGCGCCAACGATCGTGTGCAGCTCATCGATAAAAAGGATCACGTTCTTGGAACGACGGATCTCGTCCATCACCGCTTTGATTCGTTCTTCGAACTGGCCGCGGTATTTTGTTCCCGCGACCATTAACGCCAGGTCAAGAGTGATCACGCGCTTATCTCGCAATAATTCCGGCACGTTCCCGTTTGAAATCTCCTGTGCCAATCCCTCAGCAATGGCTGTCTTGCCCACGCCAGCTTCGCCGATTAACACCGGATTGTTCTTCGTCCGACGGCAAAGTACTTGAATCACTCGCTCGATTTCGTTGCGCCGGCCAATCACCGGATCGAGTTCGCCCTTTCTCGCCAACTCCGTGAGATCGCGACCGAATGCACGCAGTGCCGGAGTCTTGACGTCTTTCTTCGCAGGTTCACCTTCCTGTTCCGATTCGGATGGCGTGAAGTTCGGATCGAGCTCTTTCAAAATTTCGTTGCGCGTACGTTCGATATCGAGTTCCAGAGTCTTCAACACTCTGGCAGCAACCCCCTCGCCTTCGCGCAACAGCCCAAGTAAAATGTGTTCGGTGCCGACGTAGGAGTGATTGAGCGCCTTGGCTTCCTTCCCCGCAAGCGCGAGCACTTTTTTGACGCGAGGCGTGTATGGCACGTTACCGACCATCTTGGTCTCCGGCCCGGAACCGACTTGTTTCTCCACTTCCATTCGCACCGTCTCGAGATCGAGGCCCATCTTTTGCAAGACATTCACAGCCACGCCCTGCCCCAGCTTGATCAGGCCCAGAAGCAAATGCTCGGTGCCGACGTAGTTGTGGTTGAAGCGGTCGGCTTCCTTTCGAGCAAGCGCCAAAACCTGTTGAGCTCGCGGTGTGAAATTATTCATTATTCGATGGTCCGTTAGTCAAGCCAGGGCCTGACTCTCTTACCATCTTACTAATATCAGGTTTAGGGAAAATTTTCAAACGGTCGCGGATGATTTGAGCTCGCAGATAGTCGCGCTCTTCCGCATTTAACTTCTGTTGCGAGTTCTTTTGCAGATGCGCTGGCTGCGTCTCGATGAACAATTCGTCGATTTGCAGGCGCTGATGTTCCGGGAACGCGCCAAGGTCGATTCCAATTTTGATCACCGAGAGCAGATTGAGCGCTTCCTTGGAAGGCATGGCATGCGCATAAGTCAGAACGCCATAAGCACGACCGATCTGGTCGCAAAGAGTACTCGGTTTTCTCTGGAGCAAAGTCTGGCGCGCATCATGTTCCTTATCGATGATCGTCTCGATCACTTTGGTCAGACGATTGATGATGTCTTCTTCTTTTTCACCAAGCGTGGTCTGATTAGAAATCTGAAAAAGATTGCCCATGGCCTCGGTGCCTTCGCCGTAAAGACCGCGCACCGCGAGCCCAATCTTGCTGACGGCCTGGATGACTTGGTTGATCAACTCGCTCAGGACAAGCCCTGGCAGATGCAGCATCGCAGAAGCACGCATGCCGGTCCCGACGTTAGTCGGGCAAGCGGTCAAATATCCAAGTTGCGGATCGAAGGCGAAGTCGAGTTTGCTTTCAAGCGCCGTGTCAACCTTATCGACGAGCTTAAATGCCTGTTTCAACTGAAGACCCGAACGAATGGATTGCATCCGGAGATGATCTTCCTCGTTAATCATGACGCTGAGCGTTTGCCGCCGATTCACCACGACCGCGCTGCCCGCGCCTTTGGCGGCATGCTCACGGCTGATCAAGTGGCGCTCGACCAGCACCTGCTTGTCCAACGCCGCAAGGTCCTGTAAGCCTTCGGAAAACGCATCCTGCATCTCCGGAAGTTCTTCCACACGCAACCGGATCTCTTCCAGGATCGACGTGCGTTCCCCTTTCTTTGCCCATCCCGGAAAAGCACGGTTACGCAAATTCCGCGCGAGGCGGACGCGACTGCTGATTACAACCTGGTGATGCGGCCCTTCACCGCGCAACCATTCCCCCGCAGTGGAAAGCATATTTGAAAATTTCATGCTGAATTCGAAAGATCGGTTTCGAGTTGTTTAATTTGATCGCGCAGCGAGGCAGCACTCTCGTAGTTCTCGTCAGCCACCGCTTTCTGCAGATTTTCAGTAAGGGCGCGCATTCGCTGGTTCAGTGCCATGGTGCGCTGCGCACGTTCCGGTAATTTTCCGACGTGTTCGGTCCCTTTATGCATTGCTTTTAACAGTGAACCCAGACCCTCGGCGAAGGTGCCGTAACATTCGCTGCAACCCAGGCGACCTGTTTTTTTGAAGTCTGCCTGACTAAAACCGCACACGGAGCATTTCTTCGCTGGTGCTCCTTTTTCAATCTCTTCGGCGGCCCCGATCCCCAGCAGTAAATCCGCAAGCGCGAAACTGGTCGGATCCTGGACACCTTTTTCCTTCGAGCAACCTTCGCACAGGTTTACCTTGTGCATCTTGCCCTCGAGAATCTGTGTCAGGAAAACTGTCGCATCATTACATTTGCAAACGTCGCACAACATGTCCGTTAGTTAGACCGTGATCTGCTGCAAACATTCAACGCGACACACATCCCACTAACATCGTCTCGTTCGGCGATCCCTGCTACTTAATCGAAAATCGGTGTGCCAGTCTGGTGTGTCATTTCACGGAACCGCGCGATGATGCGCGTTGTGATCGGGCCGGGTTTTCCGTTTCCGATAATGCGGCCATCGGCTTTAACCACTGGAACGATCTCGGCAGCAGTTCCTGTGAGGAAGCATTCGTCGGCCACGAAAATGTCGTGACGCGTGAAATCTGCCTCGATCACTTTGATGTCGAACTCGCCAGCAATATCAGACACGACCGATCGCGTGATTCCTTGCAACGCTCCGGCCGTGGTCGGAGGCGTGAAAATCTGGCCGTGCTTGATGATGAAGACGTTGTCGGCAGTGCATTCGGCGACGTTTCCTGCGTCGTTCAACATCAATGCTTCATCAGCGCTGGCAAGGTTCGCTTCGATCCGGGCCATTACGTTGTTCAAATAGTTCAATGATTTAACCGCCGGATTGAGTGATGCTGGATTGCTGCGGCGCGTCGCGACAGTGACAATGCTCAGCCCCTTCCGGTAAAAATCCTCGTGGTAAAGCGCGATCGTCGCCACGATGATGATCACGCTCGGATTTTTGCACTGCTCCGGATTCAAACCCAGGTTGCCGACTCCGCGTGTGACGACCAGACGAATGTAACCGTCACGCAAATGATTTTGCCGAATGGTTTCAAGCAGCGCCTCGGTCATTTCCTGCCGGGTCATGGGAATATCGAGACAAATCGAACGCGCCGAATTCCACAGGCGCTCCAAGTGTTGTTCCAGGCGAAAAACGCGGCCGTTGTAAAAACGTATGCCCTCGAAAATTCCATCGCCGTAGAGCAAACCATGGTCGAACACGGAAACCTTTGCGTTTGCTTCCGAATAGAATTTCCCATCGACGTAAATCTTTGCTTCCCTGACGCCCGTCGTCGGACGTGGCCGACTTTCTATTGCAGGCTCAATTGTTTCCCCGGTCGCACGCACGTGGGTCTTTGGTTCATCCAACACCGTCGCATCAGTGGTTTTCATGTTAGCAACAAAAGCTCAAATGTTTAGACGCGCAATTCAAACCGCAAAATCGGCGGAGCAAACGAAATCATTGCAATACTCCATCCATGATGTGCAACTGGCGATCGCCGCGCGTTGCCAGACGGGCGTCGTGCGTAACGACCAGAAGGGTTTTGCGGCGATCGCGCGCCAGATTTAGCAGCAGATCCATGATCGCGTCGCCCGTTTTAGAATCGAGATTTCCCGTCGGCTCATCAGCAAAAATAATGTCGGGATCATTTGTTAATGCTCGTGCAATGGCGACGCGCTGCTGCTCTCCGCCTGAGAGTTCTGCGGGCAAATGGTGCATGCGATCAGCCAGACCAACTGCCGCCAGACTTTCCTCGGCTTCACCTTTGTTTGTGCGGCCCCCAATCATTGCCGGCAACAGCACATTTTCGAGTGCGGTCAGTTCATGCAGCAAAAAATAACCCTGAAACACAAAGCCCATTTTTTCGTTCCGTAGACGCGCTTCCGCAGATGAGCTGCCGCAATAAAGCTCGCGCCCTTCGAATTTCACCGTTCCTGATTCCGGACGTTCCAGCCCCGCCAACGTGTAGAGCAGCGTCGTCTTACCCGCACCGGACGCACCGGAAAGAAAAACCGTTTCGTTGTGCGCGATGTCCATTGATATCCCGCGCAAGACTTCAATTCGCCGGGCGCCCATTCGAAACGACTTGCAAATATCACGGCCAATCAGTTGCGGGTCCTGCACGAGTAAGTATCTCCCGCTAATCTGTTCTGGTGCAAGAGCGCGATAGCAAAAAGCTGCCGTCGAAGCAGACAGGACCCCGCACTGCGCTATAGACTTCCTCACATTTATGTCATGTCTAGGTATTCAAACCTGGCTCGTGAGTCGCTCCACAACTACTTCCCAACAAAAAGCCGCCGTCGAAACCATTCGCGGCGGCTTTTGGCGAAAATCAGCGCGTTCGTTCGCTATGTCATGCCTAGCGATCGAAGTGTTGGCTGATCGATCGTGGATGTGGTGTAAAGCCCGTGATCGCGCTGATAATCTGCGATCGCACCACGGGTGAGCGGTCCAATAAGACCATCCACGTCTCCGCGGTAATAACCTTGTTGCTGAAGCGCCGCCTGGACATTCGCAATTACCTGGTCTGGTGGCAGGCGATTGTAGGCGTAGATAGGTCCATCCCATGCATAATAGGCGTTGGGATTGTAACCCCAGGCTGGGAACCAGTAGCCCGCGTTCCAATAGTACGGGGAACCGAACACAAACGTGATGTTGTTACCGTAACGACCGCGCCACCAGTTCTGATCGTGCCACTCTGATTTGTAGTTGCGGAACACCGTGTATTGCTGGCCTTGCCAGTTTTGGCTTCCTGTAATGCGTCTGCCCTGCTGGAACTTCACGCGGGGCGCCTTGGCAGTATTCGGCTGTTTCGCAAGATTGAAGTGCTGCGGCTTAAGCGGCTTGTTCTTCGCGAGCTTCCCATTCGCCGCGTTCTGCCGCGCAATAGCAGTCCTCCCCTTGCTCGGCTTGCCTGTTCCGTTAACCTGGCCAGCATTCGCTGCTTTGGCCGTTTGTCTCTCAGCTTGGGTTTGGTTCTTCTTGCCCTTCTGAGTTTGATAAGAAGCATTGGAAGTCCGAGCCTTCTTTCCCTTTTGGACCTGATTCACCGCAGTTGAAGTTTGGTTCTTCTTGCCCTTTTGAGCGTTGCTAGCTGCAATAGCGGCACGCCCGTTTCGATTATTTTGGACCTGGTGAGTCGCCGTCGAAGCTTTCTTGCCGGACGCTCCCCCACCCGCTGCGTGCTTGGGCTGAGCGGCGCGTTGGGCCGTTTGCGCCTGCTTTTTCGGTTGCGATTTCTTTTGTTCTTTTTTCGCACCGACTGCGACGCTGACGAGCGCGAGACTACAAATTAAAACGACTAGTATTCTCATAACATTTCTTTTCTTTGGCTTTTAGACCTTTTGAGGTTTGCATTTATTCAACGGGGCAGCGTGTTTTTCTGGATGCATGTGCGCCCCAAAAACGAAAGGACAGTCCACGCAACATCATCCTGCCGGGAAAGACGAGAGCCGCACACCGCGTGGCTGTGCGGCTCTGCAATTTTCTAGTTTGCCGTATCACGCCAGGCCGAGTGTCTGAAAGGTTGGCGCATCGACCGCCGAAGTGATCGCAAGGCCGTTGTCAGCTTGAAACGCCGCGAGTGCCTCGCGGGTTTGCGGTCCAGATGTCCCCATCGATTGCCCCATGTAGCTAACCCCATCCCTTGCAACCCGACTTGCACGTTCACGATGATCGAGTCGGGTGTCAGATTACCGTAGCCGTAAATAGGTCCATCATAATAGTACTCGCCATCGGATCATAGCCCCAGGCCGGATACCAGTAGCCAGCATTCGAGTACCACCACCCGCCTAATACGAAGACAATGTTCGAATAGTGGTTACTCCACCACCGCGATCATGCCAATGCCGGTTAGTAGTTATAAAACGCGGCGTAGTTGGCTCGATTGCCATGGAAGCGGTCATGATGCCAGTTATTCACGATGCGGGCGTTTTGGCGGTTGCGATTAACAGCCACATTTCTACCTAGAGTCATGTTTCGCCCGTTTGCCGCTAAATTACGACGGCCATTGATTCTGGCATTAGCCTCCGCCGGTTGCGCAATCTTGCTCCCTCGCGTCGATTGGCTCCTAGCCAGTATTTGCCCCGCGAATTTGCGTTCCTGCGATTGCGGCCTGTTCAGTCCGTGCCCTGCCTACTCTCGATGCTGTCGCGCGGCTGGCTCGCTCATTGTGTGTCCGAGCAGCATTCCTCCTGTTATTGGCCACTCTGGCATTCGCATGTTCTGTCTGTTGTGTGCATGCTCTTGCTGCCGTCCTGTGTGCTACCTCGCCATTGTATGTTCGCGCGGTTGCTCCCGCGACTTGCCCTCTCTTGTGTGAGCGTAACGAATGAGCATTCCGATTAATTTGCCCGCGTAATGTCTAGCGGTCGCGATTGTGATGAGATCGTCGAGCTGCGGAATGATGCCGCGTTGCGAATGCGTGCCTTATTCTGGCATCGATGGCGAGCGTGTGCCTCCACCTCGGGATACGACATGCGCGCTGCGCGCGGCCTTTTCGCCTCTGAACCGTGCCCTCCTTTACCCTTCGGAGCTCCGAACGCTGTCAGCGCCAGCGCAAGGCTCCCGATACATGTCATAAATACAATACGTTTCATGATTTTCCCTTTTCTGTTCGTTTATTTAACCCCGGGCGCGCCGTGCGGTTGCGATGTTTTTGCACATCTGCTGTCACACGGTTTCAGATGCTAAAACCTCAATTACTTGAATCGTAGCGGAGAGTTCTACTGGATGCAGGTGAGGCTAGTTGAGGTTTGACGCACAGCCTCAAATAACACAATTGCTACCGCTGTAGCCAGGTTCAGACTGCGTGTTCCATGCATCGGGATAGTGATGCAATTGTCAGTTTTCACCGCGAGTATACTTATGCGGCAGTCCTTTCGTTTCTCGCCCAAAGACGAGGAAATCACCTTTGCGAAATTCCGCTGTAGTAAGGACGTTGGGCTTTTGTAGTCAGAAAAAAATAACGCGCGTCTGCGCTTTTACCGCTCCAGCGCGTGAACGAATCCCACAATCGCAGCTACTTCGTTCCAATAATCGAGACCCGCCCGCCGCAATTGTCGCTCCTCCAGGGAAAAGCCCAGCGGCTTTACGAGATGCAGTGTTGATCGCGTTGCCAGACAAAGCCGGCCGATGTTCCCAGTATTCGGCGGAATTTCCGGCTCAACCAGAACAACATTAAACATCGACTCTTCCTCTTCCGGCCAATCTTAACTCTTCGGCGTCAAAGCAGATTAAGAGGCAGAAGTAGAGGAAGAGCCATTTCACAACTTGCTAGCCACGAATTTTTCGAGCTTCACGACGTCAGCCGCGAATTTGCGGATGCCTTCACCGAGTCTTTTCGTGGCCATCGCGTTTTCGTTCAGCAACCACCGGAATTTTTTTTCGTCTAACCCTAGTTTCTCGATCTTCGCAGACTTTTCGCTTTTTCCGGATCCAGTTTGCGTTCGAGCGGCTCGGCGGATTTCGGAAAGTTCCTTCATCAGTTCGGGACTGATCGTCAGGCAATCGCAGCCTGCCAGCTCCCGGATTTGGCCGATGTTGCGGAAACTCGCGCCCATTACTTCGGTCGGGATATCGAACTTCTTGTAATACGTATAAATCTCTGTAACTGACTGCACTCCTGGATCTTCCGCGCCGGTGTAATCGCGCTTATCTCCTTTTTGTACCAATCGTAAATCCGCCCGACGAACGGCGAGATGAGCTGCACTTTTGCTTCGGCCGCGCGCACCGCCTGCGGCAGCGAAAACAGCAGCGTCAGATTGCAGCGGATTTCTTCCTTTTGCAGTTGCTCGGCGGCATAGACCTTCCCAAGTTGAAGCTATCTTGATCAACACGCGTTCGCGCGGAATTTTCGGTCCTCGTAAAGTTCGATCAGTCGCCGCGCTTTCTTGATCGAACCATCGACATCGAACGATAATCGCGCATCGGTTTCAGTAGAAACTCGTCCGGCACAATCTCCAGAATGTCGCAGCCGAACTGTACCAGCAGATGATCGCAGATGTCTTCGATCTGCGCCTGGCCGCTCAAACCCGAGTTCTTGCGCTCCTTTAAAACTCCATCCAGCAGACGCCCGTATTGCTGCTTTTGAGTAGCGGCGTAAACCAGACTCGGGTTCGTCGTCGCGTCCTGCGGCTTGAATTCCTTCATCGATTCAAAGTCAGCCGTGTCTGCGACGACTTTCGTGAACTCCTTTAGCTGCTCGAGTTGGTTCAGTTTGGTGCCAGTTTTTTTCTCTTCAGCGATAGCGGTGCTCATAATATCTTCTCCTCCGTCTTAAAGAACGTACGCCCGATCAAAAGATCGACAATCCAAAATCTGTAGCGGCGTCGAGGACCGCCTGACGATTCACAATACGCGGGAATTACGCCGATACTGGCCGCGCCTCAGGCGATTTGCGCGAGCCGAGGGCAGCGCGGACGAAGTTATTTCCAAGTTCCCACATTGGACCGGGGAATTTGCGGCATTCGGTGAGCACATCGTCGAGCGCGTTGACGAACATGTCGACTTCTCTTTCGCCGATGATGAGCGGCGGGAGGATTTTCAGCACATCCATCGCGTGACCGGCTACCTGCGTAAGAATGCGGTGCTTGCTCAACATTTGAGTCACGATCATTTGCGCGAAGAGCACCTTGTCGATTTTATGCAGAAGCTTCCAAGCCATCTTGAGCTTGAACTCGCTAGGCTCGTGAAACTCAATCCCGATCATGAGGCCTTTGCCGCGCACTTCCTTAATGAAGGAATGTTTTGCCTTGAGGCCTTTGATTCTCTCCATGAGCAACGCGCCTATTTTTGCAGCGCGCTCGACCAGATTTTCCTGATCGATCACTTCAAGCGACGCCAGTCCGCACGCCATCGCGAGATTATTGCGGCCGAAGGTTGTGGAGTGGACAACGCAACGGTCCATGCGGCTGAACGTCTTCTGATAAATTTCGCGCCGGGCAACGATTGCGCCGCAGGGTACGTAGCCGCCGCTTAATGTTTTTGCGAGCGTGATGATGTCCGGCTCCAAATCCCAATGCTGAAAACCAAACATCTTTCCCGTGCGGCCGAGTCCCGTCTGCACTTCGTCAGAGATCAGCAGCGTTCCGTATTTGCGGCAAAGTTCCTGAGCACGGACGAAGAAATCCGATTTCGGTGTCTGGCAGCCTTTGCCTTGGACGGTCTCGATCACAAATGCCGCCACATCGCGCCCACGCAACTGCCGATCTAATTCGTCAATGTCATCGAGCGACACGCGCGCATCGAATCCTTCCATTAAAGGGCCGAAACCTTCGGTGAAGCTTTCGCAGCCCATCAGCGACAATGAACCTATTGTCAGACCGTGAAATGCGCTCGCCAGCGACACAATGCGTTGTCGTTCCGTGGCTGCGCGCGCGAATTTGAGCGCGCCTTCCATTGCCTCGGTCCCGGAGTTGCAAAAGAAAACGGCATTTAGATGCGGCGGCGTCCGTTTCACAAGGGCCTCAGCCAGCAAGCCGCTCAGAAGCGAACAGTCCATCTGCACCATGTTCGGAAGATCCAGATCGAGCACGTCGCGGATCGCTTGTTTCACCAATGGGTGATTTCGACCGATGTTGAAAACGCTGTAGCCACTCAGAAAATCCAGATACGGCTGATTATCCATGTCGAAGAGATATGCGCCTTCGGCGCGCGCATAGACTTTGTCGAAACCGATGACGCGCTGCGCTGCTACGAGCGTGCGGTTTATGTGCCGCTCATGCAGTTCGTAGTTTTCGCCAAGACGCGAGGCGACAATCTCCTTCAAATCGAAACCCATGAGGAGCAAAACTTCAGCGATCGCGTTCGAAACGCAAATCCTGTAGCCACGCGCCTGTGGCGTCGATGTCGCTTTTCATGCGATCGCGCACCGGGCCGCACCTATAAAAAAAGCTGCAGGATTCAGAGCGAATCCTGCAGCTCAATTTTGCGAATTCAGCTTCGCTTATTCTTCGACTATCACACGCTCAACCGTGCGATGCTCCGTCGGCCCGGTGTAATAAACACGAACCTTTTGGCCAGATCGCAGTGGCGCTGTCACAGCTTTGCCGGCTGCGTCAACGATGTTCGCCGCCGTGCCGAGCGCGAAACTTACAGGGCCCTGCTCGCCCCTGACGACAATCGTCTTGCCGGGCTCATATGTACTTACCGTGCCCGTCTCGTAAGTTGTACTCGTAGTTGTTTGAGTTGTGGTCGACGGTCTTGTCGACGTGGTTTCTTCAGTCGTGGTCGTGCTGGTTTGTGCAAACGCCAATGGCGCAACCAGCCCGCAGACCAAAGCAATAATTGTCTTCTTCATTCTGATGCCTCCTTCTTGATTAGGTTTACCTCCACAGTTCGTGACTCGCGGCTCAAGCGGACGCTCCTTGTGCGTTTATCTCTTCACCCGCTTGGAACTGCAGCGATTCGAAGTCTTCGCGATTTCGGCGATTTGAGTGGCCGGCGCGAATTCAGTAACATAGACCGCCAATGACGAGGAAAAGACCGCACGCCGATCCAGCTGTTACACCCGAACTGGTCAAACAACACGGCCTAACGCCTGAAGAGTTCGAGCGAATCAAGAAAATCCTCGGGCGCGAGCCGAATTTCACCGAGCTTGGCATCTTTTCCGTGATGTGGAGCGAGCATTGCTCGTACAAAAATTCGAGGAAGGAACTGAAGAAGTTTCCCACGAGCGGCACGAACATTCTGGTCAAAGCCGGCGAAGAAAATGCGGGAGTGGTCGACATTGGCGACGGGTGGGCAGTCGCGTTCAAAATCGAGAGCCATAATCACCCCAGCGCGATCGAGCCTTTTCAGGGCGCAGCAACAGGTGTTGGCGGAATCATTCGAGACATTTTTACGATGGGGGCGCGCCCGGAGTTTTGCCTGAATTCCTTACGCTTCGGGCCGATTACGGATGGAAATTCGAAAATCGCAGCGAACCGGCGACTCTTTACAGGCGTAGTTTCAGGCATCGCGCATTACGGAAATTGCGTAGGCATTCCCACAATTGGTGGCGAGATTTATTTCGATGAGAGTTTCGATGGCAATCCGCTGGTAAACGTTTTTTGCCTCGGTGTGTTGCGCCACGAAGAACTGGCGCGCGGCGCCGCGGAAGGCGCGGGAAATCCCGTTTTCTATGTCGGCGCTGAAACCGGTCGTGACGGTCTCGCCGGCGCGGCGTTTGCGTCCCGTGAATTAACCGAGCAGTCGCGGCAGGATCGTCCTGCGGTACAAATCGGCGATCCGTTCAAGGAAAAATTGCTGCTCGAAGCCTGCCTCGAACTGATCGCTCGCGACGCAGTTGCCGGAATTCAAGACATGGGCGCGGCCGGTCTGACTTGCTCTACATGCGAAACGGCAAGCCGCGGAGGAAGCGGTATCGAGATCGATCTGGCCAAAGTTCCGAAGCGCGAGCCAGGGATGACGCCGTATGAAATCATGCTGAGCGAATCGCAGGAACGCATGTTGATTATTGCGAAGCGCGGCCGTGAAGACGTCGTTCGCCAGGTGTTCGACAAGTGGGACGTGCCGTGCGCGGAGATCGGCCGCGTTACGAGCGATGGCATCATGCGCGTCCGAAACAACGGCGCGATTGCAGCGGAAATTCCAGCGAAAGCCCTGGCTGACGAGGCGCCGCTCTACTCACGAGACGCGAAATCGCCCGCTGTAGCCGCGTCCCTGCGGGACGCGCGCGCGTCGCTCGCAGAGCGACGGCTACAAGAAATCGACGTCCACAAATCTCTCCGGCAGCTTCTTCGCGATCCGACGATCGCGTCCAAAAATTGGGTGTATCGGCAGTATGATCACACCGTTCGCACTGGAACGATGGTAAAGCCCGGCTCTGACGCCGCGGTGTTTCTCGTTCGTTACGCGAACAAAATTCTCGCCGCGACCACTGATTGTAATTCACTCTATTGCGCGCTTGATCCGCGTGAGGGCGGCAAAATCGCTGTCGCTGAAGCGGCGCGTAATCTCACCTGCTCTGGCGCGCGGCCGTTGGCCGTCACCGATTGTTTGAATTTTGGCAACCCCTACAAACCGGAAAACTTCTGGCAATTACGGGAAGCCGTTGAAGGCGTGGCCGAAGCCTGCCGCGCATTCGCAACGCCTGTGACAGGCGGAAATGTCTCGTTGTACAATGAGAGCCCCCTCGGCGTCGTCGATCCGACGCCAACGATCGCGATGGTCGGACTCATTGACGATGAAAAGCACATTACGACGCAGTGGTTCAAAGACGAAGGCGACGTCATCATTCTCGTCGGCACTGTAGCCGGCATCGGTGATGCCGGCGCCGGGATCAACGATCCCGGCTACAACTTAGGCGGCTCGCGTTATCTGAAGGTGTGCCACGGATTAAAAATCGGTCCGCCACCGCACGTCGATCTCGCACATGAAATCAAGGTGCAAAATGCCGTTCGTGATTTGATTCGTGAAGGTCTCGTGCAGAGCGCGCACGACTGCTCCGAAGGCGGACTTGCCGTCGCACTCGCCGAATCCTGCTTCAATCCCGACCGGCTCTTTGGAGCGGACATTGCATTGAACGCAGGCGACACGCCTGCCGCTACAGTGCTGTTTAACGAATCTCAGTCGCGTATCATCATTTCCGTCACGCCCGAGGACCTCGACAAGGCAATCGCGATGTTACGCGAGCGTGACGTTCCATTTCAGCAGTTGGGCAAAGTCGGCGTCGACGAGCTACAAATCCGGATCAACGAACAAACCTTTCGGTGGCGAGTTGCCGATATTTACGACGACTGGTGGAACGCGATCCGTCGCGCAGTTGAACAAGATGAAAGCATTCCGAGCTTGTGAATCGGCAAAAGGCGGGATTGAATCCACGCCAATTTGATGGATTATTTGGTGTGACTCGCCCCCCGAACAGACCAGACCTAGACGAGATGCCAGACTCGGCTGCTTTACCGCAGCACGAGTGCGGGCTTTTCGCCGTGTTTGGCCATCCGAAGGCCGCGGTGCTGACGTATTATGGTCTGTTTGCGTTGCAACATCGCGGACAAGAGAGCGCCGGCATCGTGACAAGCAACGGGCCGGGGACCAGCTTTCTCATGCACAAGGACATGGGTCTGGTGTCGCAGGTTTTTGGCCAGGAAGAACTGGCCAGGCTGAAGGGTACACGCGCGATTGGGCACACGCGTTATTCGACGACCGGCACCAGCACGATCAAGAACGCGCAACCTTTCGTGGTCGATTGCGTGCGCGGCCAGATGGCTATTGCGCACAACGGAAATCTAATCAATGCCGACATCCTGCGCGATGAGCTGGAACGGAGAGGCTCCATTTTTCAGACGACCGCCGATAGCGAGATTATTTTGCATCTTCTAGCGCAGCCTTCGGACAATGGTGGAAACATCCTTGCAGCGTTGCGCCGGATTCAGGGGGCGTTTTCTCTCTTGATCATGAGCGAACGCGAACTCATCGCGGTGCGCGATCCTTTCGGCTGGCGGCCGCTTGCCCTCGGGAAAATCGATGATGGATATGTGCTCGCATCTGAAACATGCGCGTTCGATCTGATCCACGCCGAGTTCATCCGAGAAATCGAACCGGGCGAAGTGCTGATTATAAATGAAAACGGATTGCGCTCGGAGCGGCCGTTCCCGGATGAGCGTCCCGCATTCTGCATGTTCGAATACGTTTATTTCGCACGACCGGACAGCATCATGGGCGGCGTTAACGTCGGAAAAGTCCGAATGGAAATGGGACGCGAAATGGCACGTAGATTTCCTGTCAAGGCGGACATCGTTGTGCCCGTGCCGGACTCTGGGAACTACGCCGCGCTCGGTTTTGCCGAAGAGCTAAAGATTCCCTTCGGGCACGCGTTCGTTCGAAACCACTACATTGGCCGCACATTTTTACAGCCGAGCCAGCTCATCCGTGATTTCGACGTGCGGGTGAAATTGAATTTGATCAAGGAAATGGTTGCAGGAAAACGTGTGGTCGTTGTGGACGACTCAATCGTGCGCGGCACCACCGCGCGGGCGCGCGTGGTGACCCTGCGCGAGGCCGGCGCAAAAGAAGTGCACATGCGCGTCAGTTGTCCGCCCCACCGGTTTGCCTGTCACTACGGGATCGATTTCCCAGACCCGGAAAAACTGATCGCGAACCAGATGTCGATGGAAGACATCTGCAAATATCTTGGTGTGGACAGTCTCGGCTATCTCGACGTGGAGGGAATGGTCCGCGCGACCGGCAGACCTTTGAACAGTTTTTGTCTTGCTTGTTTCAACGGCGACTATCCCCTCCCCGTTGATCCTGCACTGGATAAATTCATCATGGAACGCCGCGAGCAACGCGCCAAAGCGCTTGCCGATCAGGAAGCGCAGCCCACGTTGTTTACCGACCTCAAATGAAGGTAGTGGCGATTGACCTCAATCGCCCGCGGGGTTTGTTCGCCGCGTCGAAGAGCACGTTTCCGGGTTTCAGGTCGCGATGGAGAATGCCGTTCTCGTGCGCGTAGGCGACAGCCCGCGACAGCTTCGCGATTAGTGCTGCTGCTTCGCGCGGCTTATTGCGAAAGTTGTCAATGCGACGCGGACAGCGCGCCGCCCTCCGCGAACTTCATGCTATAAAACGGCGCGCCGTCATGCTCTCCTACCGCATAGATCGGCAGAATGCATTCGTGATCGAGACTCGCCGCCGCCTCCGCTTCCGCGCGGAAACGATTGACCGCGCCTAACGAGCTTAAATGCGCCGGTAAAATCATCTTCAGCGCGACAATGCGTGAAGGCATTCGCTGTCGTGCTCGATAGACAATGCCCATTCCACCACGGGCCACCTCATTGAGCAGCTCGTAATCGTCGATGTGACTTCCGGGCGCGATTACTTCCGAAGCCTCAAGCGCGGTCGTCAGCAAGCAGGCGGGACAAATCCGCTTGGCATCTCAACATCCAGCGTCGAGCCGCACGTGTCGCAGAATCCTGCCAAGCTGGTTACGTTCATGAGTTGCTTACCGAAAATCGAAGAGGAGCCCGAGCTTCCCTGCAATCGCGGCGAGCGGTCGATCCCGCGACCAAAGCGGCACGCGGCTCAATTCCGCCGCAACGAGCAGCTAATGTCATTCCACCCGATGCCGCGCCCGTATAGCTGGTGGTGGTCCAGATAGCGCAGGCATTCCGCGCTCGTGCCCTCGCGCAAGCGCGGAAGCGCCTGGAGCGAAGCGAGCGTTTGTTGCCTTTGCCGCAGGTTTCCGGTGGCCAATTCGCCGATCACCACTTATGCGTGGCGACTTCGCCGTGATCGAGCCGCGCGGCCAATGCGTCCGAACCGCGCCGGAAATGCTCCACCCAGACAGAAGTATCGGCGAGGATCATCGGCGGCGCGGTGGCACTTTTAGCTTCGGCATGCTGCCGCCGAGGCGAGCCAGGCGTTTCGCTGCTTCTCGCTCGATCAATGCTCGCAGGCCGAGACGAACCAGCGTTGTCTTCTCGGCTTCGCCGGTAAGCTTCTGCGCTTCGGCCAGCAAGTGATCATCAATATTGAGAGTCGTCCTCACGCATCTAAGGATGCCTGTTCTGGATGCATAGATCAAGGACCGATCGGTTGCCCCGCGTGAGCGATTCGCGAAAAGACGCCGCGCAGCTGGCGCAACTCGTTCTCCACCTCATGCGGCGCGGCTACCGTCTGCATAATCTCGCAGCGGACGGCAATGGCGAAGCGGCGGCGCAAACGGTGTATCTGCGTCTTCACCGAGCCTAACGAGATGCCCATGTTGTGCGCGACGTCCTGGTAAGAGGTGTTCGGTTTCTCACCGGCGAGAAAAGGCGAGAGCAGTTCGAACGTTTCCGCTTTGCCTTCGGCATCAAACTCTGCGCGAACTCTCTCGAGAGCGCGTTCCAGGATCACGCCCGCCCAACGAGCGTCCAGAATTTCGTCCGGCGCAGCTTCGTGATCTGCGCGCAGGTGGTGCAGCTCCTCGGCTTCGAGCTCGTCCGTAGAGATGAATTTTACCCCGCCGCCACGTTTGAGAGTATGGCGCCGCGCATGCTCGTCGGCCAGACAGACCTTCAGTGTGCCGAGGAGAAAACTGCGGAAGCGTCCCTTCTCGCGCGACACGCGCCGCAGTGTTTCGTTTTCGAGCACGTGCTGAAAAAACGATTGAGTCAGGTCCTGCGCGTCCTCTCTGTTGTGGCCGCTGCGGCGGAGATACGCATAGATCGGCCGCCAATAGATCCGGCAAAGTTCCGCCAAAGCCGCTTGCGCTCGCGCATCGGTCTCGGCGCCAGCGGCGAGAACGACGCTCCATGCAGTCTCCTCGAAAGGTGCCTCCGCCTCCTCCCATTCTGCCACGTCGAGCACGTGGCCATTTTGCGCATCAACGCGGAATCATGCCAGCTTTCCCGAGGCAAGGTGCTCAGCGGTTGCGACGCGCGCGAACTGAGCACCTTGCTGATGTTTGTCATGTTCCTTGACCTCGTTGGGGCCTAACGCCCAGGAATCGGCACCAGTAGAACCGCACGAGTTGAACCGTCTGGCAGAACGCCGGTGCCAGCTATTTGGCCCGCATCGTTGATGAACGAGATGTCATCGACCCAAATATTTGAAGCTGGCGTAATCAAGCTGTTTACGTCCACGATCGGTTTACCTTTCTTCCAGTAAAAACCGCGGCCGACTGCACGGTCATCTGGATCCGGCGTGCAACCGGCAAATCCGCCCCCGACCTCACCTCGCGAATTAATGGTGTGAGCCGTGCCACGCGTGCAGGTAGCTGCAACCCCGAGGTCTGTCATTTGGCCGTTTTCCCACAGGAATGGATGATGCGACCCGGGGGTATTCGTGGTGCGTGAGCGGCCCACTACTTGGTCGTTGTTGCTGATTGTGTACGCATCAGTCGCATTGCCGCCCAGTGAGCCGAGATCGGTCATCTGACCGTGGCGCCAGATGAACGCGCCGCGATCTTCGTCTCCGGCGAGGAGCGATGTGCCAGCGACATGCGCTTGATCGTTCATGACTCGGCCCCATGGGCCATCGATGAAGCTGCCAGTCGTCGCAAGCGTACCCCCGAGTGAGCCGAGATCACGCATTTGTCCATTTATCCATAGGAACGGATGTATAGTCGGTAGGCCGGTCGTGTCGTTAATCTCCGTGTTAATGCTGGAAAAGCCGCAGACCGCGCCCATTTCGTTAATGAGTACGGCCATGGAGTCATTGCCGCCGAGAGTGCCAATGTCGCGCATCAAGCCGTTCTCCGACATGAAAGCTCGCACCTGTTGGGCTGCCGGAAGGAAACCGTTAAAAAATGTCGCGACATCGGGGTTCTCCGACACTGCGTTCGCAGCCGAACCGGCGACCTGACCACGACTGTTTACGTGACTCGCCGAACTCGTATTGCCTCCGAGCGTGCGGAGATCATGAATATTCCGTGCGCTGTCCCACATCACCGCGCGAACCTGCGGAAAATCAGTCAGCGGATCGAGAAGTCCATTACTGGAAAAGCCGGCGATTAATCCATTACGGCTAACCCCCCCGGCGAGACTCTGGTTAACGCCCGGCAATGCCCCGAGGTCATGCACAACGCCGCCTGTGTTCGAAAGAATGCCGTGCCAGATGAACCCGTCCTGTAGACTGGGGTCTACCGGATCGGGAATACCTGTGCTCGAAAGCGCGATGACATCGCCGCGATTGTTCATCGATACAGCTGGGAATACCTGAGAGGAATTTGCGCCGCCGAGTGTGCCGAGATCGACAAGTCGGTACCTGGGATACCCTGGCGGGGCCGACACGCGTCGGGCAGGAATGTTCACTGTGCGTTTAAGGCTATCATTCGTTAGGCTGGCGGCATCCTGTTCGGAGTGCCTGAACCGACCAAACGTCTTCGGCGGTCCTGCCTGGGCGTTGCTGACGATTAATACAAGGGTTCCGATGGCCGCAGCCATCACAATGCTGATCTGGAAACGAGGAGTCTTCATAATGTCTCTTCCTCTTCCTCTCCGGATTGCGGTGAAAAAGTTTCAGGAAATTTTTAATTTGTTGCACGGAAAGTCCGAGAACCATCGCGGATCCGCCTGCGCCAAGGCTACGGCGTTACATGTTACACGGATTTCACGGATCGTGTCTCAGCAGGGGCCTGACACGAATTACACCCGCCTTCGCCCGGCTACGGCGAGGCAGGCGAATTCACACGAGCGATTCACAGATTTTGGTCAGGAATCAGTGCAATTCGCGCCCGTCTTCGGATGTCGATCTTGCAACGAGCTGTGATACAGTCCTGTCAAATGGAAACGGCCACGAACTATCGCTACATCGTGAAGACAGAGGGAATTCGCGGCGGTAACGCGCGGATCGAAGGAACACGCATCGGTGTGCACGACGTGATCGGCCTTTTGCAAAACGGCGAAACAATCGATTCTATCTCGAACTGTTTTCCCGATATTACTCGCGCGCAGGTTTACGAATGCCTCGCCTATTACGAAGATCACCGTGGCGAAATCGATTTGTTGATCGCGCGGCAATTGACTGAGCCTGCGCAATAATTGCGTGCGTTTTCTGCTCGACAACGACATGCCTGACGTGGTCGCGCGGGTGCTCGTAGAAGCAGGGCACGAGGTGATGCTTCTTCGCAACGTGCTGCCCAAGAAATCCGTGGACTCGGCTGTGCTCGATTATGCTACAGCCAACGCGTTACTCTTCTTCACCTGTAATCGCGACGATTTCATCCCGCTGGCCAGCACCCGGGCACATTCCGGATTGATCATTCTGATCCGGCGGTGGTCGCGAATTTTAGAATGCGCTAAGCTCTTGCGATTGTTGGAATCCCCAGGCGACTCTGGACTCGCCGGTAACATCAACTTCGCGTAATTCGTCTGGGAACACATGATTCGCGACTCCTTGCCCCTCCCCAAAAAAAAGAAAGCGTATGCACGCGCGGGCGTCGATGTCGATCTGGCAAACAAGCTGAAGCGCGACATTGGCGCGTTCGTTAGGCAAACGCATGGGCCGCAGGTTCTCGGGAAAATCGGCGGCTTCGGCGGATTATTTCGCGCGAGTTTTCCCGGAATGCGAGAACCGGTTCTGGTCGCGAGTATCGATGGCGTCGGCACGAAATTGAAGATCGCCTTCGCCATGAACAAGCACGACACGGTCGGCATGGATCTCGTGAACCACTGCATCGACGACATCGCAGTTCTCGGCGCGCGTCCACTTTTCTTCCTCGATTATATCGGCTGCGAGAGACTCGAGCCCCGCGTGTTCCAGCAATTACTTCGCGGCCTTTCCCGCGCCTGTCGTGCCGCGGGTTGCGCACTTCTGGGAGGTGAAACTGCGCAAATGCCCGGGATGTATCGCAAGGGTGAATACGATCTTGCAGGCTGCATCGTTGGCGTCGTGGATCGAACGAAAATCATCGATGGCAGCAAGATCAAACGCGGCGACATCGTTCTCGGTCTGGCTTCAAATGGTCTCCACACCAATGGCTATTCACTGGCGCGAAAAATCTTGTTCGATAGAATGCGGCTCAAACCGAGTTCGCATCTACCGGGTTCGGCAATGACGGTCGGCGAAGAATTGCTGCGCGTGCACAAAAACTATCAGCCGCTCCTGGCAAAACTTCCCGTTGGCCTAATCAAAGGGCTCGCTCATATCACCGGTGGTGGTCTCATCGACAATTTGCCTCGAATTTTGCCGTCGAATGGTGACGCGGTAATTGAAACGAAAAGCTGGCGCGTCCCAAGTATCTTCCAAATCCTGCAGAAAAATGGAAACGTCGATACCCAGGAAATGTATCAAGTCTTCAACATGGGCATTGGAATGGTGGCAATTGTCGCGGAGCGAAATTCCCGAAGCGCAATGTCCGTTTTAAGAGCGAAGCGAATTGGCCGGATCGAGAGCGGAAAAGGCAAAGTGCGTTTGAAATTCTGATGCGGCGTAGCGCATTACGCCGAGACAGATGGCGACGCCTCCAAGGAACGACGGCTTAGGCAGCCGTCGAAAATGAAACATGACGGCTGGGAAGCCGTCACTCCCTTGGGAGAGCTACCCAGGTAACTGCGGCGACGCGGGATCGTTGACGTTCACCTGAACCTGAAGCTCCGGTTCCGCTGCTGGCGCGACCATTTTCCTTTGCGCCCCCACCCGCTGCAGGCCCGCTCGAAAGGCAGCAAGATCAACGAGTTCGGCTACGCGCGATTTCAACGCCCGCGCTCGCGTTGCAAGAAAACCCAGAGCAGCCAAGTAAAAAACGATTGGCCAGAGATCAAGGTGAGAAAGATTCACCTGGTGGTAAATCAACAAGCTTATCGCGACCAGATTGAAAATGATCATGGTAATAACCATCCGGTTGCGAAGCCGCACACGGGTCAAACATTTTCCCGCGCCGTGATATTCGGTGACGGTTTGAAGCGCGATGCTCCACCAGAAATTGCCGTAAATTTGAATGTCCCAGTCGTTCCAGCCGCTGTCGGCGGAATAGCGCCAGCCTTCTTCGTCGAGCAACCGAAATATTTCGCCCAGGAAATAATGGCGATCCCTCCCCTCCTCGCTCCAAAACACGCGGCGACTCAGGCTGCCCCGCGAGCGCGCGCTTTCTGGCAAATGTTCGTGCTTCCGAATGACGTGTGCCGGCGTGCGTTTGAAACGCAGCCAGGTGAAATACCTCGAGAATCCGCGCACGAGCGGTTGCGCAAACGCCAGGATCATCACCAGCAGACGCGCGCACCGTGTCGAACTTTGGTTCGATTCGCGCCCGCACCATGTACGAAAGCGCTACGCAAAAAGTGCCGCCCAGCATCAGGTACGGAACAATGCGCAGCCCAGGCAGAAAAATTCCCAGGCCAAACAGAAAGATCGTGAGGGCAAACCATTCGATGCTGCTGAGGTATGCCGCGACGTCTGATTGCGGCGCGGGATAGATCGATTGGAAAAATCCTTCACCGAAGATGCCGTGGTAAATGATCGGGCGATTCACAAACCAGCTGAACCGCGTAGTGCCGTAGATTTGACCGCGCCACTTCGCTGTGCCGGTCGGGCCGAAAAAGATCAAATGTTTAAAGCGCAGCAGGGATTCCGCTTCGCCATAGCCGTCTTGCTGTTTCAGGAAAGCGCGGAGCGTAAACCGTCGATAATGCCAGACGATCGCGGTCGGACTAAAAGATATTACCCATCCAGCCTGCTGAATTCGCCAGCAGAAATCCACGTCGTCGCCGGCCTTGCGATATTCGGGATCGAACCCGCCTACACTTTCGAAAGCCCAACGGTAAAACGCCATGTTACAACCGGGAATATGCTCGGCGACGGTATCCGTAAGCAGAACATGGTTTGGTCCACCCGGCGCCGCAGCAACGCACGCCTGAATCCAATTTTGTGCCGGCGGCGTGATATTTGGTCCGCCGACTCCGGCGTAATCGCCACTGACAAGTGTGCCAATCAGGTATAAAGCCAATCGGCGTCCGCCATGCAGTCGGAATCGGTGTAGGCCAATACTTCGCCCTTGGCAGCAGCAGCCCCAGTGTTGCGGGCGCAACTTAATCCATGATTGCTCTGATGAATGTAGCGCACCCACGGGAACTGTGCGGCCACGTGAGCAGTGTCATCGGTCGAACCGTCATCGACCAAAATGACTTCGTAAGCTGGATAATTTAGTTTGCCTAACGACTCCAAACAGGCACCCAGAGTGTGGCCCCCGTTGTACGAGCAAACAATGACTGACACGAATGGCGCCTTGGGCAAAGGAAGATGAGGCGAAGTCGAATCATTCCGTCCGAGCTTCTCTTGAATCGTGTAGAACGCCTTCTTCGGCTTGCGCTCCCGTGTGACGATGCCGAACGCCCAGTCTGTAATTTCCTGACCTCCCGTAAACCATTCATCCGTCCAGGTGAAAAGAATCGTTCCGGCCAGACCGCATTTCACCACGCTGTCAATGTGCCAGCCGAGCATTTCGGCCTGCTCGTCCTGCGAATGCCGGATCGTGTCCATGCCGAACTCACCAAGAATAAGCGGATGTTCGCCGGTGAGATTTTGCAACCGCAGCAGGTAACCTTCGAAATCGCGCTGATTGTGAAGGTAAACGTTGAAACAGGAAAAGTCGGAATTCTGCGGAAGCAGATATTCGGTGGGCGGATACGTCGCGTACGAAAAGAGCGCATCCGGATCCATCCCGCGCCCGATACTAATCAGCTCCTCGACAAATTCGATCACTCGACGTGTGCCGAGCCAGCGCGCCATCGTGCTGGAAATTTCGTTGCCGACGAGATAACCCAAGATTGCCGGATGGCCGGCATGGGCCTTAACGGCAGCGCGCACGTTTTCGGAGATCTGTTTGCGTGTGGATCGTTCGCGGAGAAACTCGATGTGTTTTTCCCAGGGCAGCGTCACCAGAACGCGCATCCCCGCGGCAGCGCAACGATCGAGGAACCAGCGCGGCGGCGAATGATAAATCCGCACAATGTTCACCCCGGCCTCGTGCATTAGCGCCAGGTCGGCATCAACCTGTTCAGGCCAGCCGACATAATTTCCATCTGCATCCGGTTTGAATGGACCGTACGTGACTCCTTTGAGGAAAAACTTTTTGTCGCCGTCGAAGAAAAACTTCGCAGCGGGCCGGATTCGGGAGTTTGCCTTCACAGCGTGAGTTCCCTTAGTCCATGCACAGTAGTACCGCAAAAGCTTTAACTGTAGTTTTTTTTTTTTTTTTTTTTTTTTTTTTTTTTTTTTTTTTTTTTTTTTTTTTTTTTTTTTTTTTTTTTTTTTTTTTTTTTTTTTTTTTTTTTTTTTTTTTTTTTTTTTTTTTTTTTTTTTTTTTTTTTTTTTTTTTTTTTTTTTTTTTTTTTTTTTTTTTTTTTTTTTTTTTTTTTTTTTTTTTTTTTTTTTTTTTTTTTTTTTTTTTTTTTTTTTTTTTTTTTTTTTTTTTTTTTTTTTTTTTTTTTTTTTTTTTTTTTTTTTTTTTTTTTTTTTTTTTTTTTTTTTTTTTTTTTTTTTTTTTTTTTTTTTTTTTTTTTTTTTTTTTTTTTTTTTTTTTTTTTTTTTTTTTTTTTTTTTTTTTTTTTTTTTTTTTTTTTTTTTTTTTTTTTTTTTTTTTTTTTTTTTTTTTTTTTTTTTTTTTTTTTTTTTTTTTTTTTTTTTTTTTTTTTTTTTTTTTTTTTTTTTTTTTTTTTTTTTTTTTTTTTTTTTTTTTTTTTTTTTTTTTTTTTTTTTTTTTTTTTTTTTTTTTTTTTTTTTTTTTTTTTTTTTTTTTTTTTTTTTTTTTTTTTTTTTTTTTTTTTTTTTTTTTTTCCCCCCCCCCCCCCCCCCCCCCCCCCCCCCCCCCCCCCCCCCCCCCCCCCCCCCCCCCCCCCCCCCCCCCCCCCCCCCCCCCCCCCCCCCCCCCCCCCCCCCCCCCCCCCCCCCCCCCCCCCCCCCCCCCCCCCCCCCCCCCCCCCCCCCCCCCCCCCCCCCCCCCCCCCCCCCCCCCCCCCCCCCCCCCCCCCCCCCCCCCCCCCCCCCCCCCCCCCCCCCCCCCCCCCCCCCCCCCCCCCCCCCCCCCCCCCCCCCCCCCCCCCCCCCCCCCCCCCCCCCCCCCCCCCCCCCCCCCCCCCCCCCCCCCCCCCCCCCCCCCCCCCCCCCCCCCCCCCCCCCCCCCCCCCCCCCCCCCCCCCCCCCCCCCCCCCCCCCCCCCCCCCCCCCCCCCCCCCCCCCCCCCCCCCCCCCCCCCCCCCCCCCCCCCCCCCCCCCCCCCCCCCCCCCCCCCCCCCCCCCCCCCCCAGGCAGCCGTGTCGGCTGCCGGGGCCAACATCGCGGGCGGCACGCCAGCCGCTACAGCTTCGCCAATGCTTCACGCACAATAGAGCCCGTGCGCTCGATGTCTCCGGCAGAGTGCGCTGTTGAGATGAAGCCAGTCTCAAATTGCGACGGCGCGAAATAGACGCCGCGTTTCAAACAAGCATGGAAAAAACGGGCGAACATCTTCAGATGGCTTTGCTGCGCGCTAGCGAGATCGACAATGGGCCCGGCAGCAAAGAACAAACAAAACATCAACCGAGCCGGTGAAACGTGATGTCCATCTTTGCGTCCTTGATTGCGTCACACGCAAGGGCTTCAAATCCGTGCCCAACTCGTCGAGCAATTTCCAGCCTTGATCCGTTCGAGTTCGTGTAACTGCGCCAAACCGGCAGCCATTGCGATGGGATTTCCAGACAAGGTTCCTGCCTGATACACCGGACCATCCGGGGAAAGTTGATCCATGATTTCGGCGCGGCCGCCAAATGCGCCGACCGGTAGTCCGCCTCCAATTATTTTTCCGAGCACAGTCAGATCAGGTTTTACTCCATACACTTCCTGTGCGCCGCCGCGCGCAACACGGAAGCCAGTGATCACCTCGTCAAAAATCAGAAGCGCATCGTTGCTCGTGCATTCTTCGCGGAGGATGGACAGAAAGTTTTCCTTTTGAAAATAGAGACCCGCGTTGGCTGGAATCGGCTCGACAATTACCGTCGCGATTTCATTTTTGTTTTCCTGAAACGCTTTCCTTAACAACTCGGCATTGTTGAACGGCAGCGAGATCGTGAGATCAGCAAATGCCGACGGAACACCGGCGCTGCTCGGGTGGCCGTGCGTGAGCGCGCCGCTGCCGGCTTTCACCAAGAGGGCGTCGGCATGCCCATGATAACAGCCGTCGAACTTGACGATCTTATCGCGCCCGGTGAACGCGCGCGCGAGACGGATACACGACATCGCCGCTTCCGTTCCGCTGTTCACCATCCGCACTTTCTCGATCGAGGGCATCCAATCGCAGATCAATTCCGCTATCTCCACTTCTAACGGATTCGGAATCCCAAAACTCAATCCGCGCGTCGCAGCGTCGCGGACCGCTTCGACCACAACTTTCGGCGCGTGCCCAAGAATCGCCGGCCCCCAACTCCCCACGTAATCGATGTATTCATTTTCATCGACGTCCCAAATCCGCGCACCTTCCCGCCCGCAACGCAAAACGGTTCGCCGCCAACATTGCGCAACGCGCGCACGGGCGAATTCACGCCGCCTGGGATTCGTTTCTTTGCGCGAGCAAATTGTTCGGCCGACCTTGTCATCCACTAACGATACCGGATTCGTTGAAGCGTTAAAGCGTTGACCGGGTGCAGAGGCGGCCGTCGCGGCGAACACCTGTGTTTCTATGCTCGGCCCTTGACTCCGAAAGCTTTCGCGAGTTGATACAACCGCCGCTACAACGATATTGTCCGCTCTCGCAAGTCGGCGGGGTAGCCAAGTGGTAAGGTCGCGGTCTGCAAAACCGCTATTCGCGGGTTCGATTCCCGCCCCCGCCTCAATATTTCGCTCGGTTTCGTTGGACGACGAGGCTTTCTTCCTACGCGCTGGTTCGATTGATTCGCTCGCTCCCGCGAGCTCACCCTTCTTGGGCTTCGTCTATGTCGCTCGACTCCCGCCGGCTCCATTCCCGCCCCGCCTCTTTTCATATGTAAAATGGCCAGAAATCAGTCTCGCAACCGCCTGAGTCACAACAAATCTACTAATTTCAATGCCGTTCAGCCGCGTCATTCGAAGTCTGCTCTTGCGGTGCGAGAATGTTCAAGAGACGTGTCGATGCGATCCGACTCGAAGCGGCAAGCCAAACGTGCGAAAGCATTCTATTTCCGGCAGCGACTAACAGCAACGCGAGAAAAGGCCAGTAGGGGCGGAAATGGCCGCGGGGCGAGACTAAAATCGGCGTCTCACAAAATTTGCGAAAAAGCGTTAATCCATGACCTGCCCGCTTTTAGCGCGGACTGGCAGATGCCAGCAAAGACAGCTTTAACCGCAGAAGTTGAGGCACACTTTTACTACGAATTTGCGCGGGAGTCAGAGACGATTTAGTGTCTACCGGAAAAGCTCTGCCATTTTACGCGCCGCAAACAGTCGCCTCTGACGAGCTTCGGGGTCCTAGCTATCCAGGAGAGCCTTTGCGCTGTCTACACGCGCACTGTGCGTCGATTGCTGGTGCACTGATGCCGAGAATCAACTTGCGAGATGTAAGCTGGAATCGCATCATCTGAAGCCGAAGACGTCCGAGAGTTTGATAGGTGCCTTTTCTTTAATCAACCGGCTTTTCGTGAGCAGCATGAATAGGAACTTGCGAATTTTATTGACGAGCGACTGCAAAGAATCCACGCAGGCAGTGTCTGACTGCATTGCGGGGCTTGGGAGCGATGCGGCTGCTGGGGAGCCATACTTTGGCTGAGGCAATCGAGATCGCAAAAGGCGTTTTGTTTGCCAGCGACATACATAGCCGGAGCGGTTGGAATGTCGGCGTAAAAGCGGCGCGGCAAAAATTCCAGGAGTCGTTCTATCCTCAGGACGAGTATTCGTTGCGACTTCGGCGTCACAAGGGACTACCTAGCCGCCAGACCGCGACGGCCACGCAGTCAAAGACGCTTCCGACTGGCTGGCTGCTGGCGGTACTGCTGGCGAGCTGACTGAGTTGCTGAACGCAGCGCAAGAATGGACGGCGCAAACGCAAACGCTCGCGGTTGACCTAGCAGCCGCACTTGATTCGATCTGCAATTTTCTTCAGCGCTACGTTAAGTTCTCATCTCCCGGCGCAGCCAACCGCGATTGCTCTTTCGGTCGCACGCACGTGGGTGCTCGACGCGTTCGATTATTCGCCGATTGCCATTCATTCGCCGGAGAAGCGATGCGGCAAGACTCGACTTCTGGACTGTGTCGAATTGATCGTGTCGAAGCCGTGTCGCGCTATCTCGCCGACCGAAACGGGGCTTTTCCGAAAGTACGGCGGACAAGCCAACTCTTTTGCTCGATGAAGTTAATGCCGTTTTCTCGGTGGCAAAGACGAACGCAAGGAGCCGCTGCGCGCTCTGCTGAATGCGGGATTTGAGCGAGGCGCCAAAATTCCGCGCTGCGTCGGGCCAAAGTTTGAGGTTAAGGATTTTTGAAGTGTTCTGCGCAAAAACCTTCGCTGGCATTGGTTCATTACCGGACACCGTGAGCGACCGCTGCATTTCCATTTCATTAGTGCGGCGGTCACGGGATGAGTCGGTTTGAACGTTTTCGTGAACGCGACGTTGAACCAATCGTGAGCCGAATCCGCAACGTAATTGCGGAGTGGGCCGACAAACAAGAAGCGATTGAGACGCTGACGTCTAGCTTATCGCCCAAAAACGATTCGCAAAAAGAGGCATGAACTCACGATCGATCGTTCACGTGGCTGCGGTGCTGTGCGTTCTCACCATTACAGCCGAGGCCGGGCAGATCATCGCTGGAAACCTTGACGTATCGGAAGGTCCAACGCCATTCATCCGTTTCGTCCACACCCGCGTTGATGATGTAGCTGGCTTCAAGTTCGCCCAGTTCTGGATTTTCCCGAAGAGCGGATCGGCCACGCGGCCGATCAAGGCCCATTATGCGAGATCTTATTTGGAAGCGCGAGGTTATTTCGATTCCGCAAAGTGGCAAACTCACCATCCCGATCTTCGGTCTTTACGCTGGCCGCCCAAACCGCGTCAGAATCAACCTGCGTTTCGGTGGTCGGATTTCGACCCGACAAAAGACTCGGCATGACCATCACCACGCCTGCGTATGACGGAGGACTGTACTCCAACCGACCGTCATTGAACCCCGGTTACCAGGCACCACCCTGAGCTACGACCTTATCCTTTTGAAAGGCTATGCCGATCATATCACGCCCATCATTATCGACACAGACGCCGAAATCCGCTGGGTTGGACGGCGGGAGTAGGGGCCCAAAACTCCATGCTCTTTGACAATGCATTTTATCTTACCTCCGGCACCTCGCTGCTTCGCACTGAGTTCGATGGCGTGACGACACCTGTCGCCGACTACAGCGGGATTGGTGTCACCAACTTCCATCACAATATTGATCCGGGCCGGGAGGGAATGATCCTCGACGTCGATACTGTCGACCAAACTGAGAGCGTCAATCTGGAGGTCGACGCCGCCGGCAATGTGCTCCGGACCTGGAACCTGGCGGAATCATTAGTGCTGCGATGATTGCCGGCGGGGACGATCCAAGCCTATTCGTCTTTCCCGCGCCTACTGATTGGTTTCACAATAACGCCACCGCCTACCGCAGCTCTGATAACTCACTTATCGTTTCCAGCCGGGAAAACTTTGTCATCGCGCTTGATTACGACTCTGGAAACATTAAGTGGATTCTGGGCGACCCGACAAAGCACTGGCATGAATTTCCCTCGCTGCGTGCATTCTCCCTCACCCTCGCCCCGGGCACACTACCGCCGATTGGAGAGCATGCTTTGTCCATGTCGGGTGATCAGTTACTCCTCTTCGATAATGGGACCGGCAGCAATTTCCAGCAACCGCCGGGAGAAACACGCACCTATAGCGCCCCTCGTAAGTATCAGATCGATCTGGGTGTTTTTGAGGCGACCGAGACCTGGCATTATTATCGCTGACCCGAGTGTTTATAGCCCGTTCTGCAGTAGTGTTTATGAAGATGCGCCGAATAACTACCTCATCGATTACACGCTTGCTGGCCCGTATGTCTATACCGGCATCCTGGGCCTCGATGCCTTAGGGTAATGTGGCTTTCGACTATCACTACGACGAACAGAATTTTTGTGGAACGGCTTGGAACGCAATTCAGATCCATTGGGAGGACGTGAAACTGGAATGATACGCTCGGGGTTCGACTTTTTGGTAGGTTGTCCGGTCGCATTTGAAGCGCTGACTGAGCTTCTTCCTTCGTGCTGAGCAAGGCTCGGCTCGCCGAAGTCGTGCGATCCCCCCATTGGAACAGTCCGTTGGAATCAATCGTTGAGACCCAGCGCCAACTCCATCCGGCTTTGCTGAGATTGTCAGCGATGATTCCCAGTACTTCACGCGGCGGATTCTGCCTCTTTTGTTCTTCACGCGGCGATGACAAAGTGATATAAACGGCTCAATGAGGCGGGCGACAAGGTTTGCGATTGGACAGCTGGCGTGGTTGCATTAGCGGCGGCTGTGGTGAGCTCCTCGCGTGCGATAGGCCAACGTGCAGGTGAATCGACTTCTCCTGAAGACGTTGGCTGGAGCCGAGTCGATGTCCTTGCTGCCGCTGCACCAACACCAACTCCTCTGCCGTGTCCGGGATGTTGGGATCTACAGACATTCAGCGAAAACTTTAATGGGGTGGTACCACCGCATTACCGCCGGATTGGCTGGCAACCAATACACAAGGGCCACCGCCGCTTTGGGTCACATCTGATTCCGGCGTACTCATGCCGCCGGCCGACACACTTCCAAACGCAACCTTCATCGATGACCCCGCTGTGGTTAGTGACAAACGACTCGATTCCAGCTTTGCTCCGACCCGATCGCGTTGTGCCGCCTGCCGGGATTCCAAGAGTTGGCCGGCGATAACGGCGCCGGTCTTGAGCATAATTTTCAGATCGAGTAAGATCGACATGTTCTCGAGATAGAAGAGATCCATCACGATCATCGCGTTGAACGTCGTGTTATTCTTGCCGTTCACCTGCCAGTGTCCGGTCAGCCCCGGTAGACCGTTTACACGTTCCCGTTGCCAGGGTTCGTAATGGGCAAACTCATTTGGTGTGCATGGCCGCGGCCCAACCAGACTCATCTCACCGCAAAGCACATTGAATATTTGAGGCAACTCATCCAACCCACTCGCACGGAGAAATCGGCCGAACGGGGCGAGGCGTGGATCGCCATAAGCATCCAGCTTCGTCATTGGACGATCGACCTTCATCAATTCATGGAAGTAGTGCTCGTGAGTTTGCGTTTCAGCACTCACTTTCATCGTTCTGAACTTCCAGATAGAAAAATGCCTTTCTCCAAACCCGACCCGCTCCTGCCGGTAGAAGATCGGACCAGGCGAAGCGATTCGCGTCACCAGCATGAGCAAAATCATCACGGGCAGCCAAATCGGCAGCGCAAGCAGAATGCACGTGATGTCGAGAGCGATTTTCCAGCCAAGCCCCGAAATGCTTCCGTTTGTGGTGCGGATCGACATGGTTGCCGACATGCAACCCGCCCCCGCGCAGAGACGTTGCTGAGAATTCGCGCGTCGGGGCTACTGTAGGATTTTGTCTGATTAGACAACCATCCGCCAGCCCGATTGTGTCTTTTCATCACTCAAAATAGATTCCCGTCCCGCATTCCATAGGAATGCCATGGCGTTTTATGGTTGTGCCTTGGCTAATGAGCGGCGGGTTGGGTAGGCCCGCCGCTCTTCCTTCGGGCGGTAGCCGAGTCCGCGCGGCGTGCGCCGTGCCTCGACAGGCGCTGTCCGACGGTCGCTATCGTCTGATGGTCCAAGGTTGAGATCGCTAAAAAGGAAGCCACGAAAGGGAGAACGCATGCAATTATCTGTGGAGACAAGTCGTCCGTCCATGACGTAATCGGAAAGACAATGCCAACCGTTAAAGGCGTTGTGATCGGGGGCGACTTCAACACCAACCATGATCAGGCAATGTTCCGCGGCGGAAAGAACACTCGATTCCCTCGCTGATGCTGCATACCAGAACGGTTTTGAAGGATTACCTTTATCGGAACGAGTAACTCACCCGGGGACTCACGGTTTCCCGGACGCCACCTTTGACTTCATATTTGCGAAAGGCCTAACGGCTTCGCAGCCCATAATTACCCGGACGAATGCATCGATCATTGGCCCGTGACACGCAGTTTCGCTCTGCATTAACACTTGCTGCGCTACCACTCTTTGAACTCGCCCTTGTGCTCGTGCGTGTCGATCACATTGCCCGCGTCATCGTAAACGCGGATCACGGCCGTTATTCAGGTGTTGGATAATGCTTTCCGCGTAACCTCAGGCGGGATTTCCCGATAGGACGCTGGCAAAGGGCTGCGAATGAGATCTCAATGACGAGAAGTCACGCGTGGCCGAAACCAAAAAAGGGAACCGCCACGCCGAACATGGCCCACCGTTTACTCGACGCGATGTCACGGCAGCGCAAATACCAGTTGCGCCACAAGCGTGCCGGATTGTGCGGTAACTGTAGTCGTCCGGTAGCTAGTGGCACCTTGTTTTGCGAGCTGCACCGAAGGAAGCGAAACTTAGAAAACAGAGAAAGGCAGCGCAAAAGATTTAGGCGAAAGCTTCGGTACCTTAAAGCTGAAAGCTACAGATTCACGGGCGCGCATCGCTTATGGGCGTAAAAGCGCCCATATTTTCCGATCCGCGATTCGAGGAGTCGAAAAATAGCAACGGCTAAACGTACACGAGGGAAGGCATAAGCCCTCTCAAGGCTTGTACATGGGTTCGTACTCCGTTTAGTATCTGGAACCAATAACTTGTCTCTACACATAAGCGAACGCTTGCGAACAAAAACGACCATTTCAGGCGTTTATAACGTCAACATGGAATCAACAGTCTCGCGTAAAACGCAACGGAAATGACGGAAAGGCTAAAAGAGCATGAGAAGTGCTACCTAACGAGTGACTGGCGAATTTTTTTAAGCCGCGTCCTGTCGCGTTCGCTCGGAACTCACTCTGTCGGCCCGCAAATTCTTAAACTTTTATGTTCAGAAAAGAATGCGTGGCAATCCAGAATCTCAGCATTTTTGGAATGCATCGCTTTTGCACCTGGGACATCGGCCAGCCGCTTCTAATGGAACCGGCCATTCGGCGACGGTCCACTCTTTCGGAATCCAACGGGAACCGTCTCGCCTCGTAGGAACCGCTGCAGAAGTTGGCGAGCGCGTCGTTCGTTTCGTCGCTCGTTCCACCACCGATTGGTGCCAGAAGGATGCGGAAAGATCAAGAAGCGGCGTCCATAAATGCTTATCTCTGCCAGAAACGGCAAGTCGCGGAAGCCGAAGCAGCGAGCGACGTTCTTGCCGAGCAGGACGATGCGCTCGACGCGCCAGTCCAATAGGACGTCGGCAGCTGTGACAGTGCCTTTCGCGGAGTCGAACGCGTCGCCTTTGCCACGCTTCCCGCTGTAGTGCGTGTTTAAGTGCCTGCGGCGGCACGCGATCAGCTCGTCGTAACTCATTCCGGCGAGCCGCGCGATCTTCCGGCCGTTCGGGCCGGCGAGTGGTTTGCGCGGATCGCCGCGTCGCGACGGCGCTTGGCCGACCAACCCGATCTTGTGCGTCTCGATCTTCTTTCGTTTCATGATGCGGCCAACTCACGGTAGACTGCTGCCGGACTCTGCGTGCCAATCTGTTGTGTTGCGTCCGGAAGCGCGTCCAGCATTTCACCCTCCCCCGACATCCGTGGTAGGGCCTTTCGTGCTTCCTGGCCCGCGGGCCAGGCTCCAAGCTGAAGCGCCGCGCGGGAAGGAAACAGGCCTCTACCAAGGTTGTTCTACGGAAACGGCGGAACGAAGTTTCGCGAAACGTTTGCGGCAACGTTCCCCAAAAATCGCATGATGGAACCGAATTGGATTGTCGAGAATGTAGCTTGAGTTTTTGATTTGCGAATTGTCGCTTGGGTCTTCGCTTCTTAGGCATCAGAATAGATCGACGCCGCGATGTTCTTTGCACGGGCGGACGTGGTAAACGTGCATTTTTTTAGTGACAAAATGGAGGATCAGAGCGTCGAACGAGTTTCGATAATTTGGCGGCTCAAAATCTTACCTTTCTCCGTCACGCCACGAATACCATCATAAACGCCGGAAAGAGGCCGACAGGCAGACAAACACCGCCGGTCACTCGTCCCGGGGGGCAGAAAAAAGATCGTTTTGTCGTCGCTGGGCTCGCGAAGCTGGCCACGCTCGCCAGACGCCGCCAAATGGCCAGAAACCTCACTCTGCCATTTCCGTATTATAAAGTGACAGATGAAAGGACCACCCACCCCGAACGGCCCTATACTGCGCGCTCAAACGCAAGGACCGAATCAAAAACGAAAGCCGCCGACCAAAACGAAATACACACGTTTTGATATTTTGGTCGGCCGTTATTATCCTGCCGTATACGGCTTTGCTTCTCGACTGACCGATGATCCGCGGGAAGCAGTTTTACTAACGTACGACGCATTCAATACGATCCGAAACCGACGGTGGCGTCGCCTCAATGAGGTCATGCTTGCGACAATCCTTCTGAACGCCGTAATCGTAGCCGGTTTTAAGGCAGCTTGAGCCCAACAAATCGGCGCAATGTAAATTACTGGAAACCAAGGAATGCGATAATTGTCGGCTTTTCTTACAGTTTCTGCTATTCCTTACAACTTTTCTTAAGTTCAGGCTCATGTAGCCCTTAGGGACCCTGGCATGCCCTTTGCTGCTTTAATCGGACATGAGGACCGTATCTAAGCTCTTACTCGCCTTAGTCGCAGTTGCGGCGTTTTCTGTTGCCCAATCTGTTGAAGCAAACCGTGCCCCGTCTGGTCTACCTACTCCAGTCAGCGTTCCCGATGGCGGCTCGACAATTTCTCTCCTTGGTCTCGCTTTGCTCGGTGTGGCTGCCTTGCGGCGGAAATTGAATCGCTAAGCCAAGTTTCCTAAAGAAGCTGAGTTCGACCCTGCCGCTTGAATCGCTCATTCGAGTTCCACAAACGCCGTCAACGTGATGGTCGTCGGTGCAAACGCGTAGACAGACCTTACAAGCGCCGGAAAATCTTACAAAAAATGCGATCGGCGACCTCGCCCCTTACGATGTACACCTAGGACTGGCTACTTTCCTGTGAAAATAACGCCGATTCCGCCCTGTCGGGAAGCGGAACGTCGCGATGAATTGTTTGTCTCTACCCGTTGGACAGTGGTTCTTAGAGCGGGCGACTCGGCGACTTCCGCTCAGGCGCTGAGTGCGCTCACGGAACTGTGCCAGATTTATTGGCGACCGCTCTACGTTTTCTTGCGCAATAAAGGATACGGACGCGAGGATGCGCAGGATTTGACTCAGGGCTTTTTCGCCCACTTGATCGAGAACCGCGGTTATGCGCGCGCCGATCCAGAGAAAGGGCGGTTCCGTGCTCTTCTCCTCACTGCACTGAAAAATTTCATCGCAGATGCTCGCGATCGCGAACACGCGTTGAAACGCGGCAGGGGGATAATTCCAGAGAAGCTGGATGACAAGACAGAGGCGCAAATCGCGCGAGCGGCGAAATGGCAGGCCGACGAAGTTTATGATCGCGAATGGGCAGCGTCCGTTGTGCGCCAGGCGCTGGATCGTCTCGCACAAGAGTGCGCACTGACGGGCAAAGGCCAACTTTTTGGCTACTTCGTGCCGTATCTTGCAGCGCCGGAAGAATCGCCAATCCCATTCGAAGAGATGGCGCGACGATCACATCAAGCTGTCCCTACTTTGCGCCGCGAGCTAGCCCGATTGCGCGCGCGGTATCGGGCAATTCTGCGTCAAGAAGTCCGCGGCACGGTCCACGAAGACGCGGAAGTAGATGAGGAACTGCGGTATTTGTGTCACGCGTTGGCAGCAACGCAGAAGGAGCAATAGCAGCGGGAGGTTAGAAAATGCAACCAGCGGCTTCAGAAATTTCGACTTGTCCCGGCTGTGGTCGCACCATTGAGGAAACATCCGGTGGCCGACTTGGCTGCATGCTCTGTTTGTTGCGGATCGGAATCGGCGGCGAGGAACCGGCGCCAAAAACTTTCGGGGCATCGCAGGATTCAACTCCGGAAGCTTTCGAGAGCGACGAGCGCTTCGGAGCTTATGAGATCGAGCGCCGCGAGGACGGAAGTCTTTACGAGCTTGGGCATGGAGCGATTAGTGTAACCTATCGCGCCATCGACAGCTCGCTCGAGCGCAGGGTTGCGTTAAAGATAATTAGGCTCGCCATCGCCGGGCGAAGCGCCGAGGCACGTGAGCGTTTTCTGCGCGAAGCCCGCGCTGCTGCTGCGCTGCGGCACGAGCACATCGCCACTATCTTCCAATTCGGAATTGGCGAGGAGAGCGGCCGATGCTTCTACGCGATGGAATTGATCGAAGGCGAGACGCTGGCGGAACGCGTTCGGCGCACGGGACCGCTCGATGTCCGCACTACGATCGAAATTGCGCAGCAGGTCGCTTCTGCATTGGCCGCTGCGGAAAAGCGGGGACTAATTCATCGCGATCTAAAGCCTGCAAACTTAATGCTCGCCAGTGCTGACCACGCCGAAGAGGTAGGGACGCCGGACTGCGCACTCCCCACGGTAAAAATGATCGACTTCGGCCTGGCCAAAGCCCTCAATGCGCCAGTTGATCGGATGCGGCTTACCTGGGGCGGTTTTGTGGGTACGCCGGCATTCGCCAGCCCCGAGCAATTTGAAGATGCCGCGCTCGACGTGCGCGCCGACATCTACTCGCTGGGCGCGACGCTTTGGTTCGCGCTCACAGGAAAAACGCCGTTTGGCGGTCATAGCGTGGAGGAAATTCACCGCGCTCAGCAGTCAGATGCACTTCCAATGGAGCAACTCAAAGCCGCTCATGTTCCGCATCGACTGAGGTTACTACTTCGATCGATGCTCGCTGTTGAACCAGCTGCGCGTCCCAGCACGCTCGATCTGGGAGCGCGGCTGCAACGTTGCGCCGCAGAGGCAAGCGGCATGCGACACACCCGCACCGCGCTAGCAGCCGTCTTCATCCTGGCCCTCGGAGTGTCTGCATTTTTCGTTTTCTTCGCTGCGCATTCGTCCGCCACCGACCGGATCAACTTCGGATCCTAGTCAGATGATCGATTCCATTCGAACCACAAGTCCTTTGGGGCTGCCTGTTAAATCCATCCGGCTAAGTGGGCTCACAATCAGTGGCTGACTTTGTGCGGATTAGCCAAACAATGACTGCGTCTGGAGGAGTGATGCGAGTTGTTGCGAAGATTCGGGTGCAACGGATCAGTTGCCAGAGTTCGCCTTCCGGAATCCGATCCACTTTCAGGCACTCCATCGGTCGAAAGAAGCGCAGGGGTGTTCCCGCTCGTTTCATCATTTTAGTTACGATATGCAGTGAAACTCACGCCCTACGGTGCGGCGATTCGGTCACCGGCAAGAATGGGGATGAATGGATGCGAGGTAAAACGCTTTTCCGCGACCGAACCACAATCATGATGTCCATACTCGCCCTCCACCGGATAGCCGGGAACTTCAAACGCTTTCCAGCCCCGTCGGTGTGGTCTGATTTGAAACACCGTCATTGGTCGCCACACGAATCGGCATGAATGGATTCAAGATAACGTCACGGTTAAGACCTGACGTTCAAGTTCAACAAACGCGGTGAGCTTTCGTCGGCATGTACAATAAAACCCTTTCCGTCGTCACGATGCGCGTCAACAATCCAGACCGTTCCCCCGTTAGAATAAATCGCTGAGACGCAGCTCAAGCTCTAACCGGCTTTGCTGAGGTTGTCAGCGATTATTTCCCAATATTTCACGCAGCGGGAATCAACGGTGATGCAGGTACATGCTTAAACCGCCTACATCAATAATTGCAGAGTTGGATACCAGTTCGTCAATTCCAAGAAGGTGTGCGGGAGAGTGCTCCGCTTTCTTCAAATCGATGAAGCTGATATTGGCATCTTTTATCTCGAAATTACCAATAGCGAGCTGCTTTACACGGCCGATGCGTACCGATGCGCTCGCCCTTCCGGAGCCTATAAGCACTCTTCTCGTGTGCTTCATTACGATTCCCGCCTTGATCCCAATACTCTTATCCACGCAAGTGGCTAGCGAACCCGTGTCAACTATGATGGTCAAGGGTACACCATCGATGGAACAAGCAACTTCGAGTAGATGGTTTGAGGTTAAACGCATGGGGACCCGCGTGAACCCATTGCTTTGGAGCATCGCGGCCAATTTGCTGCTTTTATCGCTACGAGGTCCCCGAGGCGCGTAGTAAAGAGCGGGCTCGGCACAATCCAATACCGCCCCAATTCTGTGCATGTCGTCGGATCCTAATACGCCGTCTACATATGGAATCGCGTCAATTGCAACTGGGACGTCCTGGATCACGCAGTTGCCCACGGCAAGCATGTTAAGTTTTGCGATCCCATAGAACGTCGCTGCCAACAGCGACGCGCCCCACCGCCTTCTTTTGTTGGAAGCTGATTCGAGTGGACTGGTGACTCGATGAGACGTCTTTTGCTCGACAACACCGAATTTCTCGAGCCTGTCCCGCGCAATGTTGGTTATTGGCGTACCTGTATCGACCATTAACGATGCGCTCACTCGATTAACTTCGACATCAATGATGAGATGTTTCGGGTTGTTCTTGTGCGCCTTTTGATTGTCGAGATTCTTCTGCTTAAGTTTCACCACGCCGAAGCCTTCTTGTTTCAATAGGCTGCCCAGTGTTGAGTTATCTTCCGCTGTATCCTTTGGAGTGGGCTTCGCTTCTGAGACGGTTGCGGCAGGGACAGGCGACAGACTTGTCGGCTCGGTGGGCGCTAAGACCTGAGCCATTATCTGTCCGCGCGTAAGCACGATGGCCGCGACTGCGAACGCTTTTAATAGTGACTTGTTTTTATTCAACCGTGGTCGGTTGAACTCCTAGACGATTACATGTACTTCCTCAACAAAGGAGTAAAGCTCGCTCATGCCTATCTTCTCTCGCAGCCGTAAGCTCCGTCTGTGTGGTACGGCGAGCCAACCGCAATCAGCAATGCAGTCGGCTACGCAAAGTTTCTACAGCCGCTCACATGATGCCGTGATCCGCGTTTATGATGAAGCGGGCAACGTGATCGAGACGCAGGACCCACACTGGCGATTTCAGAGAGTGGTGAAGTGGGCTTGCCTGCGTGCAGCCTTTTAGCGGAATATGCCCTCTATGCAGCAAGAAATAGACTGCAAGATGCAATCTATTTCGAGTTAGGTCGTCGAGAGCCGGTACATCCACCGCGATTCCCTGTGTTTTTCGCTCGATGGGAAGGAGCATTGCAGTTTAGCTAGAGCTATGCCGCGCATCTTGTTCTTGCCCGACCAGCGATACGTTGAGGCTTCCAATTTAGAGAGTGTCCTCTCCGCATCCTTGCGAGCAGGTATCCCGCTTACGAATGAATGTCGTGGGAACGCGCGATGTTCGACGTGCCGTGTGCTCGTCCTTAACGGTTTGGAGTTTTGTTGTGCACGCAATGAGAAAGAACAGGCGCTTGCCGCGCAACTACACTTCGGCGAGAGAATTCGTCTAGCGTGCCAAACTACTATCGTTGGGGACGTGACAATGAGACGGCTCATACTGGACGCAAAGGACGCCGGACTCACGGACCAAAGAAAGGAGACAACAATCCATGGGTCGGTGGGTGAAGAGCGGCAGGTCGCTATTCTCTTTGTCGATATCCGCAGTTCAACGAGTTTTGCGGAATCGGTTCCTCCCTTCGACGTTATTCATGTTCTCAGACGCTTCTATCACTACATGGAGAGAGCTGTCATGGATAACGGAGGCTACGTCGCCTGTTATACCGGCGATGGATTAATGGCGCTCTTTGGAGTTGAGCCGTCAGAATCTGCGCCCCTCCAAGCGGTCCTGGCTGGCCTTGATATGCTCCGCTCCGTAAAAGAGGATGTACAGCCGTATGTGAAGAGATTGTTCCAATGCCCTTTTAGGATTGGGGTTGGGGTGCATTTTGGCGATGCAGTCGTTGGCACAGTAGGCGGTGGCCTGCAAGAGCGAGTCACTGCCATTGGAGATGCGGTAAACATCGCCCACCGAGTTGAGCGGGCGAATAAAAGAGCCGGAACCGAGTTTCTGGTGTCTGAGGCTGTTCTCCGTGTAGTTGAGAAGCAGGTTCGCATGGGAAAAGCCATTAGCGTGAAACTTCCTGGTAAGACTGGCAAGCATGCGCTTCACGAGATTGTTGGTATTCGAATGCCACGGCGCAAGCGAGGGGCGAGCTCACAGAATGTCATAAAGCGGGCTCGTGACGAAGCAGCACTGAAGACGTAAACAGACGATGCAGCCGATGGCTACCCAGCTCTAACCGCCGCTTCAAGTTCGACAAACGTTTTCAACTTTTCATCGGCGCGCACAAGGAAACGCTTTCCGTCGCCGCGATGCGCGTCCACACCAAGTCGTTCGCCCGTTGGAATCAATCGCTGAGACGGAGCCCCAACTCCAACCCGATTTCTTAAAGGCCTTCAGCTTGCGTTTGGATTTGGACTGGTGGAGGCCATTGGGCTGGTCCCGCTGGGGATCAAAGAGCAGTTAAAGCGATCAGGAAGCTGACGGGAACCGCATCAGTTTCTTTTTACCTACTATCGAGATTGTTTCCCCGGCCTCGGGCTCAAGAGTGTCCTCCACATATTTAGTGGCGCGCTCGACCAGAGCCTCGCCAGAATCCAAGCCAAGCTTGTGTTTGATGTTTTCGCGGTGGGTCTCAATCGTTTTTACGCTCAGATTCAGCGCATGCGTCATCTTTTTTGGGCCAAGTCCCGACCCGAGCAGGTGGAAGACGTGCATCTCGCGGTCGGACAAATTTTCAATGCGTGCCGCTCGTCCGGGGAGGCGGAATCCCGGCTGTGTTGCGAGTGCTTCTTTGAATACGTGCATGGCGAGCTCTCGGCTGACGTAGAGCTCCCCGCTTAGAATATCGGAGATGGCGGCCAGTATCTCGTCCCTGGGTCCCCTTTTCATCAGGTAACCACTTGCGCCCGCGCGCAGCGCTCGCATGGCAAAAATGCTTTCTTCAAATCCGGAATACACCAAGATGAGCAACCCGGGCGTTTGCACCTTGAGCGCTTTGATAAATTCCACGCAGTCGGCTGCGCCCAGCCGCAACCCAATCACGAGCAGGTGCGGCTTGCATTCCCCGATCTTGATCAACGCGCTCGGGATGCTGTCGGCCTCGCCGCAGACAATCAGGTTTGCCTGGCCGTTGAGGAAAGTGATAAGGCCGTGGCGAAGCATGGGAAACGCGTCCACGACGAGGATACGTTTTTTTTTCCACGGGTGTTTGCCCAACAGTCCTAGCCATTGCTTTTACGACCGCGTATTAAAAAACCCGGAGGAGAACCTTGCGCCGGATATTGTTGAGCTGAGCGCAATTTCGTCAGCCCGTGTCTGGAGGGGCTCCACGTCATCGCGCAGATTTGAGAGATTCATGGATCCTGAGCTCCTGAAAACCTCCCGAGTCGGCCAAAAGAAACAAATCAATCCGGCTAGCTTTTTCGTGAGGGTCTTCTTCAAACATCTACTGAATACATGGTGAGGCCGTAGCTGACTCTGCAAAGGTTGCGCAGAAGTGTCCAGTTCTTGAAACTCGCGCAGCGGGAGGCAAACGGGCAGCATCTTTGTTGGGCGCATCCGGTCCTTTTCACCCATCGGCTCTCCATTTAGCCATTCCTAGGGTTGAAGTGCAGATTCTTGTCGGCCGGACGGGGGTTGTAAAGAAAAGTATGCGTTTTTCCTAGGGGAACTCCACTTAAATTTTTACTACAAACCCCCTAAGAGAGGGGATTCAACTACGGAAACGCGACATTAGTCTATTAGTGTTCAAGTGCAGACCGGTGGCGGCCCAGCCCCAGCGCGCTCGCAGAGCTGGGAGCGCCAAGGAACCCTATGCTTAGGACAATAGAGCGATGACCCCGCCTGGTGGGGCGGCGAGGGGGACATATATGAACCAATTTCTTTTATGATGCGCGTTGCCGTAAAAACCGGCATCGCCCCATCCCCTTGTAGCTCCCATGGGCTGCCCTTTTTCTCCCGAATCCAGATGATAACTCCATTATCGCGAACCCCTAACACCACGCCGAGGACCGACTCGTTAGGGCTGCACGAATGCGCGATAGGCGCGCGGCAACGCAGCGATCGCATTGTCGAACATTTCCCGATATATCCATCGCGCATTTGTTCCAACAGGCCCAACACTCTCCTTCGGTGTTGGTGTTGCCTCCATCAGGTTTTCCTTGCTCATCGCCAATACGCCATTGGCTCTCTGCCATGTGATTGTCTGACGAATGTTTGCGTGGAGTTCAGCCTTGAACTCCTCGTATGGATCGGTCTTCATTTGTTGAAAGTTTCGCAGCCGCTCACATGATGCTGTGATTCGCGTTTACGATTAGGCTGGCAACTGATCGAAACGCACGAGCACACGGGCGATTGAATGAGTGGTAGAGCCATTAAGCCGTGATTTTTTTGAATATTACGCTGAGGCCGGGGTCGTGGATTACCGCTGTCCAACCGTTCGCCTTCGCAAATGCGTGGATTTTTTTCTCACGCGCTGTACGCGGTGCAGTTTTTACCTTTTCGGCAGGCCAACAAGGTTCAAGCCGGTTCTCGAAAATCATGCAGTATTTCCGCTTGTCGAGGCGCTCTCGAACGAATTTGGCGAGCTCGTCTTCCGCGTTAGAAGCGTGGGGTCCTTCTTCAAGCATATCCTGGGGGGCGACGATCGACTCAGGAGCAGTCAGCGGAATACGCGAACATAAACACGCGCTATTTGCCCAAACTCGAAAGTGGGCGCGGTCATTCGTCGCTCATTGTGCTCTGCCGATTGAAAATAGCGTTCGATGCGCGCGGAATGCGCTCCTTGAAGGGATCGACACTTAGCGCGCGTGTCAGCGAAGCTGTAAATGGCGGGATAGTAACGAGCAACCAAGGTATCAAAAACGCAACCTTTTAGTTTTGATTTGGTCCCGTGCAGCTGGCCGGGCGGCATATGGAAAAAAAATCGCGATTCTGGGATTCACGGTTTAAAGCGCAGAATGGTAGTTACTGGCAGCTCGACTTCCTATCGGGGAAAGCCCCTGATTTTTCAGGAAAAAATTCCCTATGGAGTTTATTCATATGTCCGACCCAAAGAGTGAGTCTAAGTCGTTGTCTTGCGGTTCAAGATGCTGATTTCTACCCCTAACCCATTGCGCGGGGTACGGACTGTCAGTCCGGGGTCGCACGGAACCACGGGCCGCTTCCGCCGTGTGGTTGCGAGATAAATTTCAATTACGGGTGGGCAGCACGCGAAGTGCAACCCGGATTTTCGACAGCATTCTTTGACAGCAGCATTCAAATAGAGTGCTCGCGGTGGAATTCACTCTCCCGGTGGGGACCGGTCACCCCCCTGGGGGCGGTTGCGCCCAATCGCATGACGGTTTTAGCGTCCGGCCCCGCGACTTAAATGTGATTTAATTTGGCACTGAAGAGCTCCGTGCGAACCAGAAATGCTCTCCTTTCGGGGCTAAGGCGAGCGCTTGGATTGTCGCCGGGCTGTTCGAGGGCGAAATAGTGCGTCGCGGACAGCGCCAATGTAAGCGCGGAATGCTGCGAAGCGCAGCTCAGGATGATACGGGCGAACAAATGAATCTACCGTGCCGCCGTGAAGCAGAACCTCACGCGCCTGGCTCTGCCACAAAATTTGGGTTTCAGATTTTGGCTTTGGCATGAAGATCGGTGAGAATAGAGGTCTGCCGCTGTTTCAGTCTATTATCCTTTAGTATACGTTCGCGTGAACATTTCCCTAAAGATCAACATTAAACAGGAGCCATCTTCCCGGCTACGCGGCATGGGAAATCCACCCGGTGATGGGAACGTCTGCCGATGTCTCTTCAAGGTCCTTTAAAATCGCCCGCATGGCAGCACTGGCAGACGCGGTGCACTCAAAAACCGCGTGAGCCTGCCTAACGAGTTGTTGCATCTCTGTATGTGCGAACCCTACCGACCAAGAACGACCATTTCAGACGCTCATATTGTCAACACGGTGTCAACGATTGCATTGCTTTTGCGTAGCACGCGAGTCTTTTGCGCTTGCCGGTGCGGCGCGCCATCTAGGGGCGCTTCGCCCGCCGCCAGATGAATGTCGATTCGAGGAGCGCATTCTTGATCTTGAGCGCCGCCGCCGCGAGGAGCGTCGCGCCTTGAGGCAAGCGGACACGTTTTGTCATCGGCTTGCTTTCCGGCGTTTCGAGCCAGCTTTGTTCGCACAACCGCGCGTATTTCCCACCAAGCGCAAGCAATTGCTCGTGAGTTCCGCGCTCGACGATACGGCCGTGATCGAGCACGAGAATTTGATCTGCGTGCACGATAGTGGAAAGCCGGTGCGCGATCACGATGGAAGTGCGGTCGAACATCAGGGTCTCCAGAGCTTCCCGGATGAGTCGCTCCGTCGTCGTGTCCACACTCGCCGTCGCTTCATCCAGGATCAGAATTGGCGGATCCTTCAACAGCGCCCGAGCGATCGAGAGCCGCTGCTTTTCGCCCACACTCAACTTTACCCCGCGCTCCCCCACCACGCTGCTCAATCCGTGCGGTAGTCGATCGATGAAGGGACGCGCGTTTGCCACCGCCGCCGCCTCCAGCAATTCTTCATCCGTCGCATCGGGCTTCCCGATCAGCAGGTTCTCGCGGATGGTGCCGTTAAACAAAAAGCATTCCTGCGTGACCATCCCGATTTGTTGCCGCAATGCGCGAATGCTGAAATCACGAATCGGACTTCCGTCGACCAAAATCTCGCCGCTATCGATCTCGTAGAAGCGTGTCAACAGATTGATCACGGTTGATTTTCCCGCTCCGGTCGTGCCGACAAGCGCGACGGTCTCACCCGGTCGTGCGTGAAATGAAATGTCGGTCAACGTCGGCGGCTCACCGGAATAGCTGAAATTGACATGCCGGAACTCAATCTCGCCGCGCACTGTCTCAGCAAACATTTCGCCACCCTCCGGCTCGCCCGCTGAATCTAGAATTTCAAAGACGCGTTCACCCGATGCCCGTCCTGCCTGCACCAATTGATTGAGTTCATGCAGTTTCCCTATTGGCTCGTAGAGAAAACTTGCGAGCACAAGAAAAGCGCCAAGATCGCCCAACTGCAAAGCGCCCGACAAAATATCCCGCAACCCCACTCCCACCACCAGCAGGACGCCGAGAGATCCGAACAAATACATTGAAGAATGGTAAAGTGCCCACACGCGCGTGACGACGAGGCTGGCACGTCGCAATTCTTCGCTCTCTTCGTTGAAGCGGCGATCTTCCTCAGGCTCGCGTACAAAACTTTTGATCTGACGAATGCCGGAGAGATTATCGTGCAGGAGCGAATTCATGGCCGAAGCAGCGCGGCGGTGCAGCTGATATCTCCGATGCGTCGTGAGCGTATACCAGAGCGCGCCGCCGGCCAGGAATGGCACCGGCGCCAGCGCGACCAGCGCCAGTTTTGTGCTGAGATAAAACATCCCCCCCACCACCACCACGATCTGCAATACCGCAACCGTGCCTTTCTCGATGCCGTCGATTAGGACGCGCTCGACCGAGCTCACATCCTCCAGAATCCGCGTCATCAGATCGCCGGTGGCGCGATTATCGAACCAGCGCAGCGGCAGAGTTTGAATGTGTGAATACAGGTCGCGGCGCAGATCGAAAATAACTTTTTGCTCAAACGAGTTGTTGAGCAAGAGGCGAAGATAGTCCAAGCCTCTCTGAAGCAACATGGCGAAAGCCACGAGAATAAGCAGCGGGAGCAAACGTTCGGGGTGCTGACCTTCGATAACGCTATTAAGAACATATTTCGTCGCCGCAGGGGGAACGATCACCATCAGCGTGCCCGCGATCGCGCAAGCCAGCGTCGCTGTCGCAAGCAGCGGATAGCGTTTTAGATAAGCAAAGACGCGACAGACGGTTTTCATTTCCCTTGCAACTCAGTGACGCGGATAAGATCGACTTATTCACTCATTCGTGATCATAAGTTAGAGGCCTTGCTGCTAGCAACCTATTTGGTGGGTTCTCGTACGGTGATGCAGATGCAATCGAATGCAATCGGATACCAAAGTTTTACAGCCGGTCACAGATGCAGTCGGAACCTTTGAATTATTTGTGATGTGATCGGCAAGGTGATCGAAGCACACGAGCGCAGCGGGGATTTCAAAGAGCGGTAAAGGTTTTTGTTAGCGTCACGTCGCACTTCCCGCTAAAATGAATTTCCATGATTTCGCGTTATTGGTCGATCACGAGAAAAGCCAAGCGGGATTAGACCTCTAGCAACTCTTATGCGGCAACTCGCTGTTATATTGACCGTACTAACGGTTGCCACGTTCCAAACGGCCGCTGGAAGTCTCGAGTGGTTTTTTGGCGCTGCTAACAACGATGACACCGCACGTCGCGAAGCCCAATCCTTGGTATGGGATGGTGTGCTGCATCCCCTCTCAGCCAGCTTCGAGAAGGTAAATATTGTAGCCAAAGATGGGCCTTTTTATCTTTTTCACGTCGTACTCACCAGTGCACGCGCAGGAGTAAGGCGCGATCGCAGCTCGTACCTGGTCTGCTTCAAACTGACTGAACGTACAACCGAATTCCGCATAGTTACCGTGATTCAAAACGCTTCGGACCCGCCGACAGAAAACGAGATTATGATAGATAAGCGTCTTAATAGATGGCCAGTTTCTCCACCTTGGAAAGCAGGAGATGATCTACCGTACCATATCAAGCCTCCTGGCTTGAGCATCGTGTTAGACATGTGTCGCGCAGAATCAGACCGGTAACACTGTTAGCTTTCCTGGCGGTAACAGACGCAATTCAATCTCACCTACGGCGACAATGTTCGCTTTTATTTACAAGTAGCCCGATTGCGGAATAAATCGCGATTACGAAGTCTCATCGGACGCGACCGATCTGAAATAAAAAAGAGCGGCTTGCCATCACCGCTCAGGTTCCAGGAACATAGTCAGCTTCTCAGATGAGCTGTGAAACTCGGAATTATAGCCGAGAAAATTCCTGTCACGCAGGCGGGTGCCTGCGTGTTGCAGCTGATACACCGGCTATCGCGGCAAGGTAGCAGGCGCTCTTTTCACTAACGGCGGGACTGAACCGTTTCCTTTGACAATCGCTTCAACGCCAAATGGCGGCCCCGCTTTTGCGGGAAAGAGCGGTCGCAGGACCGCGAACCCTTGCGAAGCGAAGGCAATGTAAACGGCCATCCCCACTGCTGCACATCTCATTGCGGGCGGTCTTATCAAAATCGAAAACGGTTGCAAACAAAAAACTTTGCGCGAGGGCGGCAATTAAGAGCCTAAGCGCGATTGATTGGTTTCGAGCAATGCCGGTCAACCGTTGTAACCTTTCGACGATTTAACCTCGGAATCGGCTTTCGAATTTCGAGTTTCCGATTACTTTTCCCCGCCGATGCCACAGTTTACTTATCGTGCGCGCAACGCGCAGGGCGGTTTAGTTGAAGGGGTCCTGGACTGCGCAGATCGCGCAATTGCGATCCGGCAAATCGAATCGCAACACTGCATTCCGATTCGGATCGATATGGTAGAAGCGGCCAAGCCCGTGGAAGCAAAAGCAAGCGCGCCGTCCGCAGTTCAACGAAAATTGCGGCTTCTGGGCTCGCCCGAAGCTGCCACGCCTGCGAAAAGTCTGAAAATTCCGCACGGCCAACTGCTCATTTTCACTGAGCAGCTTGCACATTTGCTGCAAGCCGGCATGACGCTGGACGAGGGATTATCTGTTTTGGAGAAACGGTTAAAACAGGCGCGCGTCCAACAAATGACGCACACGCTGCATCAGGCCCTGGTCGATGGTCGCAGTTTTTCGCAGGCCCTGAGCGACATGCCCCGAATTTTCCCGCCGCTGTATGTGAACTTGGTCGCTGCGGGCGAGGCCAGCGGTGCGTTACCGCAAATTCTGCTGCGGGTAGTCAAACATCTGACGCAGGCAAAAGAATTGCGAGATCGCGTGCAACAAGCGTTGATTTACCCGGCATTTCTGGCGCTGGCCGGCGCCATTCTGGTTACAATCTTCATCACGTTCATGGTGCCGCAGTTAAGCGGATTCATGGCTCAAACTGGCGGCGCACTTCCGTTGCCGACACGGATTTTATTGCAGATTCACCACGCCATCACGGGCTACTGGTGGCTCGGCATACTGATACTGATTGGCGGAATCCTTGGTTTCCGTGCTATGGTTCGCACTCAGGAAGGACGCGTCGGATGGGATCGATTCCGGTTAATGATCCCTGGGTACGGACGCGTGATTCGCCACCGGTATTACGCGCAGTTTTCGCGCACTCTAGGGACTCTGATGGAAAATGGCGTGCCCCTATTGCGTTCGCTGGATCTGGTGAGTGAGATTGCCGGGAACCGCTTTCTCGAAATCAAACTTGGCGAAGTGCGCAAGGCCGTGATTGATGGCGCAACATTATCAGCTGCTCTGCAACAGCAAAAACTCTTTCCTGATTTGTTCACCGACATGATGGCCGTGGGCGAACAAACCGGGCATTTCGCCGAAACTATGCAAGCGATCGCGGACGTCTATGAGCGCGAACTCGATCGGTCGGTCGGCGTAATCTCGCAATTGATTCCGCCGGTCATCATCGTGATGATCGCGGGTCTGGTAGGCTTGGTTGTATTCAGCATTCTGTCGGCGGTTTTCGAAATGACGCACAGCTTGCAAGTCCGGCCGCATTAAACTCAGAGCTTGCAATGCAAGTTGGGTGTGAATTAATCTCGTGCACTTGATGTTACCCCGTGCTGCGTTTGCGATCTTTTTGGCGGCCGCCTGCCGCGTAAGCGCGCAGGAGGCTTTGACCGACGCTCTGCCCGCACCGCCTCCCATGATTGCAGAGCCACTCCCATCAAGCGCGTGGCTCGATCTGCGCCAGACGACGTCACGTAATTCAAAATCACAGGAAGCGCCAGCATGGGTGGAAGCGCTCACACTTTTACCCGGCGAACTCACCGAAGGCGGCATCGCGTCGAAAAGCGTTTTTCGCATTCGGGTGACGCAACCCGGCCCGGATTATCAGGTCCTTTTCTTCCGATTATTCTTCGATGACAAACCGAATCAGCAGCCGGAAATAGTGGCATGGGACGAATCCGGCAGCCACATTTTGCGCTCTGGCACACTCGGCGCCGGAATGAATCTGCCCAGCTCGGATTCAGTCATCATTCCAATGACCGGTGCCTCCGCGATCGATATTGAAGTTCCCGGCGACGGAAAGACAATTCGTGCAGCGTATCTCGACTGGATGACAGCCAGTCAGGTCGTTCATCCGGTGAACGCTGAACATCGCGACGTGATTCCCGAGCCGTTCTCAGCGGTGCCCGCCCTGCACCCGCCACCGGAAGATGTTGAGAACTTCGGAACGGTGACTGCCACTCTCGCAGCCGAAGCAATTCGGCTTGATGGCCCGACGCAGCAAAACGCCGTGTTCCAGTTTCCAATTGAAGCGCAACCGCTCACTGCGCTTTTGACTTTTGAAATCGCCAACCCGCGCATCGACGCACCGCCGGAAGTCTATATTAACGGCCAGAACATCGGCCCAGTTGCACTTACGCTGCCGGATTTGGCTGATCCTGGTTACCGGGGCGAATCGGAGCCGCTTACGACTGAGATGCATTTCAACTACACGGGATGGCTGCGCGCTCAAAAAATTGTGCCGGCGACAGTCTTGAAAGTGGGTGCAAACGATCTCGCCATCAGTAGCGGCACAGGCACCGGCCCCTCCGCAATCCGAGCGACGCAAGTCCAGCTAAAGTACATCTGGGACAAGTCGGATTATCTTCTCCGCACCGGCAATTGAACTTATGTGACAGTGAAGCTGTCACATTGAGCAAGCCGAAATATTTGGGAGTGTCGCGTTTTCGTTGATCCAAATCAGATGCTGATAGCAATTATTGAAGATCAAGTTAGTGTAGTCATCGCACTGGGACGGAGCACTCCGCTTTAGTTGAAATGAGAACAAAGATAAAACAGCAGGCCTTCACGCTATTGGAAATCATGCTCGTGGTGAGCATCATCGTGATCATTCTGGGAGTCGCGATTTCAAAACTCGGGAACACGACTGGCATCGCCAAGGGCATGCGCGTTCAAGCGGACGTCCAGGCGATCAAGACACAGTTGCAACTGTACGAGAGCATGAACGGATTTTTTCCAACGACCGAGCAAGGATTGCAAGCGCTGGTGACCCAGCCGCAAAACGATCCCCGACCTACTCGCTGGTATCAATTGTTCAAGGAAATGCCGAAGGATCCATGGGGCAGCGATTACATTTATCGCGATCCTGGTCTGAAAAATCCGGGCGGCTACGATTTGTATTCTGCAGGACCCGACCGTCAGCCTGATACTTCAGACGACGATTGGGGTAGCGGCTAGCATTTAAGGCGATGTTTTAGCCAAGGGACTTTGCCAGTCCACGGCTGAGTTCGTCAGGGAGAGACGGCCCGCAGGGCCGTGGCTACAGGTTACTGCTTCGCACTTGAATCAATGCCGCCATTGGCTCCCCTGGTTGTTTTTGGGCTCCGTTGAATCATGCCACGTGTGCGCGGTTGCATCGCGTCCCGCGAAGGAATCAACTGTTGAAGTTCCGGTGGCACATTGGCAGGCAATTTCGGTGCATGTACATTCGGGACGCCGCCGGGATTTGGAACCGGCATCGCGGGAGCAGGCAACGGCCTGGCTCCGACACCTCCGCCCGGCGACACCTGCGACAGCAGCGCTTGATTGAAAGTAAGTGTCGCAAAATTTCCGTCCTTGCTGATCGTCACCTTCGTCTGGCCCACTTTGTCGGACCATTCGATGCTGGAGATGCTATAACCGTCCACTGGTTCCTTTGTGTTAAGATATTTTTTGAAGTTGTGATCTCCGGTCGAAGCAATCGTCACTAAATCGCCGTCCTGCGATCGCGCGGCGTTAGCGATGTAAAGGTCCTTTGCAAAATCGGGAGTCGCGGCAGGCGCTGCTACGGCAGTGGCAACCGCGAATGGCGATTGATCCACCATTTTTGAGTAGCGATCGAAGTTGTACTGTGGCGGAAGAACATCTTCGGACTGGCTGTAGGTAGCTCCGGCTATCGCCAGTATCACTGCGAGCGTGAGAGAATATTTCATAACTTCAGTTCCTAATTATTACTTTCCCTTTTGTCCCGGCGCAAACCAGCGGGCGATCTTAAATTTGCCTCGCATCATTGTGGGATCGTTGCCGTCAATCGCGATATTAACATTTTCGAAAACCACGAACGCATCCGGCCGTTGCACGTCGTAAAGAAAATGGACCAGCGGCGGCCACGGACTTTTGGATTCGATCGAGGCGAAAACCGTCTGGTGATACGGAGTGGTCTCGCCTGTCCCGATCGCAGGATTTTCAACCAGGATATTGTATTTGCCGGCGACTTCCTTGACTTGATCAAGCAGCGCAGAGGCTTCCGCTGGGTCTTTGAGCGCCGGCTGATGCTGCCGCATCCATTCGTCGCGCTTCGTCCAGGTATCGCGCTCTTTCACGTAAACAGCTTGCTCGGCCAGCTTGCTTCTCCGGGTGGCGAACTCCTTTTGCGCACTCGCGACTGCGCCCCAGAGCGAACTCAAAATCCAAAGATTCAGCAGCACAACCACCGTTCCCGCGACAATCCACGAGAGCACGCGTTCGCGCCGGTTCATTCGTTGATACCATGCCGGCATCATTTGGGTTTCCCCTCCAAGCGAAATTGCGCGTGATTGTTAGGCAAGATCCTCGGCGCGGCCATATCAAACTGAAACGTTCGTAACTCCGGGTTCTTCTTGATCTTATCGATGAACTCATAAGCGAGCGCGGCTGTGTTCGCCTCGCCGTCCACGGAAATCTGACGGGCCGACTGATTATATGAAGTGATGCGTACGTCGGTAGACGGCAGGCTTTCAAACAAATGCTGCAGAATTTCGACCGGGTAGTAATGCGGATCGAGCGCCGGGGCGAGCGCTTTCCATTTTGCTTCAGTCGCGCGCACGAACTCCGTCCCAGGCGCATCTCGAGCAATACGACGATCAAGCCGTCCCAACTGAAACCGCAAGAGGCCCAGATACGCGAACAACAAAACGATGATCGCCACGTAGACGCCACCGATCCAGACCAGTCGTTTTCGCCATTCCACCTGCCGCATCAGTTGCAGGCGGCGCCGGCGCCAGCTTTCCGGCAAAAGATTCAATTTGACCGGCGCGGGAGGCAGTTCGATGCCGACGATCTCAGTAGGGCTGGTCAGAATTCCCTCGACCGTGGCGCGCAGCTCGTAGCAGGTTTCGTCCAGCAAAACATTTGTATAGGAAGCATCTATGCCTTGCAGTTCGGCGCTCAATCGCAGTTGCGGCAGTTCAAATTGAAGATGATCGCCGTTGCGTTCGATTGCCCGCGCCAGGCTGAGTTTGCCGTTCTCGGTCATAGCGTAAACGAGCATCTCGCCTTCGGGATAAATCAGAAGAGCATTGCCCTTGGGGGCGTAGGTGGTGGCACGCTGCGCCGCATACACCGTAACCTGCCGCGGAATGTAGCCGCGGTTTAGGAGCGGCGAAGCCATCTCGGCAAGTTGCTCGTTTCTGATTGCAACGGCAGAAACGACGCTTTCGGTTTCGTTTTGTGCGATCAATTCAAAATCACTCGTCACTTCGTCGGCGGGAAATGGCAGCAACTTCTCGATCTGAAGACGAATCATCTCGGGAAACTCCGCCGGATCGACACTCGGCAGACGAAAGCGTTGTGCAATCACAGCCGAGACGGGCAAGCCGAGGACAAACTCGTCACTCGCAGAGAGTAGCGGCACCGCTTCTTCCAACGTTTGCAATTTGCGGACCGTCCACGAACCGTTTTCCTTAGTTTTGGCCGCAGCGGCTTCGCGCGCGCCTGCCTCATTGTCCGAACCCTTGCGAACGGGCACCGATACTGGCGCAGCCAAGCGGACAAAATTCCAGCCGTGAGAAGTTGGAATGATGAAAATCGATGGCATCCCGGTCTGGATCTTAAAGCTCCTTCCAACTGAACACTTGAGGACGGCCAACGCCTGCTGCCTGCTTGAGCACTAACATTTCGACCGAACGCGAAACATCGCCCGACTTTCCGACGCTCACGACGCGAAATACGGGGTTCGGACTTTTGAACACGATCAGGTTTTGGATTCCATTACCCTGCGGTATTCTCCCCGTCCCAGCGCCAGTTCCAGTCCCGACGCCTCCGAGGCCGAGGAGAGAAAAAGCCGTTTGCTGGTCCATTTGAGGGTCGTCGGCCGTTCCATCCAGTGCATCCGGCCCACGCCGCGCCTGAAGAAAGCGATCGACAAAATCATCTGGAATTCCAAACGCGCGTAACACGTCGCGCGAGGCGTACGCTGCGTCGATCTGCTGACAGCCACCAACGATCGTGGTGAAATCTTCGTCCCATCCCGGATGCGAAGTGTATTCGGCCCATCCAAAAATCTTTTTAAGTTCGTCCACGGAAGTAAGCGGCGTATGCGATGGACGATAGTCGTCAGTCTCCTCTGGCGCGTTCAGGCGACGCAGTCCTTTAGTTGGCGTTATCCAGTCGAGCAGAGAATCCATCATTACGTCGAGATCGTTTAGGTCTACGCCTTTTATGTTCAAATACTGGCGCAGCGCTGCGACGAGCACCGGGTTCTCTGCTCCGCCGGGCGCCAGCAAGTTCAAGTTAATGCGACCACATTCGCCACTCATCTCAACATCGTAACTTTCATTGCCCATTTTTCTGTGCAGGTTTGCCGAGGCAGGTTTGATCGTGGGATTCAACGCAACCTCTGCACCGGAGGAGGCCATTGCTTCAGCGGACAATACACGGTTTGCGATCGAAGAAACTGTCAGGCGCGAATTGATGTTGAGCGCCCATGCAAATACGACGCCGGCAAGCAAAAATAGCGCCCAGAGCGACAGCAGCAGTGCAGCGCCTGAATCTTGTTTAGAGCTTCGGGAAAGTTTTACCATGTGATTCCTTCCGCTAATACGGCGTCCGCCTCAGCGGGATGACTGCTTCCCACGGATCGGCTGCATCCGGCCGACCGATGCTGATCTTCACGAGCGAGGGCATCCGGTTTCCGCCGGGCCACCGCGGCAACCAGGTATTGGCGTTCGGATCAAAGTAGGTGATTTCAAGACTGCCCACATTTGTAATCAACGGCACCCACGTTTCGTGTCCTTCTGCGGCATCGGAATCATCCTGCGGCTTACGCAAAATGCCGAGATCGAGCCGATCGCTCTTGTCGTTCGCCGGTTGCAAACGTAGCACAACGTTGAATTCGCCGGGCGCATACCGCGTAAGCAATCCGGGACCAGCGCCGCAATTCCACTTTATTTCATCGCGCTCGCGATCATTTAGTTTGAAGGGTTCTCCAATCATTTTTGCTCGCAGCGGGCTCAAGCTTTGCCATTGAGTTGTAAGCAAATCACGGAGGCCGTCATATTGCGCGTCCGTGGCCGCTGTCTCGGATGAAAACCGCACCGCAGCCAGGTTCGTTTGCACGAAGCGAAAAATCGCGAGCGCCATCATTCCAAGGATCGCCACGGCCAGCATGATCTCGAGCAAGGTGAACGCGTGGTAGCGGCGAGACGCCGCGCGCATGGAAGCGGTTCGCCGATTCGTGACCCTATCCAGATCGATAGACATAAAACTGAATCTGTTTTGATTGCGGAACACCGGCGTGCTCCCAGCGTGCAGTCAAGGTGACGAGATTGATTCCGTTGATAAGCGTATTATCGGGCTCGGTCAAAGCGGCAGGAGCGGCTTTCTGGGTCAAGATCACTCTGCCATAACTGGTGTTAACCTTGAATTCCTTTTCTGTCTCAGGCACGGCCGACGCAGCTTGAACTTGCGCCATACGATCAGACAGGATCTGCCGCACTACATTTTCTTCCGCACTGATCGTGCTTGCGCTAATGCAATTCTGCACCGCACGTCCCAGCGCAATTACCCCAAGAGCAAAAATCGCTACACCGAGCAGGACTTCGTACAAGGCAAATGCGTATTTCGATCTTGCCCGTGCTCGAATTGGTCTGGCAGCCATGATTGGAGTATTGGAGTCCTGGAGTGCCGGAGTGTTGAAAATTTCATTACCACATTTCTCCATTGCTCCATTATTCCATTGAGGGTCACCTTGCCGCATATTGCGTAAGTTCAGGCTGCGCTGTGAGCGGCGAATAATTCGCCGTCCAAGTGCCAGCGGGACCCCTGAATTGGACGGTCGCTGGTTCGCAAGTCCCCGATGGCCAGAATATCCATTCAGCGGGATGTTTGCCCATCAATGCTGCCGGCAGCGAGACCTTAATCCAGCTTCCCTTGCCGAGACCTAACACAGCAGTGGGTTTGTCTTCCTCGCCTTCTGCAAAAACTTCCGGCCGCAACAGGACACTGTTTTTGCCCCAAACAATCAGATACGCGCGGCGTTCGGTCACACTTCGCTCCTGCGCCTGGCGGACAAGCTGGTTGAAGCTATCGAGAGATTGCTTCAACCGCCTGTTAGCGATCACCCCACTCAAGCTAGGCACCGCGAGTAGAAGCAGCAGCAGCAATATAAAAATACTAAGGGCTATCTCGATTAGCGTAAACGCCCGAAGCCGTTGCACCGCCGAAGTTACTCGATTGGCGCAAAATCACAACCGGCGCTGCGGCTTAGCCACCGCTCGTACAGGCCGTGCACTGCTGTGAAAGCAATCGTCTGGGTCCACCAGTTGGAGTCAGCACAGCAAGTGAGAAATTTATCGATTAGCGCCTCGTCGAGTTTACCGGAGCTTATCAAGTCGCCACGCAGTTCAGTTATCGTTTCAATCCAGTAGTTCGCCCACAAGGAGCCCCCGTTGTAAATCGCGGTTTCCGCTGTGCCACTGATGTTCGTTAAGCCGAGCGAAGCCAATCGAGGCGCAAGTGTCCGCCCAATGTGATAATTGATTCCTCGTTCACGCGACCACGCAAGCCAGCCCTCCCAGAACGCACGCACCTCTGGCGGTTCCGCAACGCTAACCGGAAGGAAATCGGGTTCGATCAAAAGAAGCGCGCCGCCTGCTTTCAGGCTTGCAACCATGTTTGTAATTGCGGCTCGTGCATCGGCAACATGATGAAGCACGGCGCGTGCTGTGACCAAATCGAAGGCTTCGCGCTCCACCAGGCCGGCGACGATGTCGGCCTTGCGCAATTCAAGATTCGGCATGCGAATTTGAATTAGCGATAAATCCAGATCGACAGCTACCGCTGTTCCGCCGGGGCTCACGCGTTCGGCCAGCCACGCAGAAATCGATCCGTTGCCACATCCAACTTCGAGTGTGCGCGCCCCTGGCCTCACGACGCCGAGCGCATCAATGTATCGGCGATGCATCGGATCCAGTAATTCCGACATCAACGCGAGTCGCGCGCCTTCGCCTTTCAAATCGTGACCCAGAACATATTTTGGCATGCCCGATGATCGTAAATTACTGACAGACGAGCGGCAAATTGGCCGCGCAACTAGCCGCTAAAAAAAAGCAATCCATCAACAGCAGTTCTGTTGCCTTTGTGCTACGCTCTCGACGCAAATGAAGCTGGCCTTGCGCATCGGCGTTCTCGCAGCAGCGGCCTTCGTGGCGTCGATGCTAATCTGGCAGGGAGTTACGGCACAAGGCGCCCCGGATCCACTGCAACCAAACACCAGTTCAACGGTAGCGTTTTTGGATATTGGAATTCTTGTCTTCCGCGAGGGCTTGGAGTGCATCCTGGTGCTGGCAGCCATCACGGCAAGCATGACCGGCCCTAAGCGCGAGCATCGTCGGCCAATCGCCTTCGGTGCCGCCTTCGCATTTGTTGCCACACTGATTACGTGGTGCATCGCAGTCCGAATAGTCGGGTCCCTGAGCGATAATATGTCAGCACTCGATCTTCAGGCCGCCACCGGCTTGCTGGCCATCGTTGTTCTGCTGGTAATCATGAACTGGTTTTTTCACAAAATTTACTGGGGCGGCTGGATCCGTGCCCACAATCGCCGACGCAAAGCCTTGCTCGAAAACGCGCGCACAGCGGAGATTTCACAAAGGCGTCTCTGGTGGGGCTTAATCCTGCTTGGGTTCACCTCGCTGTACCGAGAAGGCTTCGAAGTCGTGCTTTTTTTGCAAAGCTATAATTTGCGATTGGGCGGCGGGGTTGTCCTGAAGGGTGCGCTGCTGGGCCTCGTGCTGACCGGCATGGTGGCCGTGCTCACATTTGTTCTTCAGCAACGCCTGCCGTATCGAAAAATGCTAATCACTACCGGCATCCTGCTCGGCGTAGTGCTGCTTGTAATGGTCGGCGAACAAGCCCAGGAAATGCAGCTCGCCCAATGGATTTCCACTACACCGATCGCGTTTCTTGATCCATACATCCCACGATGGATGGGACTCTGGTTCGCCGTTTTTCCAACAGTCGAAACGCTCGTGGCACAACTGATTGCAGCAGTGCTCGTAATTGGGTCGTACTTCGCTGCACGGCGATTTGGCGGTGGCCCGGGTGGCACCGCCGTCCAAGCTCCGGCGCCTAGCATGGCTGCGATCAACGCGTAGGAAAAGACGGCGTAAGTCGAGGACGCAATTGCGTACTTACATATTCAGTGCGTCGCGCAAATGCGGAACGAGGCGTTTGCTGAATTCCACCGAATCGCCCGCAGACAAATGCGACCATTCAGGACAGTTAAACCCGGAGAGCTCGGGAAAATCGGAATAATAAATTCCAGGAGCACCGGTCATTTTCAAAAGCGGGTCCCAAGTTCTCTCCCGTGGCGTAAGCCGATCTTCGAGCTCTTTCAACCCACCGGTGTATGGAAACCGAACGAAAACAATCTTTCCACCGCGCGATCGGATTTTTTCGACCGCAGCAGTAACGTCAGCAAAGCGTTTTTGGATTCCTTCACTCATTTGCGCGAAGAAAACGTCCTTCGGGATGTAAGTAGGAGGTGGTGGTGGCGTGAACAGTGGAATCCAGATTTGTTGGATTTGTTTCGCTAATTCACTCCCGGGTTCAGCGCATTTCTCCCACATTCGCGCGCGACGCTCCCGATCTTCACTCTGAAAGTAAGGCGGAAAACGCGGTGGCACCAGCGCACCCGGACGATTCGGAACCGGTAATTGGTTTAAAAGTGCTTCGAGACTTAGATCATCCGGTTTCAAAAACGCGACATGCTCTTCCAGCGGCATGGCGAGATATTCGCTGACACGTTGAGCGGGCGTTTGATTGTGACATCGCTTTACCCCTTTCTCGGCACGCTCCATCGGCGGAGTGCCGGGCGGAGCGAAAAACAAATGCGGGACAACACTACAAATGATTGTGCCGTGAAAATTTTTATCATCCGCCAGATCGGCTAACGCAGGTAAAACCGTCGAGCCAGCCATCGCGAGTTGGACCGGTCGTTTACCAAAACCCTTTTGGAATTCATCCAGATCAACATCGAACCAGGCGCGGGAATCACCGATGATGACAATGGATTCCGGCGTAACGACACGGCGTCTCTGTGTCCAAAGATCTTCGTTGTCGTTAAGCGTCGGGCGATACCCAAGCGAGCGGCAGTACAACTCCCACGCCGTCGTCGCAGCGATGACGGCGATGGTGACAGCAACGGCGATGCCGCGCCAGGGCGCGGGCGGAATCGGGCGCTCAAATTCCAGAGGCGGCCCGCCGTGAATCTGCTCCTCCCGCGAAGGTGTCCGGAAGAACAAGCGCGGCAGCCTGAGGCGTTTTTTAAAATTGGAAATAGATGAACGCATTACTGCTTCCTTGAGTGAGAATGATGGCACATATCATCGCGGACCCGATTGCGGCGATCGTCCACGGCGGCAAACGTATCACTGCCGTCTCAAACGTGTTGTCGCGCATGGCCCAATGCATCGCAATTACACCGGCGGTGACGCTTCCAATTTGCAATAATTCACGCGTAGAAAGAATCGCATCGCCGTGTTGGTGCTGGCCGAACATGCCGCCGAGCATTCGGCTCGCGATCGTGAAATCAGACGCACGGAAAAACACCCACGCAATGCAAACCGCCGCGTAAGTGGCGAAACCCGAAAAGACGCGAACCGGTAACCTGCTCGCCCACGCTTTGTGTTCGAACGAAACGCGAAACACGCGTTCGATCACTAGATAAGAACCGTGCAGCAGGCCCCACACAACAAAAGTCCAGGCGGCGCCGTGCCAAAGACCACCGATGAACATGACGATGACAAGATTAAGCGCCGCACGGAACGGTCTGACCTGATTGCCACCAAGCGGAATGTAAAGGTAATCGCGAAGAAAAGTGGAAAGCGAAATGTGCCACCGCCGCCAAAAATCCGAAAAACCGATCGCGGCATAAGGGAAACGAAAGTTGTCCTTGAGATGGAAGCCGAGAGTTAAGGCAGCGCCGATCGCGCAGAGAGAGTAGCCAGCGAAATCGAAAAAGATTTGCCCGGCAAATGCCAGCACGCCGGCCCACGAGTCGAGCGCAACCAGCGGTCCTGGGTAACCGAAGACCCGATCGGCGGAACCGGAGAGCAGGGCGTCGGCAAGAACAATTTTCTGAAACAGTCCCAGAGTCATCAGCGCCAATCCCCAGAGAAACTGGCCGTTTTTCAGACGCGGCGGATGGAGAAGTTGCGGGAGAAAGTCACCAGCGCGTACGATCGGACCGGCAACCAACTGCGGGAAAAAAGAGACGGCGAGAATGAAGTCGCGCAAGGATTTCGTCGGTCGCAGCACACCGCGATAAATATCGAGGGTGTAAGAAAGTGAATGGAAAGTATAAAAGGAAATTCCGACCGGGAGCAGAATGTCCAGATGCGGCGGTTGATAGACGATCCCCAATCGCGCGAGCAGCCACTGAAAATTTTCTAGCAGAAAATTTCCGTATTTGAAAAAACCAAGCATGCTCAGATTCATGCAAACGCTCGCGACCAGCCAGCGACGTCTTGCATGTTGATCTTTGGCTTTGGCCATTTGACGGCCAAGCCAGAAATCCATCGCGGTTGTTCCGAACAAGAGCGCGGCGAACGGCGGGTTCCAGGCGCCATAAAAAATGTAGCTGGCTACAACCAGGAGATTTTTCCGCGCCTGCCAGGATTTAGTACTCCAGTAAACGGTGACGACGACTACGAAGAAAACGACGAACGTGAGCGAGTTAAATAGCATGGCGAAGCTGCGATCGAATCACGTTGTCGAGAGCGCCAAGCATTTGAATCGAGCCATACCGAGGCAGATGTTTAGAGGTTCTGGGGCGATCTAACAAGTTCGATCCACATTCGCTTTTTTGCTTAGCACAAGCATCGCGCACCATCGACACTTCAGGCAAGAGGTAGAACAACGCAGCAGTGCCCGATGCATGTCCGGCCGGCACTTCACGCGATTCCAGTTGAAGCGGACCGCGCGCTTTACACTGTAGGCGGATGATTGCGTCGCATTACCGCATTCCTGCGCTCATTGGGTTCATTTTAGCTGTTTTCGTTTCACCAGACTCTGTTCAATCCGCTGGTTCCCCTACCCCGACGCCACCTGGAGCAATCGATGAAAAGTTGTTCAATGGCATGAGTTGGCGGCAAGTCGGTCCGTTTCGCGGCGGGCGCGCACTGGCGATTGAAGGTGTCGTAGGTGAGCCGGACACGTATTATTTTGGCGCGGTTGCCGGCGGAGTTTGGAAGACGACCGACGGCGGCGCAAATTGGATTCCGCTTTTCGATAAAGCACCGATTTCTTCCATCGGCGCACTGGCAGTGGCATCGTCGGATCACAATGTCGTTTATGTCGGCACGGGCGAAGCTGCCATCCGCGGTAACACGACGTACGGCACCGGCGTCTTCAAATCCATCGATGGTGGCAAAACCTGGGAGAACGTCGGGTTAAAGGACACGCGGCAGATCGGCGCACTGATTGTCGATCCGAGAAACGAGAATGTGGTTCTTGTAGCGGCGCTGGGTCATGCATTTGGACCGAATCAGGAGCGCGGAATTTTTCGCACAACCGACGGCGGCAAAACCTGGACGAAAGTTTTATCCAAAGATGAAAACACAGGCGGCATCGACATCGTTTTCGATCCGCATAACCCAAACATCGTGTTCGCGTCCCTGTGGCAGGCGCGGCGGCAACCGTGGTTTTTCTCCAGCGGCGGTCCGGGCAGCGGGTTGTATCGATCGGAAGACAACGGCGTAACATGGAAACGCCTGGAGGGGAATGGTCTTCCCGATGGAATTCTCGGCAGAATCGGCATCGCCGTTTCCGGAGCTGATTCCAATCGCGTGTATGCCATCATCGAGGCGAAGGACGGTGGTGTCTACCGCTCTGAAGACGCTGGCCAGCATTGGACGCGAGTAAATGACGATGGCCGATTTCGCCAACGCGCCTGGTATTTTAGCAAAGTTTACGCGGACCCAAAATCTGCCGACACGGTTTATCTGCTAAACACCGGGCTTTTTAAATCGGTCGATGGCGGAAAGACATTCAACCTCATGCCTGCAAGGCACGGAGATCATCACGGACTTTGGATCGATCCAACGAATCCGAACCGAATCGCCAACGCGAGCGATGGCGGCGCAAGCATCTCCACTGATGGCGGCAAAAACTGGACCACTCAAAACAATCAGCCGACTGCGCAATTTTATCACGTGGCCGTAGACAATGCGTTCCCCTACCACATTTACGGCGCGCAACAGGACAATTCGAATGTCGGCATTGCGAGCCGCTCAGACTCAGGAGTGATTGGCCGGGAGAATTGGTTTGAGGCTGGTGGCGGCGAATGCGGGTTCGTGGTCCCTGATCCGCGCGACTGGCACATCATCTATTCGAATAACGAAGGCTTCATCAACCGCTACGACAAAAGCAAAGAGGAAGTACAAGACGTCAGTCCGATGCCAATCGATAACGCCGGTCATGGCGCCGCCAATTTGACGCATCGTTTTCAGTGGGTCTCGCCGCTCATGCTTTCGCCGCATAACCCTGACGTGCTTTACACCGCGGCCGAATGTGTTTTCAAATCAACCGATGACGGACAGAGCTGGACGCAAATCAGCGGTGATCTCACGCGCAATGACAAATCCAAGCAACAGCCGAGCGGCGGCCCGCTAACAAACGACATCACGTCCGTCGAATATTACGACACGGTGTTCGCATTGGCGGAGTCGCCAGTAAACAAAGGAACGCTATGGGCGGGCACAGATGACGGGCTCGTTCATGTTACAACTGACGATGGCCAGCATTGGTCAAAAGTGACACCGAAGATGCCGGAGTGGAGCACCGTCAGCATCATCGACCCCTCGCCGCATGACGCGAACACGGCATACGTTGCGGTGGATCGGCATAAGCTCGACGATTTCAAACCGTACATTTTCAAGACGACAGATCTCGGAAAAAATTGGAGCGCAATTACTACTGGAATTCCCGATGGCGCGTACGTGCATGCCGTGCGCGAAGATCCCAAGCATAAAGGTTTGCTTTACGCAGGAACTGAGCTTGGCGTTTTCGCCTCCTTTGATGACGGTACGCACTGGCAGCCGTTGCAGCTGAATCTGCCGGTAACACCGATACACGATCTCGTGGTCAAAGATGACGATCTTGTCGTCGCGACACACGGGCGGTCGTTCTGGGTGCTGGACAATTTGACGCCGCTTCGGCAAGTCAATGCGCAATCGGCACCGGACGTTATTCTGTATCAACCGCAGATCGCGTTGCGTTTGCATTATCCTGAGGAATTCGACAAACGACAACCGGTTGGCGATAACCCGCCGCCCGGCGCGATGATCGACTACTATTTCAAGACCGCGCCGAAAGAAGAAGTCTCACTCGATATTCTTGACAGTTCCGGCAAAGTCGTCAGGCACATTTCCAGTAAAGAGAAAAAGGAAGGCGAGCAACCACCTGAATGGCCGGATCGCGTAGAGCGCGTGAAGACGATCCCGGCCAAAGAAGGAATGAATCGGTTCGCGTGGGACCTGCGTTATGATGATCCGATTCAAATCCCGGGCTCATTCTATTCGAGCACGGGGCCAAAAGGCCCGCTGGCGCTCCCGGGCGATTACCAGGTGAAACTAAACGTCGGCGGCAAATCGCAGACTGCGCCGCTCAAGCTCGTGATCGATCCGCGAAAAAAAGGACAGGAAGCCACCTTGCAAAAGCAATTCACTTTGGCCATGCAAGTGAGTGAACGAATTTCGCAACTGCACCAGGCGGTCAACGAAATTCGCGACTTGCGATTGCAGATCCAGAACCTGCACAAACGTTTCGGCGACGATCAACGCTTGAAAACTGCGTTCGTAGCGGCGGACGATCTCGACCACAAAATGTCCGAAGTCGAGCAGAAGCTTATTCAAGTAAACATGAAAGCCTCGGAAGCGAACCTCGTTTTCCCGAACATGTTGAACGAGCGGTTTGACACGTTTAGTCACCTCATCGAGTACGGCGATAAGGAACCGACCAAACCGCAACTCGACGTGTTTCAAATGTTGAGCAGCCAGACCGACGACCAGCTAAAGAAATGGGCGCAGCTCAAGAACGATGATTTGCCCAAGCTGAGCGAGTTGATTAAGCAAGCCAACTTGCCTGCGCTAATCATCACGGAGAAAAAGTAACGCGAGCCTCTGGCTTGCGTGTTAGTTCTCGCAAGCGGGACGCATGCGCTACCTTGTGGCAGTGACTAAAATCCAAAAAGCCGTAATACTCGCAGCGGGCCGCGGCACCCGCATGCGCGAGCTTACTGCGGAACTTCCCAAGCCGATGATCGAGGTGCGCGGGAAACCAGTTTTGCAGCACATCGTCGAAGGACTGCACGACGCCGGCATACGCCATTGTCTTATTGTGGTGGGCTATCGCGCTGATGCTGTGCGCGATTTTTTCGGCGACGGTTCACGCTTCAACGTCGCCATCCAGTATAAAAGGCAAACGGTGCAAGACGGGACGGGGCGCGTTGTGGAGCTCGCTCGCGATTTCGCCGATAATCGTCCCTTCGTTTTGGCCTATGGCGACATTTTAGTTGATCCGGCGAATTACGAACGCCTGGTCGATCATCTTTCCGACGATGTTGAGGCAATGCTGACAGTCAGGCGCGGCGAAGACGTTAGCAAGGGTGGCGCGGTGTTTCTCAACGAGGAGATGGATCTGGTCGACCTTCGCGAAAAACCAAAACCAGGCGAACCGACGAGTCCCTGGTATAACGCCGGGCTTTACGCATTTCGGCCAGGCATTTTCGAGTTCACCGCAAAATTGAAACCGTCCCCACGCGGCGAATACGAACTGACCGATGCGATCCGCGATCTCGCTCAGTCCGGCAAAAAGGTGAAAGCGCTCGAACTCACCGGCGAATGGGCAGATGTGCGCGACCCGGAGATTCTAGCGAAGCTGAATCAAAGCCGGTAAGGCGCGACCGCCGGCGCGCCTGGCGATTGCTGTGAACGCTTCACAACAAATTGTGCCGCAGCGTTGCGCGTCATCAGGTGTGACTCTGTGCACAACTTTATGTTCATTGGAACTGTTCGGTAGCTGTCGCAATCTCAGCGTGTTTGCTCGGCCGGTTCCGATGGTTCTTCGCCAATTTCCTCTTCGATTTCCCTTCGCCAGTCGCGGGAGAGCCACGGTCGCAGCACGCCATAAAGCAAATAGGCGAGAAACAGGACAGCCGGCATCCATTCGTAGTTCATCGCTGTGATCACGAGCACTACGCTGATGATCAGAAAGCGCGGGATCGATTTGGTCGTCTTCCAATCGATCGCCTTAAAGCTGGGGTATTGAAACCGGCTAAACATCATGAAGGAAAGAAAGAGCAACAGCGGCGGCAAAACGAAGCGCCAGTTGCCGAGACGATGTTCGCCTTCAGCAAGCCAGAGAAGGAATAACGTGATCGAGGCGATCAGACCCGCCGCAGCGGGAATGGGAAAACCTGTGAAAGTGTTCTGATGGTGGGGTCCGTCATGCTTCGCGGCCGCCGAATTGAAACGGGCCAGGCGCAGCGCACCGCACGCGAGGTAAACGAATGCGATGATCCAGCACGCACGAGGGAACTCCTGCAGCACGACACGGTAAACCATTAAAGCCGGCGCAAGCCCGAACGAAACAATGTCAGCGAGCGAGTCGAACTCGCGCCCAAATGGACTCTCGTGTCCCCCCAGGCGTGCAAGGCGTCCGTCCAGAAAATCAAAAACGAACGCGCCAAGAATGCACCAAATGGCGGTGCGAAATAGATCAGATGCCGCGTCCGGGTTGGAAGCTTGCAGTAAGGCGCCCTCCAAAATTTTGAGCGTGGCGGTGAATCCACAAAACAGATTTCCCGCCGTCATTAGATTCGGCAGAAGATAAATCTTCGATGGTTGCTCGTTCATTCGTTAGGCAGTCGCGCAATCGGGGTCGCTCCGCCCGCCACGTGGTCGCCTACTGTGACGAGAATAGTGGCGGAAAGCGGCAAATATAATTCCGTTCGCGAGCCGAAGCGAATCATCCCGAAGCGTTCGCCCTTTTCTAATTCGTCGCCGACGTTCGCCCACGCCACGATACGTCTTGCGATTGCTCCCGTGATTTGCCGCACAACAACTGTGACGCGCGGGTTCTCAAATGCCCAGGTCATTGATTCATTTTTCTCGGAACAATCCGGCCGGCGCGCGTCGAGAAAAAGCCCCGGCCGGTGCTCACGGTAAACGACGCGGCCGTCGATCGGCGCGCGATTGGTATGTACGTCGAAGACCGACAAAAAAATTCCGACGCGGCGCGTTTTGTTTTTCAGCACTTCCTTTTCATCCAGCTCTACGATGTCCATCACTGTGCCATCCGCAGCGGCGACGATCACGTTTGGATCTGCGGGCGCGGCGCGTTCGGGATCTCGGAAAAAGGCGATAGTGCACAAACAGAGCAGCACAAAGAACCAGAATGCCCATGCCGAGAACAATCCGAAAACGATCGCGAGTAGCGCAAGAAAGGTTAGAATCCAGCGTGCTTCCCAGAGGGCTTGGAGGCGCATAAAAAGAGCCTATTTTCCAGGTCTTAAACGGACTGGTCAAGACAGTAAGATTGGCAATTACGCGTCACCCCGCCCGACCACAATATAGTGGGTTTGCGCTTGAGCCGCCTCCAATTAGTAGCGGAAATAAGGTTGGGAAACGACGAGATTATTTGTTGTTTCCGAGCCTTTTTTCGCTATGCTCTTGCGGTGGGCCGTTCGGCCCCACTTTTATGGCGCAAGTTCAAGAGGAAATTCCGGCCGAAAAAGTTGGTACCGGAATCGCCTCAACGCAAAAATACGATGCGGCGCAGATCGACAAGCTCGAAGGTCTCGAAGCAGTCCGGAAACGGCCGGGAATGTTTATTGGCGATCCGGACGAACGCGGATTGCATCACTTGGTTTATGAAGTTCTCGATAACTCGATCGACGAACATCTCGCAGGATTTTGCACAAAGATCGAAGTGACCATCCACGTCGACGGATCGATCTCGGTGCGCGACAACGGCCGCGGCATTCCGGTCGACGTTCATCCGAAATGGAAGATGCCCGCGATTGAGTTGGTGCTGACGAATCTGCACGCGGGCGGAAAATTCGGACAGGGCGCATACAAGTATTCTGGCGGACTGCATGGCGTCGGCGCGAAATGCACAAACGCGCTCTCGGAATGGTTCAAGGCCGAGGTCTCGCGAGACGGCAAGGTTTATCACATGGCCTTCGCCAAAGGCAAAACGACCGACAAACTCGCCGTCATCGGTGAGGTCAAAAACAAGAAAACCACAGGCACACTCATTACCTTCCTGCCTGATCCGACGATTTTCACCATCACGATCGAGTTCAAGTTCGAACGATTGGCCGCGCGCCTGCGCGAATTGGCGTTTCTTAATCCTGGTCTTGAGATCACGCTCACCGATGAACGCGTCGATCCGCCAAAGAAGGAGCGATTTTATTACAAACACGGAATCGAAGAGTTCGTTAGGCAATTGGGTGAAAACAAACAGGTCTTGCATCCCAAACCGATCGTGATCGCACGACAGCGCGACGAAGTTTTTGTCGATGTCGTGCTCCAATATAACGATAGCTACAACGATCAGATTTTGCCGTTCGCGAATTCCATCTCGAACCCTGACGGAGGCACCCATCTCACTGGCTTCCGCACTGCGCTCACAAGGGCAATCAATCAGTACGCAAAACAAAACAGCCTTCTTAAGGACAAGGACCCGTCCCTTTCGGGAGACGACGTACGCGAAGGGCTAACAGCCGTTCTCAGCGTTAAACTGCCCAATCCGCGCTTTGAATCGCAAACGAAGGTGAAGCTCGTTAATACGGAGATCGACGGAATCGTGAACTCGACTGTGTACGACGGCTTAATGACTTTCTTCGACAAAACCCCGCCGATCGCGCGCCGCATTTTCGAGAAGGTCCTTACCGCGGCCCGAGCACGCGAGGCTGCCCGCAAAGCGCGCGAAACAATTCGTAAAGGTGCGCTCACAGGGGGCGGTTTGCCGGGAAAATTGGCCGACTGTTCTGAGCGCGATCCGGAATTGACCGAACTCTACATTGTCGAGGGCGACTCAGCGGGTGGCTCGGCGAAACAGGGACGCGATCGACGCTACCAGGCGATCCTGCCAATCCGCGGTAAACTTATCAACGTAGAGAAAGCGCGCGAAGACCAGTTTCTCAAAAACGCCGAGATCCGGGCGATGATCACGGCAATCGGCACCGGGATCGGCAAATCGAAAGAAGAGAACAACGGCAAAGACGAAGCGGTGTTCGACATGACAAGGCTTCGTTACGGCCGCATCATCATCATGACCGACGCGGATGTGGACGGCTCCCATATTCGCACTCTGTTGCTGACGTTCTTCTTTCGGCAGATGACCGACTTGGTGCGCGCAGGAAAAATTTACATCGCGCAACCGCCGCTTTATCAGATCAAACGAAAAAAACGCGAGGAATACGTCGAAGACGACGCGCGGCTGAACAAGATTCTTATTTCCCTGGGCGCCGAGGACGTGCGGCTAAAGAATCTCGCCGACGAGAAAGAATTCACTGCAGCACAACTGAAAGACATCCTCGAATCGCTCGAGAAACTCGCGAAACTAAGTGAAGCAGTGCGGCGCCACGGCGGGGACTTTGAAACTTACCTCGGCCACCGCAGTTCCCGGTCGGACAAGCTCCCCAATTACCTTGTGAAAGTGCGCGATGGGAATGAGGAAACCGCACATTATTTTCACGACGAGAAAGCGGTTCGCAAATTTCATCAGGAAAACCTCGATCTCAACTTGTTCGACACGGAGATCGGGCAGGAGTTGCTGCCGTTAAGCGAGGTGCCGGCGCGAGCCGATGGAACACGCCGACGTGGCAGGTTGGTCGAGTTACACGAATCTGCTGCGATCGAAAAAATTATCGCCGAACTGGCTCGAAAAGGTTTGAAAGTTGATCATTACGCGGCCAGCGATCGTCCCATCTTCGAGTTGAGCGAAGGCGAAGGCGAGAAATCGATTTCGCATCCGCTGTTTTCCATTCCGGAGATCTTGCAAAAGATTTTGGAGATTGGCCGTCGCGGAGTGCAAATCAAACGTTTCAAGGGTCTCGGTGAAATGAATGCCAAGGAATTGTTTCAGACCACAATGAATCCCGAGAAACGCAAACTGCTGAAAGTTGACTTGAATGAGGACAACGCTGTCGACGCCGACAAGATGTTCACGATTCTGATGGGCGACGTCGTCGAGCCTCGGCGCCAGTTCATCGAAGATAACGCGCTGAATGTGCGGAATCTCGACGTATAGAGATGGGAGGTTTGTTTCATAAGCTGCGGCATCCGCGGCGCTGTTATGTGGTTTGCACGATTCCTCGTTCGGGGAGCAATTTGCTCACCGACGGATTGCGCGACACCCGCCGGGCAGGCATTCCTAAACAATTTTTTTTACCGAAGGCGAAATCCCGCTACGCCGAGGAGCTCGGAATTGATCCGGCAGCTGGTTACGCCGCGTATGTGCGCACCATCGTGAACACAAAGGTAACGCGCAACGAGGTGTTCGGTTTCAAACTGATGAGCTGGTATCTGGACGATTTCCTTGCGCGGTTGCGAGAGGCACACGGTTTTGGAAATTCTACACCGGGCGACTTGGAGCTGTTGCGGAGTGCTTTTCCCCGTCTTCGTTTTCTGCGCATCGTGAGACGCCACAAATTGCGCCAGGCACTGTCCACGGCTCGCGCACTTCAGACAGGACTTTGGAAAGTGCAGAAGGGCAAAGGCATTCTGCGCGAGCCGGAGTTCGATCCGGACCTGATCGAGCAGTCACTGCACGAAGCGGAACGGCAGGAGAAAATCTGGGACGATTTTTTCCAACGGATCGGTATCAAACCGTTCAACGTGGAGTATGAAAAGCTGTGCCGGGATTATGAGAGGACAATTCGCGCAGTGCTAAACTTTCTGAGAATCAAACTTCCGGCTGGTGCGCGCGTTGGTCCACCTGTGACGACCCGGCAAGCCGATGAAATTTCGCGCATGTGGGAGGAGCGTTTCGTAGCCGAGCGCCCTTCCGCATATTCGCCAGCCTCCGGCTAAAGCAAGTCATGTTGAATCCAAACGAAAAAGTAGAGCCCATAAATGTAGCCGAGGAAGTATCGCGATCATTCCTCGATTACTCGATGTCGGTCATCATTTCTCGCGCATTGCCGGATGCGCGCGACGGACTCAAGCCATCGCAGCGAAGAATTCTGTTTGCGATGCACGACCTGTCGCTTTTCCCAGGACGGCAGCACCGTAAATGCGCAAAGATCTGCGGCGACACCAGCGGTAACTATCACCCGCACGGTGAAGCAGTGATCTATCCCACGCTGGTCCATATGGCGCAGCCGTGGGCTATGCGTGAACGGTTGGTCGACGGCCAGGGGAATTTCGGATCCGTCGAAGGCGATCCGCCAGCAGCGATGCGCTACACCGAAGCGCGCATGACCCATCTCGGCGCGGCGCTGATGACAGACATGGAGAAGGACACGGTCGATTTTGTCCCCAATTACGACGAGACGCGCACCGAACCAAAAGTTTTCCCAGCTGCGTTTCCTAACCTGCTTGTTAATGGGGGGACCGGCATCGCCGTCGGCATGGCCACCAACATTCCTCCGCACAACCTTGTGGAAATCATCGATGGCATTTGCGAGCAGATCGACAATCCCGACATTACGCTGGATGAGTTGATGGAGCACGTTAAGGGACCGGACTTCCCGACCGGCTGCGTGATCTGCGGCGTCACCGGGATTCGCCAATATTTCGAAACCGGCCGTGGCAGTATTAAAGTGCGCGGCAAGGCGGGAGTAGAAGAACTCAAAGGCGGCCGTGAACAAATCGTTATCACGCAAATTCCTTATGGCGTGAACCGCGCCACATTGGTTGAGCGCATCGCGCAGTTGGTAAACGACAAAGTGCTTACCGACATCAGCTACGTCGGCGATCAATCGGACGAAAACACGCGCGTCGTCATCGAGCTCAAACGCGACGCCAACCCGAAAGTCATCATTGCCAATCTCTACAAGCACACCGCGCTGGAGAGTTCGTTTGCCGCGATGATGTTGGCGATCGACCACGGCCGGCCGAAGTTGCTGCCGCTCAAGGACGCTAACGCAGTTTATATCGACCATCGCCGCGAAGTCGTCCTGCGTCGTACGCGATACCAACTGCGCAAGGCCGAGGAGCGCGCCGAAACCCTGGAAGGTTATCTGATTGCACTCGCCAATCTCGATGAATTCCTGCGCATCATCCGCGGATCAGCTAATCGCGACGAAGCGCGAGTGAAACTGCTTGCGTTCGAATTTACGAAACGCCAGGTCGAACAACTCGGTATCCTCATTCGCAATCCTGCGCGCCTCACCGATGGCCGCTATGCATTCAGCGAACAACAGGCGGACGAAATCCTGAATCTGCGTCTGTATCAGCTGACCGGACTCGAGCGCGAAAAAATCGTCAACGAATACAAGGAACTCGTCGAGACCATCAATGATTTGCGCGACATCCTTGCCAAAGAGCAGCGCGTCTTCAGCATCATCAAAAAAGAACTGCGCGAAATCCGCGACAAGTACGGCTCCCCTCGCCTGACGGAAATTGCTCCTGACGAAGCGGAGATCAACATCGAAGACCTTATCGTCAACGAGGGTTGCATCATCAGCATCACGCACGCCGGCTTTATCAAGCGGACGGCCGTGAGCGCATTTCGCGCACAGCGGCGCGGCGGCAAAGGCGTGATTGGCATGCAGACACGCGACGGCGCAACCGAGGAGGAGGAAGGCGATTTCGTCCAGCACCTTTTCGCTGCTACCACGCACGACTACCTGATGTTCTTCACCGCTACAGGGCGCGCTTACGTGGAAAAAGTTTACGAGATTCCCGAGATGGGACGCGCGGCAAAAGGGCGTTCCATCGCAAACATTCTTGAGCTCAAGCCCGATGAAAAAATCGCGGCGACGATTCGAGTCCAATCCAAAATATCAGGCACGGGACCGAACGCCGTCGATCAAACATGGGACGAAAATTTGCATATCGTTTTCGCGACGCAATCGGGCATCGTCAAAAAATCGAATTTGTCGGATTACGCGAACGTGCGACGCGGCGGGATAATCGCCATTCAAATCGAAGACGGCGATCGCTTGATCGACGCGAAACTAACAAACGGCAACAATGAGATCGTGCTCATCACCAGAAAAGGAATGAGCTTACGTTTTCATGAAGAACAATTACGCGATCAGGGCCGCAACACGGTCGGCGTTTGGGGAATTCGCCCGGAGAAAAGCGATCACGTCGTTGGTAGTGCCATTGTCGACCCGGACGCGATGCTCCTTGTGGCCGGTGAGAACGGAATCGGTAAGCGAACGGGATTCGATGATTACCGGCGGCAATCACGCGGCGGCAAAGGGATCATCACCATGAAAACCGGCGAGAAAACCGGCGAAGTCGTTGGCGCACTCACTGTCCGTGAGACTGACGAAATTATGCTCATCACCAACAAAGGACAGAT
>CAWDMG010000012.1:0-378851 GCA_963803285.1 uncultured Verrucomicrobiae bacterium | reverse complement strand
GAGCGCCTTCATACCGGGCTGCAGTTTGCGGTAGTCGAGAGTGCAGACATCGAAAAAGAAGTCTTCAAACGCTTCCGTACTGATTCCTGCAAGCTGAGCCATCGAGGGTGTCGGCCAACGAGATCGACCCATTTCGTCCGTTTGACGCGCTTATCCTGGACCGGACGCATCTTTTTCCCGATCAATTGCATTTTTTCCGGCGGCACATCTGCCACTCCGTGATGTTGTGACTACCGCGCATGGCGATGTAAGCGTTCATTTTTTTCATTCGCGCCAGCTCATGGCTTGCCATGATGTTTAGCTGAATCGGAGGCCTCGAGCGCCAGCGCGCGGTTCACTCGCGCGTGATATACCTGCGCAAACGGAACGCCTCCTGCATTCCGTGCCGCTCGTATCAGCGCGGCAGTCATTCCATCGGGAATGTCGAATGCTTCGATCAGAACCGTCTCATTGCGTTTTAGGCGAATGGAATATTCCACCAGGAGTTTGGCGAGTTTATCGAATCGGTCGTCGTGCATAGGTGCTTATCACTCCACCAGCCGGGTGCGATGCAACTCGATCAGGCCGCCAGCTGGCGTGATTTCGACCGTCATCCTGAGCGAAGTCGAAGGATCCCGCGGCGCTACCGAACGGTAACACAACGGGATTCCTGACTTCGCTCGGAAAGACGCGCCCAAATTACGGCGCTCGAAGAAATTTCGCGGCGAATGCACCATCAAAACCGTCGCGAAAAGGAGCTGAGTCTTTTTCCGTTTCCAAGGTCAGGGCCGGGAGCCCGGCAAGCAGTCGGCGAACGACCTGTTCGTTTTCTTCGCGCTCAAGGCTGCATGTGCTGTAAACCAGTATGCCGCCGGGTTTCAGCAGGCGCAGTACAGCGCGCGAGATGGTGAACTGTTCGTTGGACATTCGGCCGAAATCTTCAGGTCGCAGTCGCCAGCGCACGTCGATCCGTCGCCGGATGACTCCGGTGTTTGTGCAAGGCGCATCCACAAGGACGCGATCGAATGGTGCGATTGACAGAATTCCGTCAGGAGGATGATTGCGCGTCCAATCGTGGCGGACAGCCCGAACAATGGTCACGCCGAGCCGACTGACATTATCTTTGAGAATTTGGAGTCGTTCACGGTCGCGGTCGCAGGCGATGATAACACCACGGTTTTGCATGAGCTGCGCAAGATAGGCCGTTTTGCCGCCCGGTGCCGCACACGCGTCGAGGATTCTTTCTCCTGGCATGGGATCGAGAAGCTGACATGCGATCGCTGTGCTGGGGTCCTGAACGTAGCAATGACCAGAATTGAGAGCGGCCTTTGGCAAAGTAGTGAACGCTACAAAATCTGGGTTGCCAGGTAGCGGTCGTGAGGCTGGGTACAGCTGCAGAAAGGTTTCCGGATCGGTCTTTATTCGATTAATCCGGCCATAAATGGGCGCTGGCCGATTGTTCCATTTGCACAGGTCTTCGCTGTACTCGGCGCCAAAGCGTTGTTGCCATCGTTCGACCAGAAATTGCGGATGAGACGTTCGAACGAACAACGGCTGCGCATCGCTCTGTGCAAATAGTTCCTTTCGCTGCCTGGTCGCGGCGCGGAGGACGGCATTGATGATCGATCGCTGCTTTTGCGGGGCTATGGCGACGGTCTCATACACGGCTGCGTGCTCAGGCGTTTTGAGTAGGAAAACTTGATACAAGCCGAGTCGCAGGATGTCGCGGACGTTGGCCTCGATGTGCGAAGCGCGCAGACAAGCAATCCAAAAGTCGAGGAGCGTTAAATTGCGCAGAACGCCATAGAACAGTTCCAAAGCAAACGCACGATCGGAAGGAGTGAGATCCGCGTTGGCAAGAAGCTGTGAGATAATGGAATCCGCGAAGCGTTTTTCCTTTCGCCAAAGCCGCAAGGCCGCCTGCGCAGTTTCGCGAGCAGAGCGCTGCGCCATGTGTCGTTACTGCGGCCTCACGCTCGCGCGTCCAATAGAGTAATAATGGAATCCGAATTGCCGCATCGTTTCAGGATCTAACAGATTTCGTCCGTCGAACACGATCGGCGTCTGCATTTTTTCCTTCAACACCGCGAGGTCCACGTTCGCAAATTCATTCCAGTCCGTGGCGATAATCAACGCTTCGGCATTAGTTACGGCTTCCACAGCGGACGAGGCAAATTGAGCATCGGCAATCGCTTTAATGCCGCGCGCCTTCATTCCTTTCGGATCGTAGGCGACCACATGCGCCCCTTCGCGCAGCAATTGTTCCACCAACTCGATTGCAACCGATGAGCGTACATCATCGGTATCCGGCTTGAACGTAAGACCCCAGACCGCGATCCGCTTCTCGCGCAACACCCAGAGTGTATCGCGGATCGTCTTGAGGAAACGCGCCTTTTGACCCTCGTTTATGCGTTGCACTTCCCGGAGCAGATTGAATGGCGTTCCGAGCTGGTCGCTGATCGCGATGAACGCCGCAATGTCTTTTGGAAAACAGGAGCCGCCGTATCCGATTCCAGCGTTCAGAAAATCGCGTCCGATACGGTGATCCATCCCGATTCCATCAGCCACTTTTTCGACATCGGCTCCGCTCGCTTCGCAAATCCCGGCCACCGCGTTGATGTACGAAATTTTCAAGGCCAGGAATGAGTTCGCGCAGTGTTTAATAAGCTCGGCACTGCTAATGTCAGTCACGAGGATCGGTGCCATGAAAGGCTCATACACTTTTTTCATCAAATCGATTGCCTGTTCGCTTTGCGCTCCGATCACGATCCGGTCCGGATGCATGAGATCCGCCACTGCGCAGCCTTCGCGCAAAAACTCCGGATTGCTGACCACGTCAAATTTTGCTCCGTGGCGGTTATATCGTTTGATTGATTCGGCCACTTTTTCCCCTGTCTTCACGGGGACCGTGCTCTTGTCCACGATCACCCGATAATCGGTCAACACGCCTGCGATCTCCCGCGCAACTTTCTCCACGAAGCTGAGATCGACATCGCCATCCGGCAGTGGCGGAGTCGGGACGGCGATAAAAATGATTTGTGAGCGCTCGACGGCTTCCTGAATGTTGCCGGTGAACTGGAGTCGCTGCGCCGAGACGTTGCGGTGAATTATTTCTTCCAGTCCCGGTTCGTAAATCGGTACCTCGCCGGCTTTGAGCTGCTTCACTTTTTCTGAGTCATTATCGACGCAAATGACATGATGGCCGACATCAGCGAAACAGGCGCCCGTCACCAGACCGACGTATCCGGAGCCGATAATTGATATATCCATGAATCAGGAACGGTGTGGGCGAATCAGCCCCCGCACAAGTGGCGGAATTCAGCCAACAATTTCGGCGTTATTCGCGCACTTCGGATTACTCGCCCGACGACGAAGGATCGAAGTTTAAATTCCAACCAAATTTCGGGAACGCCTTGAGTGTTACGGTGAACAGTAGACCGTATTCTTTCACGCCCGAGTTATCGCGTATTACTCCGCCGAACGAGGCCACCCAGCTCGTTAGGTCCCGGTAAACAGCGTAACGCTGTTCCTGGAGAGTATCGGTCGCGCCTTCATACTGCTCTTGAATGGCCAGGCCCCAGTTGTCGTTAACACGAAGGTATCCGCCTACGACAAACAAGCTGCTATCCTGGAAGAACGGGTTTCCATTCAGATACCGGTGCGCGATGTTCAGTTGTAAATTCGCCAGCGGTTGGACGGTCGCAATGGTATCAACTTCCGTAAAACCCTGCGCGAAGGCCGGCAATTGGGAGTTTACCGAAAAAGACATCCACGGCAGCGGCTGGAAGCGGAGATTGTTGATTAAGTTTGAGTAATCCGTGCGGTCATACGGGTTCTCGAAGTTCACATCAAAATACGAATCCAATTCAAGCCAGGTCATCGTTGAATCGTCCCGCCGAGTTTCCAACTTGTTGCGGACACCCACGCGCCAGACCGTCCAATCGGCAATCGAATCAATTGGGGTGAATTGTGGAAAATCGATTGCCCGAAGCTGCGTAGAAGGTTCAAATCGATCGAATTGCAGAACGGAGAGTGGATTTGGGCCATCTTCCTTCACGTAGGAAAAATCGGTAAACGGCTGGATCACGTGCATCAATCCGTCTAAACCGACCGCACGACTTTGCACATTCTCCCATTTTCGAGTGATCTTGAACGAAGCTTCCGCGCCCGTATCGAAGACGCTTCGAAACGTGTCCCCGTCAAACTTGATTGGATTGGCTGTTGTTGGTGGCGGCAGGATAGTGTCGGGTACCAGCGGGTTTGATGGCGGCACAAATATTGTTGATCCGAGATCCCAGGTCTTGCCGTAGTACGTGCCTCGATACCCAACCCGGGGCATAAACGACAGCCAACCAAAATATGTGTTGGGAAAAACCAGTTGATGGAACGTGTCGAAACGCTCCGTGCCGTAATTCTTGAGACCTGAGTCCTCAGGGAATTCTAGCCGCAAATTGGCAAAACCGGTTTCGCCTTCGTAAAATATCGGCCCACCAAAGAGCGCGTGCCGTTTGACGTCGAGTACCACTTCCGGTTGACGTTCCGTGGTGGTGAAGAAATTGTTTGCCTGAAACCGCTCGATCCCGGTGAGGGTGAAAAACGGGTTTATTTTTGTAAGCGCAACCACATTGTCTGGAACAGGATCGATCCGAAATTCTCCCTGAAAGAAGTCCTGCATCACGTACTGGTCACTCAGCTTGGTGATGTTGGCGATGCCATAGATGGAGTCGGTGAAATCTGTGTGGTCCTCGAGGCTTAACCGGTATCGCGATTCAGGAACACCCGTTCGCGGTATGTTGGTTTGATTGACCTCCGGGTTTTGGTCGTTGATGTAAAAAGTTTTTATCCGCGCCACACTGGTTTGGTCTTTCCCATATTCAATTGTCGGCTCAAAACCAAAGCCGAACCCCCGCCTGCCGAAATAATCGAGCCGGAGCCGGGTTTGAATATAGTCTGTGATCGGGAACGTGACCTGGGTGAGGAGCGATGGTCCCCAGGTGCTGTAATACGCGGGCGAGATAGAAAAACTAAACGCGTTGTCGAGCGATTGATAGAGATATGGCCACCAAAACACCGGCACCTTCCCGATATAGGCGGTGACGTTCAGAAAAATTACGCGATCGTTCTCGTAAACACGAATCTTGTGAGCACGCAGACGAAAATCGGGCTTCGACGAATCGTGCGTGGTGAAAACGCCGCCCTTGATAAGATAGGCGTTGTCCCCCTCGATCGAGGTCACATCGTTCCCGCCTACAAAGTAAGGTAGTGACTCGGTCCGTGCGCTGGTCGCCCGGATCTTTTTCGTTTCAGTGTTGTAAATTCCGCTGTCCGCGTTGTATAGGCTTGCATCGCGATAAATTCGGACGTGACCCCTCAACTCCACATCATGTGTGGAGGAATTGTACTGTGCGTAGTCGGCGTAAATGTCCGTGCCCCCGATATGAATCGCGACGTTGTCGCGGGCGGTCGCCAGGCCGTTTTCATATGTGGTTTGCCCGGTTGAAGTAATTTCAATTGGGGCATTCTCCGGAGCTTTTATTTCTCCGTAGATCAAACCGGCACTCGCAAACAGACCGGCCAGTAAAAAAACCAGCGACCGCATGGCGAACGCCACCGTACCGCAGCAAAGTCCCCCTGCAAAGGCAAAACCGCTCCAAACGGGAGAAAATGCTCCCCTCAGCCTGCTGTCAGGAGGATTGCTTTCCCCGCGGGTTTTTAATTGAATCGGGGCGTGCCCCCTGCTGACGGTAAGGTGACTTCGCAGAGTGCGATTGGCGGAAATGCTTATCACGCCCCGGCGGCGTTTACTACCACGCATTGGAGCGTGGTGCTGGAGGCACAAGGCGAATCGCCGGCGGCACATGAGGCACTTGAAAAGCTCTGCCGGATTTATTGGCGGCCCGTTTACAGCTTTGTGCGACGACAAGGCGCTGGACCGGAGGAAGCGCAGGATCTCACGCAGGGTTTTTTCGCTCTTTTGTTGGAGCGCCGGGACCTGCGGACTGTGCGCAAAGAGAAGGGGCGTTTACGTTCTTATCTGCTCACCGCGCTGAAGCACTTTCTGGCCGACGAACACCGTCGCGCGATGGCGATCAAACGTGGCAAAGGCCAGCAGCTCGTTCCATTGGAAGAACTGCGTACTGAGGAACGTAGCGGCATGGAGCCAGCCGACCCGCTCACTGCCGAGCGCATTTACGAGCGCCGTTGGGCTTCGACATTGCTGGATCGCGTGCTGAGCCGATTAGAGGATACTTACTGTGAGCGAGGTAACGCGGCGTTGTTCGATTCGTTCAATCAATTGCTGGCAGATGAGCCGGGGGCGCCGTCGCAGGCGGATATCGCGGCGCAGCTTGGCATGACTGAAAACGCTGTTTCGCAGGCCTACCATCGATTTCGGCAAAGCTATCAATCGTTATTGCGCGAGGAAATTGCCAATACTGTTGCGACTCCCGGCGATATCGAAAACGAGTTGCGTTATCTGATTGCTGTCATTCGCGCGTAGACATGAAGTACACGAAAGCTCGACACGAATTCCACGAATTATCACGAATATGGCTGATTCCAATTACTCTGAATTTTGAAACTCGTGTCTCAACGTTAGTGTAAATTCGTGAAATTAGTGTCTCGATGACTCTTGCATTCGCAAAATTCGTGTCTTTAAGGCGGGCGTAATCTTTGACAGAATTTTACGCAGTACAAGATGAGGACCCACGCCGAGTCTCGAGCCATGATCAGAGTAATCAGAGTATGCCGCAAATGCGGCGCGAAAATCTTTTCTGACGCGCCGAGAGGGCTTTGCACCGCGTGCGTGTTGGAAACAGCGCTCGGGATTTCCCCGGATGCTGTAGCCGCTGATCAGGAGAATGAAGCGACGAATCGGCGAATGGACGAATCGGCGAGGTCGCCGTCTCCTCGTTTCTCCGATTCGCCGTTTCAGTCTGTTCCCATGCTGGGAGAGTTAGGCGATTATGAGTTGCTGGAAGAAATCGGACGCGGCGGTCAGGGCGTGGTCTTTCGTGCCCGCCAAAAGAGGCTCAATCGCACAGTCGCTCTAAAAGTCATTAGCCTTGGTCAATGGGCGAGCAAAGCGCATTTGAAGCGCTTTCGCCGGGAAGCCGAAGCCGCCGCCAGTCTCGATCATCCATGCATTGTCCCCATTTACGAAGTGGATGAGCGGGATGGCTCCTGCTACTTCAGCATGAAATTCGTCGAAGGCGGACAACTCGACGAAGTCACCAGGCGCGAGCCGATGCCGATTCGGCGCGCTGTGGAATTAATCGCGAAAGTCGCGCGCACGGTTCATTACGCACATGAACACGGAATTCTCCATCGGGACATCAAACCGGGAAACATTCTGCTGGATGCAAACGGCGAACCGCATCTTACCGATTTTGGCCTTGCCCGATTAGTCGAATCTGAAAGCAGTGTCACGCACACGCTGGACATCCTTGGCACGCCCAGTTACATGGCGCCCGAGCAAGCAGTGGGAAACAACACGGCAGTGAGCAATGCCACGGATGTTTATGGGATCGGTGCGGTCCTCTATCAATTACTCACCGGTCATCCGCCCTTTGCTGGTGGAGCAACGTACGAGACGATCAGGCTCCTCTTGGATACCGAACCGCGGCAACCGCGCCTGTTAAATCCGAAAATAGACCGCGACCTCTCAACAATCTGCTTGAAGTGCCTCGAGAAGGATCCAAAGCGTCGCTACTCGTCCGCTCTCGCGCTGGCCGAAGATTTAGAACGCTGGCTAAAGCATGAGCCAATCTTAGCGCGACACACTGGAATCATAGCCCGCAGCAGAAAATGGGTGCGGCGAAATCCATCCAGCGCGCTACTAACAGCGTCGCTGATCGCGCTTGCGGCAGCTGCGGGATGGATTGTCTGGAAAAGTGAATTTATCCGGCATCCGCTAGCGACTGGAATCGCCGTTCTGCCGTTTGAAAATTTGAGCGAGCAGAGAGAAGACGCCACCGCCTTCGTCGACGGCGTCCAGGATGACATTCTGACCAAGCTGGCGAAGATCGCCGATCTGAAAGTGATCAGTCGGAGCAGTGTGATGGAATATCGCGAGAAACGAAATGTGCGACAGATCGGAAATGATCTGCGCGTATCGCATCTTCTGGAGGGCAGCGTCCGCAGGATCGGGACACGGTTTCACATGAATGCGCAGTTGATCGACACACGCACTGACACTCATGTGTGGGTGGAGCAATACGACGGCGATTTCAATGATCTATTCGCAATTCAGAGCGAGATCGCGCAGAAAATTGCCGGCCAACTCCACGCCAAAATCTCAGCTGCTGAGAAACTGGCAATTGAACGCAAACCGACGGACGATCTCGTCGCTTTCGAGCTCTATTCGCGTGCCATTGGCTTTACACCAACATTCCGTGGCGGCACCGCTGGTTCGGGACAGCAGGCTATCGATCTGCTGAACCAGGCTGTGGCGCGCGATCCATCATTTTTGGAAGCCTATTGCCAGCTCGCCTTGGCTCATGACCAGCTTTACTTCTTTGGCTTTGACCATACTTCTGCGCGGTTGGCGTCAGCAGAAGCAGCCATTCAGGAAGCATTTCGCATCCGTCCAAATGCCGGCGAAGCACATCTCGCACGAGCCCAGCATCTTTATAACGGATACCTCGATTATGAGGGCGCTCTGGCTGAATTGGAACTTGCTCGCCAGACGCTGCCCAATAACCCGCGGATATTTCGAGTAACGGCTTTCATCCAAAGGCGTCAAGGGCGCTGGGAAGAGTCCATGCGCAATTTTGAGCGGGCACTTGAGCTCGACCCGCGCAACGTCAACACGCTCGACAACATTTCAGATAGTTACGCAGCGCTCCGGCGTTATGCTGAACAAAAATCGAAGCTCGATCGCATATTGGTTATTGAGCCAAATGATCTTCCGGCAAAAATGGGGCGCGCATTTGTGGAACTGAATTGGAAAGCTGATACCAGATCGCTGCATCAATTGATTGACGAAATCCGGGCGACAAATCCGGCTGCCATGTCGAAGATCGTTCCTGCATGGTTAGGTTGCGCACTTGTCGAACGCGACGTCTCTGCCGTTAAAGAGGCATTGCTCGCCGCCGGGGAAGAGAGCCCGTTAGGCGGCGACGCCATTCATTTCCCGCGTCCTTTCGTTGAAGGCCTTATCGCGCGCATGACAAACGACGAGCACAAGGCGCACTTGGCTTTTACTACTGCGCGCGACGAACAGGAGAAAATCGTCCAGACTCAACCAGATTACGGTCCGGCATTGTGCGTGCTCGGTGTAATCGATGCCGCCCTCGGGCAGAAGGATGAGGCCTTGCGCGAAGGCCGGCGCGCGGTCGAGCTGCTCCCCGTGGAAAAGGACTCAGTCAATGGTGCGGACATGATCGTCTATTACGCGATGACTGCTGCGTGGGTTGGTGAAAAAAATCTCGCGTTTGAACAACTCGCTTTCTCAGCACGTACCCCTGCCGGTGTAACGTATGGCGACTTAAAACTGGATCCGTTCTGGGACCCGCTCCGCGGCGATCCGCGCTTCGAAAAGATTGTCGCTTCTCTTGCCCCAAAGTGATCGAGTTGTAGTGGCAGGCGTGCCGCCTGCATCTATTAAAAAGCAGTCGCCCGCGTTTGTTAAGCTTCCGCGTGGCAGGCACGGCTGTCCCTACAATCCTAACCCGTGATCCGAGTGATCCGTGGTGTCAGCAAAAAATTCCCAAACATCCCGCGTAAGGGATCCAAAAATTTTACGCAGTACACCAGTGAACGGCTAGAAATGACAACTCAATGACGAGAGGTCCCCGAAGCCCAAACAAGAAAACTTAAACAGAAAGAAACAATAACTATGAAGACAAAGTTAACGAAGATGATAATGAGCTGCCTGGCCTTCGCCTGTGCGTTGGTGTGCTTGGCTGCCACTATGGCGCCGGGCACATCCGCTACCGCGCGCGCGGAAGCCGACAGGCATTGCGATGCACACATGCTAAGGGGTTTATATCTATGGACCTTCGATGGGTACGCAAACTTCGGTGGGAACTTCGTACCGAAAGCCATTATGCAAGGCCTCCGGTTCAACGGAGATGGTACGACGTTCAATCCATTCGGCACTGTGAATATCGGGGGCACGATTATGATCGACGCCACCGGAGGGGTAGGAACCTATACGGTCGCACCAGACTGCACGGGCACGCTGTCAATCACCGGAGGCCCAACTTTCAATATATACGTGGGGCCGGGTGCACAGCAGGTCTGGACTCTCGAGACCTCCCCCAATCCTGCCGGTGTCGCAGTGAGCCTAGGAACGGCGGTACGCGTGCCGTAGTGAAAGATCCGACGACATTGAGCGTCTGAACGAATAAGGGCTTGGCGCGTTCTATCCGCGCCAAGCCCATTGTGCTTTTAGAACCTGGCAAATAAGCGGAGCGACACGGATCGTTTGAATTCCTGCGCAATTTTCTGAAGCAGGTTGGCCCGGTCCTCCGCGTGCCAGATAAAGGTCAGTGTCACGTTTGGACTCGCTTCGTCTGTTGGCACTAACGCCGCATGAAAGCAGGGCAAATACGGCCACGCGCACCGGAGACGTGTTCTCCTCATAGGCCCGTCTATATTTCCGGCTTCAGCGAGTCGGAAGCTTGAGACGAAAATGACAAAGACAAACAGCAAAAGATCGCTACAAGTCGTCTCATGGTGTCATTCTGAGCGCAGCGAAGAATCTCGGAATAGGTTTTGGCCCGCCTCCCCAAGAGAAATAGACAGAGATGTTTCGCTTCGCTCAACATGACAGCGCTGTTGTGAGCCGAGTTCTGCGCATCTTTGTTCTCGCGGACACGCACAATCGTTTGCCGGAAACCGTGAAGGAAATGGCCAAAGATGCTGATGAAATTTGGCATCTTGGCGATGTTTGCGCGGAAACGATTCTTGATGAATTACAGGCGGTCGGGCCGCCTGTTGTCGTTGTGCGCGGAAACTGCGACAGCAATTTCGAGTGGCTGTTGGTCCGGGATCTTGCGCGAGGTGGGTTGAAATTCCGGTTGCAACACGTTCCGCCGGATCGCCCGCCGGATGATGTCGATGTTCTTCTGCACGGGCACACGCACGTTCCGCGCAACGAAAGGCGCGGTCGCGTTCTGTTTCTCAATCCCGGCTGCGTGACCCGACCCAACCGCGGCGCCCCGCCAAGCGTTGCCTGGCTTGAAATTGCGGACGGAAAAATCACTTGGAAACTCGTCCCGCTGTCACAGCGATAGTTGAAGCGTTGAACAGTTGAAGGGTTAAAGGGTTGAAGCCCTCAGATGCGACGTTGTAGCCGAGGGCGGTGACCTCGGCCCGCTGGGCAGTGCTGCGCGCCGGCAGCCGGGGTCGACGCCCCCGGCTACAAACCGCACTCACCGGGCGCGAATCGAGGAGCGGCCTCGACGGTTGGGAAACCGTCGTTCCTTGTTTTGCCTTGATTAAGTAAACTAGCCCCGCTTTTCTTCACGAAGATGAGTTCGGCTCTCGATCAAATCTTCGTGCACGGAAAGCGATGGCTGCTTTCCTGGATTGCAGGCGCGCCGACTTGGGTGATCCAAGTCACGTCCAGCCTGATCAACATTGTTGCGCTGCTCGCCGTGTTTCTCACGCTTTTCGCCCTTATGTCAGTGCTTGAGCGAAAAATTTTGGGGCGAATGCAGAATCGCTACGGGCCGAATCGCGTTGGGCCGTTCGGTCTTTTCCAACCGGTCGCAGATGGAATAAAAATGTTAATCAAAGAGGACATCGTGCCGGCACGCGCAGACAAGATCGTCCATTTCCTCGCGCCGGTTATCCTCGCCGCCGTCGCCATCCTCACGCTGGGTGTGATCCCGTACGGGCGGAACATGACCGCGTTCACAATTGACGGCGGCATACTCTTTTTCTTCGCGGTGGGATCGGCAACGGAACTCGCGGTTTTCATGGCCGGATGGGCCAGTAACAACAAATTTTCAATGCTCGGCGCCATGCGTGCCATCGCCCAGATGTTCAGCTACGAATTGCCGCTGATCATCACAGTGCTCCCGGTCGTGATGGTCGTTGGCTCGCTAATTCCGGACAGGATTATTTTCGCGCAAGGCGAATACACGTTAGGCGTCGTGCCGCGCTGGTTCGTATTCACACCGTGGGGCGCGGCGGCGTTCATTCTGTTTTTCGTCTCCGGTCTCGTGGAATCGAACCGCACACCATTCGATGTCCCGGAGGGCGAATCGGAAATCGTTGCCGGACACATGACCGAATATTCCGGATTTAAGTACGCCACGTTTTTCTTGGCGGAATATCTCGGCATGTTCGCCGTCAGCGGGCTGGCGGTGACCTTGTTTCTGGGCGGGTGGCATGCGCCCGTGCGCCTGCTTGAATTTGTTCCCACTTACGTCTGGTTTTTCGCAAAGCTGAGCGCGCTGCTTTTCGTTTACATCTGGCTTCGCGCCACGCTCCCGCGCATGCGCGTGGATCAAATGATGAATGTTGCCTGGAAATTCATGTTGCCGATGGCGTTCACGTGCGTCATTGCCGCAGCGGTCTGGCATTATACCGGCCGCGGTATGCGCGGCTGGCTGTGGTCGCTGTTCGTGATCGTCTTTGTTTACACTGCGCTATCCATCCTGCTGGACACGCGAAGAAAATTCGCGCGGCGTGTTTATCGTTTCGCTGAATGAAGAAAAACGGGGATTCCTTCTGCGGTTGTAGGGCAAGCGCGCCGCTTGCCAAATCGTCGCAGCTGGCAGGCGATGCGCCTGCCCTACAATTTTGCCGCCGAAAATCTTGCTCCGAATGAACAGCGTGGCGTTCATCTTCATTTCGATTTTCACGCTCGCCGCGGCGCTCGCGGCCGCGACGTTGCCAAATCTAATGCACGCCGCCTTATGTTTGGTAGTGGCGTTGCTCGGACTCGCCTCCTTGTTTTTCCTGCTGGGCGCAGAATTCGTAGGGCTTGCCCTTGTGTTCATTTACATCGGCGCGGTGGCGGTGTTGATCGTTTTCACGATTCTTCTGACGCGCCGCGATTCGAAGGAACATTATGGTTTCAACCCGCCTACGCCGAAGGCTACGGCGGGGCGGGCCTGGAGCGGTGTTCTCATCGCGCTTGCTGTTTTTGCGGGTTTGACGTGGGCGGTTCTAAAAACGCCATCGTTGTCCATCGTCCCGCCGCACATTCGGGCACTCACGATTAAGCAAATCGGCCAGGCGTTAATGACCGGTTATGTGTGGCCGTTGCAATGCGTCGGGCTCCTCCTGACTGCTGCGCTAATCGGTGCGCTTGTCCTTGTGATGGAGGAAAAGCGATGACAAAGATGAAGCAAACGCTCAACGCTAAACGCTTAACTCCCAACGCTGAATTCAGAAGAGATTCTGAGTTCGACATTGAGCGTTGGACGTTGAGCGTTGGACGTTTTCTGCCAGGACTGCAATGACACCAACACTTCAACTCTTCCTCGTCGTTTCCGCGGCGTTGTTTTCCATCGGCCTGCTTGCGACCCTCAGCCGGCGTCACGCGATTTTCATCCTGATCGGGATCGAGATGATGCTCGCCGCGGCGAACTTGAATTTCATCGCGTTCTGGCGTTTCGCTCCGCTGCCGCATCCGCCAACCGGAGTGATGATCGCCATCTTTTCCATCGCCATCTCTGCGGCCGAGGCCGCTGTCGGCCTAGCGATGGTTATCGCGGTTTACCGGCATTACCGGACAACGAACGTCGATCAATACGACCAGCTCAAAGGATGAAGATGATAAAACGGAAGCAAACGCTGAACGCTCAACGCTCAACGCCCAATGCTCAATTCAGAAAGGGTTTTGAGTTCGACGTTGGATGTTGGGCGTTGAACGTTGGGCGTTTTCCGTACGCCAAAAGATGAGCGCCCAGATTCTCGAGCGTCTTTGGCTAATCCCGGCGGTGCCATTTGCGGCAGCGGTCGTGATTTTGAGCTTGGGAAAATCGCGGCGCAAAGGTGCGGTCGTACTCGCAATCGGTGGCCAAATCGTTGTGCTGGCAATCTCGATCGTGGTGTTCCTTCCGACGCTACGAACACACGACTTCCGCGTGGTTCAGAATTTCACCTGGTTTACGTTCGGCGACCAAGCATTGCGGCTCGGATTTGTTCTAGATCCGCTCGCGGCAGCCATGCTGGTGATGATCTCACTGGTCGGCTTGTGCATTTTTGTCTTCAGCGTCGGCTACATGGCTGACGACAAGAATTTCACGCGTTTCTTCGCATATCTGTCTTTCTTCTCTGGCGCGATGCTCGGCGTGGTTATCGCGAACAGCTTGCTGCTGCTTTTCATGTTTTGGGAATTCGTAGGGCTCGCGTCGTATTTACTAATCGGCTTCTGGATCGAGCGACCGAGCGCCGCAGCGGCAGCAAAGAAAGCATTCATCACCACGCGCATCGGTGACATGGGATTTTTTCTCGGAATGCTCTGGCTCTACAATCGCAGTGGCACACTGCTCTTCTACGATGGCGGCCGCGGATGTCTTGAAGACTGCAGGTCTGGCCTTGCTTGGTGCAAGCGCAACGTTCATCGCGCTTCTGATTTTCTGCGGCGCGGTTGGCAAATCCGGACAATTCCCACTGCACGTCTGGTTGCCCGACGCGATGGAGGGTCCCACTCCGGTTAGCGCACTGATCCACGCAGCCACAATGGTCGCCGCGGGTGTATTTCTGGTCGCGCGCGTTTATCCGCTCTTTTCGTTAGGCGCGATCAACGGCGTGAGCTCCTCGCTCACTGTCGTTGTCTGGATTGGAGTAACTACCGCTCTCATGGCTGCGCTCATCGCGATTGCACAAGCCGACATCAAACGCATCCTGGCTTATTCAACCGTGTCGCAGCTCGGTTTGATGATGGTCTCGTTAGGCGTCGGCGGTGTCGCGGCCGGGATCATGCATTTATTGGCGCACGGTTTTTTCAAGGCGCTTCTGTTTCTCGGCTCTGGCTCGGTGATTCACGGATGCCATGACGAACAGGACATTCGCAAAATGGGCGGCCTGCGGCGCCTGATGCCGGTGACGTTTGGGACGTACGCCATCGGTATGATGGCGTTGAGTGGCGTTCCGCTTTTCTTCTCCGGTGGCTGGACCAAGGAGGAAATTCTTCACGCCACCGCGCATTGGCCGCGATCGCATGCACCGTATTACCTGATGCTGGCCGGCGTCGTTCTCACTGCGCTCTATATGACGCGGCAAATGATTTACGTCTTTTTCGGCAATCGCCGGACCGCCGCCGAGCACGCGCACGAAAGTCCGCGGGTGATGACGATGCCACTGATTGTGCTGGCGATTGGCACAGTTTTCCTGAGCGTCGTGCTCACTACCGCCTGGCCATGGCTGCATGGTTATCTCACGAGTGAACCGGTTCACTTTAACATTGCGCACCTGATCCAACCCATGCTTTTCATTTCATTTCTCCTCGTTGGCGCCGGGATCGCGGTGGGTATTTGGTTCTATGGCAAAGCCGGCGAGCAGGATCGAAATCGACCGGCGGAAGTTGATCCACTCGAGTACGCGCAACCGGCGTTGTTCCGGTTCCTCGCAAACAAGATGTGGATCGATGAACTGTATGCGCGGACGATCATCGCTTTCGCCTGGGCCAGCGCGCGATTGTCCGACTGGATGGATCGCTATTTCTGGGATGGTTTGGTGCGTGGCTTCGGCGCAATCGCCCAACTCTTTGGAATGTTTACAGCTCGTGTCGATGAGCGCGGCATCAATGCCGGAGTAGATGAAACGACAGTTGGCGCTCGCGGTTTGGGCCGTCTGTTGTCCAGCGCGCACTCTGGACAGATTCAAATTTACCTCGGCGTCGTGGCTGTTGGGATGTTGGCGCTGCTTCTTCTCTACGCATGGTTGGCTTAGTCACGGCGATTATTTTGATTCCGCTGCTCGGCGCGGTGGCCGTGTGTACATGGCCGCCCGCCTCCACCGACGCTACGGCGGGCAGGCCGCGCAATGGCCGCCCGATTGCGCTGATGTTTAATATCATCTCTGGCGGATGCGCCCTGGCGCTGTGGCGAAATTTCGATGCCACCGCGACTGGACTCCAGTTCGTGGAACGTCATGCGTGGATTCCGGCTATCAACGCCGAATATCTGGTGGGCGTCGATGGCCTGAGCCTGCTGCTCGTAATACTCACCTCGCTGATCATTCCATTCGCATTGCTTGCGCAACCGGCTCCTGATGGAAGCCGCGCGTTCTACGCGACTATGCTGGTCATGCAGTCTGCGCTCTACGGCACTTTTACGGCGCAGAATTTTGTTCTCTGGTTCTTGTTCTACGAAATGAGTCTGATCCCGGGTTTTCTGCTAATCAAAATCTGGGGCGGTGAAAATCGCGATCGCGCCGCGACCAAGTTTTTCCTCTACACATTCCTCGGCAGCGTCGCCATGTTGCTTTCGTTTCTCGGGATTTATTTAGCGAAAGGCACGTTCGACTTCGCGGCTCTGGCGAGTCTTGGAAAGAGCGGCTTGCTTACGGGAAATCTCGCCTGGCTCGCTTTTGCCGGAATTTTTATTGGCCTCGCGGTAAAGGTACCGCTGTTTCCGTTTCACACCTGGCTGCCGGACGCATATCAAACCGCGCCTACCGGCGTGTCGATGGTGCTCACCGGCCTGCTATCGAAAATGGGCGTTTACGGTTTCGTGCGCCTGTTGCTTCCATTGTTTCCTAACGAAATCAAAATCATCGGCCCGTGGCTGCTTGCGCTGGTGGTTTGCTCGATCGTTTTCGCTCCGCTGGCTGCGTGGGCGCAGCGCGATTTGAAGCGAATGATTGCCTATCTGTCGATAAACCATCTCGGCTACTGCATGCTGGGTCTTTTTGCACTGGCCGCGTCACCCGCTGTTGCTGCGAGCATCGACACGCAGGCGGCATTGAGTGGCGTGTTCATGCAAATCTTCAATCACGGCATTACCGCGGCGACGCTTTTCTACTTTGTGGGCCTGCTCGAACAACGGCGCGGTCTGCGTGGCATCGACGATTTCGGGGGGCTGATGCAGCGAACACCACTCCTGTGCGGTTGGATGAGTGTCGCCATGTTTTCGTCACTCGGTTTGCCGGGGCTGAATGGATTTATTGGCGAGTTTCTGATTTTTAAAGGCTCGTTAGCGATGGCGGCGACGTTCACGGCCATTGCCGTGGTCGGCCTTCTCGTCACAGCGATCGTTTTTATGCGAGTGATGCAATCTCTCTTCAGCGGACCACTCGCAGAAGGTTGCAGCGCGTTCCCCGATCTTTTGCGAAGGGAAAAACTTATCGTGATTCCTGTGACCCTGCTCATGTTCGTCATCGGCATCGTGCCGCAATTCATGTTCAACATTTTCAATACAACGGTCGTTCAGATGGCGCGGCTGTTTGGGTGAGTTTCAGGCGAATGAGCAAAGAGATCATTCCCGTCGAGCGAATTGCGCACCTAATTTTCGTTTTCCGCAAACAGAAGGTGATGTTGGACTCTGATTTAGCAATCCTCTATGGCGTATCCACAGGTCATCTAAACCGCGCAGTGAAACGAAATCCTGATCGTTTCCCGCCTGATTTCATGTTCCAACTCACCTTGGAAGAGGTGCATTTTTTGAAATGCCAATTTGGCATTTCAAAGCCGAGTCGCGGCGGCCGTCGACGTTCGCGACCTTTCGCTTTCACCGAACAAGGCGTCGCAATGCTCTCCAGCGTTCTGCAAAGCGAGCGTGCAGTGAAAATCAATATCGCCATCATGCGAGCGTTTGTGAAGCTACGCGAGATGCTCGAAACAAATCGCGAGTCAGCGCGAAAATTTTCGGAGCTCGAGCAGCGTGTCGACAAGCACGATGAGGAAATCACTGCGATTCTGGAAGCGATAAGGCAGTTGATCGCCCCGCCGAAAAAGGCACGCCGCGAGATCGGTTTTCATGTGCGCGAGAAGGCGACGCGCTATCGGGTGCGTAAACGCGCATGATCGCCTGGACGATTTACCTTACATTTGGCGGCGGAGTTCTGGTGCTCCTTTTGCCGCGCCGGTGTGCTCGCTGGATCGCGCTGCTTACGACAATCGCAGGCTTAGCGCTTGGTATGATCGTGTTCGTCGGCACGCCGATTGCGGATCTGGCGCATTTTACAACCATTGTGCGCGTGCCGTGGGTCCCGGCGCTTAGGATGAATTACCATCTGGCGCTCGATGGCGTGAGTCTGACGATGGTTCTTGTCACCGGTATTTCAGCGGTAAGCACGGTGCTGTTTTCGTGGGATGTGGAACATCGGCAGAACGAATTTTTTTTCTGGCTTCTGCTGGTGGTGGCCGGGTGCTACGGCGTGTTCCTCAGTGCGGATCTGTTCTTGTTGTTCGTCTTCTATGAGTTGGTGATCGTGCCGAAATATTTTCTCATCGCGATCTTCGGCTCGACCAACAAGGAATACGGCGCGATGAAACTGACGCTGTATTCCTTCTTCGGCGGGATGTTCGTGTTCGTTGGAATACTGGTCGCTTATGTCACTGGGGGATCATTGGACCTGAACCAGCTCTCGCAGTTTGAATTTCCACTGCAACTGCAATCGTGGGCGTTTCCGGTGTTGTTTCTCGGCTTTGCTGTGCTGGCTGGCATCTGGCCGCTGCACACCTGGGCGCCGACTGGTCATGCCGCTGCTCCGACTGCGGGTTCGATGTTGCTCGCGGGAATCGTGATGAAGCTCGGCTCTTACGCCGGTCTGCGCGTCGCCATGAATCTTTTTCCGCAGGGATTTCAGATGTGGAGCAAATGGATCGCTGTGTTCGCAGTGATCGGAATCGTGTATGCCGCGGCAGTGGCGCTTCGCCAACGTGATCTGAAATTTGTCATCGGTTATTCAAGCGTGAGCCACATGGGCTTTGTGCTACTCGGTTTTGCCACGGCCAACGCGCTCGGCGTTTCCGGTGCAGTACCTGCAAATGTTCTCCCACGGGGTTATTGCGGCCCTCTTGTTCGCCGTCGCAGGACGCATGATCTACCGGCGCACGCACACGCGCGAACTCGACGCGCTTTCTGGGATGAATCTGAGCCACGCAATGCCCTTTGCGGCTTTCACTTTCGTAGTCGCTGCGGCTGCCTCAATGGGCATCCCCGGTTTTAGCGGATTTGCAGCCGAGATCACGATTCTAATCGGCGCATGGAAAACATATCCGATTGCGGTTTGGATCGCGGGAGCCGGGATAGTTCTCGTCGCTGCCTTCACATTGCGTGCGCTAAAGCTTTCGTTCTTCGGTGAGAAAGGCGTCCAAGGCGAAGTTACAAAAGGTACAACGTTAAATCAGCAAGAGTTCAACCCGATCACGATCCCGGAGAAAATCGGTGCGTGCATGCTGATGCTCACCACACTCGCCGTCGGCGTTTATCCGAAACTGTTGCTGGACCGCATCATTCCCGCGGTCGAAACGATGAGGTTTTTGAAATGAAAAGCACGCCTGATCGTCAATGCTGCAACGCTTCAGTCCTTTAACGATGTCTTATCTCGAGCTTCTCAAACTTGCAACGCCTGAAGCGGTCGTAGTTCTAACCGCGCTGGTTGTGCTTTCGGTCGGTCTCGTTGCAAAACGCGCAGCGGCGGCCTGCGGGTTTGTTGCAGCGCTGGGAATTGTGATTGCAATCGTGGCAGTCACGTTTTTGCCCGCCAACGAGACGCTGTTCAGTGGAATGCTGGTGATCTCGCCGCTGACGTCATTGTTCAAAATCATTTGCCTGGCTCTCGCATTTTTCACGATCCTGCTGACGCAGGCAGAAAAGACGCTGCGTCATCCCGGCGAATATCTGGCGCTTGTTCTTCTGGCAACGGTCGGCCTGATGCTGCTCGTCGAGAGTGAAGAACTGCTGATGATTTTCATCGGCCTCGAGCTGCTCGGGCTGTCGCTTTATGTCATGGCGGCGTTCGACAAGACGGACGCCCGCTCGGCCGAAGCAGGTCTAAAATATTTTCTGTTCGGTAGCACGTCGAGCGCGTTCACACTCTTCGGTATCAGCCTCATTTATGGTATGTCAGGGGCAACCGGTCTCGCCGCGATTTCAACCAGGTTGGCCACGACGTCAGTGCAGCCGCTGCTTGCGGTTGGAATCGTCATGACGCTTGTCGGCTTCGCATTCAAAATCGCTGCTGCGCCTTTCCATCTGTGGGCACCTGACGCGTATCAAGGCGCGCCTGTTCCAAGTGCGGCGTTCATTGCTTCGGGTTCGAAGGTGGCGTCGTTTGTTGTGCTGGGAAAAATCGTGCTCATAGGCTTTGCACCGGTGCATGGCAGCGCCGGATGGCACGCGATGGTAGCCGGTTGGTCGCCGGTGCTTGCCGGTACTAGCGGCGTTGTCGATCGTAATTGGCAATCTCGTCGCGCTTGCGCAATCGAACGTGCGCAGATTGCTTGCCTATTCAGCGGTCGCACACGCTGGTTACACATTAATCGGGTTCGTCGCTGGTGACCGCGAAGGCTTTTCCGCCGCCTTGTTCTACACGACAGTTTATGCGATCACGCTCGTCGGCGCCTTTGGCGTAGTCGGCGTCGTGCGGCGCGAAACTGGCGGCGACAATCTGTCTAATTTTTCCGGGCTCGCTTCCCGTTCTCCGTTGCTCGCTGGATGCATGGCAGTCTTCATGTTGTCCCTCGCGGGCATCCCGCCGCTTGCTGGATTTTTCGGAAAATTCTATTTGTTCAGCGCTGCGCTACATGCTGGCGCAAATCACGCGCTTCTTTGGCTAGTCGCGCTTGCCCTGGTTGGCAGTTTCGTCTCGCTGTATTATTACCTTCTCGTGTTGAAGGCAATTTTTGTCGATGCACCGTCGTTAGCTGCGCAGTCCATGGATCGCATACCCTCCGATTTTTTGCAGCGAGCCACGGTCACCCTGCTTGCCGCACCAGTTGTCTTGCTCGGCGTGATACCGAACGTTTTGGCATCGCGCATTTTGGCTGCGATCCCATAAGAAATTTCAAAAGAAATGCAATTAACGCTTGACCCGCGCACCGTAAGTTTTGCATCAAAAGTAATGGTTCCAGTTGCGAAGTTGGTGATGTGAAGATGGGCAGCATCAGCGAGTTCATTGAGCGAAATTTCCGGCATTTCAATGCGGCGGTGCTGAAGGACGCGGCCGACGCCTACATTGCGCATCTCGATCGTGGTGGAAAGATGATGATCACTCTGGCGGGTGCGATGAGCACCGCCGAACTGGGCGTGTCGCTGGCAGAAATGATCCGCCGTGACAAAGTGCACGCCATCACCTGCACGGGTGCGAACATGGAGGAAGATTTGTTCAATCTCGTCGCGCGCAGCAAATACGAACGCATTCCCAACTATCGGGAGCTAAGTCCGCAACAAGAGCAGGAGTTGCTGCGGCGGCACCTCAATCGCGTCACTGATACTTGCATTCCGGAAGAAGAAGCGATGCGACGAATTGAACGGGTGGTGCTCGACGAATGGGTCGCCGCCTCAGAGAAAAACCAGAGAAAGTTTCCCCACGAGTTCCTTTACAAAATTTTGCGCGAGTGCCGCCTCAAACAATTTTACGAGATCGATTCAGCCGATAGTTGGATGGTCGCCGCTGCGCACAAGAATCTTCCGTTGTTCGTGCCCGGCTGGGAAGATTCGACCCTCGGAAACATTTACGCCGCGCGCTGCATCACCGGAGCGATTAAAAATGTGCAGGCGATTCGCTCGGGACTCGAATACATGATCGAACTCGCGGACTGGTATCGCCGGGTATCAAAGGATTCATCCATCGGCTTTTTCCAAATTGGTGGCGGCATCGCAGGCGATTTCCCCATTTGCGTTGTGCCCATGTTGAATCAGGACGTGGTGAGCATGCCCGTGCCCGAGTGGGGGTATTTTTGCCAGATCAGCGATTCCACCACTAGTTTTGGATCATACTCCGGTGCGGTGCCGAATGAGAAAATCACATGGGGAAAACTAAACGTCGACACTCCGCGGTTCGTCATCGAATCTGACGCGACAATCGTTGCGCCGTTGGTTTTCGCCAAGATTTTAGGCTGGTGATCTCCCAGCGCATCGGCGCGTTACCAGTCTTCACGTCATCGATTCGATGGCGTGAAGCGGGCTTTGAACCGAGGATATTGAATGCTTTACGTAGTGGCGACGCCAATCGGTAACTTGGGCGACATCACCTTGCGAGCTCTTGAGGTCCTGAAGGGAGTTGACGTTGTTGCGGCGGAAGACACGCGGCATTCCGGATTACTGCTGAAACATTTCGAGATCAAAAAACCCTTTGTCAGCTACCACGAACACAATGAAGCGGCGCGCACGGTTGAATTGGTCGAGCGCCTTGCCCTCGGCGAAAACGTCGCGTTAATTACGGACGCTGGGATGCCCGGACTTTCCGATCCAGGGCTGCGCCTTATTCGCGAATGCATCAGTCGCGAACTGCCGTTTACGATCGTCCCTGGACCCTCAGCGATCCCCACCGCTCTGCTCGGTTCCGGATTTTCGAGCGAGAAATTCTCGTTTCGTGGATTTCTTCCGGTGAAAAGCGGCCGACGCGAGCGCGAATTGCGGATCGCAGCTGAACGCGAGGAGACGACGCTTTTTTTTGAATCTCCTTACCGGCTTCTTAAAACGCTTCAGGCTTGCAGTACCATTATGCCAGAACGGCAGTTGTGTATCGCACGTGAGCTGACAAAAAAATTCGAGGAATTCCGTCGCGGCACTGCTGCCGAACTCCGTGCACACTATGAGACACATCCGGCGAAAGGCGAAATCGTACTCGTCGTCTCTGGCACATAGTTAGATCGCCGGTGCCACCAGGATTCGTCGGTCAATAGTGCAAACAAGTCGCAAAAAACATCCGTCCGAATAAACGAGTCGCGATCGCCGTCCAATCTAGCCACTAAGATCAGCTGGAAATCATGCGGCCCGACATTGCCTTTTTCGGAATCTTCAGAAGTTCTTCGCGTCCTGCCAACGCTCTCACCGTTGAGTTGCCGATCGGGATAGCTGAACAGGTTTGGAAGGGTTCGCGTGGCGACGAGACTTTCGCGAGCAGACTCGGCAGCTTCTGCGATTATCAGGTGATGACGCGCCTGCCACGGTTTCTAACGCCATTGGTCGCGGGATGCGCCGTCACGCTTTTGCAGGTTGTAATGGCGGTGGTTCTGCTCGCTCCAGAAGAACCGATCAGCGAGCGCTACTCGGCGCTGGTTCAACACGACAGCTATTGGTTCATGAACATTATCGATCGCGGATACCAGACCATTGTCCCGCCTATCGATCACAAGATGATGGAAGTCTCGAATGTCGCGTTTTTTCCGGCATACCCGGCGATTGCCGCGTTGCTCCGAAATGCTTTCAACATCAGCACCGGCACGGCGCTTTTGATCGCCGCCCAGCTCGCTGCTTGGGGTTTTTGGACTTATTTCTTCCTGTTCTGCCGCCGCTGGAAAGTTGCGCGTTCGCTTCAGATTTGCGGGACACTCCTTATCCTGGCGAACCCGGCCGCGTTCTTCCTCGTGGCCGCTTATTCGGAATCGCTCTTTCTTATGGCGCTGCTCGGCTTCATCTATTGGAGCACCGCGGAGGGTCGCACGGCGAGAGTGTTGGCGGCCATGCACGGGATGGTTATGTCCGCGACGCGAATTGTCGGGATCGTTTGCGCTGCTTTTCCTCTGGTGCGCTCGGCCGTTCGAACCGGATGGCGCGGTTTGCTCAAGCCACGCAAATGGGTTCGAGAGAACCGGGCGGCTGTCGGTTTGACGTTTGTGGCGGCCTGCGGCGGAATCGCTTTTTTCGTTTTGTGCCAACTGCGCTGGGGTCACTGGGACCTTTACATGCTCACACAGGCGGCTGGCTGGGGCATTGTGCCCGATTACTTTGCAGTGTTTAGCCCTGAGAGTTACCGCTGGCTTGTTCCGGCACTGAATAATCCCACCGAAGTGAGCCAGGTGTCGGTGACACTGGGTGCCGGGCTTCTCGTTGTCATCGCAGTTTGCGAATTGATTCCAGCGATTCGGCGCCGCGCCGGCCTGCCGGTACGCGTAGGGATCTATTTCTGCGCGGCCACCATTTTTTACCTCTCGGTGAGCGGCGTCGCCTGTGTCGACATGGAAAGTATGCTCCGTTACGAGTTCAGTGCGTACGCCTTGATCGTGCTGGCGCTTTTGAATTTTCTGCGTCAATTTCGCACGCCGCCGATATGGGTGCGAGCATTAGGGACGGCGGCAGTAGCGTTGGTCAGCGCTGCCGGGCTGTGCGTGCAGGGCTGGTATGTCTGGAATTTCACTCGGGGCCATTGGGTTGCGTAGCAGAACATGAAGGCAAAGGTCGTCATTATCGGTGCAGGTCCGGCAGGTCTAACGGCTGGCTATATGCTTTCCAAAAACGACGCCGACGTTTTCGTTTTGGAAGCCGATCCCGTTTACGTGGGCGGCATTTCACGCACGGCAACTTACAAGGGCTTTCATTTCGATATCGGCGGTCACCGTTTCTTCTCAAAATCCAAAGCGGTCGAAGACTTGTGGACCGAGATTTTGCCGAACGACATGCTCACGCGCCCGCGTTCATCGCGGATTTTTTACGGCGGCAAATTTTTTTCCTATCCATTGAAGCCGATCGAAGCGTTGCTCAAGCTTGGCGTCTTCAAATCCATTTTATGCGTTCTTTCATGGTTGAAAGCGCGTCTGTTTCCGATCCGAAACCCGCGGAATTTCGAAGAATGGGTGAGCAATCAATTTGGAAAACGTCTGTTTAACACGTTCTTCAAAAGCTACACCGAAAAAGTCTGGGGCATGAGCTGCAAGGAGATTTCCGCAGACTGGGCGGCGCAACGGATCAAAGGCCTGTCGTTAGGCAGCGCAATCAAGAACGCGCTTATTCCGCAGCGTTACAACGGTGACCGGAGCAAAGTCATCAAGACATTGATTAATTCTTTTCGTTATCCGCGACGAGGGCCTGGAATGATGTGGGAAGCTTGTGCTGAAAAGATGACGGCGCTGGGCGGCAAATTGGAGATGGGCTGCAGAGTGACGCGCTGTTCCTACGACGATTTGGCCGGCCAATGGAATGTCGAATGCAAAAACGGCGACGGAAATCTGCAAGTAATCGAAGCCGAACATGTCATTTCATCCGCGCCAATGCGCGAACTGGTCCGCGGTTTGTCACCGGCTGTGAGTGAACGAACCAAGCGCGCAGCTGAAGGCCTCAAGTACCGTGATTTCCTCACAGTGATGTTGATCTTGAAAGATCGAGAGATGTTCGATGACAACTGGATTTACATTCACGACCCGAGCGTCAAAGTCGGCCGCGTCCAGAATTTCCGTTCATGGTCGCCCGAAATGGTGCCCGAGGCGGATAAGGTTTGCTACGGTCTGGAGTATTTCTGTTTCGAACACGATGGACTGTGGGATTCGGGCGATAACGATTTGATTGAGCTTGCAAAGCGCGAGTTGATTCAGATCGGGTTGGCGAAGGAAGGCGATTTCGTCGATGGCTGCGTCGTTCGTCAGAAGAAGGCCTATCCGGTTTACGATGACGACTACGCGCGGCACGTCGCCACTATTCGTCAGGAGTTGGACACGCGTTACCCGAACCTGCACTTGGTCGGCCGTAACGGCATGCATAAATACAACAATCAGGATCACGCCATGATGACCGCGATGTTGTGCGTGGAAAATATTCTCGCCGACGCAAAGCTTTACGATCTGTGGGAGGTGAACAGCGACGCCGAATATCACGAAGCCGGTCCCGCTGCAGCCGAGGAAACGAACGGCAGCGCACTTCGCCTCGTTCCCACCCGCGTCGGTACTCCGGAGCTAGCGCCGGAAGCATAGCGCGAGCGAGCTACCCCTTTTCGAACTCTTCCACCGGCGGGCAGGAACAGAACAGATTCCTATCGCCGTAGACATTGTCGATGCGGCCAACTGCGGGCCAGAATTTATGGTCGCGCGTCCACGGGGCGGGGAAAGCTGCCTGCTCGCGCGAGTAAGGACGGTCCCATTTGTCGGACGCGATTTGTCGCGCAGTGTGCGGCGCGTTCTTGAGTAAATTGCTTTGCCGATCCTGCTTTCCGTCGGCGATTGCTTGCATCTCCGCGTTAATGGAGATCATCGCATCGCAGAAACGGTCAAGCTCGTGTTTCGGTTCGCTCTCGGTCGGCTCGATCATCATCGTCCCGCCAACTGGCCACGAAACAGTCGGCGCGTGAAATCCGTAATCCATCAAACGCTTTGCCACATCTTCAACTTCGACGCCTGCGCTTCTCCACTGGCGCAGGTCGACAATGCATTCGTGCGCGACGAGATCATGCTTGCCCTTGAAGAGAACGGGGAAGTACGGATCGAGCCGCTTGGCGATGTAATTAGCGTTGAGAATCGCGATCTCGCTCGCGCGTTTCAACCCGGCTGGGCCCATCATGCGAATGTACATCCACGTAATCGTCAGAATGCTGGCGCTGCCCCAGGGGGCTGCGGCGACCGGACCGACAGAGTAGCGCATGCCTCCGGCTTGCGCATTCTCGGCTTGCAAGCGGGACGCATGCGCCACTTCTTTGGCCGGCAGAAATTTGACCAGATGTTTGGCCACGCCGATCGGTCCCACACCGGGGCCGCCGCCGCCGTGTGGGATGCAAAAAGTCTTGTGCAAATTCAGATGACAAACATCGGCGCCGTAATCGCCGGGGCGACAAAGACCGACCTGCGCATTCAAGTTTGCGCCGTCCATGTAAACCTGGCCGCCGTGCGCGTGGACGATGTCGCAAATTTCCCGAATCGTCGGCTCGAATACGCCGTGCGTTGATGGGTAAGTCACCATCAGTGCGGCGAGATCGCGCGCGTGTTTGTCTGCTTTGGCGCGAAGGTCTGCAAGGTCAATATCCCCATCTTTCAAGCAGGCCACCGATACAACCTTGAATCCTGCCATTATTGCGCTGGCTGGATTCGTGCCGTGCGCCGATGTGGGAATAAGACAAATGTTGCGATGCGCTTCGCCGCGTGATGCATGATATTCGCGAATGGCCAACAGACCTGCGAATTCGCCCTGCGATCCGGCATTCGGTTGCAATGAAACCGCGGCGAAGCCGGTGATTTCTGCGAGCCAGTCTTCCAGTTGTTGGAAAATTTCCAAGTAGCCCGCTGCCTGTTCGGTGGGAGCAAACGGATGCAATTTGGAAATCTCCGGCCATGAGATCGGGAACATTTCCGCGGTGGCGTTGAGTTTCATCGTGCACGAACCGAGCGGAATCATGGACGTTGTTAGCGACAGATCTCGCGATTCCAGCTTCTTGAGATAGCGCAGCATCTCGGATTCCGTGTCGTGCGTGTTGAAGATCGGATGAGTGAGATACTCGGAAGTGCGGATTGCGGATTGCGGAATGCGGATTGGCGGATCGCCAATGTTGTCGTCGTCCAAATCGCGGACGTTCGTGCCGCGGAAGATGGACATCAGCAGTTCAATGTCGCGGGGCGTTGTGGTTTCATCGAAAGAAATGCCCACCGCACGTGGCCCAAGCCCGCGCAGGTTGCAACCCGCTTTGGCCGCGTGCCCCAAAGTGACTTCGCTCGATTCCACTTCGATCCGAAGCGTGTCGAAGAAATTCTCGTGTGCGACCGCGCAGCCAAGGGTGCGTAGACCATCCGCAAGTCGACTGGTTAGCCGGTGAACACGTTCGGCAATCGCGCGCAATCCTTTGGGACCGTGATACACCGCATACATCGACGCAATGACGGCCAGGAGAACCTCGGCCGTGCAGATGTTACTGGTCGCTTTGTCGCGGCGGATGTGTTGCTCGCGCGTTTGCAATGCGAGGCGATACGCGGGCCGACCCTCAGCGTCGTGTGAAACGCCCACCAGTCGACCGGGCATGTGACGTTTGAATTCATCGCGCGTGGCGAAATACGCCGCGTGCGGCCCGCCGAATCCCGGCGGCACGCCAAAACGCTGCGTGTTACCGACGGCAACATCGGCGCCGAATTCGCCCGGCGGTTTGAGTAATGTCAGCGCAAGAATGTCCGCCGCGACCACCACCAGCGCGCCGGCATCGTGCGCCTTTCGGACAAACTCGGTGTAATCGTAGATCGCGCCATCGGTCGCGGGATATTGAACAAGCGCACCGAAAGTAGAGCATGCATCCCGTTTGCTGTTTTGGATGCATCGCACATTCGTCCTTCAGAGGCATGCGCTACTTCAAAATCGAATTTGCGGAAATCACCCACAACCACCTCGATTCCGAGCGGCTTCGCGCGGGTTTGAACGACGGCAATCGTTTGGGGATGACAATTATCGGCAACAAAGAACGTCCTTTTGCGGCCGGGATCACCGCCCCCGGCTACAGCGTGACAAAGCGCCATCGCTTCTGCAGCAGCCGTTGCTTCGTCCAGCATTGATGCGTTCGCGATGTCGAGGGCAGTCAAATCTATAATCATCTGCTGAAAGTTCAGCAGCGCTTCGAGCCGCCCTTGCGCGATTTCCGCCTGGTAAGGTGTGTAAGCGGTATACCAGCCAGGGTTTTCAAGAATGTTTCGCTGAATGACAGGCGGCGTGATGCAGTCGTAGTAGCCAGCCCCGATGAACGAGTGAGCGATTTTGTTCTTCTGTGCAATCGCCCGTAGCTCAGCCAGCGCTTCGCCTTCCGATTTCGCTTCCGGCAAAGTCAGCTGCCGTTTGAGACGAATGTCCTTCGGAACCGTGGCGTCGATGAGCGCGCCGAGGCTATCGAAACCCACCTCGCGCAACATCGCGCCGACTTCTTCTTCGTTCGGCCCGATGTGTCTCCGCGCGAACGAATCAATGTCGAAAATTGGTTCGCGCATTTGCATCGGAAGAGACTACGGAGCGCGAGACGCCCTTCAACTCTCGAGCGCTGCCTGCGCCGCGGCTAATCGTGCGATCGGAATTCGGAACGGACTGCAACTGACGTACTCGAGACCGAGCCGGTGACAGAATTTGACGCTGTTTGGTTCGCCACCGTGCTCGCCGCAAATTCCCAGTTTGATGTTAGGCCGCGTTTTGCGGCCGAGGTCGCGAGTAATTTCCATCAAACGTCCAACACCCTTGTGATCGATCGTTGCGAATGGATTTGAACCGATGATGTCGAGCTCTGCGTACGCGGGAAGGAAACTGCCCGAGTCGTCACGACTCATTCCCAGTGTGGTCTGTGTCAGATCGTTCGTGCCAAAGCTAAAGAACTCGGCATCGCGCGCGATCTGGTCGGCTAGCAGCGCGGCGCGCGGAATCTCGATCATCGTCCCCACCAAATACCTGAGCTTTGCTCCTCTCTCCCTGGCAACTTCGTCAGCGACGCGCCGCACAATGTCGATTTGCAGCTTTAACTCGCGCGGAAATCCCACCAGCGGAATCATAATTTCGGGACGGACCTTGATGCCCTTGGCTTGCACCTCCGCAGCCGCTTCAAAGACCGCACGGGCCTGCATTTCGGAAATCTCGGGAAACGTGATTCCAAGACGGCAACCGCGATGACCCAACATCGGATTAAATTCGTGCAACTCATGCACGCGGCGCGAGATTTGTTCCACCGAAACCCCAAGCTTGTTTGCCAGTTCGTTTTGTTGCGCGTGATCGGCGGGCAGAAACTCATGCAGCGGCGGATCCAAAAAACGAATGGTGGCGGGCAAACCGTTTAGAGCCGTAAAGATGCCGATAAAATCTCCGCGCTGGTAAGGGAGCAGTTTCGCCAGTGCTCGCGCGCGCTCATCCTTGGTGCCGGCGAGAATCATCTCCCGCATCGCGTCGATCCGGTCGCCTTCGAAAAACATGTGTTCCGTGCGGCAAAGCCCAATTCCTTCCGCGCCGAATGCGACAGCATTTTTGACCTGCTCAGGCGTGTCTGCATTTGTGCGCACCCCCAAGCTGCGGAATTCGTCCGCCCACTTCATCAACTTCGCGTATTCCTGATACGTGACGCTTTTCTTCGGATCGAGCGAGCCGTCCACGAGCACCTGAATAATCTCCGACGGCGCGGTGGCGACTTCGCCGGCAAAGACTTCGCCGGCGGTACCATCGATGGAAATGTAATCGCCTCGATTCAACGTCGTGCCGTTCGCGCAGAGTGTGCCTTTCTGGTAGTCGATCTGGATCCCGGTCGCGCCGCACACGCACACTTTCCCCATTTGCCGCGCAACCAGGGCCGCGTGCGAAGAAACGCCGCCTCGCGCCGTGAGAATCCCTTCAGACGCAATCATGCCGCGCAGATCTTCCGGCGACGTTTCGATGCGAGCGAGCACGACCTTTTCTCCGCGATCCGCGCGCGAGACAGCTTCTTCCGCGCTGAACACGACATGGCCGCACGCCGCACCCGGTCCAGCAGCGAGACCGGTTCCAATTTTCTTCGCCTCCCGTACTGCCTCACGATCGAAAACTGGCGCGAGGAGATGCGCGAGTGAATCGGCCGGGACACGGCGCACCGCGTCCTTTTTCGTTATCAATTTTTCGCCGACCATATCGACGGCGATTCGCACTGCTGCATGACCGGTGCGTTTTCCGTTTCGGGTTTGCAAAATGTAGAGGCGATTATCCTCGACCGTAAATTCAAGGTCCTGCATATCCTTGAAGTGCTGCTCAAGGGTGCTGCGAACGTTCATCAGTCCCTTGTGCGCGGCGGGCATTTCTTTCGCCAGATCGGCGATCGGATGCGGCGTGCGCACGCCAGCGACGACGTCTTCGCCTTGCGCGTTGATGAGGTATTCGCCGTAGAAAACCTTTTCGCCGGTGGCCGGGTCGCGGGTGAAAGCCACTCCTGTCGCGCTGGTGTCGCCCATGTTTCCGAACACCATCGTTTGAACGTTCACTGCCGTTCCCCACTCGTGGGGGATGCCGTACTTCCGCCGATAAACGATGGCGCGGTCGTTCATCCATGAGCCGAACACGGCGCTGATCGAGCCCCAAAGTTGTTCGGTCGGATCCTGAGGAAAAGATTTTCCGGTGCGCTCGTTAATCAAAGCTTTGAACCGCTGCACGAGCTCTTTGAGATCGGCGACGGTCAATCGCACATCGGGGAAGTCGTGTTTGCCATAGCGCTCGTCCTTCAGGCGTTCAATCACTGCTTCGAACGGTTCGTGGTCCTCGCCCGGCCGTTTTTGCACGCCCATCACCACGTCGCCATACATCTGAAGGAATCGGCGGTAAGAATCCCAGGCAAACCGCTTGTTCTTCGTTTTCTTCGCCACGATCTCGACTACCTCATCGTTCATGCCGAGATTGAGAATCGTATCCATCATTCCCGGCATGGAATCGCGAGCGCCAGAGCGCACCGACACCAGCAGAGGCCGTTCCTGGTCGCCGAACCCTTTGCCGGTGGATTTTTCGACCTTGGCCATGGCCGATGCGACTTGCGCCTCCAATTGCGGCGGATACGAGCGATTGTGATCGTAAAAATAACTGCACACCTCCGTGGTGATGGTGAATCCCGGCGGCACTGGCAGCCCGATCCTCGTCATCTCATGAAGGTTTGCGCCTTTGCCGCCCAGCAAGGGTTTCATCGTGCCTCTTCCGTCAGCATGGCCATCTCCGAAGTAATAAACGTAACGCGGCGCACGCGTTTTCTTCCCAGCGGTGGCTTTGCGCGATCTGCATCGCATCGGTTTCCGCGCGCGTTGAAGTCGTTTTCGAAGATTAGATTTTCGTTTTGTGGCCATAATTGCAACGACAGCGACCGCTGGAATGACGAAGCGCCAAACTAAATTCGGGCGTCACGATGTCAACGATGCGGGAAAGGTGGATCGTCTTGTCCTCAAGACGATGACAAGCTGGAGCGCCGAAGGTGTAAATATCAGGCGGCGAACCTGCAGCCCCTAGTGCCAACGCGTTGAGGACAACGCGTTCCACCTTGTTCAGCGGTTAAGCTGGCGCGGTTTCGCCGTTTGTCAGAACTTCAGCAATGATCGCCGTAAAGTCATCAATGCCGGTACTCGGCACGATGATGCTGTTCCGGCGCCCATGAGCTTCCTCAGTGATACGCAAGAATTTACCGCGGTCGTTCTCCCGGAGCTCGACGTAGAAATGCTTGCGCTCAATCTGCAGTTCTTTCGCCTCGATGATGTTGTCCATTTTGCCTTAAGGGCCCCGAGTTTAGGCAGTGGAACTCTGAAATAAAAGAAAAATCCGCGCCTTTTAAGGGAATTCTTACCGGGCCGCTGCTGGAAAAACCGCAGTGAATTGACGTCTCCGGGGAGTTCTTGCCATGCACGGAGGGTTGCTGTGCCGGCCGGTCAATTTAGACTCTGGTGCGCGTTTGATCCTGCGCCGTCGACCATGCCTCATTCCATCGATCCTGGTTCGTATCGATCACCTGATCGGCAACGATCCGCCGTCCCGCTGCCGATTAAAACCGAGCCCGGAACCCACGATCCATACGCTGCATTCCGCTTCGGAGATTTCGCTCTGTTTACAGGCGGCAATTTACTGTCGATTACCGGCCGCTTGATGCTCGCCGTAGCGGTGGAATGGGAGATTTATGCCCGGACCCACTCAGCGACTGCACTCGGGCTTGTTGGCTTAGCGATCGCCGTCCCAGTGGTTACGCTTTCGCTGCCAGCCGGGCATTTGGCGGATCGGTTCAGCCGCAAGCACATCATCCTTTGGTCGCAAGTCTTGAGCGCGATCACGTCGCTGGTCCTTGCTCTGGTTTCCTGGAAACATCTTTCCATTCCCCAAAGCGCGCCGTTGCGTGAGGGCAATCGCGCCCTGGCGGCTGTTGCCGCGATATTCGAGCGCCATCATCCAATATTTCATTTCGATGACCCATCAGTCCCGCTGATTTACCTGCTTCTTTTTATCGGAGCGTCGGCGCGCACGTTCAGTTGGGCTGCACGCAGCTCGTTTTTTCCGACCCTGGTTCCGCGTGACGCATTCACAAACGCAGTCACGTGGAATAATAGCGTTTTCCAAATCGGATCTGTGGTGGGCCCGGCTCTAAGCGGGTTCCTGGTCGCGTATGTCGGTTTTTCCTTCGTGTATCTGCTGGATGCGCTCTGCTCGTTTTCATTCTTCGTGCTGGTCCTACTGATCCGCCGCAGCACGCAAAAAAGAGACCGAAGCGACGCGAGCACTTGGAAGAGTCTCATGGCCGGGCTGCGATTTGTGTTTAGCAGAAAGGTAATCCTAGCCACGATTACCCTGGATTTGTTTGCCGTTCTATTGGGCGGCGCGACGGCCTTGATGCCGATCTTTGCGGACCAAATTCTTCACTGCGGACCTGTGGGTCTCGGCTGGATGCGCGCGATGCCAGCAGTCGGGGCTTTTGTGATGGCGCTGCTCATCGCGCATCTGCCACCGATGAAACACGCCGGCAAAACACTGGTCTGGTGTGTGACCGGGTTCGGCATCGCCACAATCCTGTTCGGCTTGTCGAAAATATTCTGGTTATCGATGGGCGTGCTTTTTCTTATTGGAGCGTTCGACAGCGTAAGCGTGATCATTCGCGGCTCGATTGTGCAACTGATTACGCCGGATGAAATGCGCGGACGCGTCTCATCCGTGAATAATATTTTCATAGGCACATCGAATGAGTTCGGGGCACTGGAATCGGGGTTGACTGCGGCGCTATTTGGGCCGGTCATTTCGGTCGTCGCTGGAGGGATCGGAACGATTCTTGTCGTTCTGGGCGTTGCATGGCGCTGGCCAGAGACGCGAAAGATCGGGGCGCTGGATCGGAATCTTGGCTGAACTGTGGGGCGTCTGTGCCAGACGCCGTTTCCCGGCGTTTCACAGAAACGCCCTACAAAAAGACGTGACTAAAACGCGCCGTGTAACGAAATCGTGCCGTACGGGGCGCCGCCGTCCTGGTGGTAGCGCACGTCAGCACGATAAAAATCAAAGTTCCTGTAGGGCTGGTAGCCGACCTCACCGGTGAACGTCACAATCGGCGAAATCTTCCAATCAAAACCGGCACCGGTGCGGATCTCGCTGTACGTCACCACTGCGTGGTTGAGCCGCGGAATTCCGTGCGAATCGCCAAACTCGTCGTCGGTCCGGAAAGTCGCCTCGGTGATGGTCGCTCCCGCATAGAGTGACACATTGCGAGTCATCTCATACTGCAGGCGCGGCGTTGGCAGGACAGCATCCAGCAACCACTGTGGGCCTATTTTCCAGCGGACACCTGCGGCAGGAATCACGGGGTACTTCCGTTCCACATCGATGCTCAGGCCGAGGATTAGCTGGAGGTTAGGACTGAAAATATACGTGCCGCCGATGACAAAGGGCATATTGAAATCATCCCAAAACAAATGACCCAGGCCTGAATTGTACAGCCCGGGCTGAATTTGCGCCCTGATGAGAATGGAATCCGATAACTGCGTATCGATTCCGATAATCGTGCTGAAGGACTGCAATGTATTGGGTAGGGCGGCGCCTTTTGGAAGGCCAAATGAGAACCGCTCCCATTCCGCGCCTAATCGGAGCACGCCAAGTTTCATCCGTGGCGTTAATACGAGCTGGATATCTGAATAGATTTCATCAAAGTCGTTGACGTGTTTTCCTCCACGTTCGACATCACCTTCCCCAACATACGTGACTTCGGCCGAAAACTCGCCCGTGAGTGGCCAGAACCCGTTGCTTTCCTGGGAAAGCCCCGCCCTGACAAAGAAAATCAGCGCGGCTAAGATCAAAAAAAACGATCGGAGCACGGCCATCTTCACCGGCCTCCGCTGGTGTTGCGTCGAAACGCCGTAACAGCTTTGGTGATATTTTTCATCATCACTGATTCCGAGCCCAACCGTTCGACGCCGTGCAGCGATCCCAGTTCGGCCGACGAAATCATGTCGCCGCGCCAGACTAGCGTCGAAGGCTTTCCATCGACTGTCACAGGCCACAATTGATGAAGCGTGAGTGCGACATAATAACCTCCACTAGCGTAGTAAAGGACATCCGCCGTCTGATAAGTTCCTCCGGCTCCGCTGCGGCTATAAGCCGATCCCAACGTCACAACGCCCTGATCATTCGCGTCGAGAAGCTCCCAGTAAAGCTCGGCCGGCAGCGAACCAGAGCCGCGTCCAATAGCCGTCGCTCCAAGCAGTCCGGAGAATTGCTGGCGAATCTTTCCTTGGTCGCGCAATAAACCATTCACTTCATCACTCGCACGAACAGACGGACCGGCATGATCGTACGGCGGTTCTGCTGCCATTCCGCCGGACATAAAGCTTTTCGTTCGTGCGGTCAGCACATCTGTCCAGAATGCCACCACTGCGGGAGGTATCGCCCCTCCGCCGCTTCCTCCAGTCGCAGCAGAAAACCGCTTTGCCTCCTCTTTGCTGATCTGGAGCTCCGGACTGAGTTTTTGCGTCGCGGTCACGAACGAACGTACAGAGGCGTTGCCCGGTGCGTTCTTCAGTCCCTCAAAACTAGCCGGCGCCGGGTTTGATGACAGATCAGAGTGCAGGAATACCTTTAGTTCGCGATATTTTGCCGGGTTCCACCGGCGCAACGCCTCTATTTGTTGCGCAGGCGACCCCGGGACGACATAGCAACTCTGGACGGCGAGAAAACGCGAATTCTTCATCGGCGGGCCGTGCGCCGTTTTCACGGCGCTCTTTGCCAGTTGCGCCAGATCGACTTTGTCGAAGATTGAGAACGAAGCGAGTTCGGATACAGGGTCGGCGCACGCGCTTCTCGGGCCGGCAATCGATATCAAGGAAAGAACACCGGCCAAGACAACCAATCCCCGGAGCAGGCATCGAATTCGTACAATGGGTTCACCGTTCATAACAAATAATCTGTTGGTCAATCAGGCATGGTTGCAAACTTAAATCATCACCGCAATAAAGATCGAGATGAATGACCCGGTCATCGCGCTTCATCATTTGAGCAAAAGCTACGGTAACGTTCATGCCGTACGGGATCTCTCTCTGACAATCGAGGTGGGCACGATCTTTGGTTTTCTCGGTCCGAATGGAGCCGGCAAAACGACTACGATGCGAATGTTGTGCGGCCTCACGCATCCAACGAACGGACGTGCCACCATCGAAGGAGTAGACACATGGAAGGAGCGGCAAAAGGTGCGCACCAAGTTCGGCTATGTTCCTCAAAGCTTTAGCTTGTATCGCGACCTCACGGTCTTGGAAAATTTTCGCTTTTTCGCCAGCGCCTATAACGTGCCGGGTGCTCAACTGGAGGAGCGAATCGACCGCTTACTTCGGATCGTCGATCTGCAAGAAAAAAGGGGCGCCGCCGGGGCGGACCTATCTGGTGGGATGCGTCAGTTGTTGGCAATTGGCTGTGCGCTGGTCCACAACCCCGCGGTCCTGTTTCTTGATGAGCCCACGCGGGGGCTTGACCCCGTGCATCGGCAGCAAATCTGGAATCTGCTTTACGACCTAAGCAACGAGGGAAAAACGATTTTCGTTACAACGCATTATATGGATGAGGCCGAGCGATGTACTGAGGTTGGGTTTATCGAGAATGGCCGATTGTTAGCCAAAGAGTCACCGCGCGCACTGAAGGACAGTTTTCGCGCTCACCTGCTTGAAATCGATGTCGAGCCCCTTATGCCAGCGCTGGTGCGGTTGCGCGACATGCCTGAGGTGCTTGGCGTCTCGTTGCGCAGCGGAAGCCTGCGGCTTTACACGTCAGAAGCAGAGCAACTGATCGCTAGGTGGCGCGAAAACTGGCCGTTTCCCGATATTCGATTGTTAGGCGAACGCTGGGTACAACCCGATATGGAAGATGTTTTCACCGCGTACTCGCAAGGATACGACGGTGTTCTGAAGCGATCCGATTCATGAGATGGCTGTCCTTAGAGGCGACCGCGAGCGTCGCCTACAAAGAGTTCCTGCACATTTATCGGGATCGGCGCGTGCTGCTTCTTGTGCTGCTGCTCCCGCCGCTATTTACGCTGCTCTTCGGTCACGCCTTCGAAACGAGCGAATTGACCGACGTGCCGTGCATGTTGGTCAATCGGGACAACACACCGCGTTCGCAGGAATTCATCGATATTATCTCCAAGAACAAGACATTCCGATGGCGTTACGGACCGTCCGAAATACAAAACGAATCGGATTTGGTTGCCTACCACGTGCGCGCAACGCTCGTCATTCCGCAGGGCTGGAATGAGAGCTTGGAAAACGGCGATCCGAAGCCGTTGCTGCTGTATCTCGACGGCGGCGACATCAACACGGGTGACGCTATAGAAGGCGGGGTTCGACAAAGTCTGGGAGATTTCCAGTTGAAGCAACGCGACCGCATGATCGAGAACTTGCCCGAAGAAGTTTTTGAGTTAGGCAAGCAGCTTCCAGTTCAAATCCGCAAACGATTTGTTTCCATGATGGAGATGTGGTCGGTAGATCGAAAAGTGCTCTACAACCCGAAATCGCGAGTCATCGATTATGTTGTCCCCGGGATTATCGGATTAATTTTACAATTGCTCACGGTGACGCTGATGGCTTGCACCATCGCGCGGGAACGAGAGTCAGGCACGCTATACCAGTTGATGATCACTGCGCTGCGGCGTCGTGAAATCGTGATCGGGAAAATGTTGCCATATCTCGTGGTCTCGAGCTTGCTGATTGTCATCATCATGCTGCTGAGCGGCTGGCATTTTGGAGTTGCGTTTCATGACCTGCCGGCGCTGGCGCTAGTCTGTCTTCTCTTTCTCCTTTGTTCGCTCGGGCTCGGGTTGCTTATTTCGGCCTTCTCGCGGACGCAAACGCAAGCGATTCAGTTTTCAGTTTTCTTTTTGCTGCCGGTGTTTGTGCTGTCAGGAGCGTTTGCGCCACTCGAACAATTACCCCAAGCGATTCGCTACATTGCCGAGCTTTTTCCGCTTACACATTTTTGCCGCGCTTTTCGGCTGGTGAACATGTATGGGGCGGGTCCGCAATTTTATGTTAACGATCTGGTGATTCTTTTCGCTGGGGCGGTAATCACATTTCTTGGCGCCGCTTTTCTCTTGAGGCGAATTGAGCAATGAGGCCGGGAGGATGACGTAGCACGAATGATGAATGGAGAAGGAGATCACGAAATGCGACACCCGCTAAAACGAAAGCGAGGTTTCTTTCTTTCGATCGGTAAGCTTGCTGCCGCGACTTTCCTTGGCGCAACAATGGCCATTGCAGCCGGTAATGCGAAATCGACGCCGCAGGAAGTGTTCGATGGAATGCGCGGTAGTTTTCAACCGGCAAAAGCAAAAGGTGTGCACGTTAGTTACCAATGGGACTTGAGTGGACCGAACGGCGGCCAATGGTGGATCGAGGTAAACGATGGGACCTACAAAATGGGAAAGGGGCAAATCGACCATCCGAATGTCACTTTCCGCGCAAGCGATAAGGATTGGGTCGCCATTTGCCATGACCAACTCAGCGGGACGTGGGCTTATATGACGGGCCGACTGAAAGTCCGCGGCGACCAGAATGTAGCCAGAAAACTTGGCGAAATGTTTCCCTAAAATCTCGCTTCTGCCGCGATCCTGATGTACGGCGCTGGATCTGTCCTCTTCGACTGCTCAGCACGGAAGAAATCGAAATTTCGTTGGATAGTGCACCCTGCGCCTGCAATGATCTTAAACGGCTTGAACCCGGAGTAACCGACCTGCAAACCGGCGCGATACTCACTGTATTGAACGAGAGCGTTGTCTAGTTGCAGTTTCCGCTCTGTGGTATGCACCTCACCCGTGCGAGCGCCAAGAAAGTTAAGTTCCCCTAGTGCACGTATGTCCCAATCGTCATTTGGCTCATACACCAGCGCAGGCTTGGGAAACACAGCCTGCAAGCGAAACTTGTCGTTAATGAGCCAGGTGATGCCGCCACCGGGGGCGACAACCGGATCCTGGAATTGTCCCCAGCCGAAACCGACCGTGGCGAAGACCTTGTCCTTCTTTAGGGGGAACGTCACATAAGCTTTCCCCGGAACATCGAAAGCATTCCCACTGACGTCATCTTGGAAGTAGACTCCAGGATCGGCCTCGACGCTGATTCCGGCGGTGTCTTTCACGTCGTACTCCAGGGCCAGGTGTCCATAGAACGCCTGCAAATGATCAGGCAGCCCGTTGTCGCTCCCTCCAAAATCATAGCGTTCGTATTCGACGCCGGCTCGAAAGTACCAGTTTCCCTTGATCAGAAACCGATGGTCATAGGCGAAATCGTTATAGATCGAATCACCGTGACCGAGTTTGGACTCCTCGAAATCGCTCTGAAAAGTGTAGGTCGTTTCGTAGGAAAACAGATTGTGTGAATTTTCGTCAGCCGGCGTGGGTGAAGGCTGAAGAATAACGTCCGCTGGCCCCGCAGCGGCCGAAGCAGCTCCGAAGGCAAACAGCATAGCGAGGTTTTGAAATATCTTCACAGGCTAAAGCTATCGGGACATCGACATATCGGATGAAGAAGGTGAAACCGATGTATCGAAGGGGCAACTATTTTAGCAAGGAATATTTCGATTGCGGTGCTTACACTGAAGTCGCTCCCTGAAATTGCCTGTTAGCAAGTCCGTTCGACGAAGGACCGTTGCGTCAGCGGTTCCCGCTGATCGCGTAATTGCCGCACGCTGATGTTGTCTAGGTAGGTGCACTTAACCGACGAAGCCTCGGCGAAGGCGGGTAGCCGATAGGCATTAAGTTGGCAAGCGAAGCGGTTGCCCTACAATTCCGGATCGTCGCTTAACCCGGCAGCAACATCGCCGGGCTGTTTTCAACTGTTGCTCATGAGAGGTGGAAAAAAAATCCGCATTGCCTTTTACCTGCTCGCTGCCGGTGGTGCGGCGCTATTTACGTTGCTGTTGATTCGGCAGGGGGCGCCACACGTTATTGCCGCATTCGCTTCCGCCGGGTGGTGGATTGCAGCAGTGGCGATTTATCACCTCGCTGTCCCAGTGTTCCTGGACGCGATTGCGTGGTGGGCGCTCTTTCCGAAATCCGAGCGACTCTCGCTGTGGCAACTGTTTTGGATGCGCTGGATCGGCGAATCAGTCAGCACGCTCGTTCCGTCCACTACTGTGGGCGGAGATGTCGTTAGGGCGCGGCTTGCGGCGCTACATGGCACACCGATTCCGACCGCAGCAGCGAGCGTTCTCGTCGACATCACGCTGGGAGTTTTCGTCCAGATTGTTTTTACGCTGTTGGGTCTGGCCTTGGTTGTTGCCGCAACAGGACGCCAGGGATTTGTGCGCCCGACGTTGATCGGAGCAGTGATCGGGGTTCTCGCAATCATCGGGTTCTACTTCGTCCAACGACTGGGAATGTTTCGCTTCATTGCCAAGATGATTTCGCGTCTGGCGAATGCAGAGGATTGGCATTCGCTGGTGCACAGTGGTCACAGCCTGGACCAGGCGATTCGCAGGCTCTATGCGCGGCGGTCCGGTGTGATCGGATGCTGCGCAGCGACGGCCACCTCACTACTGTTCGGGTCAGGCGAAATCTGGATAGCTCTTCACGCGCTCGGATTGCATGCGACGCTCGTCAACGCAGTGGTCCTTCAAAGCATGGTTCTGGCGATCCGCTCCGCAGTGTTTCCCGTGCCGGGCGCACTTGGAGTACAGGAGGGCGGCTACGTCGTCGTTGGTAATTTGCTCGGTATCCCTGGTGACGCTGCTTTCGCACTCTCTTTGATTGCTCGGGTGCGCGAATTGATCCTGGGAATTCCGGGGCTGGTTGTGTGGCAGGTGATTGAAGCTCGCCGCGTCTTGCGTGCCCGCTCGGCCGCCAACGCACAGTAGTATTCAAGATCAGCGGCGACGCCGGCGACCTTTTGGAGACGCCGTTTTACCTTCGCGGGATTTGCGAAACTTGTTCGCAAGCCCCACCAAATCCATGCCATGCCTGTTGGCATTGCGAGTTGATCCTTCAACTCTGCAATGACCTGCGCATTGTCATACGCGTTGAGGAACACCAACGCGACAGGCTTCGCCCCGGCAGCTTGTCGGCGCAGATCGTATGAATTGTAGCTGTCGCCCTGTGGGCGACGCAACGCGCACTCGGCAAACGTTTCAACACGGCGCTTCGCACAGCGAAGCGGCTACAGCAGCGAAATCGTCTCACCGACTTTCATTACCCGCAGTTTCGCTTCTGCCTCGCGCTGCTTTAGTTCGCGGCCAAATGCTTCGGGCGTTCCTGTCAAAATCGGAAAAGTTCCGTAATGCATCGGAATCACTGTGCGCGCTTTGACCAGCTTTGCGGCTTCTGCCGCACGAGCAGGACCCATCGTGAAATGGTCGCCTATGCAAACGAGCATCACATCGATGTCGTGGAAAAGCGTTAGCAGCGCCATGTCAGAAAATAAATCTGTGTCGCCGGTGTGATAAATCGTTGGCCCACCGCGAATCGTAATCACAAAGCCTCCCGGTGCACCGCCATGACGCAACCCGTATCGATCATCGGCTGCGACACCGGATCCATGATGCGCGCGAACGAACGCGACTTTTACTTCGCCATCCAACAGCGTCAGTTCGCCGCCAAAATGACCAACCGTGTCCATTTGCGCCTGCTCCTCCGGATAACCGAGATGTTTCACCATCGCGTCGGCTAGATCGAACGTTGCTACCAGTTTTGCGCCCGTCTTTTTCCCTATGTCCACCGCATCACCGACGTGATCGGAATGACCATGGGTAATCAGGATGAGATCGACGTGCTTGAGCGCAGCGATTTCTGCCTTGGCATTTTCAAAAACAGGATTTGAGAGCCATGGATCGACGAGCAGAACTTTTCCGCTCGGAGTAACAATCTTGAAAGCCGACTGACCGTACCAAGTAAGTTGTGTATCCATAGAAATCACCAAATCGAAAACCATTGTTCTATCAAGAGAAACGCCGGTTCAAGGAGTGACGGCTTCCCAGCCGTCAAATTTCAGATCGACGGCTGCCCAAGCCGTCATTCCTTGGATTTTCGTCATTCGACATTTTACCTATCGTTCGCGTCATGAATTACGATCACGCGCACCGGCACATTTCAAAGAGTCACCCGCACATGGCGCGGTTAATCAGACGTTCGCGGCGATATGAGATCATGCCTGCGGTTGGAATCCGCCCATTTGACGCACTGGCGGAATCCATTGCTTACCAACAACTAAATGGAAAGGCCGCCGCCACGATCTGGAAACGGGTCCGCGCGCTTTATCCAAAAACAAAATGGCTGGACCCCGCAAAAGTTCTCGCCACACCGGATGAAAAACTTCGCGGCGCTGGTCTTTCGCGCGCAAAGACTGCGGCAATAAAAGATCTCGCGGCGAAGACGATCGACGGTACCGTGCCGTCCGGACGCGCGCTTCTCCGAATGACCGACGACGAAATCATCGCGCGTCTCACGCAAGTACGCGGTATCGGTCGCTGGACTGTGGAGATGCTTCTGCTGTTTGACCTTGGCCGGCCCGATATTTGGCCAGTCGACGACTACGGAGTGCAGAAAGGTTTCGCCAAAACTTTTTGCAAACGGAAACTTCCCACGCCGAAAGAGCTGATGAAGCATGGCGAGAAATGGCGCCCGTATCGCTCCGTTGCGGCGTGGTATTTTTGGCGGGCGCTCGATCAGTCTGCTTAGCGCCGCGTTAATCATAATCAGAGATTTGCTTCGCTCAGAATGACAGCGCGGTTTCGCTTTACCGATTTCACTCAATGCTCGAAGCGCATTGACTTTGGGATAGTGCTTCACTAAAACGCACGGATTGTGGCAATGATTCATGTCAATCGCGGTGCAACGAGTCTAGGGGGTTTTCTCTGAGCAAGAAGTCCGCGAAGGGCTGAGTGCTGGCCGCTTTAATCCAACCGATATCGGCTGGCGCGAGGGCATGACCACTTGGCAGCCACTGTCGCAGTTCCCAGAGTTCGCAGCGAGCACTGCGCCTTCTGGCCTGCCAGTGCAAGCCGGTGCAACTCCGACCAGTGTCCCGCCACCGGCAGCATATGCAGGAAGAACGCAGCCCCTTGCGATTTGGTCGTTAGTGCTAAGCATTGTGGGCTTATTTTGCTGCGGCTTTATTGTTGCTGTGCCGGGCGTCATTTGTGGCCATTTAGCAATTTCCAAAATTCGCAAGGAACCCAATTTAGGAGGTACTGGTCTCGCGGTCACCGGTCTTGTTATCGGCTATGTTGCGATCGCGGTGTGGGTGATATGGCTTTTCCTCTTTGGTACCGATTTCCTTCAGGGGCTAGCTGAAGGCATGTCCAAACACTGACGATGCAGCGTGCGTGGTAGTCACCAAACATTTTTACGCGCTGGCGACTTCGCAACGCTCCTGAGGCTAGGCAAAACGCGCAATTAGCTTGCGCTTGCGATCGCGCTTAACTAAAACGCGCATTATGGCGATGATTCACGTTAATCGGGGCACTACGAGTTTGGGTGTTTTCTCCGACCAGGACGTTCGCGAAGGGTTGACCGCCGGCCGGTTTGCGCCAACAGACATCGGCTGGCGTGAGGGCATGGCCGCCTGGCAACCGCTCTCGCAATTCCCAGAGTTCGGAGGAGCTGCTGCGGCTGCTATCCCGCCTGTCCAGCCTGGCGAAGCTCCGACGTCAACAACTGTCGTGGGGCGTACTGGTCTGCCGTGGGAGCACCGGCAAGAGCGCGGGTTTTTCAACGCGTTCATCGAAACGCTCTCGATGGTGCTTACTCGTCCAGCTGAAGCATTCAGTGTGATGAAGCGCGAAGGCGGCTTGGGCGAGCCGATCATTTACGCGCTTATCGGCGGATGCGTGGGCGGAATCGTGCAGTTTCTGTTCTCGCTCGGTTTCCAATCCATTGGCCTATTTGCGGATCGGAATAACAGTCTGGCCGCGATGACGGGGATGGGAATTGGCTCGGTTGCAATGATCATCTTGCTGCCTTTGTTCCTCGTGATCTTTCTTTTCATCTGGAGTGCCCTCGCGCACGTCTGTTTGATGATCGTTGGCGGTGCTAACAAGCCGTTTGAAACCACTTTTCGGGTGATCGCTTTTTCTCAAGGCTCCGCTGGTCCTTTGCAGATCATACCGCTTTGCGGTGGATTTATTTCCCTCGTTTGGGCGCTCGTTTGCAACTGCATCGGCTTGGCGCGGGCTCATGAAACCGACACCGGCCGCGCCGTTCTGGCAGTTTTCCTTCCGCTGATAGTTTGTTGCGGCGGCGGATTGCTTATCGCGTTCATGTTCGGTGCGATGGGCGCCTGGACTGCGTCGCATCATTAGCGGGCGGCAAATGCAGTTTTCTGTTCGGCGGCTTGGTTCGGGCGAACTTGACCACGAGTTGATTTGGTTGAGCGCGTCGGTTGTATCGCTCGGCTTTGCAGCTGTCTGGCTGACGCTGGGATTGCCGTGGCCGCACTGTGTGTTTCACGCCCTGACCAACCTGCCGTGTGTCACATGCGGAATGACGCGATGCGGCATCCAATTCTTTCACGGCCATTTTCTAGCGGCGTGGCAATGGAATCCATTCGTGTTCGCGGTTCTTTGCGGTGTCATTGGATTCGACATATACGCGCTTGCAACAGTCCTCGCGCGCACGCCGCGACTGCGAATCCATTTTTCGACGCAGCGAGCGAAAACATTTTTGCGTGTCTCAGTCATCGCCGCGCTCGCGATAAACTGGATTTATTTGCTGCTGCACTGGCGTGATTTCTAGAATGTAGCGCATGCGTCTCGCTTGCGGTCAAAAATGTCGCAAGCCGGAGGCTCGCGCTACTTTCCATCTATGGCTAATGTGGCGCCATGCGAATTTTGGTCACAGGCGGCGCCGGCTTTATCGGGTCGCATCTTGCCGAGAAGCTGGTCGCGGTCGGGCATGAAGTCGTCATCCTGGACGATTTCAATGATTTTTACGATCCGCAGATCAAGCACGCGAATATTGCTGGTTTCGCAAAAGACCTAACTGTTTGCCACGTCGATCTTCGAGAGAACGACTCAGTGCGAACTGTGTTTCGCCGCGAAAAAGTAGACGCCATCGTGCATCTGGCAGCACGCGCTGGCGTTCGGCCCTCCATCCAATCGCCGCGGCTTTATTACGACACGAACGTCATCGGGACATTGCATCTCCTCGAGGCAGCACGGGTGACGGGAGTTCAGCGGTTTATCTTCGCGTCCAGTTCGTCGGTGTACGGTGCTTCAAAGACGGTCCCATTTTCCGAGGAGGAACAGCTCACGCAGACATTGAGTCCGTACCGGTGCCACGAAAATTGCAGGCGAATTTCTTTGTGCGACGTATTCGCACCTTTACCAGATGCGGGTCGTAGCGCTGAGGTATTTCACTGTTTATGGCCCGCGGCAGCGTCCCGATCTGGCGATTCATCAATTCACCCGACGCATTTACGCCGGGCTACCGATCGATCAGTTTGGAGATGGCAGCACGCAGCGTGATTACACCTACGTCGATGACATCATTCAAGGCACAATGGCCGCGTTCAATTACGATGGCCCGCTTTATGACGTCTTTAACCTCGGTGAGAGTCAGACGATTCAGCTGAAAGATCTCATTTTGGCGATTGAAAGCGCCGTCGGCAAAAAAGCGAAAATCAATCGCCTCGCGGAACAACCTGGCGATATGCCGCGTACATATGCGGACATTTCGAAGGCGAGAAAATTGCTTGGCTACAGTCCGACAACGAAGTTGAGCGACGGCTTGCCCAAATTCATCGAGTGGTTTCTGGGTAATCAACGGGAGCTCACGAGGACATCGGCTTAAAAGCGGCGCAGCAGCGCAGCAGTCCAAAACGCAAGCGCCAAACGCAGCCAGAATTTACGGCGAGGTTTTGGAGTGCGGCAGTGCTCTGCCGCTTTTCGTAACCGCCCTCTATTACCATTTCGCCGTAGCTGTTGTAATTTCGTCCTGTGATTTCGACGCTTCCATTCGAGCAGCGCGCCTGTTTTATTGCCGGCCAGGCAAAATCGGGCACTACGTTATTGGTGGCGTTGCTCGACAGTCATCCCGAACTGCTCGTGTTGCCCGAGGAAACAGCCTATTTCCCCACGGTCCTGACCAAATATGCGCCGCGCGGCCGCCGGGCGCAGTTTGATTATCTCACCAAACAGTCGCTCTCCAACGTGCTATTCGGCGGCCCGTGCAAGTGGGGCAAACGCAGTTACGCGACATTTCCTCGCGAGAAATTTCTTCAGACGTTTGAAGGCTCTGCATTCGACTCTGCGAATGCGCAGGAGGATTTGCTGGTGCTCATGGTGAAAGCGTATGCGGCAACGCTTGGGCGCTCGCTTGATACGATCACGCGCTGGGTTGAAAAAACCCCGGCCAATCGTAATCACGTCAACGCAGTACTCACTCGGTTTCCGCATGCAAAAATTCTGATCACCCTCCGGGACCCGCGCGCCATTCTCGCGGCGCAAATCGCGCTGGAAAAAACGAGACAAACCGGACGCTTCTCGACTTACTACGTCATCGCGCATTGGCGGGTCGCTGCGAAACTGGCCAGGCGCGTCCGCGACGCGGAAGTTCCCGGGCTCGTGGTCCAGTACGAACAACTGGTGCGTGAACCAGCCAGGACGATGGAAGAAGTTTGCGGTTACCTCGAGATCGACTTCCATCCGGATACAGTGTTGACGCCGACCAAAGTGGGTCGGTTCTGGAGCGGCAACTCCGCGGCGCGCATAAACTTTTCGCAAATCAGCACCGAACCTGTGACGCGCTGGGAACGCGAGCTTTCGGAGGATGAGATCGGCTGGGTAGAATGGCATTGCCGCGATCTGATGCCGGAGTTTGGCTATGAACCACGGTTGAGCCGGCGCGAATTGCGATGCTTTGTTAGGCCTATTCGCGGGGAGCGCCCGCGAGAATATCTCAAATCGCGAGCGTATTCACTGCGCGACGATTGGATTCGAGGCGCACTCCGCCGCGTCTGACTTGCAATGTCGTGGTAACAAGCCATAATGAGCGCGAGATGTCGGGAATCTTCTTCGATCTTCCGAGCGTCCGGTTCCTACAACGATTCAGATTTCTTGAACTGATGCTGCAAACGTTCGCGGCATCGCTGTTTCGTTCGTTGAGTGCGCCGGCTTGCGCTTTGAGACAAGTCCATTCCCGGTATGACGAGGCGGAGTTTCCATCGGCGTCGCAGAGTGCTTGGAACGAGTTTGACTCGGCTCTTGATGAGTCGCGCGCCACGGACGGTGTCCCGAGCCTTTTCGGGGCGCTCCGCCCTTTTGACAATTGGAAAACAGTTAAGGATCAACATGAACTCTTATTCACCCGGAAGACGCCCACGCCGCTCGCGCGGTGGGGGCCGCCGCAGAGGAAACTACGAACGCGTTCGAGGACCACAGGAGCCGGCGAAGACGCAGAAAAAAACCTTTTGGCAGCGCGTTGCCGAATTTTTCGGAAACGGTGGCGAGAAAAAGAAAGCACCGGCACAGCCGCGCAATGGTGCGCAGCCATCCCGACCCGCGCGCAAGCCAGAACGGGTTGAAGTCACGTCGCCGCGTCTTTACGTTGGCAACTTGTCTTTCGACGCCACCGAGAGCGATCTCTTCGACTTGTTCAATGGCGTTGGCCACGTGCATAACGCAGAGGTCGTAAGCTATAGGCACAACCAGCGCTCGAAAGGTTTTGCGTTTGTGCAAATGCAAACCGTCGAGGAAGCGAAACGCGCCGTGGAGGAATTGCACGACAAGGAATTTCTCGGTCGCAGGCTCGTTGTGAGCGGCGCGAAATCCGATCAGCATCAGCCGCGTTAGAGTAGCGCATGCCTCCGGCTTGCGAAGTCGCTTCTGCGCAAGCGAGGACGCATGCGCTATCTCTTTATCTCCAGGTAAGCGCGCGCCTCAACGTGATTCGTCCCGGGCTGGAACTGTTCGACACGCATCTGTTTCAGGAACCAGCGGCCCTCGATTTTTTGCGCGGACACTACCTCAAAGCGTTTGATTATTTTCGCGTTCCAGTCGTAGCCCTCCATGCGCATCAGTGCGCCGCTCGCCTTGTCCACCCACAGCAACATGTTCGAATACGACGACTCGCGAGAGGGTGCGCGTAACTGAAGCTTCCAACATTTCCGGGTGCGGACTTTTTCCTCGCCTAACACGCGCGCTGTGGGCCAGTAGAGAAATTTGAATGCAAGATCTCCGTACAACACAATTGTGCCGCGAATTTTCTCCAGGAGCTTCGACGCCCCCACTTTTTCCGTTCCGGCGTCGCTTACCAGCTCGAGGCGTGAGCTGTTTTCGCCAAGCCGCAACTCAAGAGTTTCATCCGGATTTGTGAATGTATATCGGATCAAGGGACCGTTCTGCATCAGGCGAAACGGAATCACGATGTCATCCTGACGAAGCTGTCCTTGCAGATCGATCTGCTGGCGCGACTCAATCATGCGAACTGAATCGAGAATATCCTTGGCCGAGGGCAGCGGCTCGGCGAAAACCGAAAACGGCGTCAGCGCAAAGCAAATGACGAAGCACGAATACCAAATCGAAATTCTGTCATTCCGAACGAAGTCGAGGAATCCCGTGGCGAAAGCCTTAAGGTATTTCCACGGGATCCTTCGACTTCGCTCAGGATGACGGCTGTGCAATGTCGGCTTCGTCATTATTTCGTCATTCGTGCTTCGTCATTCGCTCGCGTTTGTTTATTAGAAGGCGGGCGAGTAGAACTTAAATCCGATTGATCCCTTATTCGCATGGAGCAGTCCCTTTTTCACGCCATTAACCAACAATGGACGAGTCCGGCCCTCGATTTGTTCATGGCGGGGTTGAGCGATTCTCAAATTTGGAGGCCATTCATTATCGCAATTGGAATTGGCACTCTGGTTTTCGGCGGGTTCAAAGCGCGCGCGTTGGTCATCTGTCTGGGCATCTCTCTGGCAATCGCGGGACTGGTCACCAGTGCACTAAAATCTAGCGTGGGCCGCAACCGACCAAAGCACGTCCAGAGTGTTCGGATGGTGCAGTTACAAAAGGCCCGGCCAAAGTTTCTTACCCTTTTTGAGAAACCGGTCATTCGGTTTTCTGATTCCTCGGATCGCACTCGCTCGGGACCATCGTTTCCGTCTGGACACACTGTAAACAACACGATCGCCGCAACGTATTTTACTTTGTTTTACCGGCGCCGCGGCTGGTTGTACTGGTTGGTCGCTCTGGCGGTTGGATATTCGCGGATTTATCTGGGCTCGCACTGGCCCAGCGACGTGGTGGCGACTCTTTTTCTCGGAATCAGTGAAGCCTTGCTTCTGCTCAGCTTCTTTGAGCTGACCTGGAGAATCGCAGCGAAAAAATGGATGCCAGATGTGTTTGCGCGCCATCCGAGTTTAATGGTTGGGCAACCTGGAAATTCGGCTTACGCAACATGAGCACCACGCGCGCAGTCTGGCTCTTTGTCGCTGCGCTGACAGCGATTCGTTTTTCACTTCTGGCAACGACAGATCTCTCCTTCGATGAAGCGCATTACTGGATGTGGTCGGAGCGACTGGCGCCCGCCTACTTCAGCAAAGGACCGGGGATTGCTTTCGCCATACGCGCGAGCACTGCGGTTTTTGGCGCGACCGAGTTTGGTGTTCGCTTCTTCAGTCCTGTGCTCGCTGCGGGCACAAGTCTGCTCCTCTTCTATTTTGCGCGTCGTTTGTTCGGCGCCACCGCTGGTCTGTGGGCGGTCATTGGTTTGAATGCCACGCCGATTTTCAACATTGGCGCGGTCCTGATGACGATCGATGCGCCGTCAATTTTTTTCTGGATGGCGGCGATGTTTACCTTCTGGCTCGCAGTGGAAAGGAGTCCGAGTTTTTCGTGGTACTGGCCGGTTACAGGGCTGCTGATCGGGCTGGGGTTCCTCTGCAAATATACGAACGCATTCGAATTAGTTTCGGTGTTAATCGTGCTGGCACTCGTGCCGCGGCTACGACGGGAATTCAAACGCCCCGGCGTGTATTGGATGATCGGAATGTTCGTTTTTTGCACGATTCCGCCGATCGTGTGGAACGGACAGCACGCCTGGATCACGCTGGCGCATTTGCGGTCCCGCGGGAATCTCGACCGCGGCTTTGGCTTTCATCCGGCTGAAGTACTCTCATTCCTCGGCCAACACTTCATCGTTTATTCGCCGCTGCTGTTTCTGGCGTTGGCCTGGGGTGTGATTGCATGCTGGCGCCGCATCAATCAGCAATTCAAAGTTCTGTTCTTGATGTGGTTTGGTTTGCCGGTGTTTGTTTTTTATTTGCTTCTGTCGTTTAACAAGAGCGCAGCGCCGAATTGGGATGGGCTCGCCTTTTTTGGTTTCGGATTGGTCGCGACGTATTTCTGGTGGGAACGGATTCAGGCGAGCGTTCTCTTACGCGTATGCGCCAGTGCCGCCGTCGTGGTGGGATTGTTCATGAGCATGGTCGCATTGGACACGGATTTGCTGCGGGTGGCTGGTTACCAACTGCCTCGGAGCGATCCGAGTGATCGGATGCGTGGATGGAAAAGCGCGACGGAGGCGCTGGAAAAAATGCGCAACGATCTTGAAGCGCAATCGGGCGAGAAACTCTTTCTCATTGCTGACGCTCGCGATCGCGCCTCGGAAATTTCGTTTTATCTGCGCGACAAGAGAGTGGAAGGCCCGGGGCATCCGCCTGCTTACATTCCCGAGTCGCAGGACATGGTGAATCAGTTCTCGTTTTGGCCGCGTTACGATCAGTTCGTGGAACTGAAAGCTGGCATGCAACGGCCGGACGGTGAAGTTTACACCGAAGAAAACGGCATCAATTTGTTCATCGGACGAGATGCGCTTTTTGTCAGAGATGGAGAAAAGCAACGTGTGCCTCGCAACATCCACGCGGCATTTCAATCCAATGAGCTGGTGGGAACAATCGAAGTGTCACGCTACGGAAAGGTGATACGGATTTGGCAGGTATTCCTCTGTCGAAGTTATCGGACACTGCCGTTATGAGAAGCTATTCTCACGCGCTCCCAGCACGAGTCATCCTGAGCGAAGCGAAGCGGAGTCGAAGGATCCCGCGGCGGAGCCTAAAGGTAACGCTACGGGATTCCTCGACTTCGCTCGGAATGACACGCCTTCACTTTGAATAAGTCGCCATGAATCAGACTGCGAGTTCGCCCCAAGTTTCTGTGATCGTGCCCGTCTTCAATGAGGAAGAGAATGTTCCGATGCTGCAAGCGGAACTCAGAGCAGCGCTTAGGGCCATCGATCACGAATTCATTTTTGTCGATGACGGGTCAGCTGATCAGACCGTGGAGCGAATTGAGGCCGCGCCGAATCTGCGAGTGATCCGTTTCGAAAAGAACGCCGGGCAAAGCGCCGCGATGTACGCGGGGCTGCAAGCCGCACGCGGGGAAATCCTCGTTTTGATTGACGGCGATTTGCAAAACGATCCCGCCGATATTCCAAAATTGGTCGACGAAATTTCACGCGGCGCCGATCTTGTTTGCGGTTATCGCGTGCAGCGCAGGGACACGCGGGTGAAACGGCTCACCAGCCGGATTGCGAACGCCGTTCGCAGCCGATACACGAAAGACGGCGTGCGCGACACCGGTTGCACGCTCAAAGCAATGCGGCGCGAGTGCGTCAGCGCGCTGGTTCCGTTCAAGGGAATGCATCGCTTCATTCCTGCGCTGGTCAAAGACGCGGGCTACCGGCTGGTGGAAATTCCGGTGAACCATCGCCGGCGGCGGTTTGGTCAAACTAAATACGGTCTGGGCAATCGGGCTGTGCGCGCCACCATCGACATGTTCGGTGTGCGCTGGCTGCTCTCGCGGCGTTTGAATTACAAGATTCGGGAAGAGAACTAGGGCGCCGCGCTCGCGGAAAACGCGCTTGTCAAGGCATGCCTTGCCGCTAAGCTTGGCCTCCCGCACGGAACATCCGCATGTCCCTCGCCAATTTACTTTCTGCCGAGCAAATCATTCCCGAGATGAAAGCGACGGAGCGCTGGTCGGCTATTGTTGAACTGATCGATCTGCTTGTTAGTCTCGGCAAAATCAAGCCCGCGGATCGCGATCCAATTCTGGCCGCGTTAAAGCAACGGGAGGAGACAATGAGCACGGGCATCGGGTTCGGAATTGCCATACCGCATTGTTCATCCGATCGGCTCGACGAAGTGGTGGCTGCGTTCGGAAGATCCACCAAAGGGATCGAGTTCGACGCATTGGATAACGCGCCTGTTAAATTCGTTGTTCTTTTTATCGTACCAAAAAATCAATTTCAAACGCACCTGCGCACGCTGGCTTCCATAGCAAAATTTCTGAATGACCGCTCTGTGCGCGAGAGTCTTGCCAGCGCGAAATCCGCTGACGAAATTTTGGCGATCTTTCGCGAACGTTCGTAGGTTTGTAGCTGTCGCTCTGTGAGCGACGCGGTCCGCACGTGCCTGGCACCTTGACGCCGCGCTTCCCACAGCGAAGCGGCTACAGATTGTTCGATGAACACCTTTCAATCACTTCTAGCGAAAAAGCTTTCCGACGCTTTGGCGCGCACCGGCTTGCCCGCCGCGGCGGGTGAATTGACGCAGGCCACCGATCCGCGCTTTGGCGATTACCAGACCAATATTGCTCTCATTCTTGGAAAGCAGCGGGGTGAAAATCCGCGCGCGCTGGCAGAAAAAATCGTGGCTCATCTGAATGTGGACGATCTCTGCGAACAGCCAACTGTCGCTGGCGCCGGTTTTATCAACTTCACATTGCGTCAGGCCGCCGTGGAGAAACAGACGCTCGATATCTTGCGAGATGAACGTCTCGGCGTCGCCGAAACAGAATCACCACGACGCATCGTCATTGATTTCGGATCGCCCAATGTGGCGAAGCCGATGCACGTCGGTCACATCCGCAGCACCGTGCTCGGCGACGCACTGGCGCGCGTCGCTAAATTTCTTGGCCACGAAGTGATTCGCGATAACCACGTCGGCGACTGGGGAACACAGTTCGGGATGGTCATTTGGGGATGGAAAAATCTTCTGAATCGACAGGCGCTGCAGGGCGATCCGCTGGCCGAAATTGTTCGCATCTACAAGGAAACAAACGAACGAGCGAGCAAGGACTCGGAAGTGCGTGAAGCCTGTCGCCAGGAACTGGTGAAATTGCAGGCCGGCGACAAGGAAAACACGGATATTTGGAACGAATGCGCCGCGCTGTCGATGCAGGACTTCGAGCGCGTTTACACGCTGCTCGACGTGCATTACGACCTGCAATGCGGCGAAAGTTTTTACAACGATCGGTTGCCCGGCGTGGCAGATCGCCTGTTAAAGGCTGGGATAGCGGAAATCAGCGAAGGCGCCGCCGTGGTGTTCTTTCACGATGATCCCCAGTTAGCTGATAAACCTCTGATCATTCGTAAACGGGACGGCGGATTCAATTATGCTACGACCGACGTCGCCACGATCGATTATCGTGTCAACGCGTTGAAAGCTGACGCGATATGGTACGTCGTTGGCGCGCCACAGACATTGCATTTCAAACAGATTTTCGCGGTTGCACGGCGAGAAGGTTACACTACCGATCTGCGCCACATCACATTTGGAAGTGTGCTCGGGGAAGATCGCAAACTGATGAAGACGCGCTCGGGTGAGAATGTTCCTCTGCGCGAGCTCCTCGACGAAGCGTGCAGACGTGCCCGAAAAATCATCGACAAAAAAAATCCCGAGCTGAGCGAGGAGGAAAAGAAGGACATCGCGGAGAAGATCGGCATCGGTGCCGTGAAATACGCCGATCTTTCGCAGCATCGTACGACAGATTACATTTTTTCATGGGACAAGATGCTTTCTCTGCACGGGAATACGGCGCCGTATTTGCAGAATGCGTATGTCCGAATTCGCTCGATCTTTCGTAAAGCAGATGTAGCCGCCCCGCTCAGTCGGGGCGAATCACGGCTACAGAGCGCCGTGGCTACAAATATCGACAAATTGGTTTTGACCGATCCCGCCGAACTCAATCTTGCCAAACGAGTTTGTCAGTTTGCGGAGATCGTTCCACAAGTGTTGAACGGGTTTCGTCCGAACATCCTCGCAAATTATCTGTTCGAGCTGGCGAACAGCTTGCATGGGTTTTACGAAGCCTGCCCCGTGTTGAAATCAGAGGAACCGGCGCGCAGTTCGCGTCTAGCGCTGTGTGATCTGACCGCGCGCGTTTTGCAGCGCGGGCTGGATCTTCTCGGCATCAAAGTGCCGGAGCGGATGTGATACGCGTCATCCCGCGCGAACGCAGAGAAATCGAGGATCCCGCTGAACTACTTTGGTTTTTCACCGGATTTCGAAAGCTTGGACGTCGGGACTTCGTTCGCTGCGTTGGACGCCTCTACTTCGCTCGGAATGACTGGAAAATTGCGCTGTGGTGAGCCACCTCTCCGCGCATCCCGACCTGCACCTACCGGTTGCAATTTAATCGGCGGTTTACTTTTGCGGCGGCGCGCGAAATCGTCGCGTATCTGCACGCGTTGGGAGTGAGCGATGTATACGCGTCGCCCTATTTTCAGGCCAGCCCTGAGAGCCTTCACGGCTACGACATCGCTGATCATAACAAGCTGAACGCGGCGATCGGTTCGCGGGCGGATTATGACGCCTGGGTCGCGGTACTGCAGGGACACGGCATGGGCCAGGTGCTGGATTTTGTTCCGAATCACGTTGGGATCGGCAATTCACGGAACGAGTGGTGGATGGACGTGCTGGAAAACGGGCCCAGTTCGAAATATGCGCCCTATTTTGATATCGATTGGGAGCCGCTAAAATCTGATCTACGCGACAAAGTTTTGCTTCCAATTCTTGGCGATCAATATGGACGCGTGCTGGAGCGCGGCGAGTTACAGGTGGGCTTTGAAGAGGGAACATTCTACCTGCTTTACGGTGATCGCAGGCTGCCGATCGCTCCGGGCACGTATCGCTACGTTCTGCAGATTGCGTTGCAAAATCTCGCCGAATACAAGGACGAAGATCTTTACGCGGAACTGCAAAGCATTCTGACCGCGCTTGAGTATTTACCGAAGCGCACAGAAACCGATTCGAAACGAATTGCGGAACGCGTCCGAGAAAAGGAAATCATCAAGCGACGTCTGGAGCGGCGTTGCGCTGAGGCGCCTCAGGTGCAGCAGGCAATCGAAAAGGCGCTGGTCCAGATCAACGGCAAACCGGAGGATCCCCGCAGCTTCGATGTGCTCGATCGATTGCTCAACGAGCAGTCGTATCGACTGGCTTTTTGGCGTGTAGCCGCCGAGGAAATCAATTACCGCCGCTTTTTTGACGTGAACGAGCTGGCGGCGATTCGGGTCGAGTTGCCCAAGGTTTTTGACGCCGTCCACCGGCTGATTCTCGAGCTGGTAAGTGCAGGCGCCGTGACAGGCCTCCGCATCGATCATCCCGACGGCCTCTATTTACCGCGCGAATATTTCGAGAAGCTTCAGCAGCGTTGCGCCAAAGCGCTTGGGATTGCATTGCCGAAAGATGGCCGGGCCATTTACATGCTGGCGGAGAAAATCCTCACGGGGTCTGAAAGGTTGCGCGCAGATTGGCGCGTCCATGGAACTACTGGGTACGATTTCGCCAATCACGTCATGCAACTGCTGGTCGATCCCGCAGCTGAGACGGCGATCACAAAAACGTTCCACCGTTTCATCGATCACTCGGTGCCTTTCGGGCATCTGCTGTATGCGAAAAAGCTTCTCGTGATGAAACTGGCGCTGGCCAACGATGTGGATGTTCTGAACAACATGCTCGATCGCTTATCCGAACAAAACCGGTGGTATCGCGATTTCACGCTTGAGGCGCTCTCCCGCACCGTGCGCGAAACCATCGCCTGTTTTCCTGTTTATCGAACTTATCTCGAGCCTGGTCAGCCGGTAAGCGAAGAAGATCGGCAAATCGTCGAGCGCGCAATTGCCGCAGCAAAACGCCGTAATCCGGCAATGGAAGAGTCGATCTTTAATTTTTTGCGCGACGTGTTGATCTTCCGTTTCCCGCCGAACCTCGATGCCGCCGGACGCGCTGCGCACATGCATTTCGTTTTGAAATTTCAACAGACCACAGGACCAGTGATGGCCAAGGGTCTCGAGGATACGGTCTTTTACATTTACAACCGGCTACCGGCGTTGAATGAAGTCGGTGGCGATCCGCAGCAGTTTGGAATCAGCGTCGAGGCGTTTCACCAGCGTAACATTGATCGGCAGCGCGACTGGCCTGCGACGTTGCTCGCCACCTCGACTCACGATACAAAACGCAGCGAAGACGTCCGGGCGCGAATCGTCGCGATCTCTGAGATCCCGGAGCTATGGCGGCGTTCCTTGCAGCGCGGGGGCGCCGCAAATCACCGTTGGAAACAGACGGTAAATGATTTGGAAGCGCCTGATGCGAACGAAGAATATTTGCTTTACCAAACCCTTCTGGGCACTTGGCCGATGCAGGCGAATGGCGAGCCCGAGCCTGTGCCGTCCCCTGATTACATCGAGCGGATCCAGGCTTACATGGCAAAGGCTCTCAAAGAAGCGAAGATCAACACAAGTTGGATCCAACCGAACGAAGAATGGGACGCCGCAATGCATGATTTCGTCGCAAGAATTTTGGATTCATCACCGCAAAATAAGTTTCTGCCGATCTTCCTTCCTACAGCGAAAGAGATTATTCAGCTTGGAGCGATTAATTCGCTTACGCAAACGTTGCTGAAACTGACATCGCCCGGTGTAGCCGACATTTACCAGGGCACTGAGATTTGGGACTACAGCCTTGTTGATCCTGATAACCGGCGTCCGGTCGACTACGGACTGCGATGCGAGATGCTGAAATCGCTCTCGAACGCGACTCCGGGAGAACTAATGCAGACGTGGCCGGATGGCCGGATCAAACTATTTTTGACAAAGCACATTCTCCAACTTCGTCGCGGGCACACGGATCTTTTTGAGCGCGGCGAATATCTACCGCTTCACACGAGCGGAACGTTTGCAGAATCCTGTGTCAGCTTCGTTCGGCGACTCGACGACAATTGGATAGCGGTGATCGCGCCGCGGCTCTCTTCGCGCGTCGGATTTCCACCGATTGGGGAAGTTTGGCAAGATACAACGATTCAGTTACCAGAAATTTTTTCGCTCAAGGACGCGCACGATCTCTTCACCTGTCAACCGATTCGTCACCATAAGCGGGAGGTAGCCGTGCGTGATGTATTCTCGGTGTTGCCGTTCGCGGTGATTACCAATCTGCGTTAGGCGTCTGATACAGACGCCCTACAAAATTCGCTTTTGTTGTAGGGCGTTTCTGTGAAACGCCGATGCTAACCGCGGTGCGCCAGTCTCTCAAAGAACTCAGCGACCCACTGGACGAAACTTCCGAGATTCGTCAGCAAATCCGCACCGAAGCTTTCAAACGTGATTTGTCGTGACGCAAGAATTAGCATCACGCCAAGCAGCATTAGATTCATCAGATAGATGACTACGAGCGAAAAAACTGTGCCCTGATCGGTTAGGTCGGTCTGATTCTTGGGGATCATCCAGCAGGTGAACGTGAAATGGAACGCCCACGTGGCCCCAATCACGGCGTAAAGCAGCCGGCCATACGGTTGCATATTTAGGAAAAGGCTAAGCCCGCCGTAAATGCCAATCGTCAGAATGCTGTAGATCGGGAAGAAATACGGCGCCAGCGCGATCCAGAAGTTCGCCTTGGTGGTCACCACGTGTCCGCCGTCGGAACCGACGCGGAAGCGGCTCACGCGACCACCCATCAACCACACCCAGAGCGCGTGAGTAAGCTCGTGGCCGAACACGTAAATCAAGATTGGGCGCGGCAGACCGAAGAACGCTATCAGCCACAGCACCGCGCCTAACGAGAAGAACCAGAACTCTTCGCCTGCCCACAACCGTTGCGTTACCGTCGCGCGCGCGAACGCGGTGAAAAATGTCTGGGTGAGAACGCCACAGATCGGCAGCAGAAAGATCGCAAAAATGAATTTTACCCACTTTGTGGGCACTGTGAGCGGCTCGGATGCCGCGATGAAGTTTCTCGATGTTGTGCCCGCAACGCGGTGGACAACTTTCCGGTCGCGCTTCGAATTGCGCGTACTGCGATTCTTTTTCGATCTGCGCTTCGTTGCAGCCAAAGTTGCCGCAGATTACGCAGAATTCAGCAGCCAAAAGCAAGACCGAACCGACGATTTGCGGACAAAGTAGCGCGAGCCTCCGGCCCGCCGCGGTGGGCGAGACGCTCGCAGTACCTCTATCACGCGCGTCCCATATACGCGCCGGTGCGGGTATCGATCTTGATCAATTCGCCTTCCTTGATGAAAAGAGGCACGTTGATGGTCTTGCCGGTTTCGAGCTTTGCCGGCTTGGTGACATTACTGGCGGTATCTCCGCGCAGACCTTCCGGTGATTCGACGACCTTGAGACTTACAGACGCAGGCAGCTCCACTTGGACAGCCTTGCCTTCCGCATAAAGGACCTGCACGGAAAGGTTCTCCACGAGGTAGTCATTGGCGTCGCCGATCAGATTTTCCGCCAGCGTGATCGTGTCGTACGTCTCAGGATCCATGAAATAATAGCCGTTGCGATCCTTGTAAGAAAATTCGAGCTGTTTTCGCTCGATATCCACCAGCTCGACCTTGTCGGTGGAACCAAAGCGGACGTCGGCGCTTTTGCCGGTATTGATGTAGCGGATAATGGCCTGCACGAAGGCTCGCAAGTTCCCCGGCGTGCGATGATGGACTTCAAGCACAATGGCGGGATTCCCATTGTATTTGATGGCCATTCCTCTGCGTAAATCGTTGGCGGCGGGCATGAATAAGGGGTGATCGGTTACAACAGTTACACGGTGAAAACGTTGAAGCGTCAAGCCTCCAGCGAGGAGAGCGCGGAGCTTACACGCGGTTCGTGCGAGTGCAACTCTGCCGACTCGCGACTCGGTCATCCTGAGCGAAGCGAAGCGCAGTCGAAGGATCCCGCGGCGGGAGCTTAAGGCTCACCCAACGGGATGGAAAGCCTGGCGTCGTGCACTTCGTGCTCTCCGTTGCAGCCTCGACTTCGCTCGGAATGACAGCGCGGTTTACAGCAATTTTAACCGCGTCAAATCCTGCGAATCGACAATACCGACTGGCACGTTGTCGTCATCAATCACGACCAGATCATCGATGCGATGACGCTCCAGCAGGTTCAGAACTTCTACCGCGAGTTTTTCTTTGTGCACCGTGACTGGATTCAACGTCATCAGGTCTGCCACCAATCGTTCGCCAATCCTGGAATCAGATTGAAAATGCCGCACGAAATCTCCATGGGTGAATATGCCAAGCAATTGGTTGTCCTCGCCAGTTACAACGGCAGCGCCGGCGCGCACGCTGGTCATCGCTCTGAGCACGTCACGTATTGGTGTGTCGGTCGCGACAATTGCCATCGCATCGCGCGGTCGCATGACTTGATGAACGCGCATCAACATGCTGCGGCCGATCATGCCGCCGGGATGAAACTTGGCGAAATCATCCTTGTTAAACCCGCGCGCTTCCAAGAGCACCATGGCCAGCGCGTCGCCCAATGCCAGCATCACGGTCGTGCTCGACGTCGGCGCCAGATTTAACGGGCAAGCTTCCTGTTCGACGTTTACATCGAGACAAACATGCGAATTTTGCGCCAGCGTTGATTTTGGATCGCCGCAAAAAGCAATGATCCTGACTTGAAACCGCGCGATCGCCGGCAAAATCCGGAGCACTTCATCCGTCTCGCCGCTCGCGCTTAACGCCAGCACCACGTCGCCGTCGGCGATCATGCCGAGATCGCCATGAAGCGCGTTAGACGAATCCAGCACCACCGCGGGCGATCCGGTGCTGGTGAGAGTAGACGCAATCTTAGCGCCGATGTGTCCGGATTTGCCGACGCCCACTACCACGACTTTCCCTCGGGAATCGACTGTTTCCTTGATCAGCTCAACGGCGCGCGAGAAATTTTCATCCAGCCGTTTCCGGAGCCGCTGGAGTTCAAAAATTTCTAAATCCAGGACGCGTGCGGCCTTTTCAAGAGAATCCATCGAAAGATATATTGTGCGCAGGCGTGGTTATAGGCAACATTTGCACGCCTCGAACGAAAGGGAAACATGAAGACATTGATGATCGCAGTCCTAGCCGCGCTGGTGACGACGGTTTCGGCGCAAGAATTCCGAGCCCCGCTCGGTCGGCAAAAACCGGTGCGCGCGATGGAGACGCCGCCTCCAGTCTACGAACGCCCAAAGGTGGAGGGCGCGCTTCCGAAAGCATTTGGACGCGGCCGCAACCCGCTTCAAATGCTCAATCCGTGGGCGCCAGCCCGGTACGGAATCTGGGTAGAGAACACATCGTTCGATCCCAACCACCCAGGAAAATGGAACGGCATTAAGCTCTTCGAGATCATTTTCTGATTTTTGCTCTGGGGAGCGCACGCACCTCGCGTGCTGCTTTCGGCGTCCGCGCCGAAATGATCTTTCTCTCCTGTTTTGCTCGCACGAAAGAGGAGTGGTCCAGACGAAAGTCCGCGATCGCGAGGACCTGCTCGCTCCCGCAGGGCGGGACGAGACGCGTGCGCTACCCAGATTCGCTAACCGCTCCTTACAGTTCGCTCGCAGTTACGCCCGCGGAATGCGCGACTTTAAGCTGAGCATTCACCTTCTGAATCTGTGCCGCCTGCTCTTTCACGGTCGCGATAAGATCTGCGACGGTGGCTTCTAATTTTCTCACCTTATGTTGTTCCTCTGCAAACGCACGGTGCTCTTTGAGAAATTCGTTGAGCAACATGATGTTTATCTGCTGATAGTGTACGCCTTCGATTTCCCCTTCGGCGTTGCGGAGTGCTAGGTCTGGGTTGAGCCTGGCGACGTCTTCGGCAATTAGACCATAACCAACTGAGCCGGTGGGATCGATTTCCTTCTTATAATGGTAAGTCACCGGCTCCAGGGCGAAGAGCACTTCACTAGCTTCGTCCATTGGTTTGATATCGTCCTTGAAACGACGGGAGGACACGTCATGGCCAATTCTGCCGTCGGACAAACGCACCGTGACAATGTCAACGGTCCCGGCAACAGGCTGTGCGAGCGTGTTCACATTGCGAATCCAGGTGGTGTCGCTTGCGCCGGCCACACCGAGGGCACCTTCGCCGATACAGACATTGCCGCTGCCGGTGATGTTAAAACCCGCTGAGCGACCAACCGCTGTGTTGTCGTCGCCTCCGATGTTGCTGGAAAGGGCACCGACGCCGACGGACGTGTTGCTGTGGCCTCCAATGTTGAAAAAACCAGCTCCACGACCCAAGGCCGTGTTCTGGACACCAGTCGTGCTGTTGGGAAGCGCACCGAAGCCGACGGCCGTGTTGCTGTGGCCTCCAATATTGCTACTGAGCGCGTTCCCACCGACGGCTGTATTGGCGGGTCCGTCCTCATTGTTCAAGAGAGCACGAGCGCCAACGGCGGTATTATCGTCGCCGGTGGAATTGTTCTCGAGCGTCAAGACACCGAGAGCGGTATTACCAGCACCGGAAGTGTTGAATAAAAGCGCCGCTGTGCCGACGGCCGTGTTTTGGGTTCCGTCACCTGTACTTTGGTCGCCCACGTTGAAAAGCAACGTGCCCGCGCCAAGAGCAGTGTTGTAGCTCCCATCGGTATTGCTGAAGAGCGAATACCAGCCGGCCCCTGTGTTCGCGACGCCGGTGCTGAGGTTAAAAAGAGCGTTTTGCCCCTCTGCGGTGTTGAACCGAGGATAGCCGCCATCGGGCGGCGGAACGACTGCCTGCATCTGGGGCATGAGTCCAAAACAGGCGATTAGCAGCAAGAGAAACAAGCCGCGCGCCCAAAGCGCATGATTCATCGAATTTCTCTGATTTGCATTACGAGAGTGCATTGATTCGAGGATCGTCGTTTTCATAGTGTTTGCATTTTACGCCGGTTCCCGATCTTCGGGAATACGTAGGATTGCGTACGAGCGTGGGCACACTTCGGCACGGCGGCGCTGCAGAACTTTTAATTGCCATGTTAAATGCTTCTGCTCGCGCGCTGTCGCGAAAGCGAATCGGCCGGGGTCGAATTGACCCCGGCCACGTAAACAATGTCGATGCGGGAACAGCTTTAAGGTTTGTTCACGACTACTTTTGCCGCCGGCTTGTGCATCTCAAGCTGAGCGTTCACCTTTTGAAGTTGCGCGGCCTGCTTTTTCAGTTGCGCAGTGAGAACTTGCTCACCCCTTTGGGCTTCCCGTCCTTGTCGCTCAACTCCCGATGGCTCCATTCCGCGGAACACCACTTTATGGATCACCGCCGCGGCTGACGCGCTACAAATCTTCCTGCCGATCGTTAAAGACCATTTGAGGCGCACCCGCAGTTAGCTCCAATCTTGCGTTCACCTTCTGGATTTGTGATGCCTGCTCGTCCAGACACGCTGTCAGCTGTGCAACTGTCGCTTGGAAGTCCTTCTTCTGCTGCGCAACCGTCGACTTTAATTGCGTGATGGTCGCTTGCTGTTCGTCGTTCTTGCGATGCTCTTTTAGAAACTCGTTGAGCAACATCGCGTTCACTGCATCGTAGCGCACGGTGTAGATTTCACCTTTGTCGTCGCGCACCACTAAGTCCGGGTTTACATCGGCCACCTCTTCGGCGATCAAACCAAATTGCGGCGTATCTGTCTTGTCGCTCTTGTAGTGAAACGTCACAGGCTTAAGAGCGTGGATCGCTTCGCTGACGCTATCCATCGGTTTGATGTCATGCTTGAACCGGCGAGCGGAACTCATTGTGCCAAGCTGTCCGGCGGAATCGATTAGCACCGGTAGCGCGTCCGCGTTTCCCGTTGTTACATCACGAATCCCGGCGATGAATGCTCTTGTCTGACTATTGCCGATTCGAATGGTATCAGACTCCGCGGCGGCGCCGACGTTGCCTATATCGATGTTGCCACTGCCTGTAGTAAGATTGTGACCCGCTGAAGCTCCTAAGGCGATATTGTTACTGCCGATCGTGCTGTGAAAGAGGGTATCAGAACCGACCCCCGTGTTGTTGTTGCCGGTCGTATTATCAAGTAGCGCACCAGCGCCAACGGCCGTGTTGTTGTTGCCGGTTGAATTGCTGGCGAGCGCGCTGAAACCCGTGGACGTGTTGTCGTCGCCGGTAGTGTTACCAGGGAGCGCATTAGCACCATTGGCCGTATTGAAGTGGCCGCTGGTGTTGCTAGAGAGCGCTTGCGAACCGACTGCTGTGTTGGCCTGGCCCGTGGTATTGCTCAGGAGCGCTTGAGACCCGATAGCGGTGCCAAAGGAACCGATGTTGCCGCCTATAGTCGTGTTGCTAAAAAGTGCCTGGTATCCGACGGCCGTGTTCTCGAGGCCTCCGATATCGCTGAAGAGCGCTTGAGTGCCGACCGCTGTGTTCCGGTTCCCAGTGGTATGATTAAAAAGGGCAAACGCTCCATTGGCCGTGTTGAAGTTGCCGTCGTCGTTGTAAACGAGCGCGCCGGTTCCAGTAGCCGTGTTCTCTGTGCCGGTGGTGTTGAGCAAAAGCCCTGCCGCGCCCACCGCGGTATTGGAATCCCCGTTATTGAGAACCAGCGCTCCCACGCCCGCAGCGGTATTAAAGCTGGCTTCAGTATTCGAAAAAAGCGAACGCCAACCGATTGCCGTATTTCCAGCGCCGCTGGTAAGAAAGCTAAGCGCATCGCACCCTTCGGCCGTCGTGAAATTGGGATAGCACCCGTCCGGTGGCGGAACGACTGCTTGCATCTGGGCCATAGACCCGAAGCAGGCGATTAGCAGCAAGAGAAACAAGCCGCGCGCCCAAAGCGCGTGATTCATCGAATTTCTCTGATTTGCATTACGAGAGTGCATTGATTCGAGGATCGTCGTTTTCATAGTATCTGAAATATCGAACGCTCCTTATTTTTGGAAATACGCACAATTGTGTACGAATGCTTTGACTGGTGCTGCGATCTTCTGTTGCCGAGAGACAATAAACTCCATCCTCTGTCAGAGTGACGATCAGACTAGCGTGAACGCGGTCGCATCAACGAAGTCGACGCCTTTTTTGAGCGCCGTTCGATGCGACGTGTTTTCTGCATGACCCATGCCGCTCCCAGCGGAACCTAGAATATTCTTTTCGCCTAATCTGCAAATCTGCCGCCTCTGATTGCGTTCGGCGTTTTTCAAAGCAACCCCAAACACTCGCCGTCTATTGGTTGTTCAGAACAGCTCTTGCCGCACCTCTGTTCAGCTCAAGCTGAGCGCTCACTTTTTGGATTTGCGCGGACTGCTCTTTCAGTTGCGCAGTGAGAACTTCCATTCCTTTTTGCTGCTGAGCGATGATCGCCGCCTGGTTCGCCACTTTGGAGTTTAATAGCGAGATGTTGATCTGCTGTTCCTCGACTTTCTTGTGCTCTTTGAGGAACTCGTTAAGCAGCATTGCGTTGACCGCATCGTAGCGCACGGTGAAAGGCTTGCCGTCGGCGTCGCACACCACCAGGTCGGGATTTACCTCGGCTACGTCTTCCGCAGTCAAACCAAATTGAGGTGTGTTGTCGGCTCTTTTGGTGTCTTGGTTTTTGTAATGAAATGTGACCGGCGTGAGCGCTAGGACGGCTTCGCTGGTTTGATCCATCGGCTTAATATCTTTCTTAAATCGGCGCGAGGATTGAATCGTGCCGAGCTGGCCGTCGGAGTCTATCATGACAGTTACGCCATCGGCGTTCCCTAGTTGAACACCGCGAATGTTTCCGATAAAGCATCTGTCACTTGCTCCGAAGCCAGTACTATCGCCTGGAGAGCCTATGGAAATAACGTTATCGGCCGTAGTCATATTCATGCCAGCGTCGCGGCCGATGCCGATGTTGTTGCTACCCGTACAGAACCTGAGTGCTCCCCGGCCAAAGGCTTGGTTGTCGGCCCCGGATACATTGTCCCTGAGTGCGGCGACACCGACTGCGGTGTTGCTGCTACCGCCCACGTGTTCAACAACGCAAACAAGCCAACAGCCGTGTTGTCGCTGGCAGTGCTGTTGGGCAGTGCACTGCTACCGACGGCCGTGTTCTCGGCGCCGGTTGTGTTGTCAAAAAGCGCGAAAGCGCCCACAGCCGTATTGTTGTTGCCGGTGTCGTTAAAGACGAGGGCGTCGGTTCCAATGCCAGTGTTGTTTGTGCCGCTCGTATTGAGCAATAACGCTGCCGCGCCAACCGCCGTATTGGAATCCCCGTTATTGAGCACCAGTGCTCCAACGCCAACACCGGTGTTGAAACTGGCGTCGGTGTTCGAAAAGAGCGCACGCCAGCCGAACGCCGAGTTTCCTGACCCGGTGGTGACGTTAACAAGGGCGTCTTGCCCGTCCGCCGTGTTGAACCCGGGTAAGGGAGCCAAGGGAGCCCCTAAAATCGCTGGCGCTCCTTCGGGAATCTCTGGACCCGTTGCCGCTTTTTGCGGAGCCCGTGGAGCCGCTGGCCCTTCTTCTGGAGTCGCTTGCACGGTTGGCAAAAGCGCAAAGGACACGCTCAGCAGCGAGATGAGAAGCAAACCACGCCGCCAAGACAGCTGATTCCGCGAATTTGTGTCATTTCCGTTAATACCTGGGATTTTTTCCAATATCGTCGTTTTCATAGAAACCGGAATTTTCAGCACCTTTCTGTTATTCGAAATACGCAGAATTGCGTACGAATGCTGTTGCGCCAGCCGAGGTTTTTCCGTACACAAAAAGGGGACATGCATGCTGTTTTCGAATACGATCAGCAGGCGGAAGAGGCATTCACTTCATTAAAACTCACTCCGCGCGAAGCTGAAGTCCTCTTCTGGATTTCACAGGGCAAAAGTAATCACGAGATTGGCGTGATTCTCGGCGCAAAGACGGGTACCATCTGCAAGCACGTCGAACATATTTTTGGCAAGCTTAATGTCGAAAATCGGACCTCCGCCGCGATGGTGGCGGTCGAAGCGTGCAACTCCGGCGCAACCCCATCTGAAAGCAACTCTGGTCGAGCCTGGGCCGCCATCTCCGGCGTGACCGCGATGCTCGGTCCAGAGTTCTGCTCAGATGCGTGTAAAATCTGCGACTCGTTCTCGTCTTTGGTAGCGTGATGCGACTGATATTTCGCGAATCGCTCGAAATTGCGCGGAGATCGCCTGGGAAGATTCGGCCTCCGATTACAAAGGCAGACGCCAAGGTCGTTTTATCTCGAATTTGTGGCAGTTGTTCGCCGCGGCAAACGCCTGTCAATTCCCTCGGTGCTCACCGCTGCGAGCAACGCTACAACACGGGGATATTTCTAGGGATCATTAGCCGCTGTCACCGGCGCAGACTCGCTCAACCGCAGCCTGGCATTCACCTTCTGAATTTGTGTCGCCTGCTCTTTCATGGTTACCACGAGACTCGCGACGGTGGCTTCTAATCTCTCCACCTTATGCTGCTCTTCGACGAACGCCGTATGCTCCTTGAGGAATTCATTGAGCAGCATCGCGTTGATCTGCTCGTAGCGGACCGATTCGGGCTGGCCGTCGGGATTGCGTCCAACCAGATCAGGAGCGACCTCGGCCACTTCTTCGGCGATCAGGCCAAAGGCGAGTGTCTGCGTGGCATCAAACTGCTCGTTATAGCGGAAGCTGACCGGCTTGAGCGCGTAGAGCGCTTCGCTGGCTTTTTCCATCGGCTTGATGTCGTGCTTATACCGGCGTGAAGAGACGTTGGCCCGGCCAAGTCGTCCGCTGCTGGTTATTGTGACCACATCGGGATCGGTACCGACGACCGGCTGAATGGTGTCGTAGATGTTACGAATACGGGTGGTGTCGTTTTCGCCGGCCATGCCGAGTACTCCCTCGCCGATACAGACATTGCCGCTGCCGGTGATGTTATAACCCGCTGAACGGCCCACCGCGGTGTTGTCGTCGCCTCCGGTGTTGCTGGAAAGCGCACCAACACCGAGGGCCGTGTTGCTGTGGCCTCCGGTATTGGAAAAACCGGCTCCGCGGCCCAAGGCCGTGTTCTGGACACCAGTCGTGCTGTTGACCAACGCACCGAGGCCGATGGCCGTGTTGCTGTGGCCTCCAATATTGCTACTGAGCGCGCTCCCACCGACGGCTGTATTGGCGGGCCCGTCCTGATTGTTTAAGAGGGCACGAGCGCCAACGGCGGTATTATCGTCGCCGGTGGAGTTGTTTTCGAGCGCCAGGACACCGAGACCCGTATTACTAGAACCGGCGGTATTGAACAGAAGCGCTGCTGTCCCGATGGCCGTGTTTTGGGTTCCGTCGCCTGTACTTTGGTCGCCCACGTTGAAAAGCAACGTGCCTGCGCCGAGAGCAGTGTTGTAGCTCCCATCGGTATTGCTGAAGAGCGAATACCAGCCGGCCGCTGTGTTCGCGACGCCGGTGGTAAGGCTAAAAAGGGCGTTTTGTCCTTCTGCCGTGTTGAACCTCGGATACCCGCCATCCGGTAGTGGACTGACTGCTTGCCCTTTCGGTCCGACCGCAAGACAGACGAATGTGAGTGCTGTGAGAACTGATTGCGTCGATGTTTCCATAGCGCAATTGTGCGAAAATCCGGGACACATGTCGAGGTCGGAAAGTGTCCAGGTCCATCCACGCCGTTTTGCGAATCGGCAACAAGGAATGAGGGCTTCCCAGCCGTCACGTTCGATCGACGGCTACGAAGCCGTCGTTCCTTGGAGCTTGGCGAAAAATTTTGCCAGTTGCGAACGCACCGCCTCAAATGAGAGACGTTCTCGTGCGCGTTCCTGCGACTCGGTGACAACTGCCTCGCGTAACTCGGGATTTTTCAACAGATCCAGCGCCATTGACGCGATTTTGTTAATCGTTCGGGCTTCGCCGCACGTTTTGGAAAAGGCAATTCGTTCGATTACGCCGTCGCCTCCGACGCAGGGGATTTGGCAGAGCAGGGCGTCCCCTGCCACCTGGCCCGGCACGTGGCTCCGGTCGAATTGCAACACGATCTTATGCCGCCCTACATCGCGCAGATAATCTGAGTAAGCCTTCCATTTCTCGATTAGCCGGAGTTTTCCTTCAGGAAAATTGAGTTCGCCTAACAATCGCCGTCCTTTGTAGCCATCCAGATTTACGACCGTGACCGGTTCGCCTGTCGCTTCGGATAACTGCCGCGCCACCAACAGCGCTGCGAAATGATTCCGCGATGGCACGTCCCATTCGCGTGTGCCAACGAAAATGCCCGACTGCTCGTTGCGCGGCATCGAAAAATTCCATCGTTGATCTTCGATCGGGTAGGGGGTCGGAATAAACGCCACTGTGGCGGGATCGTTTTTGGAGCGGATGCGCTGATAAATTTCCGCGGCCTCGGGCGTCGTGGCGATGCAAGCATCGGCTTGCGTCACAATTTTTATGAAGCGCGCTAATTTCCCCGGGTCGCCTAACTGTTGTGCGATCTGGTGCAGCCCGGTTTCCTTCAATGAAACAGCGATGGTGCGACCTGCCCGCTTTAGCTCAGCCAACGCGCGCTCTGATGCGCGAAAATCGCTGCGCAAAAGCAGGAGCACAGGTGTCTTTTCTCCGAGGGCGCGTCGCGCATCGCGATGAAATGCGCCAAATGTGCAGGCGGCGAAAGCATGAAAGTTAATCGGTGGATGCGCACCCTCGCCGGAATCGGGCACGCTATGAAATTGCTGTTCGGGATCGTGTCCTCCGGGATTGAGAACAGTTAGCCGAAAGTTCTCTGCGTGTTGAGAGGTCATCACTTACCGAATCACTAGACATCTCATAATGGTCATTCCGAGCGCAGTCGAGGCTGCAACGCAGAGGACGAGTCTGCAAGGCCAAGGCTTTCAATCCCGTGGCATAGCGCGCAGGGGCCTTCGCGGGATGTCTCGACTTGGCTCGACATGACAGCCCGATTAACAATGTCGACTTTACTCGTGGAGGTCGCCCGGCGGCTGTGCCGCGGATCTCAATAGCGTGCGCTCAGTGTCTTCTTGATCGAGCGGTTTCACCGGAACAGCACGCCGAATCTCCGCCGGTTGCCGGTCCTGTGGTTGGACAGGGATGGCTTTGCGAATCTGTTCGACAGGGACCGCCTTTCGAATTTCTGGAGCGGATTGTGTCGTTTGGGAAGTCGGAGGATTCACGCCTGCCGTGTTGCTTACAGACTTCACGCCATTCGGGCCGACTCCGCTATCGCTCTTCTGAATTTCGGCGGTTTCCGTAACCGGCTGCGGTGTTGCGTCCGGTATGACTGTTGGCTTGAGCGAATCATACGGGTCGTCGTCAGCTATAAGCGTGGGACTTTTTATGGCGACCGGCATGACTTGGCTCAGGTTCACAGCCAGCTCAGCGCGCGGCAAATCGCTGGAACCGAATTCGCGAGCGAGACGGGCGCGCGGTTCACCATGGATGTTGCAGAGTTCGGTGGGTGCCTGGGCCTGTGTCGCAATCTCCATGTAAGTGCTACGACGTTGGACCGTATCGCCGTTGGCTGATTTCACTGGGTCGTAACATTTGTCGGTAGCCAGTTGCCCGGACCGAGAACAAATCTCGATCTTCTTAAGAGTGGACGGCTGTTTGATCTCTCGCGGGGGATAACTCTGAGCGGCGGCATTCATGATATCGACCCAGGTCGGCAGCGCCAGTTCGCGCCCGAACGCGCCACGATAAATTTTCTGTGGCTTATCAAAACCGGCCCACACGGCGCACGTGAAATTGGAATCGTATCCGGCAAAGAGCGCGTCCGTGAAATCGTACGCGGTTCCGGTTTTGCCGGCGGCTGGGAATTTCTTTAGCCCAAACTGTGTGTAAGCGGCTTTTCCTGTTCCCGATTGAAGCGCGTCTACGAGGCACGAATGCACTTCGTACGCGGTCTCTGGTTTGGTCACGATCTTCCGAATGCTCTGCTGCTTCCCATTCCACACCAGTGTTCCGTCTTTTTCCTCGATGCGCTCCAGAATATGCGGCGTGCTCGGTCGCCAGCCGCCGTTCGGGAAAATCGTGTATCCCATCGCGAGCTCGGCCAGCGTAACTTCGCTGCTTCCTAGAAATGTCGCCGGATAAGGGCGGAGCGTTGAACGAATACCCGCCGAGGAAGAAAGCTGCAACACCGCCTCGATTCCCGCATCCATCCCGATGCGGACTGTTGCGCCATTCTTCGATTTCACCAGCGCCTGCCTGGCGGTCATTCGACCTTCGTACTGGTTGTCGGCATCCTCGGGTCCCCATTCTCCGAGAATTCCCGTTGTGCCGCCGATCATCACCGCGCGATTATCCAGAGGCGAATCTTCAACTACCGAACCCGGATACATTCCTCGTTCGAAAGCCGTCGCGTAAACGAAGGGCAACATTGCCGTGCCTGCAGGCCGGCGAGCCTGCAATGCTCGATTAAACTGGTTGTGCTCGAAATCGCGTCCGCCCACCAGCACAAGAATATCGCCGGTCGCGTTATCCAGACCGATGGCCGCACCTTGCAAGTACTCGGGCGCAGGTTGCTCAGCCATTTTACCGCTTGCCTTGGCCTTACGAAACGATGCTGCGTAATCGGCGTAGGTCTGGTGATTGTAATCAGCATGCTGCTCGGCGTGCTCCAAGTGTGCCTTTAGAGAATCCTCGGCCGCGCGCTGGAGATTGACGTCAATCGTGGTGTGAATGCGATAGCCTTCGTTTATCGCGCGATCCCATCCCACGGCTGCGATCACTTGCTGTCGGATGTAATCGACGGCGTAAGTCTGACCTTGAGCGTTTTGCCGGCTGCCGACCGCGATCTTTTCGGCGCGTGCAGTCGCGCATTGTTCACGGCCGATGAATCCATTGTCGCGCATTCGATCGAGGGCGAAGTCGCGTGTTTCGCGCGAGTTGGTCCGATCAGACCATGGCGACAGTCTGTTTGGGCTTTTGATCAAACCTGCCAGCGTCGCGCACTCCGCTAGCGTCATATCGCGCGCAGACTTGCCGAAGTATCCGCGCGCCGCTGCTTCAGCTCCGTACATACCGCCGCCGAAATAAATCCGGTTCAGATACAGCTCGAGGATTTTCTGTTTGTTGAAGTGATCTTCAATGCGCTTGGCCAGAAAAATCTCAAGCAGCTTCCGGCGGTATGTTCTTTCTTTGAGCGAGAAACTGTTGCGCGCCAATTGTTGCGTGATGGTGCTGCCGCCCTGGCGCACATGGCCGGCCGTCAGATTTTTGAGCGCTGCGCGAATGATCCCCAGAAGATCGTAGCCGTGGTGCTCGTAAAATTTTGCGTCCTCGACTGCGATGACCGCGTTGATCAGATCGGGCGCCAACTTCTCGTAGGGAACTGTCTCGCGGTTCTCGACGTAGATTTGGCCAAAGATCTTCCCGCTGCGATCGAGAATCACGCTGGCCGATTCCATTTGCTCGAGCTTGTTCAAGTCGAAGGTGTTAGCCTGCGCTTGCAGATCGAAGACGACGCTGGAAAAGAACACCGTCACAAAAAGCGCCACTACCACCAGAATTGCGACGGGAACATAAAACCACGGCCTAAAATACCATGGCGGCCGAAAGCGATAGCCCGGCGGCGGTCTGAGGTATGTGCTGGTCGGTTTCAATGGTCAACGGGACGCGGCGGTAACTTAGAAGGAAAACGCGGCACGCTCAACGTGAAGCTTGCCAGTTGAAGCGTTGGAGCGTTAAAGCGGCTCATCCTGAGCGAAGCGCAGCGGAGTCGAAGGATCCCGTGGCCGTAACGTTCGATCATTCCACGGGATTCCTCGACTTCGCTCGAAATGACTATTTCTTACCGCGTTTCAACTGTTCTACACGTGACTACCGGCAACCCCGATCTCATTCGATTTATTCGCTCCGAAATTGAAAAGCAAGGTCCGCAATCGTTCGCCTGGTTCATGCAGCAGGCTCTTTATCATCCGGAGCACGGTTACTATTCGTCAGGCCGCTGCGCGATAGGTCGCAAAGGAGATTATTTCACGAATGTGAGCGTGGGGCCGTTGTTTGGACAATTGTTGGCTTCGCAGTTCTTAGAAATCTGGGAGCGCCTCGGCAAGGCAGATGATTTCGTCGTTGTCGAGCAGGGAGCGCATGACGGGCAGTTCGCTCGAGATGTTCTCGAGTTCGTGCAAAACCGGCTGCCGGAATTCTTCGACGCGTTGCGCTACCGGATACTAGAGCCGTTTCCGATTTTGGAAGCACAGCAACGCCGGAGCCTCGAGGCGTTTGGCGATAAGGTTGAGTGGCGAGCGTCGCCGGAACCATTCACGGGTGTCCATTTTTCCAACGAACTGCTGGACGCAATGCCGGTGCGCTTGATTAGTGATGGAACGGAGAAATTGGTAGCTCTCGACGGCGACAACTTTGTCTTCGTCGAGCGGCCGGTTGATAAAACGGTGTTCAATCAAGCTGCGCTCGAGTACATCGACGAAATCGCGGCGAACTTGCAGCGTGGTTATGTGATTACCCTCGACTACGGGTTTTTGGACGAGGAGTTTGAGAGAAACGTTCAGGTCCGCGCCCGACACCGACATCTGGATTCACCGTTTGAACAAATCGGAGACGCGGACATCACGATGTCGGTGCATTGGAAAAGTATTGTCGAGTGTGCGCAGGCAAATGCGTTTCGCGTCGCCGGATTTACCGATCAACATCATTTTCTGACAGGAATCATCTCTCAGTTTGGTCGGTGCGGTTCACCTGAACCGCCCGCAGGCGATTGGGGTCAATCGCCCCTACCTGATTCGCGCAAGGCTAAGCGCGAATTGCAAACGCTGCTTCATCCGGAAATGCTGGGTCGCGCGTTTCAGGTGCTGGCGCTTGCAAAAAACGTTGGTCCTGAGGTCACGCCGCTGGCCGGTTTCAAATTCGCGCGGGACTCGGGCCCCGCGCTTGGCGTTTAACAAGCTCCTGGAAAGGACTTCTTGGTACGGCCCGGAGCTTGTGCGACGCATTGCCCGATCGTTTCTTACAACGTTGAAATTTTCGGTGCAAACCACGAAGCGACATATCACGTGATTCAGAAAGTCGACCGGCGAACAGGTCGGCATTGTAAAAATCCAGCTGTTACAACACACTAGATCGCGCCGCAGATTATGTGGGCCATAGCACCGGTCTTGCAACAACAGAACCGATGAAAGTTTTCCTGAGCGCCTGGTGGGAGCGATTGCGGACGAGCTACTGGTTCGTTCCCGCCATTCTCACCGGCAGCGCGGTCGCACTTTCCTTCCTCACCGTCCACATCGATACGATTGTGAGCGCCAAATGGATCCGCGCCACCGGCTGGATTTGGGCGGGCGGACCGGAAGGCGCGCGCAATGTCCTGGCGACGATCGCGGGTTCAACTATCACTGTTGCCGGCGTTGTCTTCTCCATCACGATCGTAGCCCTGACTCTCGCCTCTTCGCAATACGGCCCGCGCCTGCTGCGTAATTTCATGGCCGATCGTCCCACTCAGTTTGTTCTGGGAGTTTTCGTTTCCACCTTTCTTTATTGCCTGCTGGTTCTGCGGACGATTCGCGGCACAGACGTAGCGGCGAAATTTGTGCCGTTCGTTTCCGTCACCTGCGGGCTGATTTTCGCCGTGATCAGTGTCGGCTTTCTCATTTTTTTCATTCACCACGTTTCCAGCTCGATTCTGGCGGAAAACCTGATTGCGCGAGTCGCTTCGGAATTGCGCGACTGCGCCGAGGGTCTTTTTCCCGATTCGCTGGAGAATGAGGAAGACGAAATCGCGAGCGAAAAGCAATTAGCTGAAGAGAACACGGTAATGGAGACAGAAGCGCACGCAATCAACGCGCCTCGCAGCGGTTTTATTCAAGCAGTGGACGTAGAACATCTTTTCAAAGCAGCCAGCGAAGGGCGATTCCTGGTGCGGCTGCAGCGGCGGCCGGGCGATTTCGTGGCCAAAGGATCGCTCCTGGCCGAAATCTGGCCGAAGCAAAAAGCGGGCAGGCAAATCAGCGCCGCGGTGAGCGGTGCTTTTTATCTGGGCCGGCGACGAACTCCGACTCAGGACGTGGAATATTCCATCGACCAGTTGGTGGAAGTTGCTGTGCGCGCGCTCTCGCCCGGCATCAACGATCCGTTTACCGCCGTCACCTGCATCGAATGGATCGGTGGCGTGCTCATTCATATCGGTGGACGCAAAATGCCTTCCCGCTACCGCCGCGATGACGAAGGCGAATTGCGTCTCGTCACTGACACCACGAATTTCTCAGGAATCGCTGCGGCCTGTCTCGATCAAATCCGCCAATACGGATGTGCGAGTGTGGCGGTCACGCTTCGACTGCTTGACATGCTTGCGCGCATTAGCGGAGAAATTGACAGCCGCTCGCGCCGCCAGATTCTGGCAGAGCACGCGCGAAAGATTCGCGATGACGGCGTCAGAGCCACCGGCAACGACAGCGATCGGAAGCAGATTCTGGAGCGCTTCGAATCGGTGGAAAAAGCGCTTAGCCGGGCGCGAGCAAGTCTTACATGAACTTTCGCACGAGCCAGATCATCAGGAGCACGATCGCTGCGATCCAGAGGATATGGAAAAAGGCTCCGGTGATGACGAAGACGAACTTCACCAGAATCCAGATGATGAAGAGAACGATCGCAAGCCATACTAGAGCATTCATGCCTCTGAATCGCTTCTCGTGACATTGGGAGATGTGAACGTCTCGTGTTGCGCATCACTACGCGCAATTAGAAACACGAACGAAACGAAGCAGGACCCTCGTGCTGATTTACTCGCGTTCCCCGGCCGCCGGCTGGGTGGCCAGGAGATTCTCTTCCTTTCGCAGTGGTTTCGCCTGACGCGCTTGTTCCTCGATCACGTCAGCCTCGCTAGACAATCCCGCTTCAGCTTTGGTGGAGGCCGCTTCAGGTTCTTCCTCCGGCGCCCGCTTCCGGGACGATCGCATCTCCGTCGATGTCGCGTCGATTCTGGTAACAGGGACTCCTTGCGGGAAAACCACCTCGCGCGCTTCATCCGGCATCGAGATGCCATGTGTTTGAAAGGCCCGTTTTACCAGCCGGATGAGCGAAGAGCGCACCTTCAGCCAACTGTGTTCCCGGCCGTTGATCCAAAAATAAACGCGAAGGTTGACCGTCGCTTTTCCCAGGCTGTCCGCCAGAACCGATGGTGCGGGATCATTCAGCACCGCGGGATGCTCGGTCAGTACGGCCAGTGCGGTCTGCTGCGCTTCGTCAATGGAATCATCGTAGCCGATGCCGACGACAAAATCTTCGCGCCGGTTGGAGTTGGTGGTGTAGTTGCGCAGGTTATTCTTATAAACGGTGGCGTTCGGAATTTGCACGAGATTGCCATCGAGAGTCATCAGGATCGTCGTGCGCACATTTAACTGCTGCACGTATCCAGCCACTCCGGAAATCTCGACCAGATCACCCGTTTCAAACGGGCGCTGCATGCTTAAGAAAATGCTGGCCAAAAAGTTCTCCGTGATGTCGCGAAAAGCGATGCCGACCGCCAGGCCGATCAAGCCTGTGCCGCCCACCACCGTCAGCGCCAGTTGGGTGAGACCCGAGACTCGGAGAACGATGTAGGTGCCGAAGAGAAAAACCATCACGCCGATGGCGATCGCGATCACGTTGCGGAGCAGCTTCGCGTGAATCCGCGGGCGCAGGAACGATCGCGCTCCGCGGGTTGCGAGCAGACCGGCCCCGATCGAGAGGGCCAGGATGACAAGCGCAAACCCGAAGAAAGGAAGCGAGTGAATGAAGTCGCGCCACAACGCCATCAGCCCGCTCCAAGCCGGACTGAAATCCCAGATCGACGGCACCGCCACCTCCATCTGGTTGACAACCGCGACCGCGGCCTGGGTATTGCGCGCCAGATCGCCCGCCCATTTCTTTAGCTCCGCCGTTTTTGCCTGCCCGTTGAGGAAGACGACGCCTTCTTTGACCTGCACGTGAGGCGCACTGAACCATTTGGTCGCCTCCAATACGCGCTGGAGGCGCTGACGAATTTCTTCATCGCGAGCGACTGGGTTAACATCAACTTTGGCGGGAGCGAGCGAGAGGTCCGGGCCAGGAGCGGCAGAGCTTTGTGTCGGGGCCGGTGATTGCGCTAATGCCGTCATGCGACAGGCACACGTGAGTAAAACAATCGCAACAAGGCCTGCTAATCGACGACGCGCAGGCACGCTCTTCAACCGGCACGGAACAGCGTTGATCCTCATCTTTATCCCGCAGCTCAGCGTTTTAACGAGATCTTGTTTTCTACTCTATTCACGCCGGGAACACTTTTGGCGAGGTCTTCCACGGACCGCTTCTGATCCTCGCTCACGACAAAGCCGCTCAACTGAACTGTGCCTTTATAGGCTGCGACCTGAACGTCGGGAAACTTGAAGCTCGGCGAATTATTGAAGGTCGCTTTCACCTCTTGCACGAGTTTTTCATCTTCCTGTTGTTCGGCGGACGTGCGCTCGACCGGCTCGCGGTTACACGCGATGAATGAAGTGGTCGTAAGGAAAATCACGACTGCGCCCGCTATTACAATTAGACGCGTTGTTCTCATCAGCTGGTTACTGGTGTGGCTTGGCGAATGACATTCCATACGCCCTTGGGCTATTAGTTCAAATTCGGTCCCCGTAGTTTGCGGATAGCGGCGCGTGCGTCCGGCAGAGCCGGCGCGGGGGTGGCAAGAGTCTCGACAGCCGCGATGAGGCACCGCATGCAGGCGGCCGTGTGCGGGGCGAATTGGTCGCAGGCCAGCTTCCGGCCTGCACCGTGTCTGCGGCCTGGCGCAGATGGCCTGCTTCGACCGGCCGGTTGATAAAACGATGTTCGATCAAGCGGCACTCGAGTGCGTCGACCAAATAGAGACGCGGACGTTACCATGTCTGTGGATTGAAGAAGGATTATCGAACGTGTGCAGGCAAACGGGTTGCGCGTCGCTGGATTTACCGATCCAACATCCTTTTTTGACGGAATCATCTCTCGCTTTGATAGGGGCGGTTCACCTGAACCGCCCGCGGGCGATTGGGGTCAATCGCCCCTACCTGATTCGCGCAAGGCTAAGCGCGAATTGCAAACGCTGCTTCATCCGGAAATGCTGGGTCGCGCGTTTCAGGTGCTGGCGCTTGCAAAAAATGTCGATCCTGAAACGAATCCGCTGGCGGGTTTCAAATTCGCGCGCCAGTCACCCTACAGCGGCTGAAGATGCCGGACGATTTTCTTGAGACCAGCATTGTCTGCTGCGCCGAAATGTAGTGAGATGCTTTGTATGTTCGCCTGGCTCTCTAAATGGCCGGTGGTTCGCCAGATCCGAGAACGCAAAGACGGCACCGGTCTCGAGGCGATGTCGGAGAAGACGTGTGCGATGCATGCGCGCATTGATGATGCTGAGGTAGCGCGCTCGATTTGTCCGTATTGCGGCGTCGGGTGCGGTCAATTGATTTTCCACAAGGGCGGCAAACTGGTTTCAATCGAAGGCGACCCGGAATCGCCGATCAGCCAGGGGAATCTCTGCCCGAAGGGCGCCGCGTCATATCAATTGCTCACGCACGGGCGGCGCGAAACGAAAATGAAATATCGCGCGCCGCGGTCGAAAGAGTGGACGAAGATTCCACTTGAGCGGGCGATGGACATGGTTGCCGAGCGTGTTTGGGAATCGCGCAAGCGCACGTTTGTGCACGAGCAAGACGGCATTTCGATCAATCATACGACTGCGGTATGTCATCTCGGCGGCGCGACACTGGATAACGAGGAAAATTATCTCATTAAAAAGCTTTTTACCGGAGGCCTGGGCATGGTCTGTGTGTCCAACCAGGCCCGGATATGACACAGCAGCACGGTGCCCGGTCTGGGCACCTCCTTCGGGCGGGGCGGAGCTACCACCGCGCAACAAGATCTCGCTAACGCAGATTGCATTCTAATCGAAGGTTCCTCGATGGCCGAAGCGCACCCGGTCGGTTTTCGCTGGGTGATGAAAGCGAAGGAGCAGGGCGCCACGGTCATTCATGTCGATCCACGTTTCTCACGCACGAGCGCGCTGGCCGACATCTGGGTGCCGATCCGTGTCGGGACTGACATCGTTTTTCTCGGCGGACTCATCAATCACCTGATTGAGTACGACCTCTTCTTTCGCGAGTACGTCGTCCATTACACGAATGCCTCGTGCATTTTGTCCGACGAATATCGCGATCCAGAGGACAACGGGGACGGGTACTTCTCGGGTTGGAATCCAGAGAAGCGCGCTTACGAAGGCGACAGCTGGCTTTATAAAGGCGGCGATCTGAGTCGCCCGCAGCGCGATCTCACGTTGCAAGACCCGCAATGTGTCTTTCAGAAGTTAAAACGGCATTTCTCTCGCTACACGCCGGAGATGGTGGAGAAAGTCTGCGGTATTCCGCCTGATCTTTTTCATAAGGTCGCGCATGCGCTCGCTGCCGCATCGGGGCCGGAGCGGACCGCCGCGGTTTGTTATGCACTAGGTTGGACGCAGCATTCGAAGGGTGTGCAGATCATTCGCGCCGCGGCGATTTTGCAATTGCTGTTGGGTAACATCGGCCGGCCGGGCGGGGGGATTCTTGCATTACGCGGCCACGCTTCGATCCAGGGTTCAACCGATATTCCAACGCTTTACGACATTCTCCCCGGCTATCTGTCGATGCCGCGGAAAGGCGACGAGACGCTTCAGCAGTATTTCGATAAGTACACGAAGAAGACCGGGCTGTGGGCGCATTACCCGGAATACCTTGTGAGTACTCTCAAGGCTTACTATGGGAGCCGCGCGACCGCGCAAAACGACTTCGGCTACGGTTGGCTTCCCAAGCTTACCGGTAACCATTCGTTCTTCGAATACCTCTACGACATGCTCGACGCAAAAGTGGAAGGCATGTTTTTGATGGGCCAGAACCCGGCAGTCGGTGCGCCCAACTCACGGCTCCAGCGAAAAGCGCTGTCGAAACTAAATTGGCTCGTCGTACGCGACATGGTGGAAGTCGAATCGGCAAATTTCTGGCGCGAATCACCCGAGATTGAGCGCGGTGAGTTGAAGACCGAAGAGATCGAGACCGAAATTTTCTTCTTTCCCGCGGCCGGTCACGCTGAAAAGGAAGGCGCATTCACGAACACCCAGCGCCTTCTGCAATGGCGCGAAAAGGCAGTGAATCCGCCGGGCGATTGTCGCTCCGATGCGTGGTTCATGCATCAGCTCGCATTGCGTTTGATTGCAAAGGCGAACACATCGAACGATCCGCTCGACCAGCCGCTGCGTGCGCTCGATTGGTGGTACCGGAAGACGAACTGGGCGAGCCGCAAATGGAATCTGTGCTCGCGGAGATCAACGGCTGGCACACGCAACCTGTAGCCGGGGGCGTCGACCCCGGCGGGAGTGATGGAGTTGTTTTTGGGAACGATCGCAACGGCAAACCTCACCACGGATCACAGGTAAATAGTTTCGCGGAATTGAAATCCGACGGTTCCACCGCGTGCGGCTGCTGGATCTATTCCGGTGTTCTTGGCCGCGACGGCGTCAATAAGGCCAACTCGCGCAAATCCAAAGATTATCTCGGTCATGGATGGGGCTTCGCGTGGCCGAGCGATCGCCGAATTATTTACAATCGCGCCAGTGCGCGGCCGGACGGCCATCCATGGAGCGAACGAAAAAAGTTGATTTGGTGGGACTCGGAAAAATGGACCGGCATCGATGTTGCCGGATTTGTACAGGGGAAACCTCCAGATTATGAGCCTGAGGTAGGCGCTGAAGGTCTCGATGCAATTCCAGGGGATGCGCCGTTCGTCCTGCACGAGGACGGTTTGGGCTGGATCTACGTGCCAAAAGGATTGAAGGACGGTCCGTTCCCAACTCATTACGAGCCGCTCGAATCGCCGGTCTCGAATGAACTTTATTCGCGGAACACCAATCCAGCAGAGCGCTGGTTTACGCGTCAGGAAAATCGGTTCGCGCCGCCGGGTGACCCGCGATTTCCATACGTTCTGACAACCTACCGCTTGACTGAACACCATACGGCGGGCGGGATGTCGCGTTTTCTGAGTCATCTCGCGGAATTGCAGCCGGAGATGTTTGCTGAGATTTCGCCTGAGCTCGCGCGCGAGCTTAAGATCAAGAACGGCGATTACATTTGCATCGTCAGTTTGCGTGCGGCGATTGAGGCGCGTGCGCTTGTTAGTCGCCGAACCCGGCCGTTGCAGCTAAACGGAAAGACGGTGCACCAGGTTGCGGTGCCATATCACTTCGGGACAGCGGGCTTGGTGCATGGCGGCGCGGCGAACGATCTCCTTCCCGTTTCCGGCGAACCCAATGTGACGATCATGGAAGCCAAAGCGCTTACCTGCAACATCGTGCCGGGACGTCTGCCGCGTGGACCCGCCTTCGCTGAATTCCTCAACAACTATGCGCCGCAAAGTGGGGCAATGATTTTGCATCCGGAAGAACCGCCGGCCGGGGGCGCCAAAAGCGGCGGCGGCCACGCGATGGAAGGCAAAGAATGAATGCGAAAAAAAGTAGCGCATGCGTCTCGCTTGCGCCTAAACAGCCTAGCAAGCCGGAGGCTTGCGCTACTCCATGATCGGCGAAGGCACACACAGTACCGAATCAGCGCCGGCATACGTACGTGCGTGACAAGGTTGAGGTTGGTTTCTTCACCGATCCAACTGTGTGCATCGGCTGCAAGGCTTGCGAAGTCGCGTGCAAAGAATGGAATCAGGTGCCCGATGACGGCTTCGTTTGGTCGGGCAATTCCTACGACAACACGGGTCACCTCGGCGCGTCCACGTGGCGTCACGTGATGTTCGTTGAGCAAGATCGGCAAAAAGGAGGCCAGATCGTCGCTTCGCATTCGTTAGGTAATACTAACGCGGAAGATCCGTTTCGCTGGATTTTCCTCTCGGATGTTTGCAAGCATTGTGAGGAAGCCGGTTGTCTCGAAGCATGTCCCACGGGCGCAATCGTTCGCACCGAAGTCGGCTCGGTGCTTGTGCAGAACGACGTTTGCAACGGATGCGGGTATTGCGTCGTCTCGTGCCCTTTCGGGGTGATTGACCGGCGTCCACAACCTTTGCCCGACGCCGGCGGCGCGTTTAAGTGCACATTTTGCTACGACCGGCAAAAGAGCGGCCTCACACCGGCGTGCGCGAAAGTTTGTCCGACTGAATCGATCGTATTCGGGCGGCTCGATGATTTGCGCGCGCGCGCGGCGCAACGTGTGCACCAACTGCAGGAACACGGTTACGCTGACGCGCAACTTTACGATCCCACCGAAACGTCTGTGCGCGGCACTCACGCGTTTTTCCTGATTCTCGGCGAGCCCGAAGCATATGGACTTCCGCCAAAGCCCCAGATTCCTACAATTTTTCTTAAGGCTGCGTGGACGGCTGCGTTTGCCACCGCCATCGGTGCAATCGCGGTGACGCTCGCAAGTTTTGCCTTCTTATGAAACGGGTCGGTACAAAAAAATCCGGGGAGCGCGGGCACCCCGCCCGCTGTGTTGTGCGCCTCGCACAACACACTCTAAGAGCGACATCGCGGGGGTGCTTTTCGGCGAGGCGCCGAAAAGAGCGAGCGAGGCGCTCGCGCTCCCCAATCCCAAGCATGCCTAACGAATCGCGAATTGACCAATTGCGTGAGGAAGCGTGGGCAAAAGGCGTTGTGACCGACCGCGGGGTCGATGTGGCCGGCGGCCCCATCCCGCGGAAGCCAGGTTACTATGGTCAGCCAGTTGTTAGGCCGCCGGTGTGGACATGGGAAATTCCAATCTACTTCTTTGTAGGAGGCCTCGGCGGAATGTCAGCGGTTATCGCGCTTGGCGCGCTGTTGTTTCACCACTTCGAGGTTGCGCGCACGGCAATGTGGGTTGCTGCGATTGCATCGGTGCTCTCGCCAGTTCTGCTGATTCTGGATCTGGGCCGGCCGCATCTGTTCATCAACATGTTGCGCGTATTCAAACCGCAATCGGCCATGTCGATGGGTGCGTGGATACTGGCAGCTTTCGGAATGTGTGTTGTTCCAGGTTTGATCGCGCTGGAGGTTGACACATTCCACCTGTTCGCTGGTGCAATTAATCAAATTCTCGGTGTCACCGCAGGAATTTTGATCTTTGGATCGGCGGTCTTTGGAACGTTGTTGGCAACGTACACAGGTGTGCTGATCGGCGCGACGGCGATACCGGCCTGGTTCTTGCGTCACAGGCTGTTGCCGATTCATTTCGGAACGGCGGGATTGGGATCCGCTGCTGCGCTGCTGGAATTGCTCGGTCACCGAATCGCGCCGCTCAACGCGATCGGCTTATTTGCGGCCGCGGTCGAAACCGTGCTCTTAATTTGGCTGACTATCGATAAACATGGTGTCGCCGATCGGGCCATCCACGAGCATGGCTCCGGCTGGCTCATTCGGATCGGCGAAGTATTTACCGGCCCGATCCCGCTTGTGCTGCGATTCTTCGGCGCGATCCCGTTGGCGGCGATTTCCTTTTTACTGGGCGCGCTCGTTAGCCGCTTCGGTTGGCTTGCGGTGGGAAAAATTTCCGGTCGCGATCCGGAAGCTGTTTTTGCTTCGCAGAAGTAACGCAGACTTCCAGTCTGTCTCGTCTGACAAGCATCCCTGCTTGTCCATTCGACAGGCTGGGAAGCCTGTCTGACGAATCAGGCAAGATGCCTGAGTTACAAAATCACGCGCTCGATATGCGTGTAAATGTTGAAGGACGGCGGGCGCAAAAAACCTATGAGAGTCTGGTTGTTGTCGCGCGCGAACTCGACCGCAAGACTTGAAGGCGCTGACACAGCGGCCACGATCGGAATTCCGGCGGCGAGTGCCTTTTGTATGATCTCAAATGACGCGCGGCCACTGACTAGAAGGAGATGCCTTTCCAATGGTAGCAGCTGGTCGAAAAAAGCGCGCCCGACTGCCTTATCCACTGCGTTGTGCCGCCCGATATCTTCGCGCGCAATTTTCAATTTGCCGTCCATGCCGAAGATTCCGGCGGCATGAATTCCGCCTGTGCGCGCGAAATCGCTTTGCGCGTTGCGCAATGTTTCGGGAAGCGACAGCAGCGTTTCAATATCAATCCGGATATCAGTCGATCGTATGACAGGGAAATTTTGCCGGATCGCGTGGATGTTTGTTTTGCCGCACAGACCACAACTACTGGAGATCGTTCCGAAACGCTTCGTCGACTTCAGTTTTAATTTCACGTCGTCTGTAAGCGCCACAACGACTCTGTTGTCGCCGCCTGCTAAAACGCTCGCGATTTGATCGCGATCGCGCACGACGCCCTCCGAAAGTAAGAACCCCGCTGCGAGTTCGTCATCGTGACCGGGTGTGCGCATCGTCGTGGCGATGGGCTTGCGTCCGACGCGGATTTCCAACGGCTCCTCGATCGTCAGATCGTCGGGCAAGTACTCAAGCTCACCATCTCGTTTTCGCCGGATGATCTTCTGTGATCCGATGCCGTTTTCTTTCATGTGAATTGGGGCGCCTCAATGGTAGCATGGGTGCGATGGAAATTTGTCACCTGTTCATTTCCTCGGGACACAATTTTGTTGGCCATCATGGGCGCGAACCGGACACACATCCGATGATTGAAATCTCCGAAATAGAATGCGTGGCGGGGCGTGGTATTCGCGGTGATCGTTATTTTGATTTCAAGGACGATTACAAAGGTCAGATCACTTTCTTTTCGGTGGAAGTTTTCGATGAACTTTGTAGTGCACTGCAAATTCATGACTGCTCACCTGCTCTGGCACGACGCAACGTAATTACACACGGCGTTGATCTGAACGATTTGATTGGACAGGAGTTCGAGGTGCAAGGCGTTCGTTTTCTCGGAATGGAAGAGTGCCGGCCATGCTACTGGATGGACGGCGCATTTGCTCCGGGTTCACTTGAATTCCTGAAAGGTCGCGGCGGTCTGCGAGCAAGAATTTTAAATTACGGATCGTTGCGCTCGACCGCCCGCGTGCTCGCGGTCACACAATGACCATTAGTGCGGTGCTGCTTGCGGGCGGCGAATCGCGGCGGATGGGCACGGATAAGGCGGCATTTCTTTTTCGCGGAAAACCGCTCTGGCAAGTCCAACTCGAAACTCTGCGCAGACTGCGACCGGCAGAAATTTTTCTTTCGGCAAGAACGGACCCATCATGGCGGCCTGACGACGTGCAGTTCATCGCGGACATTTCGCCGTCATGCGGACCACTCAGCGGGATTGCCGCTTCGCTGGTGAAGATTCATACCGCTCATCTTCTTGCGCTCGCGATCGATATGCCTTTCATGACCGAAAATTATCTTCGCTCGATTTGCGATGCGATCGAGCCCGGCCGGGGCGTCGTCGCGAAGATCGACAATCGCGCCGAGCCGCTGGCGGCCGTATATCCGCGCGAAGCAGAGATTGATTTTCGCTCTGCGCTCGCAGGAACCGATTTTTCATTGCAACACGTCATTCATCACCTGGTCACGTCTGGAAAATTGCTGGAGATATTTGTGACGGAACAAGAGAGGCGACTTTTCCGAAACGTGAATAACGTGGCGGACGTGCACGCGACGTTAGCGGGCGGATGAGTTCGGGCGTTTGCGCAAAAATTTTTGGCAAGTGCAAGCTGCACTTGAAAATCAATTACATCTGTTCGATATGTTCGACGCGGTTTAGGCCCTCATGAAATCGTCGATGTTCCGCAGCGCTGCTTTACTGTTTTTGATTCCGGCGTGCGCCTTCTCAGCCACAAACGTAGTGAATCTTTCCCACTACGACATGATGCGGCCCGATTTCGCCACAATGAAACGTCAGGGAATCGTGGGCGTCATACACGAAGCGACCTATCCGCCGTTCGTTCGCGACGGAAAATATTTGGATCGGCAAATTGGGGCGCTACAATCGGGACTGCTCTGGGGAGCATATCACTACGGCAACGGAAGTGATCCAATTCGCCAGGCTGATCATTTTCTAAGTGTTGTCTCCAGTGCCTGGGCACAAGCCAATCCTGCGGTGCGACCGAGCTCAGGTGTTCTGCTCGTACTCGATTTCGAAAAGAATGGTCATTATCCCGGGGGAACGATGCGCGTCGAGCAGGCCGTCGCGTTTGTCGAACGCATTCGCTCGCGCACCGGTGTATATCCCGGTATTTATTCGGGTGAATACCATCTCGGGCAGGTTCTGAACAGCGCGCGAGTAACTCCAGCTCAGCGAAAAACACTGACGAATTGCTGGCTATGGGTCGCAAATTACTCCAAGGAACCGCGTGCAACGGCGCCGTGGAGTTACTGGGCTCTGTGGCAATACACCGGGGATGGTAAATGCGGCATGCCGCGTTCTTCTCACCCCATAAGTATTGCCAATATCAGAAAGGCAGAGCTCAACATTTTTCGAGGCAGCCGAAATGATCTGGAAGACTTCTGGCAGCGACGCGCCTGGAACCCCTCGGGAGGAGCGCCTCGCCGGGAATCAAAACTGACGGCTGAGCTGTAATAAACGCGTCGTCGTCGCGCGAAAACGGTCGCTTGTCATTTCTCAATCCCGCGCTGCGTCGTGAGATAAACCGCGAAACTGCCGAGCCAATGGCCGCCTTCGTAATGCTTGCCGGTCACCGCTGCGAGCCCGGCCCGCCGATGCGCTTTTGCCGCGCTCGCGAGCGCGGGACGGCGTGGATCATCAGCAGGAAGGGAAGAGAGGATGCCTTCCAGCATCCATGCTCGACTCAAATTTAATCCATCGAGATGCGCCAGCTTTGGATCGCTCGGATCAGGTGAAATCGCCACCGGTAACCAATCCGCAGTAGCCGTTCTCGGAATTTGAGGCAGAAATTGCGTGAGCCATTTCGCGAATTCAGTTTGCGTCAAGACGCGACGCATCACGTCGGCTTCGCCGAGGCAGGGCGAAAGAAAATCTTCACCCGACGGCTCGTAAGCGAGCGGACAATTCTTATCCGATAGATAAAATTTCCGTGCTGAATCAGCGGCCAGTTTAGCAAGACGTTCGTCATTCTTGACCCGCGCACAATCGAGAATCACTCCTAGCGCAAACGCGGTTTGATTGTGCTCACCGATGCGTATTGGATGAGAGAGTTTCGGTAGCCAGGTGGTCAATCGCTCGACCGCTGCATCCTCGAGTGGCTTCAGGTTTGCCAACATTTCTTGCGCCTGCGGATTCTCCCATTCGCGCAGCTCGGCGCAGAGTTGCAACAGCCAGGCTAATCCGTACGGCCGTTCGAAACTCGCCCTGCCATCTCCTCGTAGATATGCCGCTTCAGCCATCAGATTTTCAGTCGTGAGGCTTTCCTTCAAAGCGTTGCGCGCGGCTTTTGCGAATGACGCGTCTGGAAACGTGCGCAATAGCCGCACCAGCAGCCAATGTCCGTGGACTGACGAGTGCCAATCGTAGCAGCCACAAAATGCCGGTGTCAGTTTCCGTGGCGGCGCGACATCTGCGTCGCTGTTCAGAACGTGACTAATCTTGTTCGGGTATTCCTTACGCACACACTCCAGCGCCAACTTTGCAAAACGTTCGGCAGCATGAGCATCAAATGCTCCGCCAGACGGCTTCGCCTCTGGGCTTTTCTGATGAGCAGCGTCTTCAGCCGCAACGCAGAGCAGGGGCGCCGCCACAAGTACGCAAACCGATTTCTGTAAAAGTGAACGATGAAATTTGAAGACCACAGCGGCCACAATCACGCTACCGTTTGGCTTCGTAAAGGTGGATGAACGGATTTTCCAACGGGTCGACGTTTGCCCATTTCCATAGGCGTTGCAATTGCATGAGCTAATGAACCCCTCTCCCATCTTTTGCGCTTCCTTAATCGAATTCTCCTCGGTGACCGCTCTAACCAAATTGAGCTCGGTCAATCCCAGCTCTTTCGCAGCCAAGAAGTTTGCAGCGGCAATCGACGCCCAATCCTGTCCGATCAAAACAGATATTTGTCCCAATAACAATTCCAGAGGGTAATAATCCGTTAAAACCAAGACTCTCATTTTCTGTAGAGGCACGCGTCAACCAACGGATCGAAAAGTAACGGCGAGGGTGAAGTCGGTGCCCGGCCTCGAAGTCGTCGCGGCTTTGCGCGAGGAACTTCTGCCAGGAGACGCGTTGCTCGTCGCCCGTTCGCCGAGAGCGTAGCCAGCGGTCCCTCCTACACGGGGGCGAGCAGCCGGCGGGCGATTCTCGCCCACGACCAGCGGTCGACGACCGCCTGCCGGGCGGACTGCCGCAGCACGTCGTGCTCGGCTGGAGAAAGTGCGAGCACCTCATTCAGCTTGCGGGCGAGATCGGCCGCATCGCCGGTCTCGAAGGATGCCAGGTGGCGGAAGCGCTCGGGATACTCCTCTTCCAGTCCGGCCGCAACCTCCGCGAGTCCCGAGTGCCGGGCGACGAGCGGGGGCGACCCGGCGGCGGCGGCCTCGGCCGCGACCATTCCGAACGCCTCGGGGAAGATCGACGGCACCACCGTGACATCTGCGAGCGGCAGCAGGTGCCGGAGATGACGGTGCTCGAGCGGCCCCGTGAACAGCGTGCGCGAAGGGGCAAGCGATTCGAGCGTTGAGCGGTACGGCCCGAACCCGACGACAACGAGCCGGGCATCGATTCCACGCATCGCCTCGAGCAGCACCTGCACGCCTTTCTCCTCGATCAGCTTCCCGAAGTAAACGACGAGCGGCCCGAGCCCGTCGAGAAACGCGGCCAGGCGCTGCGCGTTGCCGTCGTCAGGCAAGCGCTCGTCGCCGCCGTTCGGTGGATCCTTGCGGGCCTCTGCGAGCAAGTTCTCGAGCGCTGCGCCACGGTCCTGCAGAACGAACCTGTCGATGTCCACGCCGGGAGGAACGTCGAACACGCGGTCAGTGTGGCCAACCACCTCTGCGAGCACTTCGCGAATGTGCTCGGAGCCAACGTAGGTCGCGTCCGCGCGCGCAAGAGTTTCCTTCGCCCACTCGCCCAACTCGGGGCGCCCTCGCATCGAGGTCCTCGAGCTCGGAGCCGTGTGCCTTCACGCGAAAAGGGGCGCCGCTGGCCGCTCCGACGGGCCCGCCCATCAGCACGTGGTTGGCGAACACGAGATCGGCCGGCAGCAACGCGCGAAGCGCAGCCGCGTTCGCTTCGACGTATGCGCGTCGCTCGGCCTCGCTGAAGTCCTGGAGGAACTTCGCCTCGAGCCCCTCGTACCGATCCATGACGAACACGGGCAACAGCCGACCCGGAAGATCGACGGCAACCGCCTGCGCGCCGCCGAGGTCGTACTGCTCCGGCGCGCGTTCCTGCGAGACGACGACTACCTCGTGTCCCCCGCGGCTCCACTCACGCGCGAGCGCGCGGGAGTAGACATTCGACCCGGTTCCTCCGAGGAGGTAACCGTGCCAGAGCAAGATGCGCATCGGCAGCAGGCTAACCCCGAAGCTGGTTGCCGGCGAAGCCGGAACCAGCTTCGAGTCTTAAGCGCTTCGACATTCGCCTACGACGTGAACTTGGTTCCGCCTGCGGCGAGAACCAAGTTCATCAACCTTAGGCGAGGTGGAAGTAACAGGGCGTGCAGCAGTTCCACGGCGGGGTTCGACGTGTGCACGGTGCATCGATCCGCACGTCGCGCAGGCCTTCCGAGTAGTTGAAGATAATCCGCACGCCCGCGTCGAAATGACGGTATTGGCTCGTGCGGCCGTTGTATTCGCGTAGCGCAACCGCTAGACTGGCGCGCATTAGCCAGGTCGCACAATATGAACTCGCTCGATTACTACAGAATCGAAGAACTTCTGACGGATGAGGAGCGAGCGATACGCGACCGGGCGGCGCAGTTTGTGGAGAAGGAAGTGTTGTCCGAGATCGTTCCGTGCCATCGCGCCGCCAAATTTCCGGACCATCTGATTCCGCGCATGGGCGCGCTGCGTTTTTACGCGCCATACCTCAAAGAGCATGGCTGCGCAGGCGTAAGCTACACGGCGTATGGCCTGATCATGCAGGAACTGGAACGCGCCGACTCCGGTGTTCGCTCGTTGGCGTCGGTGCAGGGTGCGCTCGCAATTCAGGCGATCCATTCATTCGGCTCGCCGGAGCAACACGCGCAATGGTTGCCCGGATTGGTGTCGGGCGAGCGCGTGGGTTGCTTTGCGCTGACAGAACACGGACACGGTTCCGATCCGGGTGGGATGGAAACTCACGCCACACGCGAAGATGATCACTACATTTTGAACGGCAGCAAATGTTGGATCGGCAATGCATCTATCGCGGACGTCAAAGTTGTTTGGGCGAAGGATGACGACGGGCATGTAGGCGGATTCGTAGTAGAGAAGGACGCGCCCGGATTTCGCGCGCGAGACATCGAGGGGAAGTTCAGTTTGCGGATGTCGCGAACGTCGGAGTGCTGGTTCGAGAATTGCCGGATACCCGCGGAGAATCGCCTGCCAAACGCGTCCGGGCTCAGTGCGCCGTTGTCATGTCTATCCTATGCGCGTGTGGGCATTGCGTGGGGCGTCATTGGCGCGGCGATTGATTGCTACGAAACAGCGCTGGCGTACGCCAAAACGCGCGAACAATTCGGCCGACCAATTGGCAGCTTTCAACTCGTGCAACAAAAACTTGTCTGGATGGCGCAGGAAATCACCAAAGCGCAGTTATTGGCGCTCCGCCTTACGCGCCTGATGGAGGCAGGCACATCGCGTCCTGCGCAGATCTCAATGGCGAAACGCAACAACGTCTGGATGGCGCTGGAATGTGCGCGCAAGGCGCGGGACATTCTTGGCGCTGCGGGCATCACAGATCAGCATTCCGTGATCCGACATCTTATGAATCTAGAGAGCGTCTTCACGTACGAAGGCACACACGACATTCACACCTTGATCATCGGGCGCGATATAACAGGCTTGAATGCTTTTGGCGGATAAAGGTGATGAGCGTCATTCCGAGCGGAACGACGTGGAGTCGAGGAATCCCGTTGCGCCACGGAAAGTGATTTCTGCGGGATCCTTCGACTTCGCTCAGGATGACGTAGCCTGGAAATTGATTAAGCTAAGGAATGAGCGAGTCAGTTTACATTCTCGGCGGTGGGCGCACGGATTTTAAGCGCAATCTAAAGAAGGAAGGTAAGACCATCCGGCATGTCATTATCGAGGCTGGCAAAAAGGCGCTCGATGATGCGAAGATCGATCCGGGCGAAATTCAGGCCGGCGCGGTTGGCAATTTCAACGCGGGCCAGTTCACGAAACAATTGCAACTCGGCGCGTTTATTCCGGAGATCGATCCGAAATTGCGCGGCATTCCCACAATGCACACCGAAGCGGCCTGCGCGTCCGGCGCGCTGTCCGTGTTGTTAGGCGCGGAATGGATCATCGGCGGGTTTCATGATGTAGTGCTGGTGGTCGGCGCGGAACAGCAGAAGACGATGTCGGCGCTCGATGGTTCTGATGTACTCGGTGCGGCTGCCGACTATCACAATGAGAAGCCGGAATACGGCGATTTTATGTTCCCGAAGTTGTTCGGGCGCATCGCGCAGATTTACATCGAGAAATACGGCGCGACCGAAGCGGATCTGGCACTCGTGGCGTGGAAAAATTATGCGCACGCGAAACTGAATCCCCTGGCACAAATGCGAGATGCAGATCTCACTCTCGATTCGGCATCACAAGTTTCCGATAAGAACCCCCACGTGGCGCCGCCACTTAAGGTTTCCGACTGTTCGCAGATCACCGATGGCGCGGCGTCGGTCGTCCTCGTTTCCGGGAGATATCTGGACAAAATCGGCCGTGACAAAAACAAAACTGTCCGGCTGTTTGGTTACGGTCACACGACTGATTATCTACCGCTCGACAAGAAAGATGCGCCAACGTTTTCGATCGCACGCAAAGCCGCGGAAAAAGCTTTCCAAATGGCGAACCTGACGCCGCGCGATCTCCATGGTGCCGACGTTCACGATTGCTTTTCCATCACAGAAATTGTCGCCTACGAAATTCTTGGACTCGCCGAGCCGGGCAAAGGCGTTGACCTTGTGAAAAGCGGGGCGACAACGTTACCAGCGGTGCGTCCAGAAAAATCCAAAGCGCCGTTCCAGATTCCAGTGAACGCGGGCGGCGGTCTGATCGGCGATGGTCATCCTGTCGGCGCGACCGGCGTTCGCCAGGTGTTCGAAGCCTATCAACAGCTGACCGAACAGGCCGGCGCGCGCCAAATCGAAAACGCGAAACGGTTCCTTACTTTCAACATGGGCGGCAGCCTAACGACTTCGGTCGCCATGCTCTGGGGCCGCGGCTGATCTCTAGGTGAGATGGGTAGTGATGGAGCGCAGCGTCCTAGCTCGCGCGGTGCGTGATTGCATCGCTTTCACTTGTCCTCAGCCAAGTCCAAAATGTCGGCGGCGCACGTTTCTTGAGTGTGACCTCGCTTGCAATCGAAGAACTACCCGCTGTGGTAAAGGCCGACGTCGAGGCCTTCCTCGAGAACCATCCGCGAAGTCCCGCAGCACGGTTGCGGCCGCGGATGGGAATGGCGGGCGATACCTGGCTGGTTTTTATTGGCCCTGAATTGCGACCAGGCGCGAGCGGTCTGGGACCGACACCGTGTGACGCACTGGAAGATTTCAACCGGCACTTTATGGAGCCGCTCATTTCTCGAAACGGTTCCGAACCGGATTAGGCCAAAATATCTACCGACTCAGATGAAGGTTCCGTTCAAGCTCGGAGAAATTGGCCACTTTGGCCTGGCTGTGCGCGATCCGAAGAAAAGCGCGAAGTGGTTCGAACGCGCCTTGGGTTTACCGAAAGAATTCGAATTCGAAAACGGCGTGGCGGTCGGAAACGACAACGTCACGATCGCATTGTTTAAAGGAAAACCGGCGCCGCAAACGATTGAGCATATATCATTTCATCTGCCAAACATGGCGACGCTGCGAAAGGCGCTCGCTCATTTGAAGAAAGTCGGCGTCGATATTGAAGATCCCGGCGACGAAATCGGTCCGGAAGCCCCGGGCTCGAAAAACATGGGCCTGTGGTTCCATGACCGAGATGGTTATCGCTGGGAGTTGAGTGTGCTTGGCGGAAAATAGGTGCTCAAAGGAGTGACGTTCTTCCCAGCCGTCATTTTTCCTCGACGGTTTGGAAACCGTCGTTCCTTGAACGGTCATCGCGCATACACCAGTTTGGATCAGCACTGGCGCGAATGAACAATTCCACGATCACCATTACTCAGAGTAACGCTTTCGTAACGACTTTCGATCTGTCGCCCACCGGAAGCGGCCCACTGGATGGACTGCGCTTTGGTGTTAAAGACACAATCGACATTGCCGGTTTCAAAACTGGTTGTGGTAATCCGACCTGGCGCGATTCCCATCCCGCCGCAGTAGTCCACGCTGTGTGTGTAGAGCAACTTTTGCGCGCCGGTGCTCACTGCGTTGGCAAAACTATTTCGGACGAACTGGCTCTCAGCCTTCTCGGTGAGAATTACTTTTACGGAACCCCTCTCAACCCACGGGCGCCCGAGCGCGTGCCGGGTGGCTCGTCGAGCGGCTCGGCTTCCGCGGTTGCATGTGGTCTGGTAGATTTTGCATTGGGAACGGATACCGGCGGTTCTACCCGCGTTCCGGCGAGCAATTGCGGAATCTGGGGCTTCCGTCCGTCGCACGGATTTGTATCGGTTGCTGGAGTGAATCCGCTAGCGCCATCTTTCGATACCGTTGGCGTTCTCGCGCCGAGCGCCGATGTGCTGGAAAAGGTCGGACTTGTTCTGTTGTCCGGCGCATCGTTGTCCGCAAGCAAACCCGTAACGATTTATTTGATCCGCGAGGCTTTCGCGCTTGCCGATGCCGACGTTCAGGAAGCTTTGTCAGAGCCGGTGCGGCGGCTACGCGAAACATTCGGAGGCGCCGTGCGGGAATCATCACTGCAAGAGCTGGTTGCTGATGTCGCTGGACACAGCTTCGCGGCATGGGCCGACACTTTCTGCGTGATTCAATGGGCTGAGATCAAGAGTTGCCTGGGCGGTTGGATCGCTAACGCCAGACCCGAATTTGGGCCCGAAATAGCTGCCAGTTTTCAACTGGTAAACGAACTCGACCGCCGACGTATCGCCGAGGCATTGCAACGGCGCGAACAATATTTTCCAAGTTTACTCGAATTTCTCGGACCGGACGAACTGCTGTGCATCCCAACAACACCGGCGCTTGCGCCGCCCAAGGGGGATCCACCCAAACGCAGTTCGAGTGGAAGCGGCTATTATCCTCGCACATTGAGTCTGACGAGCATTGCAGGTATCGGCCGCCTGCCGCAAGTGTCGCTCCCAATGGCTGACGCCGATTGCGTACCTGTGGGCTTGTCGTTACTCGCAAGGCATGGACAGGACTTATTCTTGTTGCAGGTGGCGAAGAGTGTTGGTTGAGAAACAAGTCTGCATTGAACGACTTGTAGCGGCCACGCTATAGCGGCTTTCTGCACCATTCATGCATGTGCGTAGGGCACGGCCAGGTGCCTGCATTGACACGATATTTAAGGGTCTTAACTTTTTCGTCCACTACGAAAATGAACACTTTTGCCTCTGAGAATGGGGACGAAAAAGACTTCGTCTCGCACGCGCCCGGATATTGGTCAGACGTGGCGCCGGAACTCTGGAACGATTGGAAATGGCAGCTCAAAAACAGAGTTACCACTCTTGTGCAACTTGAGAAACATCTGGAACTGAGCGATGAAGAGCGAAGCGGCGTTTTGCTGTCCGGCGACAAACTCGCGCTTGCCGTTACCCCACACTTTTTTAATCTCCTGCCCGCAAACAATCCGGATGATCCGATTCGGCGTCAGGTCGTTCCGCGAATCGAGGAAACGTGGACGTCGCCTTACGACATGGTCGATCCGTGCGGCGAAGATTCGCACATGCCGGTTCCCGGTTTAGTGCATCGGTATCCGGATCGTGTCCTATTTCTAGTGACGGATCGCTGTGCCAGTTACTGCCGCTATTGCACCCGAAGTCGAGTGGTTAGCGGAGTTGGCGAACAGGAATTGCACACGAATTTCGAGGAGGCGTTCCGTTATCTTGAGGAACACACTGAAGTGAGAGACGTGCTTTTGAGCGGTGGTGACGCTTTGATTTTCAGCGATGACAGGCTCGAGAAGGTGTTGTCGCGGTTGCGCGCGATCAAGCACATCGAATTTGTGCGAATAGGTACGCGGGTGCCGATTTTTCTGCCGCAACGAATTACGCCCGAATTGTGTGCAATGCTGGCGAAATATCATCCACTGTGGATGAGCGTGCACGTGAATCATCCACGCGAGCTCACCATCGAGGTAAAACACGCCCTGGAACGTCTCGCCAACGCCGGCATTCCGCTGGGCAACCAGAGTGTCTTACTCGCGGGCGTCAACGACGATATTGAGACAATGAAGACTCTGGTGCATAAACTGCTGATGTGCCGGGTCCGCCCTTATTACATTTACCAGTGCGACCTGATCAATGGCTCGTCACACCTGCGCACGTCGGTCGCCAAAGGTATCGAGATCATCGAGGGGCTGCGCGGCCACACCACAGGTTACGCCGTGCCACAATTCGTCATCGACGCTCCCGGCGGCGGTGGCAAAGTGCCTATCAATCCCGGTTACATTCTCTATCACGACAACGAAAAAATCGTGATCCGGAATTACGAAGGGAAAATCTTCGAGTACCCCGAGACAGGGAACGAGAACCTGCAGTTCGCGCCGCAGCGCGAGTACCACGACGAGTATCTCTACTCGTAAGTGGTTGCCATTCCGCGCAATCTCTGAATTCCTGGCAAAAGAGCATCTCGCCTTTGCTTTCGCTGCTCTTTGCGCCGGGTCGTCACACGACGCTTCTTTTGTAATTTCTTTTGCGCTCTGCTGTTGTGTAAACTTTATGCTTGCGTATTAAAGATCGCGGCGTGTAAAGTCCCGCACTTTCGTTCGTCTCCAACCATTTCAGCTGTATGAATCAACGTTTAATTTCGGAAATTGGCCGCACCCAACGGCTTGACATTATCAACTCCCTCAAGCGCACTAAGGGCATGTCTGTCAACGAGCTCGTGGAAAAAATGGGCATGAGCTATATGGGCATCAAACAGCATTGCATTACCCTCCATCGGGACGGGTATCTGGATACCTGGCGCCGCCCACAAAAAATGGGCAGACCGGAGATGGTCTATCGCCTTACGCGCCGCACGCATGATCTTTTTCATGCCGACAGCCACCAGTTGACGCTGGACTTATTGAAAGCGGCCGAGGACGTCTACGGCCCGAACGCGCCGGAGAAGTTGCTTTACAGCATTTTCAAAAAGAAGACCGCTGCGCTGAAAGCCAAGGCGAAGGGAGATTCCGTCGCGGAACGCGCGAAATGGCTTGCGCACGTCCGCGATAGCGAAGGCTATATGGCTGAGTTCATCAACAACGAGAAAGACGGCGGTCCCCAAATCCTTGAGTGTCATTCCCCACTTCTCAACGTGCTCGAACAGGACCCCAACCGTCGGCCGGTTCGAGCAGGACTTGTTCGAAGCGGTGTTAGGGACGCGTGTCCGCCGCGAAGTGAGTCGCAACTCAGGTCTGTACGAGTGCGCGTTTTACCTGTCCGCCTAACTAAGTCGCAGCAATAGCCTGGGCTTTCAGCTGAGTGCTGGGCCATCGCGCAATCAGGTTGCTGCGCCATCGGGCGAACAATCGGATTTATCCTTTCGCTCGATGTGAATTTCGGTTGATTGGTGGCGCATGGCCCGGTCGTTTCCATCGGTGGTGATCGACAACGTGCAGCCTTTGATTGATTGCGGCCGTTCGCCGATCAAGCGCATCGTGGGCGAAGATCTGGTTGTCGAAGCCGACATTTTCAAGGATGGCCACGACGTGGTTGCGGCGGTTCTGAAGTGGCGTGTTGTTGGCAAGCGGGCGTGGCGGGAAACGCCGATGATTTTTGTTGATAACGACCGCTGGCGCGGCGTGTGCACCCTCTACGATCAGGCCATTCACGAATACACAGTTGAAGCGTGGACAGACACGTTCCGCAGCTGGCAGCAAGAGTTCGCAAAGAAATTTGAGGGGGGGATCTCCGATCTGCGCAGCGAAGCGTTGGAAGGCGCGGCATTTGTGAAAGGAGCCGCGAGCCGTGCGCGTGACCGAGCGGACTCCGCGCGCCTGCGCGAATTTGCCGAGCAAATCGTCACCGGTGCGAATGCAGAAATTTACGCGGTCGCGAAGTCAGGTGAACTGGACGTGCTAATGGCGACCTACCCGGATCGCGCGGATGCCACGCAATACGAGCCTATTCCCCGGGTTGTGGTCGATCGTCCGGTGGCATTGTTCGGCGCGTGGTATGAATTTTTCCCGCGCTCCGCAGAGGGCCACGGGGATCGCGGATCGACTTTCCGGGATTGCTTGCCGCGCGTGGACGACGCAAAAGCAATGGGGTTCGACGTCCTGTATTTTCCGCCGATTCATCCGATCGGTGGCACTAATCGCAAGGGTCGCAATAACGCGGTCACTTGCGAGCCAGGCGATCCGGGAGTGCCATGGGCGATTGGCGGCGAGGCTGGCGGACACAAGGCGGTGGAACCTTCGTTAGGCACGCTCGAGGATTTTGATTGGTTGCAAAAGGAAGTGCGCAAACGCGGAATGGAAATCGCGCTCGATTTCGCGATTAATTGCTCGCCCGATCATCCGTACGTCAAGGAACACCCGGAGTGGTTCTACAAACGGCCCGACGGCACAATCAAATACGCGGAGAACCCGCCAAAAAAATACGAAGATATTTATCCGATAAACTTTCGATGTGAAAACTGGCGCGAGCTCTGGGCCGAGATGAAGAGCATCGTGCTGTTTTGGGCCGAGCGCGGTGTGCGGATCTTTCGCGTGGACAATCCGCACACCAAGCCGGTCGCCTTCTGGGAGTATTTGATCGAAGGCGTTCGCGAAAGATATCCCGACACGATTTTTCTCGCCGAAGCGTTCACCAGGCCAAAGATGATGAAAGCGCTGGCCAGAGCAGGATTTAACCAGAGCTACACCTATTTCACGTGGCGAAATTCGAAGCAGGAGCTGATCGACTATTTCACGGAGCTTACGCAGACTGAAATGGGCGAATATTTTCGGCCTAACCTCTGGCCGAATACGCCCGATATCCTGCCCTATGCGCTTCAAGAGGGCGGGCGCCCTGCGTTCATGATTCGCGTGCTCATGGCGGCGACGCTGTCGCCCCTTTACGGAATCTACAGCGGATACGAGCTGTGCGAGAACGAGGCGTTGCCGGGTCGTGAGGAGTATCTCGATTCCGAGAAGTACCAATTGAAGGAGCGCGATTGGACTGCGCCCGGAAACATCAAGGATTGGATTGCGCGCATAAACCAAATCCGGAAGCAAAACCGAGCGCTTCAGATGTATACGAACCTGCGCTTCTATCCCGTCGATAACGACGCAATTTTGTTCTACGGCAAGATGACTCCCGCGCGGGACAACATCATCCTGGTGGTGGTGAATCTTGACCCGTTTCGCAAGCAAAATTCATTTATCCATGTGCCGATTGAGGAATTTGGGCAGATGGCAACCGACGAGTATCAGGTACACGATTTGTTGAACGATGCGCGTTACACTTGGCGCGGTCGACGAAATTACGTTGAACTGGACCCCGAAATTCAACCCGCACACATTTTTCTCGTCCACCGTCCGTGACGCAGACAAGGGGAGAGGCAACTAACAAAGCGCAAGTATGAACAATTTTCGGAAAATGTACCTCTAATCCTCAGCGCTGGCCCTGAGACCCATTTGCATCGATGTTTCGCTCCGCATATCATTACAAAATTTCTGGCATGAAGATTTGGGTTGTGCTCTTTGCCGCGCTGGGCAGCGCGTCGCCTCTGCTCGCGCAGGAACCCACACCGCCGCTGGTGCCGCAGCACTCGCAGACGGTGCTGGAGACGCTCGTCAAAGCGGGTCCGGTGATGATTCCAATGTTTTTATTGTCAATTTTTTTCGTCGCGCTTGTAGTCGTTTACTTCCTGACGATCCGACGCGGAGCAGTCGTTTCGAGCGGCTACATGGCGACGGCCGACGCGCTCCTGCGTAAACGCGATTATCTCGGGCTGCTGGCTGTTTCCAACCGGCATGGGGAAGCGATCGCGCGCGTCGTGCAAAAGATGCTCGATTTCACTACCAAGAATCCGCATGCGGATTTGCAGCATGTCCGCGAAATCGCCGAGACAGAAGGAACACGCGTCGCTGCGAGTTTGAACAACCGGGTAATTTACCTGGCAGATATCGGGATGATTGCGCCACTGCTGGGTTTGCTGGGCACGGTTTTTGGAATCATTCGTTCCTTCGGTGCGTTAGGTGCTGACATGGGGTCGGCGCGTTACGTGGCGCTCTCGCGCGGAATTAGTGAAGCGCTTGTCAACACAGCGGCGGGCCTGGCGATCGGCATTCCAGCCATGATTTTTTACGCATTCTTCCGCGGCAGGTCGCAGAAATTGATCTCGGAGCTCGAGGCTGCTTCGACGCACGTGTTGGCGTTGCTTTCATTGCAATACGGCAGACGCGTGGAACGAACGCCTGTTTTAATTGAAGACGAGCTGTAAAACTCGGCTGCTCTCATGAACCTACGCGGTCGCGCGCAATTACATCATCCCGGCATTCAGCTTGCGCCGCTTGTGGATGTGCTACTGCTGCTCTTGATTTTTTTCCTGCTGACGTGGAATGCAGCCCGCACCGAAAACGAACTCGACGTGAAAGTGCCAAAGGCGTCGGCGGCGAAGGAGAAGTCAGCGCCGATTGGGGATGTGATCGTCAATGTTAAGGCGGATGGCAACGTGGTTGTGAACCGCCGGACGTTGACCGGCCCCGAGCTTCAGGAATTACTGAAGAGCATGGTTCAACTGAATCCCGAACAAGCGGTGGTGATTCGCGGCGACGAAGCCGGCGCCTACAAAAACATCGTCGAGGTGCTGAACACCTGCACCGAAGCAGGGATAACCAACGTAGCTTTCGCCACTGCAAGATGAACATCACGCGCGGCGCGGCCAGTCTCTTTGGACTGGCGATGCTGCTTTGCACCGCGAGCATCGCCATAGCTCAATCGGAGCCGGAAGTGCGCCGGGCTCGCCCGGTAGATGAGCCGCCTGTTCGGCGCGCGGTCCCAGTAGACGAATCAATCGACAAAGTTCTCCGGTCTTTAAAGGACGAGGTTTCGGAACCATCGGCGCACGAAACTGAAGGGGCGGATCAGCGTCAACTTGAGTACGCCAACGGCTTGTTCACTCGCAAGTTGTACGATTTGGCGATTCCGGAATATCAAAAGTATCTCGAGGACTACCCGGGACGCGCGGGCCGGGCGAATGCTTATTTCTCGCTTGGCGAATGTTATCGAAACCTCCATCGCGATTCGAATGCTCGTAGCAATCTACAGAAAGTGCTCACGGAATACGGCGACAGCGAATTCGCCGGGCCAGCGGCATTTGCGCTCGCGGAGATGGCGTTCACGGATAAAGACTACGCCACGGCGCTCCCGTTTTTTCATCGTTCCGCGGCCAAATCGAAGGAGCCGGTGGTGGCGCTTTCGGCGCGCTATTTTGAAGCGCGCTGCCTGGAAGCTCTCGGCAAGAAAGATGAAGCCGCCGATATTTATGCCCAGGTCGCCGAGGCCGGGAATCCAAATCCGTATCGCGAAGATGCACGAGTCACTGCGGCATCCATCTTCGGCGCACGGGGAAAAAAGTTCGATGCGCTGAAACAGTACGAAGCGCTGACTAACGAAGCGCAGAAACCGGCGTTGAAAGCAGAATGTGCGGTGCGTGGAGGCTTGATCGCGCTAGAACTTGTCCAAGCGGACAAAGGCAAGACGGACAAGGCCATGGCCGACCGAGCCGCAGCGTTGTTTCAAAAGGGGCGCACTCTGCCTGACGCGGGAAAGTTCCGTGCGATCGCGCAAGTCGGTTTTCGCCGGTTGCAATACCAGACTGGTCAATACACGCAGTTGCTGGCCGACTATAAGAAGGAATTGGACAAGCTGCCTGAAGCTGCGCAGGCAGAAGTGTTGTTGCTCGCCGCAAACAGTGAACGCCAACTTGGCCATCCAAAGGAAGCCGATACGATATATCACCAAATCACCGCAAAGTACCCGGATCGCGAGGAAGCAAAGGACGCCGCTTACCAGCAGTTGATCAACGTCTATAATTCGGATCCATCGGCGCTATCCGCAGCGGTGGACCAGTTCCTCGCAACAAATCCTACAAACGAGCGCGCCGATCAGGCGAAGCTGTTAAAAGCAGAGGCGCTCTACAAACAGCGGAGTTACACAGACGCAGCCTCAATGTACGGCGAACTGCGCGCGTCTGAGCTTTCTCCGCGGCTGCGGGCCGAAGCGGCGTACAAACTTGGGTTGTGCCACGTCCAGACGAAAAACACTCCCGGTGTCATCGAAGCTTTTACGTATTACCTGCAGACGTTTCCCGACACTCCACAAATCCCGGCCGCACTGGCTCAGCGCGCTTTGGCCTACGAACAGAGCAAAAACTACGCAGCAGCGCTTACGGATCTAACCATTATCCTTGCCAAATACCCGAAAGCCCACGAGCGCGAGGCCGCATTGCAATTGAAGGCTTTGCTTCTCGGGCAACAGGACAATACCAAAGGGATGGTCGACACTTTTCGGCTACTCCTGAAGGAATTCCCGAAGAGTTCTGTCGCGGCGCAGGCACACTACTACATCGGCAAGACCGCGTTCGAAGCGAAGGATTACAAAACCGCGTTGACCCCGCTGAACACGGCCCGCCAACTGAACAAGGAGCAGTACTACAATCTGGCTTCCGTTCGGATCATTCTTTGCCATTTTTATTTGAGAGATCGGCCTGCGCTCACAAAAGAGGTGAACAATTTCATGGCTGAATCCCGCAATGGCGGGACCAATGTGCCGCCGGAGGTTTTGGAGTGGCTTGGAATTGAATATTACAACGAGAAAAATTTTCAGGCCGCGGAAAAATATCTGAGCGCACTGCGGACGACGGATAACGCAGGCAAGGTTAAACCCGATTACTTATTTTATCTCGGCGACGCGGCCACAAAGCTAAAAAATTTGCCTGAAGCAGAGCAAGCGTTCGCCAGGTATCTGCAGACTGCCAAGGATCCGGCGGGTAAGGCTAAGGTGTTACTGACCCTCGGTGCAGTTAAGATCAGTGCTCATAAACCTGATGAGGCGCAGAAGATCGCTGAAGAAATCATGGTGCTGCAACCCGAGGGCCGAGTAAATGCGGAAGCGCGCCTGCTCGCGGGCGAAGTTCAGCTGGAGCGCGGGAATTTCGATGACGCCGGCAAAGCTTTTAAGGGAGTCGCCCTGCTTTATGACGATCCAGCCATCACTCCGCGCGCGCTGGACAAAGCCGCGGTGGCATTTCGACAAGCGGGTAACGCCGAGGAAGCAGACCGCCTCTCGCGCGAGTTGCGCGAACGTTATCCGAATTACGTCAGCGGGTGAACCATTCAAAATGTGCGTGCAACGGCGCGTCATATTAAGATCCTCGCGGGAATGGCTGATTTGTTAGAGTTGCAAACGCGCCTTCACCGCCTCACTCGATCTGTCACCACAGCTTGGCTGTCGCTGGTGCCATCGCAAAGATCGTCGCGGTGTCGATCTGCTTTCCGCTTCCTAAATTCCGAATGATTCGGCACGATTCTCGCCGTACAGCCTTTAATCGCTTTCCTCTCGCAACGGCAGAAATGGTTACGATGCAACTTCGCACATTTGGGTTTCTTGCCGTTGTCCTGGTGGGGCTTCTCTTTTCTTCATGTGCGGTGACTCCCCGACGCGTCGGCCCGGTTGCCGTCGGCGCAGCCGAATTGGGAGCCACGCAGGACATCATCCCTCCGGACAAATGCGGGCGGCCCTTGCATCGGCCGATGCGTCCGACCTTTATCACTATTCATTCGACCGACAATAGGTCTCATAGCGCCAACGCATTGAATCACGCGCTGGCCATGAACAAGGGGCTCCGAGGCCGTCACAATCGCACTGGATTTCTCACCTGGCATTTCACGGTGGACGATCATTCCATTTACCAAACTCTCCCGACTAACGAAACCGGAGAGCATGCTGATTACGAAGGCCAGGGAAACAAGTCGTCCATCGGGATCGAAATGTGTGTAAACCGCGGCAACAATCTTGACATCACCATCGACCGCACCGCGCAACTCACAGCCAGACTGATGCGTCAATATAATATCCCTCTCGATCATGTGGTACCGCACATGCACTGGCGCATGATCCGTTACGATGACGGCCGCGATTTGGGGTTCAAACAATGCCCGAGAATCCTGCTCGATGGCGGTCGTCTTGGTCCAAAATGGAGTGCATTCATCGCCAAAGTCTCATTATATGCACGATGAAGTCGGCAACTTGTCCGAAAAACAATTAGCCGGTTTTTACGGCTCCTTGTTATGATGAGTCAGTGCCAGTCAATACAAGTGAGACCGCAATCGAATTATGCGAAGTGTTACGGCCCCTCACATTACGCCGCGCGGGAAACCACGATGGGTCAGGGCCCAAAGAATCGCTGTCTTGCAGAGTCTGGAGGAGGCGAAGAACCTAACGGCGGAATTCTCCGCCTAATCAGACCCGTAGTGATGATGGCAAGGGTCCGAGTTGGGGGTCTATGAGACTTTAGTCTTACGTTTCTGTGCCTGCGCTGTGTCGCTTAACAGTGCATGGGTTGCGTGAAACCGGAAGATCCCGAAGCGCCGATTCGATTTCGAAAAACGCCGTCAGCCTTTCATTGGCTGCACAATGAACCGCTAACCGTCCTCGCGATGGGCGATTGCAATCCAGAACGTTCGTCCGCAAGCATGATTCCGCTTCCTAAATGCTCCTGCTTTGGCACAATTCTCATCATGAACACTTTTAACCTCTTCCCCCCTCAAAAAGGAACCGAACCTCCGCAAACGAATCGGCAGGACTCATCCTTGGTCCCAGGGCGATCCGATAGCGCGATCATGCCAACGCAATCCGGCGCTCTTTTCTCCAAAGGAGTTTCGATCAAAGGCTCGGTCAAATTCCTCAACGAGCTGTTTATCGATGGCGAGGTGGAGGGCACAATCGATTCTCACGGAACGCTTATGATCGGGCAGCACGCGCGCATACGCGGTGAGATCAGGACCAAATCGGTAAATGTGCGAGGGAAGGTGGAGGGCAATATTTTCGTGACTGAACGCTGTGAACTCGAGGCAGGTTCCACGGTGCAGGGTGACATCGAAGCGCCGCGGCTGACGGTTGATGAGAATGCGACATTTTCTGGCAGCGCAAAGGTCGGAACGGGGAAGTCACTCCAGCCTGACGGTCGTCTGCCGAGCTAAACGCGATGAGCAACGCAATCGACTACGCAAAGTTTTACAGCCGATCACGCAATGCGGTGATTTGCGTTTGCGATGAGGCGGGCAACGTGATCGGAACGCGCGAACAGAGCGCGCCAGAGGCATTACAACGCTGCGGTGTCGATTCAGTTCGATTCCAGTTCGAGGACGCGATGAACATCAGTGATAGACTCGCTGGAACCCGTTCCCGTGAAAGTTTCGAGTAGTTCCGTGAGGCGCGCCTCGTAAGCATCACACATGGGGGATTCGCCATTTCGCTCGACCCATTCGGGATGCTGGATGCGCAGGTCGTCGTGAATCTTTTGCCGGAGCTCAGTGTAGGTGTGGATTTGGGGAGACATGGCGATTGGCTTTGGTGAAAGGTTCAAGTGTGCCGCGGAACGGTTCCCACGGAGGGCTTGGCGGAATCGTCGACGAGCGTTCGTGCCGAGAATGCGCGCCACCGCCGGGTGAGGCTACTCCAAAAGGGAGCTCGCACCTTGCTCCCGTGTGCGCGACGCCTGTCCAACTGAATTATGTAGCGCTGGCGTTGCAGCAGGACTGCCAGCAGTCCGCTTTGCGTAAGGGTCAGGTTTGATTTTGTCATGACGTAATTTTTTCTGTTTTTCATAAACGCCTCCTTATTCGAGGTTTGACAGTGCTCCCGACAGATTCCCATATGGGACCTTCGTCCTATGCCTTTAGGGGGGATATCAGACCTGCTTATGAGCATCGACCTTTACGAAGTCCGGCACTCGCAAAGTTTATCGCGGTGTCAATCTAATTTCCGGTACGCTGACATTCGGTCGGCTGGGATGTCCGATCAGCCAGTACGTTCCGGTCATGATCGCGTTCACGCTTCGTGCCGAAGCGCGCCTCGCCTCGTCAATGAGGCGCACAACGCGATCCAGATTTCATAATAAAAGGGCTACTTTGCGCCGCTCACAACCGCAATGCCCCAGGGACCGTCGCCGACTTTAATGCGACGCAGTTCTTTGCGCGATTTTACATCGACAACGGAGACGTCGTTTGATGCGCCGTTGGCGGTATAGAGTTTCGTCCCGCTGGGATCGAGCGCGATTCCCCAGACGCGATTTCCGACGGGAACGGTTGTCGCCAGTTCATTCTTTTGCGTGTCGATGATTCCAATTGTGCTGCCGCGGCCTGTTGAGACGTAAAGTTCTTTTCCGTCGCGCGAGACTGCGGTGTCCATTGGGAGTGACCCTGTCGGCAGCTGGATTTTCGACGACAATTTGTGGGATCGTGCGTCTATCACTGCGAGGTAGCCGCCGTTCTCGCAAGCGACGTACGCGTGCGTGCCATCAGACGAAAATGCGACGGAACGCGGCCGACCGCCGGTTTCAATGGTTGCGATCACCCGCTGTTGATCGGGGTCGATTGCAAACACTTCGCCTTTTTCTTCGCAGGTAACGTACACTTCGCCGTTCGCTGGATTGACGCCCACGCCTTCCGGTTCTTCCGAAACTTTTATTCTCCCGCGCAATTGTCCTGAATCGAGATCAACAATCGATGTGCTCGCATCGTCTTCATTCGCGATGAAAGCGAATTTTCCGTCTTTGCTGATCGCGAATTGTTCAGGGTCCGACCCGACATGCCACCGATCGATCAATTTGCGAGTTGCTGGATCTATGACGCCGAGACCATCAGCGCGTTTGTCAGCAGGCGCGCGATTTTCATCCAGGCCGGGCGCCATACGCGGCGAGCCGCTCAACGTAACAAAGACTCGCCGGCCATCGGGCGTTGCGTGAATGCCGCGCGGCCGTTTGCCCACTGGAAAAGTTCCGACGACGCTATCTGTGGCTCCATCAATCACGGTGACATCGCCTGAGCGTTCGTTACTGACGAACACAAGATAGCTGGGCGGTTCAGCGCGTCCGATAGTTGCGCTTGCGATAAGGAGGTAAAGAACGAACAAGCGACGCATGGACAATTGAGCGCGGTTCACAACGGATTCATTCTAACTATGAACGCATCTTCCGAAAAGAGTTTCCGGATGTCCCTCACCTCAATCCTCCCCCGCAAGCGGGGCGAGGCGGACACGCATGCGCTTTTAACGTTGAATGTTGTGCGTTGACCGTTGAGCGTTTCCTATGACTCCGCACAACAAGCTTTTTATTCCCGGTCCAGTTGAAGTTTCCGAAAAAACCTGGGCGGCGTTTTCGCGTCCATTGATTGGCCATCGCAGCGAAGATTTTAGGAATCTTTACCGCGGGATTCATCCAAGGCTTCAGACGTTGTTCGGAACAAAGCAGCCGGTTTTTCTTTCCACGTCGTCGGCGTGGGGCGTGATGGAAGCGTCGATTCGCAATGTAGTCGATCGCGGCGTGCTTTGCTGCATGTGCGGTGCGTTTTCGGACAAATGGTTCGATGTCGCGAAGCGATGCGGCAAAAACGCGGAACCGCTGCAGGTGGAATGGGGAAAGCATATCGATCCGAAGGATCTCGATCGGCAACTGGCCACTGGAAAATTCGATGCCGTTACGTTGACCCACAGTGAAACTTCGACTGGCGTGATGAATCCGCTCCCCGAGATTTGCTGCATCGTGGCCAAATATCCCGATGTCACGCTGGTCGTCGATACGGTGTCATCGTTTTCCGGAGTTAAGATCGACATGGACGCGCTCGGGATCGACGTGATGCTCACCGGAGCGCAAAAAGCGCTCGCACTGCCGCCGGGCTTTTCATTGTTTTCCGTCTCGGAGAAAGCGTTCGAACGGTCCGGGAAAATACCGAATCGCGGATTTTATTTCGATTTTCTGGAGTTCAAGAGCGAGCAGGCTCAATTCATGACGCCGAGTACGCCGAGCATCGGGCACGTTCATGCGCTCGAGTCCAAGCTCGATGAAATTTTCCAGGAAGGTCTTGAAGCGCGCTACGCTCGTCACGCACGCACCAATGCGCTCGTGCACGATTGGGTGCGCCGTACCGGATTCGATTTTTTTGCCGAAGAAGGATTCCGCACCAAAACTCTCACCTGCGTGAAAAACAATAAAGGTATCGACGTGCTGGAGTTCGCGAGAAAGCTGCGGGAAAAACATCATTTGGTGATTGATCCCGGTTACGGCAAGATCCGCGGGCAAACTTTTCGCCTGTCGAACATGGGAGACGAGACAGAGCAAACTGTTTCGCATTTGCTGGCGTGCATTGACGATGTTCTGTAGGGGAAGCTAAAAACTTCCTCCCCAAAGCTCCGTATGCCGGCAATCGAAGCGTCCAATCTTACCAAGGTTTATCGCACTTACCGCAAAGAGCGCGGTCTCTGGGGCGCGGTGAAAGGTCTTGGGTGGCGGCGGTACGATGAAACGCGAGCGGCTGATCAGGTCACGTTTCAAATCGAGGAAGGCGAGTTTGTCGGATTTCTGGGCCCGAACGGCGCCGGAAAAACCACTGTGCTCAAAATGCTTTCCGGCTTGCTGAACCCAACTTCAGGCGAGGCGCGTGTGCTTGGCTTTGTTCCCTGGGAAAGGCGCAACGAAATGAAACGGCAGTTCAGTTTGCTGATGGGACAAAAGAATGCGCTCTGGTGGGACCTCCCGGCGCAGGAATCGCTCGAACTAAACCGCGCGATCTACGGCATCGATCGCGAGCGGTTTAAGAAAGTCGTGGACGGATTGTCGGAGCTTCTGGAGGTGCGGCATAAAATGAATGTGATGGTGCGCGAGCTTTCGTTAGGCGAACGAATGAAAATGGAACTGATCGCGGCGCTGATTCATGAGCCGCGTGTGTTATTTCTTGATGAGCCGACCATCGGTCTGGACGTGGTTAGTCAACAACGAGTGCGTGAATTCTTGCGCATCTACAATGAGGAACATCGCATCGTCACACTGCTCACCAGCCATTACATGCAGGATATCGAGGCGTTGTGTCATCGGGTTTTGGTAATCGACCATGGCAGGATCTTTTTCGATGGCCCGCTGGCAGAGATCGTCGATCGCTTCTCGGGTTATAAGATTCTCAGTCTTACTTTCGAAAAGGAAGGAACACGTGATCTGTCTGCATTTGGCGAAATCACCGAACAAACACCTGTCTCCGTACAACTGAAGGTCCCACGCGCAAAGGTTACGGAAACCTGCCGAAAACTTCTCGAGGCCTGCGACGTCAGCGATATAAATGTGCAGGAAGTGCCGGTAGAAGACGTGATCCGCCAGTTGTTCGGTGAAACACGTGAAGATCGTTCTGAATCCGGTGTGCTAGCCGTGGAAGCTGCACCTGTCAGTTAACGACGCTGCACCGCTTGTCATTCTGAGCGGAGCGACGCTTCGCTCAACATGAATGTCACGGAATAATATCAGCAAAACTGGGCAGGATGCTTTTTTCCATTGCGTCGCGGAATGTCGGATAATTCGGAGTCCACCCTGACTGATGCAGTTTGGCGTTGTTTACGCGTTTGTTGGTGTCGCCGCGTTTGCGGGGTTGCTCGGATTTTCTGATCGGCGGAAGAGATCGATTCAACCGCTGGGCAAGCCAGCCGTAGCATTCGCTTTGCAAAAGCGGTTCGTCGTCAACGACGTTGTAAATCTGTGCGGAGTCCTGTGCTTCACGATTTAATAAAAGAAAGAGAGCGGACGCGATATCGTCCCGATGTACCTGATTAACAAAGCGGTCGTTGTTTGGGTCAATGCTGGCCGTGCCGTTCAGGAATTTGCTCAACAGCGCCGAACGTCGCGGCCCGTAGATCCCTGCGAGGCGCGCTACGATCCCGCCTTTTTCGAGGACTAACTTTTCCACTTCTAAAAGGATCCGGCTGGTTTCCCGGAATGGGTTTGTCTCGCTTTCTTCTGTTACCCACGAACCGTCGCGCTGCGCATAAACACTGGTGCTGCTTGTAAACAGAAGTTTTGCCGTGGGAAAAGCTTCGAGGAGATGGCGCGCGCCGTTGAGGTATATCTGACGATAGGCTTCCGCATCGCCGCCACGGGAACTGGCGCAATGGATCACTGCATCGAATACTCCTGCGCGTTCGGTAACCTCACCGCGTTGTGAGACATCGAGCGCGCGGATCGAGTACGGCTTTACTGAAAGCCGCGCTGCCGATTGTTTCGAGTGCACCCAACCTTCGACGTTCCAGCCGGCGGAATGAAACAAATCGGCTGTCGCCTCTCCGACGTAACCGCACCCTGCTATCAAAATTCCCCGCATGACTCCTGTAGAGTCCGCAGTCCTCAGCGGAGAATCCAATCCGCGATGCCCGACGCGCTGAAGATAATGCACGCTACAGCAGCTTCCGACTTAAGCTGTGGCAGCCGTGATTTCAATCTCGTCAAACACGTTTTTCTGAAGGGCCCGGACTTGCTTCAGCCTGATTAATTCGAGGAGCGCGAGAAAGGTGACAACCACTTCGATTCTGGATGCGGCGTCGCTAAACAAATCAGAAAAATGGAAGCGAGTGCCGGTCGCCACGCGCTGCAAAATCGAATCGATCTTTTCCGACACACTAAAGCGTTCACTGAAGATCTCCTGCACGTCCTGGCGCGCTTCCATTCGTTTGATCACGGTTTGGAAAGCACTGATCAGCTGGAAAATTCCGACTTCGCCGAGGCGCAAAGGCTCCTGCAGATCTGGCGACGATCCGGCTTCCCGGATGAAGATCCGTTCTTGTTCCAACGCACGTAGATTGAGTTCCGCGGCGGCTTCCTTGAATTTTTTATACTCGATCAGTTGCCGAATTAATTCCCAACGGGGATCTTCCTCCGGGGCGTCTTCTTCGGGAGGTTGTTGATCGCGCGGCAGCAGGCTTCGGCTTTTTAGGTAGATGAGGTTGGCCGCCATGACGATGAATTCGCCCGCCAGCTCAATGTTCAGCTCTTTGAATGCTTGGAGATACTCGAGGTACTGGCTTGTAATTCGCTCGAGCGAAATATCGTAGATGTCGATTTCGTCCTGTTTGATCAGATATAGCAACAGGTCGAGCGGCCCTTCGAAGACCTCGAGCTTAACCTTGTAGTCGTCCATCTCTATGCGGCCCGACTCTACAGGCAAGCATGAGCCAAAGTAAATCGTTTCGGCGCGATTAGGCTGCCAACACGACGCATTCAGGACGGTTGCAGCCTAAAGTCAGTCTCGTTACGCGGGAACGTTGCGATGGATCCAGACGCTATTCACAAGGCCCAGGCCGAACATGATCATCAGCACGAACGAGCCGCTATAGCTGATTAATGGCAACGGCACGCCAGTGATTGGCAGCATTGCGATCGTCATTCCTACGTTTTGGAAGATGTGCGTGAAGATAAGCGCAGTGACGCCTACGACGAGCAGAAGACCCAATTGGTCTCCGGCGAAAAAAGCGACGAAAAGACACGTTAGCAGAAGTAAGGCAAACGCGCCGATGAGAACTATTCCGCCGACAAATCCCCATTGCTCGGCGACGGCCGAGAAAATGTAGTCATTATGCACTGCCGTCGCCGGCAGAAAGCCTAGCTCGATCTGGGTATTGGGTGCCTTGAACCCTTTTCCGGACCAGCCGCCTGAGCCAATCGCGATCAGCGATTGGTTAATCGCCCACGCCGAACCCTGCTTATCAACGTCGGGATGTGTAAAGGCGGTGATCCGCTGTTGCTGGTACGGTTTAAGGCCGAAATTAATGGCAATCGGGATGAACGCGATGCCGATCAGAATGATGCAAAGCAAATAACGCAGTGGCAGACCGGCAACGAACCATAACGCGAGCATCACAGGAACCCAGATAATGGTTTCGCCCAAGTCTGGTTGCATCAGGATCAAAAGACATGGAGCGCCAGCAATCGCTCCCGAGAGCAGTAATCGCAGTGCCGGATGCATCTGGCGGAACTGGGTCAGGAATAGCGCTAACACCATAATTCCTGCTACAACCGCAAGCTGCGCGGGCTGAAAATTGATTGGTCCCAGATGCAACCAGCTGCGCGCTCCATAAACTTTGACTCCTATAAACTTCGTCATGATCAGGAACACAATGCCAGCCAGGTACATCGGCAGCGCGCCCCAGCGAACCCACCGGTAGTGGACCAAACTGGTCAGCATGAATGCGAAGACACCGACGACCACCCAGTTCGCTTGTTTCCGCCAGAAGTCGGCGGCATACGGGTCGCTGCGCGTGGACGTCGCGCTGTAGATTGCCACGACGCCAAAAACAGCGAGGGCCAGCATGATCACTAACAGAAGCCAATTTTGGCCAAGCAATTTTCGAAGAAAAGGCGTCATTCGCTGTCCTTGATCGCTTTCGATGATTTTTCCGGAAACTTGGAACGATTATACGCAGTTTGCGTTTGGCGCAAAACGTTCACTCTCAGGAAGGCGCGAGACCCGCGTAATCAGTTCGCGGGAGAGGTAAATTTGTCGATTAGTTCAAGGTTTAGTGAACAGCGCTGAGCTCGTTCGGTTCTTTGGTCCGTCGACTCCATCCAACGAATTCAGTATCAATAATTTACAACAATTTCGCATCAAAATGGGTGCTTCGCTTGTCAGTAGATTTAGAGACCACTAGATTAGTCAGTGGTTTTTACTTTGAAGCGTCGCAATGAGTAGGAAAAAGAAAACCAAACGAAAACTGGCGCACCCGAAGTTGCCCATGCAGCAGCAGTTAAATTTGCGCCACGAGGGGACGCATTTCGATCTGCGCGAGATTTTTAATGATTTGAATCAGCGGCATTTTCGCAAGCGTCTTCGCGGTTACCAAGTGGTTTGGGGACGCCGGCGAAAACATCGACCGAGAGAACAATTCGTTTTTGGCACAATCCAGGAAGAAGATCGGATGATTCGAATCAATCCTGCGTTGGACCAGCCGTTCGTGCCACTGTGGTTTTTGCGATACGTGCTTTATCACGAGATGCTGCATTCAGTCGTGCCGGACGAAACGCTGTCGCGAAATCGGCGGCGCGTTCACACGGAAGAATTCAATCGTCGCGAACGCCAATTTCCCGGTTATCGGCGAGCACGCCGCTGGGAAGAGGAGAATCTGTCACGATTCTTGCGCTGAACCCAACGCCATCTGAGTTGTAGCCGCCTCGCTATGCGAGGCGCGCGCGTCGCTCGCAGAGCGCCGGCTACAGGAGACGTTTTACTGCGTTTCTGTCACCGGTGACCGGTATGGTCTCTCATACCACGACGGCGTCGTCGCTACGTTCTTTTTGATTAGGAACCAAAGCATCGTCGCTAGGAGGAGCGAGATCAACTTCGCGTGCCAGTTTTTCAGAATCAGTGTCTTCATAACTGCTGTGCAACAAAATTTCGGCAATGCGCTGACGGAACGTTTCTGGAGTGAAATTGCGCTCAATTCGGCGCCGGTGGCAAATCGAAATCGCGCCTGTCTCTTCGGAGACAACGACAGCGACGGCATCCGATTCCTCAGTGATTCCGAGCCCGGCGCGGTGACGTAATCCCAGGCTGCGGTCCAATGTTTCCCGCTGGCTAACGGGAAAGATGCAGGCCGCGGCTGCGATTCGTCCGTTCCGAATGATCACTCCGCCGTCATGCAGTGCTGCCTTTGGATGAAAGATGGTCAGGATCAGTTCGACAGAAAACTCGCCGTCAATGATGACACCTGTTTCCTCGTAAACGCGAATCGACGTGTCGCGCTCGATCGCGATCAGTGCGCCGTACTGTTTGTTGGCCAACTGCGTTACCGCTTCTGCCAAATCATGAACGGTTTCTCGTCTCTCGCTCGTGAGCGAGAAAATGGGGTGCCCGCCAAGCGCAGCCAGGCCACGTCGTAACTCCGGCTGAAAAATTACCACCAAAGCGATGGCGAGGAAGACCGAAAAACTCCGGATAATCCAGCCAATTACCACCAAATTCAGCAGCGTGGAGATCAGGGTCAGCGTGAGAAAAACGATCGCCAATCCCGTCAACACTTTCGCCCCGCGCGTCCCGCGGAAATAGAGGTAGCCATAATAGATGGCCACCCACAGCAGAAGGATTTCCACCAGGCTGCGCCAGCCTCTGAGCCAGAGATCAATGAGTTGATGAATCATTTTGCCCTCTGAAGAATCGCTTCACTTACCCGCAACGCATTAACATTCTCCTTCACATCATGAACGCGGAACACGTCCGCGCCGCGTGCGCGCAACAGCGCACTCAGCGCGAGGCCGGGTACGAGCCGGTCGCTGATCTCCGGCGACCCGATCAACTTGCCGAGGAACGATTTGCGCGAAACACCAATCACCAAAGGTCGATCATGCGCGCGCAGCCACTCCAACTGCGCAAGCAATTCGAGATTGTGCTCGAGCGTTTTGCCGAAACCAATGCCCGGATCAAACGCAATCGCCATGGGATCAATGTTTAAACCTATGGCGAGCGCATATTGTTGTCGAAAAAATTCGGAAATTTCTGCAACGACGTTTGTGTAGTGCGGCTGGATCTGCATCGTGCGGGGGATTCCCTGCATGTGCATGATGATCAACGCCGATTTGGTTTCGGCAACGAGAGGCATCATTTGATAGTCTCCTCGCCCGCCGGTGACGTCGTTCACAATCGAAGCGCCCGCCTCAATCGCGGCGCTCGCCACCTCCGCTTTCGACGTATCGATTGAAATGAGCACATCAAGCTTCCGGCGTAAGTTTTCGATCACTGGAATCACGCGACGCAGTTCTTCGTCAGCAGTGACAGGTTGCGAGCCGGGATGCGTCGATTCGCCGCCGATATCGATGATGTGAGCGCCTTCCGCTGCCATTTGTAGGCCGCGTTCTGTTGCTTTGTCTGCTGTGAGAAATTCACCGCCGTCCGAAAATGAATCCGGCGTTACATTCAACACTCCCATGATTAACCCGTGGCGGGAGACGTCGAAGACGCGCTTTCCGATTTTCCAGATCCTCTCGCGCATTATGGGTGAGACTAACACAGGGGACACTTTATTCGAAGGCGCGCCATGGTAGCGCACGCGTCCCGCCCGCCGCGGCGGGCCGGAGGCTCGCGCTACCTTTTTCTCGCGTAGCGCCCGACGAGCTCGCCCTGTGCGATGACATGACCTTTCATCGCGGCATCCACCTGGCTGCGCTTTGCACCCGAGCGTAAATCCAGTTCGCGATTGAGAGCGAAAATCTTGAACGAATACCGATGTGTGCCTGGAGGCGGACACGGACCGCGGAAACCTGATTTACCAAAATCATTTGTGCCGTGCACGCCTTTTGGCGCACTGCCTTCCGCAACTGAATTGGTCTGCGGCGGGATGTTCCAAAGCAGCCAATGAGTAAACAATCCGCTGGGCGCATCCGGATCATCGACAATCAAGACAAGACTTTTCGCTTCCGAAGGAACACCGGTGATCTGCAAAGGCGGACTGGTGTCCGATCCGTCACACGTGAATTTTGATGGGATATTGCCACCTTCCTGGAAAGCAGAGCTTGTGATTTTAATCGTCGCTCCTTCTGCCGCGAATGAAGCGATTACCGCGAGTAATATCACGACTGCGCCACTGGTTATCGGCTTTCGCATTGTGAGACCTCCGATTGAAATCGGGTCAAATCAACAAAACTGAGCATATTGTTTCGGCGATATGGCTGTAAACGGACGTAACATTCGCGAGCAAATTCTGGCGCGCCTTAAGGTAGCGCATGCGTCTCGCTCTACTTTTTGGCCAAATGAACAAGGACGGACGTAACATTCGAGAACAAATTCTTGCGCTGCTGGCCAGGAAAGATTACCGGCCGCTGAATAAGATCGAGATACCTCGGAATATTGGTGTGAGCGGCAGCGCACGAGTCGCGGTGCGCAAAACGTTGCGCGACCTCGAACGTGCTGGTGAGATCGCGCGCATTCGGAAGGACCGATATGTCTTGCCGGCTGAGGCCGACTTGGTTAGCGGCAAGTTATCGATTCATCCAGCCGGCTATGGTTTTCTCATCTTGGAAAAGGCGGGCCAGTCGGACGTGTTCATTGCGGCGGAAAACGTCGGCACAGCGATGCATGGAGATCGTGTCGTTGCGCGCATATCGCCTGAACCGCCTGCCGGGCGGATAAAAGGACGGCGCGAAGGCCGCGTGATTCGAATCCTGGAACGTGCTCACGACACGATTGTCGGTACGCTGCAGCGGTCGCGGAATTTTTACTATGTAGTGCCGGATGATCCGCGTTTCGTGCACGATATTTACGTGCGTCCTGTGATCGCGGCACAGGAAGACCGGCGGTCGGAGACCGCCGCGACGGTTGGTGACAAAGTCGTGGTGCGCCTCGACGACTGGCAATCGCGCCACGTGAATCCCGAGGGCGAAATCATCGAAGTGCTCGGGCCCGCTTCGGCGCCAGGCGTGGATGTGCTTTCGATTATTCGGAAGTATCACCTGCCGACGGAATTTCCGTCAGCCGTGTTAGAGCAGGCGGAGCGTGTTCCGGAAAGTGTTGATGCGCAGCAAATCGCCGGACGCGAAGATTTGCGCAATAAATTCATCATCACCATCGACCCCGACGACGCGCGGGATTTCGACGACGCTATTAACGTGGAGAAGCTTGCAAATGGCGGTTGGCAGCTCGGCGTGCACATCGCAGACGTTGCGGCATACGTGGAGCCGGGCAGCGCGTTAGACCGCGAGGCGCGACGTCGCGGCAACAGCGTTTATCTGCCCGACCGCGTCATCCCTATGTTGCCGGAGCGGTTGAGCAACGGTGTTTGCAGCCTTAAGCCAGAAGTCGATCGGCTCACGCACTCCGTTTTTATTCAATTCGACAAACGCGGAGTGGCTAAAAGCGCGCGATTTGCCCGGAGCGTGATTCGCAGTGTGCACCGGCTTACGTACAAAGAAGCATACTCGATTTTAACGGCGTCGCCGCGGGACCGATTGGGCGGACAGCTTCATCTTGCCTGGGAGCTTGCCGCGTTATTGCGGCGAAAACGATTCGAACACGGCGCGCTGGATCTTGATTTTCCAGAGGTAAAAGTCTTGGTCGATGCAGACGGTAAACCAGTACGATTGGAACGTGTCGAGAACGACGAATCGCATCAGTTGATCGAAGAATTCATGCTGGCAGCAAACGAAGCGGTGGCACGGGAACTGAAAAAACGAACAATTCCAACGATCTATCGGGTTCACGAAAATCCAGATCCGGAAAAGCTCGCAGAGTACCGTGAGTTAGCGCTTAGTTTCGGCTACAAAGTTGGCGATCTGACGCATCGCGCTGAGTTACAGCGATTGCTTGCCGAAATCCGCGGAAAACCCGAAGAGCAGGCGCTGAAAGTGGGTCTTCTGAAAAGTCTTAAACGCGCGCGCTACGATCCTCAGCCGCTTGGCCATTACGGTTTGGCAAAGACGAATTACTTGCATTTCACCAGTCCGATCCGGCGTTATGCCGATCTGGTTGTGCACCGCGCGTTAGGTAGGGACGGCACTCCGTTGCCGTCCGCTGCCTCTCGAACACACATGGGCATGGCGGAAATTGCTTCTATCGCCGAACACATTTCAGCAACCGAGCGAAATGCGGCCGACGCCGAGATCGACGCAACACAAATGAAAAAGCTCGAGTTTTTCCAACGGCAACTCGCCGGCCGTAAGCCACAGATGTTTTCAGCGACGGTTGTGGATGTTCGGAATTACGGATTGATGGTCGAATTGCCCGACGCTCTTATAACCGGCCTTATCCATGTGTCGTCGCTCACCGACGACTTTTACGTGTTTGACCCCGCGCGGCACCAGTTCATTGGCAGACGATCGCGAAAAAGATTTGGGGTCGGCGACGAACTGTCGGTGTTTGTTGCGCGTGTTGACCTCTTCAAACGGCAAGTAGATTTCGCGATCGCGCCGGCCACGGAAAAATCGAGGGCAAGCCGCCGGTCGAAACGTTCCTCAAAGAACGCTTGAAGTTTGCCCAACGCTCGCGATTTGGAAATGATGGGTGAAGATTTGCGGCAATCACAATTCGCCGCTAAATGCTGCTGCTATGATTGAAGCCAGCGCGACTGTTGCCGCCCCGCCGTACTCGCGAACGAACCCTTTCCCGGCCACAATGCTGGTCAATCGCCGGCTGAGTGGGCCGGAATCGGAGAAGGACACGCGTCATTTCGAGCTCGATCTCACGGGGTGGGGATTGAGCTTTGAGGTCGGCGATTCTGTCGGCGTGTGTCCAACGAATGATCCTGATCTCGTGGATGGAATTATTCGAGCGCTAGGCGTCACCGGCGATGCAAAGGTCCCGCGGCTGAAAGGCGAGCCAACAACGTTGCGAGAAGCTTTGCTGCGCGATTACAGCATCACCCAGCCAACACCAAAGTTTTTGAAGGCCATTGCCCAGCGCGCCGACGCTGCGCCCACGTTGAGTTATCTTCTGGCTCCGGACCGCAAACAGGATCTCCAGACATATCTCTGGGGCATGGAGGTGATCGATTTCCTCATCGAACACCCGTCCGTGCGCTTCAAGCCGGAGGAATTTGTCGGGCTGCTCTCCAAGCTGCAGCCGCGACTCTATTCGGTCGCTTCGAGTCTGAAGGCGTTTCCCGATCAAGTGCACCTGATCGTAGACGTCGTTCGTTACGAGAGTAATGGCCGCTTGCGCAAAGGCGTGGCCTCTTCATTTCTCGCCGAACGCGCAGACAACGTGCCGGTGCCGGTTTTCCCAAGCAACGCAAAACATTTTCATCTGCCGGAAAATCCCGATACGCCGATTATTATGGTTGGGCCCGGCACAGGTGTTGCGCCGTTTCGAGCGTATTTGCAGGAACGCGAGGTCACCGCCGCAAAGGGAAAAAACTGGCTCTTCTTCGGAGCGCAACACGTGAACTGCGACTTCGCTTATGAGGAGGATTTCGACAAGTTCATGAAAGAGGGGATTCTCACGCGGCTCGACTGCGCCTGGTCACGCGATCAGGCTCACAAAGTCTACGTGCAGCACAAGTTGGCTGACAATGCGGCAGAGATCTGGAAATGGATCGATGCCGAGGGCGCGCAGTTTTTCGTGTGCGGCGACGCACGCCGCATGGCCAAGGACGTTGATGCGATCCTGCGCAAAATTGTGCAGGAGCACGGCGGGAAAACCGTCGATCAGGCCAATGAATACGTCGAGAAGCTAAAAAGCGAGAAGCGCTACAAGCGAGATGTCTATTAAATGAATGACGAAGCACGAATGTCGAGTGACGAAGGAATTCTCAAACGCCGTCATTCCGAGCGAAGTCGAGGAATCCCGTGATGAAGCCCTTGAGCTATTCTGCGGGATCCTTCGACTCCGCTGCGCTCCGCTCGGGATGACCGTGTTGCCATCATTCGTGCTTCGACATTGTTTCGTCATTGGACATTCGTGCTTCGTCATTTTTTTCATCTGTGGCATACTAAGACACAGAGGTTAAAAGCATGTACGAGAATACTGAATTCACATTGAGCCGTGATTGCGAGGCGATCCAGATTCCCAGTGGCCAGAAGACGACCATTCCGGCCGGAACCCAGGGCGTGATCACCCAAAGCCTCGGGGGTAGCTATACGGTTGCAACTTATCAGGGCCTTGCGCGAGTGGCGGAGAAAGATCTGGACGCGCTCGGGTTGGAAAAGCCGCAGCCGCAGCAAACGCCAAAATCTGCACCGACCAATGGCGAAGTTTCAGAGGAAGACGTCTGGAACCAGCTCCGGCAATGTTACGATCCCGAGATCCCGGTGAACATTGTTGATCTCGGTTTGGTCTACGATTGCCGGTTAATCAAAAAGCCGGAAGGCGGCACGAAAGTGGAAGTGAAAATGACTTTGACCGCGCCCGGTTGCGGAATGGGACCGGCAATCGCGCACGATGCGCAGAGCAAAATCCTAAGCGTGGACGGCATCGATGAAGCCGATGTGCAGCTCGTTTGGGATCCGCCGTGGAATCAAAACATGATCAGCGAAGCTGGCCGGATGAAGCTCGGCATGATTTAAAGTAGCGCATGCCTCCGGCTTGCGACTCATTTCTTCAGACCAGCGGGGGCGCTCGCGCTACTTCATGCCATAGCGCAAGCCGAATGACGCTCGGCATGATCTGATTCCTTTCGAATTTTCCGATCTGTACCGGTGAGTTAGACAGTTCGTCCGCTGGGAGTCAGTGCGTCTCTCCCGTATTAGGCTTGCTGATTTTCCTTCCACCGGATAAAAACGTCGCATGCCTGCGACGTTTGCCACCGAAACAACGCGCCAAGGTTTGTTCGCCTCCACTCGCTGGACGATGGTCCTCGATGCCGGTGAATCGCAAACGCCGCCCGATCAGGCGCTAAGCGCGCTGTCGGAGCTCTGCCGGATTTATTGGCGACCCATCTTTCTGTTCCTGCGCCGTCAGGGCTCAAACCCACACGATGCGCAAGATCTGACGCAAGGCTTTTTCGCGCATTTGATCGAGTCACGTGCTTACGCTCGGGCCGATCCCGAGAAGGGACGGTTTCGTTCTTTTCTGCTCGGCGCACTCAAACATTTCGTAGCCCACGCGCGCGCACACGATCGGACGCAGAAGCGAGGCGGAGGCATGATCCTGGGGCCGCTCGACACGGCCGCGATCGCCGAGGCGGATGCACGAGCCGTGAGCCTTGCAGACCTGGAGTGCTGAACGCGTTTACGAACGTGAATGGGCAGAGACGCTGCTCCGGCAGGCGCTGGATCGGCTGGCCGAGGAATGCGCACTGGCGGGAAAGGATGAGATGTTCAAGCACTTGAACTCACACCTTTCGGTCTCCAGCGAAGCGTTCGCGGTGCGACGGACACTACCCTCGAGAACGGCTCCAACGCCAACATCCGCCAGATCGCGATCGTAGGTTTGCACCCACAGATGTGCGTCGGTGCGGGCGGCCTCGCTCGCACCCAAATAGTCTCACGCTGTAGCCGCCCCGCTCGGTCGGGGTGTTGCACCGCACTGCGGCACGCAGAGCGCTGTGGTTTCCGTCACTTTCTTTGCAACGGCACGCAAACTTTAGGGAAGAAATGGGAAACGGTCCGCGTCTCCGGGTTCGCCCGAAACGACGACCACAAACCCAAAACAAACCAAGAAAATCAAATTATGAAAAACAGAAAAAATATCCTGACTTACATCGTCGCCGCACTGGCCATCCTAGTGACCTCGGCGAGTTCATCCCTGGGAACGCCGCCGCTCCAGCCGCCGCAAAACTACACCGGCAGACTTACGCACGGCGAGTTCGTCTCGTGTGAGGGTCAGATCCTGAATCCGCCGGCGTACGCGGTTGCTGGCACGTGGGTTCTGAACATCGGTGCGATGACGCAACCACAGGTCCCGCCGTCGGCTCACCTAACAATGGTCGTCTTCCGCGACGGCGGCATTTACCTGGTGTTCCCGCATGTCGCGTTGATGCCGGTCTCGCTCCAGGGCGGCGTCTACACTTACACGTACGGATCGGAGGTGACGGCGACGCTCGATACGAATACGACTCCCGCGACGTTCTTCTGGCATGTCGAATTCACTGACAACTGTAACCTCCGCACCTACGGTTCACTGACCTACTTCGGGCTAGCCAACAATTAGGAGCTGACCCCGAATGGTGTCCGCATCGCACCTGGCAACCGTTAGGTGCGATGCGTGATGCCGAAGAAACCTGCCGCTTCCCGATCCGACAAACGGCATCGCATCGCCGGATCAGAACCCACATGCAGCATCCGCTCCAAACTTTCTTTGCAACGCGGCGAAAACTTTCGGGGAGGAACGGGAAACGGTCTGCGTCTCCGGATTACCCGGAACGACGGCCAGAAACCCAAAACAAGAAAAGGAAATCACATTATGAAAAATCGAAACATTCAGTTTAAACCAACAGCAGGGGTTCCGATCCCGCTGCTGCTCGCCTGCTTTGCGGCAGTGTTTATATCGGCACCCACTCCGGCAGCAGCCCGCGACATGGTGCCCTTCAATGGCACTGTCTCGGGGTACGTTGACTCGCAGTCCGGCACGGAGTGCGAGCCTTCAATACACGTGGTCAACTTCGGACACGCGAACCAATTGGGAGCCTTCACCGGAACCGCGGAATTTTCTCCGCGCCCTTGCGAACCCGACCCCGATCTTTGTGAAAACAATATTCCCTACACTGGCACCTTTGACTGGTTTGCGGCCAACGGCGACGAAATCTCCGGCACTTTCGAGGGCTACATGTGCCCGACTGAAACGCCGGGAATTTACGACAACCATGAGACAGCGGAGGTGACAGGCGGCACAGGTCGCTTCGCCAACGCCACCGGCCATTTTGAGTTGACCGGGCAACTGGACTTCACCACGAACCCGCCGTCCTTTGTTCTCCCATGGCAAGGGGTGATCTCAAGTGTCGGCTCGACGAGGCGGCACTAGAGATCGTGCCCCTAATCTGCGCATCGCAGCTAACGTTCGTCTAGTTGCGATGCGCTAGATCGTCGTCCGAGATCCGACTTGGAATGAAGCTCGGAGTGATCTGACGCAGCGAACATCGCAAGATTTTTCTGCCATTTTTGTATTCTCGCATTGACAACACGCGCCTGAATTTTAGACTCGCCATCCCCGAACTGCTTCAGGTTGAAAAATTCTGAGCAGGCCTTAAAAAATCGATATGCCATTGACTGAATTGATCCTAACCGAAAACGTCCCGGGACTCGGCGCCGAGGCGGACCTGGTCAAGGTGCGTCGCGGTTATGCGCGCAATTATCTCCTGCCACGCAAAATGGCTTACGAAGTTACGCCGGCGACTTTGCGCAAGCTTAATGCGCTTAAGCAGAAGCGCGCTGAACGCGAAGCAAGCGAGTTGAACGCAGCTCAGGAAATCGCGCGCCGCATCGGCAAGACGCGGTTTGTTTTTACATTGGAGACTGGCGAGACCGGCAAAGCATTTGGATCAGTAACGGCACAGGATCATCGTGAACCGGCTGAAAAACGAAGTCGGCGCAGAGATCGATCGACACAAAATTGGTCTGGAGCGCCCGATCAAAGACACCGGCGAGCACGAAGTCGCCATTAAATTGCATCACGATGTGACGGCGAAACTTGTCTTTCAGGTGAAATCGGCAACAGAACCAAAGGCTGATGCGACGACTGCCGCTGCGCCGGAAGAACCTGACAAGAAGCAACGACGAATTTTCCGCAGAAAAACAGAACAGCCGAAACAAGACGAGAAATAAATGGCGACTCCACCGTCCGCATGGACAGGAGAGAAGCCTCGTAAAGCGGGAAATGGCGCTGGCCGAGGTTCGGCAGCGCGAAGTGGCGAAAAAGTTATCCCCATTTCGCCAACAGGTTCTGCGCAGGATGTTCACCGAACCCCGCCGCATAGCGTCGAAGCGGAACAGGGCGTTCTGGGTTCAATGCTCATCTCTCCGCGTGATACGATCGCGGAATGCGTCGAGAAGATTAACGAAGAATATTTTTACGTCCCAGCGCACCGCACCATCTACGACGTTCTTGTTGAACTTTGGAACGGTGGACAAGGCATTGATCTGATCACTTTCACACAGGTGCTCCGCGATCGGAACCTCCTCGACAGCGTCGGCGGGGCGGCGTCCGTCACGAACCTGTTCACGTTCGTTCCGACCGCAGCCAACGTGCAGTACTATCTGGAGATCGTCCGCGACAAATACATTCTGCGACAGATCATTTCCGCCGCCACCGAGAGTGTCCGCCGCGCGTACGAAGAGCAGGACGAGGTCGACAGTCTGCTGGACGAAGTGGAACAGAAGATTTTCGACGTCGGCGAAGATCGGTTCAAAGGCCAGATGCTCTCGATGAAAGATCACGCGATGCAAGCGATCGAGACGATCGAGAAACTCTACGAACGCAAAGGCAGCATCACCGGAATCTCAACCGGTTTCGTCGAGTTCGATCGCATGACCAGCGGTCTGCATCCTTCGGAAATGGTCGTGATTGCGGCGCGGCCGAGCATGGGAAAAACCGCGCTCGCCATGAATATTGCCGAATACGTGGCGATCAACGAAAAGCTGCCCGTCGGCGTGTTCAGCCTGGAGATGAGCAGCCAGCAACTGGTGCAACGAATGCTTTGCTCGCGCGCGCGTGTAAACTTGCAAAGGGTGCGCGACGGCTTTTTGGGCGAGCGCGATTTTCCGAGCCTGACTGCTGCAGCGTCAAAATTGGCGGAAGCCAAGATTTACATCGATGACAGCGCCAGCCTCAGCATTTTGGAATTGCGGGCAAAAGCGCGCCGGCTGAAGGCGCAGCAGGATGTGGAGCTTTTGATCGTCGATTACTTGCAACTGTTGCGATCCACGTCGCGTCGCGCACAAGATAATCGCCAGTTAGAAATTTCTGAAATTTCCGCAGGACTCAAAGCGTTGGCCAAGGAATTGAAAATTCCTGTCATTGTCGTGGCGCAATTGAATCGGCAACCAGAACAGCGCTCTGGCGGGAAGCCGCGTTTGAGTGATCTGCGCGAATCCGGGTCAATCGAGCAGGACGCGGACCTGGTCGGGTTGCTCGTTAGGCCTGAGATGTACGAGGAAGACGAGGAGGCCCGCGTGGAAAAAGCCGGCGAAGCCGAATTGATCATCGCCAAGCAGCGCAACGGTCCTGTCGGCGAAATTCCGCTCACATTCCTGAAGGAATACACACGCTTCGAAACTCGCGCCCGCAACGTGAGCGAACCAGAAGAAGCGTTCTAGTTGTCTCACTATAAATACGCGTATTCGACATTAGTGTCGATTGTGCGTATTATCGCTGATGCAGTTCGGCGATAGTCAGACGGTGGAATATTTCCACTTGCTGTTCCTGGCGCAACTCGGCGCGCGTCTGGACAAAAAGCTCTATAGTCTTAAAGGCGGCTGCAATCTGCGATTTTTTTGGAAGAGCATTCGCTATTCCGTAGACATCGACTTCGACGTCCACACGATTGCAAGGCACACGCTGCAAAAAAAAGTAGAAACAATTCTGGGCGCTCCAGGCTTCGATCGAATCCTCCGCAGCTCAAGGATACAGCTTCTGCGAGTCTCCGCTGCAAAGCAGACCGATACGACACAGCGCTGGAAAATCCATTTGCAGTCCGAAACATCAGGCGTCGATCTGCCGACGAAAATCGAATTTTCGAGACGAAAGTTTGACCCAGGCGTCGTGTTCGGTGCCGCTGACCCGGAAATTCTTCACGCGTACCATCTGCGGACGATCATCACGAGCCATTACGATCTCGAAGCCACTTTCGCGCAAAAGGTCGATGCACTGATTGGCAGGAAAGAAATGCAGGCACGCGATATTTTCGACCTTGCGTTTCTGTCCGAGCGGGGCGCGACGGGTGCAAGGGTTGCAATCGATCGGGAAAAATTGGCCAAGGCGGGTGAGATCGTGTTGTCTGCGCCGTTCGATCAATTTCGATCCCAAGTCATCGCATTTCTCTCGCCTGAGCACCAGGATTACTATGGCTCTCGCGAGAGATGGCATGCTCTACGCGAGAATCTTGCCCGAGACTTGGAGAAGTTATGACCCAGACCGAAGCGTTCACTAAGCTTGAAGGACTTGGCCATGCATTCTTTGAAACCAAGGATGTCGCTGCTTTACTCGGAGTTGCACATTCCAACGCAAACAAAATCGCCGACCGGCTGGCAAAATCCGGGCTGATCGTTCGGCTGTCACGGGCCAAATGGGCGTTGAGGCGCGCCAACAAATTAGCAGCCTGCGAACATCTCACGGCTCCGTATCCAGCGTACATATCGCTCCAGAGCGCGCTCTATTATCACGGTATGATCTCGCAAATTCCCTCGATGACTTATGCCGTGTCGCTGGCAAGGGCCCGGCGCTACGAAACGCCGCTGGGCACATTTTCCATTCATCACGTCGATCCTGATTTCTTCTTCGGCTTCGACTTAGATCGGTCCGGCGACGCCAAGATCGCTATTCCGGAGAAGGCGTTGCTGGATGTGCTCTATTTCGGCCCGACTCGGAGTCGATTGTTTGTAAAACTTCCCGAGATCGAGTTTTCCCGCCAATTTGATTGGCGCAGCGCGTCCAATTTGGCAGCGAGAATCAAAAGTCCAGCCCGTCGCGTGTTCGTTGAAACTGCATTAGCTTCGCTGCGGCGTTCGTTCCGTAAGCCAACGGCCCTGTCGGCGAAATTCCGCTCACATTCCTGAAGGAATACACACGCTTCGAAACTGGCGCCCGCAACGTGAGCGAACCAGAAGAAGCGTTCTAGGGTAAGGGCGGTTCACCTTAACCGCCGAGCGTGCCTCGTTGCAGCCAGCAAGCGATTGAGGTCAATCGCCTCTACCTCAGCGATTTCGCTGCTTCGATCACATGTTGTGCGTCGATGCCGCGTTCTTTCATCACTTCGGGCCCGGGTGCGCTCATGCCGAAGTCGTGCAGTCCCACGACTTTTCCGTCGAGACCGACGTATTCGTACCAGATCTCGATCACGCCAGCTTCGATTGCGACGCGTTTGCGGCATTCGTTAGGCAACACTTCTTCGCGGTATTCCTGCGACTGGCGGTTAAATCTTTCAAAGCACGGCATGGAAACGACGCGGACGCTGTCGCCCAGCTCTTTCGCCGCGGCGAGCGCGTGTTGTAATTCGCTGCCGCACGAGAGGATAATCAGTTCGAGTTTGCCGGTTTCCTTCTTCGCGATATAACCGCCGCGCAGCACTCCTTCACGACGCAGATTTACATCGATGTCGTTTAACATCGGAACAGCCTGACGCGTGAGCGCGAGAAACGTCGGGCCGTCCGTTCGCTGCATCGCGGCGACAAATGCGCCCGCGGTTTCTTCCGGATCAGCGGGCCGAATCACGTCGATGTTCGGGATTAAACGAACCGAGCTCACGGTCTCCACGGGTTGATGCGTCGGACCGTCTTCGCCTACACCGATCGAATCGTGCGTGAAAATGTAAACATTCGGCAGCTTCGATAATGCACTCAGCCGAATGGCGCCACGGCAATAATCGGTGAACACAGCGAATGTCGCGCCCGAGGCGCGAAACAGCCCGTGATACGAGATGCCGTTGAGAATCGCACACATGCCGTGCTCCCGAATGCCGAAACGGACGTTACGGCCAGCGAAATTGTCGGGTGAGAAATCGCCGCCGTCCTTGATGTAATTCATGGTCGATCCGTACAAGTCAGCGCTGCCACTCATAAGCAACGGCATCGCCTGCGCGATTGGCTGCAAGGCTTCGCCGCCCGCTTTGCGGGTCGCCATTTTCGCATCCTTTGGAAAATCAGGGATCTTCGACAACAGATCGGGCGGCACTTTTCGCGCGAGGCCGTCATCGAGCAGCGTCGCTTTGTCGGGGTTTTTCGCGCGCCAGGCATCGTAGGTTTTTTCCCAACGATCATACTCAGCAAACAATGTTTTTTTGTGCTGAGCGAAATAGTCGTACACATCTTGCGACACGAAATAATGCTCGTCCGGCAAGCCGAGCGCCTTGCGGGCTGCATCCACGAATTTCGCGCCCGCTTCGCCGTGCGCCTTATATGTCCCCGCGACTTCGGGAATGCCTTTTCCGATCAGCGTATGCGCGATGATGAACTGCGGTTTGCCATTGTCGCGGCGTTTTGCGACGTCAAACGCGTCGAGGAACTGTCGCATGTCCTGGCCCTCGATTTCCTGGACATCAAAGCCGTACGCCTTCATCCGCTGACCGGTGTCCTCGCACTGCGTAAGCTTTGCCGGGGCATCCAGCGTAACGGCATTGGAATCGTAAATGAAAATCAGATTGTCGAGGCCCCAAACGCCGGCGAGCGCGCACGCCTCGGATGCAACGCCTTCCTGCATGTCGCCGTCACCGCACAAACAGACCACGTGCTGGTCGAAAATTCTGTGCTCATCGGTGTTGAACCGCGCCGCAGCCATGTTCGTTGCCACGGACATGCCAACCGCGTTGCCCACGCCCTGACCAAGCGGTCCGGTGGTGCATTCCACTCCGGGCGTCTCTCCAAATTCGGGATGTCCCGGCGTTTTGGAATGCAGTTGCCGGAAGCGTTTGATTTCCGACATCGGCAAATCGTAGCCGCTCATGTGCAGCCAGGCGTAAAGGAACATGCTGCCGTGCCCGGCGGAGAGAACGAAGATATCGCGATTGATCCAGCGAGGCTGATCCGGATTATATCTCAGCGCATGACCAAAAAGCACCGCGCCGATTTCCGCGCAACCGAGTGGCAGCCCGAGATGGCCTGATTGCGAGGCTTGCACAGCGTCCATGCACAAACCGCGCGCCTGATCGGCTGCTTTCGAAAGTATTTCGATGTTCAAATTCATGCTAGGCTTATAATCGCAGCGCAGCCATTCGTCATTCGGATTTCATTTTCGACAATGAATCAAACCACTCTCGTTCAAATTGCCGAGCGTCTGGAAGGTTTGGCAGGCAGACTTCCCGAAAAAATCCGGAGACCAGTGCTGCGTGAATTGATCCCGCTAAAGCAATTATTCCTTCAGCAGAGGCGGCCACGATTTCTCTTCATCGGGTCGAGCAAAACGCCGATGCCAGAAATCATCGATCTGCTTTTTGCTCCAGACTCGCACGAGGGGATGAATGTGACGCTTACACCGGTGCATCGTTGGACCGAATGGACAATTCCCGGTCACGGAACCGTCTCGATTCTGGACGCGCGCGACGCCGGTGATTCTTCCCAAACGCAGATTCAAGACGACCTCAGACGCGAACCTGCCGATATCGTTTTCTTTTTGGACGACGGCGAATCGAACTTGAATGAAACCATTGATGTCCCGCCGGGTGGGACGAAAATCATCGGTCTGTCGCTGGGGTCCGCGAGGCGAGTGACGGAGTTAGAACAGGCGCTCGATGCGCAGCCAGGTGTCCGCGATCGTTTGCTCAGTGTAGTTCGCATCACGGAAAGGCAATCCGCAGAAACGCGGCGTCTGATGTCATTACTCGCGGCGGAGTTGCCGAACCAGGCGAAGATCGAGATGATTCGCATCTCGCGCGATCGCCACGCGCAGCTTCATGTCGCGCAAATGTTGATAAAATCTACGACCGCGATTTGCGCCGCAATCGGCGCGCAACCGATTCCGCTGGCAGACTTGCCGGTTCTCACGGCGCTGCAAGTGTTGATGGTCTCCGGAATCATGTACATCAGCGGCAGGGAACGAAGTCTGCGGGCTGCGACGGAGTTCATCGCCGCACTCGGAGCAAATGTCGGTGTGGGCATGCTTCTTCGCGAGGGTACGCGTGCGATGCTGAAGTTTTTCCCGGGGTGGGGCAACGTGGTTTGCGGGATGGTCGCGGGCGCGGGCACGTATGCGATTGGTCGCGCCGCGACGGCGTACTTTCTCGAAGGCGCTTCCCTAAAAGAGGCGAAACAAACGTACCTAAAGAGCCGAAAAAAACGTTCGCGTCGCGCGCTGCCATCGCATGAATAGGTTAACGCGTCGTCGGCGATTACTCGCGTCGGATTCGTCACATTCGGCTCCGCAGGTAACGGGTGTGAATAACTTGTGAAGAAGTTTGCTGTTTCGGCCCACTTTATTCACCGAATTTTGTGAATAGGCCTGGGAGTTTCCCTTGCTGTCTTGCGGGGCGCGCTCCGCGCCTATGAAGCTTTCAGAGATACGCGCGACGCTCAAAGCAATCGGCGTGTCGCCGGCCAAGGCGCTCGGCCAAAACTTTCTGCACGATCAAAACCTGGCTCGCTGTATTGTCGATCAGGCGCAAATCACTCCGGAAGATTATGTGGTCGAGATCGGGCCAGGGTTGGGCGCGCTCACCAGGTTTATTCTTGAAAAAGGCGCGCATGTTCTCGCGATCGAAAAGGATGCGCGACTTGTAAAGTTTTTGCGTTCGCGGTTTGGAGACGAGCGGCTTGAAATCGTCAACGCTGACGCACTGAAGTTTGATCCACGCGTTCTTTTCGCGCATCGCTGCGTGAAGTTAATTGGCAATTTGCCGTACAACATTTCAAGCCCGTTACTTGCGAAATTCCTTGAATATCCAACTCCTATCTCTTTGTGTATGTTGACATTACAGAAGGAAATGGCGATGCGACTTTCCGCGTCACCGTGCACGCATGATTACGGGGCGTTGACATTGCGCGTCCAGTTGCATCATCGCGTGAAATATCTCCGCACCGTCCCTTCAAGCGTTTTTCTCCCGCGGCCTGACGTTGATTCCGCGGTCGTGCGGTTCTTACCGCGGGATCTTCTCGAATTGCCCGAGCACGACGATGAGTTGCTTTTGAAACTAATCCGGATCGGGTTTTCTCAGAGACGAAAACAGCTCAGAAAATTGCTGCGGGAATACGCTCGCGACTGGAACACGCTCGCGAGCTGTTTGAACATCAATCCGACCGCACGAGCGGAGGAATTATCATTGCTGCAATGGATTGCTCTTGCGAATTGCATCGCGCCGCCTCCGTGCAAGGAGATGTGCTCGACGCCTAACGAGCGGTTCCCGGTGGTCGATAAGAATGACCGAATCTGCAGTGACGCAAGCCGCTCTGAAGTGCATGGGAATAACTTGCGCCATCGCGCCGTTCATATCCTCATTTTCAATCAGTTCGGGGATATGTATTTGCAGCAACGCTCCCGTTGGAAAGACAGGCATCCGTTGAAATGGGATTCGAGCGCTGCCGGCCACGTGACTGTCGGAGAAAATTACGATGAAACAGCGCGGCGCGAGCTGAAAGAGGAGTTAGGCGTTGATGTTCCGCTTGAAAGAATTTTCAGGCTCGCTGCTTCATCGCGCACCGACCACGAGTTTATCTGGGGCTACCGCGGCGTAGTTTCAGGAGATCTTGCCCCTAACAAGTGCGAAATTGAGAGAGGCGTTTTTTTTGCGCCGGCCGTGATCGATGGATGGACGTCGGCCAGACCCGAAGACTTCGCGCCGGGATTTCTAGAATCCTGGAAAGCGTATCGGCAGAAGATGGATTCAGGGCCCGAACAGTCTATCCGCCCAGAAGCTTTCTCCGCGGCAAACGGCGCAGCATCGACTGTTTGAACTTTCGGGCGGCGCGTCGTGCGGCTTGTTTTCCGCCAAACACGTTGTCGCTAAACATCTTCGTCACCACACGATCGCCGCGGAGGAAGTGGACCTGAAAGCCATGTGTCTGCTTCTTTGCACGCGGTTTCGTATCGATACGGCGGATGTTTTCTTCCGATTGAGGATTGGGACGTTTTCGTCGTGGCATAATGACTAACGACAAGCTAACAAGTCATCGCCAGATTTCAACGAGCTAATGAAACGGCGCCGCGCGACGTGTCGGGTGATGGCAAATCCCATGCGCGCCATTTGTTTTCGTACTCTCCGGCGGGCAGCAATGCATAGCAGGGATGTCGTTTCGCTCGCAACCAGGTGATCACTCTTATAAGATTGTCCTGCGCCATCGTCGTGCAACCGGTGGTAGGCCTGTTGACGCCGCGCCGAATGTGAAAAAAGATTGCGCTACCCGCTCCGGGCACAGGCGGATCGGAATTATGTCGGATCTCGATCAGCCAGTGATAGGCGAAATCGCCCGAGCGCATCTTTTCGTGAGTGTAATTATCCGGCGGATTTTTCGGATCAATTACGATGTGGCGATTGTAATTCGGCGATCGCGGATCATCGCTCCAAAGGTCTGCGTCGGTGACTTGATGATACGGATAGTCGGCACCAGCCGGCAGCTGTGCCTCATATCCAAAAACCTGTCCGATCGCGAAAATTCCTGCCGGCGCGCGACCGTCTCGTTCTTTTTTGCCAAGGCCTGGCTCGTTTTGACCTGCGATCCCTGTTCCCCATGCAAGACCCTTCTTGCCGAACAACACGGGAAACGGTCCCGCCACAACCTTCCAGTCACCGCCGCGCGGGCGCTCAAACAATCGCAGCTCGCCGCGTAGCGAATTCCACGTCGGCGCGATTCCCAGCATGAGTTGTGTGCAATCGTCGGAAACACCTTCGGCGTACGTCTTGACGCCAAGCAGCAGGAACAAGCAAATCGCGAGGCCGCGCAAGATGGACATAAGTTCTACAAGGAAGTCATTTTGAGTATTCCGCCAGTTGTTTTCACGTCCGCTGCAACGCCGCCCAACGATTTTTGTCGTCATATGAAAACCTTATTCTCGCTCGGAAGCAGCATGGCCATTTTGGGTTTGGCCGTTGCTTCTACGTTCGCCCAAACCCAAAGCGCTACCAGCAGCAGCGCCACTTACATCCAGACAAGTAAGTTTATCGGCAAGAAAGTGAAATCATCCCAGGGAGACGAAATCGGTGTGGTCAAGGACGTCGTCCTCGATGGCAACGGCTGCATGGCTTACACCGTTCTTTCCACTGGCGGAGGGAAAGGTGCGCAGGCCCGTGGAGGCGGCAAAATGGTTGCTGTTCCGTGGGCTGTCTATTCGCCGTCAAGCGATCTAAACGTTCTGACAGTGACTGTCGATAGAGATCGCATCTATAACGCGCCGGTGTTCGATTATGCTCGCATCGACGAATATTCCCGACCTGATTATATCACGAATGTTTACAGTTATTACGGCGTAAGCGGCGGAGCGGCAGTTGGGGTTGGAGTTTCTGGCGGTACTTCAACGACCACAAGCGGAGCAACCACGACAACGGGGGCGACTACAACGACTGGCGCGGCAACAGGTGCGAACACATCGGCAGGCACAGCAGCAAGCCCGGCGGCAGGTGCGTCGGCAGAAGAATCGCCGGCAGGGCGAAGAGCGCACCCGGGTGCGGCCGCGGCCGCGGGCGCGGCGGCGGTAAGGGGCCGTGAAACAGCTACTCCGACCCCTTACGGTCGAACCGGTACTTCACCATCAAAAGAACGAATGCCGAGTGCGAAACAAAAGCAGGAACAGGCAACGCCAAGTAGTCGCGACAAAACTGAAACGCGATCTGAAACTGAGCGAGCTCCAACTGAAGAAGCGACCACGGGCGAGAAAACAAAGGGATCAACTCGGGAGCGGTCACGAAGTCGCGAAGCCACGACTCCAACGGAACGGCCACAAGAATAACCAATTTGGACTGACGGTTTCGGTAAGCACTACAGCGAATCAGCCCGGCATGTGAGCGCCGGGCTTTTGCACTCCAAAGGGAACTATGTGGTTCTGCTTTCTACCGCGGCTGTGTCCGCCGCAAGATATTTCACACCGATGAGCCAAACTACGCCGGAGAGAAAAATGATTCCGGACACAAACAGAAACGCCACATGCATGTTCGCGTGTCCGCCAATATATCCTAGGAGCCAAAATGCTTGCACGTCACCGAATGCATGGACGACGAAGATGCTTGTGGCGAACGCTGTCGCACGCACCGCAGGCAGCGAAACATTCGCCAGAGCGGCGTTTGAAGGACCGGTGTTTAAAAATAAGAAAAAGATCGCCAGGAACATCGCGATCCACGCTGCTGGAAACGGGATGTAAAGGGCCACAACGAAAATGGGACACGCAATCAACATGCCGATTCCCGACACCCAGAAATACGAACCGGGAAGACGCGAACGTAATTTGTCGGCGATCACGCCCCCCAGAAGCGTCGAGACCAGGCCCGCGATTACAGTGATCAGGCCAAAGATCGTCATACCGACGGCGGGACTTTGATCGCGATAACGCAAATACGCCGGCACCCAGAAACCCAAACCGCCGGTTACAAAAGTCATCAACGTCATCGCGATGCAGTTGATGAGATAAGAACGTGTGCGGAACAGGTTCAAATAGTCGCGTATGCTTCGACGCGGTGATTTCTGTGCCAGATGATCCGCAGCAACGCGCGGATCGCGTTGCCAGAAACACAAAAGGCCAAGCAATAAACCCGGCGGCGTAACCAGATAGAATGCCCAGCGCCAGCCCATGTGAGCGCCAACCAGTCCGCCGATGACATAACCGAGCGCGCTTCCAACGGGAATAGCCGAGTAGAAAACTGCCATGAAACGGCCGCGTGTCTGGATCGGAAAGAGATCAGATATTATGGTGGGCGCCGCCGGGCCGTAGCCGCCTTCGCCAATGCCGATTACAATTCGAGTCGCAAAAAGAATGGCGAATGTGGCGGCCAGGCCGGACGCGCCGCTGGCCAGACTCCACAAAATCACAGCAGAGCCGACGATGATCCAGCGCGAAAATCTATCGGCGAGGAAACCGAGGATTGGCGCGCAGACCATGTACGTAACAAAAAACGCATCGCCGAGCAGACCGGTCTTGGTCATGGCGTGTACGTCGTCAGCTGCGAAAAAAGTTGCGCGAATATCAGGTTCGAGCGCGGCAAGAATTTGCCGGTCGATGTAATTGAAAAGATTAATGGCCAGGAGCAGAAAGAGTGCGGTGCGCGCGCCGCTCAGCGGCTTTATCCCTGCAGCTTGCATCAACAATTGCCGATTGCAGTTTGCCTCGCGCCGATTGTAAATCATAAACCCATGGAGAGAACCCATCTCTTAAATGGCGCCGTCATGTTGAGCGAAGCGAAACATCTCTGATTTGTTTCCGTCGGGATCGGTGCAGAAATGTCCAGAGATTCTTCGCTTAGCTCAGAATGACACATACGATGACTTCCAAAATGCCGGCCGCAGAACGTCTGCTCTATTTCTTTGGACGACCGCTGGTGCGCTGCTTTTATCGGGTCACTGCGCGCGGTTTGGAAAACTTGCCGGCGGGCGGGTTTCTTCTCGTGCCGAATCACATCAGTTGGGTGGACGCCCTCATCCTGCAGCTCGCCTGTCCCCGGCCGATCCGCTACGTCATCGACCACGAATATTATCACAAGCCGATTTTGCATCCGATTCTCCGCGCGATTGGGTGTATCCCGATTAGCAAGCGTCAGTCGCATGCTGCCGTTCGCGTCGCAGCGGAAAAGCTCAATGAGGGCGAAATCGTGTGTGTGTTCCCAGAGGGCGAATTGGAACGTAGGGGAACGTTGTTGCGTTTGCAGCGCGGTTATGAAGTCATTGCGCGGCACGCGAAGGCCCAGGTTGTTCCGGTCTGGCTCGATCAACTCTGGGGATCGATCTTTTCATTCCAGGGCGGAAAATTTTTCAGGAAATTCCCGAAGCGAATCCGGTACCCTGTCACAGTGGCCTTTGGACAACCACTCGAGGCAAAAGCAGCCGGCGTCGCGACCGTGCGCGAGGAGTTGCTCAAGCTGGGTGAATTCTGTTTCAGCCGCCGGCCGTCATTGGATCGACATCTTGCCGAAGATTGCGTGCGCGGTTTGAAGCGCAGATCCTTCGCCATTGCGGTGATCGACGGGACCGATCACACAAAACTGAGCCGCGGAAAATTGCTGGGCGCGGCGGCAGCGTTCAGTCGTTATTTACGAAAAGAATTTCCTGACGAACGAATCGCGATCGTTTTGCCCGCAAGCAAAGGATCGATGGTTGCCAATTTGGCCGTGATGCTGGCGAACAAAGTTCCTGTGGACCTAAATTTCACGATAGGACGCGCGGCTAATGAATCCTGCTGCAAGCGAGCCAACCTGCGGGTTGCAATCTCAGCGACGCCGTTCATCGAACGCGTGAAGGATTTTCCATGGCCGGAACGAGTTTTGAAGCTGGACGAACTGATGCCGCAATTGAAACGCCAAATTATTCTGTGGTGGATCATGTCCATGATCTTTCCCGCGCGTTTGCTTTTGCGGTTACTGAACATCCCGAAAAAAGGCGGCCACGCCGAAGCAGTGTTGCTTTTTACAAGCGGAACCACTGGCGAACCCAAAGGAGCGGTAATGAGCCACCGCAACGTCCTGGGAAATGTTTCGCAATTCCGGGAACTGCTCGATGCCAGGAAAACGGACGCCATTCTCGCGTCGCTGCCCTTCTTTCACACGTTTGGATCGACGGTCACACTTTGGTATCCGCTCATCGAAGGTGTCCGCATCGTTACGTATCCGAATCCATTGGATGCGGCCAAATGCGCAGCGCTGATCGACCGATACAAGCTGACGTTCCTGCTACTGACGCCTACTTTTCTGCGTCTCTATTTGCGTAAAGCGGAACCGGAGCAGCTTAAGACTTTGCGCCTCATCATCACCGGCGCCGAAAAATTGCCGCTCGATCTTGCGAGTCATTTTGAGGCACACTTCCATCGAAAAGTCTTCGAAGGTTACGGGCTTACCGAGACTGCGCCAGTGGTCAGCGTAAATTTGCCCGATCCGGATCTGCCCCGGCCAGGCGAACACGCGCAACCGTCGAGCCGTTTGGGATCAGTTGGCAGATTGGCGCCGGGAATCGCCGCTGAAATTCGTCAACCGGAAACCGATCAGAAACTTTCGCTGTACGATAGCGGGATGCTCTGGCTGCGCGGCGTCAATATTTTCGAAGGCTATTTGCACGACCCGCAGCGAACCGCAGAAGTTCTGCGCGACGGCTGGTTGAAGACGGGCGACGTCGGCCGGTTCGACGAAGACGGATTCCTTTATATCGAGGGCCGCCTCTCACGGTTTTCGAAGATCGGCGGCGAAATGGTGCCGCATGAAGCGATCGAACAAAAAATTATCGAGCTGATGGGACTATCAGGAAGAGACGAACGCCCAATTGCCATCGTTGGCGTGCAGGACGAGGCGAAGGGCGAAGCGCTTGTGCTCCTGAGTGCTGTAGATATCGACGTTTCCGAGTTGCGCAAAAAATTGCAGGAAGCAGGTGTGCCAAACTTGTGGATTCCAAAACACCTCCAGCGCGTTGGAACAATCCCAGTCCTTGCTTCCGGCAAACTCGATTTAAAAAGATGTCAGGAATGTGCGGCTGAAAAGTAGGGCGCCACCGCCGAATCACGGATGCGTGACGGAATCTTCTTCTTTCAATCGCCACGGCGAAATTCTGCCAAATAGATCGCGGGTTGCGCCTGCGATGTCTTCGGCTTTCGATACGCCGCTGTCGATCAGTGCGCGTCCGGTACTTGCCCAAATCTTCCTCACAACGAGGGCGCCGTTTTCACGAACGATTCGCCCGAGATGCTGGACGGCAGCAGCTGTAGCAGATCTTCGGATGGCTTCCGGTGAATGGCGCGAAGTCAATTCGCAATAACGCCGCGCGACTTCGCCCACGCGCAATGTGAGGAATGCGTTCGCGGCGCCGTTTGAAACGCATTTCACCAGAAGCGCAGAAATGCCGCTCAAACCTGGAATTCCGCTCTTGAGCGCCGGCACCACCGACACCGCAAGCGGTGCGACCATTTCACCGATATCAAGCGATTCGAGTCCGCTGGCGACGAAAGCTGTGCCGCCAACATTCGCATACAACCGTAAAAGTTCTCGGGGCGAAGGCCGCTGCACGTAGATGCGCGCAATGCGGCCGACCATTTGAATTTGTGTGAACAGTACGATGAGCCCGTCGAGCCGGCCATTTTGCATTAACGCGGTGCTGAGAAAAACAGTGCTCGCGGTTCTGCGCACAACCAGGTCGGCTTCCTTGGACAGTTGCGCGATGGCGGCCTCAACCTCAGCGTCTGTCCCTAGTGGCAACTCGCGAGTACGCGGATTATTCGCCAGTCGCGAGCGCAATGCCTGCAAATACGCCTCGTGCTTCGGTCCCGACGTTTCCTTCGGCGGCATGAGTGCTGGCGGCAACTGCGCGTAAGCGATCAGGCAATAGAGCGCAAAAAAACCCGCTGCCAGACAGATGCCCCAGAACACAACCGTCCCAGCGACCGGGTGAATCCTGTCCGCGAAGGAAATCAAGCTAGTCGCACCGGCGATAATCAGCGACACCATGGAAACCACGCCTAGTGCGAGAAGCACCAGGATGATTCTTCTTAGACCCGAATTTTGATCTGCTGCATGTGCGCTCATTTGTCAGTATAACTCTCCACCGAGTCTGGGCGGCTGCAATGCGCTTCTTGGGAACAGCAGCTTTCCTCTAAACTGTAGGGCGTCTCTGTGAGACGCCGGGCGTTTGGCACAAACGCCCCACAAAAACACTGTGTGCAAATCTGGGTTAATGTATGGACAATAAATCTGATCGAACATCGGGATGAAAAATACGTTCGTCACAATTTCTTCGGCTGGCCCTAATCGTGATCCATCGAAGGGAACACGAGAGCAGCCGCTTTGGGACGAGCATGCCGTATTTATCGATCAACTTGTTGCCGAGGGTTTTGTTTTGATGGGTGGACCTTTGGTCGATGAAGACGGCGCAATGCTGATCGTCAACGCCGATGACGCGAATGAAGTGCGAGAGAAATTGAAAAACGATCCGTGGATGAAGCATGGCGTTCTCAAACTGGAGAGTGTCAAGCGCTGGCAAATCTTCATCGATGTCCGCAAATAGGTAAGGCTCCCCACATTGGCAACGCGCGAAATAAGATTTCCAGTTCGCACCGCAGGCAATCGCGCGCGAACATGACGTCATGCAAATCGCTCGATCAACTCTCCGGCTTTCGAGCTTAATCGTTCTCGGGGTTGTGTCTGTCTGCATAACGCGCGCTGACGAAAAGCCAAAGATGCGAGCCGTGGTCGCGCACGAATACGGGGCGCCCGATGTGCTCAAGATCGAACAGATTCAGCGACCAGAACCGAGCGACGATGAAGCGCTCGTGCGCGTGATCGCCAGCAGCGTCAATCCAGCCGATCCGCTCACGCTCAGCGGGAAATATGCAAAAGAATTCGGCACGCATCTGCCGCTGATCTCAGGTTACGACATCGCCGGTGTCGTGGAAAAAACGGGCGCAAACGTCACCAAGCTCAAAGTAGGCGACGCGGTTTACGGTTATCCAACTTTCGGCGGCGGCTGGGCGGATTACGTAACAGTCAAGGAATGGGAAGTCGCTGTGAAACCGAAGTCCCTCAAGTTTGTCGAAGCCGCGGCTGTTCCCATGGGGGCGTTGACTGCCTGGCAGGCCTTAGTGGACGTGGCGAAACTCCAGCCCGGACAAACAATCCTTATTCACGGCGGCTCAGGTGGCGTTGGCAACTTCGCGGTGCAGATCGCCAAAGCGCGCGGTGCGCGAGTCATCGCGACCGCCTCCACGGCAAACCAGGATCTTCTGAAGCAGCTGGGCGCGGACGTGGCAGTGGACTACACCAAAACGAAATTTGAAGATGTCGCCAAAGACGTGGACGCAGTTCTCGATCCAGTGGGCAAAGACACGCTCGCGCGTTCGTACGGCGTTGTGAAGAAAGGCGGCATCGTCATGTCATTGGTCGCACGACCAGATCCGGCCGAGCTTCAGAAACATGGAATTCGCGGCACGGGAATCTCCTCCCATCCAGATGCCGACGATCTCACTGAGGTCGCCCAACTAATCGACGCTGGGAAAATCAAACCAATCGTAACGGAAGTTGTTCCGCTGACTGATGCCGTAAAGGCGCAACAACAAGCCGCGACGCACCATACTCGCGGGAAAATTGTCCTCCGGATCGCCGACGAGCCGAAAGGTTGACGCAACCCGCAAACTTTTGAAGTTCGTCTGTGATAGCGAATACGTTTGTGGCAATTTCGTCGGCGGGTCCCAATGCCAACCCATTGAAAAGCACACGTGAGCAGCTTTTTTGGGATGAACACGTCGCATTTATCGATCAACTCGTTGAAGAAGATTTCATTTTGATGGGCGGTCCCCTGGTCGATGAAGCCGGCTTACCGCGCGGCGCACTTTTAATCGTTAACGCCAACGACGAGAAAAAAGTGACAGAAAAATTGAAGCACGATCCCTGGCTCGAGCGAGGAATTCTGAAACTGGAAAGCGTAAAGCGCTGGGAAATCTTTGTCGATACGAGGAAGTAGATTGCAGGCTGGGCTGCAGCTACAACGCGCCGTGGAGAACCTTTTGGTCCATCGCCAGGTAATCAGTCCGCGGCGGACTGAAAGTATCGAGCACGCGCGTCGCCGAGAGCGTTTCCACACCATGGGGAACGTTGCTTGCGAGGTAAAAAGAATCGCCGGTTGAAAGTTCATGCGGCACGCCTTCGACGATCAGGCGCATCTTGCCTTGCAGAATGTGAACGATCTGCTCCTGCGCGTGCGAATGTGCCGGCATCCGACTGCCGGCGGCAAGTGTGGCGAGCATTTGATACATTGTTTTGCCGTGTGCGACAGTGCGGCGCGTTATTCCAGGGCAAATTTCAATCGTCGGATTCTCTGGTTTCATAGTGTGACCATAGGCTGGGGAGTTATCGCGTCGTCAGATTTTTGTCTATGAAATGATACGGCCACACAGGTGATCGCTTGCGCATCTCAAGAGTGGCAACACGTTTCGACGATTGAAGTGCTCGACGATCACCTCCAACGCCGCGAGAGGGGCGACATCGAAGGCGACTTGGAACATAACTATGCTCAGGACGTCGTTTTGCTCTGCGAACACGGCGTTTTGAAAGGTCGTGACGCCGTTCGAACATCGGCCAAAGCGCTGGCCGATCAGCTTCCTGATGTTCGCTTTCGATTTCCATTCAAAATAGTAGACGGCGAGCACGCCTTGCTGCATTGGAGCGCGCAATCAGCAAACGCGCGTGTCGATCTCGGCGCGGATACGTTTGTCATTCGCGACGGGCGCATTGTCCTGCAAACAATTTCGTACCAACTCGAAGAGCCGGATCCAAAGGCCTAATTGTCGCTTGCCACGAACGGTGCGTGACTGGCAAAATGCGCGTCATGAAAACCTTCATGTCATTAATCACAATTCTGTTCGCGACACTCGTCGCGCCTTCCTCATTTGCGCAAAGTCCCGCCACATCACCGCCGACTGCCACAGGTTCGACTGCAGCCCAACCAGCAACCGCGGCGGGCCAGCCTAATCCTCAGGAGATGATGAAGCAGATGATGGAGATGTCGAAGCTCAACGAAAATCACAAGCTGCTCGCGGACATGAATGGGAGCTGGAATTACACCATCAAAATGTGGATGAGCCCCGACCCGAACGCCAAGCCGCAGGAATCCAAAGGCACCGCCACTCGAAAGGGCGCGATGGGGGGCCGCTACGCAATAATGGATGTGACCGGGAAAATGCAGATGCCCGGCGAAGACGGTAAAATGAAGGATATGCAATTCAAGGGGATGTCGGTTGAGGGCTACGACAACGTGACGAAAAAATTCGTTAGCTCCTGGATCGACAACATGGGCACCGGCATTCATCTCTCCGAGGGCACGTACGATCCCGCAAGCAAGACGTTCACATTCACCAGCGAAATAGAAATGATGCCCGGAATGAAAACGCCAGTTCGCGAGGTGCTAAAGATGACTGACAAAGATCACATGATGATGGAGTGGTACGAAACCTATGGCGGCCAGGAAAAGAAAACCATGGAAATCGCCTACACGCGGGCAGGCAAGAAATAGCGCGTTGTAGAGGCGGCTCTGTCAGCCACAGATATTCAGGTAGGGCACCACTCCTGTGGGCGCCAAAATCTCGGCGTGCAGAGGACTGCTTACCCTACCGGCTGCGATTTCCCGTGATTTGATGAGCGTGATGAGGTCCGAAAAATCTGCGGTGGTCACTCGCTTTTTTCGCGACGGATAAAACTGAATCAGAAACACGGGAGGGTGGCTGTAATGTCCAGAGCTTGCTCACCGTGGCGAGTCTTCAGCGGAGTTTTTTACGGCGGCTGAAACAGTCCCAACCTTCAGCGCACATCCGTTACTTCGATGAACGCAAAAGCGTCAGCAATTGCGAATCGTCTTTAAGGGTTGCGCTGCGAATTACTAAACGGGGAGGCGAAATGATCAAGGGAAGTCAATTAATGGGGCGCGCTGTCATCGACATGGAAGCGGCGGAGCGCCTCGGGAAAATCAAGGAAATCATTGTGCAACGCGACGGCGAACGCGTCGCGGGCTTTATCGTCGTGCATGGCGAGACGATTGTCGGAACCGGCGGAACGCGGCGGATGATTCCTGGTTCCGCCGTGTATTCCATCGGGCCTGACGCAATGACTGTGCGTGGATCTGCGACGAAACAAGGATTGGCTGAGCTCGAGAACCTGCCGCGGATGTCAGACATCATTGGTCATAAGATGGTCACGCGGAGTGGACGACTGCTCGGCGTAATCGACGACATGCTCATCAATGGCGCAGATGGGACAGTTATCGGCTTTGTCGTTGGCGAAGGCGTCCGCAACAAGCTTGAGAACATCTTCAATCCGCAGCGACCCCAGATTCACGGCTACGTGCGTGCCGATGCCGATCTCCATGTGGGAAGGGATCTGATCGTCGTGCCAGATGATGCGTTGATGCAAGGAGAGCCCAGTGCGCACGAAGGCGAGCATAAAAAAGCGACGGGGAGGACCGATGCCGACTCGCACCCGTGGGAAGAGCGCGCTTTAGAAGAATCGACAAGACCCAGCATTTGGACGCGGCGAACAGACACGCCATCTCGCGCGGGACCGCAAACGCCCGGAGAGCCTGGTCTTAAAACTGAAACTGCACGCCCGGTTGAGAATTACCGCCCCGACGAAGAAGCAAGGCCTGAAACTTCACAGCTGGATCGCGAAAACGAAGCCGTTACCACCGCGCCGAAAGATCAATCCCAAGCGTAATCGGTGAGTCCTCAGCGAAAACTGTAGGGCGTCTCTGCGAGACGCTAAGGATTTCTATCAGGAAACCAGGAACCCATGAATTGTGTTGTGGAGGCGTTTGTGCCAAACGCCTGGCGGGTTTTCAGCGGAATTGAATCAGAAAGCCAGGAATCAAGGAAATGGGATTACCGAGATAAACGGCAAAGCGGCTGCGGGTAACGGCGACGGAGCTAGGGCAGCGACGGAGTTTCAAAACAGGAGCAGATAAGAAATTTCTCGAGGTTCATGGTTTCGTGGCTTCCTGCTTTGAGTCTCATTCCACTGTTCCTGCTTTCTTTATCAACAATTGCGGCTAATCGGATTTCCGTTCGTTGACCGAGACGATTTGGAGATCGTCGCCGGCCGCTTCCAGAACAAGCGTTTTGTTGATCTTGCCGGACGAATGTTTGTTGCCGTTGCGTAAGTCGTAGCGGAGTGGAAACGTGACCCGCACGCGATTCTCGTTCTGCGGCTCCGCCGTGACATCGCCATCGAGCCAGAAGCTTCGTTCCGGCCAGCGCGCCGCGTAACGCTGTAAATCTTTGCGGATTTTTTCGCGACCGATCACGCCCTCGTCGTAGTACTGGACGCGCTTGGCAAAAAAGTCCGTTTCCGAGCCGATGTGCGGATCCAGTCCGGCGAGCACAAACGCACCGACATAATCGCGCAGCCGTTCCGTGCTGATATTTGCAGTCGAACGTTCCGTCGATGGAGAATTAATGGGCTGCGTTTCAGGCTGAATCGTTGCGTCACTCGAAGCCGGACTGCTTTGGACGGACGCGACATACGCGGGCGATAGTTCCGCACGAGGCGTGGGCGCAACCCGCGCATTTTTTGGCGCTTGCTGTTCGCCAGTGCGCAACCGCCGCCAGGTCTCTGACCTCGCTGCGCGATCGTCTGCCGTTGTCGCCACTGCCGGTTTCGCGCCCAATGCTTTGCTCGTCTCCGCATCGAGCTGCCCGGTAATCGGGAGCCCGTTGCGAATCTGGTAACGGCCGAGCGCCGCAGCCAGTTCGCTGCTGTACGCACCGTCGATATCGCCGAAGTACAAACCGGCCTCATTCAATTTCATCTGCACCACACGCACGTTCTCCTGAGCCCATCCGGCGGCCACATCCTCGTCCCCCGAAACAGATCCGGCGACCGCAACCCCAATCGCGACTGCCAAAATAACAAAACGCTTGTTCACATGATTATATCGAATGCCAAACGTCGTCTGTTCTTGGAGAGAAATGAATCAGGAACCCAGGAACGCTGGAAAAGAAATCTGATTGCATGGAGCTTCTAGGATCATACAACTTAAATCTCGAGGGTAGCGGCGAGACGAACTCGGGAGGCGGGGGAGTTTTAATCGAAGGCCACTCCAGCGCTGCTCCTCCAAACTGCCGTGATCGGTAGGGCGATCACTCCCGTGAGCGCCGCTTCGTAGCGGCAATCTCTGACTATCGGCGAATCCTTCTTACTTTTTCCTCCTTCTTTCTTACTCTTACTGCGGTGCCGATCATCCTCTTTGCGCTGCTCTTTTTTGTTCTGCTCGCCTTGGCCGGTGTCATTTTGCTTTCGCTTGCTTTGCGCTACCGCGCCGGCACTGCTCGCCGGCAAGCCCGACTCTGGGTTGCCAGGCTGAATGTCTGGATGACCAGTCTCTCGGCCGTTTTCTTTCTCTCTTTCACTTTCCTGCTCTCCTTTTGGGTCGGCTCAGCCTGTCGCTACGCGCTCATTGGGATGGGCATTGGGGGCATTCTCGGGTTGCTCGGCTTGGCGCTGACTCGTTGGGAAAACCGACCCGACGCACTTTTCTATACTCCGAGCCGCTGGCTCGCGTTTCTCATTGTATTCGCAATCGCAGCACGCGTTGTGTACGGCTGGTGGCACGCCACGCACGCCGGAAGTAGCGCTCCTGGCGATCAGCATTGGCTGACCACGGCCTCCGGCATGCAGCTTTCCCTGGCGATCGCTGCCGGGTTAATAGGCTACTATCTGGTTTACTCCATTGGGGTGCGCGTTAAAATTGCGCGTCACGAGCAACATCGCGTCAAATTCAGGTGACGTGCATGCGAGACCTGGCAAACGATTTACGCCTACGCCGGAATCCGTAGCGATTTTGCTACGCGTCGCAAATCATCGAGCAGGATCTCCATATCGCGCAAAGTCGTCCGATAATTCAACACGCAGCCGCGCAAGGCGAAGCGGCCGCCGAGCATGGCATTGGAGAGATAAGAGCTGCCATCTCGTTGCAACGCGACCAGCAGACGTTCATTGAACGCATTGATTGCTTCAGGTGATTCGTTCCTGAGCTGCGCCGGCACGTGACGAAAACAGAAGATCGATAGCTCGACCGGCGCGACCATCTCGAAGTCATCGCTGGCTCGCACCATCGACTCGAGATGGCGTGCACACTCAAGATTGCTTTCAATCGACGCGCTCAAGCGATCGAGGCCCACGCCTTTCAACAGCATCCACACCTTAAGCGCCCGAAAGCGGCGTGAGAGTTCCGGCCCGTAGTCCCAACATACAAATGCTTCGTCTGCCTCCTCGCCAAACATCCGGGTGTAGTCCGCCTCATGCGCGAAAGCGGCCCGGGCAATCTCTGGGTTGCGGTAGATTACGCAGCCAACGTCTACCGGAAGATAAAGCCATTTGTGAGGATCAAGCGCGATCGAATCTGCCTGCTCCATCCCTGCGAATAATTTCCTGGCTGATTCCGCGAGCACAGCGAAGGCGCCATAACTTCCGTCCACATGCATCCAAAGTTTGAAGCGGTTCGCGACCTCTCGAATCTCGTGTAAGGGATCGACCGCGCCGGTATCCACGGTTCCGGCATTCGCAACCACGCAGAATGGAACATAGCCCTCCTCCAGATCGGCATTGATTCTTGCCACAAGATCGTCCGTCCGCATTTTGAAGCGTTCGTCGACTGCGACGTGTTGCACATTCTCTCGGCCAATTCCCAAAAGCGCCGCGGCCTTACTGATCGAGAAATGTGTCGCGCTCGACGCATAGATTCGCAGTCGGCCTAACGAATGTTCTTTCGTCTGCCGCGCCGCGGCCAGTGCAGCGAGATTGGCCATCGATCCGCCGCTGACAAAAAGCCCACCGGCTTCAGCAGGGAATCCCAGAATTTGCCGGACCCAATCGATCGTCAGGCGCTCGAGTTCCACCGGCGCCGGCGCTGAACGCCAGATGGTGAGATTGGCATTCAAGGTCGAAGCAAGCACATCGGCGAACGCTCCAAGCGGAGTTCCAGGCGATTGCACATAGCCAAACATCCGGGGATGCGCGTTCTGACGGCTAAAAGGAACGATCGTCTCGCGAAAAACTTTCAGCAGCGAATCAAAATCGGTGCCCTTGATCGGAAGCTTCGAGTCGAGTCCGCTTCGAATCTCGCATGAAGACGTGTGCCGATACGCCGGGCGATCGCGAAGACCGCCGAGATAATCGATCATGAATTGAGTAACGGAATTTCCCCATTCACGTAACTCGTCGCCAGAGGGCTCAAGCATTCGCCTATTACACGCGCAAAAAATACCGCGTGCAAATTGCGGTTGGAGATGCCGATTGCGAAAAGCTGTAGCGGCGGCTGTGTCAGCCGCGAATAAACAACTCAGGAACCCAAGATCGAGGAAAGAGATTTCCGAGATTGGACGAAGGAGCGAGGGCAGCGACGGAGTTTCAATACAGGAGCTGTAGGGCGTTTGACTCGCTTGCGCCCGCAAAGCTCGCCCTTCGGGCTTCCCGTCTGTGTCGCTGACGTCCCCGCCGCTCCACTCTGTGAGGCGCCGCGGCCATTTCCTACAATGGCTTCACGACACGTTAACAAATTAGTCGCTAGATTGCCTGGCAATCGCGCTGTGCTAAGATGTCTTACAGATGAGAGAGACGCTGACCATCAGTTTGCCGAAAGATTTGCGGCGTGGACTAGAGAAGATGGCCAGGGCCGAAGGTGTCACTAGCAGCGAGTACGTTCGCCGCGCGATCAAGGCCGATATATTTCGCCGAGCGCTTCGCGCGGCTCGACGCGAACTGGTCCCTCAGGCGCGCGCCCAGGGCATCTACACTGATGAAGACGTGTTCAAGATCGTCTCGTGAGAGTCGTTTTCGACACGAACGTGCTCTACTCGGCCCTCACGGCCAAAGGCTTCTGTGAGGAAGTCCTCGACGAGGCAGCCGGCGCGTGCAACATCGTCTGCTCGACGCCATTGAAACAAGAACTCGAATCGATTCTCGCACGCCGCCATAAAATTGGCCTTGCGACTGGAGTTGCCTTGGAGGCATATGCCGATCTCTGTGAATTTGTTGAGGCGCAGCCGCTGCCGACGCGCGTTTGCCGTGACAAGAACGACGACGTGGTGTTGGCGACGGCGGTGGCAGGAATGGCGGATGCAATCGTAACAGGCGACGATGACTTGCTTGTGTTGAAAAAATTTCGCGGCACCCGAATTCTGTCACCGCGGCAGTTTCTCGAGATCTTGGATCGACACTAATTACGTGGTCGCAACGGGCGGTCCTATTTCCAGGGGTTCTCGTTTTTCTCTTCGTAATGTTTGAACGCGGTATCGAGCCCGCCAATCACCTCGGCAGCAGTTTCGAAGAGCGCCTGCGCTTTGGGCTCATCTATTTTCTTTATGTCGTCGCGGAGATGATCGATCAGTTCTCGAAATTCTCTCCGAACGTTCGCGGTATGCGCCCGCGGATCTTTTGATGCAATCGTTTCCATATAAAGCGTTCGCCTGCGGAAGGGCGAGTAGACGCATCAGAGTGCCAGAATTGAAGAAACTCGGGACGAGTTACTAGCTGGTTGCCGGTTCAGCCGGTTTTTCGTTCGACTTCCTCGCGGATTTTTTCCGTGTGCGCGTCCGCTTTCGGGGGGCGCTCCGTTTGCGCGCAGCCGATTTGGTTTTTGGTTGTTCCGGCGCGGACGCTTGCCGCTTTCGCGATGCTTCGCGTTCCTTACGCAGCTTCTTCTCGTCCAGATATTTTCTAAACTTCTTATAAGCAAAACCGCCGCCAAAGCCGGCAGCAGCAATTGCCAGTGCAGCTGCGATCTTAACTGGCCCGCTGCCCGGTGCCATGTGCCACGGACATTTGTCTAACGGATATCCATCCGGAAGATAAAACCCGCATCCACGTGAATTACATTTACGCGCCATAATTGGTTATCTGGTTAGCCAGGCGGCATTGGAACAACTGCTAAAGCTCTACTAGGCGTGTCCGTGCTGACAAGTTAAATCGCGCGAAGCCTAGGGTGCGGTGTGTGCCGGCTCCGGAAGATAGAAAAAGAGAATCCCAAGAATTACATAGAGCGAGAGAAGTTGGATGCCTTCGATCCAGTTCGTCTCGCCGTCGGCGCTGATCTGAAACAGGACGTAAACCGAGACCACCACGGCGACCACTTCCGGCAGGGTAAATTCCAGGTCCATCGGTCGCCCGAAAAGGTAGGAGAGAAAAATTAGCACGGGCGCGACGAAAAGTGCGATTTGCAGGCTGGAGCCGATCGCGATGCCGACGCTAAGGTCCATCTTGTTTTTCATCGCCATGAGGATGGCGGTCGAGTGCTCGGCCGCATTACCCACAATCGCCACCACGATAACACCGACAAACACCTCGGTGAGGCCGACGGAATCCCGAACGCTTTCGATCGTCCCGACAAGAAACTCCGAAAGCATGGCGACAAAGGCGGTAGCGACGAGCAGGATGATAACAGCCTTGCTGCGCGACCATTGGCTCTCTGTTTCTTCGCGTTCCTCAGCGCCTCGGAAGAGATACTTGTGGGTCCGGAGCGAGAAACCCAGCATGCAGAAGTAGGTCAGGAACATCACGACGGCGATGCCTAGCGAGAGTTTCTGCTCGACCAGCGGGCTCCAGCCAGCGGGGCTGGAGTGCGCGGCGCGATGAAAGATCGTCGGGATGATGAGCCCAATCGCGGCCAGCGAGAGTGAGGTAACGGAAGTGGTCGCTGCGGTGCGGTTGAAACGCTGTTCTTTATATTTCGTGCCGCCGAGTACAATCGAGAGGCCAAGCACCAGCAGCACGTTACCGATGATCGATCCGGTAATGGAGGCTTTCACCACATTGGTCAGACCCTTGGAAAGGGCGATGCCGGCGATGATCAGCTCCGCGGCGTTTCCGAAAGTGGCGTTGAGCAATGCTCCCAGGCCTTCCCCGACGCGGGCGGCGAGCGCTTCGGTGGCGCGCCCGATCCAGCCTGCGACCGGAATGATACCGAGAGCGGAGCAAACGAAGAGCGCAGTCGGACTGATGCCTCCGGGCCAGAAGCGCAGAAGGATCGCGAGCGGAACGAAGATAAGAAGCCAGTCGAGGGACGGTTTGAGTTTCAAAAGTCTGGGAATTTCGCGACTTGCCTCAGCTAATCAACCTGTCCGTCTTCCGCCAGCTCAACGACCCATGCACAAAACACCCTGCAGTCATAGCCGCTTATGATGGATTAGCGGCGTAACTATTGGTTTGATGCTTGTCGTGCCTGTCCTGCCTGGCGTGAGATTGCGATGAGCGGGAAGAGGGGCAGAGGCGACGGGAAGCCTGCAGGTTGCCACGGTCGCTATTTCCGGGATCGGTGCGATACTCTCAGATGTCTAAACGATCCGCCATCTCTTTCACCCGTCGCGCGCCTGACAACCTTACCGAAGAGCTGGTCGCTGTGCTCTCGTCGAAGGCCTCTTTCGAATTCAAGCCGTTATTCGAAATTATCCTGCTCAATCTGCGGGAGCGAAATGCAGCCAATGGCGGCGAAGAGCTGCTGCGCTTGCGAGCTTACGAAAAGCTTCAGGGCCTTGTCCACCAGGGCGCGGTCACACGGACGGTCACAGGAATCACGAAGAAGTACAAAGGCGTTGCCAAGCGAATGGTTGCGCTGCGCGCTGAAATGAAAGCTTTGCGTGCCGCCTGCGACGAGCGCGCTCTTGCCAAGGCTGCCGCGCGTAATTGATCGCCGACTTCCGCCTCACGTTTCAATCTTCCTCCACATCGGAAGCCGCTCTCGAGGCGCCGTAGTCCCGCGATCGCGGGACGAAGGAGGTCATGCTGGATTGAGGTGCGCTTTTGCTGGTTTATCTTCTGAGCTTTTTCTTCGTCACTGGCGAAAATAACTGAAAGATTTTCGGCCCAATCGCCGAAGTATAGTTCGTGAGCGACGCTGCAACTCCTCTGCCGCTCGCAATCGATCCGCGCTTTCGAAATCGCGAACGTCAGCCCGGCCTCGATCTTCTCCGCGCGCTTGCGATCATCGTCGTCGTTGTTTACCACGCCGCGCTTTTCGGATTCAAATTGCCCGGCCGAGTGGACCGCTTCGGCTGGATCGGTGTCGATCTTTTCTTTGTTCTTAGCGGTTATTTGATCGGCGGCCAGTTGCTCGCGCCGCTTGCGCGCGATCAGTGCATCAAGCTCGGCCGGTTCTTCACCCGGCGTGGGTTGAGAATCATGCCGGCTTACTTCGTCGTGCTCGCGATTTATTTTTTGTTGCCGTCGTGGCGCGAGTATTCCGAGATGTCACAACCGCTCTGGAAATTTCTGTTGTCGGTGCAAAACATCGCGCTTCATGGCGGAACCGCTTTCTCACATGCCTGGTCGCTCGCGGTGGAGGACCAATTCTATCTCGCGCTTCCTTTTCTATTGCTCTTCCTCTTTCGCCGCCCGCGCGTAGCCATCATCGTTCCATGCCTGATCGTTATTGGCGGCATCGGCTTACGCGCTTTTCTGGCCGCACAGAATCCATCAGTTAATGGCGGCGTATCGTTCCGCGGCTTTCAAGCGTGGATTTATTATCCAACCTGGACCGCGATCGATCCACTCGTGTTCGGCGTCGCCCTGGCCGCGATCGAGAAATTTCGACCGACCTGGTGGAAGCGAATCATGAACTGCGCACCGTGGCTGTGGCTCCCTGCGTTTGGGCTAATCGCTTATGCGTTGTATCTCGGTGAAACGAAAAACCTCACCATCGCTGCTTGCGTCTGGCAATTCCCACTCATCGCGGTCGGCATGGCCGCGCTTCTTGTTTGCGCGGTCAGCCGGCGGTTGCCACTTTGTCGAGTTGCGATTCCCGGCGCCGCCTTCATCGCCAGCATCGCCTACAGCGCTTACCTGATTCAGAAACTTGTTATTAACGGGGTCGAACAATTCTGCACAACTCACAACAGCAATCTTACATCCGTGCCCGCGCTTCTCGGCGTCGAACTCTGCGTCTACGCCGCAGCCGTGATTCTGTTTCTAACAGTAGAACGCCCATTCCTACAATTGCGTCACCGAATTGCATCACGGAGTTCACCCGCCGCGGCGGGCAGACGTCTCGCGCCACCAGGGAAGGAATGAGTTTCAGCCCCGCAGCGTTCGTCAGAACAATCCGCTCTGGGAACTGTTGCGCAAAGATGCGGTTTCGAAAAGCTCTGCCAGAATGCTAACAAATGAGAGAAATTCTTTATCTGCTCGAAATGATGAACGGAGCTGATGGGATCAGCGACATAGAAGGTAAAGCGACGAGGGTAGGAGCGAGTGAATGGAGCCGCGGGGACGCGAGCGACATAGATGGGCAAACCGAGAGGTCGAATGGAGCTTGGGGGAAAAGCGACATAGAAGGCAAAGTCGCGAGGGTAGCGGCGAGGAAGCGGGGACGCAACCGAGTTTCAAATGGGCGGGAGCACATGAGTCAACATGGGCAGCGAACGAGTTTCCAAACCGTTATTTTGTTTAGTGCTGCAGCGCTGTGGTGCATCCCGTGTCTTGCCAGGGCGCAAAGCGCAGATGAGCGGCTGCGGGCTATCTACACAGAGGAATGGAAGTGGCGGCTGGAGCAGTTTCCCGGGCTCGAAGGCGTCGTAAAACCGGTTCCCGATCGCCTGCCAAAAGCAGATCCAGCGACGCAGGAGACGCGGCTACGTCACTGGCAGGATGCGCTGCACAAGCTCGATGATGTTCCGCGCGCGCAGCTTTCGCCGGAGGAGCAGATCAACTACGATGTTTATCGGCCGGAAATCGAGAACTTCGTCGCCGATCAGAAATTCCGTGACTATGAAATGCCGGCCAACTCGGATTCTGCTTTCTGGACCGATTTGGGCGAGACGGCGCGGCGACCTTTTAAGACGTTAACGGATTACAAAAACTGGATCGCGCAGATGCGCGACATCCCGCGCTATTTCCGCGAACAAATCGCGAACATGCGCGCCGGGCTTGCGCGCGGCTTCACGCCGCCGCGCCTCACTTTGCAGGGCCGCGAGAAATCCATCGCCACCATTGCGGAGGGCAAACCCGAAAACAATCTGCTCTACACCCCATTCCGGGAACCGATCGTGGGAGTTCAGCCGTCCGACCAGGCCAAGCTCAAATCGGAAGGCGCAAAGGTGATTCGCGAGATCGTGCAACCGGCTTATGCCGACCTGCTCAAATTCTTCCGCGACGAATATGTGCCGCACACCCGCACTACGCTTGCGGCCGAAGAGCTGCCGGACGGGAAAACGTACTATCGCCAGAAAATTCACGAGTTTACCACGCTCGATCTCTCGCCCGACGAAATTCACCAGATCGGCCTCGCAGAAGTAGCCAAATTACATCAGCGGATGGTCGACGCGATGCACGAAGCGGGATTCAAGGGCGAGTTTCCGGCATTCCTGAAATTCCTTCGTGACGATCCGCAGTTCTACGCGAAAACACCGCAGGAGTTGCTCAATCGCGCCGCCTGGATTGCGAAAGTATTCGATGGCAAATCGTCGCAATACTTTGGCTATCTGCCGCGGATGCGCTTCGCCATCAAACCTGTACCGGCCGATCTCGCGCCCTTTTATACTTCAGGTCGTGGCGGTGCGGGCATTTATCTCCTGAACACATACGATCTGCCGCATCGGCCGCTCTACAATCTGCCCGCGCTGACCCTGCACGAGTCCGCGCCCGGACACGCATTCCAGATTGCGATCGCGCTCGAGCACAAGAACCAGCCGGACTTTCGGCGATTCGATTACATATCCGCGTACGGCGAGGGCTGGGCGCTTTATTGTGAAAAGCTGGGCCAGGAAATGGGGATGTACGAGACGCCATACGAGCGCTTCGGAATGCTGGGTTACCAGATCTGGCGCGCTGCGAGACTCGTGGTGGACACCGGCGTTCATTCGAAAGGTTGGACGCGTGAACAGGCGCTCAAATACATGCACGATTACACCGCGCTACCCGAGCATGAGATCGAAACCGAGGTGGACCGTTACATCGCCTGGCCCGCGCAAGCCCTCTCTTATTACATGGGCGAGCTAGCGATCGTGCGTGCCCGCGAAAAGGCGGAGAAAACGCTCGGAGCGAAATTCAACATCCGCGCTTTCCACGATGCCGTGCTCGAGCTCGGCTCGGTACCGTTGCCCGTTGTCACGGCGCGGGTCGACCGCTTCATCAGCGAAGACGGTAAAGGTCCTTATCCGGATATGGAGTGAGTAGGGAGCGCACGCGGCTCGCGTGCTGGTTTGAAAGCCTGGCCGTCGCTTCGCGTCCGTTGCAGCGGCGACTCGCCGAAACGAACTTCTCCTTTTAGATAGCTATCGAACTCGGAATCGACCCGCGCTTTCAAAATCGTGAATGCCACCCGGCCTCGAGCATTTATGAAAACGCCGGCACCCGAAGCGAAATCGTAGGAGAAGCGCTGAATTAATCCGCGCCGATTGCGTTGCGATTGGACGTCTGGCGTTGGGCGTTCGACGTTCGACCTTCCTATGGCAGAGACGTCGACCGCAGTCATCGCGAGCGCGAACAACCTTTCCGTCAAGTACGGTACTCAGGACGTCCTCGACGGCGCGACGATTGCCTTCAGGGAGGGCGAACGCGTTGGGCTTGTCGGCCGCAACGGCTCGGGCAAATCGACCTTCCTCCAGATCGCGGCGGGCGTGGCGCAAGCCGATTCAGGCGAATTCACGCGCCGGCGTGATCTCGTTACTGGCTACATGCCACAAGTTTCTGGTCTGGATGATTCGGCCACTGTCCATACGAACATTCTCAGCGGCGCACAGCGAATTCTCGACTTCATCGCCGAATACGAACGCGTCCCGGCCGAGAGCGCGCTCAGTGCTTCGCTCCTGGAGCAAATTATTCAGGCCGACGGTTGGAATTTGGAACATCGAATCAAGTCGCTCATCACGAATCTGCACGCGCCGGAATCCGATCGTGTCGTGGGCACTCTCTCCGGCGGGGAAAAACGCAGGGTCGCGCTTTGCCGGGCGCTTCTCGCGCGTCCTGATTTTCTGATTCTGGACGAACCGACTAACCATCTCGACACCGGCTCGATCGAATGGCTGGAAGACTTTCTCGCGCGTTATGCCGGCACCTGTTTGTTCGTCACACACGATCGCTATTTTCTCGATCGCGTGGCGACGCGGATCGTCGAGCTGTCGTGCGGCGAGTTCATCAGCTACGACGGCAACTACACCGATTACCTGCTCGCGCGCGCGCAACGGCAAGCGGTCGAGGAGGCGCAGGAACATCAACGGCAGAAGTTTTTGAAACGGGAACTGCAATGGGTGAGAAAAGCGCCTCGTGCCCGCCGGACGAAATCGGTGGACCGAGTGGAACGTTATTTTGAGATGGCCGCCCAGGAAGCACCGGAGGCGGAGCTCGACGTCGAGTTGATTATCCCCACGCCGCCGAAGCTCGCGAATCGCATCATCGAATTGCGCGACGTGAGTTTGGAATTAGGCGGCCGCACACTCTTTCAGCACGTAAATCTTAATCTCGCAGCCGGGGAACGCCTCGGTGTTGTCGGTCGCAACGGACTCGGCAAATCTTCGCTCCTCAAAGTCATTCTGCAGGAACTGCCCGTCGCGAGCGGTGCGGTGGAGATCGGCGCGCGGACCCAGATCAATTACGTCGATCAAAACCGGCTCCTGCTCGACGATGAAAAAACGGTTTGGGAAGAAGTCGGGAGTGGCGGAGAATACGTCACGCTCGGTGAGCAGAGCATCACGTTGCGCGCTTATCTGCGGCGATTTCTTTTCAGCGAAGACCGCATCAACACGAAGATTTCGCAGCTCAGCGGCGGTGAACGGAGCCGGGTGCTGCTCGCTAAAATCCTGAAGCGCGGCGGCAATGTTCTAATGCTCGATGAACCGACGAACGATCTCGATCTCGGAACGTTGCGCTTGCTCGAGGAAGCGCTCGTCGCTTTCGGCGGCTGCGTCATCGTGGTGAGTCATGATCGCTATTTTTTGAATCGTGTTTGCACCTCGATTCTCGCCTTCGAAGGCGAAGGACGCGTGGTCTATCACGTCGGGAACTACGATTACTACCTGGAAAAACGAGGCGCACCTGGTCCAGTTCGCGATTCATACACCGCGCCGGCCGCAGCCGTCGCCGAGCAAAGGAAAAGCAAAGACAAACCGCGGAAGCTTAAGTGGAAAGAAGAACGCGAATGGGAATCGATGGAAGCGAATATTCTGTCTGCGGAAAACGAGGTGTCGGATTTGGAAGCTACGTTTGCCGCGCCGGATTTTTACGCGAAACCGCGCTCGGAGATTTTCGAGTTGGAAACGCAATTAAAAACGGCACGCGACAAAGTCGCGCACCTCTACGCGCGGTGGCAGGAACTCGAACTCCTGCAGAGCGTCCCGTCTCCCTAGATTTCGCTTCCTGCGTGGCGCAACTGGAGTGAGCAGGTCTTGGGTCTGGGGAGCACACGCGGCTCGCGTTTTGGTTTCGGCGGCTCGCCGAAACGAACTTTTCTGTAAGCTTATGATGCATGGGGAAACGGCGGCATTCTTTTTTAGAGGTCATCAAAACTTGGAGTTCACCCAAGATGATGTGTGCCTCGCGGTAGCGCCGCCGCAGTCCCGCGACTGCGGGATGAAGACGTGTCACTTCCTGTAGCCCGCTGCTGCAATGGAACCAATGTCCCAAGATCAACAGCGGATGTGGGCGAAGCCGTTTTATCGAGAAGCTCCTGGGCTGCCGCTTTCAGTTCCGTCCATCGCGACAACGGATAGGCGGGTGCAAGGACGATGTGGCGAAGTATGCTGCGCCATTCCACCAGCGCTCGTTCGATATCGCCCTGACGCAACAGTTCGTTGGTGAGCTTGTGCCTGGAGCGCGGATCAGCGACCAGCGCGCGCACCACTTCCGATGCGCCGGCGCCGTATTGCACCGGCACACCCATGGTGAGGTAACCCGGATAATCGGCCCGACGGTAGACTCGCTGACATAAAATGCCGAGTCGCCCGCCCATCGGCGCGTCCTCGCCAGCGAAGCGCGGTCCGGCGCGAATATTGGCCAGATCGAAAACCAATTCGTCGATCGGATAGGTTTCGTCTTCGAGCGCGACCGCCACCGCCAGACCTTCGCCGCCGTGGAAAAATGAGAAGATCATTCCCCGTTGCGTCGGTGTGCCGTCGGGTTCAACCAGTCCAAGATGTCGCCACGCGTACGTCGGCGAGTTTAGGATCGCGACGGTTTCATCGTGCTCCAATTGATCGCATGTTCGACAAACGTCCGGTAGGTTCTCGCGCTCCGGCGGATCGATTAGCGCGTTGCCTAACGAATCGATGTGGGCGTTGACCGGCACATTGGCGTAATCGAGCCGGACCGAAAGCAGTTTTCCGCGCATGATCCAGTCGACGATCGTGCCCGGCTTCACCAGTTCAACGAGCTGTGGCCGGATCTCAGTTTCAAATTGTTCATGAGTAAAATTTCCGCGCCGCGCAGCCAAATCTTTAGTTGGACTGCCTGCTCGCGAAGACTTTCGGAGTTGAGCGCGCCGCCCCGAGAGTTTTTCGGGGCAGGACGTCAGCTGCCCGTGCGGCTCGCACCGTTCGGCGTTTTCTTTTCTCAGTAATTTCTTCAGCCATTTCACCAATGCCACTTCTCCCGAAGCGAGCACCGTCGCGACCGGCAACTCGCGCCCGTAATGGTTTTGCTCGCGCAGCCGGCAGAGATTTCCCGTGCCGACTTCATCGAGCATACGCGGCACAGTCAGCGCCCGTCGCCACCGATCATTTTCGCGCACAAACGCACGACCGAGCATCACACTTTCTGCTGCCGGTTTCGCTTCCCATTCTTCGCGAAAGTTCAGCATCTCGATCATTGCCCGCCGTACGAACCGCGCGCGCTCATCAGTCACCCAAAGTCCACAGGGCCGCGTCCCGCTTTCGAGTGAGTGTTCGACGCCGAGCGGCACGCGTTGCACGCTGAACAATGACTGGGTCAGTTGCACCGCCGCTGCGAACGCGGTTGTCGCGCCCCCCGTCGCCGTCGCTGATATCTCAATTCGATCTTCGATCCTCTGTCCTGCTGCCTCTTCGCCAACGGACGCGTCCCGCCGTAGCTTTAGCGAAGGCGGATCGCCGCGCTGTTTGGCCGCATGCATCACGCTTATCAGACTGGGCCAATCTACCTGGGCTGCGCGTCTCAGTTGGCGCGCTTTCGCGTCGCTCAACCGGGGCAGATCGTTGGTGTAAAGCGCGTGACCGACTTCATCGAGACCACGGCGGCCGGCGCGACCAAACATCTGGAGAAGCTCGTCCGCTTCGACCTGGCGCTCGAAATTGCCGGCGAAATAACGTCGATCGGTCACGATCACCGAGCGCATCGAAAAATTGATCCCGGCGGCAAGTCCCATCGTTGCGACGACGACATTGAGTTGTCCCGCTTTGGCGAGCGATTCCACCACGCCGGCGCGCGCGGCGTAACTGAGTCCGCTGTGATGATACGCCACACGATTCCGCAAGAGTTTCGTCAGGCTCTTCCCCGCGGTTGCTTCCTGGGCCGGGGTCAATCGCAGCGGATCGCGCACCGGTATGGCCGACGCGATAGCTTGCGCGATCTGTTCGGCAGCAGCTCGACGCGGCGCGAACACCAACACCGGAGCCAGGTCCGCGCGCATGGCGCGGCCAATCATACGCGGCCAGAAAGATCCGCCAGTCCGGTCGAAGACTGGCCGTGGCGAGCTCGGACTGCGCGACTGAACAAATTGTGAATCAGGCAAATGTCCGAGATCAGTTTCCTCCAGCGGCACCGGTCGCGTCTTATGTTCGATGAGGACGGCGTCACGTCCGATGCGTTGCAGCCAGGCGACCACGTCGCGCGGGTTGGCCACGCTCCCGCTCAAAAAGAGCAACTGTGTTGCTTTCGGTGCGAGAGCGACGGCGAGCTCGTAATGCACGCCCCGCATCGGATCGCCCAGCATTTGAAATTCATCCATGACCAGGAGACCCGGGCCTTCGCTCGCGGAGAAACCGCCCGCGCTGTGTCTCCAGCGTCGCGACCACAACCTTCGCGTCGAGATTTAGCGCGATGTCACCCGTGGATATGCCGACATCCCAGCCGCGCACGCGCCATTCCGATAATTTATCGTTAGCGAGTGCGCGGGTCGGGACGGTGAACACCGCCTGAGTTTTCAGGTTCGGATAAAGCAGCTCGAAGATGTAAGTCTTGCCCGATCCTGTCGGCGCCTGCACCACCACGTCTTTTCCCTGTTGCAACGCGCGCACTGCCTCCTGTTGCCACAGATCGGGAATCACCAACCCCGCCCCAATCGAGCTCATGGGACCAGCGAGATAGAAGGTAAAGTCGCGAGGGTAGCGACGAGTAAGTTGGGAGACGAGCGAGTTTCAAATCCCGAAGTCATTCTTGAAACATGTTTGCAGTGTCGCCCGCATGCAATCGGGATACGGGTTTGCCGGGACGTCTTCAGAAATTTCGGTGCTGGGAATGAACAAATTCGGACGCCAGGAATGCAGAAAAATAACCTGCGGCAATCTGCGCAATCTGTGGACGACTATTTTGTTGTCTGCTTAAGATCGACATCGTGGAATTCGAATTCGACCCGCGAAAAAGCGAAACAAACAGAGCCAAACACGGAATCGATTTTGTCGAATCGCAGGCTCTTTGGCGATCAAAACACGTCTTGCTCGGTGCCAAAGATGCTTTGGAGAAGCGGTACATGGTGATCGGCAGGATTGGATACGAGCATTGGTCCGCTATTATCACCTATCGCCGAGCGAGGATCCGCATTATCAGTGTAAGGAGATCCACGCCGCTCGAGATCGAAACGTATGAAAAAATCGCGGACTGACGCTACGACAGCAAGGAACCTCGAGGAGAAATTCGATCGAGGGGAGAATGTGCTGGATTATTTTGATGTACGGAAAGCGCGCATCATTGATCCGCAGTCCAAAAGCTCCAGCGCCAAAACAAAGTTTGCCTATCCAGTAAAGCGAAATGCCAAACGCACCGCAGTCGTTCGCGAGAATCGAGGAAAGGGATCTCCGAAATAGAAGGTAAAGTCTGAGAAGCGAGGGTAGTGACTGAGTTTCAATGGAGCTGATGGGATCAGCGACCCACCTTCGCCGAGGCTACGGCGCGCCAAGCATAGAAGGTAAAGTGACGAGGGTAGGAGCGGGTGAATGGAGCCGCGGGGACGCAGCGACATAGATGGGAAAACCGAGAGGTCGAATGCGGGAGCCTGAGTCAATGCGGGCAACGAGCGAGTTTCAATCGGGATAGGGATCTGTCAACGGGCGGTGAGGCGAGCTCCCCGTCGTGCCTGCGAAACCGCTTCATCACTGAACGTGGTAAGCGGTCTTACCCGGATATGGAGTGAGTAGGTCTCCGGTGTTCAGGGAGCAAACGCACTCATTTCTTAGCGAGGTACCTCGGCCAATCATGTTTTCGAGCTGTCCAAGTCTTTGTGGGTAAGATCAACCCATTTGAGGAGACTTTCTCTGCGTTCATCGTCCACAGGCAGCTCTTGAATCCGTGTCTTAAGCATATTCCAATCGACGTAGTTCTCACGCATCAAAACGCGCACGAACTCGCGATCTTTTTCTCTGAACGCAACCAGTTTACTGGCCGCGAGATCATGACCCTCAATGCACCAGCCGATCTTTCCGTCTGTGGCCGGTGTTTCCACTTTCACCATCCGATTAGCCCATCCTTGCGGTAATTTTGCGGCGGCGATTTGGAGTCCGTGAACATAAAATCCATGTGCATGATGGAATTGCGAAAGTTCACCCAGCGAACCGTCTATCAGGTCAGCACGGTCCGGAAAATTTTTGGGGACTACATCGGCTTCTATTGACTGACGGAGTTCGTGGTGGGCATTCGGAAACGAGCCCAGGATTGCTTGGGAACCAAAGACGATAACTTCTGTATCTTCCGTCACCCCGCACGCAGCTCGAATCGCATGCTGCAACTGATCAAACGTCATCTTACACTCGTACTGAATGAGCAGGATGCTGCAAAAGATCGGCTCGTTCGCTTCGAGACAGGATAGGCATGAATGGCGAACTCTGCCGGAGTCGTGTTCCGCGCTCTCCGGCGTCAACGAGTAGCTTTCGAAGTTGTGGGAGGGAGTAGGTTTGAAGAATTCGCCGCCACTCTTGAAGCTCCTTCGCCTCCCGTGGAGATGCTGTCGCTAAACGACGCCTCAAGTAGACTAATGCTCTTCTGACTAAGGTTCGATCTTTCCGCAGTCTTTCAGAAATAGCGCGCGCCAACCTGAGAGATTGTTCATCGTGATATTCGTGCAGCACTGAGTCGGAGTTGAAGTGTTCTCGGTCGTGGGCCGTGCTGCTCACGATTGGGGGAATACCTGCAAGCAGTATCGCCGTGCCGAGCAGCCGAGTCTCGCTGGCATCCATCACCGCAAGATCAGCGGTGGTTAACGCTCGAACCTCAATTACTACACTAAACTGCTTTTGAATCGGAGTGGTCTTGCGCCGGAATGTTTCAGCTAATCTGCCTACATCAGAAGATGGAGCTAGAATCCCCACCACAACGGGGTCGCCGGGCTGATCACATTCTGCGGCGACGTGGCCTTCGATCCATATCGATTTTGCCGGAGGCACTAGTGAGCGCGCTGTCTCAGATAGCTTGTCAAAGAGCTTCTCGAAGCGAAGTCGTTCTGCGCGGAAGAGATCTACTAATTGGCGCGTTAACGGAGATTCCTTTCGGGCTTGAACTGTTTGCTGTTGCCCTAAGCCTACTGCCTCCAAGGTCCCGAGTTCTTCCAACACGGTAATCGCCCGCCAGACGCCTGACTTGTCCATCTTGATATAGCGAGCAAGTTCGGAAACCCCGATGGGAACGTCTAATTGATACAGCGCTCGTAAAATTCGGACATTTGTTTGGGTGCCTAGCATCCAATTCAATGGCATACGGAGGGCGCTTTGTGACGCTGCACGTTTTTGAGTCTCAGCCATTTCGTTGATTAAAATCAACGTGTGTTGATTAAAGTCAACAAGTATTGATAAAAATCAACGTTTGTTTCATCCCAGAAACTCTTTGGTACTAATCGGCTGATCAGAGCAGCGGAGTTCTGCTAATCCAGTTCGCTGCAATGGAAGTCGACGACCGCGACTTCAGGCTAAGCAGACGGCGCGGCAGCAATCTTTTCCATCTGCCGCTTTACCGACCCGCTCGCGAATGGAGCCGAGGGGACACGAGCGACATAGATGGGCAAACCGAAAGGTCGCAATGCGCGGGAGCGAATGAGTCAAAGCTTTCGGAGTTTAATTCGCCGCTGGACCAATCCGCCGTGGCGGACGTTTCAACGGCGGCACGCGGCGATAGCACCTGCTTGCAATGGAGCTGATGGATTAGCGACCCACCTTCGCCGAGGCTACGGCGCGCCAAGCATAGAAGGTAAAGTGACGAGGGTAGGAGCGAGTGAGTTGGGGAAGGAGCGAGTTTCAACTGCGCGGGAGCACATGAGTCAATGTGGGCAGCGAGCGAGTTTCAATCGGGATAGGGATCTGAAAAGGAGCGCCGAGCTGACCAGCCACAGGCCGCTGCTACAGCATTTATGAAATCGCCTGAGGCCGCAGATGTTGCGTGAACCATTCGGTCGCAGCCTTTGACGCACGGTCGAACTGACCGGTGTAAGCCGAGAAGTGACCGCCGGGGTAGAGCTCCAATCGCTTAGGCTCGCCGGCGCGGTTGAACGTTGCCAGCGCAAGGTCGGTCGGGCAGACGACGTCGGCGTCGCCGAGCACCATAAGGAGCGGGGTCGGCGCGATGCGCTCGATGAATGCGCCGGGCTCGTACTCCGAGTACATCTCGAGCGATCGCAGCGTAGTCTCGTTGCGCCACTTCTTAAACCGCCACTTCTCCTCCTCGGGCGCGTTCTTGCCAGTAAAAAACTCCCACGCGTCCGCACTCGCGTGTGAGGCGGCACCGCCCGCAGCGGGATCGACTACCATCGGGACCATTTTTGGCGGGTTGCCCTTGAAGCGCTCGAGGCGATCCGCATCCCAGGCGTCGCGCTGACCGGGGAGCGCCTGCGGCGCGATCCGGCGCAGTGTTATTTGCCAGCCGCTGATCGTCGGCACCTGCGCGACCACGCAGCGCACGCGACGGTCGATCGCGGCGACGACGAGGACGTGGCCGCCCGCGTAGCTCGTGCCCCAGATGCCGATCCGCTGAGGATCGACGCCGTTCAGCGTCTGCACGAACGTGATCGCGTTGCGGTAATCGCGGACCTGCATCCATGGGTCCAACTCCTGCCGCGGCTCCCCGTCGCTGTCCCCGAAATTGCGGTGGTCGTACGCAAGGACGACATGACCCGCGTTCGCGAAAGCGGCCGCGTACCGGTCCAAGTAGAGCTCCTTAATACAATTGTAACCGTGCGTCATGACCACGGCGGGAGCGGCCGCCGCGCGGCCTGGCGGACGGTACAGCCACCCTCGAAGCGTCGTCCCGTCCGCGTCGAATTCGGCGTGGGTGGCCTCGTGCGTGGAATCCTTCCTTGGCACGGTCGCATCATCTCCGCCCCTAACGGGGGGTCAAGCATCCAGGTTCCCGCGGGGTGCGGCGCCGAAAGAAAAACCTTTCAAATCGAGGTGCGATTTTTGCATCATAAGCCGCTTATGATACATGATTAAATTCCATTTAATCATAGGGCAGACGCTCCGCCCGGCCAGCATTGGAAGAAAATGACAGCGACGCAAAAGCAACTCCGCGAATGGAGCTGAGGGGATCAGCGACATAGAAGGTAAAGTCGCGAGGGTAGCGACGAGTGAGTTGGGAAACGAGCGAGTTTCAATGGAGCTGACTGGATTAGCGCAATAGAACACGTCGCGAATAAGGGAATGGAACTTTTTGGGAAAGCGACATAGAAGGCAAAGCCGCGGTGGGTAGCGCCGAGGAAGCGGGGAAGCGAACGAGTTTCAATCGCGCGGGTAGACTGCAACGCAGCCAGGGTAGCTGGGCGCAAGCACGGGGTCGTGCGAGTGATCAAGGTAAAGTCGCAAGGGTAGCGACGAGCAAGTTGGGCAACGAGCGAGTTTCAATCGGGATAGGGGATCTGGCGGGCGAACCGGACTGTTGTTCATCGGTGTTTGGTTGTCGCAACGAGTGCGGCCTTGCTGATAGGATCGACATTGGCTATCACGACGCGGTGACGGCGGAATTCTGGGGAGCACAGGCCGCTGGCCTGTTGGTTTTCGGCTGCCAGCCGAAACGAACTAGTCGCTCGTATCATAAGCCGCTTATGATGCATGATTGACGACGTGGTTAGTTAAGATGAGCTCGTGAACGCGCGCGAGCGCCGAGCGGCTTGCGGGAGCGTGGCCGGAACGGCTGTTCGCCTCAGCTTTTGGCACTTCGCTCGAGATGGGACGCAATCAGCTCGATTTCGCGCTTTATAAGCGCAGGTTCTTGATTCCGAATGTAGTGTAACAACCCTTCTGGTGTGAACACGCGCATACCAGTGTCTCTCCAGTCGTTTCTTATCTTCCAGTGGCCGACGAACACAACGATTGGCACGACCCATTGACGCCTTCCGCAGTTGTCGTGGATTAAATTACTTATAGCTGCAGCGCTCCCACGCGCCTGTCTGAGACAATCTTTCTCCTCCAGCCGACCGCCAACGAAGACGCCTTCGGTGTTGCGAAAAGTGATCTGACCTTTTCCGCTGCGATATTTCGTCTCGATCGCGAAGACACCAGCCGGTCCAACAATTACATGGTCAACATTGAATCCGTTACCGACGATATCGTGAATCGGTTTGTAGCCGTCCATTCGTAATTCTTCCAAGACATCGGCAACATATAATTCGCCACGCTCGCCACGATTAAACCGGCGGGCGATTGGAAATAGCCGCCATAGCCAGATAGCCGCAACCACCGTCGTAATAATGGCGATCCAAAGCCAGAGCTGCGGCTGCGGACCAGTGTGGTTCCACTGCTGAAACTTTTGAGTCAGGTAAACGAACCAAAAGAGAAACGGGGAATAGATGATTGCTGGCAGGTTATCGTAGACGCGTCTTTCCCGTTCTTCAGACAGGGATTCGCCGGCCCTGCGTCGGACCTTCGGCAGTCGGACTTGTCGCTTCTTCGTGAACATTCGGGGAGCTAGCGACGACTTTTATGCGATTGCGTCCAAATAATCCGCAAAAAATATCCTGACTGACACGCCGATCTTGCCGCGTCAGCCGTATCTGCCGAGTTCAGTTTTGAATTGGCTGTCAGACATTGTGGAGATAGCATCGCTGTCGGTGAGCTTCCCAAAACAAAACTTTTAATCGAATCCACACACACACACACACACACACACACACACACACACACACACACACACACACACACACACACACACACACACACACACACTGCTAAAGGCATTGCATGAGTCTGGCGGCAAGGGTGAGCCGAGGAGCTCTATCCGCGCCTCGCGACGATCTTCACTCAGTTAACAGAGGAAGACTTAAAAGCGCGATTACCGAGCAGCCCTTCTACATTCCGCTGGCATAATCTTGTTCAATGGAGCCGGCAGAAGCTTGTGGAAAAAGGAGAGATCGATGGTTCGACGCGAGGCGTATGGAAACTAACGCCAAAAGGTCGCGCACGTGCCACCGGCTCAGCCCCAAATTCCTCGGAAGAACTGCTACTCGCGCATCAGGCACTGTTCAAAGACTTGGTTTATGAGAACGAAGCAGAGGTAAAGCGTCGAATTATTTCTGAGCTTCAAAACCTGCGACCAACACACTTTGAGCAGTTCTGCATCTCTTTTTTAGGTCCGCTTGGATACGAACAGTTACAGGTAACCGGCCGCGGCGCTGACGGCGGAATCGATGGATACGGATTATTTCGCCAGGGTGTGGTATCGATCCGATCAGCCTTTCAAGCGAAACGCTGGCGGCAAAACGCAGTGAGTCGGCCAGAAATCGACAAGTTCCGAGGTGCGATTCAGGGCGATTACGATCACGGTGTGTTTCTCACAACCGGTCGATACACTTCCGACGCGCAAGCCGCCTCCATCAAGAAGGGGGCGATCTCTCTACTGCTGCTGGATGGCGACTCGATAGCTGAAAATATGATCCGCAATGGCATCGGGGTATTTCCTCGGCCAGTGCAATTGTTCGATTTGGATCCGGAATTCTTCCGTTTTCCGGCTTCCGAAGGATTTCTGTAAGTCCTCAAGATCGTCGAACATATGGAAGTCGACGACATCATTAGTTATCACGATCTCGTCACGGCGGAGAAGGCGGCTCTTCAGAAGGGAATGAACTTCGGCGTCGGGAAGAAGTATTCCGCGTTTTTCCGATGTCGCCGCAATTTGGAAACTTAGCAGCGATCTTAACAAACCTCATCTATGGAAAAGCTCTCTAGCCTAATTTACGAACACCCTTTGGACTCTTGGAGTAATGACGCTGAGCAAGCCTTTGCTGAACTTTTTGGTGCTGGAAATGGACGTTACCCAGATCGCGCGCGGAAAAGCATCCAGATTCGCGCACCGAAATTTTCGGACGACAAGAATGTCCCTTTCTCAACATTAATCGAGCCGTCCAATCCTACGTCTGGTCCATACGGAGGAATGAGCGTTGGTGTGTTTCCAGTAGAAGGCTCACCGTGTCTAATCGCGCTTGGAACGGGAACGACCGGGCTTCATCCCGATGAAACGATCCTCGCGAGACCGGGACACGCTCGAAAGGCGCAGGCGATTTGCGAAGCCATCAATCGACGCGAGAATCGCTTTGCGGCGTGGGCGAAACACGACCCGACGCGCACCGACTTGCCAGTTCCCTCCAACGTCACTTCCCAATTCGCGGAATACGAAGCGCCGCTCAGACGTTACGGAAATCACGTCCATGCGATCTACCGACCATCGGAAGATCGGGAATGGACGAAGTTCGTGCTGAAAGCTTTTCTTGATCTCTACTTTGAAGAGCGAGGCTTCCGCCTCTCGCGGCTTACATGGCCGACTACGAGAAGATTCGTAGCGAGTATTTAGGATTCTTACTCCCAGCAGTTAGCGAAGCCGAGGTCGCGCAACTCTTGGCTGACAGGCGATTCGTCGTTCTTGAAGGTCCACCGGGTACCGGCAAGACCCGAATGGCTCTTGAATTGGTTGCGTCCGAATACGCAAAGCGCGGCACCTCGGTTCAGTTTCACCCGAACACGACATACGAAAATTTCGTCGGCGGACTGGCTCCCTCGGCAACCACGGGCGACGTCGGATTCCGATTCGAGCCTGCGATGGGCGCACTGATGAAAGCTGCTGCCGAGGCTGAGAAGGTTAAGCCGCATCCGTATCTTCTGCACATCGACGAGATCAATCGGACCGACTTGTCGAAGGTGCTCGGCGAAGCGATTTTTCTTCTCGAATACAACGAAGAGAGCCCACGAACGATCACGCTATCCTACGACTTTGGCCCGCCAGGGCACAATCGGCTTACACTCCCGCCGAACCTTCACATTCTTGGAACGATGAACAGTGCGGATCGCAGCATCGCGATTGTGGACGTGGCAATTCGACGGCGATTTGCGTTCGTCAAATTGTGGCCGCAATTCAGCGTCGTCCAAGGTTGCGGGAGTAAGTTGGCCCAAGAGGCTTTCAAGAGGTTGCTGTCCGTCTTCACGGAATACGCGTCGGATGATGCATTCGCGATGATGCCCGGCCACTCCTACTTTCTTGCGAAGGACGGGCGCGACGCGGCTGCGCTGAAGTCGTTGCAAGTAAACTTGCTGCCACTACTCGATGAGTACTTTGCGCAAGGCTACGTCACCAGTTTCGCGGACCACATCCGAGGTTACTGCCAATGGGTGAAATCACTCACGGCGTCTTGATCTGTGAGCCCAAGGGGTCGATCGCGAGCGCGTTTGAGGCGACCAGTGTCGCCCTTGGTGCACGTTTCGGCAGCACGAACGGAGGCAATATTACTCAACGATACCTCGCTTGCACGAATCGACGCGGCAATCCTCGCGCGCTCCAAGTCCGGGGACGCATCTCGCGATGCGAAGCTGGCCCATCAATTCATCGAGCAGAATGCCAAGACGTTCGGGCAGTTCAGCGTCAATGCGCGAGTGGACTTCGATGGAAAGGACGTAGTCGTGGTTTTCCAATCCGGCCCGTACATCGGCGCATTTCCGTTGGTCTCGCCGGTTACAGGGAAGCCGGAGATCACCCTCGTCGTCCGCCCGCGATTCGGATGGACGGGCCTCGGCCGAGTCCTTGGAACGAGTGGGTTCAAGGTAATCCCGCAGGTTCTTTCACTGCCGCTCCTCCCGAAAACGGAGCGCGAAATACCTGACTGGATACTCTCGGCGACTGTCCTACCGAGACTCAAGGCTCTGCTCGAACAATTGTCGCGACGATTCGAGATTATCGAGGACGTTCGCGGCGCTCCGCTCGGGCAAGTCAACTGGGCAAACTACGTGACGGAGAAGCTCCCTGCCATGAAGTTCCTCGAAGTTCCGTGTAGGCACCCAGACCTACGAAACGATCGGGAACTGACCGCAGCAATCCACTACGTGTTACGAAAACAGCTCAGCTCACTCGAATCGCAGCGCCATGCGGGGACGGTCGTCGTGGCACTCCTTCAAATCTGCATCGACCTTCTGAGGTTGGTGCAAGGCGTCTCGCCGATGAGGCCAACCCGAAAGCAATTGGATGGCTGGTTCAGAATGCCATTCGCTACTAGCACTTACTCGCGTGGGCTGGATGCAATCACATGGAGCAGCGAGGAAACGGGGCTCGGTGGGACCACAGACTGGCGTGGACTCCCGTGGATGATGTCCATGGAGCAATTCTACGAAGCCTGGGTTGAAACAGTATTCAGCCGATACACGCGCCGGTTCGGCGGACTGCTCCGAGTCGGTCGCCGTCGGGAGACGATTACGCCGATCGCGTGGGAGCGACCGTTTCTCGGCTCGCAAAAATTTCTGCTGCCCGATTTAGTCATCGAGCAGGAGGAGCGGACAGTCTACGTGGATGCAAAATACAAGGATCACTGGGAAGCCTTGGAACAGCATCGTTGGTTGGACTTGGAAGAAGAGATTCGCGAGCGGCATCGCGACGATCTTCTTCAAGTTCTGGCATACTCAACTTTGTCGGAAAGCAAAGCCATCACGGCCTGTCTCGCGTATCCATGTAGCCTGAATACGTGGGGATCTCTCAAAGAACGCCGCATTGGCGGTCACAGAGCCGCCATCTATGCCGGAAGGCGGAAGATCGATCTGTTGATGGTCGCAGTCCCGATGAACGACAAGATTGACGAAATTGTAGATCAAATAGGCCTCGCAGCCGGATAGCAGTTTACAGGCGCTGCTGGTACTTTTTTCACTCGTCATTCTTTCACACGCGTGTCGATAGCAATCCAATTCAATTCCCAGGTCTTGCCTGCGTCTGTTGAGAACGATTGCTCGAACTTGCAGGATTCTGGTTTGATGTCCGAGAAAATAGATGACCGTTCAAAGCCCATCGATCTTACCGGGCTGGTCCAGGCGGGAAAGCTTCAGAGTTTCGCTATCGATCGCCGACTAAGCAGCGGCGCATAAAACCTAACCTGAGCGGCGTCCCGCTGTCCGTCTATTTGATGACGGGCACATTGACGGGGTTGTCAGGGAACAGGATTTTGCTGATGTCGCGGAGCAAGACGCGAGCTGTCGCCTCGTGAATCGTTGAATCGTTAAAGCGTTGAATCGGAAAGTCGCTCACGCTAGACTTGCTGATTGTGAGTTTGGAACAACTCGAAAGCGCGATTCTTGAATTGACGCCGCAGGAGAGGCAGCGACTGGCGGTGTGGTTTCAAGAAAATCGCCGCGAATTGCTTGGCGACGACGATTCGGACGACCTAACCGAGGAGCAACAAGCCGAGATCATTCGCCGGCGCGACTTCGCTCTGGCGCGTCCTGAATTGCTCGAGCCGTGGGATGGAACCATCGAGCGCGTACGTGTGCGACTTCATGAGTTTCGTCGTCAAAAAGCTTCCGTCCGCTGAGCAAGACGCACTCGAGGCTGCGATTTGGTACGAGGAATGTCAGCCGGGTTTAGGCGATGAATTTCTGACCGAAGTTGATCGCGCTGTTCGGGCGCTAGGTGAGACAGCGTTACTTCATCGCGTTCGCTTTGCAGACGTGCGGCGGGCACCAGTGCATCGGTTCAAGTTCTACGGCGTCTATTACATCGTGCAAGAACAAGAGGTCTGGATACTGGCGATCTTTCACGGCCGACGACATCCACGGCGGTTGGAAGAGCGCCGCGAAGAGATTACGTGAGTTCGTCTTGGCAGGGCGCGAAAACTAACACGCGGCGCGCCACTGTCCGTCTATTTTGATGACGGGCACGTTGACGGGGTTGTCAGGGAACAGGATTTTGCTGATGTCGCGGAGCAAGACGCGGGCTGTCGCCTCGTGAATCGTTGAATCGTTTAATCGAAAAGAAATCATTTCACAGATTCTATCGACAATACCGCCACCATCTTAACCTCGCGCTGGATCTGCCGTTCGTTGTAGTCGCTCGGCTAAGTCCGGCGGTGCGATAAACGCAAACGCTCGGCCAGCTTTTCGTGTTACGAGCAACCCCAGCTCCGCGAGCGCCATTAGATCATTGCGAGCTGTTTCGTACACGATTGCATGACTCCGGCGGTGACCTTCGATCGTATACCGCGTGCCGGGGTTCCGCAGCGCGTGAGTTATTAGCGCCTGTTGCCGATAGTTTAGGTCCCTAGCGCCTCGCAAAAGTGCCTCAGTTTCGCGAAACTCTTTGCTCTTTCTGTCGATGTAGTTGTGCAGACTTGCGATCGCTCGTCGAATTACCTCACACTGATAAAGTAAAAAATAAGTAACGTCGTTATCGTCGGTTTCCGTGCACAAAAACGACATTGCGTACTTGGCTGGTGCTTTGACCAGAATTTCTGAAATCGAGACGAACTCAAACAGCCAATACCCTTGTCGCAGCATTGACCAATAAAATAGCGCGCGGGCTGTTCTTCCATTTCCGTCCACAAATGGATGATCGTAAGCAAGCCAAAAGTGAAGAAGAATTGCTCTCACAGCTGGATGAATAAAACGACCATGTGGTTTGCCAACGTCGAGGATGCTTCCATTCGCGAATTCACATAAAGTTTTCAAGCGCTCTGGGAGCTGGTCAGCGGGTGGAGGCGAATGAAAAATTTCTCCCGTGATGACATCCTGAACGGTTACCTTTTCATCGGCAGGTCGTAGGCGTCCGGCGGCAGCCGGGTCGTCAAGCGTGCCATCGGTCACCATCCTGTGCATCTCGAAAATCAGCTGATTATCAAGAGGCCGTTCCTTCCACTCAGCGATTCGCTGCATAGTCAGATAATTGTTCAGAATCATCCTCTCTCCGCGAGTTTGCGGCGCTCGACCGGTGCGCAACATTTCTTTTGCCGCAGCACGTGTTGTTGCTGCACCTTCTAGTTGACTGCTTGTAACAGCCTCTTGAAATAGAGAGTGCATTACGTATTGGCTACGCGTTTGAGGATTCGCAATCGGGTCGGGCATTCCGATATTACCCCCGGCACCTAAATCTATTTCATGAAGTAGGCGGGCTATCATATCGGTAATTGCATACTGAAAACGGTTTCCGGTTGAGTCGCTGAGCGGTAGCGGCTTCAAAGCAGCTTGGCGAACAAGTTTCGTCGCACCCCACCACTGCTCGCGAGTGAACCCTGTTGGAGGGGGCAGGTGTCTCATCGTGTCCCAATGTCGATACTTCCCTTCGGCTTCGCACCGAACAGCCTCCGAAAGTATTGTTCGGAGTTTCTTAGAAGGTAGCGCGAGGACCTCGTTTTGAGGGATAGCGGGGGGTGAATGTGGGCGCTTCATAGAATTACTATTTTAATACTAATTAATACCAAATTAGTATTTGTGCGTCAATTCCTAAATTAGGGACAAATAGTATTATTCTAGTAATTCACTAATCGCCGAGTAAACGGTCAGTGGGTAACACTTTACATAAAACCTAATCCGAGCTGCGCGCCACTGGCCGTCTATTTGATGACGGGCACGTTGACGGGGTTGTCAGGGAACAGGATTCTGCTGATGTCGCGGAGCAAAACGCGGGCTGTCGCCTCGCGAATCGTTGAAAGGTTAAAGCGTTGAATCGCAAAGTCGCTCACGCTAGACTTGGTGATTGTGAGTTTGGAACAACTCGAAAGCGCGATTCTTGAATTGACGCCGCAGGAGAGGCAGCGACTGGCGGTGTGGTTTCAAGAAAATCGCCGCGAATTGCTTGGCGACGACGATTCGGACGACCTAACCGAGGAGCAACAAGCCGAGATCATTCGCCGGCGCGACTTCGCTCTGGCGCGTCCTGAATTGCTCGAGCCGTGGGATGGAACCATCGAGCGCGTACGTGTGCGACTTCATGAGTTTCGTCGTCAAAAAGCTTCCGTCCGCTGAGCAAGACGCACTCGAGGCTGCGATTTGGTACGAGGAATGTCAGCCGGGTTTAGGCGATGAATTTCTGACCGAAGTTGATCGCGCTGTTCGGGCGCTAGGTGAGACAGCGTTACTTCATCGCGTTCGCTTTGCAGACGTGCGGCGGGCACCAGTGCATCGGTTCAAGTTCTACGGCGTCTATTACATCGTGCAAGAACAAGAGGTCTGGATACTGGCGATCTTTCACGGCCGACGACATCCACGGCGGTTGGAAGAGCGCCGCGAAGAGATTACGTGAGTTCGTCTTGGCAGGGCGCGAAAACTAACACGCGGCGCGCCACTGTCCGTCTATTTTGATGACGGGCACGTTGACGGGGTTGTCAGGGAACAGGATTTTGCGGATGTCGCGGAGCAAGACGCGGGCTGTCGCCACGTGCCGCCGTCGCCAAGGCTTTGGCGTGCCAAGGATTCGTTGAAGGTTAAAGCGTTGAATCGTTAAAGCGGAGAAAGTGACGAGTGGCCTTGCGCTAATTCCGCCGTCGCGCAGCTATGGCGTGACCCGCCTCCGCTAATCGCGTATCCTCAGCTTCGGCGTGGCAAGCAGGTCGTTGAGAGACCAAATCAGTTCAGCTGCCAACGCCTTCCAATTCGACGCGACGCATGGTGTCAATTCCGCCAAAACGTTTTTGCGCGTCCAAAATTTCCAAGCCCGCCAGGCGGCCTTCGCTGTCGTAATCAGCAGCAATTCCTTCAGCCAAGTGTTTGGTCGTAACCGTGGTTTCGCGGAACGTGATGCTCAGCGCGTCCACCTCCGGGTCGTAGCTGATTTTCATATGCTCAAAAATAGTAGGTGTATACGGTTACGACAACAACTTCCGCAGCTTCTTCGACGAAGACTGGGCGAACTTGTTTTGTCGCATAGGTCTTGCCATTCCATTCCCTACCGTAAGGAAAATCTTTTCGGCAATCGAGTCGCCCGAGTTCAGTGCGTTGCCACGGCACGGTGCGAATTGCCTCTTCCACTTCAGCGATTGTGAAACCGCGCCTGCTGATATAGCGCAGGGCATGATCAGAAAGACGAATTGGTTTCACCTTGGGCCATCAAAGACACAGCGCGGATGAACTGCAAGGTTTTCGATCGTTCCAGAATTGCGGCTGACACAGCCGCCACTACAGCACTAGTGCTTCTTGTAGCCTGGCCCATTTCGTGAGATCGGCGACCGTCGAGATCATCGCGCCGGCCGCATACGCCTGGCTCGGGCTCCACGAGGTCGAGTCGACACTTTCCTTGCCGGGGTACAGCGACGTGTATCCATGGATGTGCGGCCCCGCTCCGCCGCTGCTACGTGCCGCCGTCGCCAACCAGCCTTCGCACAAGGCTACGGCGAGTCGAGAGGCTTTGGCGTGCCAGGGATTGAAAGCCTGGCCGTTGCTGCGCAGCCGTTGCAGCGTTCCGCCTTCGTTAAAACTACGGCGTGACAGGTGAAACGTTGAATCGTTAAATCGGAAACCCTTAGCTCGTTATTCCCTGGGCCGTTCCGAGACGTTAAAGAAATTCCATTCCCACGTCTTGCCGTTATCTGGTGAAAAGGCCTGACCCCAGAGAGGGCGGTCTTTGTTCCGCGCATCCCAGCGAAAGACGACGAGGATCGGTTTGCCGTTGAGCGTGTCTTTGCCAAAAAAATGGCCTACGCCGTTTTGGTCGAACGAACCGACCACGGGAGGATCGATCTTTCCGGTGTTGCTGGCGATCCAGTAGAGACTCCAAAGTCGTGTCTTCGGGTCGAATAATCGCAAGGTGAGACCTTCAAAAAGTTTGCCTCCCATTCCGGGAAACTGCGTGGTCGAGTATGTATCCATGTCGGCCGCACCGTTTAGAATCTTCGTATTCATGTCCGAGGAATCGAACTCCGTCCAGGTGCGGCAATTGGCCAGCCGCTTATCCAGATGCCGGTTGTGCATTTTCCATTTCCCGACCAAAAAATCGAAGTCGTTAGGCGAGGAATTGGGCGAAGCGGTCATCTTAAGTTCGCCCTGAGCGTCGAATTCCACTTTGGGAATGGGGATGCTTTCGTCCGCGGTCAGTTCTTTATTTTCCGCCGGAGCAAAATGGGAAAACGCCAGGACCAGACTGATGATCAGGCAATTTCCAGGAACGAAAGTGTGTCGCATCGCTCAACAAAAGCTAAAACCGGGCGGTAGTAAATCGCCACCCGTTGCTGCGTATCAGAAGCGATGGAGATTTGACGGCACTTTGCACAAATGCCTCCAACCGTCGTCTTTGCTCCATTAAATGATCAGCTCGTAGCGCGTGGTTACGAAGCAAGAAGGGAACGAACCGAGATGTCTTCGTCCACGTCGTCCCAGTGAATTCCAAGGCCGCGTCCGATTAGTCGCCAGTTGGCCCTTTGTTTAGGCGTGGCGCGAAGAAGGCGCGGGAACCATGCTAGCGGCGCGGAAACGCGACGACCATCGACGAGCGTAACAATCAGTTCGTCGTCGGTGCACTCAACATCGACAGCGTCTGCAACAGGTTTACTGGCCAAAGTGCTCATCCCAGGCAACGATAAACTTCGGTTCTTCAATGATCGAATAAAGTTCGCGCAGTTCTGAGCCGCGGAACCCGCGTGCTTCGACCAGCTCGATCGGTTCGATCCAAAATTTCGCGTAGCGCTCCGCTTGCTCCACATGGATGTGCCGCGGCTCATGTCCTTCGCGACTGAAGAAGAAAAATCGAAAGCCGCGGACGCGGAAAACTTCTGGCATGCGGGATGAATCCTAATGGCGCTGTGCTCCCCGTGACAAGAAAGGCATTGCCGGGGAAAGTCCGTCGCCGCGGGACGCAGAGACCTGTATGCGAGATGTAAGCGTTACCCAGAACTACAACAACCAGCGATCGTGGCTTTGCGCGGCGGCGGGTTTGTCCGGCGCGAGGCACAAGGGAAAGTGATTAGTGATCGGTGATTCGGCCTACGCCAAGGCTACGGCGTGACCTGCCTTCGTTCCACTACTCCGAAAGCCTTCGCGAGCTGGCGGCATGGCAAGGAGGTGGCTGAGAGAACAGCAGATCTCAGGCGTACACTAGTTTTCCGCGCGGTTCAGGAATTGGGCGACCAAGTTTGCGCGCGGTTTCAATCCATTCGTCAATGACAACTTCAGCGTTCGCAACCGCCTCCGCATAGGTTTGTCCGTCGGCCATGCATCCGGATAGCTCCGGCACCTCGACGATGAAGCTTTCGTCGTCCTTGCTCCAGTAGATGATGAGTTCGTAGCGCGTCTTCATTCGAGGTCGATCTTATACGTTGACGATCTCGACCACACCTCCTTTGTAGTAGATCCGATGACTTCCTTTTCCAGAACGCGATTGAAAGCCAGCGTGCTCCAAGATGTAGCAAAGGTCATTGAAAGCGAAATTCTTGTCTGATTTTCCGCTGAGGATCTTCGCGGTCAGCTTTTCTGCCTTGCTCATCCGCTGCGAATTCTAGCGGTTCGGCGCTGGCGGCAACAAGAATTTCAGAACTACGGCTGGCATTCCGAAAGTAATCGCGAGCAAGCAGCCGCCACTACAACAATGCATTGAAGTTCGCGATCGCGAGGGCGCGATCGCCAACACGCGAGTCGCGTATGCTCCCCAAAATTACGACAACCCGCGATCAGTCCTTCGCCGCCCGAGGGGCATCATCCGGTGCGAGGTATGCACCGATCAATCGGAACAGCCTGTCACTGGAATTTCTGTAATTCCCCTGCGAGTCGAATGCTTCCGGCGTCTAAGTCACGGCGATGCCGATCCCATCGCCCCCTTTATCTGTCTAGCATACCAGCGTTACGCGCTTCTTGTTCGGTCGGATGAAATTCGATGAAGCGGCGTTTAATTTCGCCGTTCATTGCCTGACAAACAAACCAGCCTTTCTCGGGCGCGCCATCGTGGTTATTGCGCACGCGCGCGCAGCATCTGTCGGTGGTGATGATCGACTTTTGGAAAGGACGTTCAGTGAACCCGTGAAAGTGGCCGCAGAAGACGGCCTGAAGATTCAGCCCATAACAGCGCTGAAGTAAATCGTCGGCATTGAGGGGCCGGGCCCAGACCGCGTCGCCCAATGGAAAGTGAGTGAACAGGATGCTGGGACGATGGAGATCGAGTTTGGACAGGTTTTGATCGAGCCAGGCAAGAGTCGTGGCTGATATTCGGGTTTCTTTCGCCTTTGTCCCTTCGCTTGAATCGACGCCGATGATTTGCCAACCACGGTGAGTAAAGGAGTAATTGATTTGTTCGGGAAAAATCTGCTCGTACGCTGACCTGTCGGTGGCTGATTGGTAGTCGTGATTGCCAACCACGGCGTGACATGGAATGCCGAGCGCGGAGAAGGATTTCTTAATCAGGGTCAATTGCGCGAGCGTTCCGTTTTCGGCGAGGTCGCCGCCGAGAAGACAAAACTCCGCGGTCGGCGCGCTCGTTTTCATCTGGCGCACCACATCATCGAACCAAGGGCGGCACGCGTCTTCGAGAGCGTGCATGTCGTTTACCGCGATGAATGTGAAATCGTGGGTGGCAGGGGCGTCTGCCCCGCGCAGGCGGCCTGGCCAAACACCCAGCGATAACAGCGCGCCGGCAGACAGGCGGAGCCATTCGCGGCGAGTAAGCGCAGCGGGCATGAGTAAACGCTATTCAGCGTCGGGACGAACGCCACTACGTGGAAGTAAGAAATAAGGATGAATCGATCAGGATTTGGTGGGTTCCGAGCTCTGTTTGTATACGAATGGAATGTGGTTGGATGTAATGATTCGCGCGATATCGCGGATCACGACGCTTCCAACGCCTTCAACGCGCTCTTTCGCCCGGTAGTAACAATTTAGAAGTAAAAACCAGGCCACCTTCGCCTGGTGCTTGATCCGGCGTTCGTATCAGGATAAAAGGGACGCTCCGACATGTCTCCGCTTCTGATCAAAATCAGCAAGGATTTTGCCACTCTTTGGACGACGATCGATCCGATCGGGAACGTGGCATTGTTCGCCGGGCTGACTGCTGCGCTCACACCAAAAGAGCGGCGTCTGACCGCGCTGCGTGCCTGCATTTACGCCACGATCATTCTCGTGGCTGCGATGACCGCCGGCCAGGTCATTCTCGACGCGATCGGCATTCACATGCATTCGCTCAAAGTGGCCGGCGGCATAATTCTGTTCCTGTTCGGTGTGCAGATGCTTTTTGGGAAAATGGATGCAAAGACCAAAATGTCGCCGGAGGAGGGACGCGATCTCGCGGTGTTCCCGCTGGCGGTGCCGTCCATCGCTGGCCCGGGCGCAATGATGGCGGCGATCGTCCTGACTGATAACGATGTCTATACCGTGCCGCAGCGGCTTGAAACCGGCGTTGTCCTTCTGGTGGTTCTTTTCATCACTTACCTGCTGCTGCTTTTTTCGGATGCGATTCTGAAGGTGATCGGTCGCCAGGGCGCGTCCGTCCTCGTGCGTGTAATGGGACTCATCCTTTGCTCTCTGGCAGTGGAAATCGTGCTGACTGCGCTCAATGTCGGCCCCTGGACGACGGTGGCGCCGCACTAGCGCGGGGCTAACGCCGCGTGATTGAAAGCCTGGCCGTTGCTGCGCAGCCGTTGCAGCGTTAAAGCGTTGAAGCGTTGGAAAGTAGCCAGTTTGCATCATGATGCACCTCAGATATGCTTTGATGCATGAGGACGACGATTTCGATTGAAGATTCGCTTTTGCAAAAGGCGAAAAGGATTTCGAATGAGCGCCAGTGCTCGCTGCGCACAGTGATCGAAGATGCGTTACGAGCAGCTTTCGCCAAAGAGCGCAAGAGGACGCGGTCGGGTGTGCTGCGGCCCCTGAAGACGTTCAAAGGCACGGGAGTTCAACCGGGAATCGATCTTAGTTCCTCGGCGACGCTTCTGGATGCGATGGAGTCGCGATGATTCTGCTGGACGTTAATATCCTCGTCAGCGCCCATCGCAAGGACGCCGATCGACACCGAGAAATTAAATCGTGGCTGGAAACAGCCTTGCGCGATCCAGCTGGAGTCGCGGTGTCGGAACTCGCTTTGAGTGGCTGCCTGCGCGTGATCACGCATCCGAAGATTTTCAAGAAGCCGACGCCACTGCTTCAGGCGCTCGATTTTCTGGAAGACTTTCGTTCGCGAGAAGAGGTCCATCTTTTGGGGCCGGGCGCGGGTCACTGGACAGTTTTCGTGGATCTCTGTCGGCGGAGCGACGCGCGAGGCAATCTTGTGCCGGACGCGTTTCACGCCGCGCTGGCGATCGAGCTTGGTTGCGAATGGCTAACACTCGATCGCGGGTTTGCTCGATTCCCTGGTCTGAAGTGGCGGCATCCACTGGATTGACCGGCGCGGTCCCTGTCTCAAGAGAAGAAGCACAGAACTGAGATTAACAAATCTAAAAGTTCGTTTGGCGACACGCCAAAACCAACACGCGAGACGCGTGCGATCCCCGGAACTGATTGCGCCTGACACAGCGGCCACTAGAGCAAAAGATGGCGCTCGAAATAGCAGCGGCGTTTCAATATTATCGCGGCGTATGAACAAAATTGTTTATCTCTGCTGTCGGGCCGTGGTGAAAAAGGTCTTCGTGGTGTGCGCGCTTGGTTGCTTCTTCGGATGTGGAGCGAAAAACCGCGCGGCGGATGACACAGACTCTGCCGATGCGATTAAAACGCCGGCCACAGTGGAACAAGCGGCCAAGGTCCTGGATCTCTCAACGTTCCCGCTCACGGACGGTGCGAAGCCCCTCGAGTCGCCCCAGTTGGCCAATCTTTTCTATCTCGCAACGGGCGATGTTAAGCCGGCGTTCGAATTCAACCGGAAGGCGCTCCTGGCGAAAGGCTGGAAAGAATTGCCGAACAGCTCCGTCACTGATCAATCGGCCAGCGCGATGTTCTCGCGTAACGGATTTGTCGTTTTTGTCTCGGTCTCTCCGCATGGTGAGCCCGGCTACGTGCAGGTCAGGCTTCAAAATCAGGGCAACGTGAAACCCGGTAAGCTCCCGGTCCCTCCGAACGCAAAGCCTGTATATGTCGGCGACTCCACCGCGATGTATGAAACCCAAGCCGCCGTCGCCGCGACTGCCGATGCGTGCCGCAATCTGTTTGTCGCGCAAGGCTGGGTGCCGTACGGCAACGCGCCGGATACCGCTGTCTTCAAACAGAACGCGATCCTGGCCACCGCGTATATCTCGTCCGCACCCGCGCAGGGCGGCAAAACCTCGATCCAGTATTCAACTGAGCTAATCTCGGCTGATATTCCCGCGCCGCCGGACGTTGAAGACTTGCGTTACGTCGATGAGCCCCCGGAATTAACGTTTGCGACCAAGAACCAGGACGCCATCGTCGATTTCTATCGAAAAACTCTGCCCGCCGCGGGCTGGAAATCCACCATGGATCATATGGTCGACGTCGATAACAAGCCGACCATGATTTTTCGCAATCCCGCGAAGGATATGATCACGCTTTCGAGGCCCTACGTTTATGGCGGCAAGCTTCTCTTCTCGGTTCGTTTTCAAAGCGCAGCGGAAACCGCCGCGCTCGATCGCCGACTAAAAGAGGCAGCGCCAAAGCTTCGCGCCGCCGCGGAAGCGAAAGCAGCGAAGGAAGCGAAGGAGGCTGCCGACTTGGCCGAAAGGAACAAGGTGCCGACAGTCGCCGTCACACTGCCCGCGGATGCGAAAGAGGTGAAGCAGACGAAGGACTCGATCAAGTTCACTCTCGGCAAGGGGAAAGCGAAAGGGGCTGTCGAATCCTTTCGGACACAGTTTCGCGACGCGGGTTGGAAAGAAGACGTCGCTTCACTCGAACGCATGGCCGGCACACTCCTATTCTCAAAAGGAGACGGGCAGAGGGTGAACATCACTTATTCCGATACGGGTTTCATGCCGACAGAGGTCAGTCTCTCGGCGATGCGCGTCGAATTCGAAGCCGCGAAATGAATAACAGTGACGTGGATGCGTTCAGGAAATATTATGGGCCGACGATGAATGCGTTCGAAGCCGCGGCAAAGCAAGGCCGGGCAGCTCAGTTACAGAAAGATCTGGAAGAGCTGTTCAACAGTCGAAACACGACTCAGGACGGCACGTCTATCCCGGCAACCTTCCTCCGCGTGACGGTCGCGGTTTAAGTTGTAGTGGCGGCTGTGTCAGCCGCATCTTGTCTGGGAAGTAGTCGCCGCGGCGACCGTTCCTCAGAGGGTATTTCGGCGGGCATAGACCGCCGCTACAAGGATTGATGATATCGCCTGCGATTAGTCTTTTCCCGGCATGGGTGGCGGATCGTCCGGTGCCATGTACGCGCCGATCGGTCGGAACAAACCGTCGCTGGCATTCGGGTAATTCCCTTCCGAATCGAATGCTTCCGGCGTGAAGGTTACCGCCACGGCGATGGCAATTTTTTTAGAGGGCAAATACGCCTCTATCGCACCGTAGCCGCCGAGAAGCGGGTTCTGCAGCAGCCACGATCCCGAGCGGACGATGCCTAGTCCGTAGTTATATACGTTTGTTTGCGTGCCGCATGAGGGCGCGCAATTGTCCTGCTTTTTCCCGAAGCCGAGCAGGTGTTGGCCGGCCATAGCTTCGTAGCTGGATTTCGATATGAGGGCTCCGGAGCCGACCTTGACCGCTGTGGTGATCATGTCGTCGATGTTCGTCGTCTGGTTCGCTCCGATCGGCGTTCCCCATTGCGAGTTCCAGAAGGTCGATTCCTCGTAGAACGCGACGTCCGCAGGGATCTTGAGCGCGGTACGGCGCTCGGAATCGAATGCGTGCAAGACAGGGCTCGGGATCTCCGAAGTCTGCGAGGCAGTGGTATTTTTCAGGCCCATCGGGACCAGGACCTTTTCGCGCAGGAGCGTCTCGAGCGATTTCTTGCCGATCTTGGAGAGGATCTCGCCGAGAAGCATGAAGTTGGTGTGCGAGTAGCTCCAGTTCGTTCCCGGAGCGAATTGCACGGGCCGGGCGAACGCGTACTTGAGCCGCTCTTCGTAGGTCCAGATGTGAAACGGATCTGCGATGAAGGCGGCGACCCACTTCGGATCGGCTTCGAAGTCCGGATATCCGGAGGTTTGGTTCGCCAACATTTTCAGGGTGACTTTGTTTGCTTCCGGCAGCTCCGGCATCCAGCGCTCGATCGTGTCGTCGAGCTTGACCTTGTGTTCGTCCACGAACTGCATGAGCAGCGTGCCCAGGTAACTGAACGCGACCGCGCCGTTGCGGAAGTGCATCGCTGTGGTCGCCGGCACACCGTTCATGGACTCGCCGAAGGCCTGTTTGATCAGGACCTTGTCGCCCTGCGTGACCTTGACGATTACCGCGCGAAGATGCTCGGTCTTCATCGCCTTCTGAACGATGGCAGTAATGGCAGACGCCTGATCCGATTGAGATGTTTGCGCTGTCACTGAGAGCGCAAACAAAAGCAGAAGGAAAAGGGAAGAAGGAAGAACCCTCACAGAAAAAGCAACAATTCTAAGACAATAAGAAGTCAGAAAAAATCGAAGTCCATTACTTCATAATTTTTCTTTCATCCTTCTTAATTTTCTCGTCAGTGGTTGCCTTTCTTTTTCTTGTCTTGCTGCTGCTGCCCGCTCGGCTTAGGGCGATTCCCGCCTCCTCCTTGCGGATGCGGTCCGCCCATTTTTTTCTGCTGCTGCTGCCCGCCCATTTGCTGTTGATGATGCTGAGCCCCCATTTTTTTCTGCTGCTGCTGTCCTCCCATCTGCTGCTGATGATGCTGCATCTGCTGATTCATGGCATGCTGGCCATGGGCAGGGCCTCCTTGTTGGCCTCCTTTGTTATGCGCCTTGGCCTGGTTTCCCCCGGCGTTGTGGTTGTTGCCGGAAAGGTTTTCTCCCTCGTGTTTGTTCCCATGTTCTTGGGCATTCATTCCTTCTCCCTGCCCGCGATGTTCAGCCATTTTCCCGGGCTTGTTCTCACCTTGTCCTGCTCCGGGTTCACCTCCAGCGCCAACGCCCTTTCCGTGTTGACCTTCGCCGGCGCCTGCGCCTTTGCGATTGTGTTCAGCCATGTTGCCTGGCTTGTTTTCACCTTGTCCCGCTCCGGCTCCCCCTGCGGCCCCGAGTGCCTGCGCGCCTTTGCCTTGGCCAGCGCCTTCGGTTTTGTTGAATGACTTGATCGCTTCCTGGTTCGGTTTGCCCTTGTTTACGGAAGCGCGGAGATTTTGATCCTTACTTGCCAACTTTTGACGTTCGAGTTGCTGCGACGTTGGTCCCTCTTTCTTGGCGTTCGCCATCGCCGCTCTTTGTTCTGCATTCGCCTGTGCTTTTATCCCATTATTTCCACCGTTAAAGCTGGTGCGGTTAGCGTTCACATTCTTTGCGAACGAATTATTGACGTAGGTGTTACGGACGACAGTCTTATTCACGTGCGTCACAGCGGTGTTGTACTGGAAGGTGTTTCCACTCCATCGACCGCCCCAGTAGCCGTTTCCGGTGTAGCCATAACCGTAATTAACGCCTCCGTAAAAACCGACATGGGATCCCCAGTAACCCTGGTTAAACGCGTACGCGCCGTTGTTCCAACCCCACCATCCCGGGGTCCAAAGTAGACCGACCCTCGGCGGAGGGACCCAGACGCCTGGGACCCAATAATAATCGTAGTTATAGTCGTCCCAGCCCCAGTAACCCGGAGTCCAGATATATCCTGCGGCTGGACAGGCCGGTTGCACCACGACCGGCAGAGGCGGAGGAGCCCAACCGACTGAGAATTCTACTTCGGCGAACGACGCCAACGGTAATGCAAGAAATGCAGCGAAAATAAAGGAACGTAATTTCATAATGTTCATGTCTTAATGGTTAACCACATCTGGATCAAGAAAGTAGCGAAGAAGAATTAAGAAAGATCAAGGGAGAGGGCGCGGGCTATTTTGAGGAATGCGAGATGCTTTCTACGGAATTGCGGCTGACACAGCCGCCGCTACAACGAATCCACTCGGCATTGACTCATGTGCTCCCGCGCATTTGAAACTCGGTCGCGTCCCCGCTTCCTCGCCGCTACCCTTGCGGCTTTGCCTTCCATGTCGCTTTCCCCAAAGCTCCATTCGACCTGTCGGTTTGCCCATCTATGTCGCTCGTGGCCCCTCTGCTCCATTGTCACTTCATTTTGTCGAAGGTTTTCTGGAGAACGTCGAGGTCGCTGCCGTTGCCAACCTTTTCGCGCGTGTTCTCAATCCATTTCTTCTCCAGTGAATTCTTCGTTGGGCGATCGGTTTCGTAAAACACACCGAAGACGCCGGGGAACGGAAGCGATGCGAGTTTGTACGCGGCGAGTTCGTCGGTGATGTCGTGGCGGAGTTCGTCCTCGGGTGTGTTGTCCCATTTCCTTTCCTGAATCACTTCGAAGCTGCCGCCCTTCTTTGGATTGGCCGGGTCGAAGACATCCGGGAAAAATTCGACGCACTCGCTCAAGCATTCGATGACGCTGAAGCCCTGGTGGTCCATCGCGCGCTCGATCAGTTGAATCATGTGAGTCACGTTCGCGGCGTGCGTGCGCGCGATGAACGTAGCCCCAGCCGAGATCAATTTTTTCATCGGGTTGACCGGTTGATCGATCGCGCCGGTGGGATCGGTCTTGCTCTTAAATCCGATGGGCGACGTCGGCGAGGTCTGTTTCTTCGTCAGGCCATAGACGAAGTTGTCCATGATGAAATAGGTCATGTTGATGTTCTTGCGCGCGCCATGATCGAGATGGTTGCCGCCGATGGAAAATCCGTCGCCGTCGCCGCCGAACAGGAATACGTGCAGATCGGGGCGGGCGAGACTGATGCCGGACGCGAGTGGGACAGCGCGGCCGTGAATGTAATGCGCGCCGTGGCCGTTGACGAAATACGGAAAACGCGATGAACAACCGATCCCGGCGAGGGTGACGATCTTTTCGTGTTCAAGCTGCCGTTTCTCGAGGACCTTGTAAAACGAGGCGAGCACGGCGAAATCGCCGCAACCGGGACACCACGTCGGGTGATCAGCGGTGATCGCTTTCTTCGTTAACTTTTCTCTCGGTGGCTCCGATGCCGGAGTGGCAGTTGCGATCGCAATGGCCGTTTCGCCGTTTGGTTTTGATTCGTTCATAAAATTATTTCGGCGTCTGACACAGACGCCCTACAATTCACATCAAACATTTATCCCACGCCCTGCGGCACGACCTCGTCTAAGTGTTTCACATTTTCTGGCGCAGTACCGTGATGCTGCACCTCGGCGCCGTGGCGCGGGATGTGTCGCGCGGCGAATGACTTGCCCTTGAACACGGCGTCCAAAATTTCTTTCACCCGGAAGGTGAGACCGTCGGTCTTGGTGAAGCTGGTGATTTTGGGTTCGCAATAGCGCGCACGCAAAATCGTGGCGAGCTGGCCGAAGCCATAAACACCCTGGTCGTTCATCTCGACCGTGACAATGCGCTTGAATTTCTCGAAGATTTTCTCGAGCCCATTCGGCAACGGATGCAAATGACGCAAGTGCAGTGCGCCGACTTTTTCACCTTGGTCTCGCGCCAGTGCGACCGCGTCGTGGATCGGGCCGTAAGTTGACCCCCAGCCGACGATGAGCGTGTCGCCTTCCTGATGGCCAAAAACTTCAGGCACCGGGATTTCTTCAGCGAGCTTGCGCAATTTGTTACGACGCTTCGCCGTCATTGCCATGTGCAACTTCGGGCTGCCGGTCGGATGACCCATTTCATCGTGCTCGAGTCCGGCGAGCAGCGGGTATTTCCCATCGAGAATGCGCGTGCCTGGCGCAACGTGCTGCGTGATTTGATCGATGGGATAGGGCTTGTGAGTCTGCCTCGGCGTCAGATCCGGCTTGGGATCGACCATCAACTTCGAAAGATCAGGTTCGTCGAACGCCTCGATGCGCGTCGCGAGCGAGGTATCGCTCAGAATGAAAACTGGCGTGCTGTATTTTCGCGCGATCCGTGCGGCTTCGATCGCAATATAGAAACAATCTTCCACGCTAGCCGCTGCGAGCACGACGCGCGGGCTGTCCCCGTGGCTTCCAAAGATCGCCTGATGCAAATCACTTTGCTCAACGTTGGTCGGCAAACCGGTGCTCGGGCCACCGCGCTGAATGTTGCAGATGACCAGCGGGATCTCGGCCATCGACGCCCAGCCGATCGCCTCGGCCTTAAGCGAAATGCCCGGGCCGGCGCTGCCAGTCACAGCGAGATAGCCTGCGTAAGAACAACCCAGCGCGATCGAAACCGATGCCAGCTCGTCCTCAGCCTGCACGAAAATGCCACCATACTTGGGCAGTTCGCGCCGGAGCGTTTCCATGACGGACGACCACGGAGTGATCGGATAACCGGCGCCGAAGCGCACACCGCCCGCGATCAGGCCGTAAGCGAGCGCCTGATTCCCGTCCATCGTGAGTTGCGCGCGACCGCTCGCCCTGGGGATGTGCTCGAATCGATAGTGCTTCGTGAGCACATTGCCGACCGGGTAGCGCGTAGCCGGCTTGGAATGCCATCAGCGCCGTGTTGACGATGCTCTCGTCCTTGCCGCCGAATTTTTCGGTGATCAGTCGTTTCAGCTTGTCGCCGTCGAGATTGAAAATTTTCGAGATGAGACCGAGCACGAAGATGTTTTTCCCCTTGTCCTTGGCCGTGCCGCCGAGCGCTTCGACCGTCAGACCGGTGATGGGCACGCCGACATAAACGAAACGCTTGTCGTCGAGGTTCGGCTCGACGTTGTCCGAATCGTAAAGCACGACGCCGCCCTCGCGGACGAAGCCGATATGGTCCTGGTAACTGTGCTGGTAAAACGCCACCAGAAAATCGGCTTCATCGCCGGCCGATAACACTTCGCCTGAACCGATGCGCACCTGAAAAATAGACGGACCACCCGAGATCGTGGCGGGGATGGTCATGTAGGTCATGACGTCGTGCTCGCTGCGACCGGCGAGCCGCGCGAGGAATGCGCCGGCGGTTTGAATTCCATCCTGCGAATTTCCGGCCAGCCGGATCACAGCGTCCTGAATGCTTTCAGGCCGCAGATCGGCTCGGTCGGGGTTTGGCGCGGTCGCTTGTGCAGCAGTGTCCAGTCCTTCACTCACGGGATTAGAAAACTAACAGATCGAAACACCATTTCCACCGGCAATTACGTAGAAGGCTGTAGCCGCTTCGCTGTGCGAAGCGCTCGTCGCCCACACGGCGACGGCTACAGTAAACGGCCTTGATGCCCCACTACTTCATGGGGCTCGCTTGCTGCTTTGCAATGGTAGACACGCCCAGGATTTCTATTGGACCGACTTTTTTTTGGGCGATTGTCAGGTCTTCGTACTTAATTTTTCCTTCGAAATCACAACTGCCCGCCTGAATCTCTGTGATGGTACCGGCTTGGATCTTGAGATTGATCCCCTTTAGTAGCGTCACGATTTGCACTTTAAACTCGATTTTTTTCGGCAACGGCACCCCAGCAATTCGTATCTCGATGTTTGGATGAAACTCGTTGGTTATCTCGTGTTCTGCGAGTTCCAGGACGATGACTTCTTCGGGCGATTTCCTGGATTCCTCCAGCGCTTCTTGAAGCTCGTTGGCCTTTTTCCAGGAAGGAACCAAAAGACCAGGCAATTCAACGTTGAACAATTCTCCAATTTTCGAAGCGAGATCGGGCATCGCGGCCGGCCATTTGATAGTCTTGATCTCGCGGCCCAGGCGACTTTGAAACTCCTGCCATTCATTCGAAGGCGCGGCCTTCGCAGCCGGGTCGGGAAATGAGAAAAGCGTGCGCAGGTTGAGAGGTGAATTGTTCATTGTTTCTTCTTTCTCAGAATCGAGCTTCCTCCGTCAGTCTCGAGCCGGTCCTGGCCGGCAGATACATTGGGATGAAAATATAACCCGTATTTGATGGTCACATTCTCTGGGGACTTCTGCGGAGCGTCCCAATCCGAATGCGGATAAAACGCGAGCGGCCCTGCAATCACCGGTTTCGGTTTCCATTTCGCGTACATCAAAGAGGCCAACCCCGCGACGGCGAGGGCAACAGCGATATAGAGCCATAGCATTCTTGAAGGTCGCAAAGACGGCGGTGGGGACGGAATTGGCGTGATGGGAGGAATCGCTGTCGGAACAGCTGTAGCGATTGGAGTGTAAGTAGAAGTGGGCGAGGGTGTGGTGGGAGTTGGCGAGGGCGTGTTCGGAGCTGACGCCGTCGCGCTGGGTATTGGATTTGACGGTCGGATAACGTCGACATTTTTGTCGATCGCTTTGGTTGACATGACGCGATCGCGGTTTGTCGAAGCAATTTCGACATGGACCGGGTAGCCTCCGTTTCGAGGTGACAAGTAAGTATGTGTCGCTTGCCGCTCGGAAATCCAATCAGTCGGGGTGCCGTCACCAAAATCGAAGCGATATTGGAGATTCCAGCCAGGCGGTGGTGGTTGCCACAAGACGACTTCAAACAGTACGGGTTTTCCTACCTCAACTGGTGGCGACGGACTGACGTTAAGCGTCGGTTGGTTACCTCCCCTTGCGGGAACATCTGGAATTGGCGGGCGGAAAGGAATGGTGGCGCTTGCAGTGATATCCGGAATCGGCGGGCGAACACGAATGATTGGGCTTGCAGTGATAACTGGAATCGGCGGGCGAAAGCGAATGGTTGGGCTTGTGGTGAGATCCGGAATCGGCGGACGAAAACGAATGATTGGGCTTGCGCTAACATTTGGAATCGGCGGTCTCCACGGTGTGATCGGGCTTCCTATAACATCGTTACGCGGCGGTTGGGGTGGCGTGATGGGGCTTGCCGTGTTGTATCTACGTGGTGGTCGCGTTGGGGTGGTCAGGATTGTGGTGTTTTCTGTACGCGGCGGTGGCGTCGGCGTAATGGGACTTGCCGTGTTGTATCTACGCGGAGCTCGCGTCGGCGTAGTCGGGCTTGTGTTGTCCAAGCGCGGAGGTCGCGTCGCTGGCAGTGGGGTTGCAGTGTTGTACGTGCGCGGCGGCGGTCGCGGCGATGTCGGGCTCGGGCTTGCGATGTTGTACCTACGTGGTGATTGCGTTGGGGTAGTCAGGCTTGTGGCGTCCTCTGTACGCGGCAAAGGTGTCGGCGTAATGGGACTTGCGGGGTTGTATCTACGCGGCGCCGGCGGCGGTGTGACGGAGCTCGCGGGGTTGTACCTACGCGGCTGTTGTATCGGCGAGGTTGGGCTTTGAGCATTGTACGTGCGCGGCGGTCGTGTCGGTGGGATCGGACTTGCAATAGCATCGCTACGCGATGCAGGCTCGCTGTAGTCGTTCAACGTTCGAGGATCACGCGGCAATGGCGTTTGAGAAGGGGTTGGGATCTGAGAGTGAGCCGGCAATAGAACGAACAGGAACAGGATAGAAGCGATTGTGACTGTTGGTCGCGACCAGGAAGTTTTGGTCAGGGCGGGAGTCTCACTCACCGAAGGTAGAGACTAACAAGATTGCGGCAGCATTTCCACCTGCAATTCGTTAGAAGCATGTAGTCGCTTGTAGCCGTCGCCGTCTGGGCGACGTACACGCGCTACTTTGGTCCCGATCGAGATTCCACCTTTGTGTCATCCGCACCGGGCGCACGATCGAGCCCACGCCGTTTGAGCAACGGTTCGATGTAGGGATCGCGTCCGACGAAATTTTTAAATAACCCGAGGGCGTCAGCGGATCCGCCGAGCGAGAGCAACATGGCGCGAAAGCGGTCGCCGTTCTCACGTTTCAATCCGCCGTGTTGCTTGAACCATTCGACCGTGTCGGCATCGAGCACTTCGCTCCAGATATACGAGTAATAACCGGCGGAGTAGCCGCTGGCGAATACATGTGAAAAATAGAAGCTGCGATAACGCGGCGGCACCGGAGGAAAATCGACTCCGGCCTTGTGCAACGCTTCCGCTTCAAACGCAACTGCGTCTTTCGGAACGTCAGATGGATTCAGTTGATGCCACGCCTGGTCGAGTAGCGAGGCCGACAGGTATTCAGTGGTCTTGAATCCCTGATTGAATTTTTCTGCGGTCTTGACCTTATCGAGCAACGCCTGCGGCATTGGTTCCCCGGTCTTGTAATGTTTCGCGTAATTGGCGAGGACTTCCGGCCATGTGGCCCACATCTCGTTTACCTGCGACGGATACTCGACGAAATCGCGTGGCACGCTCGTTCCGCTGAACCGCGGATATTTTATGTTCGAAAACATGCCGTGCAGCGCGTGGCCGAATTCGTGAAACGCGGTTCGCACCTCATCCTGCGTTAGCAGTGTCGGTTCGCCCGGCGGCGGCTTCGGAATGTTGAGGTGATTCGCGACAACCGGCTTCGTCCCGAACAGATCGTTTTGCGGGACGTAAGCATTCATCCAGGCGCCGCCGCGTTTTGATGCTCGCGCGTAATAGTCGCCGATGAAAATCGCCAGCGGTTTACCATCGCGATCAAACACTTCCCAGACACGCACGTCCGGCTGGTACACCGGCAGATCGTGCCGCTCCTTGAACGTGAGCCCATATTCCTTGTTCGCGGCGAAAAACACGCCATCGACGATGACGTGGTTCAGCTCGTAATACGGGCGCACCTCCGATTCATCGAAGTTGTATTTCGCCTTACGCACTTTCTCGGAATAAAAATCCCAGTCACACGCCGCGATCTGGAAAGCGGCTTTCTCCTGATCGACAATCTTCTGTTGCTCGCCCGCTTCACGTTTCGCGTTCGCGACTGCCGGGGGCGCGAGATCGGCCAGCAGTTTGTTTACTGTGGGCACATCGTGCGCCGTTTGGTCTTCCAGTTGGTAGGCCGCCCAATTATTGTAGCCTAACAACTTTGCTTTCTCCGCGCGAAGCTGGGCCGTCCGCAGCACGATATTGCGCGTATCGAACTCGCCGCCTTTGCTGTTGCGCGATAGCGATGCCTGCATGATCCGCTCACGCAGAGGTCGATTCTGCAATGAGCCCAGCAACGGCTGACCGGTGGTGTTCTGCAGTTGAATGACGAACTTGCCTTCCTTGTGTTCTGCTTTCGCGGCATTGATCACGCTCTTGATCTGATCGTCCGTGAGGCCGGCGAGCTCTTCTTTTTTATCGACGACCACGGACGAAGCATTTCGCTCCTTCAAAACATTTTGCTCGAAATCTGTCTGTAACCTGGCCAACTCGGCATTGATCTTTTTTAGCTGCTCCTTCTCGGAATCGGACAGCTTGGCTCCCGCGCGCACGAAATCCTTGTAGTAACGTTCGAGCAAATAAGCCGATTCGGGATCGAGCTCGAGCCTATCGCGCTGCTCATAAAGCGCCTGGACTCGGGCGAACAATTTCGGATTCAAAAAAATCTCGTCACGGTGCGCGGCCAGTTTCGGCGCCATTTCTTTATCGATCTTCTGTCTGGTCGGATTTGTATCGCAGGCGTTCAAATTCGAAAACGTGCGCTGGGCGCGGTCGAGCAATCGTCCGGTGCGTTCGAGGGCGACGATCGTGTTGTCGAACGTCGGTTTCTCAGAATTGTTCGCGATCGGCTCGATTTCCTTCAGTTGCTCGCGCATTCCCGCCTCGATCGCGGGCACGAAATGCTCGTCCTTAATCTTGTCGAAGGGCGGGTACTGATATGGCAGGACGCTCTCGGCTGCCAACGGATTGTCCTTAAGATCGGCGGCGAACACGGCAGTGATTTGCGCAACCATGAACAGTGCGCAAGCAAAGAAACAAAGACGCAGTGACATAGGCGTAAACTTGTCGCCGCGTAACGTCCGGATGCAAATGTGTGTTGCGCGAGGCGCGCAACACTGCGGGCGAGGCGCCGGCGCTCCCCACAATGATGTTGAAAACTATGTTGTCGTCGGCAGGCCGGCCACTTTCCAGGCTTTTAAGCCGCCCGCCATCGAGCGGACGTTTTTGTAGCCCATTTTTTGCAGGGTCTCGGCGGCAAGCGCGGAGCGGCCGCCGCCGCCGCAATGACAAATGATCAGCGCGTTGGGGTCGGGAACTTTTTCTTCGATGTCGAGCTCGATAGTGCCGCGACTCATGTGAGTTGCGCCGGGAATGTGTCCTTCATCCCATTCTTCTTTATCGCGGACATCGATAACGACGGCGTCGCCGCTGTTTAATTTCGCAGCGGCATCGTGCGGCGAAATCTCGGTTATGTGCTTCTTTGCTTCCGCGACGAGTTTTTGGAAACCACTATGTTCAGCCATGCGTCAAAGCTAACCACGGATTACGCGGATGGCACGGATGAATGAACAGCAGAAAAGTTCGTGATCGCGAGGGCGCGATCACCAGCACCCGAGGCGGGTGCGCTCCCCAACCCAGAACGAGCGTGGCGCCGAACCCGCTTCCACATTCATCCAGCATCAGTAGCTGATTCCCTTTTTAGCGGCTTGAGCGTGAAGCGTTTCAGTCACTTTTTGATCGAAGGCGTCGCCTTTGCCTTCGGCCGCGAGCCGTTTGTTTTCTGATTGAATATAGGCTTCGCGTTTCTTTGACACTTCTACGATCTGCTTTTGCAGGTCGGCGCGTTCGTCGCGGGTCTTTGCGATGCGCTTTTGCAGTTCGCTGCGATCCAATTTCTGTAGCTCGGTCGGTAGTTGCTTCTGGTCGATCTCTTCGACCTTAAGGGTTTTGTCGTTAAGCGCGTCGACCAACTCACCGTGGCCCTGCACACCCCTGCCTGTCTTGCTATTGTAGCTGAGCCGATCGGCCATTGCGGCAACGGGCGCACTCGCCGCCATTGCATATTTCGCATGAACTTCGGCTTGCTGTTTACTGTCGCCATACGGGATGAGAGTGGCGCCGATGCGTTCGTTAAGCCGGCCTAGCTCCTTGTCCATCGGCGTTGAAATCACGGCAACGTTGCCGGATTGCGAAATGCCTGCATAACTGCCTTCCGCCAGTTTCGCGATCTCCTGCCAGATCGGCTTTGTCTCAGCCATCTCACCACATTGAATGGTATTGATGATCAGGTCCTTTTTCGCCGCTTCCCGGCAGAGATCCGGATACTTCGGGCCGTTTGGATAATCCATGTGCGGCGGCGCGTCTCCGACCAGAAAGATGATCTTCAGGACTTTGTTGTCGCTGCTCCAGGGCATCTTGTGAATGGCTTCGGCAAGCGCCTCGTTCACACTTTCCGGCGCATCGCCACCACCGCCGGCCTGGAACTCGCGCAGATGTCCGTAAACCGCATCGATGTCGTCGGTGAGACTGAACGATTTCACGACGTATTCATCGCCGCGATCTCGATAACCAATGAGCCCGAGCTTTAGTTCCGGGGTTGGCTGCGCGCTGATCATTTCATTGGCTATCGACCAGATCTTTTGTTTCGCGCCTTCGATCAAACCGCCCATTGAACCGGTGGTATCGAGAACAAAACAGACTTCGATGCGCGGTTTGGATTGAGATGTTGGCGCAGTCTTGGCGAACAATGGTTGCCAGAAACCGAGCATTGCGGAGGCAGACAAGATTATCGGCAGGATGCCGATGCCACGAGTTATTAGTGTTTTCATTGGATTGTTATTCAGCGATTTCATAAACAGTGTCGTCGAGCGTGAGCACAACGTTTTGACCTAGCGCCAGCCACGGGCCGGCTTCGGGATGTTTTGTGAGGAGGTTGAAGTATTCTTCGGAGTTAAATTGGACGCGCTGGCGTTTAGCGGTGTTGTTCTGCGCGTTTGAATCGATCCATTGATTCCCGTTTTGGAAAAATGCGCGCCCGTTCACGAACCTGGACTGTTGAGTGTACTGACCAAGACGCGCCGCCGCCGGCGTGCCAGCGGGAACCGCGGCAGCAAATCCACGCAGTGATTCGGAGGCGCCGGATGTGATCGATGCCGGTGCCTGCTGTGCAAACTTGAACGCATTCTGGCTGCGCGCGTTGGCAACGCCGTCCTCACCTTCTTTCTTGTCCTTAAATCCGGTCCAGGCCTTGGCGACTTCGGCGCGTGTCGTTGTATCGGCGCTCATGCTCTGCATGGATCGATCAGCCATGGGCACACGCCGGCGATCTTCGTCCTCTACGATAAGATATGCGGTGTAAGGCGTAACGATTCCGTATTTCCGGGCCAGCTCAGTTGTTTCATCGCGAAGCTCGGCGGTTTCACCGTGGATGCGGATTTCATCGAGTAGAAATCCGACACGGCGCGTCGCCCAAAGCCGCGGGACGTAATCGTCGGTCGTTTTGCGATCATCGAAATGCAGCTTGTAGTTAAAAGTCTGTTCGCGGCCGCCGACGTTCCCGGTAAGTTTCGCTTCGACATCGCCGGCGCCGCTGTATCGACCCGCTACGACCAATTGATCCCCTTTAAACAGATCCGGCAGATCTGCCGGATACATTTTGGCCGTGCGAACACTACCACCGAGATCCAGCTTCAGATTCGTTAGGGCGGGTTCTTTAATCCGCGTGTAGAAATTCGAGACTTTGAGCTCGAGATCTTCATTCGCGAGTACATATTGGCTGAAAGCGCGCGTGCCCTCGGCGATTTGATCGAGCAACTGCGTGTTTACGTCCGAGCCGATCCCGAACGAAAAGATCCGAACGCCGCTCGCCTTTTTGATGTTCGCAACGATTTCTTCGGGATTGCGTGCTCCCACCGTGGGCAGACCATCGGTTAGGAAGATCACTACAAATGGGCGATCGCTTTTGTCCGGTCGGACCTTGAGAGCGCTTTGCAGCGCATCCGCAATCGCGGTGCCGCCGATCGGCTTGAAGTTGTCGATGAAACCGTTCGCACGTTTGCGATGATCTGGGTCCGCTTGTACCAACTCGCGGAAAAGCGGCTCAGCTTCCGTCGAGAACCGGACGATCTCGAAACGATCGTCAGCATTGAGATTTTCCACACAAAACCGCAACGCTTTTTGCGCCTGCTGAAGTTTGGCGCCGGCCATTGAACCGGATGTATCCACGACAAAGACGACGTCTTTGGCTGCCGGCTTTGTTTCGTTGCTAACCGTCGGCGCAGCCAGAAGCAGAAAATACCCGTCGTCACCGTCTGGTTTGTAAGTGATTAATCTGAGGCCGACATCACGTGTGTCCGAGCTGTAGACGAGCTGAAAATCTGTGTCCGGCTTTTCGTCTTTGCTTTCATAGCCAATGACGGCGCGATTAGGGCCATCGCGCTTGATCTCTACTTTGTGGCTGGGCGAATAAATTGAGGCGAGCGGCTCCGCGCTCTTGAGCTCAATTTTCATGCTCAGATTCTTGATTGGCCGGGCGGAGAATTTCTCAGTGCTCAGCGGGTAGAGATAAGTGACCGTCCCGGCGTCGGAGCGAAGCAACTCAGTATAAGAAATCTTAATGGGCTTGCGGCTGCGCGGTTCGATCGGAAAAATGCGGACTTTGAAAAGATCGCGACCGGCGTACTCGAGTAGTGCCGGATCCCGCATTTTTCGAACGATGTCCTCGTAAATGCCTCGCGCCTTATCAGCTGGAAGCAATTCGGCGTCGACGCTCTTGCCGCCGATTTCCATGCTGAATTTGTCGATATGCGCCCCTTTCGGGACCGGGAACATGTAGAAACCTTCGAGCCTTTGATCGTTAGGATTATAGAACTCCTGGTCGATCGACGTGATGGCGACCTGGCCGTCAATCTTGACGTTAACCTGATGACTTGTGACTTCGAGCGGTGCGAACGGGAAATGCGTGGGCGGAACGTAGATTGGCCGCTCGACGATGATGAAACCATCTCCGCGGGATTGGGAGATGCCTCCCAGAATCAGGAGTCCGATCACTAGCGCCGATTTTTTGTTCATGAAGCATTAGTCGGGAACTCGGCAAAAATGCTCCCAGCCTTCAAAGATCCGCGGCTTTCGACGATCGAACCGGAGGTACTATTTTTGATCAGAAGACCAGGCGCGAGAGTCAGACATCGCTAGGATGCTCCGTCCGCGAGCCGTTGTGATCGACCAGAACTTTTCCAGCACAGCCTCACCGCCGTCAGCGGCGGATGTAGCAGCGGCCGTATCGGAAGCTCAGATCATTGCCAAATGCCGCGCGGGCGATGCGGCGGCATGGGATGTTCTGTTCGATAAATACTACGCGACTGTCGCCCGTTTTGTGTTTCAGCTCTCGGGCGATTTCAGCCACGAAGATACGGAAGAGATCTGCCAGGAGACATTTTTATCGGTGGTTAGGAATCTATCTTCATTTCAGGGTCGAAGCTCGTTTCAGACGTGGTTGCTGCGGATCGCCGCGAACAAGGCGATGGATTATCGGGAAAAAATGCGAGCCGCGAAAAGAGGTGGAAACGCGGTGCACATCTCAATCGATGAGCGCCGAACCGATCGCGAACCGCCGATTGATCCGCCATCTGGAAACCCCGGTCCCGATGCGTTATTGCAGATTGCCGAGACCTCCCGCCTCGTGAGGGTAAGCCTTGATCGCCTCGGCGAGCCGTGCCGGGAGATCATCGAACTGCGGTACTACGGCGACTTGAGTTACGAGGAGATTGCAGCGGAACTGCGTCTTAATCCGAAGACTGTCAGCTCTCGCCTGAGCAAATGTCTGGATCGCTTGCTCGTTATCGCCAAAGAAATTTTTCCACCGGATAATCGTTTGCCGTCTAATTTATAGAAGCAATGGCATCGGAACCAAAGAAACCCATCGAACAAATGCTCGAGGCGCTGGCCAAATCGCGTCGCGCACAATTTGGTGACGACCCCAAAATGCCGAATCCGATGCGAACGCGCCTGCATGAGGAGATCGCGCGAGCTGGCGCGGCGGAAGACGAAAAAGCCGAGTCGCGAGGATCATGGTTAACAATGTTCTGGCCACGAGTAACAGTGGCGGCGGCGCTGGCAACGTTGATCGTGCTCGTCCCGGCGATTTGGTGGAACCAATCACATCCTGTTGCAGAGTCGGGCGATCTTGCGCTTCGTGGTCGCACTGCGGGAGCAGCCGATGGACTAAACCCAGCAGCGGCGTCCGAGGATACTCTCGCGAAACCTCCGGCGGTGAGCGCCACCGAACCAACAGTGAATCTGGCGGACAACCGTCAAATCAAGATCGAACCCGCGGCGACGCCGGCTTCTGAAGCGGAAGCATTAAAGTCGTCAACTCGCCTTGCACAAGGGCGCGCTGCGACTGAGTCCCCAAGTGAAGTGACGAAAGGATTCGATAAGAAGATTGCCAGCGCGAAAATCCAGGCGGCACCCGCGGCTGCACCTCCAGCAAGCGCCGATTCAAAAGCCAAATCAGACAGAATAGCGGAAGCCGCTCCACCGGTCGCGCAACCGCCATCTGCTGTCGGCAGCCTCGGAACGAAGCAGCAATTTTCCCAACAATCTTTTCGGAACAATGCACAGGTAAGCCGGGCCGCGAATGTCTTGAATACGTTTCAAGTTCAGCAAGAGGGAACTGAAATTCGCGTCCTCGATGCCGACGGCTCGACGTACACAGGTAAAATCGAGCAGTCGGCGAAAAGCGCGGAGCTCGACTCACGCATCGCCGCGCGACGCGATGCCGCCAAGGAGACGCAAAGGTATGCTGCCAAGGCCGCCCGTGAAAACGAATCAGCCGCTCCTCAATCGTACTTCCGTGCGACTGGATACAACGTGAGCCTGAAAAAGAGGCTGGTGTTTGAGGGCAATTACGCTGCCCCGCCCGCACAACAGCCAACTACGGCGACGTCTAACGACAGAGAGCGATCGGAGCAAAGCCGCGACCGGGCACGTATCGTGGGAACGGTGCGCGTGAATGGCGAAGCCCCGGTAGAGGTGGATGCGATAGCGGAGACACCGGAGGCGAGCGGAACGAAAAAGAGTGATAAGTGAACAGATTTCTAACCACTCATTGACCAGCCTTCGCAAGGCTACGGCTTGGCAAGCACGAATGAACATGAATTCGCATGAATGACGAAAACCGAATGACGAATGACGAATTAAATCGAATCACGAACCGAAGGGGCCGTGATTGTATCACGCTTCGCTTCGCACTTCGACATTCGAGCTTCGTCATTCGTTTATTCGTAGCGGAGCGCTTCGATATCTCGGCGCATGCAACCGTAACACAGGCATCCTGCCTGTTCTCGTCGGCCAGGCATCTCTGCTTGGCCATGAGTTGCAGGCTGGGAAGCCTGCACGACCTGTCAGGCTGGAAGCCTGAGTTACTATTCGTAGCGGAGCGCTTCGATAGGGTCGAGCGCGGCGGCTTTGCGCGCCGGATAAAAGCCGAAGAAAACGCCGACGGCTGCGCTGAACAGGAACGCGAATGCGATTGAGGTGATGGAGATCAGTGTGGGCCAGTGGGCGTAGATCGACAGGACCCTGGATGCGGCGATGCCGCAGATAATTCCGATCACGCCACCGACCGAACTGAGCGTTACGGCTTCGATCAGGAATTGAGTGAGAATGTCGTTCCCGCGCGCTCCAACAGCCATGCGCACACCGATCTCGCGTGTGCGTTCGGTCACGCTCACCAGCATGATGTTCATGATACCGATGCCGCCCACGAGCAGTGACACACCTGCGATTGCGCCGAGCAGCACCGTCATCACCCGCGACGTGGCCGTGGCGGCTTCAGCGATTTCCTGTTGGGTGCGCACGGTGAAATCGTCGTCACGACCGGGGCGAATGTTATGCCTTTGTCGAAGCAACGAGATGATTTGTTGCTGCGCGGCTTCGACCTGGCGGGCGTCGCCAAGCTGCACGTTGATGTTGCGCAACGTAGTGCCACCGATCACGCGTTTCATCGCGCTGGTGTAAGGCATGACGACGATGTCGTCCTGGTCCACACCCTGAGGGCTGAGGCCTTTGGTCGTGAGCACGCCAAGAATCGTGAACGGCACGTTCTTAACCCGCAGAATCTGGCCGATCGGATTTTCGTTGCCGTAAATTTGCGTCGCAGTCGTGCGGCCAATCACGCAAACTTTGTTCGCGCTGCGCACATCCTGCGCCGTGAACGGCACGCCGTCGGCCAGCGGCCATTGACGAATATCGAAGTAATCCGCTGATTCTCCGTAAATCCGGGTGAACCAATTTTGATTTCCAGCCGCTACCTGCGTCGTCGAAACAACTTCCTCGCTAACGCTGATGACGCCGGGCACTTCCCGACGGATTGCTTCAGCGTCTTCAATTTTTAACGTGCCCGCTCCGCCCCAACCGGTGCGGATCCCGCTCGACGTTGTGCTGCCGGAAAAAATCAGGATCACATTTTCGCCGAGGCTGGCGATCTGTGATTCGACCTGTGCCTTGGCGCCGTTGCCAATTCCCACCATCGCGATCACGGCGCCGACGCCAATGATGATACCGAGCGCAGTAAGCACCGAACGCATTTTGTTTCGGCGCAGCGCGCGGTAGGCAACGTTAAATGTGGGCCCGATTCGCATTACGCAGAAATGGAGTGTTGGAGCGTTGGAGTAATGGAGTGCTGGAATTTCATAAGCGATTTTTTATCACTCCATTACTCCGCTGACTGACTTGTGCTTCGCGTTCGAGCGCTGCGCGACCAGGTGATCATCGACCACGATGCCATCGCGCATCATCACATTGCGCTTCGCATAAGCAGCGATGTCCTGCTCGTGCGTGACCATGATGATGGTGATGCCGCGCTCGTTGAGTTGCTGGAAAATGGCCATGATCTCGACGCTGGTTCGGCTGTCGAGATTGCCGGTCGGTTCATCCGCTAGCAGTATCTCGGGCTCGTTGATCAACGCGCGCGCGATCGCGACGCGCTGTTGCTGACCACCGGAAAGCTGACTCGGAAAATGGTCCTCACGACCCGCGAGCCCGACCGATCCAAGCACGCGATCCGCTTTTTCTCGGAGTTGCGCATGTGACAGGTGCTGCGCGCTGTAAATCAGCGGCAATTCGGCATTCTCGCGTGCAGATGTGCGGCTTAGCAGATTGAAACTCTGAAACACGAAGCCGAGCTTGCGATTGCGAATCTCCGCGAGTTGATCGCGATCAAGGCCCGAAACGTCTGCATTATCCAGGAAATACTGGCCGGAACTCGGCCGGTCGAGGCAGCCGAGGATGTTCATGAGCGTCGATTTGCCTGAGCCGCTCGCGCCCATTAATCCGACGAATTCGCCTTGTTTAATTTCCAGCGAAACGCCGCGCACGGCGGGCACTTCCATTTCGCCGGTGCGATAGACCTTGTGTACGTTGAGGAGCCTAACGAGTGCGCCGTTGTTCATGGCCGACCAGTTGTCATTCCGAGCGAAGTCGAGGAATCCCGTGGCGGTGGCTTTAAGGTTTCATCGCGGGATATCTCGACTTCGCTCGACATGACGATCAAGGGAATCTTCGCCCACCGCCGGAGAATGGGTTCGCCGGCGTGGATGCAGGCTGGGATTTCGCTGCCATCTCGGCGGTCACAACCCGATCGCCCTCCTTCAATCCTTCAACGACTTCGGTCACAACGCCGTCGCTGATTCCTGTTTTGATTTGCGCCGGTGTGGGTTGGCTGCCGGACAAAACGTAAACCGTGCGCTCGCTTGTCATCCGCTCGCGTCCACCCGAGCCACGTCCACCACGCGACGATGGCGACCGTGATCCCATTTCGGCCGCTCCTGCTTCAGTGGGCCGATAACGCAGCGCGGCGTTTTTGATTTGAAGCACGTTGTCCTTGCGGGCGGCGATGATTGAAACATTGGCGGTCATTCCCGGTTTCAATTTCAAATCCGGATTGCTCACGCCGATCACTGTGTCGTAGGTGACGACGTTTTGCACCGTAATCGGCGCATTCCGCACCTGCACAACTTTGCCGTGGAACGTCTGGGTTGGGAAAGCGTCCACAGTGAAATCGACGTCCTGTCCGACTTGTACGACGCCGACATCCGCTTCAGCCACATTCGAATCGATTTGCATCTTCGTGAGATCATTTGCGATTTGAAAAATCACTGGCGCCTGCAGACTGGCGGCAACAGTCTGGCCAACATCGACGCTGCGCGAGATCACCACGCCGTCGATCGGGGAAGTGATCGTGCAGTGATCAAGGTCGGCTTTCGCTTTATCCAATGCGCCTTGTTTGATTTTCACATTGGCCTCGGCTTGATGCAGATTCGCCAACGCCTGATCGAGGTCTGCCTGTGACGACGTTTTTCTGTTGAAGAGGTCCTGAGTGCGCTTCGCGTTCAACCTCGCCAGTTCGAGCGCAGCCTGTGCGCTGGCGACGTCGCCTTCGGTTTGAGTGACGGTAGCCTGGAAAAGCGCCGGATCGATTTGCGCCACCACCTGGCCCGCTTTGACCTGTGAATTGAAATCTGCGAACAACTTTGAGATGTTCCCGGAGACCTGGCTGCCCACCTGCACGTTTAGGACTGGATTGAGGGTGCCCGTGGCGGTCACCGCCTGCGTAATCTGGCCCCGTGTGACGTTCGCAGTCTGGTAAGTTGCAGTGCTGCTGGTTCGCAAGTGCCGAACAACAAAGGCAATGAGTAACAGTCCACCGATTACGACGAGCCAGGGTAAAAAACGTTTCATTCAATTCGTGGTTGACGGCTTCTGTAACCCATCTCGTAATGTCATTCTGAGCGGAGCGAAGAATCTCTGGTCATTTCTGGATCGGTCCTCGCAGAAAACAAATCGAGATGTTTGAAAGCCTGGCCTCATGCTCCGCATTTCGTTGCAGCGCTTCGCTCAACATGACAAGCATATCTGTGGATGGGGCCCTACAAATTAATGACAGCCAAAGGTGATGCGCCGTTACATCGAAATCTATTCCATCATGCTGCGCAACTCGCTCATCCGGGATTTGAGTTTCAAGGCGAACTTCCTGTTGTGGATGGTGGTCGAGATTCTTTGGTTTTGCGGCCAAATCGTTTTTTTCAGCATCATTTTTGGGAATGTCGATCACATTGGTGACTGGACGAAATGGGAAGTGGTGCTGCTGATCGGCACACACCAGATCATCGCACAGCTTTTCCAGGCGTTCTTTTTCGTGAACCTGGCAAATATCCCCGAGCTCGTGCGGATGGGAAAACTGGATTCCGTTCTGGTGTTGCCGATCGACAGCCAATTCGCCGTGTCCACCAAACAATTCGGGCTCGACAGCATTATCAACGCTCTGCTCGGTGCCGCGGTGGTTTGCGTTTCGTTGTCGAAACTTGGCACGGTGCCGAACGCACTTTCCGTCTTGCTCTATGTTGTGGCGCTTGGTTTCGGCATTGCCGTGCATTACTCCATCATGCTCGGCCTGGCCGCGGTGAGCTTTTGGATCATTCGCGCGCAGGGACTGGTGTATGGCTATTTCAACTTTCTGAATATCGCGCGTTATCCGGATGTCATTTTTCCGTGGCTTTTCAGGCTGATTTTTGGCTGGGTGATCCCGGTGGTGATCATCGCCAACATCCCGGCGCGCCTGCTCATCAAATCGCTCGGTCAACCCTTTCCCTTGATGCTGCATCTGGTCATCGCGTCAACGATTGTGTTCTGGCTTTCCCGGGTGTTTTGGAAATTTGCGCTGCGACATTATTCCAGCGCCAGTTCGTGAACTGTAGGGCAACCGCTCCGGTTGCCGGGTGCAGAATTGGCAGGCGGAGCGCCTGCCCTACAATGCCAATGCCAAAGAGAGCCAGGCTCCTTATTGACGAAAGCCGCCTCGACCGCGACGCTCGATTAGCTTACGTAACTCGGCGATGATCATCGAAGTTAAAGTTCCGTCGGTTGGGGAGTCGATAACCAGCGGAGTCGTCTCCGCCTGGCACAAGAAGTCCGGGGAGTTCGTGAACGAAGGCGAACCGCTCTTCGCACTCGAGACGGACAAGGTCTCCACGGATATCGTTGCCGAAAAGTCCGGCGTGCTCGAAACGAAAGTGCCCGAAGGTCAGGAAGTAAAGATCGGCGAAGTCGTTGCCGTGATCGACGATTCGAAGCAGACGTCGAAACAAGGAAAGGAAGAAAAACCAAAAAAGAAAGAGCCTGAAGCAAAGAAGAAAGAAACCGAGTCGCAGAAAAAGCCAACGCCTCCGGCTACAGATCTGTCGCCAGCGGTCCGCCGGATTGTGGAAGAAGAGAAGCTCGAACCGGAAAAAATCACCGGGACGGGTCAGGGCGGTCGGTTGACGAAAGCCGATGTGCTGAAGGCGATGGAAAACCGCGGCAAACCTGAACCATCCGAGAAAGCCGTGGAGAAGGTGGACGAAAAGAAGGAACGTCGCGAAGTTCAGCCGCCCGCAGACGCGTCCGCCGAAACCTCGGCGAAGGCGGAGGCTCGCTTCATTCGCAAAAAGATGTCGCCGCTGCGCCGGAAGATCGCGCAGCAACTGGTGATGGCGCAGCACACCGCGGCGATCCTCACCACATTCAACGAATGCGACATGAGCGCGGTACAGGAATTGCGCCAGAGCAAGCAAGAGGAGTTCACAAAAAAGCACGGTATCAAACTCGGCCTGATGTCGTTCTTTGTGAAAGCGGCCGTGGAAGCGCTCAAAGCTGTGCCTGTCGTCAACGGCCGTATTGAAGGAGAGGATTTTATTCAAAACAATTTCTGCGACATCGGTGTGGCCGTTGGGACGGAGCGCGGACTTGTGGTGCCGGTCGTGCGGGACGCGGACAAGAAAAGTTTTGCCGATTTGGAGCGCGACATCGCTGATTTTGCCGGAAAAGCGCGCGACGGAAAATTGAAGCTCGAAGATCTCCAGGGCGGCACATTCACAATCACAAACGGCGGAGTGTACGGCTCACTCTTCGCCACTCCGATTTTGAATCCGCCGCAGAGCGGCATTCTCGGCATGCACAAAATCATGCCACGCCCAATGGCAATGGACGGTAAAGTGGAGGTCCGCCCGATGATGTATCTCGCGCTTAGTTACGATCACCGCGCTATCGACGGGAAAGAAGCAGTTATGTTCCTCATAAAAGTGAAGGAGTGCATCGAGGATCCGAAAAAACTCCCGCTGGATTTTTAATCTAACGCTTTGTCATGGCTGGAAGACATGATCAGAGATTCTTCGCTTCGCTCAGAATGACAGCCCTTGCTACCATTGCTTTGTCATGTTGAGGGAGGGAAACATCTCTGGCTATCGTTCTTCACGTTGCGGGCAAATAACCTGAGATTCTTCGCTTCGCTCACAATGACAGCAAATACTTATGATGGGCTTGTCATGTTGAGCGAAGCGAAACATCTCTGACTTTTTCTGCTGACATGCGCAATCACGACTATTGGGTATACATTCTTACCAATAAACGTTGCACGACGTTGTACATCGGGATCACGAATAATATTGCGCGTCGTCTGGACCAGCACAGGCAGGGAGAAGTCGACGGTTTCACCAAACGCTATCATTTGAACCGGCTCGTTTGGATCGAACACTTTCGCAACGTGAACGACGCGATCGCGTGTGAGAAGAAACTGAAGGGCTGGCGCCGCAGCAGGAAAATCGCACTTATTGAACAAACGAATCCAAGCTGGCTCGATCTGAGTGATGATTGGGAACAGCAGCCGAAGTTCTATGATCGCCCTTGGGAGACGGCAGAAATGATCTGAGATTCTTCGCTTCGCTCAGAATGACACGCAGTAGCACTGTCAGTTGGCGTGTGCTATGTCATGTTGAGCGGAGCGGAAACATCTCTGCTGCTATTGTTTTTTAATGTCGCTGGAGAAATGATCAGAGATTCTTCGCTCCGCTCAGAATGACAATGCTTCGCTTAGAATGACAGAAAACACATATGGAAAAATTTGATGTTGTTATCATTGGCTCCGGACCGGGGGGTTATATTGCTGCCATCCGCTCCGGCCAGCTTGGGTTGAAGACCGCCCTTGTCGAGAAAGACAAGGAATTGGGCGGCACTTGTTTGAACGTCGGCTGCATCCCGAGCAAAGCGCTGCTTACGTCGAGCGATCATATGATGTTCGTCAAAAAAGAAGCGGCGAAGCACGGCATCGTGATCGACGGTGCGCGCGCCGATCTCGCGAAGATGCAGGAACGCAAAAACAAGGTTGTAAAAACATTCAACAGCGGCGTGCGCTCGCTGATGAAGACGAACAAGGTGACGGTGATCGAAGGCCTCGGCACAATCAGCGCGCCGGGAAAAGTTTCAATCAAATCGTCGAGCGGTGAGACGCAAGAGGTCGAGACGAAAAACATTGTCATCGCCACGGGGAGCGCGCCGGTGGAATTGCCGTTCGCGAAATTTGACGGCAAAACAATCGTCAGCAGTACAGAAGCGCTGGAGTTCACCGAGCCTCCTAAAAAACTGGTGGTCATTGGCGCTGGCGCAATTGGCCTCGAGCTGGGTTCCGTCTGGAACCGGCTCGGTTCGGAAGTGACGATACTGGAGTTTCTGCCGCGCATCGCGCTTGGGTTCGACCTCGAGCTATCAAACCTGCTTCAGCGCTTGCTCACTGCTCAAGGCATGACTTTCCACCTCGAAGCAAAAGTAAGCGCGGTACAGGTGGACGACGGCCGCGCTACTGTCACCGCGACAAAAGATGGCCAGGAACTGAAATTCGACGCAGACAAAGTGCTTGTTTCAGTCGGACGTCGGCCGTTCTCGGATAGTTTGGGCGCGGAAAAAGTGGGCGTCGAGTTGGATGAAAAGAAACGCGTCAAAGTGGACAAGCAATTCCGTACAAATGTCGAAGGTATTTATGCCATCGGCGATGTGATCGCGGGACCGATGCTGGCGCACAAAGCTGAAGACGAAGGGATCGCCTGCGTGGAAACCATTGCAGGCAAAGCCGGCCACGTGAACTACGAAGCCATTGCCGGTATCATTTACACCAATCCCGAGCTAGCGGGCGTTGGTCTAACTGAAGATCAAGCCAAGGAGCAGGGGATCGAGGTGCGGATTGGTAAATTTCCATTTCGCGCTAACAGCCGCGCGCTTTGCAGCGATGACGTGGAAGGAATGGTCAAAATCGTGGCCGATGCCAAAACCGATCGCGTTCTCGGCGCGCACATTTTGCACCATGCCGCATCGGAGTTAATCGCGGAGGCTGTTTCCGTGATCGAATTCGGCGGCAGCTCTGAAGACATTGGCCGTACCACTCATTCTCACCCCACCTTAAGCGAAGCTGTGAGAGAGGCTGCACTCAATGTCGAGAAAAGGGCGTTGCACATCATAAATCGCTGAGTTGGAGCGCGTCGAAATTTCCACGCAAACGCATTCAGAATTGTAGGGCAAGCGCTCCGCTTGCCGACGACTTGGCAGGTGACGCGCCTGCCCTGCAAATTATTTCGCATTCTGCGCCTCTCGTCGCCGAATCACGCACAACGTCACCAGCGCCGACGCGGCGCAAATGATTGCGCCGAATGCGAGTGCCAGGGGTGTGCCTACGAAATGTGCAACGGCTCCAGCTTCCAGGCTGCCAAGGGGAATCATGGCGCCGAACACGAGCGACCACACGCCCATGACGCGTCCCCGCATTTCGTCCGGCACGATGGTTTGCAGCACAGTGTTGGAAGTTGAAAAAAACAGCAGCATTCCAAATCCGGCGGCGAAAAGGAATACGAGCGCAAGCGGAAAACTTTTGGTGAACGAAACCGCCAGCATCGCCGCGGAAAATAACCAGACGCCGCCGAGTGCGATTTTGCGCGGCGTGAAAAGATGTCCAAACGTCGCGACCAGCAGGGCACCGACGAACGCGCCAACTCCGCTCGCCGACATCAGAATTCCGTAACCATTCGCGCCGCGTCCGAGCACATCGCGTGCAAACGCTGGCATCAGCACCGCGTAGGACCAGCCGAAAACGCCGACCGCTAGAAATAGCAGTAAAATCGTGCGCACACGCGGATGTCTTGTCGCATACAAGATTCCCTCCCACGCATGTTCGCCTGCTGAAACGATCTCGATTTTCCGCTCGAAAATCGGCAGACGCATCATCCATAGACCCGCAATCACGGCGATAAAGCTGAGGCCATTTAGAAAAAAGCACATCGCCACCCCGACGGCGCCAATCATCAAACCAGCGACGGACGGGCCGATAACGCGTGCTCCATTCACAATCGAGCTGTTGAGTGAGATCGCGTTCAGCAAATCTTCGCGACTGGTCATTTCGACTGTAAACGCCTGGCGCGCCGGCATGTCGAACCCCATCGAAATTCCGTTCAGTGCGGCGACGATAATGATGAACGGAGTCGTCGCGAATCCAATCCACACGCCTGCTGCGAGCAAGAACGCACAAATCATTTGAGCTGCCTGCGTCGCAACGAGGATGGAGCGTTTCGGATACAGATCAGCCAGCGCGCCGCCCCAGATGGATGAAAGCATCATTGGCGCAGATCCGACGGCCGCCACTACACCGAGCAGAAGTTTTGAGTTTGTGATTTGGTATACGTACCAGCTCATCGCAGTCTGTTGCATCCAGGTCCCAGTGAGCGAGACGAGCTGGCCCCAGAAGAACAGCCGATAATTGCGATGCCGTAGCGCACGAAATGTATGCCGCCACGTGATTCCGCCCACGGGCATACGCCGCTGCCGGCCGCTGATGTCTTCCGGCACGCGCGCGGTTTCTGTGGTTTTTGCCGGCATCACTCATCATGGCTGGCAAGATCGCGAATTGCAAAAATCGACACTTAAGCAGACCGTCATTCCGAGCGAAGTCGAGGAATCCCGTTGCACAACCCACAGCTAATTTCGCGGGGTCCTTCGACTTCTCCCGCGTACGCGGGATCCGCTCAGGATGACAGTGCTCACGCGCCGTTACGCTCCAACCGTGGTGTGCTAAAGTCGAACGAGTGGAAAGCACAGAGGCAATTCTCCTCCGGAAACGAAAATTCAGCGACACCAGTTTGATCGTCTCGTGGTGCACGGAGCTAACTGGGTGCGTTCAAACGATTGCCAAAGGCGCGCGGCGTCCGAAAAGTCCGTTTGCCGGAAAACTCGATCTGTTTTTTGAGGCTGAAATTTCGATCGTGCGAAGTCGCAAAACCGATCTGCACACGCTCGCGGAAGTCGTCCTGAAAAATCCGTTCGCCGGAATTCGCAGCAATTATCTGCGTACTCAGACTGCCGCCTATTTTGTTGAGTTGATTGAGATTTGCACCGAGCGTGATCATCGGGAGCCGGAATTGTTCGGGCTGTTGCGCAGGGCTTTCGGTTATCTCGATACAAACGACCCGACGGCGCGCGCGGTCGCGCATTTCGAGACTGAGATGGCGCGCATCGCCGGTGTGCACGGGACGAAACCTGCAGGGGACGCTGTTAGCGTCCCCCACAGCGCGGCCACCGCCCTGGGGAATTTATTCGGGCGACTGCCGCTTTCGCGCGCGCCGCTCTTGAAAACACTCGCGACGGAGGCGAAAGAGAATCCGAAATGAGGTTCCAATCCGTCTAGCAAATGCCATTGTCATGTTGAGCGAAGCGCTGCAACGAAATGCGGAGCATGAGGCCAGGCTTTCAAACATCTCTGGCCATTGCTGGATTCAGAAAAGAATCAGAGATTCTTCGCTTCGCTCAGAATGACATTATGAAGTGGTTTGTACGGCAATATTATCGCAGTGTTCGTAATCGCCGGACTCGGCGCAACGGCTTCAGCAAAGGAGAGCTACCAGTTCGGTCCGTCGGGCTCCACGATCGGGTTTAGTGTGCATCAATTCCTCGGCACGACTCACGGCAAGTTCACGAGCTTCAGCGGCAGAATCGAAGTCGATCGGGAACATCCGGAGAATTCCTCGGTCACTGCGCAGATCGACGTGCGGAGCATCGATACGCGCATCAAGAAGCGTGACGATCATCTGCGCAGCGCGGAATTTTTTAACGTCCAGAAATTCCCCCGGATCGCATTTAAAAGCCGGAGCGTAAAACGCACTGGCCCGCAAAGTGGCGACATTCTTGGCGACTTAACAATGCACGGCGTCACGAAGCCAATCACGCTGCACGTGAAACTGCTGACCCCGATTAACGAAACTGGACGAACGCGCTGGTCTGTGACGACAGATCCAATCACCCGGCGTGACTTCAATTTGATGTTTGCTCCAGCCGCTGAATCGGTCTCCGGAGTCAGCCAGACCGTGGCGATCAACATTGAGATCGAAGCGAAACGCGGGCAGTAATATGATCATCGTTCTGCTTAGCTGGGTCGGTATCGGTTGTTGGTGCGTTTGTTTCTGGTGGATGCGTCGTATCTCGTCGCGCCAAAATGCGGTGTTGAAAGAGCTGCATGAAATGACGGCACGCATAGAAAAGCTTTCTAAGTCGGAGCACGACTTGATCAGTGATGTGCACCCTCAAGTGAGCGAGATAAAGGAGCACGTCGAAGACGTTCGGGATGCCGTTTCGCCCGAAAAGAGCTGACGCCGGAGAATCTGATTGGCCGAGCTTCCTACGTCTGACTAAAGTTCTCGCCCTGTTTGTATCTTTTCTCGCATGCAGATCACTGCTCTTGGAGATTCTGCTCTCATCGTGCGTGTCCGCGGCGAATTCGAAGATGCGCCTGAAGAAACGGTAAACGAGATTTTCCGTGTATTTCACCTGCTTCGCGATGCTGGAATCCCGGGCGTTGTTGACCTCGCACCGGCGTATACCAGCGTCGGAGTTTTCTTTGACCCGATCATCGTCGCCAAAGGTAGCGGAAAACCCGGCGAGCCGTTCGAATCGTTGGCAGAGCAAGTTCGCGAAATTGTAACCACGGGGGCCCATCACCGCAGGCGCGTGAGGAGAGCGAGAACCCTTGCGCGCCCAGTCGAAATTCCAGTTTGCTACGATCCCGAATTCGCCCTCGACATCGATCGAGTAGCGGAACAGGCACAAATTTCTGCGAGCGAAGTGGTGGATCTCCACAGCGGCAGTGAATACCGAGTAGCATGCATTGGGTTCGTTCCGGGTTTTCCATTTCTGGCAGGGTTGCCAAAGAAATTGGCTACGCCGCGCCGCGACGTACCGCGCAAAGAAATTTCTCCCGGTTCGGTTGGCATCGGCGGTGCGCAAACGGGAATTTATCCGTTGCGTTCTCCAGGCGGGTGGAATCTGATCGGCCGGACTCCGCTGAAACTTTTCGATCCTACCAAGGACCCGCCGACCCTCCTGTGTCCGGGTGATCGCGTGCGTTTTCGCGCGGTTACGCGCGAACAGTTCGAGTCATTAAACAATCTGAAGCGTTGAAACGTGCTTTCTGTCATGTTGAGCGAAGCGCTGCAACGAATGCAGCCGCGTAACGACATGATTCCGCCACCCAAAGGATGGCTTATCGCGGCAGCATGAGGCCAGGCTTTCAAACATCTCTGATTGTTCTCTGGACAGCGCCAAAGTTAAGCTGAGATCCTTCACTCCGTTCAGGATGACAATTCCGTGAGTGCGATTGTAACCCGGGCGGGATTTCTAACATCGGTGCAAGATGTGGGCCGCACCGGCTTTCGGCAGTTTGGTGTTTCGACCAGCGGCGCGCTCGATTCGTTTGCATTGCGTGTAGCGAATCTGCTCGTTGGAAACGATGAAGGCGCGGCCGGGCTCGAAATCACGCTCGGCGGTTTGCAGCTGCGGTTTGAGGACAAGCGAACCGTCGCCTGGTGCGGCGGCGAATTTGACGTGCAGATTGGGTCACGGGCATTGCCGGCCGGGCATGTCGCGCATTTGCAAAGTGGTGACGAACTGAAATTTGGTCGCGCTCAATTTGGTTGCCGAGGCTGGCTCGCAATTTCCGGCGGAATCGATGTGCCCCTCGTTCTTGGTAGTCGCTCGACGGATTTGCGCGCAAATTTCGGTGGACTCGAAGGCCGGACGTTGCGTGATGGCGATCGACTTTCGTTGCGAGAATTTCGGCGGTCTGAGACCGCCGCTACAGCAGGAATTTCCTCGTGGACCGCACCACACGATTGGGCAAGCCCGGCAAGCCGCCACCCGAGTTTGCGTTTCGTTCGTGGCGTGGATTGGAGTCGCTTCGACGATGCAACGATGCAACGATTCACGATTCACGAATTCAGCGTTTCAGCTGATTCGGATCGCATGGGCGTGCGGTTCGACAGTCCGGAACTGAAACGCCAGGACGAAACCGATCTTATTTCGGAAGCGGTCGCGCCTGGCACAGTCCAGGTTCCACCAAGCGGCAAACCGATTTTGCTTTTGGGAGATTGCCAAACCATCGGCGGGTACCCAAAAATAGCTCACGTGATCACGGTCGATCTTGGCATTGCGTCGCAGCTTCGTGCCGGTGATGGCGTTCGTTTTTTCGAAGTTTCTCTACAAGATGCGCATCGTTTGTTAATCGAACGTGAGCGTGACTTGGAGCGTTTCCGCATCGGCCTGAGTCTCCAAAGATCATGAAGCTATCTGTGGATCTGAATGCCGACCTCGGCGAAGGCTCGGGCAACGACGCCGAGCTGTTTGAGCTGATCAGTTCGGCGAATATCGCGACCGGTTTTCACGCTGGCGACTCCGATACGATGCACGCCGCCATTTCCGTAGCGAAGAAGCGCCGAGTTGCTGTCGGAGCGCATCCGAGTTTTTTCGATCGCGAGAATTTCGGACGCAAAGAGCTGACGATCCCCGCCGAAGAAGTGTTCGATGCCGTGGCATATCAACTTGGAATTTTTCAAGCGATCGCCTCCGCACTGGATGTACAACCCAATCACATCAAACCGCACGGCGCCCTGTACAACATGGCGGTACGCGATGCGAACCTCGCCGACGCAATCGCGCGCGCCATCGAATCGATTGATCCGAAATTGATCCTGTTCGCGCCGGACAAAAGCGAGCTTGCCCGTGCGGGCGAGGCTCATGGTTTGCAAATCGCGCGCGAGATTTTCGCCGATCGTAATTACTTAAATGACGGCTGGCTCGTTCCGCGCACGCGATCTGACGCGCTGCTTCACGACCCGAAGGAAGCAGCCGAGCGTGTATTGCGAATGTTGTGCGAAGGCAAGGTGCGTTCAATCGAAGGCGGGGACGTCGACGTGCGCGGCGAAACGATCTGTGTCCACGGCGATACACCCGGCGCCGTCGAATTTGCGCGCGAACTGCGCACACGACTCGAACGCGAAGGCGTGAAAATCAGCGCGCCGCAGAATTCGCGATAAGAGGATCGACTGATGCGGCTGCGACAAGTGCTGCCGCGGTTGCGCGCCGTGCCGCGTCCCAATCCGTTTTAGTCCTGGCGCGCGATTCAATCATGTATGCCTGCAAAATCAAAGAAACAACAAATGGCAGCCGGCGCTGCGCTTGCGGCGAAGCGCGGCAAGCGTTCCAAGTCGTCACTTAAAGGCGCATCGCGTCAAATGGCGAAGTCGATGAGTAAAAGCGAGCTTCGCAAAATGGCGAAAACGAAGCGCAAGGGCAAGCCCACACGCAAAAGCAAGAAAAGGTAGAATTGGTTATTTCGCGACCAGACAGCTGCACCGGCCCAAGATTCACACTCAAGCCGAGGAATCCGCTGACGGGAAAAACATGGAACGAGATGAAGGTTTTCACTCTCCCGCACTGTCGCCCTGCATTGCCGCCATCGCCTCTTTCAAAGGTGTAAAGCTCACCCTGCTTGTCCCGGTAAAGGGATGGTCAAGGACGTAGATCAAAAACAAAATCGACGTGACTGTCACCGTCAGCGTAGTGGTAATCAGGTATTGGGCTCGTATGTTTTTCATCCCGAAGAAAAACGTATAGGAGACCGCGAACAGGCCGCCAACAAGCAATACCAACCAGATGACTGGTGGCACGGTATCGTTACCGGCAAATATTCTCATCCGTCGATACTGAGCCAGGTTGTTTAAACATCGTAACGCTTCACCGTACAGCTCCCGGTTGGGAACCGAGCTCGCGTCCACTTGAGTGAATAATATTCTGAGACTGTTGTGAGCTCCGCCGGAATAGAGCTGAAGGTCTCCCACCGCCATCTTCGGGACTTCATCGTTGTAAACCACAGCAAGGTAATCTCTCACTCCCTGTTGAATGATTTTCTTGGGAGAATCAGGAAAGGCTGCGGCAGTGTGAAAAATATCCAGAGCCTCGCTGGCCTCCATTTGCAGATTTTTGGTTGCCTCGTCATATCCGCTCCAGGTAACAAACACCACAAACGCTACCAGCACCCCGTAGAACAATCCGAAGGCATTGAAAATAATCGCAGCGACTTCGTGGTTTTCCTTTAGTACTTCCGCCGAATACTTTCTTCGCACTAAATAAAGCCCGGCCAGGCTGAGAAAGGTGGTAATCGCCGAGACGATAAAGAATGAAACCGGCGGCGATAACTGAAGCAGGGATTGCATAAATGGGTCAGAGTTTGTGCAGAGTTCCCGCCAACTCAGCGCTTTTGAGTTATTGCTGGGCGTTTGAGCCGATAACCGTCTGCATGGGCGCCGTAGCCACTTGCGTACTCAACTAGTCCTACACCCTTCTTCCAAACGATCTTTTTGAAGTGACCAGAGGGATGGCTTGCGTCGTAGATACACAGATCTCCTTTCAATTTGATTGCCGTTTTCCATTCCCCTTCCTGGTGTTCGAAGCTGCCGGTGCTGATGCTGTAAATGTCATTCGGTTCGAAATCCGGCGGTTTGTCGAGCGTCGAAGTCTTCTTGGCAGCAGCGTCATTATCTTGTTCGTTTAACAGCACGATCCGATCATCAGTCACGATAAAGTAGTCCGGCCGAATTTCGCGTTGTTTTTCAGCGCGCGATTTCAAATCGATGAATTCGATTTTGAAGATCGCGCCCCAGGGCATTTTTGCGATGCGCGTTATCACCACTCTGGCAGTGAGAGGGATATCTTGTTGTCCGATGTCGTCGCTCCACTCGGTTCCGCTAAATTTAGCAGAGACAGGCTTGTCGTCCCGTATGTCCAAAAAGGGATTTGCCGCATATCCCGAAACGGGGATCAATATCGTCATCATCATTGCCGCCGTTCGCCCGCAAATCATGGGGATGATGTTAGCAAAGCGGGCATTGACAGTGCACGCTCGAATTTCCTAATCTGCGGGTCTGAGAACGCTCCGGCTATGGGGCCTAGTGGGTTTGCTGCTACTTTTAACGCCATCGATTTCGCGCGGCGACTCCGAGATCGTGGTGGCGATCCGTTACCTGCAACCCAAAGGCACAAGTCATTCTCACCTTTATCTCTATCGTGAAGACGGAAAGTTGTTGCGACAGCTGACCAACGACAATTCCGGGCAGGACAGCGATCCGATTTTCGCGCCCAACGGCGAGACGATCGTGTTCACCCGTGAAATACCAAATAACACGCGCGAATTTTGGAGCATCGATCCTCGTGGCACGAAGCTGAAGAAGCTCGATGCCGCGCCAGATTGGTACTCGGCAGCGAAAAGCTCGCCCTATTTCACGAATGGCGGAGCGGAGGAAGCGGCGTCATTTTCGCCAACTCCGCCGCAGGAAGAGTCTGCATCTGCCGCGACACCTGACAGCGCCGAACAAGAAGAACACCAGAGCGTGACAGCTCTCGATGCTGTGACTGATGCAACGGACCGCCCCCCAGAAATCATTAAAGCGCCGGATGGATCGGGCGAAATCTTCTGGCGCAAAGGGAAAGAGGGTGAAGGCCCGGAGGAAGTGCTGAACTGGTTGATGTGGTTCCGCGATTCAAAGTCGGGTCAGGAAACACAGATCGGCAGGCTGCGCGGCTTCCCATCATTCCAGCCGCTGCACATTAGGCTGAATGAAGATCAACAACCGAGCCGGCGGGAGCCGAGCGAGGTAGACGGGCAGCGCGAGAGCGTTGGCAAGCGGGAGCGAGCCAATCAATTTCTGTTCGAGGGTCCGCTGCGGCTAACATTCTTCAGCTGCCATCTTGACAGCACGAATGGCGACACAGTCGAGGCTTTCGATTTCAATAAGCGAAAGCTCATCCAATTATCGCCAAACTATGCAACGCCGGTTCCCCTTCCCGGGGACCCGGCGTTTCTCACGCTCACCGAAAATCGGTACGTGCCAATTCCCGGCAGCACAAAGACGTCGAACTGTTCCTACATCGAACGTTGGGGCGCGAATCTTAGGGAATCGTGTGACAATTATGAAGCATATCTGCGATTCCACGGGGTGAGCAGCGATGAAGTTGTAGGAGGCTTTACCCGAGACGAATACGAGAAGCAATTGCGCGAGAATAAAGAAAAAGGGCAAGAGTGCTATGGGCAGCCCGAAGTCCGTTACGCGCGCAAAGGGAGTGCCGCGATCTGCTACGGCGCTTCCATGTATCGGCCCGGAAAAACTCCGGCCGTCATCACCCTGCGAAACGGAGCGGATTAGAACCGAATATGAAAAAGATCATACCTGCTAACACAACTTTGATCTGGGCGATTACTGCATTCTTCGTGTTTTCGAATGCCCCTCACGGTTTCGCAAAGCCACAAAAGAAACCAGCTGGATCCGCTCAGGAAAACGCCGATCCACTGGTAAATGCTGCGATGAAAAACATGGAGACCGGCGTGTGGTCGGTGAACGGCACTGTCACGGCTAAGAAACCGATCAAGCTGCACGGACTTCTTTCCGGCGAAGATTTCGATTTGGCGATGGAACCGGGCGTGAACCCAAACACGCCCATGCGCGAAATCGTGATCAAAGACAAAGCCTGGATTTGCTCCGATGGCGAGACGTGGCACGCCACCAGGCCGGATGATCGATTGATCTACAATTGGGTCCACGTGCCAATCATGGCCGACAGGAAGTTACCGCCATTTGAGAAAGTGGGCTCTAAGCAACGCAACGGACAGACTTTGTTGCACGTTCGGCTCAAGGTTCCTGAGAAGAACATAAACCCAAAAGAGTTGCCGCAATATTGGCTGGTCCTCGATTCCCAGGGACAAGCCCAATACATCGGGCACACCGAGATGCCGATGTTCTCGCAAGCGCGCAAGGAAGTCATGTATTGCTCGTTTGATTATGCGCCGGCTGAAGAAAAGATCACGCCACCACCGCTCGGGGCACCAGTCGATGATAAGGCGTATGGCTTTAATGACATCGAGCAACACAAGTTCGATTGGAAAGGTAAAGTCGTTAGGGTCGAAGTAACTCCGAAAATTTTGGAGTCCAAACAAATTGGCGAGGACACGTATCGCGGCTTTTTCAAGGATACCGCGACACCCAGCCATTACGGCATAGTCGAATTTCCGCATGACGCGCTGGTAAAGCTGGGATTCCTCAAAAAGATGGTGAGCGGTGCACACGGCTTGGAGGATTTGGAAAAGATGGGTGCGTTGGGTCGCACCGAAGGCGAACCAGTTTCGTTTTACGTCGAGGTGATTCCAATCGGCGAGAAGCCCGCTGCGAGAGCCGTGGCCGTTGGCGCGAGGGTCGTGCGCGATCCCGACGGGAGCGTCAGTTATACCTGGGGAGACGATGAGAAACAGACAGCGAAATCACCGCCGGCTCCTGCCGCGTCGGACGCCTCCGACGGCGACCTCGTTAACCGCGGGATTGAAAAAGCGAGAAACGGCGATTTGGATGGTGCTATCGCTGATTTCGACCGCGCGGCCGAACTCGATCCAAAAAATGACGCGCCATATTATAACCGCGCTCAAGCCAGACGGCTGAAGAACGACACGGCTGGCGCCATAGCCGACTACACCAAAGCAATCGAGCTGGGCTCCACAAATCCTGCTGCTTACAACAACCGCGGCAACGCCAGGGCAGAGAATAAGGACCGAGATGGCGCCATAGCTGATTACACGCGCGCCATCGAACTCAAACCCGATTACGCACGCGCCTACTACAATCGCGCGACGCTGAAGAAAGAGAAAGGGGACAAGTCTGGAGCTGCAGCAGATTTCAAACGCGCGCAAAAACTGGACCCGGAGTTAATAAGCGAAGGGTCGGCCTCGGATTCCAGCAACGATCGCGACACCGCGAATCTCGAAGCGAAGGGAACAAAAGTAAGTCTCCTCGATGGAAAGCTGAAGCTCGATATCCCATCGGATTTTTCGCGCGACGCTAACGATCCCAAAGAGCCAAAGACGCTGGCCAAATTCTCCGGTCCGGACGGAGCATGGGGAGAAGTTTTGCGTGGCACACACGGGCTGACGCCAGATAAGCTCGAGGGCTATCTCAAGACCCGGGTCGCCGAATACTCGAAGGGCTTCAACTGGCTACCGAAGGATTCACAACTGAAATGGCTAAAGAAAGACATCGTGACCATCGATGGCCGCAAGTGGGCGGATTGGCGCTATGTCCCGATGCTAAAAGGAACCAAGGATTACTCGCACAGCCCTGTCTACACGCGTTTCCTAACCACTTCCTACGAAGGACAACTGTTGGAGATCACCTTTACCTCCAACCTGAACACGGCACCCGAGTTAAAGCAGGAGATAGATCACATTATGAACTCGGTGCATCTCGAAGAATGAGAGACACCTATTTGAAACTCGCTTGCTTCTCCGCTCGCTCGCCGCTACCCGTCGCGGTTTTGCCTTCTATGTCGCTGATCCTCTCAGCTCCATTCACAAATTCACACCAGAATGATCATCTCAAATAAGGAGCTAATCAATGATGCGTAATGACAAGGGCACTTATGCTCGCATTGCTAACTGTAGTTGCGTCATCTGCGGTCGCCGCGGGAGACGGCCCGGAGGAAGTGATTCGCGCGCTTTACAAGGCTCACCGGCCGTGGGGACACAAAGAACTCAACCTCGGCAGTCGCACTGTGCTGTCGAAATATTTCAGTCCCGAACTAACCAAGTTATTCCTAAAGAATGCGCAACTGGAGCGGGACTGTCCCAAGGGGGATCTTTGTGGACTCGAATTCGACCCAATCCTTGGAGCCCAGGACTTCGACGACCACCTCGATTTTAAGCTTCACATCACTGAGGCAACGCCACCGCAAACCGGACGATTCGAAGCACGCTTTAAATTATTTAACGAAGGGAAGCCTGAGCAAGAGCAAGTACTCGTTTTCCAACTGATTCAGGTGAAAAACGGATGGCGCATTGACGACATCATTTATACCAAGGATAACGCCTCACTGAAGGCAATAATTACCGCGATTCTTGACGAGGCGGCTCATCTCAAAGAATGAAAGTTAGATTAGTGTCGTCGATCGCAATTGCCTGCTGTCTCATATGTCCCTGGCAGTGGCTAGCGGCCGAAGAGGAAATCAAATATCAATCGCCCGATGGGCGCTTCGCCCTAAGGATAACTCAATCGAAGGACGATGAATACCATCCAATGGTGGAGTTAATCGAGAAGGACTCTGGCAAAGTGATACTCATGTTGCACGATGGCTCCGACACCGATTTGTTCGATCCATCCGAGTGCGTTCTGGTGTGGTCGGCTGACTCCCAGCGCTCGGCCTATGGCTTTCGTGCCAACCCGCCGGGCGCGAGAGTAGAGGAGCGGAGCGCGCTCATCTGTTTTTGGAACGGATCCGGTTTCGACAAAGTGTTTTTGCCGGAGAATTTGCCATCCCCGCGAATCAAGTTTCCTAAGGGCAAGGAAGAGAACGTGAAACCCTATGGAGGCGGGGTGACTCCCTTGAGGTGGTTGAACTCAGGAGAACTGGAGTTATCCAGCGAGGACATGATGCTGTCGCGAGATGACGGCAAGAGCTATACCGGCGTGCTGCGATTCACGGTTGCATTTGATGCGCAGCATCACGCGTCTGTGAAGAAGATTGGGAAAACGAAGACTGAGGTGGAAAAATGAACCGCCGAGGTTCCAGACACCGATTTGAAACTCGCTTCACTTACCCGCTCGCTCGCCGCTTTGCCTTCTGTATCACCATCCCCTCAGCTCCATTCACGAATTTCATACTAATGATCAAACAAGTTGCCTCACGGTGCGTGACAGTTGATTTCGGCCCGGTGTGTGTCGAAAGGAGAGCGACATGAAAGTTCGGACAAGGCATCTATTCTCGGTGGCGATGGGGGTAACGTTGCTGTTACTACCGAGTCGTGTTTGGGCATGTGCTTGTTGCGCCCATCCAGGTGAATACCAAATCGATTTCGTCAAACCTGACGAGTTGAAACTGAGTGTCATAAAACGAATCCGTTTTGGCACAAAGGCAGAGCTGTGGACAGGCGAGGCGGACCCAGAGGTGGCCGCTGAAGGCCTGGCTCACCCGGCGGATAGCTACTCCCTGACTGGCTCGCTCGTCGGTAACGTGTGGAAGCTGACGTTCCGCAACGGGGATGAATCCGGCACACTCGATTTACTGTTGCCAGCCAAGATGTTGAGATTCGCAGCCGATATTCACGATGGGCGGACAAAACCCGGGTACCCCGAGCCAGTGCTTTATAAAGAATGGCGTTTTGAGGGCGAGGTTAACGGGACGGGCGTTTTTAAGGCCGGAATCACTGCCCGAACCAAATACGTTCTCGTGTTTCAAGGCCGGGGCAATAGCTGCGACGGCGCCGAAAATTTTACACATTGGCAATTGAAAATCACCGGCAAAAAGGCCGATTACGCTTTCTACGGTGAGCTCGGCGCTTCGGTGCCGGAGAAGCAAAATGAGTGAACGTCTTGCTCGATCACAGGTCATTAAAACAGAACGGCTGCCTGTTAAGGAAGCCGAAGAGGAACAATGAGGTCGTTTTTCACCTTCGTAGCGATCGTCGCGTGCACGATTAGCTGTTGTTTTTCAAATGCGCAGAAAATCCTAATGAAAGGAAAACACCATGATTAAAGAAACAGTTAAAGTGTCGGAATTAAATTCATTCGTCTCTATTCGCGCCCGCCGGGCGTGGCGCGTGATCAGCCCTGAGACTTGGTTGGCTGGGGTTTTGATTTTGTTATCATTTCCAAACGCTTTTGCGGAGTCCGACTTTTCGGCGTTCTGGCAGACATTTAAATCGAAGGTCATCGCTGGTGATAAGGCGGCGGTGGCGGAGATGACGAAATTCCCACTGTCGATGCCCTATGAGGTAAAGGCCGTAAAGAACAAGGAGGGTTTCTTGCGCCGTTATGACGAAATTTTCAAAGGCGAGGCCAATGCCGCGCAATGTTTCAAAAGCGCCAAACCGCAAAAAGAATCCGACCAGCGGTATGGGATCTATTGCCCCTTTAAGGACACTCCGAACGACTGGGAAAATGCACCGATTCGCTTCATTTTTGAATTGACCAAGAGCGGCTGGAAATTTGTTGGGCTCGACAACATCAATGAATGATCGCGGGCAAACGTTAGGCAATGAGAATTTCTTGAGGTTCCGACGAATCGACCGCTCTTTATCATGTTTTGTTTGACGCTGAAGGCGAATGCGAGCTTCTACCCGCCGACAAAACGCGAGTGTTGAACACGCAACCTGTTAAGGAACAAAAGACTAACGAGTAACATCATTCAATAACATGAAAACAAAAATATGGATCTGGGGGTTTCTTGCGCTCGCTAATTCTCCGATCTGCATGCTGCACGGTGAAGAAACATCACCCGGTGGAAGTGTTTACGGACCGAAAGCTGGCTTTAACATCACTGCGCCCGACGGCTGGGTCGTCGACAATGAGTCGGGCAAAGGACAGGACATGCCGTGCGTTCTTTACCCGGAAGGTTCGTCGTGGTCGGCCGCGAAGACGGTGATGTATGCCAAAATTGCAAGCACGCTATTTGAAGGAGTAAACACATTTGTGGCAAAGGCGATCAAAGACATGGAGAAGATCCATGGACGACCGAAGGAGAAGATCGCGTCCGGCAAAACCAGGGACGGTCACGATTATTTTATTAACGAATATCCAGCCACGAAAACGTACGCGCAGTGGGAACGCGTGGGCTACGTCCAACTTCCGCGTGGGGTCGCTTACATTGTTCTCACCTCGCGCGATAAGGCGAACTACGAAAAAGATTCCGATAAACTCGAGGAAGTCCTGAAAACCCTCGTTTATGTCGGGCCGAAGTCCGCGACGGCATACTCTGCTCGTTACGACCAGCTAATAGATCAACATGCAGAGGCGCAAATCGAGCCGTTGCTGACCGAATGGCGCGAGAAGACGCCTGACGATCCCGATGCGTGGATCACGAGCGCGAATTATTATTTTAACCAACCCCAGATGATTATCTCGACAAAGAAACCCGGCCCGGGCGACTTTGGGTTGACTGATAAGAAAACGGGAAAGCAGGCGGGAAGCATTTCATTTGAGCAAGATAAATCGAATATCAACCCAGCCACCGATCTTCTTCAGGAAGCAACGACGAAATTCCCCGACCGGCTCGATATCTGGTGCGGGCTCGCCTTCTTCTACCAAGAGTCCGGCGACTTCGACAATGAATTGGCGACGTTGAAGAAGATGGTCGTGTATGCCCGCGGGCACCCGGCGCAATTGAAATGGCTGAAAGGAGAGCCGCTCAGTAAGCCAGTCGATAAATTCGTCCCGGACAAGCTGCACGAGTACGGTTTGTATTACGAGAAAAAGGAGAACGCGGAGGATGATAAGCGCTGGTACCAAATTTCGACACTGGCAACCGACCAATATCCAAATGATCCGCAAGGCTTCAAAGATGCAGCCGGTTATTGGGCCGATCTTGGTGAATGGAAAAAGGCGCGCGAGTCGTTCGAAAAAGCGCGCCAGCTCGATCCGAAATCCGCGGCCACGTTGGTTGCCCTCGGACAGATCAGCGCTGAGATGAAAGACTTCGTAAGTGCACGAAAGTACGTACGAGGAAGCTCTAAAACTGGAGCCGAACGGCCAATACGCGCAGACAGCCAAGGCAGCGTTACGAAAACTGAAGAAGAAATAGCGGACATGAGAAAAGCACATTTGCTCATTTGTCCGGTTCTCTTGCTTTTCTGCCTACCGAGTTTCGCTCAAGAGAACTCTCCCAGTGGAAGTACGAAGCAAGATGCTCCGAAAGTGATTGAAACTGACGATATGAAGCTGGCGATGAAAGCCGGCAAGCTCCAAACAGCCGGAAAATACGACGAAGCATTGAAGGTATACGCGCAAGCCATTGACTTGAAGGGTCGCTTTACGCCGTTCGTGTACCACAATCGCGGCATGTTATACCTTCACCGGGCAAAGGCTTCCCAAGATCGACAATCTCGAATGGCCGATCTGCAACACGCGATCGACGACTTTCAGACTTCCATTCGTCTCGGCGCAGCTTCCAAGGAAGAACTGAACCGCGGATTAGAAAAGGTGGCTACCAGAGCTAATCTCGAGGAAGCGATCAAGCTGCTAGAAAAGGAAAGGCACCAGTAACGATTTGGCGACCGTGAAAATTTCATCGCCACCGCATTTACTGTTTGTTGTGTTTTGCTGCCTCCGCGTCGTTTTACTTCTCTTGCCTCTCGCGCCTCTTCACGCGCAAACGCAGGCGAGCATGAACGCGCAGGCGCGCGCGGACTTTCAGCGAGCTGATGCTGATCTCAACAAGACTTATCAATCGGTTTTGGCAAAACTTCCGACCGTTGAGAGCAAACAAAAGCTCAGGGAGGCACAGCGAGCGTGGGTTGTATCCCGCGATGCCCAGGCAGCGCACGCTGCTAAGGAGGCAGATGGCGGGTCGATGGCACCGACACTCCGCTATGTGACGATGACGCAACTCACTCAAGAGCGCATTAAAGAGCTAAAGGCGCTGCTCGATCACGGAACTGAGAGTGAACCAAAATCCACGGCGGGTAGTGTGACACCCTCACCAGCCTTCACGCCTGAATCGACGAGCGAACAAGCGCAATCGGTTTCCGAAACCGGCCGGACTTCGTCATCGAGCGCCAGCTCCGTTTCGCCGGACAACCAATGGGAATACAAATGCGACGCGTACGGTCTCACTCAGTGTGCGCCGCAAATTGTTAAGCCTGGGACGACAGACGTTGTTGTTGATCTGGATCAAGACCTTGAGGTGCATAGTCCGGAGGCGAATCAGACGGGGGTGATATGGGCGCCCGACTCAAAGCGGTTCGCCTGCAATTACGCCCCGGTGCACGCGCACCATACGAGAGTTGAATTCGTCGCATTTTATCAATTACGTGACGGCGAATGGGCCGCGCTGCATTCACCGTCGGACATAAAGATGGAGGATTTGCAGTTAGCGCAACTTGGCAAGGGCCATTTGCCAAAAGACTTTAACCCGCGCCATTGCGCGCCGGACAACGACGTTCTGAAGGTGCGCAAGTGGACTGATGCGAATACCGCAATCCTTTATGCGCCTTGTTATGGGCGCACGTCGGGCGACCTGGAAACCGGCTTCCTTTTCACGTTGAAGTTTGACGTCGAAGGCAAGTGGAAAATCGTCGACACGCATCAAATGTCGAAAAAAGAGGTCGAAGAGGAAGCCAACAAACAATGATATCCAAACGACAGACGTTACTGATGCTGTTATGGACGGCTTTTTACCTCTCGGGCGACTCGAAGGTCCGGATTAGACAGATTTCATTTGCAATTTAATTACAGATTTTTGGGGCCGAATTCTTGTTATAAGGCAAATCAGGTGAACGAGAAATGAAAAACCATCTATTCATGGCAAGCATGTGTGTCACTTTAACTTCCATTATGCATGCGGAGTCATTCGATAGCTTGGAGCAAGCTTTGGTCGCACCTGAAAAAGCGACAACTCTCTCCATATTGTGCTGCGTGGACCTGAGCAAAGATGGAAAGGAAGTGGGCGAAACGAAATATGACCCCGCAATAAAACACCTTCCATCACAATTGGGTACTCTGATTAACTTAGTGGAATTAGATATTTCTTGCCTGGAAAATTTAGAAGATCTTCCCAGTGAAATTGGAAACTTAAAGAAGTTAGAAAAATTAATTATTGATAATGGAAATGCTTGTCAAATGAACATCTCACTGCCGGAATCAATCGGTAATTTGAGTAACTTAAAGGTACTGACACTTTCCGGGGCAATAGACCCGAGAGAAATTGGCTCCAAGGAACCTATCCCACCTTCTAAGGTTAAGAGCTTGCCCGGCACGATTGGAAAGCTTCAGAATCTTGAAGAATTGGACTTGAGTAGAAATGGTATCAAGAGCATTCCTTCTCAAATAGCTTCACTTCAAAAATTAAAACGATTAGCGCTGGACTATAATAACATTCACGAACTTCCGGCGTTCGTCGGTAATTTTAAAAATCTTCAGGAACTTTCAGTATGCAGCAATGGAGGCATAAAGTTGCCGAAGTCTTTAGCCAATTTGAATGGGTTAAAAATATTTATGGGAAATAATTACTTGAAAATCAAAGACCAGGAGAAATTGCGCCGTCTTTTTCCCAAGGCCACCTTTTCTTTCGAAAACGAGTATGACGATAGCGCAGCCAATGAGGAAACCCCTAAATGATTTGCCTTATAACCGGCTGCTGTGGCCGACACGTGCCTGCGGCGCGCGCGGCTAAGCCCTACACGTTAGGCCTACGAGCCGCTTAGCGAGCTTGCACAATTGTTTTCGTCCGGGTAACCGCGCTTCCAATACAAAGCACTAACGTGAAACAATACATAATTAGCTTTGTTCTATTAATCGCTGCACTGGTCGCATTTCCGACAAGCCAGGTTGACGCGCAGACGCAAGCGGAGATGAACGCGCAGGCTCGCAAAGACTTCGAGCGAGTCGACGCTGAGTTGAATAAAATCTACCAGTCGCTGCTCGCGAAGCTTGCCGACACGGAAGCGAAGAACAAACTACGGGAAAGTCAGCGAGCGTGGATCGCATTCCGAGATGCCGAGGCGGCATTTGCAGCAGACCAGTTTCGCGGCGGCTCGGCAGCTCCGGTGCTACGCTGGACCAGCATGAACGAGACGACAGAACAGCGCATCAAGCAGTTGAAAGGCGATTTTCCAGTGGCTGAACAAAGTGAACTAGCGCCAAACCGGTATCTCGACTTAGCGTGATGAAGAAGCTGCTGTTTTTTAGCGAACTTGTTTGGCAGAATCTGGCGAGATACGACTCGCTTTTCACCGCTTTCGGGCGCTCGTGTATTCCTCAGGCGCAACGCTTGGCCGGTTCGTAAACGGGCAGCGCAGTGCTGGAGCACAAGATCATACGCCAGCGGCCGTGAGCAACCGCGCCTACCACGGCACAAAATCGCGCGCCCGCGTTTTTCCGTCCGCAATCTGCTCCGGCGTCAGCTTACTTTCCAGCTCGGTCATGTTCTTCTTGGCATCCTCATCGCCTTGCCTTGCCGCCAGCAAGAGCCACTTGTAAGCCTCGGCCCAATCCTTCGCCACGCCGTCGCCTCGTTTGTAACAGATGGCCAAATTGTATTGCGCCGCGGCGTAATTCTGCTCGGCGGCTTTGCGATACCACTTCACCGCTTCTGCCTGATCCTTCGCCACACCTTCGCCATTCTCGTAGCAGCCACCCAGTTTAGACTGCGCCGCGGCGAAATTCTGTTCAGCGGCTTTGCGAACCCATTTCACTGCCTCCACTTGATCCTTCGCCACGCCTTCGCCCTTACCGTAGCAGACGCCCAGGTTGTATTGAGCTTTGGCGTAATCCTGCTCGGCGGCTTTGCGGTACCATTTCACCGCCTCCACCTGATCCTTCGCTACATCTTTGCCTTCGTCGTAGCGACGACCGAGTTCCACCTCGGACTCTGAGCTGCCTGATTCTGCCCCCGCCTTCACTACCTCAATCGGATCGGCCTCCTTTTGTTGCGCCGCCAATTGAAGGATCGCGTAGGTTTTGGGAAAATTCTGTTTAATGTACGGCTTCGGGTTTGAAATTGGTAAGAAAGATTCGCGGGAAAAAACGTCCGCGTATCCTTCCCGAAACTCGGGAGACTGCCGTGCTAGCAGCTTGGCGAAAGTCTCATCGCCGGCGACATGAAGAAGCACCCAAGTAGTCTCTTCATGCCCTTCGCCGGCCGCTCCGTCCATGTGGGAGAGAGAATTAAATTGCGCGAATGCTTTTGCATCGCCTTCACTGGCTCGCACTAGAGTCTTATAATAGTTTGCCACGCCATGATACTTCTTTGCCGAATAGGCAACATCGTCGGTGTTTTTGATCGGTTTAGACTGCAACTTTCGCCACTCTTTCTTGCAGCTCTCGTAGTTCAGTTTTGCCAGCGGCTCATCCGGCAGGAGACGAATCCTGTTACGAGGGAGGGTGCCGCTGATTCCCGACTTGAGATACACCTCCCAGTCCCTTTCGTCGTTAGATAATTCACGTGCGAGGAATCGTTCGCCTGGCTTTATGGTCGTGGTCAAAGTTGCTTCATCGCTGCACTCGGTGCTGCCCGACAGTTGGTATTCATCCTGACCATTGAGCGTAGCCATGGTTGCTTCCTTGTCGCGCCAATCCGCTTGTTGCGACCACGCCGTCGCCGAATACATAAGCACCAGGCTTGCGAGGGCGTGATTTAGTCTTCTATTCATCGCTCTGGTCGCCGTCGATGGACTCTCTCACAGCTGCTGAATTAACAAAAAGAATCGGGAACGTTTTCACTTCTCCGCCGCGGACTTTGGCTCTTCATAAACCGGAAGCCGTTCTTCGCGCACGTCGATGAGATGGTACCATGTCGATCTCGTGCGGAACCCGAGTCGTTTTTGCGGGTCTTTAATTTTTGCAGCTTTGTTTTCGAGTTCTTCGCGCCAATCTTTTTCCTTCTGCTGAAATTCGGCGCGATCCGTGCCTTCGAGTTGCGCTTCGCGTTTCTTCACCAAGGCAGCGAGTTCCATCTCGTATTTCTTTAATCGTTCGGCCACAGGTGCGTCTGGTCCTTCGTGGCCGATCAATTCGGCTGAGGGCGGCACAAACCCTTCTTCTGGCGCTTCTTCATTGTCGTTGTCCATTGCCTTCCAACGTTTACGCGCGCCTTTATTATTTTTTCGGAGCCGATCGGTCAGCTCGAACTTGCGCGTCGTGGTATTGAAACATGCGACCCAAACCGAAACGCCCGGCTTTTTGTACAGGTCGCGATCGGGCGTCTCGACACTTCCAGTTAGCCCGCCGTGCAGATCGATTAGTAGCCGGCCCGAATCCGCGCTCCAATCCAAAAAAGAAATCTGCGCTGGGCCGAGGTCCTTTATGTCGATCTTGGCTAACGGCACGCCTTCGGCTTTGCTGAAAAATTTCCACGCTTCGTTGTCGAAGCGATCTTGGGAGCCCTCTCCCACCGGCCAACTCGCCTTTGGAAAAACATCTTCGAACTTCACTCCCTCTCTGCGGTGAAAGAGATCAGTCGAATTCATGTGGCTGCCGTAATGTCTCGCGATTAACATCCAGTTTTCATCCGGCGAAATTGAGACGCTATTGAGGTGCGATAGCCCTTTCTCGTGGAAACCCGGTAAAGGTTCGCGCATAGCCGGATCCTTTCCAGAGACGATCCAGACTTCCAGATCCGTGTCCGTATTGCTTTCATCGTCTTTCGCGGGAACCTCAAGCTCCTCTACGAAAAATGTCCCGTTAGGAGATTCAATCTTCTGCCCGATTGCGTCGCGCGCCTCCTCGATCTTTGGCAGCCATGGACGGCGTTGCGCGTCGAACGCGAACGTGAGCGTCCGCTCGCAACCGATCATCGCTTTGGCGCCGGTCTCCTCGCTGTTAAGTTTTCGCCATTCGCCACTAAAAGCGGCCAGCAAACTTCCGGAGTCGATCCAGGACTCCGGCGTCAGTTTGTACCAAACCGTGTGGAGGTCTTTCGGATCCTCGTCTTTGATTTCATTACATCGCGGAAGCTCTGGCAGGTCCACTTCTTCAAACGTCTCACCATTTCGAAAATAAACGCTCATCGTGTGCTCATCTCGATCTTCGTTGAAATACGCGACGCGCTGTGAGTTGTTAGACCACACCAGCTTTGCGTCCTTGGCATAATCTTCGATTCGGAACGTGTCCACGCTTGCAACCCAGGCGCGTCTCTCATGGTCCCCCGAGGTTGCGACTGCTTCTACGTCGACGATTTTTTTCTTACTCGGCAACTCAACGATCGACGTGTCCCAACCTTCTTCTCCGTGGATCAATCGCAACGCGAATTTCCCGTCCGGCGATTTGTTCCTGATCATCTCCTCGGCGTTGAGCGAAGAAATGAAGCAATTGGCGATCAGAACAAACGCCGAAGCTACTAACACCTTCGCGTCGATCGTCATCGGCGGCCATCACACACCGCAAGAAACAGAAAGCAAAGCCTCAATCTTTTTCGGGTCGCAATGGTAAATTGTGATCTCTTCTCCTTCGTAGTAGCTCGAGCCGACGACGACCTCCAGTTTCCCGTCACCGTCCAGATCCAGCGTCGCAATCACTTTGTAAGCATTGGGAGCGTCGAAGCTATCTTCCTTTCTTACGTAAGCTTTTGGGTGAAACTCGCCTTCGACCACCTGTGTTTCCACTTTTCCCGCAACGACGCGCCGTAACAGCACCATCGAATAACTTCCAGCCGGCGATCTCATCGGCAGCCGATCGTCTTTGCTGAAATAATTTGTCGCGCTAATGAGAACTTCCTCTTCGCCGTCACCATCGAGATCAACTCGCAGAATGCTTTCGATCTTCACCTTCGGCTGCTCGATTCCCTTTGTTTTCAGAAAATCGCGCACCGCATCGACATAAACTTTCTGCGTTGCATCAGCTGTTTTCGGCTTTCGCGGTAAGCGCATTCCACGGCGCGGCGATCGCAATCACGCCCTCATCCGGTTTTGGTGAAAGTGAAACCGATAGCGTGTCCGTGCATAGATCTTCCACCGCTTTGGGCTTGCCTCCTTTGGCTTCGCCAAATGATTGGGTCAATCCATAAACCTGATATGTCGTTTCATCGCGGCAGCGCCTTCGCCGTTTCATCCGCGTTGATCCATTTTCCGTCAGAGATCGCACCGAAAAGGTATCCGCTTTGAACCTCCACGATTGGATGCAAGTCAGCGGCTGACAACGCTCCTGTGCAGATCAACAAAGCAGCAAGGCTAGCGAAGATTCTTTCAAGTGTCGCCTTCATGCTTTATGCGCCTCCATTCATTGCCGGTCATCTAAGCAAGTTCCGACCGTTTTGGGAACGTAAAATCGGCGTCTTTAGAGGGTATCAGGCGCTCGGGTTTTCCGCCGAATGGCTCCTGATCTCGCTCATGAACGCTTCGCCGAAATCCTTCAACTTCTGTTCGCCGACGCCGGGAATGCGGCGAAACTCGGTTGAATTCGTCGGATAATTTCTTGCCATTTCACGCAGTGACACGTCCGAGAAGATGATGTAAGCGGGCACGCCGCGTTCATCTGCGAGCTGTCGACGCAACGCACGCAAGCGCGCAAACAATGTTTCGTCGCATTCGATCGCGCCTGCCCTTCGTCGGGCGGCCTTCTCCGCGATTTCGATTTGCTTGGTCAAAACGATCGATGTCCGCTTTCGCAATGCCTCCAGACCGGCGGGCGTAAGCGACAACGTCGCAAACTTGCCCGGCGCGCATTCGACCAGCCCCAGCCGCAATAGTTCGCGACCGATTGCCTGCCATTCGCCGCGCTTCAATTCGCCGCCGATGCCGTAAGTGGACAGCTCGTTGTGACCTCGTTGCCTTATCGCTTCCGTGTCTGCGCCGCGGAGCACATCGACAATGTGACCCAACCCGAATCCGAACCCGTGCCTGGCGTGGATGCGATATACGCAGGAAAGAAATTTTTGCGCGTGCACCGTTCCGTCGAATGTCTCGCGCGGCTGCAAGCAATTGTCGCAACTCTCACACGATTCCAGCGGAAACGTTTCACCAAAATACTCCAGCAGCACGGCGCGTCGGCATTGGCGTGTTTCGGCGTAATGGACCATCTGTTGAAGTTGTGCGCGGGCGATACGCGCCTCCTTCTCGGTTTTTTCGTCGATGAAATGCCGTTGCTTTGCGACGTCGCCCGGGCTGAACAGCAATACGCATTCGCTGGGTAATCCGTCGCGTCCGGCGCGTCCGGTTTCCTGGTAGTAGCTCTCCAGATTTTTCGGCAGATCATAATGCACAACAAAACGTACGTTCGGCTTATTGATGCCCATCCCGAATGCGATTGTCGCGGTAACCACGCGCACATCGTCGCGGAGAAATGCTTCCTGGTGTTTTGTACGCTCGGCCGCCGTGAGTCCCGCATGATATGGTTTTGCGCTCACGCCGTCCTCATTCAAATTTCGTGCGAGTGATTCGGTGCTCTTGCGGCTTGCACAATAAATGATGCCGCTATCGTTAGGCCGGCTTCGAATGAACGCCAGCAGTTGGTCGTAGGCCGTGGTTTTCGGAACGACCCGGTATGTGAGGTTCGGCCGATTGAAACTGGCCACGTAACATCGTGGGTCCCGCAATTTCAGTTCTTTGATGATGTCTGCGCGCACCCGTTCCGTGGCAGTAGCGGTAAGCGCGATGAGCGGCACATCGGGTAAATGTTTCCGCAGCTTCTTCAGTTCGCGATATTCCGGCCGGAAATCGTGGCCCCATTCACTGATGCAATGCGCTTCATCGATGGCGAATTGGGCGATGTTCCAGTTGAGTGCGCGTTCCAAGAACGCATCCAACATCAGTCGCTCGGGCGCTACATAAAGCATCCGGTACTCGCCGCGATGCAGACCGCGCCAACGCGCCTTTGCCTCCTCCCGATTTAGCGTTGAATTCAGGTATGTCGCCGGAATTCCACTGGTTTGCAGCGCGTCCACTTGATCTTTCATGAGCGCGATGAGCGGCGACACCACGATTGTTAGCCCGTTGCGCACCAAGGCCGGCAATTGAAAACAGAGCGACTTGCCGCCACCTGTCGGCATCAGCACAAACACGTCCCGCCCGGCGAGTGCATCCTCGATAATTTCCCGCTGCAATGGCCGGAACTGGTCGTGGCCAAAATGTCTCTTGAGTGGCCCGAGCAACTCCACGGCATCTTTATAAAAGAACGCGCGTATTTCGCCCAGCGAATTTGCCGTCACGACAGGTCACTTCAGGCTCCGCACTCGACCGAGAGCACCTCTTCGATCTTCTCGGGCTGGCAGCGGTAGATGGTCGTTTGGCCGCCTTCGTAGTAAAACGAGTGGACAATCACTTCGAGTTTTCCGTCGCCATTCAGATCAAGGACCGCAGCGACCTGGTACACGTTCGGAGCGACAGGCTCGTCCGGCTTCGGGTAAAGCTCACCGGCCACAAGCTGCGTTTGAACTTTGCCGGCGACTAGGCGTCGCAAAATGACGATGGAATAGCTTCCAGGCCGCGGAGACTCTATCGGCGCCGCGGAAAACGGCGCTGCTGAGTGGTCCGATTTGTCTTCGGAAAAATAATTCGTCGCGCTGATTAGGACTTCCTCTTCTCCATCACCATCCAAATCGACGCGCAGGATCCGTGTAATTCGCACTTCGGGATCTGCCATTCCGCGGCTTTTCAAGAAATCGCGGACAGCCTCCACGTAAACCGACTGAGTCGCATCGGCGATTACGGGCTTCCTCGGCAACGCGTTCCATGTCGCAGCCAATCCGATCACGCCATCTTTGGGTTTCGACGAGAGCGAGACCATTAATGTGTCTGGACACGGTTCGTCGACGGATTTTGGCTTGCCTGCTGTGATTTGTCCTGCCTGTTTCGTTAGGCCGTAAACCTGGTAGGTTGTCTTCTTGGCAGTCGATTTTGCGGCCTGGCCAGCCTTGATCCACTTTCCGTTTTCGCTGGCGCCGAAGAAGTAGCCTGTCTCGATTTCAATTATCGGGTGCAGATCGGCCGCGCTGACGGTCGCGGCGCCCATATGGCGCAAGGAAAGCGGATAGTAATGCGGCTGCTGTTTTGATCCTCACAAAGTGCGTTTTTACCCGGGCGGCAACTGTTTGCCTAGAATTGTTTGCTTGTGCGCCGTGCCGAAACAATGCAGGAGGTGAACGCGAATCAAGCCCTGGCCAACAACCATCATGCGTGCAGTGCTCGTTGTAATTTCTGTTTTAACTTCGATCTCGCTTCAGCCTAAAGATGCGATTGGAGCGCAAGATAACGATTTCACCGCGGGAATCTTTGGTCGCGAATTGCCGGCTGATGCTCCCAGCAAATATCGAGAGGATTATCTTCTGGCGCCGTCATCGATTTCGCCGAACAAGAAGCTCGCGCTCATCTATCCGAAAGAAGGCGATGAATTTCCAACCCAGCCGAAGTCCCAAACTGCCAACAATTATCTGGTCACATTGGACCCGTTCCGGATTGTGGGCGCATTGCCCGTGGCGTATTTCGAGAACATTAATCACAAAGGACTTTCCGTGAACTGGGCGAAAGACAGCTCGGCTGCAGTGATCGTTAGCCAGGGTAAATGGAGTCCGCGTTGCGTTATTGCATTTGAGCTAAAAGAGGGGCAAATCGTACACCAACGCGAGCTTTCGCAAGCCGTGTCGGAGTTCCTTCAGGTGGACTACGACAAATGCGCGCCGGAAGATTTCATGGAGATTGCCCTCAGCGGAACTTGGAAACTGAACGCCAACAATCAGGTCATCGTTAAATGCATCTCCGAGAGCAACGGTAAAGGCATTCCCGGAAAGAAATCATGGCGAGCTCGATTTGAGGCCCTCTGGAGCGTGGCGGAGGAGAAATGGTTGCAGAAGAGAATAACGCCGGTCTTCTGCCGAAACTATCGCGATTCTGATCTGCCCAGGTAGAGCGCTGCTGTTTGATGGACGACAAACATGAAAGCGCGCAGGTCGTTCGCGCTTCTGGTAAGATTCCTTAACGCTCCATAGGCTTTATGAGCAACTCCATGAATATCTCTTCCTGCTCGTTCCACCGTTTAAGCCAATCCTTGTTCGTTTTCACGATGTGCGCGGTTGCGGTCCTCGCAAATGCCGCCAATCCGGATTATCAAATTTATGACGAATCGCCGGACGGACGTTTCGGGTTTCGAGACGCGTTCGCGGGCGCTGCAAAAACCGAAGAACCGGAGGAGGACGCCGTTTCCGCGATTGACGTCGTCGAAATCTCCTCAAGGCGAGTTGTCCTGCCGTCGCCGAAAGAAGCGCTGACACCCATGCACGTGCGGCGGCAACCCCAGGCTTGGTCAAGAGACTCGAAGCATGTGGCCCTGAATTTTCAAACAGGACCGCGGAGGTGGACAACGAGGCTCAACGAATGGGATGGAAATGAGTTTGCCGAGGTGTCGTGGCCGCGGGATGCCATCCGTAAGCGGATGGAGGAGGAACAAGCCGCGCAATTGAAAGCGCTCGGGTTGCCTGACCACACGCCTCGGAAGCTTGTCTATGAGGGCTTCACGGCTTTGGAGTGGGTGGATGCGACTGCTGTTAAAATAATCGCAGAACGCATAGATTCGGTCGTAATCTCCAAAGATCAGCCTCCAGCCGAACTCGATTCTCGGTTTATTTTTGTCGTCAAAACTCGTGATCCGCAGAATGCGGAAATAACCGACGCCACTAAGATTCTCGGCACCTCCGACTATGGCGACCAACTAGACAGGGTCGAGGCGCGGCTCGCTGACGAGCAGCCTGAATCGTCCTATCTGGTCAAAGATGTGGAGGAAGGCCAACAACGTTTCCGTTTGTATGCCTTGGAACGGTTCTGGGTCGTTGGTGAGAAAGGAAATGAATATGTGGTGGAAGACGGCTGTAATAACAAAGGCAGAATTCCCGGGCGACTCATTCACAAATTTCCATCGGCCTTTTCAACTGGTGAGATAGACTCGAGCGCCGAATCCCTGGGCGTTTATTACTATGTGCTCGTGAAGGACGCAGAATCAGGTACCTTCCCGCGTTGCGGGCGGTGTTCGCATTTGGTGAGTTTGACGGCGGGGCTGCCGAAGTTCACGACGGTTCTATTATAGACATCAAGAAACTCGTAAGCGCTCGGCGGATTTCCGAAGCAGAAAAATCGTTTTCCAATGCGGACAGCGGCGCCGTCACACATTCCAAATCATCCGCTATTCGGACGGGCAAGCGGACCGATTTCACTCAGGTCTTAACAAAAGCAAATGCCTGCGGGCGCCTGGTGGATGAAAACGTTGGTGGATACATGTTTGTCACGCGCGTTCCCGCCGGCCGAAAACCATTTAAGCTGCGCGGAGGGGAATATTTTGCCATCACCGCCGAGAAGGAAAACGACTACATCATCGAAGATGCCGCAGGCAATCAAGGGTATGTGGCAAAGGAATTCGTGGAGACAGTGCCAAAGCCCACGACGGAATCCGCGATGCTGTTGCCCTTAATGGGGCTCCACTACCTGCGGGTGGTAAAAGGGACGCAGTGTGAACGCGATTCCCCAGACACGCAGCGTTTGATGTTGTCGCTCGATCTCACCGGGCAGTCCGGCGCGGAGCACGCCAAAAACCTGGAGAAAATGCTCGATCACCAGGGCGCTGTTTCGCTCCTGCTAAAAGAGTTCTCACCCGCTCGCGTTAAAGCCATCCGCACCATGCTGCTGCAAGGCAGGACCGAAAATGACAAGACCGAACTGATAAGCAAATACCCGCAGATCTTTCACGGCGATGCGTCGCCCAAAAGTCCTGCCAAAAAGAAGTCATAACTTCTTCCCGATCGAGAAGCTAGCCACGGTTTGAGTTCCGTCCCCCTGATTCTAGGAAACTAAATACACTGGATTAGTTTCCATGGTTATGCTAAGACTACCGTAAGATTGTGAGAAGGCTAAACATACCCCGTGCCCAAAGGCGAAAGAAATCGTCAATTCGGCAACGAATGGTGAATGCGGCGCGGGCGCACTTCTTCAGTCACGGCTTCCGCAGTGTGACCATGGATGATCTTGCGTTGGAGTTGGGGATCAGCAAGAAAACGCTTTACGCTTATTTTCCGGGGAAGTTCGATCTGCTCGAGGCCGTGCTGGCCGATAAGTTAACATGCGTCGAAGCGACGCTGAAGGAAGTTACGCGCGCGCACCCGGACGATTTCCCGGCGACCTTGCGCGAGTTGCTGGCTGGCACGCAACGCGAATTGGATGAGATCAAGCCGCCGTTCGTGCGCGATATGCGCCAGAAAGCGCCCGACGTCTTCAAACTCGTCGAGCGCCGGCGGGCCGCGCTAATCCAGCGCTACATGGGCAAATTTTTTGTCGACGGGCAACGGCTGGGAATGGTGCGCAAGGATGTTCCGGCCAAACTGATCATCGAAATCTTGCTGGCGATGGTTCAATCGATCATGAATCCGCCAAAGATGGAGGAGCTTGGGATGATGCCGAAAGAAGGGTACACCGGGATCCTTAAGATTGTTCTCGAAGGCGCGCTTACGCCAAAAGGACGGAAAGCGTGAACGCCTTGTTCGTTAGGCAAAATCGACAACCCCGACAGTGATCGGGCTTCGCGAACTCATTCGGCGTTGATGCTTCCGGCCGGAGCTTTTATGTTGGGTCTCTTGCTTGCCGGTTGCAGCGATCGGGGGAACGCGGTTTCAGGAACGATCGAAGTTGACGAGGCGCACGTGGGCCCGCGCTCAGGCGGACGCGTGGACAAAATTCTGGCGTGGGAAGGGGATCGTTTGCACGAAGGCCAGGTGATCGTGCAACTCGATGCGTCGGAGTTGCGTGCGCGCCGCGATCTTGCGTCTGCGCAGATCGACACGGCTCTCCACGATGCAGACGCGCAGGAAGCGCAACTGGTGTTCTTGCACGATGATGCACGGCGCCAGCAGGATTTGCTCAACCGCAGAGTCGTTTCGGCGACTGATGCGGAGCGCGCCGGCAGCGCGGCGAAAGCGCAGGAGAAAAATGTGGCGGCGGCGAAGATGCGCGTCGCACAGGCGCGTGCGCAACTGGCGGATATCGATTCGCAGCTGGCCGAAATGCAGGTTATCGCGCCGGCCGATTCCATTCTCGAGGTGCTCAGCGTAAAAGTGGGCGATGTGCTTCCGGCGAATCGCGAGGCCGCCACGCTGCTCTTGACCGGTCATCTTTGGGTGCGCGTTTATGTCCCTGAATCGTGGCTGGGTTTGATCAAGCTGGGCGAGCACGTCCGCGTCCGCGTGGATTCGTTTCCGCACACCGATTTTGATGGCGTTGTCGAGCAGATCAGTCGGCAGGCCGAATTTACTCCGCGCAATGTGCAAACTGTCGCTGACCGAATCAAGCAAGTGTTCGGCGTGAAGATTCGTTTGCCCAGCGACGACGATCGTTTGCGCGCTGGAATGGCGGCGGACGTTTACTTTCCAAGGGTGAAATGAGGAGCCCAACAAATAAATCAGGAACTCAGGAAAGAAGGAAAGGTGGAACGCGTTGTCCCCAATGCGTTGTGACGGCCCGAGCCATCGGCTTGCCGGGACAAGCCGATCCACCTTCGTGTTTTCCTGATTCGTCTTTATGTCTGAGCCGATGATCGAAGTGAAAGGGCTGACGAAGCGCTTCGGCACTTTCACGGCGGTTGACCATATTTCGTTTACCGTCGGGAAAGGATCGATCTTCGGTTTTCTGGGCCCGAATGGTTCGGGGAAAACAACCGTGATCCGGATGCTATGCGGAATTCTGCAGCCAACCGACGGCACGGCGCGAATAGGTGGCCACGACGTCGTGCGGGATTTGGACCCGATCAAGGAATTGATCGGCTACATGTCGCAAAAATTTTCGCTCTACGACGAGCTGACTGTGAATGAGAACCTCATCTTTGCAGGAAAACTTTATGGCTTGAGCGGTCGCGAGTTGAACCAAAGGCGCGAGGAAATGATTGCCACGACGCATCTGGAGCCGTACATCGACAGGCGCGCTGGCCAGCTCTCCGGTGGATGGCGTCAACGTCTGGCCATGGCTTGTTCGCTCATGCACAAGCCGAGTGTGCTCTTTCTAGATGAGCCGACCGCCGGTATCGATCCAGTCGCCCGCCGTGAGCTGTGGGATTTGCTCTTCGAATTCGCAGGTAAAGGCATGACGCTGTTCGTGACGACCCATTACATGGATGAGGCCGAGCGCTGCGATCATGTCGGCTACATCTACCTGTCGAAATTGATCGTGTGCGGTGAGCCGGACGAGTTGAAAAAACTGCCGGACGTGAATCCACCCGGAACGCGCCGGCTCGATGTGACTTGCGACCACGTGACCGCGGCGCTCCACGCCATGCACGAGATGTCCGGAGTGCGTAGCGCCACAATCTTCGGCCAATCGATGCATTTGCTCGTCGATGACTCAGTCAAGCGCGCGCAGATCGAGGAACAACTCCGCAAAGTTGGCGTCGCTCATGCCGAGATTCATGAAATCGGTCCTTCGCTAGAAGACGTCTTTGTCGAGCTTTCCGCCAAGCACGCTGCGGAAAGACAAAAGGCCGCGTAACATGAGTGTCATCTTGAGCAGAGCGAAGGACCACACAAATTAGAATGAAGGCGTTCTACGTTTACGTGATGACGAACCAACGCCGGGTTGTCCTCTACACCGGAGTAACCAATAGCTTGGTGCGACGAGTCTGGCAGCATCAGAGCGGTGAGATAGAAGGGTTCACCAAAGCCTACAAGGTCAATCGACTCGTGTATTACGAGTGTTTCAATGATCCCCGAGACGCGATCGCACGTGAAAAGGAGATCAAAGGGTGGCGACGTCAGAAGAAGAATGCGTTAGTCGGAACGAAGAATCCGAAGTGGGCGGATCTATCGCCGACGCTTTTTCAACATTTCAAACCTTCCTCGCGTGCCTTAGCAGCTACAGGCAGATGACAATGATCCAAGGTACTTCGGGCATTTTTGCGTGTTTTGCGAGGTCCCTCGCTTCGCTCGGGATGACCAGCCCCACAATGTGAAAATGAAACACAAGCCGTTTCGAGGACTTACCGCAATTTTGTTCAAGGAGTTCATCGTCGTCTGGCGCGATCCGCTGACTCTGTTTTTTTTCTTTTTCCCGCCGTTGATCGAGATGGTCGCGTTCGGCTATGCGCTCGACAATGACGTGAAGCACATGGCGATGCTTGTTCTCAATGAAGATCGCACGGTCGAAAGCCGCCAGTTGATCGATCGCTTCGTTAACACGCAAAGCTTTCGCGTAGTCGGCGAAGTGCAAAGTCTGGGTCAGTTGAAGAGCGAAATGCGCAAGGGAAGCGCGTACGCCGCGCTTTACATCCCGCCGAACTTTACCCGCGAACTAATGGCAGGCCATTCCGCACAGGTGGAATTGCTTGTTGACGGATCCAATTCCACAACGGCATTGCAGGCTCTTCAAACCGGACTCGGCGTGGCGTTGACGCAATCAATGGAAACGCTCATGCGCGATACCGGCCGGAAGGGAATGCCGATCGATGTTCGTCCGCAAATGCTTTACAACCCGGCCATGCGCGCGCCGAATTTTTTTGTGCCGGGCGTGATCGGCGTAGTCCTGCAAATTGGGACCACAGTTGCAGCGGCCATGGCTTTGGTGCGCGAACGCGAACGCGGCACGCTTGAACAATTACTGGTAAGCCCGTTGAGCCCCGCCGGACTCATGCTCGGCAAATTGGTTCCGTATCTATGCATTGGCATGACCATGGCAGTTGTCTTGTTCACCATTATGCGCTTTGTGTTTTTCGTTCCCATCGAGGGCAGTGTGTTCGCCATGATGTTTTCTACACTGGTGTACGTGTTCGCCCTGCTAAGCCTGGGGTTACTCGTCGGGACTAGAGCCGAAAACCAAATGCAGGCGCTGCAAATGTCGATGGTGTTCCTGCTGCCGAGCGTTTTCTTTTCCGGGTTCATTTTCCCGCGTGAAACCATGCCATGGATTTTTTACGCGCTGGGTGCGCTATTTCCCACGACGTATTTCATCGCGCTGATGCGCGCGATCATTCTGCGCGGCGCAAATTTTTTCGAATATTGGCCGAATCTTTTGGTGCTTATTGTAATGTCGAATCTGCTTTTTAGCCTGTGCGCTGTGCGGTTTCGCAAAAAGCTCGCGTGACAGATACGAATCCGGGGAGCGCACGCCGCCGGCGTGCTGTTTTCGGCCGCTGGCCGAAAACTCGTGAGCGTGAGAAGCGCGATCTCTCAAGAGAAGCTTTTGGGGAATGCCGTATCTTCCAAAGGCTGTTCGGCGCGGCGCCGAACGCTACACGCGGGCCGCGTGTGCTCCTCAGAAGTTACGCGAACACGCTTTCGGTTAGCTTCGTATTCATTAATTTGATGGCGATGTGTTCTTGAAAATTTTCTTCAGCGCCCTGCGCATCGCCATCGTCGTCGCCGCCGTTTTGGTGTTACTCTGGTGGTTTGGAATGAGGATGCCGGGGAAGAATGTTTCCAAGGCGGGGCCGCTCTCGCCGGATGAAGTTGTGTTACGCGAAGAGCTCCGCGCGAATGTGCAAAAGCTGGCCGGAGAAATCGGCGAGCGCAACATGTGGCATTACACACAGCTCAATGCCGCTGCCGATTTTATTGAAGACTCTTTTCTGCGTGCCGGGCTGCGGACTCGACGAGACAGCTACGAGATGCAGCGGACAAGGCGTGTCACAATATCGAGGCAGAAATTCGTGCGCGCAAGGAGCGGCGGTCTCCGCCTGTCCGCCGGAGCCTCGGCGAAGCGGTCCGCTGCGATCATCGTCATCGGCGCACATTACGATTCAGTCTTCGGTTCCCCCGGCGCAAACGATAACGGCACCGGGATGGCTGCAACGCTTGCGCTCGCTCGGCGGTTTGCCGGCGCAAAACCGAAACACACATTGCGTTTCGTGGCGTTCGTGAATGAAGAGCCGCCTTATTTTTTGTCGGGTGAAATGGGCAGCCTGGTTTATGCCCGCAGATGCAAGGAACGCGGCGACAAGATTTCCGCAATGATTAGCCTCGAGACGATAGGCTATTTCTCCGATGCACCGAATTCGCAAACGTATCCGTCGCCGGGCCTGGGCCTGTTTTATCCGAAGGTCGGCAACTTCATCGGCTTCGTCAGCAACGTTAAGTCACGCGCATTGCTACGTCGCGTTATCGCGCTGTTCCGCAAACACGCAAAGATCCCATCTGAAGGCGCCTCGCTTCCCGCGTTCATCCCTGGCGTGAGTTGGTCGGACCAATGGTCATTTTGGCAGCACGGTTACCCGGCCATCATGGTCACCGACACGGCGCCGTTTCGTTATCCGTACTATCACTCGTCCAACGATACGCCCGACAAACTTGATTACGATCGCTTCACGCTCGTGGTCAGCGGCATGGCGAAAGTAATTCAGGAGCTGGATGAGTAATGCGCAGGTGGGCGTTTGTTGCGAGTTCTACAGAGTAAACTCATCCGCTGAGGACGGCGGACGCTACAGCGGGGAACACCTACAGCATCACACCGCGCATGATGACGAGCCCGATGCTGAGAAAGAAAAAATTGTTAGAACCACCCCTTCTTTTTAAACCACCATATGGTTACCCCAGTGCCAGCAAGAGTAACTGCGATGGCCATTAGGTATCCGTACTTCCAGTGAAGTTCGTGCATCCCCTGAAAATTCATGCCGTACCACGTGCCCACAATCATGATCGGCGTAGTAATGACAGTAAATAACGTGAGCACCTTGATGACTTCACCTGTTTGATTGGACGACATATTGAGATAGACCTGCAGAATGCCCGTAAGCGAATCGGTGTAGCGTTGGGCCAGTTCAGAGAGATGGAACAACTCGTCGTAAACATCCCGATAGTAGGGCACCAAATGCGGCCGGATGAGTTTAAACTCACCGTGCGCAAATCGGGCCAGAACCTCCCGTTGCGGACTGACGATGTGCCGCAAGTGCAGCACCTCATTTTTGGTCTGGAGTAGTCGGTTTAGTGTTCCCTTCGTGGGAGTTTGAACGGCCTCCTGTTCCAATTGGGCAATCTCCAACGAGAGTTCATCCAGGGCTGGCTTATAATTATCCACGATCCCATCCAGAAGCGTATATGCGACCCGATCCGGCGCTCGCGCAATGTGCCCCGTGCCTCGTAAACAACGCTCTTCCGTCGATTGCACACTCTTTAATGGCAGTTCGTGATACGTCACGAGAAAGTTTTTCCCCAGGAAGAAGTTCAGCTCGCTGGTTGCGAATACTCCATCTTTGCGACTGTAATCCACCGCATGGATCACCATGAACAGATAGGGCGCAAATCGATCGCCCTCCTTCGGCGTGTATTCCTCGACCTTCGGTGACGCACTTACTGCGACGCAGTCTTCGATCGAAAGTGGATGAAAATGAAAAATGTGTTCCAGCACCGTTTGGCTCTCCTCTGGTGTCGGGTTTTCCAAGTCAACCCAAAGAAAGAGATTGGTGTCGGCCAGCAAGGTCGGCATCAAAAAGGTGTCAAGGTCCTTGGTGTGCAAACGCCCCTGAGTGGTAAATGCAAACGACCGAATCATTCCCTTGAATATTTGCATGCCGCCGGGCCCACTCGCGAGTTTATTCTTCTTTTTGAAGCTGCAGAGGAACGATCGACTTTTTCCAGGTACAATCGCGGCGTTGCGTCCTCCACAAAGGTAACGACCTACCGTTGGCGCCTGCTCTCAAATTACAGCATCACACCGCGCATGATCACCAGCGCGATGCTGAAGTAGATAATCAATCCGGTCACGTCGACCAACGTTGCGACGAACGGTGCAGATGACGTTGCCGGATCGGCTCCGATTCTGCGTAGAAGAAAGGGAAGCATGGAACCGGAAAGCGTTCCCCAGATTACGACCCCGACGAGCGAAATCCCCACGGTGATGGCGACGAGCGGCCAATGCGGACCGTACGGTTGCCGATGCAGATATTGTTCGCCAATGATCGCCCACGCGCCCACGCGGACAACGCCGATGGCTCCCAGAATCGCGCCTAACGAAAGCCCAGCCTGCACTTCTCGACCCATCACTCGCCACCAATCGCTCAAAGTCACTTCGCCTAACGCCATGGCGCGAATCATCAAAGTCGAAGCTTGTGATCCAGAATTGCCGCCACTCGAAACGATAAGCGGCAGGAACAACGCGAGCACAAGCGCCTTCGCCAGTTCCTCCTGATAATTTGCCATTGCTGTCGCGGTCAACATTTCCCCCAGAAACAAAATGATGAGCCACCCGGCGCGTTTACGCACCATGCGCCAGAGCGGAATCCGCATGTAGGGCTCATCAAGCGCTTCCATGCCACCGAATTTTTGGATGTCTTCGGTCGCTTCTTCCTCGGCAACATCTAGCATGTCGTCGGCTGTGACGATCCCGACCAGCACGCCGTTTGAATCGACTACTGGCAAAGCGGCGCGATCGTACTTGCGGAAAACGTTCAACGCGTCCTGCTGTGAATCAGTCACATTCAACGCCCCGAAGGTCTGATCGCGAATCTCGTTCACCTTCGCCGTGAGCGGCCGGAGCAGGAACTCGCGCATCCGCACGTCGTCAATTAATTTTCCGCGGTCATCGACGACATATACAAAGTTCAGTGTCTCGCTATCGCGGCCGTGTTCACGCACGTAATCGAGCACTTGCTGCACACTCCAGTCCTCGTGCACCGCGATAAAATCCGGCGTCATCAGCCGGCCCACGCTGTCTTCGGGATAACCGAGCAGCGCCGTCGCGACGCGTCGCTCTTCCGGGGTAAGCAATCGGATCAGCTGTCGCGCAGCTGCGCTAGGCAATTCCTCCAGTAGCGCCGTGCGATCGTCCGGCGCCATCTCGTTCAGAATGGCCACGACTTGCTCGTGAGCCATGGCGCGCAATAGCGTCTGTTGCGCGTCGAAATCGAGATATTCGAAAACATCGGCCGCCAACGCGTGCGGCAGGACCCGAAAGATGATCACCTGTTCGTCTTCCGGCAGATCGACAATCACTTCAGCCACATCAGCCGGCGCCCATTCACGAAACACTTCACGGAGGGCCGCGAAATCCCGCGCCTCGATCATGCTCCTGATTTCCGGTTCTAGAAGTTTGCCGACCACGTGGCGTTTCTAGCATTCACACTTGCGCAAAGCAACGGCTCGCAAATTCTTCTTCAAAACGTTACAAAAGCTGCCCGCTTACTAGTGACATGTGGTCTTCTGCACTTGGAATTTGCGGGAAACGCTCCAAAATGAAGGGAATGCCTGCAGTAGGTAATCTTCCAATGATTCAGCGCGAGATCGGCGACGATCACATTTGCGTGCTGACGTTCGATCGCCCTGACTCGGGCGCGAACATTTTCGACGCCGCTACTCTCGCGGAGTTGAATGAGCACCTCGATGCCGTGGAGAAAGACGCTTCGCTACGCGGTCTGATCATCGCATCTGCAAAAAAATCGATTTTTGTTGCGGGTGCGGATTTGAAGACCCTTTTGCAAGCGGCGAAAGCCGGTGAAATGCGCGGATTCATTGAGCGAGGCCAGCAGGTCTTCAATCGGTTGGCGGACCTTAGAATTCCAACAGTTGCCGCGATCCATGGCGCGTCGGCTGGAGGCGGCTACGAAGTTGCCCTCGCGTGCGGTTATCGCGTCGCATCAGATGATCCAGCCACGCGGATCGGTTTGCCCGAAACGAGCCTGGGACTTCTTCCCGCCTGGGGCGGCTGCACGCGACTGCCGCGCTTGATCGGAGCTGCAAAGGCCGCAGAAGTGATTTCGAAAGGCAAACTTTATTTCGCTCAGGAAGCTTTAGAAGTCGGGCTTGTTGATGAAATTGCGCCGCGCGATCAGCTTCTCGATCGCGCACGTGAAAAGCTGCGCGCTGGAAAACGCGAGATGGAGGGCGGAGCTTTCGCGCCGCCGGGCTCGCAGGAGCTCGCCCCTCCAAAACGAAGCGGAAATCCGGCGCTCGAACGTGCTTACGAAATCGTCAATAAGACATTGTCGATTTCGCCCGATAAATCGTTGCGGTTAGAGCTGGATGGGATTGTTGAGCTTGGCGAAACGGAGTCGACGCAAAACCTGATTCGCAATTTCTTCCTCGCAGAGAAATACAAGAAGGGAATGTCGCGAACGCCGTCTGAAAAAATCGTGCACGCTGCTGTGATTGGCGCTGGCGTGATGGGCTCAGGCATTGCGCAATGGCTCAGTTCCCGCGGCGTGACCGTGATCCTGCGCGACGTCGCGCGCGAACAGATCGACCGTGGATTGGCGAACGTCGAAAAAATCTACGGCGACGCGGTAAAGCGTGGCTTGATGAGCGAAGAAAAGGCGAAACAGGGTCGTGCCCGGATTTGTGGTTCCACCGCGCCCATGGAGTTGCGGGATATACATTTCGTAATTGAAGCGACTTCTGAGAAGATGGAGATCAAAAAAGAAGTTTTCCGCGAATTGGCGATGGAGGCCGGCCCGAAAACCATCGTCGCGACAAATACTTCAGCACTTCCGGTTAGTGAACTGGCCGATGTGACTGTCTCGCCCGAGCGCGTGATCGGACTGCATTTCTTCAATCCGGTGAGCCGGATGAAACTGGTGGAAGTTGTTATTGCGAAGCAAACATCCGACGAAACGCGCGACCGCAGCCTGGCTTTTGTACGGCAGGTCGGAAAAGTGCCGGTAATCGTGCGCGATAGCCCCGGGTTCCTGGTGAATCGCGTTTTGTTTCCTTATTTGCTCGATGCGGCCGAGCTATTTGAGAGCGGCGTGGACGCGGAGCAGATCGACCGTGCGCTGGTGAAGTGGGGGATGCCGATGGGTCCATTGCGATTGATCGATGAAATCGGCGTCGATATTACGATCGATATTGGCAACACCCTCGAGAAGGCCTACGGCCAGCGCGATCACGTAGCAACTGTCCTGCTCTGGCTGCGCGACCAGCAGATGCTGGGCCGCAAAACAGGCGCAGGTTTTTACAAATACGACGGCAAGAAGCAGACGCCTAACGACCAGCTGATGAAGTGGCGACGCGGGGTTGTAGCCGGGGGCGCTGACTCCGGCCGCGCTGCTGTGTCACCTCTTCCAGAGCCGGCGTCAGCGCCGCAGGCTACAGCTGAGGAACTGACTCACCGGCTCATCTTTCTAATGGTGAATGAGGCCGCTCGTTGTGTGGAAGAGGGAGTCGTCGGTTCTCCTGAGGATGCGGATTACGGAATGATTTTGGGAACCGGTTTTGCGCCGTTCCGCGGCGGGCCGTTGCGATTCGCGGAACACTTTGGACTAAAAAGGACCGTCGAGGCCTTGGAACGGCTGGCCCGAACTGAAGAGAAATTTACTCCAAGCGAGATTTTGAAGAAGCGTGCGCGTGATGGAACGAAATTTTATGAGGACTGAATGTAGCGCGAGCGTCCCGCTTGCGTTCGGTTGTTCTGCAAGCCAGAGGCTTGCGCTACTTTTATGAAATCGCCACTCGAAGCGCCGGAAAAACAAATCGCCGCGGAAACCAGCGCAAAGCCCGAAAAGCGGGAAACTGCAGCTGTGATCGACACCTCGAAGATGTCCAAAGGCAAGCGTGAAGCGCTCGAGCTTGCCGAGGCCTCGCGCGATCCGCTGGACGAGCGCGGCAGCTTCGCGAGCAACCTTTTTATCGGGCGTTACGATTTCGATCGAATTTTTCCCTGGCCGGAGCAGAGCGCCGAGGATCGCGAGGCTGGCAGGGAATTTCTCGCCAATTTGGAAAAGTATCTACGTGAGAACGTGGATGCTGACGAGGTCGATCGCACCGGCGAAATTCCGCAGAAGAACATCGAGGAGCTGTTCGCGTTGGGCGCGTTCGGCGTCAAAATTCCGAAACAATACGAAGGGCTCGGCTTGTCTCAGGTCAACTATGGCCGGGCCGCGATGTTGCTCGGAAGCTGGGACGAAAATTTAACTGCGCTCGTTTCGGCCCACCAATCCATCGGTGTTCCGCAACCCTTGCTGCTCTTCGGCACCGAAGAGCAAAAGAAAAAATATCTACCGCGCGTCGCACGAAAGGAAATTTCCGCGTTCGCCTTGACCGAATGGAATGCCGGTTCGGACCCCGCAAACATGAGTTGCCGGGCCGATCCGACCGAAGATGGTTCCGCGTTCATTCTGAATGGCGAAAAGCTTTGGTGCACGAATCTGATTAAGGCCGGCGTGCTGGTGGTCATGGCCGTCACGCCGCCCAAAATCGTGAACGGCAGGGAGCGCAAGCAAATCACTGCGTTCATCGTCGATGTCGACTGGCCCGGCGTAGAAATTACTTATCGTTGCCGGTTCATGGGATTGCGCGCGCTTTACAACGGCATCGTGAAATTCACAAACGTGCGCGTGCCGCGCGAAAACATGATCGCCAAGGAAGGGCAGGGGTTAAAAGTCGCGCTGACGACGCTGAACACGGGCCGGCTGACGATCCCGGCTGCGTGTGTCGGGTTGTGCAAGCGGTTGCTCGAAATTTCACGCAAATGGGCGAGCGAACGAATTCAGTGGGGTGGACCAATCGGAAAACACTCAGCCATTGCCGGGAAAATTTCAGAAATGGCGGGGAACACGTTTGCGATGGAGGCGATCACGTTTCTCACGTCGGGGTTGGTCGACCGCAAGGCGGGTGATCTGCGAATTGAGACCGCGATGTGCAAGATGTGGTCTACCGAAACAACCTGGAAAATTTCAGACGACGCAATGCAGGTGCGCGGCGGTCGCGGCTATGAGACGGCGCAATCGCTGGAAGGTCGCGGCGAACCGGGAATTCCCGTGGAGCGTTTCCTGCGCGACTGCCGGATCAACACGATTTTCGAAGGCTCGAGCGAGATCATGCGTTTGTTTATCGCGCGCGAGGCGCTTGATCCGCATTTAAAAGTTGGCGGCGCAATTTTCAACACCACGCTGCCAATGTCTGAGCGGATGAAAGCGGTGTTCAGTTCCGGAAAATTTTACGCCGGCTGGTACCCGCGTCAGTGGTTCTCCACCGGCGCCGGCAAGATCGACAATTTGCACGGCACATTGCGTGGCCATGTTGATTATTCAGCGCGCACGAGCAAACGGCTCGCACGCGGTTTGTTTCATGCCATGGCTCGGTTCGGCCCGAAACTCGATCGGGAACAACTGCTTCTTTCGAGGTTCGTCGGAATCGCCACCGAATTGTTCGCTATCAGCGCGACCTGTTCTTACGCGCAATGGCTGCTCGGCCAGGGGAAACCAGCCGATGAAATTCTTTCCGTCGCAGATTATTTCTGCCGCTCCGCCCGGATGCGAATCGATCATCATTTCGCCGGCACCGCGCGCAACGCGGATAAACGCGGTTACAATCTTGTGCAGGATTTGCTCGCCGGAAAACACGAGATGCTGCGCGACGGTATTGTGTAACGCACGCATCTTGCGTGTGGGGCCGGCGGGCGTCTCGCCTGCCGACTCGCAGTTCTGGCCACCAGACAAGATGTCCGGTTTCGCCACAGGCAAGATGCCTGTGCTCCGTTGACCGCATTGACGCAACAGATTACGATCTCGGATGAGTATCGCACCCGTCCTTGCGGAGACACCTTCGACTCGAAACCGAACGCCAAAGAGCAAAGCAGAAAAGCCAATAGCGGCTGCGAAAGTCCTCCAGACGATCGAGCAGCACGTTTTGCTGGACGGGTTCAAGATCGTCATGGATCTCGACAAAAGCCGCGGCTCGTACTTGTACAACGCGGTCGATGATCGCCGACTGATAGATTTCTACGGTTTTTTCGGGTCGATGCCGGTCGGATTCAACCATCCACATTTCGACGAACCGGAAGTGCGACGCGATCTTGCACGCGCAGCGAAAGTGAAGATTGCCAACTCGGATATTTATTCGGAAGGCTACGCTGAATTTATCGCGACGTTCGAGCGGGTGGTCGGTTTGCCGCCGCTCCAGCATTATCTGTTCATCGAGGGTGGCGCGCTCGCAGTGGAGAATTGTTTGAAGGCGGCCATGGATTGGAAAGTCCGGAAGAACATGGCCGCAGGTCACGGCGAACGCGGCACGCAGGTTTTGCATTTCCGACGCGCTTTTCATGGGCGCAGCGGTTACACGATGAGCCTGACCAATACCGACCCGCGCAAGACGGATTTGTTTGCGAAATTTGATTGGCCCCGCGTCTCGTGTCCGTATATCGATTTTTCGCTACCGGAATCGAAATGCGAGGCGGACGTGATCGAGCGCGAACAAAAAGCCGAGCGCGAGATCCGCGAGTTCATCGAGCAACGCAACATCGATATTTGCGCCATCATCATCGAGCCGATCCAGGGCGAGGGGGGCGACAACCATTTCCGCGGTGAATGGCTGCAAAAACTGCGAAAAATTTCCGACGAAAACGATATCCTGCTCATTTTTGACGAAGTGCAGTGCGGTATGGGCGCCACCGGCCGCAATTGGTGCTGCCAACATTTCGGCGTTGTACCCGACCTGATGGCGTTCGGGAAAAAAGCGCAGGTCTGCGGCGTGATGGCCGGCCCGCGGCTCGATGAAGTGAAAGACAACGCTTTTCGGTTACCCAGCCGTTTAAATTCAACGTGGGGCGGAAACTTCACAGATATGGTGCGCTCGACCCATTATCTGCGCATCATCGAGCAGGAACGTCTGGTTGAGAACGCCGGGAAAATGGGTGCCTATTTCCTCGATCAACTGCGCGATCTGCAAACGGAAGAACCGCTGATTTCCGCCGCGCGCGGCCGCGGAGTATTTCTCGCGTTCGATCTTCCCGACGCGAAAACACGCGAAGAATTTTGGCACGGCTTGTTCGACCTTGGTGTTTTGACGCTTCGCGCCGGCGAAAACTCGATCCGCTTTCGTCCCGCGCTGGATATCACTGCGGAAGTGATTGATGAAGCGATGGAATTGATGCGGAAATATTGCAGGCGCAGAAAAAGGTAGCGCATGCGTCCCGCTTGCGCTTCAGCAATGTCGCAAGCCAGAGGCTCGCGCTACATTTGAGAATGAAAACACCTCTGGAAAAACTTGGTCTCACCGACGACAACGCCGGCGTCTTCGATGGCGAATGGCGCGGCGGCGGCCCGATGTTTGACAAAATTTCACCAATCGACGGGCGGCGACTAGCCAGCGTCCGCACCGCGTCCGCCGACGATTACAAGAAAGCAATTTCGCGTGCGCACGAAGCCTTTGCGAAATGGCGCGTCACACCCGGACCGGTGCGCGGCGAAACGGTTCGCCGCCTCGGCAACGCGTTGCGCGAATCGAAACATGAGCTCGGCCAGCTCGTAACGTTGGAGACGGGGAAAATCATCGCTGAGGGCGAAGGCGAAGTGCAGGAGATGATCGACATCTGCGATTTCGCCGTCGGCCAGTCGCGCATGCTTTACGGCCTGACGATTCAATCCGAACGCCCGAGCCACCGGCTAATGGAACAATGGCACCCGCTCGGCGTAGTCGCAGTGATAAGCGCATTCAACTTTCCGGTCGCAGTTTGGTCGTGGAACGCGGCGCTCGCCGCAGTGTGCGGGGACGCCACTATTTGGAAGCCGTCGGAAAAAACGCCGCTTACCGCGATCGCCGTCACTAAAATTGCCGAGCGCGTCTGTCGCGAAACCGGTGCTGACCCGGCGATTTTCACTCTACTGGCTGGGGATCGGAAAACGGTCGGCCAAAAACTGGCGGATGATCCGCGAATTCCATTGGTGTCTGCTACCGGCTCGACCAACATGGGATTTAATGTCGCCAAAGCTGTTAACGGACGGCTGGGTCGAACAATTCTGGAACTCGGCGGCAATAACGCGCTTATCGTTACGCCGAGCGCCGACCTGGAGATGGCGGTGCAATCGATCTTTTTCGGCGCCGTTGGCACGGCTGGTCAACGTTGTACTTCGACGCGCCGCGTGATCATGCACGAGTTAGTTGCATCGAAAGTTCGTGATAAACTGCTTACCGGTTACAAGAGTCTGCCAATCGGGAATCCGCTGGATCGGAAGACTGTCATGGGTCCCCTGATCGACAGGCACGCTGTCGACGTGGTGCAGGAGTCCATTCAGCGGTTGAAAGATGAAGGCGGCGAAGTGCTTTACGGCGGCGAACGGCTGACCGTCCCTGGCGACGCTTACATGAAGCCGTGCCTGGCTGCCGCGAAGCCAGATTTTGAAATCGTCAAACACGAAACCTTCGGGCCGCTTCTTTACCTGATGACGTATCGCGACTTCGACGAGGCGATGGCGATTCACAACAATGTGCCGCAAGGATTGACCTCATCGATTTTCACCAATGACGTGCGCGAAGCGGAAAAATTCGTCAGCGCGGTTGGTAGCGATTGCGGAATTGCCAACGTAAATACCGGCACGAGTGGCGCAGAGATCGGCGGCGCGTTCGGCGGCGAAAAACAAACCGGCGGTGGCCGCGAGAGCGGCAGCGATTGCTGGAAGTACTACATGCGGCGCCAGACGAACACGATCAATTTCTCAACCGAGCTGCCGCTTGCGCAGGGAATCGAGTTCGGCGCTGGCGAGGGAAGCGGGACGGCGTAACGGAGGTCAGGCTGCCAGCCTGACTCGGCCGACAGGCAGCTTGCCTGTCGATTAGGGGATCAGCTTACGCAAACGCAGGCTGGCAGCCTGCTTGCCGAGACAGGCTGGCAGCCTATCCTCCGGCTCAGCGCGCGATCGTCAGCGCGAGAAGCTCGTCGAGCTTCTCCGTGTTCTCCAAATTCATGATGCACTGGCGCAATTTCTCGCACTGCTTTTTTCCGATCACATCGCCGCCAAGCGCCGTGAATTTCACCGCGATTTCCTCTTCGGTCATCGGGTCGCGCGGATCGCCTTTCGGAACATCGACACGCGTCGAATGCTCCTTCCCATCATTGGTCGTGATCGTTACCCGACTCGGCTGAAATTTTGGAAACAGCGCTTCGAACTCTTCGTTCGCGACTACTTTTATCTTATCCATGATTGGAATCAGCGATTTATCGAGCACCCGCTCCTCTTTGAATTGCAGCGGCGTCACCATTCCATCAACGAGTCCCACCGCCATGCAATAAGGGAGCGAATGATCGGCCGTTTCTTTTGAGTCGGGCCGATACTTGTGCGGATCGCCAAGAATGTCCGCGGCGCGCGCGATCACTTCCACTTTGATTTCTTTCACGTCGTCAGCCTTGATCTTGTTTTCCTTGATCGTTTTCATCATGGCCGTCAGCGGTGCGTGACTCAGCGCTTCGATCGGGAAACTCTTCATCCCGCAATCAAGAATCCGGTAGTGCGATGTCGACGAGGTTGGCAGATCTTTGACCAGGCCTTCGCCATCGAAGCTTGCCGGTTGTCCCTTGTATTGCACATGGCCGAACACTGCGAACAGACCTTCCTTCCCATCGATCATGTGTTCCGGTCCGGAGAATCCTTCGCGCGCGAGCAATGCGCTCTCGGCACCCATGCGACCGGCCCATGGATCGACCGTGTTTTTCATGTTGGTCAACTTGCCCGCCGTGACCGCGCCCGGACAAAACGTTCGTGCGGCGCTAATTCCGATCGCCGATACCATTTGATCGCGCGTCAGATTTAGCACGCGCCCCGCCGCTACAGGCGCGGCGAACGCGCTCAACGTTGCGTGATGCCATCCGTATTCGCGAACTCCCGGATGCCCGATTTCGCAAAGCCGCATCTCAATTTCGTAGGCGATGATCGTGGCGAGAATTAAATCCTTGCCGCTCAATCCTTCGCTTTCGCAAAGCGCCAGGGGAGCGGCAATCAGATCGCTGGGATGACACGGGTCGGCTTTCCAATAGATGTCGTTGTAATCCATCGCGCGGATCATGTGGCCATTCATAAATGCGGTGTCGACCGGGTTGGTTTTGAAGCCGGAAACGAATGCGGTGGCCTTGCCCTTCCCTGTTGTAGCCGGCATCGGTGATGCCGGGCCGGGGTCAGCGGCCCCGGCTACAGGCTCACTGGTCATGGCGCGATGATGCTTCAGCAAAATCCTGGCGTCTTCCTGCTGACTCCCTCCGAGCGCGCAACCGATGGAATCGAACCAGAACAATTTCGCGGCTTGAATCGCCTCGGGCGACAGATGCTCGTATCTCAGGGCGCAAGCCCATTCGGCGATGATGTATGAAAGCAGACGTTTCGATTCAGTCTTTTGATTTGCCATTTGATTATCCGTTTAATTTTCGCCCACGAAACACACGAATCGAGCGAAAACAAATCAAAGCTCTTTTGACATATTCGGCCGGAGTTTCCAGCAGTGAGGAAATCGGCAGGTTCGAAACGCTGTTCGCCGCAAAGCTGAACAGATCCTGCATCGGCTCGCCTTAATAACCGATAACCAGGGAACGCCCAAAGAAGTCTTGACGATCGTTCCACGGCCAGACTTCGATTGCTCCATGAAAACAAGACAATTCATTCTGGTCGTTTGTGTTGCTTTACTTCCGGTAACGCTGGCGTTTGCTGCCGGCACAGATGAGAAAGCGATCCGTGAGGCCGACGAGCAGTGGTCAAGAGCGGCTACGGCCAAAGATCTCGATAAAACGGTGTCGTTTTACGCCGATGACGCGGTTGTGCTTCCGCCGAATCAGGCTGCGGTGACGACAAAGGATGGCATTCGAAATTTGTGGAAAGGCTTTCTCGACAGCCTGACGGACATCAGTTGGAAAACCACTCGCGTGGAAATGGCGAAGTCCGGCGAGATGGGGTATTTGGTCGGCACCTACGAGATGACGCTGAAAGACGGCAGCAAAGATAAGGGCAAGTATTGCGAGGTTTGGAAAAAACAAGCCGACGGCAAATGGAAAGTCAGCACCGACATGTTCAGCTCGGATCTGCCAGCGCCGGGCGCGTCTCGGTCTCCGGCCGCAGGCGCCACACAAAAGAAATAGAACGATTCACATTAGTTCACGAACACTGCGACAACAAAGGAATGAAGATCGCCGTGAGGAAAAGGGCGTTCTTGAATCACTTCGGGCGAGAGATGCTCGTATAATGAGCTTGGTCGCGTCGGGTATATTTTCAAGCCGCTTCAGGTCTGCGAATTCCGTTTCATTCCGGGCGGTCTCTGCTTTAATGCGCTCGTGCCTTCCCAGAACGCAGAGCAACGGAAGCTCGCCGCCATCATGTTTACTGACATGGTGGGCTACAGCGCGCTGGCCCAGCGCGACGACCAGCTCGCCATGGAGTTGCTGGAAGAACATCGCCGGCTCCTCCGCGAAATCTTTCCCCGGTTCAACGGCACCGAGATCAAGACCATCGGCGACGCTTTCCTGGTCGAATTCGGCAGCGCTTTGGAGGCTGCCCAATGTGCCATCGAAATCCAGCGCACCCTGGCCAAGCGCAACCATGATGTCACGTCCGACCGGCGGATTCAGCTCAAAATAGGCATTCACATCGGCGACGTGATTCACCGCGACGGCGATGTTTATGGCGACGGTGTGAACATCGCTTCGCGCATCGAACAGCTGGCGGGCGCAGGCGGCATCTGCATTTCCACGGATGTAGAGCGGCAGATTCGCAATGCCCTCGAAGCTAGATTTGAAAAATTTGGCTCGGCTGAGTTGAAGAACATCAAACTGCCGATGGAATTATTCCGGATTGTGTTGCCATGGGAAACGGGAGTAAGCGCCGAAGGCGGCTTGCCTCGAGCATCGAAGAAATCGCCCGTCCTCATTCCGGTCGCGGCTCTTCTGTTAATAATCGCATTGCTCGCTGGGTCGTGGTGGATGCGGCGCACGAATAACGTGACGGTTCAGGCGTTGCCGTCCGCTTCGGTAAACGCGCCCGATCAAAAATCGGTCGCCGTGTTGCCATTCGTTAACCTGAGCGACGACAAAGGAAGCGAATATTTTTCCGATGGCGTCAGTGAAGAGCTGCTGACCATTCTGCAAAAGATTCCGGGGATGCACGTCGCTGCGCGGACATCGGCGTTTTCGTTCAAGGGCAAAAATGCGACCGCACAGGAGATCGGACAAAAACTCGGCGTGGCGCATCTGGTCGAAGGGAGCGTGCGCAAGGCCGGCGACGCGGTGCGGATCGCCGCCCGGCTCAGCCGCGCTGATACGGGCCAGGAGCTTTGGTCGGAAAATTTTACGCGTGATTTGAAAGACGTGTTTGCCGTTCAGACCGAACTGGCGCAGACGATCGTCCAGCAGTTGCGCAGTCAGCTAACCGGTGGCGCAGCCGGCTCGACGGATAAAGCGAAAATTGAGGCGGAAGTGCAGGCGGCGGAAAAAGGCGGAACGAAAAATGCCGAGGCGCATCAAGCGTATTTGCAGGGCCGTTTTTATCAGAATCGTAGTTCGGAGAAAAGCATCGGGGAAGCGTTGTCGTTTTATCAACGCGCGGTCGAGTTGGATCCTGCGTACGCGCTGGCCTGGGCGGGCGTAGCCCAGGCTCACACCTGGTACTGTAATTTTTCGACCGAGGGCGGCCTGAAAAGTTTCGACGCTCATTTGGCCGCCGCGCGCGACGCAACCGCTCGCGCCCTCGCGGTGGAGCTTGATTTGCCGGATGCGTTGTTTGCCCGTGCAATGATCCAAATGAATTTCGATTATGACTGGAAAGGGGCGGGCGAAACATTGCGAAAGGCACTTGTTGTCGCTCCTCAGGATCCGGCGCTTCTGGCGCAGGCGGGGAATCTGGCGTCCGCTCGCGGAGAAACGGGCCCGGCGCTCGATTTTTATCGCCGGGCGGTCGCGGCCGACCCGGTCAACGCGACATGTCGCTCGTATTTGGCTAACAATCTGGCGCTGGCAAAGCACTACGAACAAGCACGCGCCGAATACGCGCGCGCGATAGAATTGAATCCGGCGGCTCCGTGGTATCACGCCGGGCTCGGCTCCACGTATCTGCTCGAAGGCAAATTCGAAGAGGCCGCCACCGCTGCGCAACAAGATACGGCGGAGTGGGCGAAACTGACGATTCTCGCCGCCGCACGCTGGAGCCAGAAACGGATCCCTGAATCCGATGCGGCACTGGATCAGTTGATTAAAGATTCGGCGGAGACGGCGGCCTATCAGGTCGCCGGGCTTTACGGGTATCGCGGGGACAAGGACCGGGCTTTCGAATGGCTGGAGCGCGCCCGCCAGCAACGTGACGCCGGCCTGGCCGGTTTGCGGCTGGAGACCTACCTCGACAATGTCAAAGGCGACCCGCGATGGGACGCGTTCCTGCGCAAGATGGGTCTGGCCGACGATCAGTTGAAATGAGCGCCCGCTAAATGCCTAACGAGTTGGGGTTCGGCGATAAGATAATTGCTCACGGACAGGCGCGCCGGTCCAGAACAACGAGTATGAGTTTCAGCGTTCGATCCTCTTTCGAGCACGCCATGCACTTCTTTTCCGAGCAGAAGGGGCTCGTTGGTTTGGCTCCGTTGACAGAAAACCAGCTTTCTGGAAATATGGCGAAATGAAGACAACGCTCGACTTGCCCGATGATCTCATGCGCGAAGTGAAAATCCGCGCCATTCATGAACACAAGAAATTGAAGGACGCGATCGCGGAGTTCATCCGCAAAGGCATGGCTGCGGGCAAAAACCGCCCTGCGAAAGCGCCCAAGCCGGTCAAGCTGCGCGGTGGGCCGATCACGACGAAGGAGATCGAAGCGGCCATCGCGTGGGGCCGCGATTAGGAGATGCTCCTCGTTGACACCAATGTGGTTGCTTATCTTCTGATTGAAGGCGATCACACCAAAGCCGCGCAGAAATTGCACAGCCGCGATCCTGACTGGCGTAGCGAAGCTTTCCTGCTCGTGGAATTCACGAATGTTCTCGCCGCCTCGATCGCGACGAAAAGGATGACGCTTTCGCTGGCTGGAGATTTTCTCGCAAAAGCCGTCGCCTTATTTGATGGAAAATTGGCGCGCATTCCGCACGCATCTGTACTGGCGGTTGCCGCCCGCCACCGAGTCAGCGCCTATGACGCGCGCTTCCTTGCTCTGGCAGATCAACTGGGCAGTCGGGTTGTGACCGAAGACGCCAAGCTGCGTGCCGCCGCGCCGGCCTTGACGCAGTCTTTGGCTGAAGCACTCGCCGTTATTTAGGCGCCGGGCCCTCACCGCTGACAAATCGATGAACCTCTCGTCCTTCTTCGCCGAGCTGAAACGGCGCAACGTTTACAAAGTTGCAGTCGCGTACGCGGTCGTCGGTTGGCTGCTAGTCCAAGTTGCTACGCAGGTCTTTCCGTTCTTCGAAATTCCAAACTGGGCGGTGCGACTCGTCGTGCTTGCAATTGTGATTGGGTTTCCCGTCGCGCTCGTGATCGCGTGGGCATTTGAATTGACTCCGCAAGGATTGAAACGCACCGAAGATGTCGATGTTGCCGGGCAAGGAAGCAGGAAATCGCACGCCTGGATTTATGTCGTAATCGTTGGCGCGCTTCTGTCTGTCGGTCTGTTCATGCTCGGACGTTACGGATTTCGTGAAAAGAATTGGTCGTCGACCGAACCGCTGGCCAAGTCGATCGCCATCTTACCCTTTGAAAGTCTGAGCGAAGACAAAAGCAATGCCTACTTCGCCGAAGGCGTGCAGGACGAAATCCTCACGCGACTGGCCAAGGTCGCAGACCTGAAAGTGATCGCGCGGACTTCGACGCAGAAGTTCAAAAGCGCGCCGGAAAATCTGCCGGATATCGCAAAGCAGCTCGGGGTGCTGAACATCCTCGAAGGCAGCGTTCAGAAAGCCGGTGATCAGGTGCGCGTTAATGTGCAGTTGATCAACGCCCTAACGAACACGCATCTCTGGGCGGAAATTTACGACCGCAAGCTGACCGATATTTTTGCGGTCGAATCCGACATCGCCAAGACCATCGCCGATACCTTGCAAGCAAAGCTGAGCGGCTCGGAAAAGGCGCTGATGACAAAGACCCCAACCGTGAACAAAGAAGCTTACGAGCTTTATCTCAAGGGCCGGTTCTTCTGGAACAAACGTACCGCAGACGATCTGCGGAGATCGATCGAATATTTCAATGAGGCGATCGCGAAAGACCCTGACTATGCGCTGGCTTACTCCGGTTTAGCCGACTCCTACCTGCTTTTGTCGGTTTATGGCGCCGCTTCGCCACGCGATTCCATTCCACAAGCGAAAGCCGCGGCCAAGAAAGCCCTGGCCCTCGACAACACACTCCCCGAAGCGCACGCGTCCTGGGGTCGAATCCTGAGCGGATACGATTTCGCTTTCGAACAGGGGATCGCGGAATTCGAGCGAGCGATTGAATTAAACCCGAACTACGCGACGGCCCGTCACTGGTTGTCGAACACGCCCCTCGTTGCGTGCGGGGATTTCGACCGTGCCATCGTGGAAGGAAAACGCTCAGTCGAACTCGACCCGCTCTCAATGATCAACAACGCGGATCTCGGCAATACCTATTTCTATGGGCGGCGATATGACGAAGCAGTGTCAGCGCTCAAGAAGGCGATCGAGATCGACCCCCGCTCGCATCTGGCGCATTACTATTTGGGGGAGATTCTTCAAAAGAAAGGACAAGCCGACGCGGCAATCACCGAATACGAAAAGGCGGTGGAATTGAATGACGATCCGCAGGCGCTCGCCTTACTTGGCCAGGCCTATGCGCGATCCGGCAACCGCAACGATGCGGAAGAGATTCTGGCCCGGTTAGCCGAAGAAGCAAAAACGCGCTACGTCTCCGCTTATAACATGGCGCTGATGTTCCTCGCCCTGGGTGAAAAGGGAAATGCCCTCGATGCCTTGGAGCGCGCCTACAGTGAAGGAGCGGGGAACGATATTTATTGTATCCGAGTCGACCCGATGCTGGATGAACTGCGCGGCGATCCGCGTTTCGAAGCGCTCGCAGAAAAGATAATGCCGGCGCGGGAATTCCGAGCGGCAACGAAATGAAGATCGACCCGCCTTCGCCCAGCCTACGGCGCGGCAACCAATTCTTCGGCGAGCTGAAGCGGCGCAAGCTTGAGAAGGTTGCGGCATGTTGAGTACGGTCGAAGTCGCGGGCAAACGCGCCGGTAACGCGACCTTCCTTGGTCAACCCAGGGGTCTTTTCTATCTCGCCTTTACCGAGGCATGGGAACGTTTCTCGTTCTATGGAATGACGGCGCTGGTCGTCCTTTACATGGTTAATCAGCTGTTGCTGCCAGGACATGTCGAACACATCGGCGGCTTCTCCGGGTTCCGTGCCGCCTTGGAATCGCTAACCGGTCCACTGTCGACTCAGGCGCTGGCGTCGCAGATTTTCGGGCTCTACTCCGGTTTCGTTTACTTCACGCCGTTGCTCGGCGGCATGATTGCCGATCGCTGGATCGGACAGCGCAACGCTGTAGTGATCGGCGCTCTGTCGATGAGTGCCGGTCATATCGCCATGACTTTTGACCAGTCATTCCTGGTCGCCCTGCTCCTGCTCGTCATAGGATCGGGTTTTTTGAAGGGCAATATTTCGGCGCAGGTGGGTGCCCTTTATCCTCCAGAGGACGAAGCGCGGCGGACCCGCGGTTTCGTCATCTTCAGCACGGGAATCAACATCGGAGCGGTCGCTGGACCCTTGCTCTGCGGTTTGCTGGCACAAGTTTATGGCTGGCACTACGGCTTCGGCATCGCCGCGATCTTCATGCTCCTTGGACTTGCCACCTATCTCTACGGATATCGCTATCTGCCCGCGCGCGTGGAGCGACGCAAGTTCGAGAGCGCTACGCGACTCACTTCAACCGAGCGGCGCATCATCGTCGCCCTCATCGCCGTCATGATCATCTCGATTTTCGAGTCAATCGCTTACGGCCAACTCTTCAACGTGAGTTCGATCTGGATTCAACAGCACGTCGCGCTCGACATGGGCGGCTTCCGGATCCCGGTGCCATGGTTCCAATCGATCAATTCGGTTTTCAGCATCGCGGGCGTCCCGCTGCTGTTCTGGATCTGGCGGCAACAGGCATCGCGAGGTCGGGAGCCTAACGAATTGGCCAAGATCGGCACCGGGGCCTTTCTGTCCGCCGCCAGCAACCTGATCCTGGTACTGGCAATCCTCCTTTCGGGCGCCGCGCCAGTTCATGCATTCTGGCCATTCCTTTACAGCGCTGGATTGGGAATCGCCTTCCTTTACTACTGGCCCACGCTTCTAGCCCTGGTTTCGGGCGCCGCGCCGGCCAAAATGAATTCCACCATGATGGGATTGGCCTTTATGAGTCTGTTCATTGCGAACACCATCATGGGCTGGCTCGGTGGCTTCTATGAGAAAATGACTCCTGCGCAGTTTTGGGCAATGCACGCGGCCATCGGCGCCATGGGCGGCTTTCTTGTCGTGCTATTCCGTCGTCGCCTCACTAGAGTGCTCCACCCAACGCGAAATGTGGCGCTGTAACAATGAAGATCGATAACTTCTTTTCCGAGCTGAAACGACGCAACGTTTACAAGGTCGCGGTCGCGTACGCGGTCGTCGGTTGGCTGCTGGTCCAAGTTGCTACGCAGGTCTTTCCGTTCTTTGAAATTCCAAACTGGGCGGTACGACTCGTCGTGCTCGCAATTCTGATTGGGTTTCCTGTCGCGCTCGTCATCGCGTGGGCATTTGAATTGACTCCGCAAGGATTGAAACGCACCGAAGATGTCGATCTTGCCGGGCAAGAAAGCAGGAAATCGCACGCCTGGATTTATGTCGTAATCGTTGGCGCAGCGTTTTCGATTGGACTGATTTTTATCGGTCGCTATACCGCGGGGAGCTCAGGAACGCCTCGACTGAGCGAGGCGGCTACAGGCTCATCCGTCCCGCAAAAATCAATTGCGGTATTGCCGTTCGAAAATCTGAGTGACGACAAGAATGCGGCTTATTTCGCCGAGGGTATTCAGGACGAAATCCTGACGAAGCTCGCGAGCATAGCCGATTTAAAAGTGATCTCGCGCACTTCGACCGCGAAATACAAAAGCAAGCCGGAAGACCTGAAGACGGTTTCGCAGCAGCTCGGTGTCGCCAACGTTCTCGAGGGCAGTGTGCAGAAGGCATCCGACAAAGTGCGCGTCAACGTGCAGCTGATCGATGCCCGCGCCGATTCGCACCTTTGGGCCAAAACCTACGACCGCGATCTTGCGGATGTCTTTGCCATTCAGAGCGAGGTCGCGCAGGAAATTGCCGATTCATTGAAAGCCAAACTTTCGCCAGCTGAAGCCACCACGCTGGCGGCGGCGCCAACGAACGACACAGCTGCCTACGATCTCTTCTTGAAAGGGGAATTCGAGCAGCGTGTCGCCAACAGCAATTTCAGGCCGGAATCATTCGACCAGGCAGCGCGCTGGTACAAGGAAGCGATTGCGCGCGATCCGAACTTCGCGCTGGCGATCGCGCAACTGGCCATCTGTCAGCTGCGGCGTCATTGGCTAACCGATCCGTTGAGCGAATCGGAGTTATTGGAGGCAGGCAGAATGGCGAAACAGGCGGTGACACTCGCGCCCGATCTGGCCGAAGCGCACGTCGCGCTTGGTCTGTTTCACTATTACGGCTTTCGCGAGTATGAGAAGGCCTTAACTGAGTTTCAGCGTGCCCTCGAACTTCGGCCTAACTACTCGCTGGCGCTTCAGTTCATCGCCTTTGTGCATCGCCGGCAGGGAAAATGGGAACGCACCTTGGACGAGCTGAAAAAATCGATCGACCAGGACCCGCGTGATCCATATGTCCAGGCAGGACTCGCGGAGACCTATGTCTTTCTGCGCAGATGGCGAGAAGCCGAACACACTGCCCGGCATGCTCTCACAATGGATCCACACGAGGCGACCGCCATGCGAATGCTGTTGCTGAGTTCTTTGAACCGGACCGGGAATGCGCAGGAACCTTTGCGACTACTCGCGACATTCCCGCCGGACGACCTGCTACTTCCTAATACTGGCATGTTTGACATGGTAATTGGCACTCGCGGCGAAACCTTTGTCCTCGCCCGGGATTTCAACGCGGCATTAAAAGCATGTGAAACCGGCACGGTCGCGAGGACCAACGAATGGCAACGGTTTGCCGCCAAGGCCGGGATTCGTGTTTTGGCCGGCGATGTTACCGGCGCTCACGCAGATGCCGAGAAAGCGCGCGACCTATTAGAGGCGAGATTGCGCGAGCAACCGAATGACTTTCGTTCTCTCAGAGCATTGAGCTGGGTTTATCTCGCCCTTGATCGCAAGGCCGATGCGATCAAAATCGCGCAGCAAACACTCGAGTTGCTGCCGCCCGACAAAGACGCGGTGCTTGGTTCCGGGAACCTGGCCGCCCTGGCCGAAATTCAGGCGCAGACCGGTGCTGCCACGGAAGCAGTGCAAAACCTGAGAAAGCTTCTCTCGATGCCAGCCGGCGAGACTATCTCCATCGCGCGGCTGAAGGTCGATCCAGTGTGGGACCCGATCCGCAACGATCCTGGCTTTCAGCAATTGTTGACAATTCAGGAAGACATCGAGCCCTAACAAGTAATAGCCTATGGCCTCATCCTAAGTTGATGTTTCAATTGCTTCTCGGCTTTTGTGCGCTACTGGCTGGTTCGGCAAAGCCGCGCTGACTGCAATGGGCCGGCGTGGGCCTGTTCGTTCAGAACATTTGGTTTTTTGTTTTCTATACGCTCGGTTCCCGAGAGCTGTTTACTACGTTCGTACCCCCTAAAACGTCACATCGTTACATTGGTCGCAGCATTCATGAACGTAGGCGGCGGCTAAGTCCGGTATTGCTTCCTGTGCATTTTGGTATTATCAACAAACCATGGCTACGATCACGTGTAAGATTCCGGAGAAAATCAGTGCGCACCTTTCCGCACTTGCACGTCAGCGGCGCGTGCCGAAGTCACAGATCGTACGTGAGGCCCTGGCCGCGAGTTTTCGCCAGACAAAGTCCAAGGTCTCGGCCTTTGACTTGATGAAGGACGTCTGCGGTATCGTGAAGAGCGGTCCAAAGGATTACGCCAGTCACCGTAGACATTTGAAAGGTTTCGGCGAAGCGTGAGCGAAGTTCTGGTCGATACCGGCCCGCTCGTTGCGATGATTTGCGCCGGTGATCGCGATCATGCCTGGACGGTGGAACAGTTCCGTGCTCTCCCGCCGCCATTCCTTACCTGTGAACCGGTGATTGCGGAAGCCTGCTTCCTGGTTGAACGACGTGGCGTGAGCGGCGGCGTTATTTTGGAACGAATCGAGAACGGGCTGCTCCGCATCGCCTTGCAGATCGAAGACCATTGTGCCGAGCTTAAGAAACTCATGCGGCGTTACGCGAGCGTTCCGATGTCGCTGGCTGATTCCTGTCTCGTGCGCATGTCGGAGATCTACCCCGAGTGCAATGTCTTCACGCTCGACAGCGACTTTGGCATTTATCGGAGGAACGGACGGCAAATGATCCCGCTAATCACGCCAGAACGGTAGCAATCGAAAACAAGTGGTAAGATGACCTTGCTCAATTTTTTTGCCGAGCTGAACCGGCACAACGTTTGCAAAATCGCGGCCGCGACCCGGCAGATAGAATCTAGTCTGCCGTGAGTACCTGAAGCCTCACATAGAAAACTGGCGGCCATCATGTTCACCGACATGGTCGGCTACAGCGCGCTCGCGCAACGCGATGACGAACTTGCGCTGGAATTACTGGAGGAACATCGCCTGCTGCTGCGTGAAATGTTTCGTCGATTCCACGGCACAGAAATTAAAACCATCGGGGACGGCTTTCTTGTCGAGTTTCACAGCGCGTTGGAAGCGGCCCAATGTGCGGTCGAAATTCAGCGCGCGTTGTCCAAGCGCAATGCGGACGTGCCGCTCGAGCGGCGTGTCGAGATAAGAATCGGCGTTCACATTGGTGATGTCGTCCATCGAACCGGCGACGTTTACGGCAACGGAGTAAACATCGCTTCGCGCATCGAGCAGCTGGCGAGCGCAGGCGGCATTTGTGTCTCGATGGATGTCGAACGGCAGATTCGCAACTCGCTCGACGCGCGTTTCGAAAAATTGGCGCCCACTGAACTGAAGAACATTTCCATACCGATGGATTTGTTTCGCATCATCCTGCCGTGGGAAAAGCAGCCTCCCCTGGCCGAAGAAACTGAACCGGCATCGAAATCTAGCTCGCGAAAATTCCTCCCGACGGTTGTCGGATTCGCGCTACTATTGATGATTGGCGTGGGCTGGTCGTGGTCAGACCGATCGCGCAGAACTCCGGGTTCGCCGGTTGCAACGACGGCTTCGAGTGCCGCAGCGGAAGTTCCTGCCAAGAGCATTGCAGTCCTTCCATTCGAAAATCTGAGTCGCGATCCTGATAACGCGTTTTTTACCGAAGGCGTGCAGGATGAAATCCTGACACGACTGGCGAAAACAGTCCAAGAAAACAATCGAGCTCGATCCTGCTTTTTTTTATTCGCGTCAAATTTTGGGCATGGTCTTGCAGGCGAAAGGTGATCTGGCTGGCGCGATCGCAGAATTCGAAAAGGCCCGACAACTGAGCGGCGATCCGTTGCATTTGAGTCTTCTCGCCGTGGCTAAAACTAAAATGGGTGACAAAAACATCGCGCAGCAAACCCCCGTTGAGCTCGACAAAGTGAATCAAGATCGACAGGGCTGGCTTACGACGCGCCATCATCTCCCCCGGCACCGGTAACAAGGAAGAAGCGCTTCGCTGGCTGGAGCAGAGCTACGTAGACCGCGACGGCGCGAACCTCAGCTGGATCAATGTTGAGCCGATGCTCGATCCGCTCCGCGGCGAACCGCGTTTCGAAGCGCTCGTCGAGAAAGTGATCGCGTCAAAATCAGAACCGAATCCGTGAAGCTTTTGTCCGGAACGGAGCAAATCGGACTTAACAAATAAGTCGGAAGACATTAGTTGTAGCCCCGGACAACCGACGCGGTTGCCCTGCAATCCACATCGCCTGAAGGTGCCGTGTGACACAAGATCGCTGGGTGAATCGAAAGAATTTTTTCGGCGAGCTGAAGCGACGCAACGTTTACAAGGTTGCGGTAGCGTACCTCGTTGCCGGATGGGCTCTCGCTCAGGGCCTCGCACAGGTACTGCCGGTTTTCTCTGTCCCCAACTGGGTGATTCAGCTGCTTGTGTTGCTTATCATACTGGGTCTGCCCGTTGCGCTCGGTTTGGCCTGGGCGTTCGAGCTGACGCCGGAGGGGCTCAAGCGCACTGACGAAGTTGATGAGACAACTGCAGCTGCTCACAAAAAGCGTGCCTGGCTTTATGTCGTAATTGCCAGTGCGTTCTTATCGATTGGATTGTTTTTTCTCGGTCGCTATACGGCTACCCCTACGAAATACGCAGCGGTCGACACTTCGGTGAAATCGATCGCGGTTCTGCCGTTTGAAAATTTGAGTGACGATAAACAAAACACATACTTCGCCGACGGCGTGCAGGATCAAATCCTGACGAATCTGGCCCGGGTCTCCGATCTGAGGGTCATCAGCCACACGACCGTGCGCCAGTACAAAAGTGGCGTGCCACGAAACCTGCGCGAGATCGGTCGGCAGCTTGGCGTCACTCACATCCTCCAAGGTTCCGTTCAACGCGCGGGTGATCGGCTGCGCATCGCTGCACAGTTAATTGATGCTCGCACAGATTCACAAATCTGGGCCGAAACGTACCGATCGCACCGCTGCGGATTTGTTTGCGATCCAGAGTGAGCTCGCGGAATCTATCGTTGCTCAGCTTCAGGCGAAACTCTCGGTTCAACAAAAAGCCGAGATCGAGCAGCGTCCCACTCAGGACTTGGTCGCGTTTGAGCTGTACCTTCGCGCGAAACAAATCGTAGACAGCTATCTCATTGCAGATGACGTCCGGGCTGCGCTGCTGTCCGCGCTGCAATCGTTGGATCAGGCAATTAAACGCGATCCTGACTTTGTCTCCGCGTATTGCTATATCGCGCGCGCGAACAATCTACTCTACTTTTTCGATCTCGATCCGACGCCGGACAGCATCCATCTTGCCGAAGTGGCAGTAAAGGCAGCGCTGCGACTTCGCCCCGACTCAGCCGAAGCTCACTTCGCCATGGCTGACTTTCTGTTCCGTTGCCGCCGGGACTACGATGGCGCTCTCAAGGAACTCGCGATAGCTCGCCCCGGTCTGCCGAATGACACCGCGTTTTTCATTCTTTCAGGCTACATCAACAGACGTCGCAACAATTGGGCTCAAGCGCAGCAAGACTTCTCAACCGCAGTCGCGCTCGATCCGCGAAACCCGAATGCCTACAATCTGCGCGCTGATACGTACAATCTGCAACGCAAGCATCTCCTGGCGGCGCAGGTTTACGACCGCGTACTGGCAGCGGGCGAGCGCACGCCAATTGTATTTTTTCGAAAGGCCTACTCCATTTTTCACGGGACGGGGAATTCAACAGAGTTGCGCGACGTTTTGGCCAAAAACCCGGACATGGACGTGGGCGGCGGACAAACTCCCGTGCGAGTATTCCTGGCCTTGATCGACAGAAATTTTGCCGAAATAGAGCGGATACTTGCCGCTTCTCCGCGCGAAGATTTTCAAGATATCGATTACAGCTTCTACTACCCGAAGGCGTGGTTTGAGGCGATGACTGCGCGAGCAAAAGGCGATTCCGCGCGTGCCGCCGATGCGTTCTCCACCGCGCGCGCAATCCTGGAGCAGCGATTGGCGGTTAAGCCGGAAGACGCACGAACGATTGCAGTCCTCGCTCAGGTAGACGCAGGCTTGGGCCGCAAAGAATTGGCGATTCAAGAAGCGCAACACGCCGTCGATTTGATGCCAGTTTCGAAAGACGTTTACGATGGCGCGTTACTGCTTGAGGGATTAGCGCAGGTCTACACGTGGACCAATGAACCTGATCGCGCGATCGACCTGTTACAAAAGCTGGTGGCAATGCCCAGCTACGTTAATTACGCCCGACTCAAACTGCATCCAATGTGGAATCCGCTCCGCGGCGATCCGCGTTTCCAGAAGATCGTTAACTCACTCGCGCCGAAAGGTCAGACCAAGTAAACTCGGGCGAAATGAATCCGAAGGCATTCTTCGGCGAGCTCAAGCGACGCAATGTTTACAAGGTTGCCGCGGCATATGCCGTCGTCGGCTGGCTTTTGATTCAGGTGGCGACGCAGGTTTTTCCATTCCTGGAAATTCCGAATTGGATAATTCGACTTGTTATCCTTCTGACGGCGCTCGGTTTTCCTGTCGCACTGGTCATTGCGTGGGCGTTCGAGCTCACACCTGAGGGAATCAAGCGGACCGAAGCTGCGGATGCGGCACGACAGTATTCGCGCGGCGGTGTTTGGATCGCAGTTGTTGTGGTCGCTGCAATGCTTTCGTTAGGTCTGTTTTTCCTCGGCCGCTACACTGCTCGAACTGCAACGCCTCAATTGAGCGGACTTCCTGTAACGGTGAACCCGCAGAAATCGATCGCCGTGCTGCCGCTGATCAACACTAGTGGCGATCCAAGCAACGAATATTTTTCCGACGGTCTCTCCGAGGAATTGATTGCGGTTCTTGCGAAGATTCCCGACCTCAAGGTCATTGGACGCAGCTCGTCATTTCTCTTCAAAGGCAAATCAGACGAGAGCAAAGCGATCGGAGAAAAACTCGGTGTTGCTCACCTAATCGAAGGCAGCGTGCGCAAACAGGGTGACCGCGTTCGAATCGTGGCCGAGCTAATCAACGCGGCCGATGGCCGCTCGCTTTGGTCGGAAACCTACGATCGCGAGTTGAAGGACATTTTCGCTGTACAAAACGAGATCGCTACTGCGGTAGCGGATCAGATGAAAGTGAAGTTGTTAGGCCAATCCGTGCGACCTGACTCGGTTGGTTCGAGCGAGAATCCTGCGGCTCACAATGCAGTCCTCCAGTCAGACTTTTATTTTCAGCAACAGACGGCTGATAGCCTCCGAAAGTCGATCTCGTTCCTGCAAGAGGCGGTTCGTTTGGATCCCAACTACGCGCTTGCTTATGCCAAACTCAGCCAGGCCTGGCGTCAGTACGCTGCCAGCTTTGCAATAGAGGATGCGTCGAAAGCGTACGACGAAGCCCGCCAAGCCGCGGACAAGGCCGTTAGCCTCGCGCCAGACTTGCCTGAAGTCCGAATGACGGTTGGCTTGCTAGCTTTGAACCCCGGGCTCGATTTCCCCGCCGCCGAAAAGGAATTCCGCCAAGTCCTGCAATCCTCTCCGAACAACGCTGCCGCCAAAAATGGGCTTACCCTTTCCCTCCTGGCTCAAGGTCGACTCACCGAAGCCGAAGAAGCGTGTCGGGAGGCGCTTTTGTTAGACCCTCTCCTCACCAGTTTGTGGTACAATCTCGGCCGAATCATGGCCGGAACAGGCCGTTATAAAGAAGCCGAGGAGGCGTGTCGCAAAGGACTTGAGCTTCAGCCAGGCGCCTCTCGTTTTCATACTTACCTGGCCACGCTCGATATTTTGCAAAACCGCCCGGCACAGGCGATGGCGAATGCGCAACTCGAGAACAAAGGTTTCTGGCGCGATTTCGCCATCACCATGGTGGAACAAGCGCACGGCGACCGATCAGTGGCCGACGCTGCGCTCAAGGATTTCATCGCCAGGGATTCGAAAGGTGGCGAATTTCAGGTCACTGTCCTCTACGCCATCCGCAAGGAGCCCGACCAACTGTTCAAATGGCTCGACAACGCCTACGCGACGCGCGATTCGGGAATGGTTCAGCTCGCCATCACACCTTTCTTTATCCCATATCGTGACGACCCGCGTTTCACCGCATTGTGCCAGAAGCTCAATGTTCAGTTGCCTGCAACTTCAACGAAGCCATGAGTGAGAAACCATCTTTCTTTTTGGAACTGAAGCGGCGCAATGTTTACAAAGTTGCGGTCGCGTACGGCGTCGTCGCCTGGCTGCTGATGCAGGTTGCCAGCCAGATTTTTCCATTTTTCGAGATCCCCAATTGGGTGGTGCGTCTTGTAGTTCTCCTCCTGGTCGTCGGTTTTCCGATTGCGCTGCTTATCGCATGGGCATTTGAAGTGACGCCCGAAGGCATTAAGCGCACAGAAGCTGCCGATGCTGCGGGACAACAATCTCGCGGCGTCGCCTGGATTTATGTTGTCCTGATTGGTGCAGCCCTCTCTGTCGCGTTATTCTTTGTCGGCCGCTACACCGCTGGCCATGGACCGCCTCAAGTCCGCGAGATCGCTGCGAAGAGCCCAGCAAAATCGATCGCGGTGCTGCCTTTAGTTAACGAAAGCGGCGATCCGAAGGACGAATATTTTTCGGACGGTTTGTCGGAAGAGTTAATCGCAGCTCTGGCCCAAATCACCGGGCTGAAGGTGATCGGTCGCAGTTCTTCGTTCCGGTTCAAAGACAGAAAAGAAGACCCCAAAACAATTGGTGAAAAGCTGGGGGTGACTACGCTTTTGGATGGCACAGTCCGGAAGCAAGGCGACCGGGTGCGGATTGTAGCTGAACTGGTGAATGCCGCCGATGGGATTCAGCTCTGGACGCAGGCATTCGATCGCCAACTAAAAGATATTTTCACCGTTCAGCAGGAAATTGCTCGAGCGGTCGCCGAGTCATTGAAGGTAACCTTGCTGGGAACTGATAGCAGGTCGGCGCAGGCATCGGCTACTGACAATGCAGAAGCCCATAACGCGTACCTTCAAGGGCATTTCTATCTCGTGCGTCGTAACGCCGAAGATTTTCGCAAGGCTATCGATTACTACGATCAGGCGATCCAGCTCGACCCCAATTATGCCCTTGCTCATGCAGAGCGCGCCGAAGCATTGGTATTCATGGGAGATCTCACTGGCCAGCGCCCGACGGCGTATCCAAAAGCCCACGTTGATGCGGAGAAAGCTGTCGCGATTGCGCCCGATCTGGCGGAGGCGCGCGCGGCTCTCGGCTTCGTACTATGCCTGGCTGAATGGAAATTTACTGAAGGCCTTGCCGAGCTAAAGCGCGCGAAAGAACTGTCGCCGGCAAATCCCACTGCCAACGATCTGCTGGCGCGAATCATCGTTTATCTGGGGCGCATCGATGAGGCTGAGCGTCAGGCTCGCCAGGCGGTGGAGCTCGACCCTCTTTCGACTGTAACGCACGGCAATCTGGCGCGCGTTCTTTTTTATGCTGGAAAACTCGATGAAGCAGACTCGGCTGCACGCAAGGCCGCAGAACTGCAGCCGACTGGGGCCGGCAGCCATCGATTCCAAGTGTTCATCGCTGCCCAACGCGGTGACCGCGAAGCGGCCTTGCGCGAAGCGCAACTGGAGCCTGATCCCCGCTTTCGCCGATTCGAGCTGGCGGTGGCACATTACGTCCGAGGCGATCGGGAGGCAGCCGACGCCGCACTCGCAGACCTGATCGCCAATGCCCGGGAGGGTTTCGCTTATCAAATCGCCGAGGTTTACGCGTTGCGAGGCGAGAAAGATAAAGCTTTCGAATGGTTACAAACCGCCTTTGATGATCGGGACGCCGGGATGCTTGGGCTATTGGTGGACCCGTTATTACGCGGCTTGCGCGACGACGCTCGATACAAGAACTTGCTCGCCAAAGTCGGTTTACCTACAACGTTATGAGCAACAAGCCTTCACTCTTCTCGGAGCTAAGCCGACGCAACGTTTTCAGGGTTGCACTCACTTATGCAGTCGTGGCCTGGCTGCTGATTGAGATTGCATCGGTTCTTTTGCCACTGGTCGACGCACCGGAATCGATCATCACAGCATTCGTGGTGTTGCTCGCGCTAGGGTTCGCGGTGGCTCTGTTCATTTCCTGGGCTTTCGAAATGACACCGGAGGGTTTGAAACGAACGCAGGATCTTTCGCCTGACGATGTCATTCCGTATTGGAGTCGGCGCAAGTTCGCGACATTCATCTTTGGCGTGGCAGGGATTGCGTTTTGCCTTTCTGCTTATCACCTGCTCTTTCCTGTGCCAGCGCGGAACGTTTCACCGATCGAGCCGGTTTCAATCTCGCAATCGTCACCTTCGACTTCGCCCTTGGGAAAACCGAGTGGCACGCAACCGGTCGAACGACTTCTTCGTGATCTCGATGCTCAATGGGCAAAAGCTGCAGCAGCCAAAGATGTCGAGCAGACGATCGCCTATTACTCGGATGACGCGATCGTGCTCCCTCCAAACGCGACGAGTGCAGCGACGACGGAGGCGATTCGAAATGTCTGGAAAGACATGTTCGCCGGCCCCGGCTTCGTCATCACTTGGAAGCCAACCAAAGTGCAAGTGGCCAGGTCCGGTGACATGGGGTGGGTGAGCGGCACGTACGAATTGACGATGAACGACGCGAGCGGTAAGCCGATTAATGATCGCGGGAAATACCTTGAGGTCTGGGAAAAACAAACCGATGGAAATTGGAAATGCCGTGCCGACATGTGGAATTCCGATCTCGCAGCTTCCCCGTCCGCACCTTAGAAAAATAGCCGGTCGCCCTTCGTTAGTTTGCCGGACCTGAAGACCATCTGCTTCAATCTAAAAGCGAAAAAGATTTGAATGAATTGGGAAATGCTCACCGCCATTGGCCAACTCGCTACGGTCTTTATCGGAGTCCCTTCAATCATTTACTTCGCTATCCAATTACGTGAACAGACCAGAGAACGCCGTCAGTCGGCTGTGAATGCCCTCACTGTGCAATGGGGTGAGCTGACCAAGGCATTGCACGAAAACCCGGAATTTACGGCGCTTTTTCTGCGTGGTGTTCAGTCGTTCCATGATCTCGATGCCGTGTCCAAGCTCCGGTTCAGTGCGTTTCAAAACCGTTTCTTCAAGAACTTCGAGGGCATGTATTATTCGCGCCAGGAAGGCATTCTTACTACGGATTTATGGAATGAGATCGAGCGTACGATGAGCGACTTCCTGGCGTATAATGGGGTGCGTCAATGGTGGGAAACGCGAAAACACTGGCACACGGAAGCGTTTGTTGGCGTCGTAGATGCGATCATAGCCAGGGGCCAGAAGCCTACGGCCTATTCGAGTTATGATCTGAAGCAGGTGGTGCTGCCTAAAGACAGCTAATGAGCGAAACTCGAGAATGGCCGCGAATTGCAGTTGTAGGCGCGGGCGCGGTAGGTGGTTATTTTGGCGGAATGTTTGCTCGCGCGGGCGCGCCGACTGTTTTTATCGGGCGAAAACATTTCGCTGACGCAGTCAACTCGAAAGGCCTTGTTCTCGATAAAATGCATGGGCAGGAGCGAATCAGGGCCACGGCAACAGTCGAGATGAGCGCGATTCGAGATTGTTCGCTCATCCTTTTCTGCGTCAAAGCGAACGATACGTCAGCGACTGCGACACAAATGGCTCCATTCGTTAGGCAGGATGCCGCAGTGATTTGCCTGCAAAACGGCGTCGATAATGCGGATCAAGTTCGCACTGTCGCGAACGTGGCGGCTGTGCCAGCTGCCGTTTACGTCGCGGTATCGGTGCCGGAATCCGGTCGCGTGAAACATCTCGCACGCGGTGATTTAATCATCGGACCTTCTTCTGAGAAGAACGACGGAACTGGCAGATCTTTTCGTTCGCGCTGGTATTCCCTGTCGCATCTCGGACAACATCGAAGGCGAACTCTGGCTGAAGCTGCTTCGTAATTGCGCTCTGAACGCGATCTCCGCATTGGGACATGTCCGTTACGGCCAAATCGTGCAAAGTGAGGATGCAAAAAAGCTGATGGAACACGATTGTAGACGAAGTGCTGGCCGTGGCTCGCGCGGCTGACGTCGTTTTGCCGGGCGTTGATGATCGCGAATCCGGAATGGCGGCGGCGATGGAGCTCGCCACACAAATGGCGGCCGCGTTTTCTTCAACCGCGCAGGATCTGAATCGGGGTCAGCCTACGGAGATCGATGCACTCAACGGCTACATTTCCCGTCGCGGTGCGGAGCTTGGCATCCCGGTGCCGGTGAATCACGCATTGTTTACGCTTGTGAAGTTGGCTGAACAAAAAGGAGTTACGTGACCGGAGACTTGGAAATGGCCAGGTCCGGAGACATCATTCAATAAGATTATGAGTTCATTCACTTCGCACACACGCGATCTCATCCATGTGCTGCCGGGATATGGAAAGCTGTTTTTATGATAGTGGCGTTAACCTCGGGCGCAGCGAGTGACTTGAGCGCCTCTTCAGAGGAAGACGCGAAGACTATGGCCGCCTTGGATACGAAATATCAAGCCGCAGTTAAAGCCAACGATGCTGCCACAATGGATCAGATTTTAGCCAACGACTTCGTTCTGGTGACCGGGCGCGGCAAAGTTTTTAGCAAAGCCGATCTGCTTGCATCAGTTCGAAAGAAGGAAGTCACCTCCGAACGTCAGGATGAGGAAACTGGAACACAGAAAGTCAGAGTGTGGGGCGACACGGCAGTCGTGACTGCCCTGCTTTGGATTAAGGGGATGCAGGGAGGCAAATCAATCGATTACAAATTATGGTTTAGCGACACGTATGTCCGCACGCCAGCAGGCTGGCATTACGTGTTCGGCCAGGCTTCTCTACCGTTGCCCCAGGTGGAATCCAAGTAAGCCGAGCGAGTGCACGCGTCTAGCGTGATTGTGACCGCGCAATGTCGCGATCACCAAATTTCCACTCCAGCAGAGATTGCGCATTCGAGCGGAAAATTGCCTCAAAAAATTTTTCCAAAAAAAGGTTGCGCGTGAAATAGTGTTATACTTAACTATATCACTATGAGACGCAGCCCTGAATCGAAGCCGGTCTGCTCGCGCTCAACAAAAGGGCTGTCTGGAGCACCGAATGAATCGTGAATGGAACGACACTCAACCAATCTATCGCCAACTGCGCGATCGAGGCGTGCATATGATCCTCGATGGCGTGCTCAATGAAGGTGACCCTCTGCCATCGGTGCGCAATGTCGCAGCCGAGTTCCGGGTCAATCCGCTCACTGTGCTGAAGGCTTATCAGCAATTAGTCGATGAGGATCTGGTCGAGATGAAGCGCGGCCTTGGCATGTTCGTCAAACCGGGGGCACGCGATCAATTGCTAAAAGGCGAACGCCAGAAATTTCTAACGGACGAATGGCCGCGGATCGCGGAAAAGATCGAGAGGCTCGGTCTTACACAAAGAGAGCTGGATGCCGCCGCGGCGCGCCGCTCGTCACTGAGAAAACGTTAATAATATGGCGACGATAGAAGCACGCGGTCTTCGTAAGGCGTTCGGCACGACTGTAGCGGTGGACGGCATCGATTTGCATGTCGAAGAAGGTCGCATCCTCGGAATGATCGGTCCAAATGGTGCAGGCAAGACAACTGCGCTCAATGCGATTCTCGGGCTAACATCGTACGACGGACAATTGAAAGTGCTCGGACGCGATCCGTGGACGAACCGCGACGAGCTTATGCGCGACGTCTCGTTCATTGCCGATGTGGCGGTGTTGCCACGCTGGATTCGCGTTTCACAATTGCTTGATTACGTCGACGGCGTGCACCCGCGATTCGATCGCGCCAAGGCGGAAAATTTTCTGGCAAGAACAACGATCAAACGCACCAGCAAGGTTAGGGAACTCTCGAAAGGAATGGTGGCGCAACTGCATCTGGCGATCGTGATGGCAATCGACGCGCGCTTGCTCGTGCTCGATGAGCCGACACTTGGCCTGGACATTCTATATCGCAAACAGTTCTACGAATCCCTACTCAACGATTACTTCGATCGCAGTCGCACGATTATCGTGACAACGCATCAGGTGGAAGAGGTCCAGGACGTTTTGACGGACCTCATGTTCATCGACCGTGGCCGGATCGTGCTGGAGTGCAGCATGGAAGAATTCGACTCGCGTTACTTCGAAGTGATGGTGAATCCCGAACAGCTTGCTGCAGCGCGCGCACTCAATCCACTGCACGAGCGGACGGTTTTCGGGAGAAGTGTGCTGCTATTCGATCGCGTTGACCGCGACCAACTCGAAACGTTGGGCGAGATGCGGCGCCCGAGCATTGCCGATCTGTTCGTCGCCGTGATGACGAACGATGTGACCACGCCACAAAAAGCGGGCGTTCGCATCGAGAAGGAGAAAGGGGCATTGCGATGATCGCGCATATCTGGGGAGCGCACGCGGCTCGCGTGCTGGTTTCGGCGCCCTCGTCGAAACAATCTTCCTGCAGAGAAGTGCGATGGCTCCCAAAGAAGAAGAGAAAAAGTTCGCGATGACGAGGGCGTCATCGCCAGCACGCGAGGGCGCGTGCGCTCCCCAGATTATTGCCGCCGCACAAGTGAATCTAACCAGATGAAAGTACAATCCAATAACGTGCCTGAATCTGCCGGGGTCAGCGCCCCCGGCTACAGGACGCCGACGCGGCCGTTCTACTGGTCGGTGTGGCGTGAACTTTGGGAGAACCGGTCGATCTACGTCGCGCCGATACTCGTTGCCATTGTTGTGTTGTTCGGTTTCCTCGTCAGCACGATTGGGCTCCCCGAACGCCGCCGGGACGTTTTGTTGCTCGATGCTGCAAAAGCGCGAGCTGCAATCGAAGCGCCGTATGACATGGCGGCAATCATGTTGATACTGACTGCCTTCATTGTTGGCGTGTTCTATTGTCTCGACGCGCTATATGGTGAACGTCGCGATCGCAGCATCCTGTTCTGGAAATCGCTGCCGGTATCCGATCGCACCACATTGCTCTCGAAGGCCACAATCCCTCTGGTCGTTTTACCTTTGGTAACGTTCGCGATCGTCGTGGCTACCCAGTTGGTCATGATGCTTTGGACCAGCGTGCTTCTTATAAGTCATGGCATGAGCCCTGCATCGACCTGGACATATGTTCCGCTGTTTCGCAATTCGTTCATTCTTCTTTACGGATTAGCCGCGATTGTTCTTTGGCACGCCCCGATCTATGGCTGGGCTCTGTTGATTTCAGGCTGGGCACGGCGAGCAACTTTTCTTTGGGCAATCTTGCCGTTTTTCGCGATCGCGTTTTTCGAGAGGATCACATTCGGTACGTCGCATTTCGCCTCGATGTTGAAGGACCGCTTGATGGGATTCGCGCCGACCGCATTCGCTTTTAACGTGCATTCCGTAAACAGCCCACAACTCACCCCTGGCATATACCTGAGCTCGCCTGGTCTTTGGTTCGGACTGATATTTGCCGCGGTGTCTCTCGCTGTAGCAATCCGGCTGCGCCGCTATCGTGGACCACTTTGATCGACTCTGCACGCGCATAACAACCAACAAAGAAGAGAAGTCCCATGCACCCACTGAAAAAAGCGGCGCGTATCGCCGGTGCCATATATGCATCGATGGTAGTCACCGGGCCTTTCAGCCTTATTTATGTTCCTGGAAAACTCATCGTGCGCGGTGACGCCACCGCAACCGCCAGCAACATCCTCGCTCACGAGACGATGTTTCGTCTTGCGATTCTGGCTGATCTTGTCGGGCAGGTGATTTTCATCTGTCTCGCGTTCGCTCTATATCGGTTGCTCAGCAGCATAAATAAAACCTGGGCCTGGCTAATGGTCGCGTTCGTTTTGGTTTCCTCCGCGGTCGGATTTTTCAACTCGCTCAATAATATCGCGGCGCTCACTCTCTTTCGCGGGGCAGATTTCCTTGCCGTCTTCGACAAACCTCAACGTGACGCACTCGGGATGTTGTTTATCCGTCTGCACAGTCAAGGGATCTTCATCGATGAAATGTTTTGGGGGTTGTGGCTTTTTCCTTTTGGGCTGCTGGTCTTTCGCTCCGGTTTCCTGCCCCGGTTCATCGGCGTTTGGCTAATGATCAACTGTTTCGGCTATGTGGCTCTCAGCATTACGGCGTTGTTCTTTCCAGCCTACTACGGATCGGCTTTTAACTGGTCACAACCGGTCCTGTTTGGCGAATTGGCCATCATGCTTTGGCTCCTGATCAAGGGCGCCAGGGTGCCAACAGCTCCTTCAAGCGCTCTTCAGCCGGCCGCAGCCTGATCTTTCGTTAGGCCGATGAAAATAAAGCTTATTCTAAAGTGGATCACGCGCGCGATTTTGGTCGGATTGATCCTGGCTTTCCTGGTCGGATTCATCGCTTACTGGAGATCGACTAACGATTGCGATCACAGGACTGCTTTGGTCAATCCGATGAAAGCCATTCGCTTTTGCGAGTACGGTTCACCTGACGTTCTCAAGTTTGAAGACGTTGAAAAGCCTGTTCCGAATGACGACCAGGTCTTGATCAAAGTTCGCGCGGCTTCCCTCAATTTTATTGATCCGGGCGTGATGCGAGGGCCGTGGCCGCTTCGTTTGATGTCCGGACTGCGCAAGCCAGAGAAGACACGGCTAGGCACCGATGTGGCTGGCCAGGTTGAAGCGGTTGGCAAAAACGTGACGCTGTTCAAAGCGGGCGACGAAGTCTTTGGCGTGGCTCGTCCTTCTCTTGCGGAGTATGCGTGTGCTCGCGAGCGAGCATTGGTTATTAAGCCAGCTAACGTAACGTTTGAACAAGCGGGCTCGGTTGCTTGGGCGGGATTCACCGCCTTGCGAGGTCTTCGCCAAGGTAACATTCAGCCGGGGCAAAAGGTCCTGATCAACGGCGCAACGGGAGGCGTGGGCACTTTCGCTGTCCAGATAGCGAAGGCACTCGGCGCGGAGGTAACGGGCGTATGCAGTACGGGAAAAATGGAGCTTGTCCGATCAATGGGCGCACATCACGTCATTGACTACAGCAAAGAGGATTTCACCAAAGGTGACCAGCGTTACGACGTGATTTTTGATAACGTTTGCAACCACTCCTTCTCCGATCGTCGCCGGGTCTTAACTCCTAATGGTATCTGCGTCCTTGCCGGGATCGGAGGAGCAGGACTACACCCGGAAACGTGGGGGCGTATCGTTGGGACTTTCAAAGCGGATTTGTTGTCGCGGTTCGTCCGTCAGAAGTTCGTCAGGTATGTTACGAAACTGGACAAAGAGGATCTGAAGGTGTTGAGCGATCTCATGCAAACGGGGAAGGTGACACCCGTCATCGACCGGACTTACAAGTTGAGCGAGACCGCGGAGGCGATGCGGTACTACGAAATAGGGAGTGCTCGAGGCAAAATCGCAATCACTATGGAGTAAGTCTTTAGCTGGGAGAAAACAGGGCAATGAACACGATCGACAATTCGCAACGCACCGCCGCAAAGGTCGCCGGTTGGAGCGGTTTGCTCACTTTCGCGATCGTGGTGTTTGGCAACTACGTGCTGCTCAATCCTCTTGTTGTTCCTGGTAATGCCGTGGCGACAGCTCAGAACATCGTGGCGCACCAAAGCCAAGTTCGGATCGCGGGTGTTTGCTTTTTGACTTACAGCCTGGGCGTTATCGTTCTCCTGACCGCGCTTTATGTGATTCTTAAGCCTATCAATCCCGGCCTTGCGTTGGTCGGAGCCCTCTTCCGCCTCGTGTTCGCGCTGTTGTGGCTTCTTGCACCGCTCAATCTGCTCGGCGCGCTGCGGCTGTTGAGTAACGCGCATTACTTGCAGGTTTTTGAGCCGGATCGATTGCAAGCGCTTGCGCGATTGCATCTCGGCGCGAATTTCGATGCCTACTATGTGGGCCTGCCTTTCTTCGGATTGGCCGCCACTGTTTGCGCCTGGCTGTGGCTCAAGTCTAACTACATCCCGAAAGGACTGGCGATCTTTGGCGTAATCTCATCCGCCTGGTGCGTGCTCTGCGCTTTTATTTTCCTCATCTTCCCGAACTTCAACAAAATCGTGAACGATTACATCTTCGACACACCGATGGCCATCTTTGAACTCGTGGTCAGTCTTTGGCTTTTGTTTAAGGGATTACAGTCACCCAGGATAAGCTACAACACATCACCGCCCTGAGCGTTGCTCACTAGAAGACCTTTATGAGCAAACCTTCGCATTAACTCTTATGAAAATAGTTACTGCTATTATCAATTGCTCATTCCTACTTGCAAACGTCGTTTTTGCATCCTCGTTGCAAGAACAAAACAAGGCACTCGCGAAACGAGCATTCGAAGAACTCCTCAGCGGGGGACGATTCGAACTCGCAGAGCAACTTTATGCCAGGGACTTCGTCAATCATGGTATCCACCGGGATATCAGCCTGACAGAAGACCAAGCCGCCTTGAAAGGCTGGCACGAAGCGTTTCCGGATGTGGTGATCGTGCCTGAGAAGCTCATGGCCGAAGGCGACCTGGTCACGATCTATTGGATCGCGCGTGGCACCAATACCGGCACAGGTAACGGCTTGCCCGCCACCGGAAAAAAAGTAGAACAGGCCGGGATTACGATATGGCGGATCGTGAACGGCAAAATAAAAGAGGAGTGGTCTGCATTCGATCAACTTTCAATGATGCAACAACTGGGACTTCTGCCTCAAAAAACGAGCGGCGGCGTTAGTGAGACCGAGGCAACTGACAAGAAAAAGGAATGAAACAAGAACCATGAACGATAAACCCAAAGCAAAGCGCTCTACTAAGCGATGGAAGCGCATCGTTAAATGGACTCTAGGCACGATTCTTCTGGCCTTAGTGCTGTGGGGCTTTATCGCCTACTGGACCTCAACTAACGACTGCGACCGCAAGGCTGCGACTCCCCAGAATCCAATGAAAGCCATTGTCTATTGCGACTACGGCATAACTAATCTTAAGCTTCAGGAGATTGAAAAGCCGATTCCGGCAGACGATCAGGTCCTGGTTAAAGTTCGCGCGGCATCCTTGAATCCCCTTGATGGACATTTCGTGCGAGGAATGTGGCTCATGCGGTTGATGGGAGGCGGGTTGCGCAAACCAAAGGACACGCGGCTGGGCGTCGATTATGCAGGAACAGTTGAGGCAGTCGGCAAAAACGTCACACAATTCAAGCCTGGCGATGAAGTGTTTGGCGGGCGCAATGGCGCGTTGGCGCAGTATATTTGCCCTCGCGCCGATCGCGCGATCGCGCTGAAGCCGGCCAACATCACATTTGAACAGGCAGCATCTGTCGGCATAGCTGGAATCACTGCATTACAGGGCCTCCGCGACAAGGGACGCGTTCAGGCAGGCCAGAAGGTGCTAATCAACGGAGCGTCGGGCGGTGTAGGTACTTTCGCAGTGCAAATTGCAAAATCCCTTGGCGCGGAAGTGACCGGCGTTTGCAGCACGCGCAACACCGATCTTGTGAAATCGTTAGGCGCCGATCACGTGATCGATTACACGAAAGAAGATTTCACCAAGGGCGACCAGCGTTACGACGTGATTCTCGACAACGTGCAGAATCACACGTTTTCCGAGCGGCGGCGCGTTCTAACTCCAAATGGCATCTGCGTGCTTGTGGGCCTCGGTGGAGCGGGCTGGCACGAGGACACATTGACGCATCTGATCCGGTCGTTTACAACGCCGTTAATGTCGAAGTTCACGAGTCAAAAATTCGGTTTCTTTGTGGCACAACTGAACCATGACGATCTGGCGCTCTTCGCTGACCTCATGCAATCAGGAAAAGTCACGCCCGTGATCGACAGGACTTACAAGTCCCTGGGCGAGGTGCAGCACGCTCTGGAATATCTCGAAGGAGGCCACGCGCGCGGGAAAGTAGTCATTGCTGTGGAATGACAGCGCATCGAAAAAGCTAGCTCTCGCTGGGCATAGCTGATGTTATTGCGTGTTATGAAGATTTTAAGTGTCTTGGGCTCGGCATTCGTGGCCGTGGTTTGTATTGCTGCGGATCCAACGTGGAATCCGGCTGACGCCGTGAAGGAAGCCGAGCAAGACATTCGCTCGGGGCATATCAAGTTCTATTGGGCGGGTACCATCGCGTCGAGGCCACTAGGTGTGCCGATTGAAGTAGCCAGGAAATATCCCCAAGCCGATGCTGGAATTGGCTGTGTCACCAACGACATACCGCTTCGAGAACGACAGGAAGAATATGCCCGCAGGTATAACGAGAAAATTTACGCCTACATCACTCAGAAGCATTAGAAGCCATTTTCGACTGTCATTCTGAGCGCAGCGAAGAATCTCTGATTATTTCTGGACCGATCGCCGCGGACAAATCAGAGATGTTTCGCTTCGCTCAACATGACAGGCTGTTTAAGAGATTAGGTCTGATGCCTAGAACCTGCTTGGTTGCCGCTTTCCTCGCGCCGGTCATCGCCCTCGCGCTTCCGGACGATGCAACTTTGTCGCGGCTTTTGGTTGGAACTTGGCATGGTCATCGGCACGACACTCAATATCGCACTGACGGAACCTGGATTATGGATCCACCAGATGAAGGCGATAACAGCCGGGGAAAATGGCGCCTTGAACACGGCCGATTGATTCAGACCTGGCGATTTAGAGATGAGTCGTCGGATTCGACGTCGGTAGAAGAAATCATCGAGCTTACCGAAAAGATTTTTAAGTCCCGCATCATTTCACAGCAGGGACCGGGTAAGCCTGAAGGCCAGGTTCTTCCGAGCGAGATTTTCACTGTCACCCGTGTAACGACGAAGAAGTAGCTCGACAACGACGCGTTCGTCGCAATCAAAAGCGATTTCGACAGCCCGGATTACGAGCGCCAGCTTAAGCACGGATGAAGGTAGGGGCGATTAACCACAATCGCCCGCGTAGCAATTGCACAGCACGTTATTTTGCGTGCTGACACGCCGCTGCTACAGCGATTGCCCGTAAAATCCGCGCATGTTGTTTTCGCGGATCATCGTTGCCTCGGGAGTAATCGAACCGTTACGCTTTGTCGTAAACGGCTTTGGAATGGAACTGTTTCCCGTTCGCGTCCGTGCCGTTGACCGTGGCCGTTCGTGATTTGCCGTCTGCCGCGACAGTGATTTTCCCTGTCCAGACGACCTTTCCATTCTTCATCGTGGTAATTTCATTGGTGTGATCGTTTACCACTTTGTAGGCGGCGGAGTCCCAGGCCACATTTCCCTTCGCCGGGTAGGCTTTTCCGTCCCATTTGCCGATCCAGACGCCGTGGGTCGGTTTCCCATCCTTGTCCACACCCTCCACCGTTATCTTGATTTTATCGCCTTGTTCCGCGTAAACGACCGTCGTGTTCTTTCCCATTCCCGGCGCGATCTTTGACTTCGCTTCATTGAGTTTCCATGTGCCCATCTGCGCATTCGCCGCAAAACAGGCTACCGTCATCGCAAACGACATGACTATAGCCATCACTGCAATTCGAGTTTTCATCATCTGCGGATTGCGCCGGAAATGGCGCTGGATGTCAATGCCAAACGGGAAATGAGAGCGGTGCGACTCGGGCAGGTCGGAAAACCGCTGGAGAATGCGGATGTTCCGGTGCCGGAGATTGGACCAACCGAAGTTTTGATTCGCGTTGCGGCTGCCGGCATCTGTCACTCGGATGCGCATTATCGAGAGGGCATTTCGAGGATTGACGATCTACCGCTCACGCTCGGGCACGAAGTCGCAGGTCGCGTGGAGCAAGCCGGCGGCGATGTGACGCACCTCTCGGCTGGAGACCGCGTTTGCGTACATTATTTGGTTCACTGCGGGAGCTGCGAGTTTTGTGTGCGCGGCTTGGAACAATTCTGTCGCAGCGGACAGATGATTGGCAAACATCGGGACGGCGGTTACGCGGAATTCATCAAGGTTCCCAGCGCGAATGCGTTTTCGCTTCCCAACGAGATTCCATTCGAAGTCGGCGCAATCATGATGTGCTCGTCGGCAACTGCGCTACATGCTCTGAACAAGGCGCGCTTCAAAGCCGGCGAGTCGATTGCGATTTTTGGCTTCGGCGGACTCGGATTTTCGGCATTTCAGTTGGCACGCGCTTTCGATTGCGGAGATGCCTACGTCGTCGAAATCAATCCTGCGAAGCTCGCGTCAGCCGCTCGCATGGGAGGTATTGCGATCGACGCCAGGTCCGCAGATCCGATCCAGCAAATCAAAGAGGCAACCGATGGAAGAGGAGTCAATGTCGCACTCGAATTGATCGGGTCTGCAAAAACGATGCGCCAGGCCGTGCTCTGCCTGGACCCTCTCGGCCGCGCCGCTCTTGTCGGACTAACCGCAGAATCGATGTCGATTCATCCGTACAGAGAGTTGATCAACAAAGAAGCGGAGATCATCGGCGTCTCCGATCATCTAGCGACTGAACTTCCAACGCTCATCGAATTCGCGCGCAACGGAAAACTTCGATTTCCCCCAAAGACATTGCGTGTCGTCGACCTCGACGCCATCCAAATCAATGCGGCACTAGACGCACTTCAGAATTCCATTGATCACGTCAGAACCGTAATAAAAGTGACGAGTGACTAGTGACGCGTGACGAAAGAGAACACCAAACTGACGCGCCCGATTTTGCGCTTTAACGATTCAACGATTTGTCACTGAACTCCGCGAAAATTGGAAGTAATCAGGTCAATGAACCAGCCTGACGAGAATCAACATTCTATTTCCCAAGCCTTGCTTGAGCGATTCAAAATCCCAGGAAACCCTTTACGATGTTATCAGGTTCAAACTGGAGAATGGATTCCGAAAAGCAAAGAGAAGGCGTGTGCTTGGCCCATCGATCGATCCCGCATCCCTTATTAAGTACGAACTCGCGTAACCGGCGACGGCTTTGGCTGCGTCGAGCATTGAATCTTCGGCCCTGGGAGATCAGCTGCGGATAACGGGAAGCTGGGCGAGGAGTTCGAAGTATTCGGTTCCATGGGCGAAGGGGCGACCGATCCATGCTTCAAAAGAGGGATGTTCGGTCGGCACGAAGCCGCTGGATGGAAGCCAGGTCCCGAAGAGCCAGTCCAGAGCGCGCACTTCGAGATCGATCCCGCCGCGAAGTTCGATCTCGGCCACCTGCATCGTGGGAAATTCAATCCGGCTGACTTCGCCTCGTGGAATTTTCTCGGGGACTACCAAGCCAACGTCGTAGCGGCAGTTTTGGTGGGCGGTAATTTCGGGGTTGTCCCACATGTAGCCGAGCCATTGTCCGTCGGCCAAACCATGACGCTCCGCCCATTGCATCAACTGCGCGATCGCATCTATCACCGCGCCTTCGCGAAAAGAATCATGGACCCGGATGTAAGCGACGCTTCGCGGAGGCAGGCGCCGGAGTCGAACCTCGAAGCCATCTGGGTTTTTGCCCGGTTTCAACCGGTCGAGGAGATGTCGATGTCTAGGATCGGTGGTCGCAATTTGCCAGTCCTTGCGCCGTTTCCTGCGGAAGAACTCGACGTCAAATCTGCTCGGCGCCACTTCGAAGCGTTGCTTGAAACATCGGGAGAAATCGGAAGACGAGTCGAACCCGCACGAAAGGGCGATGTCGGTGAGCGAGGGCTGCTGCCGAGTGGCCCAGTTTTTTTGCGACATCAGGCTGAGGGCGCGCTCCAGCCGCAGGCGTTTCACGAATTCGTTGAGAGATTCGCCAACCAGCGATCGGAAGATGCGATGAAAGTGAAACGGCGAAAAACACGCGGCCCGGGCCACCACCTCCAGCTTGAGCGGCTGATCGAGGTTCTGAAGGATGAAGTCGATGGCCCGGTTGACCCGGTCCACGTAGTCGAGCGACTTGTCGGATATTTTTTTTCGCAAGATTTGTAAAGCGACGTTGGACGAGACTGTTTAGGAAAGGTGCTAAATGCTCAACTAACAAGCCTACAAAATGAAGCTCAAAGCATTCTTATTTAGCCTCGCAGTCAAAGATATCGTTTGGATTCTGCTATTAGCAGGCGTCCCGTGCACGGCCTCGGCCAAACCGCTGCCCGCTGATGTCGGACCCGGACGTGTAGCATGGTTCGACATCACTACGTCCGACCTGGCCAAATCGAAGGATTTCTACGGCAAACTCTTCGGTTGGACATTCAATCCAGTGCAGGGAAGTGATCAGGCGGTAGAGATCGTGGCGGGCGGAACCGGCATCGGGACGCTACGAGGTGCCGAAGGCAAGATCACTCCTTTCAATGGGGTAGTGTACGTTCAGGTGAGTGATCTGCCGGCGAGTTGCAAGAAAGCGCAAGAATTGGGCGGAACTATTCCCGAGGGATTCCCCTTCAATCTCCCTGACGGTACCGGCGCCGTCGCCTTAGTACTCGACCCAGCCGGGCATCCGGTGGGCATGTACTCCCGGACCGCTCTTCCGCCGGCGCCTTCCCCCGCGAAATGACGATTATCGCCAATTGACGTTAGGAAGTCGCGTAGTGCGCGATGGCCTTCGCTGTGTCGAGGGTGGAATCCTTACCTCCCATATCATAGGTGCGCACCTTGCCTTCCGCGATGACGCGTGCGATCGCACTCTCAAGACGCGTGGCCATTTCAGTTTCCTTGAGCCAGTCGAACATCAGCTTGGCGGTCGTTTCCTTAGATTGCGACCTGCTCGTATGAGAAGCGTGGGATATCGGCGCGATCGCTGGCGTGCTCGACAGTTATGCCGCGGATATTCCATTTATCATCCAAATCAAGGAGTGTGTTTTCATCCAGATCGCGGGTCTCTGACACTTTTGAAGCTTTAAACTCGATGTAGAGCGTATCTGTGTTCTTGAAATACTGGATTTTCATGGCTTAAAGGAACGATCAAAGAAGGCGTTGTGAACCGTCTCCCGATCTGGAAGCATTATACTCGCAAATATCGTCCGTCCATTTCAGCCACGCGCGTCCAAAGGCGAATTCGGCCATCTGCTTGAAGACTCTCTTTGATCGGATGATCAACGGCCTGTTGAATCCATTCATCCCGAATCTCAGCCCGGTCGGCCCGACGCCGCATGGCGAGGAAATACTGAGTGAACTTCACGCTGCGATATTACAAGAATGCTCTCCAGAAACGCGAGAGGGATTAGCGGCCGCAACGTTGGGCTTCTTCCGGATTATGCGCTGGCGTAATCGGCGATGGCTTTGGCCACGTCGAGCGTGGAATCCTTCCCTCCCATATCATATGTGCGCACCTTGCCTTCAACGATCACGCGTGCGATAGCCGATTCGAGGCGCGTAGCCATTTCAGTTTCTTTCAGCCAGTCGAACATAAGCTTCGCTGTTAAGAGCATCGCGATTGGATTGACCTTGTACTGGCCTGAGTATTTCGGCGCGGAACCGTGGGTCGGTTCGAACACGGCGTATTTGTCACCGAGGTTCGCGCTCGGTGCGAAGCCGAGGCCGCCAACCAGACCAGCGCAAAGGTCGCTGACGATATCGCCGAACATGTTTTCCGCTACGAGCACTGAGTAGTCCTGCGGATTCTTGAACATCCACATGCAAATGGCGTCGATGTTCACTTCGTCTGCCCAGATGTCCGGATAATTCTTCGCCACATCCCGGAAGCAACGTGTCATCAATCCGCCAGTCTCGCGAAGCACATTGGGTTTCTCAATCAGTGTCACGCGTTTGCGACCGGTTTTCTTTGCAAACTCGAATGCTTCTTTGCAGATGTTGGTGCATCCCTGCACGCTCATGATCCGGGTAGAGAGAGCGATATTTTCAAGACCAGCTTTGTCCTTCCACTTCTTCATTTTCGGATTCGCGCAGAGCGCTGTGTAAACCGGCTCCGGCAACGGAAAAAACTCAACCCCGCCGTACATGCCCTCGGTATTCTCACGAAACACGACCTGGTCGATGGGCACGTCCTCGCCGCCCGGGTTTGTGATCTTGTTACCGCGATAATTCAGGGGATTGCCCGCGTAGCTTTTGCAGGGCCGCATGTTCGTATGAAGATTGAACAACTGCCGCAGACCGACGATCGGCGAGAAATAGCTCAAACCTTTCCCCTGAAGTTCCGGACTCAATTCTTCTTTCGCTTTGTCCTGCGGCTTGCTGGTGATGGCGCCGAATAGCGCGCATGTCGTGTCCTTAAGCGCCTTCACCGTCCGATTCGGAAGGGCGTTACCTTCCTTGCACCAAAATTCCCACCCGATGTCGCACGGGACGTACTCGGCATCGAATTTCATGCGATCGAGAACGATCCGCGTCGCTTCCATCACATCGTTGCCCACGCCGTCGCCCGGCATCCACGCAATTCTGTATTTAGCCATAGGAAGAGGACTCTAGCGGTGCGCCACACGACGGCAACCATGCGGAAAGCAATCGCGGATTGCGTGGGAGAACAGCGAATTGGCTCTGGGGAGCGCACGCGGCTCGCGTGCTGCCTTCGGTGGCTCGCCGAATGCACCCTTCCGATGGGAAGCGAACCACGACGCTTAGATCTCACAACCCGCGACGGAAACGCTGCAAACAAAAAGTTCGTCTCGGCGAGGGCGCCGAGACCAGCACGCGAGGCGCGTGCGCTGCCCGGATTACGCTTTCGCGCGCAGACGCGAGGCCACCAACTTTTCGGCGCCGCCGGTGACGATCAATTCCTGCGCAGCGGGGCTGAGCGGCGGGAAAGGGAATGATTTTCCGTCAACCCTGAGGATTGATTTGGCGTAGTCGATCGTGATTTCCGGTCCAACCGTCGTCGGCGCACGATCAGTCAACGTATCGCGTAAGTGCGTGACCAGCTCTGGGCATTCGAACACGACGAACCCGTTATTGAATGCGTTGCGCTTGTAGGTTTCGGAAAAACTACCGGCGATGACGCACGGGATTCCTTTGAACTTCAGTGCGGTCGCGGCTTGTTCGCGGCTCGAGCCGCTTCCAAAATTGAGTCCGCCCACGACAACGTCGCCCTTTTGATAAAGCGTGTTGAAGTTGGGATCGTAATTTTCAAACGTCACTGCCGCCATCGACTCTGCCGTCATATCGTCGCGGTAGGTGTGTTTGCTGCCGTAAATGCCGTCAGTGTTCAAGTTGTCTTTGTCGATAAAGAGAACCCTGCCGCGCACGCTCGCCGGAAAACCTTCCATGATTTGCACCGATGCTGCTGGATTCGGCTTTCGTTCGGGTCGTCGAGTGGTGGTGCCGGCTGCCTTTTCGGTAAAGTGAGTCGGCGCGCAAATGAATCCAGCCAACGCGCTGGCGGCCACGACAGCAGGCGAAGCCAAATAGACCAACGAATCGCGATCGCCCATGCGGCCTTTGAAATTGCGATTGGTCGCGCTGATTGCCGTCTCGCCCTTTTCAACGAGGCCGCGACCAAGTCCAATGCATGCGCCGCAGCCCGGCGGCAGCGGAATTGCTCCGGCCTCCACGAGAGTTTGCCAATCGCCATTTGATTGCGATCGCGCTTGTACTTCAGCGCTTGCAGGCGCGAGATAAAATTCCACGCCATCGGCGACGTGTCCGCCTCGCGTCCGAATGACTTCCGCGGCGTCGCGTAGATCTTCGAAACGCGCGTTCACGCACGAAAGCAAATACGCCTTTTGAATCGGCACACGTTTCCGTTCCATTTCCGGCAGCGAAACCATCGTTTTTACTTCGTTAGGCCCGGACACATGCGGAACCACCGTCGCCAGATCCAGCTCAAGCTCGATCGCATACTCGGCATCAGCATCCGCGCTGAGCTCGGTGCGGTTATTCCACCATTCGTCAATATCAGCGTTCGCGTAGCCGGAGCGACTGTTTGGGCCGCGTTTCCCGGGACGTTTCGGATTTGTAAATTCAGGCACGCGCGAGCGCGTATAAGCCACGGTTACTTCATCGAATGGAAATACGCCTGCCAGCGCGCCCCACTCAGTAGTCATGTTGGCGATGGTCATTCGCGCCGACATCGCGAGATTCGTCACGCCATCACCGACGAATTCCACCGCGTGATTGAGCACCTCGTCTTTGTTGAACAGTCCACACAACGCGATGATCACGTCCTTTCCCACAACTCCGGTCGAAAGTTTTCCTTTAAGCACCACCTTCGCGATGGGCGGAACCTGCCACCACGTGACGCCAGTTGCCCAAATGCTCGCGGCGTCCGTGCGCACAACTGGCGTGCCCAGAGCGGCTATCGCGCCGTACAAGTTTGAGTGCGAATCGCTGGCCACAACCATAGAGCCGGGGACAACGTAGCCCTGTTCCACCATCACCTGATGCGAAATACCTGTACCGGGTGGATAGAAATCGATCCCATGTTCCGCGGCGAAAGCTTCGATCTTCGCGTATTTCGCCAGATTTTCTGGCGACGTATTTTGAATGTCGTGATCGATGGCGAAGACTGGCTGCGCCGGATCGGCAATCCTTGTCGCCCCGATCTGTTTGAATTTGGGAATCACCGCGCCGGTGTTGTCGTGCGTCATCACGTGGCGCGGCCGAATCGAGATGAAATCGCCCGAACGCACCACTGCTCCCGGAGGAAGTCCATCCGCGTGACACGCCGCAATCTTTTCAACCAGCGTCAAGCCCATACCCTCACGCAGGGATGAGATCAGCCTCGAGCGGTTTATCTTTTTTGAAGCGGCTCACGCCGAGAATGCTGAAACCGATGATATTTCCCTTCGCGTCCACTCGCTCCATCACCGCGTCATGGCGTGTTTCTTTTTGATAGCCTGGGGCGTCGGAAAACCGCACTTCAAGATAATCCGCCTCCCCGTCGAACCAGACTTTTACTTTTTCGGCCATAGGTCTTCTCCTGCTTTCAGTTTGTCGGTCATATATGCTGTGACGACAAACGCATCGTCCGTCATGTACTTAACCACAACGCAGAGCCATTTGCCACGCCCAATCGTCTGCGGATAAAACTCGTAGAACAGCCGTAATGCTGCATCAGAGCGCGAGCGCCGCACTATTTGTGGTTGCTCCCTTAAGTTCCACTTCCATCTCCTTCATTTCCGGATGATCCAGAATGTGTGCTAGCCGCTCGTCCGTCATTCGAACCGAATGACCGAAGCAATCCTTGAGCTTCTTCATCCAGCTCATTGGGCCGGCGACTTGCCCTAACGTTTCGCTATTGTTGCCGCGGCCTTCACAGTCGACTTCGCTGAGAGGTCGTTACTTTTTGGCCGCGCGTTTTCCGAGAAGCTTGGCGATGTCGAAATCTACGAAGTCGGCGTGATGAAAAATAATTGATTCGATCGAGCGCTCCATTTTGTCGCCTTCGTGACTGTGCGTGGCGATGATGTGCAAGACTTCCCCGGGTATGCCGTGCTTATAGGCCAGCGCGACGCCGCTGAAGGGATGCCGCACCTGCTGCCCAAACTTGCCTTGGATCACGTTACCTGAGGCGTCTTTATCAAACTCCAGCGGTTTTCCCACATCCGCCAGAAGCGCACCTGCGATGAGGTAGTCGCGCTGAATGGGAATGCTGCAGCGGAAAGATTTTTTGAGCACATCGGCGATGGCGGTGCATTGCCGAGCGCAGGAATTAAGATGCTCGACGAAAGTCATTTTAATGTCGCCGGCGAGCAGGGTGAACTTGACCGCTCGAAGTTCGGCGAATGTCCACCCCTTGCCGCCGCACCCTGTGGTGATGGCCTCGCTCCAGACTGCAGCGACCTTTTCGCGCAGCGATTTGTTCTTGATCTTCCTGATGCTGGGAAAGAGTTGTGCGATTTTAGTGACGCCGTAGACGGTTGGTTGATTTGCTTTCATCGTGCGGCGGTAATTCTCGCAAAAACCCGATGGCTCGACAAGTACTCTGCGATCATTCCGCAAGTAGCAGGACAGGGCAAGCGAATGCAGGCCGCTAACCCGGAATAGTCGGACTTTCCCTGCAACAAATCTCTAGTTTGTTTCCGTCCGGATCTTCAAAAAAGCAGGCATAATAGCCGCGGCTGTAAGCGCGACAGACCTCCGGCCCCTCCAGGCTTTTTCCGCCGATCTTACGCACGAGCCGGGCCAGCCGATCTACTTCTTCACGGGTCTCAGCCCAAAAAGCGAGTCGCGTGCCATTGGGCTGATGACGTCGGTCTTGCGTGAAGCCGAAAAACGCATCCGGCTTGTCTTCGCCAGCCGCATAGAAGATTCCCCAACGTCCGCTCGAGCGATCGCAGGAAAAACCGAGTGCTGGCAGCAGCTTTCCATAAAACTTGTGTGCGCGCTTCAGGTCGCCTACACGCAGGTCAATATGGTCCAAGTAGCGCGTCTTTTTCATTTCAGCCGATATTTTTGAGGCTTTGAAGCGGTTCTTTCGATCATTTTTTTGGCTTCCAAATCAAGCTTAACTGTTTCGCCGTACCAACTGATATTTCCTGAGAACTTGCCTTTTAAACTTTTATTAAGGCGGCTGAACAATTCGGTGTGCGTGAGGTCATTTTTTCGCAGAGCTGACAGGATAGCCTTCTTAAGCGTGTCGTATTTTTTTCTTTCGATATTCTTACCGCTTTTACCCAGTGGGTGTTCCGTCAGTATTTTTTCGGTGGTCATTTTCCTTTTGGTTTCTTGATACTTCTGTTGGCACTGACATTCATGTCGCTGAACCTCACAAGCATGCGTTTGGGCCGGCTTTGGTCAATTAGGCATCAGCCGGGTTGAATTGTAATTTGTTTAATGCAGACTTCCCAGCGTCGTTCCTGAAAGCCTGGAGCCCAGCTAGATTGCTCATGCCAACCTACGAATATTCGTGTCAGAAGTGCGGGCAGACTTTCGAAGCGTTCCAGTCAATGCGCGATGAACCGTTTCGCGAATGTCCGAAGGAGCTTTGCCGGTTGCCAAAGTGGGGACACGGGAAGGTGAAACGTTTACTTGGCACGGGCGCGGGTCTCATTTTCAAGGGCTCGGGATTCTACAGCACCGATTATCGCAGCGAATCATACAAAGCAGCTGCCAAAAAGGAATCTGCGCCGAAAGCATCCGAAGGCAGCGACAAATCCTCAAAAACCGAGCCAGCAAAAACTCCTTCTTCCGGCGAGACGAAGACAGCTGAGAAGAAATCAGCAAAAGAATCCTCCTGATGTTTTGGCAACAGGCGCGCGAATGCCCTAGCGCGGAATCGATCCGATAGAGAGATTGGATCGGGCGCGGCTAACCCTTCGGCAACTTTTGCAGTTGCGCGACGAACGCCTCCGGGCCACCGGGGAAATAACCGTCGAATTGCCACACCTTTTGGCCGCTGCTGTTCAGCACGACGATGGTGGGAAATCCTAGAACTTCGGTACTGCTGGGCCAGGTGCATATTTTGCTTTTTCTCCTCTGTGGGCAGGGATTTTCTTCGAGGAAAATCAAGCTCCACCAGAACGAGATTATCGTGCGCGTAATTCTTGAACTGCGGCTGCGAGAAAATGTCCTTGTCGAGTTTGATGCACCATCCGCACCAGTCAGATCCCGTAAAATTGAGGAAAAGAAGTTTGTGGTTCGTCTTCGCCTCTTCCTGCGCCTTGTTGTAATCATGCAGCCAATCGGATTCCGCTCGGGCGAAGGCAGCGAAAACAAGCGAGACTGCGGCTGCGACGAGAAACAATCGAGGGGTTTTCACTCCACCACCTTGGATGCAGTTACAGCCCGGCGCAAGAGCGGTGCAACGCACCGCCCGGTGCAGCCATTATTTTTTCCAAGCCTGCAAATAGCCCGACGCGGCAACGCCGGGCTATCGGAGGAAATCCTGATCTACTTCAGATGCTTCGAGACGAGTTTGGTCATCTCGAACATGCTGACCTGGCTCTTGCCGTTAAATACGGGCCTGAGCGCGTCGTCGGCGTTGATCATGATCCTTTTCTTTTTGTCCTGCAGACCGCGCCTCTTGATGTACGCCCAAAGCTTTTTTGTAAGCTCTGGCCGTGATAGCGGCTGCGAACCGACGACGGCAGCAAGCTTATCGTCCGGCTGGACCGGTCTCATGAAGGCGGGATTCGGTTTGCGCTTGGAAGTTTTTTTGGTTTTCGGCATGGACGCTGACTAACGTTTCGCCTGCGGGAGAGCAAGACTAAATTTGAGTTAAATAAAAAATTTTTATTGTCGGTCTTCCCGGCGTACGGCGATTGCCGCCACATCATCGGGAGCAGTCTTGGCAGAATTCTCGGGAGCGGTTTGCGCTACGACCCGTTTGAGCAACGCCTCCGCGCTGGGTGCGGAATGATCCAGAACTTTTTCGAGCTGCGCGGGAGTTACCCGATGGCGCTCCTCTTTCGCCCAGCGTAACAAGCCATCAGTGTAGAGGAGGAAAGAGTCGCCGGGCTCAAGAGCGATCGGTGTTTCAGTGAATGCCGCTCGTTTGATCATGCCCAACGGAGGCGCCGCCGAAGCGATGGATTCTGTTGCGTCCCCGTGACGAACAACCAAAAGCGGCGGGTGCCCTGCGCCGACAACCTGAGCTTGTCCGGTTGCGGGATCGAGGGCAACACACATCGCGGTCATGAATGAGCGCGAGCCGAAGATGCTGCGAAAATCATTATCCACAGCTTCCATCAAGCTGGCCGGCGAATCGTGATCCATGCTGCCGTGGTGAAAAAGAAGTTTTGCCAGGGTTGTAAGCAACGCAGCCGCCGCACCGTGCCCTGTGCCATCTGCGATCCAGAACAAAACCCGGCCGTCCTTCATTCGGAGCCAGCCATAGATATCGCCGCCGACCTGAATGACAGGACGGTAGCACGTTGCGATCTGCCAACCCGGCAGCAGTAGTGGTTTCTGTGGTATTAATGATTGCTGCGTCAGGCGCGCGGCTGCCAGATCACGCTCCAGATCGCAGCGCCATTTCTCCAGTTCATCGTTTTGTCGCTCCAGTTGTCGCCGCATTGAGCGAAGCCGAAGTTGCGTCTCGATTCGCGCCCGCAACACCGACGCATTGACAGGCTTCGTCACAAAATCGTCGGCACCTGCCTGCAGACAGGAGACCTCGCTTTGGTCGCTGCCATGTGCCGTCAGCATGATAGCCGGGATTTGGGCGACCGTCGGATCCTCATCCGAGCGAAGGTGCCTAAGCACCTCGGCGCCGTTTAGACCCGGCATGTCGAAATCCAGCAGCAAAAGCGAAGGCGGACGCGCGTGAATTGTCTCCAGTGCTTCGGAGCCATCGTTTGAGACGCGGCAATTGTAACCAGCAGCGCTGAGCAGTTGGGCTAACACCCTGCGACTCATCGCGTCGTCGTCGACGACCAAAATCTCTGCCTGTGAATTGTCGTGCATTTGTACTTCGGATTCGGATTACGCACGCCGGCGTATTGTATTTGTGCTCCTCTTTGTCAACAATCCAGCGGCTTGAACAAAGCGTGATTTAATCATTGGCAACGGGTCGGAGTCTGGATACGATTAGCAACAATTTTCATTATGAAATTTTCAATCCCGCTTGCTCTCCTCGCGGTTTTCTTTTTGGCCTCATGCGCTGAGGAGCCGCCACCACCAATAACGCAGCACCACAGGGCGTCTACTTACGCTGCGACCCAACCGCAAGAGTACCCACCGTCGCAGCAGCCATTTAACCCGAATGGACCGGCTCAGCCAGTAGCTACACCGCCGCCGGTGGTCGCATCTTCACCTCCGCCTGTAGCCGCGCCGCCGACAAAGGTGGCAAAGGGAGATTATCCATACGGAATCCCTGTCCCCGGAAAACCGCACCTGGTGGAGAGCCCGTATTCGCCCGGCAAATATATTGATGTGGAAGGATTCCCTCCCGGCACTGAAGTGAAAGATCCTTACACCGACAAGATTTTCCTAGTGCCGTAACGCGAGCGGTCCGGACTTCGGCTCATGCGGGGATTGAATGCCGGATTAACGGTGCACAGTCTTATGCGAACATCCGGCATGAACATCAGGACGTTTAGATTCATTCTATGGAATTGCGGGTAAAACGGGCGCCTCGAATCGATCTCGAAATCACCGTGCCGGGCGATAAGAGCATTTCGCATCGCGCGGTGATTGTTGCAGCTCTCTCCAACGGCGTATGCACGGTGCGCGGATTTCTACCGAGCGAAGATTGCATGCATACGGTGAACGCAATGCGCGCGCTGGGAATCAAGATCGAACAGCCTGAAGCGACCACGTTAATTATTCATGGAAAAAAACGGGTCCTGACCGCACCAAGCCAGGAAATCAATTGCGGCAATTCGGGCACGACCATGCGGCTTCTGGCCGGTCTGCTGGCCGGACAAAAATTCGAGAGTCGGCTGGTGGGAGGTCCGGGCTTGTCCAAGCGCCCGATGGACCGAGTGATCGCGCCGCTTTGCGAGATGGGCGCGAGCGTTGTTGCCGAAGGTCCTGACGGGGCGCCGCCATTGCGTATCCACGGCGGCTCGCTTCGCGGAATTCAATACCGCCCATCTGTGGCGAGCGCACAAGTGAAAGGCGCACTGCTTCTGGCTGGTCTCTTTGCGAAAGGTAAGACCACGGTTGAAGAACCAGTGCCGACGCGAAACCACATGGAGAAGATGCTCAATTATTTCCTGGTGCGCACGACAACGGAAGATGATGGCGTTAGCGTTTTCGGCGAGCAGATTCCCGAGTCGCGGGATTTCGACATTCCCGGCGATATCTCCTCGGCGGCGTTTTGGCTGGTTGCGGCTGCGGCGCGGAGCCGTGGACATCTCCTGATCCGCGACGTTGGATTAAATGATACGCGAACGGGCATGCTTGGCGTCCTACTCCGAATGGGTGCGCACGTTCGAGAAGCAGTCGAGGATATCGAGCATGTTGAGCCGCGCGGGGTGGTGGAAGTCACCGGTGTGCCGCTAAAAGCCACCGTTATTCAGGGGAAAGAAGTGCCACAGCTCATTGACGAGTTACCGATTTTGTCCATCGCAGGCGTTCTGGCGAGCGGCAAAACGACCATTCGGCACGCTGAGGAACTGCGCGTTAAAGAAACCGACCGCATTGCGGCGATCGCACACAATCTGCGCACCATGGGCGCCCAAGTCGCCGAGCTAAGCGATGGGCTTGAAATTTATGGACCAGCGCCGTTGCACGGAGCACGTTTGCCGAGCTTTGGCGATCATCGCATTGCCATGGCCTTTGCCGTAGCGGGCCTGTTTGCTGAAGGCGAGACGATTATTCAGGATGCCGAATGTATTCGTGAATCGTATCCGGGATTCGAAGCGGTTCTTGAAGAATTTACCAACTCGAAGCGGATGCAGGTCAGCACGCCGGTTATCGGTTCATTCTCTGCTGTGCCCGCGCAGGAGAGCTAATTAGGTTTCGTTAGGCACGAACTACCCATGGGATCATACGCTTCCCAACACCGTGTGATCGCCATTGATGGTCCCGCGGCCTCGGGGAAAAGCAGCGTTGCGCGGCAGCTCGCACGACGGCTCGGGTTTATTTACGTCAACTCGGGTGCGATTTATCGAGCGATCACCTGGCATCTCCTTCAAAACGGAATTCGGCCGGAGGAGAGCGAGCGCATCGCTCAGGCGCTGGATTCCGCAGCGCTTGCATGTGTTGTTGAAGACGGCGAAGCGCGCGTCGTTGTGGACGACGTCGATCCCGCCGAGCATTTGCGCGATGATCGAGTGAACGAGAGCGTCTCTCGTGTCAGCAAATCGCCGCGAGTTCGCGAAATGGTTTCAGAGAGACTTCATGACTGCTCTGAAGGGCATGACGTGGTAATTGAAGGCCGCGACATTGGATCGGTCGTTTTCCCCGACACCCCGTACAAATTCTATATCGATGCATCTCCTGAAGTGCGCCTGCAACGTCGTGCCGCACAAGGGGAGCGCGACGAAATCACCATTCGGGATCGCGACGATGTCTCACGGTCCGTTTCACCACTCGTGAAAGCGAAAGACGCGCACGCGATCGACACTTCGCATGTGACGGTCGAACAAGTGGTGACGGAGATAATAATGCGGCTTGAGCAACTGGGTTTGCCGATTAGCGATGTTCAGATCACAAATCGCGCGCTCGGCGAATGAATTTCTATTATTGGTTTGGCTATAATTTAAGCCGGCTGGCTGGACGATTGTTATTTCGGTTTCGCGTCATTCATCGGGAGCGCATGATTCAAACCGGGCCGGTGATTCTGGCGATGAATCACCAGAGCTATCTCGATCCGCCGCTGGCCGGGAGCACGTGTGATAGATCGATTTATTTTCTCGCCCGCCGGACGCTCCTGGACATTCCGCTGTTGGGACGGGTTTTGCCAAAGCTGAATGTGATCCCGGTGAATCAGGAAGGCGTTGATCGCAGCGCCATCAAAGCCGTGATCCGTGTGTTACAGGCCGGTAATGGTGTCCTTGTGTTCCCGGAAGGCTCGCGCACCATCGACGGCAACCTTCAAGCGGCGGAACCGGGATTGGGGTTGATAATCGCCAAAACGCTTGCGCCGGTCGTGCCGATGCGGATCTTCGGCGCTCGCGAAGCGCTTCCGCGCGGCGGCGGCCGGCTTCGCCTTGTGCCAATTACGATCGTGATTGGGGAACCGATCTTGTTTGGCGCAGCCGATCTTGAGCCGTCAGGAAAGAATCTGTACGGCGAGCTGAGCGATCGCGTCATGAAGGCCGTCTCCGCGCTGCGCCTGGAGTGATGCGCACTGGCCCGCTTGCGCTTGCGATGTTCACTTGGATACTGGGTGGTGAATCTGGCAGACGAACGCACCGAAAAATCGCCAACGCCCCGAGCTCCAAAAACCGCGGTTCTATTGATGGCAGTGAGTCTGATTTGTATGGCCATGCTGGCAGTTTTTGCCCATGTCCAGCGTTTTCGGCGTGATGCCGCCGACGTGGTCGCAGTTAAATCGAAAGCTTCGCCGACGCCCCAGGAGCGTTAACTTCGTTTGATATCGAAACTCTCTCCGATTTCTTCGTCCTCCCACCAAATAAGACCTGACCCACCGGTGATATGAAAAAAACGCTTTGTCTGTCCTTTCTGATTCCTTTCGCGCTGGTTTGCTCGTGCCAAAAACAAGATTCAACTGCCGAAGAACAACTCGCTCAACAGAAAACAGAGTTGGACGCCCGGGAGAAAGCGTTGGACGAAAGAGAGAAAGCATTGGCGCAACGAGAGAAACTGGTCGTGACACCCAGAATTGCTCCAGTTCCTCGAATAGCTCCCGCCGGGCCGCAGCGGACAGTTCCTCCTGAGCTAAAGGGCCTCATGGCAGATCCCTCCCAGCTAAGAACTGAACGAGAACAACGAATTCAAGAGCGCCTCGCTGAAAGGCAGCGCAAGATGGAAGAGGTGCAAAGAATGAGGGCTCGGGCGGTACCACTTAACCAGGCAACGGCTCCTTCCACAGAACAAACTGCTTCGCCGAGTCCCTCGCCTACTCAAGAGTAGTTGAGACGCTATTTAGGCGCTTTTACCGAAAGAGCTCGGTAAATTTGTCGACTGCCTGGCAAGCTCACGCGCGTACTGGAGGGTGTCGATGGAATCGACATTTTTGTCGCGTCGAATCGCCTTAATTCTCGGGAAACGCAGTGCGAGTCCACTGGCGTGGCGAGTACTAGGCTGGATTGAATTGAAAGCCACCTCGAGCACGACATTCGGGTTCACTCTGCGATAGCGGCCGTGGTCGGTTATTGTGTTTTGTTTAAAATGCTCCGTTAACTCGGTAATCTCTACATCGGTCAATCCGCTGTAGGCTTTTCCAACTGGCAAGAGTTCGCCGGTGGTTTCGTCCCGCACCGCAAACGTATAATCGCTTAGCACATTGTTCCGTTTCCCATGGCCGAGCTCCGCTGCGACAACAACCACATCCAGCGTCGCTAACTCGCGTTTTAGTTTGAACCAAAACATTCCGCGGGTGCCGGGCAGGTAAAGGCTTTCGGGGTCTTTGATCATTAAACCTTCATTCAAACGCTGGCGCGCATCCTGGAAAATTTGCTCAATCTCCGTCGCAGAACGCGCTGGCGTTATGTTCGCCCTCTGAAATTGGGGCGGCAATATGAGCGTGCCGAGTTGTTCCCGGCGCTCGCGAAGCGGAGTTTTCAAGAGGGAGTGTCCGTTCATCCAGAGAAGATCGAAAATCACAAAGGCAACCGGGACATTCGCTGCCGCTCCGGCAAACAGATCAGCAGTATCGTTCTTGCGCCCCAGCCGCTTTTGCAGATCGAAGAAGGTCAGCCGCCGCCCTTCGTCAAAAGCGATGATTTCGCCGTCAGCAATTAGCTCCTGGTTAAACCTCCTGGCTTGGTCGACCAACTCCGGAAATTGTTCGGTAATTCGCCGCAAATCCCGCGAGAAAATCTCGACCCTGTCTGTGCTGCGATGCAGTTGTGCACGAATCCCGTCGAATTTGTCTTCAACGTACACCGTCCCCGGGTTTGAGACTCCGGACTTGTCGCGGTCGGCCACTTGAATAAAGCGGTTCCAGACGGCATCCGCGGTGGGTTCGGGAGTGGCGAGCATGCATTTAATAGGACGAAACATTGATAGCTCGGCACGGTGCAGCTCTTTTCGTGAGGCCAGCACCGCCGTCCGGCCGATATCGCCTAACAACATGTTGGCCTGTTTCACTTCTTCGAGTGAAACATCAAACGCCCTGGAAATGGCTTCCTCCACCAGACCCTCGCGCAAACCGATGCGCAGGTCGCCAGTCAAAATCTTGACCACGTATTCGCCTTCGCGCGCGGATAAAATCGAAAATCGCTCTCGCAGCAGCTTTGCCTTGGCGATCGGGCCGCGCGCTCGCTGAAGATTTTGGAACAACTCGGCCGATTCGAGAATGGTGAATGGTTGCGGCGCCGTTCGGCCATCGAGAACTTCAAACGCACTCTTGCCAGCGTCGCCATGTCTGCTGGCAATTCTATGAAACTCCGAATCGCCGATTCTGGTCGCGGTCTGCAGCGCGCGGAAAGTTACCGCCCATCCGACCTGCAATATGCGCGGATCGCTTTGGGCAAATGCCCTTCCGGTGAAATACGTAGTCGCAATCGAAAGCTGCTCACTCGTTAAACCATGTAGGTAATCGGACAGCAACCGAATCTTCTCCAGTTTTGCCTTAGTCCCACCGATGGCCTCACCGAGATTCGCGAAATCCAGAAATTCAGATTGCTGGGTTGACTCGGCGGCAGGCCGCACCTCGGCGGGATTTCTCGGCAGCGATTGCAGCGCGATCTCCCTCCCTCCGAAATGGAGTTCAATCTGGTTTTCTTCAGTCAACGCCCACGCCTCGAGGCCACGCGCGCGAAGGTCGGAGGCAAAAGCTGCGGCGAAACCATGGAGCGTCAATACTCGGCGCGGCTGCACCAGTTCGACATAGCGAAGCAAATCGTCGTAATCCGCGTGATCCGATAGAGGAAATGCCGCATCGACCCGGTAGCGATACACCGCGTGAGGATCGATGGCCCATCCACTGATCAGTGCTACACGTTTGCGGGGGATTTTCTCCAGCATGGGCGAACGGTTCGCGCTCGGCGGACAGATCAATACTTTGCCGGCGACGTCGTTCCGATTGTATCGCACGTATTTGCAAAACGACTGCCCAAGCTCTTCGTAGATGCGCGTCATCTGATAAACCGAGCCATGCAGCATGGGGGTCAAACCGGCCCCCTCGAGTCCACAGAGGATTTCCTGCGCTTTGCCTAACGAGTATCCGAGCAGCACCGGCACCTCACCGGCGTCAATCGTTTCACCGCAGAACGCGACCATCCGGTCGATCACCTCTTTGGTCGGCGGGAACCGATAGCGCGGCACGCCGAACGTTGTTTCCATCACAAGGCTGTCAGCATGACGCCACTCTGCCTGCTCGGCGGACCTGCCGGGCCGCAGCTTGAAATCGCCAGTGTAGAGCAGCGTCTCCTCACCGGCGAAAACAAGACACTGCGCTGAACCAAGGATATGGCCGGCAGGTAATAACATCAGATCGACGCAGCGAATAGATCGTCTTTCCCCAAACGGCAGTGGATGCTCGATGCGCGAGCCCGGCAGACGGACCCGCATCAGGCGGGCCGTGCGCTCCGAAACGATCACCTCCTGGTGCGGCGCGATGTGGTCACTGTGCGCGTGGGAAACGAACGCGAAACGTTTTGCATCCCATGGGTCCAGCCAGAAATCCTGTTGCGGCAGGTAAACACCGCGTTCGTAGCGAACTTCGATCACGCAGGAAATTACTTCGCAATTTGCGTGAGTTCCATAGCACGCGTGGGATGGAAAAGCACTGTGGGTTGCGCATTGACACCTGCTTCAATAACCCGCTTTATTACGGAAGTGAGATTCGCCGCCCCACTTCTAATTTTGACTTTCCTGGTTGTTTCTGCTCCCGGGAAGGGTGCGCGGGAGGAACCCAAAGTCGTCGAGAAAGTCACGCCGCTGCCGATGGCATTGGACCCAAACTTCGAGTTTCGAAAAACCAAGCTTTTTTTCATGAGTGAGAAAGGGCTTAAGGCCAGTGAGAGGGCCCACGATTCGACGAACAAACTTGGTGGGAAGTCAAATTCGCCGAGCCAGAAAACTGCTACGCTTCAGGATGCGCCCATCGTTTTTGAGAGGCAATACCGTCTTTATGGCGCAGTCACTGGACTCGATCAGCGGCAGCGTTTCGGTGATTACTTCGATTTTTTTTGGCGGGCCAAACGCCCTTCGGATGTCACTGTGCGTCTGGAATATCGTCAGGAGAAATTGCACGAACACGTCCAGGCGCAGGAGATCACGTATAGGAACGTGCGCGGCACTCATAAGACTGAATTCAAGGTGGTCGGCGACGATTACTTTGATGACGGCCGCGTGATTGCGTGGCGATGCCTCTTAGTCGCGAACGGCCGAATCGTGGCGGAAAACCGCTCGTTTCTATGGGAATAAATGGCGGCAGCGGCGCCTTGGTGTTTTTGCTTCCGCTCACGCCGTGCCTCGAACGTTGAGGATGGGGCTCATTAAGCGCAGCGTTCCGAATCCGTTGCTGAGAGATTTTCCCATGCACGGGCAGGTTTGACAGCATGGGTTTCGGGCTGGTATCGTTTGAAAGAGTAACTGTGGATTCGTCTATTCAAGTTGGGGTAAGAGGGCCGACCGTATGGGTGAAAGTGGAGGGAAAAGGTAGTTTCCTCAATAGCGGCAACCTCAAGGAGTTCGCGCGCGAAATGTTGGACCGCGGGTACCGCGAGTTTGTAGTGGACCTGGCCGATTGCGCCATGATGGATTCTACATTCATGGGAACGATGGCCAGCGTGGCATTGCGGCTAAAGGAAATCGGGCATGGCCACCTTCATATCGTTCATTGTGGCAATCGCAGTCAGCAACTCCTTTCCGGGCTTGGACTAGATCAGATATTCGATATCCACAGCGACGGCACCGGTTCACCTGAATGTGAAGCGCTCGAACAAGCCTCCAGAAGCCAGACACTAGATTCCCAAAAAAAGGAGCAGACGGAAACCATGCTCCAAGCGCACGAAGCGCTTTGCGAGGCGGCGCCCGAAAATATCTTTCGCTTTAAGGACGTTCTCGACTTCCTAAGACAAGATCTTCGTCACGAGACGTCTTCGAAGTAAGCGTCGCGCAATGTGGCCGACTCTTCTCCTTGGGCTGCTTGTCGCGTCTCTCGCCGGGTGGGGTATCACTGGCTATCTCCAGACGCGGCGAATTCGCAGACTGGAGCGCTCGCATGAGGAGATTCAGGTCGAGGAGACGCTGGTCTTCGATTTCCTCCACGGGTTGGGCGAAGCGTTCCGGGAAACAATTCGACCTCAGGAATTACATCGACTCATTGTGGAGGGGGCCGTGCGCATTCTCGACGCACACGGCGGCGCGCTCTACGTGGCTGATCGCACAGTTGGGAAGCTCATGCCCGGATTCATCTCGAAAGGCTGCCCGCCGCTGGTAGATGTTCCGCAAGATATTTTACAACAAGCGGCTGCCAATCCTAGCGCCCTTGAAACCTTCCTGCGGCTCCATGCGCTTGGTGCGAATGAAGGACTGCTTGGGCGCGTTTGGCAAACAGGTCAGGCTGTCTCTATCAACGAATTCTCGGAAGCCCCGGAGTTGGCAAAATTGCGGGGGAGCGCCTTTGGCAGCGTATCGGTGATGGCCACAGCGCTCGGATATGGCGAGCAGGACCTCGGTGTTCTGGCTGTGGCCAACGGTCCGATGGGTGCGCCTTTTTCGCAGGCGGATTTTGTCGTTTTTAAATCCATCGCCGAGCAATCGGCCTTTGCGCTGTACAACGCAATCATTTATTCGATGGCGAACGAAAAGAAACGGCTGGATCATGACCTCGAAATCGCGCGAGACATTCAGCGGATTTTGCTTCCATCTGAAGCGCCGGCCATCAATGGGTTCCAAATCAGCGGGATTAATGTGCCAGCTCGCCAGGTAAGCGGTGATTATTTCGATTATATCCAAGTCGACGAAGAGCGACTTGGCGTCGCAATCGCAGACGTTTCCGGCAAAGGCGTCCCTGCATCACTGATCATGGCAATTTGCCGCAGCGTTTTGCGCGCAGAGGCCGCCCGGAACCCATCTCCGGCGGATGTGTTACGAAAAGTGAACAGGCAGCTTTATCCAGACATTAAAGAAGACATGTTCATTAGCATGGCGTACCTGGTCCTCGATAATCAGCACGATGGCGTCACGCTTGCGCGGGCCGGACACGACGCGCCGCTATGGTATCAGGGGAAGTCGCAAACAGTAACGCCAGTAAAGTCGCCGGGAATGGTGGTGGGAATTGACAGCGGAAGTGTGTTCGATAGGCTTACGGTCGATTTTGCCGTGCCGCTCGAGCGCAATGACTGCCTCGTTCTCTACACCGACGGCGTGACTGAGACGCTTAACTCCGAGGGAGACGAGTATGGCGTTGATCGTATGATGCAGTCGGTTCGCGCCAGTGCGAACGATGGTGCACCAGCGATTGTAAAGAGGATTATCGAGGACGTGAGCGAGTTTACCGGTTCGGTGCCGCAAAACGATGACATTACAGTGATAGCCATTCGCAAAACATGAAAAAGATCCCTTCCCGTGAACGCGAAGAAGAAAGGAATTCGTCAGTGCAGGCGAAGCAGCCCTTCCCTGCGGATACAGGCGACGCCGATTCCGACGATGCAATGGCCGGCTTGCAGGCCGATCTCGACCGATTCCGTGATCTCGCGCTACGCAGTCAGGCCGATTTCGAGAACTACAAAAAACGCGCCGCCCGCGAAAAAGAGGACGCGGTGAAATATGCCAACAGCTCGTTGCTCCAGCGTTTGGTCTCAATTCTCGACAATTTTGAGCTTGGTCTTGCCGCCGCAAAAACAGAGAGTGAGCACTCGCCGATTTATTCCGGAATGGTTCTCGTTCAAAAACAACTGAACGATTTACTTGAGGAAAGCGGACTGCAGACGGTCGAAGCCGAAGGCAAAAAGTTTGATCCAAATCTGCATGAAGCGATTGCCCACGAGCCGAGCGAGAGTCCCGAAGAAACAGTGATCCGCCAGGCCCGGCGAGGTTATCGGTTTAAGGATCGCCTCTTGCGACCTGCGCGCGTCGTTGTTTCCAGTGGCCCTGCGAAGCGGTGAGCGTTCTTCCTTGCTTCGCGAATTAGTCTGATGGGTCACGTACGACTTTCGCTTTGATGGCTACTGAGAAACGCGATTATTACGAAGTGCTCGGCGTAAGCCGAACTGTCACTGATGAGGAAATCAAACGATCCTATCGCAAGCTCGCCGTAAAGTTTCATCCTGACAAAAATCCGGACGATCCGCACGCCGAGGAAAAATTTAAAGAACTAGGCGAAGCGTACGACGTCCTGATGGATCCAGACAAACGCGCGGCGTACGATCGCTTCGGTCACGCCGCGTTCGCGCAGGGCGGTGCCGGTTTCGGTGGCGGCGGTTTTCATGATCCGTTTGAAATCTTCCGTGAAGTGTTCGGCGGGGCCGGATTTGGCGGTGGAATCTTTGAGACTTTTTTTGGCGGCGCCCCCGGAGCGCGCTCCGACGATCGGCGTCGTGGGTCGGATCTGCGGTACGACATGGAAATCAAGTTGGAGGAGGCGGCTTTCGGCGCAGAGAAGACGATTGAGATTGAGAAGCTTGATACCTGCGACAAATGCCTCGGCAGCGGCGCCGAACCAGGCTCGCGCAAAACAAGTTGTCCGACGTGTGCCGGGCGTGGACAGGTGATCAGTTCGCGTGGGTTCTTTCATGTTTCGCAAACATGTCCACGCTGCCACGGCGCCGGTGAGATCATCGAAAAGCCATGCCAGAAATGCCGCGGCGAAGGGCGTGTCGAAAAGCTAAGCCGAATCAAGCTGAAGATTCCTGCGGGAATCCGGGAGGGCACTCGACTACGTTCGCCGGGAAACGGCGAGGCGGGCATCGGCGGTGGTGCCGCAGGTGACCTTTACGTGGTGGTCCACGTCAAGGAGCACAACATCTTTCATCGCGAAGCCGACGATTTGTATTGTGACGTGCCAATCCCATTTTCCATTGCGGCATTGGGCGGCGAGGTCGACGTGCCGACGCTTGAGGGCAAGGCGCATGTGAAAGTCCCAGCAGGCACGCAAAGCGGACAAATGTTCAAGCTCCGTGGCAAAGGCATAACCAACGTGAACGGCCGCAGTCACGGCGATTTATTCGCGCGTCTGATCGTGGAGGTGCCTTCGCGCCTGAATCCAGAGCAACGCCGCAAGCTCGAGGAATTTGCCGCGCTTTGCGGCGAGGAAAACACTCCAATGCGCAAAAGCTTCTTCGACCGCGCAAAGGAATTCTTTAGATAAGTCCTCGCAACTCCGTGGTTCGTAACGCCGTCACCCTGATCGAATGCCCACGCGACGCGTGGCAGGGACTCGATCGGCTAATTCCGACCGAGTTGAAAACCCGTTACCTGTGCACCCTGATTGACGCGGGGTTCAAACACATTGATGCGGTCAGCTTTGTTTCTCCAAAAGCGGTTCCGCAAATGGCCGACAGCGAAAAAGTGCTGGAACAAATCGACTGCCTAACGACGTCGAGATCATTGGGATCGTGGTTAACGAAAAAGGCGCTGAGCGAGCTATTGCCACTCAAGCGGTTTCAACTCTGGGTTTCCCTTGCTCCATCTCCGAGACCTTTCTGCGCAAAAACCAGAATCAGACGCTGGACGAATGCTATAAAGTATTGGAATCGATCAAAAGAAAAGCAGACGACACGGGGCTAAGCACTGTGGCTTACGTTTCGATGGCGTTTGGAAATCCGTATGGCGATCTGTGGGATGAGACGAAAGTTCACGAGGCGCTCGATAAACTTGTCGATCTCGGTATACGGTCCGTTTCGCTTGCTGACACCGTCGGCATGGCGGGTCCTGATTTGGTTCGAAGTGTCTTTGAATCAGTGACCAATGATTACCCCGACCGCGACATCGGCGTGCACCTCCACAGCGCGCCCGCCCAGGCTGGATCGAAAGTACTCGCCGCGTATGACGCTGGCTGCCGTCGTTTTGATTCGGCAATCGGCGGCCTCGGTGGCTGCCCATTCGCGCAGGATGCATTGGTTGGAAACATTCCTACTGAATGCCTGCTCGCCGCTTTGAAACAGCGCGGCGTAGAGCTGCCTGTCAGCAATACGTTCCAAAGCGTCGTGTCGCTAAACTCGCTTATCGCGGCTGACTACTCGTAGGCGAATCAATCCGATTTGTCCCATGCATCGCTTCTACGTTGCGCCGGAGAACTGGGACCTCCTGGGACTCGCGTTACGCGGCTCCGAGGCCCACCACGCGCGCAACGTCCTGCGTATGCAAGCCGGAGACAAGCTTGTCCTCTTCAACGGAGAAGGCCGCGAACTCACTGCAGAAATTACAAATGTCGCTGTCGACGAGATTCGATTGCGAAAATTACATGAATCGGAAATGGCGCCCCTGCGGTGCAGGATTGTTCTGGGGCAGGCAATCCCAAAAGGTAAGAACATGGACCTCATTGTGCAGAAGGCCGTCGAGATTGGAGCAGCCGAAATTGCGCCGATCATTTCCGACCGCACCATTGTGCAGCTCGATTCGGAAAGCGCCTCGCAAAAACAGACAAAATGGCAGCAGATCGCCATCGAAGCGGCCAAGCAATGCGGCCAGAATTGGCTGCCGCGCGTTCACGCCCCGAAAAAGTTAACAGAATTTTTTTCCGCTTCGGACCGGGCATTCGATCTCCGCTTGATCGGATCGCTCCAGCCCGATGCGCAGCAATTAAAAAAAATTCTGGAAACCTATTCGAGCGAGCACGGTGATCGTCCTAGAAACGTATTGATGCTGGTTGGGCCTGAGGGTGACTTCACTCCTGCGGAACTTGCGCTCGCGCGCCGTCACGGCTGCCAGCCTATTACACTCGGCCCAATCATCCTGCGAGTCGAGACGGCGGCAATTTACTGCCTGAGTATTCTCTCCTACGAACTGCTGATTTAACGAAGGCACGCTAGCGCTCAATGAACAACAGCCTACTCGGCGACCGCCGCTTCGACGGCGGATTCGCTCGGGAGCTCGGGCGCCGGCGAGGTTTGATCGGGCGGTGCCGGCTGGATTGAGACAATGATGAATTGGGCGACGCCGTCCTCTGTATTTAGCGAGATCGTTTCGGCAACCGCATGCCCTAGCAGCGCCTGACCGATGGCGGTTTGGTATGAGATAATGTGGCGATCGGGATCACCGTCCCACGCACCCAGGATCGTGTAAGTCTCTTCGTTGTTTGTTTCAGCATTGCGCAAGGTGACGATCGTGCCGATGGAAACGCGCGATGTATCGGGATTTTCGAATGACGTGCCTCGCGCGTCGTGCAGCATTTGCTCCAAATCGACTTTGCGTCGCATCAACACGCTTTGCATCTGCTTCGCCGCTTTGAATTCAAAATTTTCGCTCAGATCGCCGTATGATCTGGCGATGGCGATCTCCTTGGTGTTCTCGGGAATTTTTACTTTCACGATCTCTTCGTGCTCTGCTCTGCGCTTTTCCAAACTGCTCCAGGACACAATGAGCGGCGCGGCTTTTTCCTGCGTTTCTGCGCCGGCGATCATGGTTTCCAGTTCCGGATAAACTTTGACCATCCGCGCCAGGAGCGATCGTTTGGTCAGCTCATCGAACAATGGAGTGACCTGGAGACGCCGCATCGCATCGCGCGCCAGGCCGACATCGACTTTCTTAAAGATATCCCCAAGCAATTCCCGGTCATCAACCAATGCCTTCAGCAACCTGCTGGCGCGACCGGTAGAACTATGCTGTTCGCGCTCGAGCGCGGCGAGGATCGCCCACAGCAAATCCGGAGTGATCAGGTCGACCCAATTCTTTTTTTCGCCGCACAACCAAATGAGCATCTCGCTCGTGGCTGAATGTTCGCGAATGCTTCGCTCCAGCATCGTCCGAAGCTCGGCGTGTTGCCCGGTTTCATTCAAGATGCGCGGAATTTGCGCCACCATCCGACTGTGGCTCGTCTCCATGAGCCGCAGAGCCCGTTCTGTCCAGCCAGCTCCCAGCGCGCCCGGCAGTGCTTGCAAAACGCGTTTCTCTTTTGCCGCTGGCAAGTTTGGCAGGATCAATGTGAGACGCTTTTCCTCTTCCACAATCAGCTTTGATAGAGTCAAACCGATGTGGGTGGTGTGCAGAGACGCAACACGCGCGAGCAAATCATCCCGCGCGATGATGAGTTCGAATGCCAGTTCAGGATGCAGTTTCTGGTTGCGCGCCGCTGAGTTTTCGATGGCCACGATGATCGGCTGAAGTTGTTTTTCAGGTTCCTTGAATTGCTCGTAGGATTTTATGATCTGCTCGAATGCCGCGATTTGCTGCTTTGGCTGCCTGGCCTTGTTGAATGCCGCCAGCAGCTCATCGGCGTGCGACACCCCTTCGCCGCGGATTTCGATGGGGTCCGTCTTTTTTGCAGGAATGGAGAACCCGCCGCTTGCTTTAAGCGCTTTCCTGGTTGATTCCCACCAGCGTTTCCACTCCGCTTCGGTAAAGATATCGCCAATGAGCCATTCTCCGATCTGCTGTGCGCTGGCCTTGCCGTCCAAACTTTCCAGAATGTTCTGCACCAGTGCCACCGGATCTTCCCTGGTCAGGTTCTTAATTGATGCGATGTCCATTGCCTTTCGGACTAAAAAATGTTCCGGCCCCAACGGCATCAGATTCTCTGCCGCGTATTGCGCCTGCATCGGGTGAAACTTCTTGGTTGTAAAATCGATGACGATTTGATTTAGCAACAGGTTCCATTCGCGGACGCGACCGAATCCCCAACTTTTGTGCAAACAAAATGTACCCGGTTTTAGCTTTTCCAGTTGGCCTGCGGATTTCGTAGTGAGTTTGCCAGCGTCGACCAGCTTTTCTAATTCAGCGTCCATTTATGGGAATAAAATGCAAACATGTGACGTATAGGTCCCATCGGCGCTTCGCGCAATTTACGATTGCCGCACGGCTTTACGCATGAAACCCTGCCCCGAGTGACGACGAGCATCTGGTTCTGGGTCGCCTTTCACATTGGCGTGTTCGTTGCCATTGGGGTCGACCTGCTCACGTTCCGTCGACGCGGCCGCGAATTGAGCATGACCGCAGCGACGCGGCGCAGCGTTCTTTGGGTGGTCGTTTCGCTGGCCTTTAACGCTGTCGTATGGCGTGTGAAAGGGCCACACCATGGTCTCGATTTTCTTACCGGCTACCTGATCGAGTATTCCCTGAGCATGGACAACATTTTTGTGTTCGTGCTCATCTTCACGCATTTCCGGGTTCCACCCCGCGCACAACACCGCGTATTGGTCTGGGGAATTATTGGCGCGCTGATCATGCGCGGCACCATGATTTTGTTCGGCATCGCTTTGGTGCGGCGGTTTCATTTCGTTCTGTACATTTTCGGTCTTTTCCTGCTGATCACCGCAGCGCGCATGCTTTTCGGGAAGCATCTTGGGCAAGATTTCAGGGAAACGCGCGTGATGCGGTTCTGTCGCCGAATTCTTCCGATCACCCAAGAATTTCACAACCAAGACTTCAAGGTGCGCGTTGATGGGCGTTGGATGTTAACGCCGCTTGCTCTGACCATGATCGTAATTGAAATCACGGACCTGGCATTCGCAGTGGATTCGATCCCGGCCATCTTCGCGATTACTCAAGACCCATTCATCGTTTATACGTCTAACATCTGCGCGATCCTTGGCTTGCGATCGCTTTACTTCCTGCTGGCAGGTCTGATGAACCGTTTCATTTATCTCAGAACCGGACTGGCATTGGTGCTTGGATTCGTGGGCTTGAAAATGATTACCGCAGAATACCTGCCCTTCCCCCGAGTCGTCTCGCTGGGAATCATTGTTCTTATTCTGGGACTTACCATATGGCTTTCCATGTTGAAGACGAAAAACGTCACTACGCCCGAACACCCAAAATAAAGTATTGCCTTTACTGTTCGGAATCCTTTAACTGGTAGCGAGCGCCTATGAAAACTGTTCTAGCCTTCGCTGCGATAGTTGGTCTTGCCATCGGAGCTTCCGCCGATATTCAAGATCCGCCCGGGAATGATTTTGGTCCAACGCGCAAACTCGGTCGCGGTATCTCTAACCTTATCATCGCTCCGACTGAGTTCTTTACGACCGTTAACCAAATCAACCAAACGGAGGGGAATTCCGCTGGAGCTGGCTATGGCGTTTGGAAGGGAGCGGGACGGACAGCGGCGCGTCAGGTTGCTGGTCTTATTGAGATCCTGACCTTCCCGTTTCCAATTTGGCACGACAGCTATCAACCCCTGCTGCCCTCAGACATTCCATATATCCATGGCGGTTACGCGGAATTTCCGCCTGAAGTCGGCAACGAGTCGAAATACCCGTACGTCCGCGATACGCACCACGATTTCAATTAGCATCGCTCCGATTTGGAGGGATGCCTTTCGGGCGGGATTATTAATCCGGTTGGGCTGGCAGAGGTGCGCGTAAAAGAAATTCTTCGACGTTTCTCCAAGCGTCCGTGCTCGCCGTCACGGGATGAGGAGGCGGCCGATGGGATGGTGGGGTCGTCCGGTCTGGTGGAGATTCCTGCGCCGCTCGCCATTACGCGGATCGGGAGTCATCCAGAGTTTCAGAAACACCAGGTGCAGATCAATGCAGAATCGGCTGCTCGGCAAAAGACGGAGCGGGAGCTCGCGCAACCCTATCCGTCCTTTACTACGTCTGGATTTTGTTTTGTGTGTCAGAAACGTGCCCAATTTTTGAGCTCGTGGGAACGCGCCTTTGACGTAGGTGGTCATTTGGAGATGAACTGGCGCGAGCACTTGCAGTGCCCACGGTGCCGTCTGAACAACAGAATGCGGGCCAGCATTCATTTGCTCATGACGATGGTCGCTCCGACAAAAGAATCACGGATTTATGCGACGGAACAATCAAGCCCGCTGTATGTTTATTTGCACAAAGGTTTTCCCTTCCTGCAGGGAAGCGAGTTTATGCAGGATGCTTCCTTGATAAGCGAGAACGAATCCAACAAACTGCGGCACGAGGATTTGACCCGGCTTTCATTCCCGACTCATAGTTTTGACGTCATTCTGAGTTTTGACGTGCTGGAACATATTCCCGATTATCGGAGTGCATTTGCTGAGTGCGCACGCACGCTGAAGCCTACCGGCAAAATGCTTTTCTCCGTGCCGCTCGATGCAAATAGCGTACGCAACAAGATACGTGCCCAGTTGCGGAAGGACGGAGCTATCGAGTACTTACTGCCGCCTGAGTATCACGACGACCCGCGAAATCCTGAAGGCTGCCTCTGCTTTCAACATTTTGGCTGGGAGATGTTGGAAGAGATGAAGCAGGCGGGCTTTTCGAGTGTTTGGGCGCTTTCCTATTATTCTCGGGAATATGGCTATCTGGGGGACAACCAAATACAGTTTTTGGCCGAGAAATAGTTACACTGTAGGCCGTGTTAAGCAGCATTCGCGCGAATCGAGGCGTTGATCTGCCTTGTTGTCGGGAGCAAAATCGCTCAGGTTAAGGCGCGTTGGGACCATGCAATTGCGAAGTTCCTCTCGACTGCCGCTCATCGGCGTATTCGCAATCGTTTACATCATCGCCGGCAAAATCGGTTTAAACCTGGCTTCATTGCACGCGAATGCCTCACCGGTGTGGCCGCCGGCGGGGATCGCGTTGGCTGCAATAGTCTTGCTCGGTTATCGAGCGTGGCCGGAAATCTTTGTCGGTGCTTTCATAGTAAACCTCACGACTGCCGGAGGCATCGCTACATCGGTTGCCATCGCGACCAGCAACACAATTGAGGCTATAGCCGGCGCATGGCTGGTGAACCGCTTCGCGGGCGGCAAGAGTGTTTTCGATTCGCCAATGTTTCGGGGATTGCGATCAGCGGCTTTGGCAATAACGGTGACATCGAACGAAGTTTGCAGGCCGGCTTTTCCGAGCATCTCATCAAACCCATCAAGCTCGACAACCTCGAAGCTGCCATCGAGCGGGCGCTTAGCGCGACGTGATATTTCCGTCGCGCCGTCGATCTCGTTGGCGGAGACATCCAGCTAAAGCAGGTTGAAATGCGACTTGTTGATCTGAAAATTAAGGACGTCGCGTTCGGCGGAAAAGGCATCGCTCGGGAACAGGGAAAAGCCGTTTTTGTTCCTTACACCATTGAGGGCGAACTGGTTTCCGCCGAAATCGTGCGGGAAAAGAAGCAGTTCGCCGAAGCAGATCTGATTGAAGTCAAGCAGAGTTCGCCGAATCGCGTCGCGCCACAGTGCCCATATTTCGGCCGATGCGGTGGCTGTGCCTACCAGCATATTAGTTACGAACATCAACTTGCCATCAAATGGCGACAGGTGCGCGAAGCGCTCCAGAGGATCGGCAAGCTGAAAGATGTACCCATGCGTCCGATAATCCCGTCGCCAAGGCAGTACGCGTATCGCAACCGTATCACCGTTCACGCGCAGGACGGCGTGATCGGTTTTTTTCGGCGCAATTCGCATCGTTTGCTTGGTATCGAGCGTTGCCCGATCTCGCAGGACGAAGTCAATCATGCGCTAGCAGCGTTGCGCGCAAAAGAGTATGTGCGGGATGGGCATTACACGCTGCGGACTGCGTCCGAGCCGCGCGTGTTTTCGCAGATAAACGACGAGGTCGCACAAGCGTTGCGGGACTTGATTATTGATCTCGTTCCGCCAAATCAGGACCTGTTAATCGACGCTTTCTGCGGCGGGGGATTTTTCGCAAAAGCGTTGCTCGACAAATTCCTGCGCGTGATTGGGATTGATTGGGACAAGTTCGCTATCGTCGCCGCGAAACAGGACGCGAGCGAGAAGGAGACGTATATCGCCGGCGATGTGGAAAGCGAATTGCAAAAGGTAGGGGCGGTTCACCTGAACCGCCCGGCGCACCGGAACAACGCAGCCAGCGGGCGATTGAGGTCAATCGCCCCTACCACGCTAATCGTAGATCCTCCATCGACCGGCTTGAGCGCGAACATGCGAAAAGCGATTGTTGATTTTGCACCGACAACGCTAATTTACGTTTCCTGTAATCCACCGACGCTTGCGCGTGACCTAAAGGAGTTGCAGCACAAATTCTCGATTAATTCGGTCACGCCGCTCGATATGTTTCCACAAACGGCGGAGATCGAGGTTGTCGTCCATCTTCATGCATAGACCAGCAGATCGATTTTTTCTGACAACGTTCGACAATTCGCGAATTACGTTTCCTCGAAGCCACCAGGGCGCCGCGTTGTGGCGCTCCGAGAATCACGCGCGATGCACCGAGGGTTGCCGCGGCGTCTCAGCTTCACGCCTAACCGAGTTGTCCTCGACGGGTGGGACGCGGGTTTTCGATAAACCAAGTCCAAAATGGCGACGCCATCTCATTCGATTTAGCTGTGCTGTTTGTTTCGCCACCACGTGCAACATTTTGAAAACGTTCGTTTATCGCGAGCACTAGCGATTGTCGTGCCGCCAAGTCCACGTCGCGCATTTGGACGCATATGACGATCGTTTGCATGCGTAAGCGTCGCCCCGACTTCGCGCGAACCGTGAATTAAAATGTTCGCCTGAAACGCTAAAAGATTGTTAACGCTTCCGCGCGCACGGCACGTGTTATTAGGGCTGGGTCGACAGCCTGTAACCGATTCCGACTTCTGTTTTAATCAGACTTGGCGCATTCTGACGGGTTTCAAGCTTCTTGCGCAAATGAGTGATGTAGACCCGAAGATACTGCGCCTGGCTTTCGGCTTTCTCTCCCCAGACCGTGCGAAGTAATTGCCGATGAGTTACGACCTTTCCGGCATTCTGCACGAGTACCCGCAACAACGCGTACTCCGTTGGCGTTAATCGGATCTCCTCGCCCCCGAGCTTCACCTGCCGCGCCGCGAAATCGACAAAGAGCGATCCGGAGGTAAAAACAGGCTCGCCGATCTCTGTCAGCGAGCGGCGCTGTGACACGCGGACGCGGGCCAAAAGTTCCGCGGTGTCGAACGGTTTCGTCACATAGTCATCCGCCCCTGCGTCGAGGGCTGCGACCTTTTCGTCGGCGTCGTCACGCACCGACAGAATCAGGACCGGCACATCTGACCATTCTCGCAGGCGCCGCAGTACTTTGAGGCCATCCATGTCCGGCAATCCGAGATCGAGTAAAACCACATCGGGCCGACGATGGACAATTTCTGCGAGTCCGGCTTGTCCCGTCTCGGCTTCGTAGACCTGATGAGCTGCTCCTTCGAGGGCAAGGCGGAGCAGCCGGCGGATCTGCTTTTCGTCATCGATGATCAGCGCGCTCCGAGCTGATTTCATCAAATTGTTTCCATCCCGTTCATATTCGTCACGCGAACCGGGAGCGTGATAACGAAGCGCGCGCCGCCGCCATCCCGATTCTCGACCGTAAGTCTTCCGCCATGCGCTTCGACTAGTCCTCGTGCGATTGATAATCCAAGACCGAGACCACCTGTTTTGCGATCATCACCACGATAGAATTTTTCGAACAAGCGCTCAGTTGCCTCCGGTGGAATGCCAGGCCCACGATCGCTTACAGAAATCACCAGATTTTCGTTCGCGTATTCGGCATCAATTTCGATCGGCAGTTTGGGCGCGGTATGACTTCCAGCATTGGCTAGAAGTTTGGCGACAGCCTGCTCGATCAATGCATGATCCACGAGGGCCAAAGGAATTTCTTCCGGTACGTCCAACCTGATCTCTCGCTCGCTGATCGATTCATGCTCGGTGTCTATCGCCGACTGGAGTAGTTCGCGCACATCGCACCATTCGCGTTTCGGTTGGATTACTCCGCTCTCAAGTCGATTCATATCCAGGAGGTTGTTTACCACCCGATTGAGTCGGTGAGATCCGTCACGAATTTCGTCCGCCAGCTCTTTGAATATTTGTGATTCCTGCGCGTTGGCTGTCTGGCGTGACAGTTCCTGGCTCGCAGCTGCGATGGCCGCGAGCGGAGTCTTCAGTTCGTGTGATACGCAGTCGAGCAACGTTTTGCGGAGCCGCTCCGATTCCTGCGCCACCTGCACTTGTGCCGCGAGGTGCTCACGTGCCTTCAACTGCGCAGTCAGACTGCCTACGGTGATCGCTATTATGAAGTAGGTCGCAAACGTCAACGCGTCTTCGATCTTTGCGATGTGCAACGTAAACAACGGCGGTATAAACAAAAAATTCCAGGAAAGTGCACTGAGTGCTGCAACCAGCAGGACCGGACCGCGACCAAGAATCATTCCAGCCAGCAGCACACCGAGGAGGAAGATCAGCGAGATTGCTCCGTATCCGGTCAGTGGTGTTAGTAACCAACACGCGATGGTGAGGGTGCTTACACCAACCACTGCCGTAACATATTCCTTTAACGGCGCAAAAGAAGGCTGAGGCGAGACGCCCTGTTCGCCGTTTTCCGTCACCTCAATTAAAGGCTCGGAGGATTGCGGTCCGTTGGGACGCGAAACTGACGGCCCCATCACGGGATTAGTGTAGCGCATCTACATCTGCGCGAAACATGGCCTTACGAATTTTAGTACCGTTTTAATTATTCGCGGCTGGCGCGCAATTTAAAGTGTCTCGCAATAGGTGAATTCTAGCCCGCCATCTTTACTGCCCGCCGTTGCGAGTCCGGCTCACGTTTCCCCAGCGCCGGCGTCCTCTCAGCGGCGGAAGAGAAGCCTCGCACTACTCTGTCTCGCCAGTCTTGGGATTGTTTATGGTGACATCGGTACCAGTCCGCTCTATGCCATGCGAGAGTGCTTTTACGGGCAGCATGGCGTTCCTCCAACCCACGCAAACGTGCTCGGCGTTCTGTCACTTATCCTTTGGTCCCTGATCCTGATTATATCCGTTAAATACCTGACTCTCATTCTGCGGGCCGATAATCGCGGTGAAGGCGGAATTCTCGCCCTGGCGACATTGGTGAGCGATGTGTTGCGGCGCGGGAAATTCCTATTTTTGCTGGGTCTGTTCGGGGCTGCATTGCTTTACGCGGATGGGATGATCACCCCTGCGATCTCGGTTTTGGGAGCAGTGGAGGGCTTACACGTTGCCACACCTTTGTTCGATCACTACGTCGTGCCGATTGCCGTCGTCATTCTGATTGGGCTTTTCTTCTTTCAGTCGCGCGGCACCACTGGCGTGGGGGCGGTGTTCGGCCCAATCACGATGATTTGGTTTGCGGTGATTAGTCTGCTCGGAATTGGATATATCATTCGCGCGCCCGAAGTGCTTGCCGCCATCAATCCCATCCACGGGTTCGAATTTTTCGTGATCAATGGCTGGCGCGGTTTCGTGGTGCTGGGCGCCGTGTTTCTGGTCGTTACGGGGGGCGAAGCGCTCTACGCGGATATCGGTCACTTTGGAACGGCGCCGATTCGGCTGACTTGGTTTGCGATCGTACTGCCGGCGCTAACGCTGAATTATCTTGGGCAGGGAGCGCTTCTGCTTGTTCAACCAGACGCTGCGGTTAATCCTTTTTACCGAATGGCCCCGTCGTGGGCGCTTTATCCATTGGTGGTGCTGGCGACGGCTGCAGCGGTTATAGCGTCTCAAGCGATCATCAGCGGCGCGTTTTCACTCACCATGCAAGCCATCCAGCTCGGATACAGCCCGCGTCTGAGGGCCATTTATACCTCAGAGCGAGTTATCGGGCAGATTTATGTGCCAGTGGTGAATTGGGGATTGATGCTTGCATGCATTGCACTTGTCCTCGGGTTCCGAACATCGAGTAATCTCGCGGCAGCCTATGGTGTAGCGATCACAACTACCATGTTGATCACTACCATCTTGTTTTATGTGGTCGCCCGTCGACGATGGAACTGGCCAGCTGCCGCTGCTCTGCCAATCGCTGTATTTTTTATCGTTATCGACCTCGCATTTTTTGGCGCGAACATGCTCAAAATAACGCATGGCGGATGGTTTCCGCTGCTAATCGCTACGGCGATTCTTTTCCTGATGCTAACGTGGAGAAAGGGACGCCGTGTTCTTCGCAGCCGACTCGGCGAGATTTGCATTCCACTCGATGCGTTTCTCTCGGAACTGAAAAGCCAGAATATCAGACGCGTGCCAGGGACTGCTGTGTATATGTCAGGAAATCGATTTGGGACGCCGCTCGCCCTGCTTCACAATCTCAAGCATAACAAAGTTCTGCACGAGCAAGTCGTATTGCTCACTGTGCGAACGGAAGAGGTTCCCTATCTTGGCAACCCAAAAGATCGCGTCGCACTGGAAAATCTGCATGAAGGATTCTGGCGCGCACAGCTCCATTTCGGGTTCATGGAGAAGCCCAATGTCCCTGCCGCGCTCGATCGGGTAAAACAACCCGGCCTTCGTTTTGACACTATGCGCACCACTTATTTTATCGGCCGCGAGACGATCCTGGCCACGCGCAAACTTGGTCTCTCTTCGTCGCGCGGCTCCATTTTCGCCTGGATGACGCGGAATGCCGGCGATGTTACTTCGTATTTCTGCCTGCCACCGAACGGCGTAGTGGAATTAGGCGCGCGTGTGGAAGTTTGACTCGATTGGATCGAGTCGGGCAAACGTTCGGATCGAGATATTCAGACGCAAGCCGAGTGTGCCCGAGAAAGAGCTTGCCAGTAGACGTGAGCCCAATGGAAACTTACCGCTTTAGCGATGGCCGAGATTATTTCTGCAGGCGTCCATCGGCCGCGCAACGTTGACTGGCAGCGCGCCGCCGGGCTGCTTTATGGCGATTGGGGCACGAGCAAGGCTTATGTGCTCGGGCTGGCTTTTGTCGCGGCGGGCTTTGCCTCCTTTCCCATAATTCTCGCTGTATGCGCGCTCACGGCAGTCGTCGCGTTCAATTACATCATCATATGCGCTCATTTCCCCGACGGGGGCGGCGTCTATTCTGCTGCGCGGCAGCAGAGTCGGTTTTTGGCTTCTGTTGGGGCGCTTTTGCTGATCGCGAATTTCCTCGTTACTGCTGCCCTGAGTGGTTGGGCAGGCGTAACATATCTCGGCGTTCCGACCTCATATGCGCCGTTTGCAGCGATGGCAGTGATCCTGGTGCTCGGAGCCGTCAATCACTTCGGTCCAAAACACAGCGGCAGCGTGTCAATTTGGCTTGCTGTTCCTGCCGTGGTGGTTGTTGTGGCGATAATCGCGTTTAGCGCGAAACATCTGACTCTAACGCATCTGGAGCCTCCACATACCGATCTTGAGACCGTGTGGGTGCAGTTCGTTGGAGTGATCCTCGCTTTGAGCGGCGTCGAAGCGATCGCCAACCTTACCGGGGTCATGAAACTGGACCCGAACGCCACACCAGAAGCGCCCAAAGTCACGCGCACCGCAACAAAGGCGATTCTGCTAGTTGCAGTTGAAGTGGTCGGCGCCACCGCGTTACTCGGGTGGGCGATGCTTTCGCTGCCAAAGTCTTTCGCACCGCAATTGGCGGCACATAAGGAGGACATGCTGCGTTTTCTAGCAGAATACTACGGAGCGTCCCTTGGCGGCGCCTGGTTTGGTGAAGTTTTTTCGATTTTCGTCGGTGTTGTCTTCGGTTTTCTCCTCATCAGCGCCGTCAACACCGCCGTCGTCGCCTTGATTGGTGTGACCTACATGATGGCGCAAGACGGAGAGATGCCGCCGCAGTTCGCGCGCCTAAACAAGCACGGGGTGCCGCGAATACCACTCATCGTCGCCGTTGCAATTCCAATTCTCGTGCTTGCACTGATTCGGCAATTCGAGGGACTTGCCGGTCTTTATGCCATTGGTGTTGTCGGCGCTATCTCAGTCAATCTCGGAGCCTGTACGTTTAACAAGCGGCTCGGCCTGCGGTGGTACGAACACCTGCTCATGGGCGGAACATTCCTGGTTCTGGCGTTGGTTGAATTGACCATCGCAAAAACCAAACCCGACGCGCTATTTTTTGCCGTGTGCGTCTTGGGCGTAGGTCTTGGATTTCGAGCGTACTCACACAAGATTGCTGGATTAAAAACCCTGACGGTCACACGGGAAGTTGCCGCCATGGTGACGCCCGATCTGGCCACAAACGTGGAGACGCGCATTCAAGAAGGCCACAGGATCATGGTCGCCGCGCGAGGCATTACCAGCGTCCTCGGATTCGCATTGGACGAAGCGCAGCTGCGCAATGCGACGTTGTATGTTTTGTACGTGAAGGAAATTGTCGTCTTCTACGCGGGTGCCCCGACGATGCCTGGTCGTGCCAAATGGCAGGAGGACCCCGAGGCGGCGGCAATCATGTCTACAATGCAGAAGCTGGGGGCTGAAAGGAATGTCTGTGTGCAACCGGTGTATGCCGTGAGCGAGGACGCGGCGACGACTATTCTTGATCTTACAGCCACGCTGGGTGTGGATTATCTCATCATCGGTGCATCACAGCGCACCGCCATGTCCAAATTGCTTCGTGGGAGCGTGGTCACGAACGTCGCACAGCAATTACCCGAATCGATCCATCTGATCATTTACGGCTGAGCTATAGCCACCAGCCTGTGGCCGGTCGGCTCGGGTCGATAATAAGAAGTGAACGGCCCATCGGGCCGTGGCTACGGGCGGAGAGGAGTTATTTCCTGATCCCGAAGAATGCTTCCAGCGCGCGCGTGCCCAGCGCTTTCCAGATCTTAATCACTTCGTAGGTGATAACTGTGGTGAAGGTCACAGCAAACCAAACAAAAACTGCTTCGATCGGCAGGCCGGACCATGCTCCGATGTGCAGCCCCATCATGGTAATTGGTCGATATTCCCACCAACCATAGGGCAACGCGAGCGTCGCTTCCCAAAGCAAACTGATCAACAGCAGCAGAAAAAACGTAAAACTAAATGCGCGCCAGTTAATGAATGGCCGGGCAGTGTGGAAAAAGCCAGCCGATGGAATTAGCGACGCGCAGACGAGATAAATAAAATACCAGGGGAAACCTTCTGGCGCTCCGGACAAAAACTTTCGGTACACAATCGCGGCCACGATCAGCACAACCCCGAGGGCGACAGACGCAAAATGAAAACGGACGATCCGCGGTATGTTTTCGGTCGTCGCTGCGTAATCGCGCACGTTATATTCGCCCAACCAGTATTCATCGCACCAAATGTAACTCAGCAGCACCAGCATGAACCCGGCCAGGTAGAAAACGAATTCTTCAACTGGAATCGCTCCGCCCACCGCGGGTATTTCCCAACCCAATGTGGCCGATTTATTGGGGAAAATGAAGAAAGCGTTGCCAAAGAGCAGGTCGAGCGCGAAACCCAGTGGTGTTAGCACCGCGAGCGTTCGCCAGAACGCCTTTCTTGGAAACTGCAAATCGGGTCGGCTCGCAAACCACCAGCCCAGCGCGCCGATCGGAATGATAAACAATAGCAGGCTCCACGTGTATCCGAGCGGGGTCGGATTATCTGACGTGGCTTGCAAAATGACGGGGTGAACCACCGTCCGCAACGTGAGCGCAGCCGGAATGATAAGCGCGGCTGCGATGGCGAAAACTACAAGGAACGCTCTCCGCTCTTGCATGTCCAAAGTCTAAACACAACGGTTTTCGTTTTTAAGATTTAAGTTTTGAATTCGAACGGATTATTCTCCTGCACGACGCTTAAACCGCACATTTAACATCCAAGGCATGCCTCTTGAATACCAATTCCAACGTTAATGAATGTCTCGACTTGATGCGAAAGCTCGTCGGGTATCGGCAACAAAAAGCTTTGCATCATCAACTCATGAAAGCGGCCGAGTGTTCCATGCTCGGCATCGACGCGATTGTAATGCTTTATCACTGCGCCAAAATCAGCGCAGGTGACATTCTCGAGGTTGGCGCATACATAGGCGGAGCAACGATCGCCGTGGCCATGGGGGTACGCGATTCAGGCATGCAAAAGAAAGTCATCAGCATTGAGCGAGGCTGCCGCGTCGATCTCCCGCGGGTCGGCACAAAGGATAGCTTCAAGGATCTGCGCAAAAATCTGAAGCGCTTTGGATTCCTCGATCAGGTTACCTTAATAAATGCCCGCTCTTTCGACCCGGACACGATAGCCTTGGTGCGCAGGCTCTCGGGCCCGCGTTCGATCGGACTATTCGTTTTTGACGCCGATGCCAATGTCCGTCGCGATATCAACTGCTACAGCGACCGGTTTGCCGATCGCTGCTGGATCGTGATCGACGACTACCTGGGCGGAGCCGACAAGAGCGGAAAGTTGCGCACACAAGTGGACGAGCTGGTCAGTGCCGGGCGACTGGAGCCATTGGGCTTTTACGGTTTCGGAACGTGGATCGGTCGTTGGTTAGAGTAGCTTTGTCATGTCGAGCGAAGTCGAGACATTCCGCGAAGTTAACCTTGAGTTATGCCACGGGATGGAAAGCCTGGCCTCGTCCCGAAACCATTCGGGGCTGTGTTGCAGCCTCGACTTCGCTCGGAATGACGTTTATTGAGGGCTCAAGGAAAATGACGCGCCCGAAGGTCCTCATTGCCGATCATATTTCCCAACGCGGCGTCGATGAACTCACGCGTGACGGCGTGATCGATCTCGCGATTCGGACCGGCTTGAGCGAAAGCGAGCTGATCGATGTCATTCCGGACATCGCTGCACTAGTCGTGCGCAGCCAGACCAAAGTCACCGCCGAAATTTTGAATGCCGGTAACAAATTGCGTGTCGTTGGCCGCGCCGGTGTCGGAGTGGATAACGTCGATGTCGAGACAGCGACCCGCCGCGGCGTCGTCGTGCTGAACGCGCCGGGCGGAAATACGATCTCGACTGCTGAACATGCGTTTTCGTTGTTGCTCTGCGTCGCGCGCAAAATTCCGCAGGCTGACGCAAACATTCGCAGCAAACACTGGGACAAAAAAACTTTCGAAGGCGTCGAACTGTACAACAAGACGCTTGGCGTAATCGGCATGGGCCGAATCGGCAGCGAACTGAGTCGGCGTGCAATCAGTTTTGGCATGCGAGTGGTTGCTTACGATCCTTACCTGTCCGCCACACGCGCCCGCAGTCTGCAAGTAGAGCTGGTGGATGAACTCGACGATTTGCTTACCGGTGCCGATTTCATCTCGCTGCACACGCCGCTTACTGCTGAGACGCGCCACATTCTTGATGCCGCGCGGTTAAGCAAGACAAAGCGCGGCGTCCGCATCATCAATTGCGCTCGCGGCGGTCTGGTTGATGAAGCGGCGCTGGCGCAGGCGTTGCGAGAAGGGCAGGTCGCCGGCGCGGCGCTGGATGTTTTCGAAATTGAACCGCTGCCGGCCGATTCGCCTTTGCGCGGTGCGCCCAATGTTGTTCTTACGCCGCATCTCGGCGCATCGACGGCGGAGGCTCAGGAGAGCGTGGGCATTGAAATTGCCCAATCGATCCGCGCCGTGCTGCTCGAAGGTACGATCCGTAACGCAGTGAACATGCCGAACCTCGACGCTAAGACGCTGGCAATCATTGGACCGCATCTCCGTTTTGGCGAAAAGCTTGGTAAGTTTCTCTCGCAGATCGCGCCGAAACGCGCGGAGTCGTTCAACATCAACTACAGCGGCAAGGTGAACGAAGTTGATACGACGGCAATCACCCGCGCAGCCCTGAAAGGCTTTCTGCACATCGCCGGCGGCAGCGAAATCAACGAAGTGAATGCGCCCGCGTTTGCCGAAGCGCTTGGTTTGAAGGTGAGCGAATCACGGCTGAGCGCGCCCGGCGATTACACCGACATGCTCGAACTTTCTGCCGCTGGCGAAGGGAGAACAGTTTCAGTGGGTGGCGCATTCTTCGGGGCCACTCCGCGAATTGTGAGCATCAACAGCCGACCGGTGGAAGCCCGACCGCAGGGCGTGGTGCTCGTGCTGGAAAACACGGATCGTCCCGGAATGGTCGGCCGGATCGGCACGCTGCTCGGCGAGCATGGCGTCAACATCGCCACGATGTCACTCAGCCGAAATCAGGCCGGCGGTACCGCGCTCACGGTGTTGAACCTCGACACTGCCCCGGGCGAACAGTTGCTCCGTGAAATTTGCGCGAGCGAGGACATTCGCTCCGCGCAGGTAATCCAGTTGTAGCCACGGCCCTATGGGCGGTCTCTCGCGTCGCTGGGAAAACGCGCCACAGGCGCGTGGCTACAGGATCGATTGTTTCATCCAAACCAATTTCCTTGCCGAGCGCGATTCAACTCGATACAACTCGCTTTCACTATGGACTTCAGCGCTCATTCAATCATTTGGACAATTCTTGTTGGTCTCGTTATCGGTGCGATCGCAAAGCTGCTGATGCCGGGGAAAGATCCCGGTGGTTGCATCATCACGATTCTGCTCGGCATCGCCGGCGCACTGGTGGGGACTTGGATTGGTCGCATCTTTGCGGGCGAGAATTATATCGCCGGCTGGATCATGTCGGTCGTCGGCGCCATGGTTCTGTTGCTGCTCTATCGATTCCTTTTCAAACGCGGCGCGTAGCGAGCCGCCTAACAGTGTAGCGGTGCTCGCCGCGGCGAGCACCGGCATTTTTACTGAACAGTCGTTCGCCGCGGCGAACACCTCTACACTGGTTTTGAGCGTTCACAGTTTGCTTCTCTGCGGTTGCTCTGCGCGGCGAACGCGACATTGTCATTCCTCAATGCCCATGCCGAAGAGGACACTCGTTATCATCGCATTCGCCGCGTTATACGTGATCTGGGGCTCCACTTATCTCGGGATCAAGTTTTCGATCGAAACCATTCCGCCATTTTTGATGGCAGGCGCGCGGTTCGTGTTGGCCGGCATGATCATGTACGCGATTGCCTGGTCACAGGGGATAGGCAAATCGACTTGGGCGAACTGGCGCACGTCATTCATCATCGGAGCGTGTTTGCTGCTCGGCGGCAACGGCGGCGTGACGATCTCAGAACAATATATCGACTCCGGATTGGCGGCGCTGATCGTGGCGATCGTTCCGATTTACATCGTGCTGCTGGGATGGGCCTCGGGAATGGCCCCTCGTCCGACGCCAATCATGTGGATGGGGCTCGCCGGCGGTTTTGTTGGTGTGGGAATTTTATTCGGACCGGGCCTGCATTTTCACTCCGTCGGCGGACGCAATCCTGCGATCGGAATATCGATCCTGCTCGTCACAAGTTTCATTTGGTCGGCAGGCTCGCTTTACTCGCGCGCTGCGAGACATGCAGCCTCACCATTTCTCACTGCTGCTCAACAAATGATCTGTGGCGGCATATTGCTTTTGCTCGCGGGCATCGTCACCGGCGAACTGCCGCGGTTTCATCCCGGTTCCGTTTCCATGTTATCGCTTGGCTCATTTGTTTATCTCGTAATTATCGGCGCCGTAGTCGGGTATACGGCTTACATTTGGCTGCTGCGTCACTGCGATCCCGCGAAGGTTGCCACTTACGCGTATGTGAATCCCATTGTCGCTGTTCTGCTCGGCACCTTCTTCGCGGGTGAAACCGTCACTGTACGCACGTTGGTTGCCGCTGCCCTAATCATCGGTTCAGTGGCACTGATAATCACCGCGCAGCAGCTACGAGCGCGCGTCGAGCCGGCCTTGAGCGCTGCGATGGAGCCTGCTGATTGAAGACGGCCCTTCCCCCCACAGTCTCGAGAGTACTCGATTGCGATGCGAATGGCACGAAGATGGATGTTCTGCTGGATGAGTAACGCGCAAAGCTCGCTATGTCAGGTTCAGCCTGTTTGCGGCGTGCAGCGAAAGTATCGTGCTCGTTTTATTAGGCGATCAACAAACGGTTGTCCAGGACAGCTGTGAATACGCGGCTTTGGCGAGCGACATGCTCGCTCTCCTTCCACGGTGCGACAACTGCGTCGAGCGACACTCACGCGCGTGACTTGCGGGGAGCGGACAGCGGTAACGTAGCGCGAGCCTCCCGGCTTGCGCAGCTGGGACTTTCGCAAGCGAGGACGCTCGCGCTACTTCGGCGTTGGGTGTTGAGCGTTGGGCGTTTGTTCTAGGATTGCTCCATGCCGAATCTGCCCGCTATGGCCGGCATATTGCCGGCCAGCGGTTATCACTGCACTCAGAATTTTCGTGAGGCACGCGGCGCTTCTTGCGCTTTAATGCGGCATGGCCGCCGAGCAGAAAGATCATCAGCCCGACGCCGTCGCGAGCGAGCAAACGATCGATGCTGCAAGGCGCAACTGGCAGGCGGAAGTCGAGACCGCGCAAACCTACCGCGATCTGGCGGAACGTGAGCGCGATGAAAAACGCCGAGGCATTCTTTTGCGAATGGCAGAAGCGGAAGAGCGTCATGCGCAGCGTTGGGAAGCCAAGCTAAAGGAGCTCGGTGCCGAGGCGCCTGTCTACAAAGACACGATTCGGCGCCGTCTAGATCGATGGTGGAACAAGATCGCCGGAGCGGAAATTGCCATTCGCCGGATGGAAGCGACGGAGGAACGGCAGGAAGCAGAATTTCACGATCAAGCCGAGCGCGCTTTCGCTGGCGAGCAAGACGTTCAGGAATTTCTGCGAAAAAGCGCGATCGAAGAGAAAGCTCACGCGCGAGTGCTGAGCACCATGGCCCCGCCGGTGAATCCGCGCACTGCGCTGGATAAGATCCTCAAGCGCGAACGCTGGCATGGACGCGGCGGCAGTTGGGTGGCCGACGCAATCTACGGCGCAAATGATGGGCTTGGCGCAGTGTTTGGAATCGTTTCGGGCGTCGCCGGCGCCACAAATAATCAGCAGCATTACATTTTGATCTCCGGTCTTGCGGGAATGCTTGCTTCCACTCTGTCGATGGGCGCAGGCGCGTATCTTGCCGCAAAAAGTGAAGCGGAAGTGTACGAAGCGGAAATTTCACGCGAGCGCGCCGAGGTGGAAGAGAATCCTGAAGAAGAAATCGAAGAAATGTCGCTCTTCTATCAGTTGCAGGGATTCACTCCGGAAGAATCGCAGAAAATGGCGGAGCGCCTGGCGCAACAACCCGAGCAATTCGTGCAGGCGATGGCGCAAAGCGAGCTCGGCTTATCCGAGCATCGCTTTCCAAACCAATGGACCGCTGCTTTATCGGCCGGGATCTCCACAGCAATCGGCGCGTTTGTCCCGATTATTCCATTCTTCTTTTCAGGCGGCTTCGATGCCGTTATCGCGTCATTCGGAATCAGTCTCGTCGCGCACTTTGGCGTCGGCGCCCTGAAATCGCTCATCACCATGCGTTCATGGTGGGCATCAGGTCTGGAGATGACTTGGATTGGCATCATCGTTGCTGTGGTGACTTACGGCCTCGGACTCGCCTTTGGCGCAATCAGCTAGTCCGCGAACACGAGCTGCAACTCCGTTATAGCCTTTTCTTGAGAAATGCGCGTCCTGAAGCGGATTTCAGATAATTTTCAAATCTTCTCGCTTGGTCTCGATCGGAAAACGGAACATAGGTTTTGATTTGCCACGGTTTCCATTTTGAAGTGTGCGGCACTTCACCTCGATTGTGGCGAAGCAATCGCGCACGAAGATCATCTGTGCATCCAGTTTAAAATCGGGTTGGATCGACAGCGCTTTGCAGGATGTAGACATACGTGAACCTTTGCATTCAATTAAACTGGCATGCCGAGTCGTAGCTCGCACCAGCGATTAGCGATTGAGCGGCCCGCCTTCGCAAGGCTACGGCGCGGCAGTCTCCGTCGCGCTGCGCTGCGAGCGAAGACTGGTGGGCGTCAGGTCTGGAGATGACTTGGATTGGCATCATCGTTGCTGTAGTGACCTATGGCCTCGGACTCGCCTTTGGAGCCTTGGGGTAGCAAACGACATCCTCATTTCCAAATCTTAACGAACATGGGCTTAAGTGATTTTCGCTATAGCGCGCGGGCGCTTTTAAAGAATCCTGCATTTGCGATTCTAGCCATGCTCACGATTGCGCTCAGCACCGGCGCGACTACATCGATCTTCACCGCCGTAAACGGCGTGCTTCTCAAATCGTTCTCGTTTCCGGAAGCCGAGCGCCTGGTTGTGGTGACTGGTGTTTCCAAATCGCAACCCGACATGGGCGTGTCGTACCCCGATTATCTCGACTGGCGTGCCGAGCAGCGGGTGTTTGTCGATCTTGCCGGCGCGCCTTCCGGCCGGCGGCGTGATCAGCGGGATCGGCGAGCCCGAACGAGTTTTCGGCCGGTATGTGACCGCGAGTTTCTTTTCAACTTTGCGTGTTCAGCCGCAGATCGGGCGATTCTTCGGCGAAGAAGAAGAGAAAGCGGGTGCCGCGCGCGTCTTGGTGATCAGCGACGGATTATGGCGGCGACGTTTCAATGCCGATCCCGCAGTGATCGGCCGCGCGATCAATTACAACGGCGCGAGCTGGACGGTCATCGGCGTTCTCCCAGCGAACTTCGATTTCTACGGTCGGAGCAATGGGAACAACGACCTGTTTCTGCCGATGGCTCGGAACTTTGGAACCAACGAGCTTCGTCATGACCGCAGTTCGCATCCGTGTTCGTGTGATCGCGCGGCTGCGGCCAGGCGTCAGCGAACGAGCAGGCCGCAATGGCGATGAATACGATCGCCGCACGGCTCGCCGCGCAATATCCGGCGACGAACACCGGCATGACGGTCGAAGTTCGATTCGCTGCTGCGCGATTTCCTCGGCGAAGACAGCAAGGCGTTGCTCGTGACCTCGGCCGGCGCGATTCTCGTTCTGCTGATCGCGTGCGCGAATGTGGCGAACCTCACGCTCGCGCGCGCTTCGACGCGCGAACGCGAGATCGCCGTGCGCCTCGCAGTTGGCAGCTCGCGCTGGCAGATCGTTCGGTTGTTGATGACCGAATCGCTCCTCATCGCATCGATCGGCGGCGCGCTCGGCGTATTGCTCGCTTTCTGGGCGGTTGCAGCATTCAAGGCGATTGGTGCAAGCGTGATCGCGCGCATCGATGAAATTGGCGTTGATGTGCCGGTCCTGATTTTTTCGGCAGGAACAATCTTTATCGCAACCGTGCTCTTCGGATTGTTGCCGGCGTGGAAGTCCGCGCATATAAATGTCGAGTCGGCGCTGAAATCGGGCGCGCGCGGCAGCGGCCACGGTTTGGCGCGTGTCCGCAAAACTTTGATCGTGAGCGAGCTTGCTCTTGCGCTCATGCTTTTGATTGGCGCTTCATTGCTCGTGAAGAGCTTTTGGAAACTAACGAAGGTCAATCCGGGTTTCGATCCAAAGCACGTGCAAACCTTTCGCCTCCGGTTGCCCGATTGGAAATATGAGAAACCGGAGATGTCGATCCGCGCGGTCAAGGAATTGCGACGACGCATCAGCGAGTTGCCGGGAGTTATTCGCGTCGGAATCACCAGCGGGATTCCGTTAGGCCGGATAGACGAGGAAAGTTATTGGCTTGAAGGCCAGCCCGAGCCGGCGAATGAACTGCAATGGCCAGTGGTGCTCTCGTTCTTTCGTCGACGAAGATCTTTGCAAGCACGCTTGGCATTCCTCTTCTCGCTGGGACGCATGTTGAGTGAGCGAGACACCGGCGATACGCCGCCGGTAGTTCTTGGTGGACGATGAGTTTGTCCGCATTCATTTCGGCGGCGACATGCAAGCCGCGTTTGGACGACGGGTGCGCTTCAAAGGCGACAAGCGAGCCTTGGCGCGAGATCGTCGGCGTCGTGGGCCATGTCACGCATTACGGTCTTGGAGGAACACGCTCGCGCCGAAGTTTACCAGCCATGGCTGCAAATGAGCCTGGACGATGGCCAGTCGTCAATTTTCATTATCTGCGCGCGATGGATTTCGCGGTGAAAACGGCTGGCAAGCCGACCTCCTATCTCCCAGCCATCAAAGCAGAGCTGCGCAAGATCGATAATGACCTGCCGCTCGGAAACGTGGCAACGCTTGAAGAAAAATTGCGCGATTCCACCGCGACGCGCCGGTTCAATCTCGGATTGATCAGCATGTTTGCATTGCTTGCGCTCGCCCTGAGCGCGGTCGGTTTGTACGGCGTGATGAGCTATGGCGTAAACCAGCGGACCACCGAGATCGGCATCCGCATGGCCGTGGGTGCTCGAACCAAAGGATGTGCTCAAGCTGATCTTGCGCGAAGGTTTGGTGCTGGCTGTGATCGGCACATTCTTGGGCGTCGGCGGCGCATTCGCGCTGACGCGATTTCTCTCCAGTCGTCTTGTTCGGCGTCTCGGTGACCGATCCCGCAATTTACCTGGCCGCGTCCGCATTACTTTTACTCGTCGCGATCGCTGCCTGTTTTTGGCCGGCGCGAAAAGCGTCCGCTATTCAACCGCTTGAAGCGTTGCGCTACGAATAAGGCCATGGCTCGAATTCTTCTAGCGGACGATCAGCGGGATGTGCTCGAAGCACTGCGCATTTTGCTGAAGAGCGAAGGTTACCAGACAGAAGGAGTCACCTCGCTTGCCGGCATATTTCACGCGCTGGAAAAGAAAGAGTACGCGCTGTTGCTGATGGATCTGAATTACACGCGCGACACCACGTCGGGCCAGGAGGGCTTGTCAGCGATTCCAAAAGTTCAGGAAATCGACCCGACGCTGCCGATCGTGGTGATGACGGCCTGGGCTACCATTGAACTCGCCGTGGACGCAATGAAACGCGGCGCGCGCGATTTCGTAACCAAGCCTTGGGACAACCAGCGATTGCTAACGATCGTCAGGACGCAGATCGAGCTCGCTGCCGCGCTTCGTCGGGAGCGGAAACTTGAAGCGGAAAATGAAATGCTGCGCGGCACCATGCCGGATTTGATCGCGCAATCCCCCACAATGCGGCCTGTCGTTGAAATGATTTCACGTGTCGCGCCGTCTGATGCGAACGTTTTGATTACCGGCGAAAACGGCACGGGGAAAAGTTTGATTGCGCGGGCGATTCACGCTCTGTCGCCGCGCGCGAGCCGAACGATGATCACCGTCAACATGGGCGGCTTGTCCGAGACACTGTTTGAGAGCGAGCTGTTCGGACACGTCAAAGGCGCGTTTACTGACGCAAAGACGGATCGGGCGGGACGCTTCGAGCTCGCGGATGAGAGCACGCTGTTCATGGATGAGATCGCAAATATCCCGCTTGCTCAACAGGCAAAACTCTTGCGGGTCATTGAGACAGGCGATTTCGAGCGCGTCGGTTCATCAAAAACACTTCATGCCAACGTGCGAATCATCTCCGCTACAAACGCAAATCTGGAGAATGAGATCGCAGCCGGTCGTTTTCGGCAGGACCTCCTTTTTCGGCTAAATACGATTGAGATCGAATTGCCACCGTTGCGCGATCGACGCGAGGACATCATGCCTCTGGCGAACAGCTTTCTTCGTCAACACGCAGAGCGTTATCGCAAACAGATTGGTGGTTTCGATGAAAGCGCGCGAGAGCGTCTGCTACAGCATCGATTTCCTGGAAACATCCGGGAGCTCGACCACATCGTGGAGCGCGCCGTGCTGATGACGAAAGACCGGCAAATTCGCGCAGCCGACCTTGGCCTAACGACTGGCGGCTCCGAATCGCGGAACGTTGAGGAGATGAGTCTCGAAGAGGTCGAGGCATTTCTGATCAAAAAAGCGTTGGCCCGAAATGACGGTAACGCGCGTAAGGCCGCAGAGGCACTCGGCTTGAGTAGAAGCGCGTTCTACCGGCGCCTGCAACAATATGGCCTTTGAGATTTGTAGATTGCTGATTGCTGATTGTGGATTGAATTGTCTTGCGCGCGCAGCGCGCCTTGGAGTGCGGCGGCTTGACGCCGCTTTTGCAGCTGCGTCCAGTGCTGCTTTGGCATTACCGTTTGCCCATTGCGGATTACAGCTTTGATGGCCCGCAAAAAAACAACGCGCCGCCGGCTTTCCTACGAAGGGAAGATTACCTGGCTCACGTTTGTTGCGGTCGCGCCTGCGGTCATCATTGCGGTTGCGCTCCTTTGGTTCGGCGAACACGCCCCGAAAGTGCAGTGGACACTTACGATTCTGATTGTTGGCTGCATGGCTGCATTCGTTTGGAGCACGCGCGAACACGCCGTTCGTCCATTGCAAACTCTTTCTAACCTGCTCGCGGCATTACGGGAGGGCGACTACTCCATTCGTGCGAGGGGCGCTCGCGAAGGCACTGCGTTGGGCGAAGTCCTGCTCGAAGTGAATTCGCTGGGCGAAACGTTGCGTCAGCAGCGCCTGGGCGCCTTTGAAGCGACCGCGCTGTTGCGCACGATCATGAGCGAAATTGATGTGGCAATTTTTACCTTTGATCCCGAACGGCGTCTCCGCCTCATCAATCGCGCCGGCGAGACTTTGCTGGGACGACCGATGGACAAGTTGTTAGGCAAAACCGCGCAGGAACTCGGACTTCATGCCTGTTTCCAGGCGGACGACGATGAACCTCTGACCTTAAGTTTTCCGGGAGGTTCAGGCCGTTGGGGCATTCGCCGGAGCACATTTCGCGAACAAGGTTTACCGCACGAATTACTCGTGTTGACGGATCTGAGTCGCACGCTGCGCGAGGAGGAGCGTCGCGCGTGGCAGCGACTCGTGCGAGTGCTCGGCCATGAGATGAACAACTCGCTGGCGCCGATCAAATCACTTGCCGCCAGTTTGGAATCGCTGCTGCGCCGCGAACCTCTGCCAACGGATTGGAAAGATGATGCGAGTTCCGGATTGAATTCCATCGCTTCGCGAGCCGATTCGCTCAGCCGTTTCCTGCAAGCCTACACGCGGCTGACAAAACTTCCGCCACCTCAAAAACAGGACATCGATCTTGTCAGGCTGGTACAGCGTGTCGTGGATTTGGAACCGAGGGTCAAGGTTCAAGTCCGGCCGGGTCCGAAAGCGACTATTCGCGTAGACGCGGCGCAGATTGAACAAGCGCTGATCAATCTGGTGCACAACGCCGTTGATGCCGCGCTTGAAACGCAGGGAAACGTCACGCTCGGGTGGCGTGAGAAAGGAAATTGCGTTGAGATCCTTGTTGAAGACGACGGTCCCGGCATCATGAACCCCGCTAATCTCTTCGTTCCGTTCTTTACCACGAAGCCCGAGGGCTCTGGGATTGGTCTGCCATTGAGCCGTCAAATTGCTGAAGCCCACGACGGCACTTTGGTGCTCATGAATCGAGAGGACGGCCAGGGCGCGCAAGCTTTGCTGCGTCTGCCGCGCAATTGAGTAGCGCATGCGTCTCGCCCGCCGCGGCGGGCCGGAGGCCGCGCTACATTTTCCCGAACTTGGGACGATGCAGTCCCAGAAGCGGATAACTCAACAGAGCGCGCAGAAAAGATCGACAAATTTTAACTGCTGAGCATCAGCAGCTTATGACTTTGTTTTCTGGCATGGCATGGCCATTGCAATAGCCCGGAGAAGATCACGAAGATTTTTGAATCCAATGAATATGCCAAACACCTCTCAACTATAGGAACTGAAAGAAAATGAAACCACTGCCAAATACCCAACCGAACGCGCGCAAGTTTCCGCTCGCCGATTATCATTATCACGCGCCGATGCTCAACGGTTCGAGCGCGCGATGCCTCCAGACATCGAAATCATTGCGCGACATCAGCCGCGATTACTTTGACGCTGAAGCGAACCGCGAATTCATCAGCGAAGCGGCTGTGTTCACCGCGCTAATTGGCATGGCAATCATGCCGATTGTGACCGGAATATCCGCGGTGCTCCAACTCCTTAGCAGTCTCGCTGTGTTCTGATCCCAAACGAAACCGTGATTCCAGACCGAAAACCAACAGATCCAAGAATTGTGCGCCCGGCCGGCTTTGCGCCGAATCTTTCCTCGATGGACGTGCCGCGGACAGGCGTCGCTGCTAAAAAACGCAAGCGTCGCATCATAATCATCGCGGCGTCCGCGCTCGGGCTAATTCTGGCTACGATTGCAATTTCGCGTTTGAAACCAGCGGTGCCGAGCGTCGATCGGTCGACCGTTTGGGTCGATACAGTTAAACGCGGTCCAATGGTGCGACAGGTGCGCGGCCTCGGCACCCTTGTGCCGGAAGACATTCGCTGGATTGCTGCAAACACCGAAGGCCGCGTGGAAAAAATAAATATCTGGCCTGGAACACACGTGGAAGCGGACTCGGTGATTTTGGAAATGAGCAGCCCTGAGCTGGAACAATTGGCTCAAGATGCTGAGTCGAAGGCCAGTGCCGCTGAAGCCGACTTTACCACGTCGCGCGCGACGCTGCAGCGCGAGTTGTTAGATCAGGAAGCAATCACAGCCAAGGCGAAATCGGATTACGAGCAGGCGAAGATGGAACGCGAAACTAACGATCAGCTGTCCAAAAATGGTTTGATTGCCGAACTGCAATACAAGACGTCAAAAATCAAAGAGGCCGAACTAGCGAACCGCAAGGAGATCGAAGAAAAGCGTCTAACGTTTGCGCACGATTCCATTGATCCACAGTTGGCGTCCAAACAGGCCGTGGTCGATCAAGCCAAGCAACTTGCCAAGTTGAAGGCTGACCAGGTGGAAGCGTTGCATGTACGCGCCGGAATGTCGGGCGTCCTGCAACAGTTGCCTGTGCAAATCGGACAGCGCATGAAGGTCGGCGATAATCTCGCGCGCGTCGCGGATCCGACGAAGCTGAAAGCGCAGGTCAAAATCGCTGAGACTCAGGCAAAGGACATTCAGATAGATCAGAAAGCCGTGATCGACACTCGCAACGGCGTCGCGAATGGCCACGTCACGCGCGTCGATCCTGCAGTGGAGCAGGGGACGGTAAATGTCGAAGTAGCTTTTGATGAGGCGCTGCCGAAAGGCGCGCGGCCCGATCTGAGCGTTGATGGAACAATCGAGCTCGAACACCTCGACGACGTAATTTACGTCGGGCGTCCGGCGTTCGGCCAGGAGAACAACACCGTAGGCATGTTTAAAATTGTCAGCGGCACTTCGGAAGCCGCTCGTACTCCGGTGAAGCTGGGCAAGAGCTCCGTTAACACGATCCAGATTTTAGACGGTCTCCAACCGGGGGACCAGGTGATCCTTTCCGATACCAGTGCATGGGATGCGCACGATCGGATCAGGCTGAATTGATGATTGCTGATTGCTAATTTCTGATTGGTGACTTTTCAGATGAACGCTCACGAACTTAAGGAACGGACAAAACAATTCGCATTGCGTGTCATGCGACTGGTTGATGTGTTACCGAATACGCCCAAGGGCCGTGCCATCGCGAGCCAGCTCGTGCGCAGCGGAACCAGCGTGGCTGTTCCAGGAAATCAGCAATCAGCAATCAGAAATCAGCAATACGAAGAACATGAAATCGACTGAACTAACTGCAGAGGAATCAACTAACGAATTCGACGGAAACGGTTTCGCTCCGTTGATCCGGCTCACCGGTGTAACCAAAGTGTTTCTCACTGACGAAGTAGAGACACACGCGCTTTCGGGAATTCATCTCGACATTCGCGAGGGCGAATATATTTCCATTGCGGGACCATCAGGTTGCGGCAAGACGACGCTGCTTTCGATTCTCGGTCTGCTGGATACTGCTTCCGACGGGAGTTACGCGCTGAAAGGTCACGAGGTCGCGAATCTTTCGTTCGCGGAGCGGGCGCGCGTTCGTAATCGCGAAATCGGTTTCATCTTTCAAAGTTTTAATTTGATCGGCGACCTCACGGTTTTTGAGAACGTCGAATTACCGCTTACGTATCGCGGCACGAGTGCCAGCGACCGCAAAGCACTGGTTACCGAAGCGCTGGAGCGCGTGGGTATGGCGCACCGGGCAAAACACCTGCCGAGCCAGCTCTCCGGCGGTCAACAGCAGCGCGTCGCAGTCGCTCGCGCGCTAGCCGGCAGACCGGCGATTCTGCTGGCGGACGAGCCGACCGGTAATCTCGATTCGCATAACGGCGAAGCGGTCATGCACCTGCTCCGCGAACTGCATCAGGGCGGCGCCACGATTTGCATGGTTACGCACGACGAGCGTTTCGCTCAGCACGCAGATCGCACCGTTCATTTGTTTGATGGCCGGATCGTCGAGGACCGCATGGCTGCCTGATAAGCTCTAAGCCCGGATTCAGCACTTATGCTGAGGGAAATCAAAATCGCGTTACGCCAGCTGGCGAAAACGCCAGGATTCACTCTCATCGCGGTAATCACGGTTGCCCTCGCGATTGGTGCGACCACGGCAGTGCTGAGCCTGGTCAATGGATTGTTGGTTCGGCCGTTGCCATATCGAGAACCGCGGCAGATCGTCCTGCTCCTCCAGCATTTCAAATCGCAAAATCTCGAGCGGATTCCGGTGTCGCCGCCGGAGTTCAAAGATTACGAAACGCGCGCGCGCAGTTTTGAAAAGCTCGGCGCGTTCGGTTACACGGATTTCAATCTCGCCGGTGAAGATCGAGCAGAGCGCATTGCTGGCGCCACCGTCACCGCAGGGGTATTGCCGTTGCTTGGTGTTTCACCGATCAAAGGCCGGTTTTTCCAGCCGGAAGAGTGCACCCTCGGCCGCGATGATGTCGTAATAATCAGCGCGCGACTGTGGCAGCGTCGCTTTAATAGCGACCCGCAAATCATCGGGACGAAGCTCCTCCTGAACGGCAAAAATTTCACCATTGTGGGCGTGATGCCCGCAGGTTTCGATTTTCCGCTCCAGCTTTTCAATCTTGGCAGCGGAGGTCAGTTTGGCGGGCGCGCTGAAATTTGGAAGCCACTCGCGTTCACCGATAACCAGATGAAAGTGCGTTCCTCTCGGAGTTTCTGGATGGTCGGACGCCTGGCTCCGGGAACCTCAGACGCGCAAGCGCAGGCGGAAATCGAAACGATCAATGCGCAGATGCGCCGCGAACATACGGACAATTACTCTCAGGATAACAGTTTCGGCGGCGACGTGCTGCTGCTGGAGGATTTGGCCGTCGCCGGGATGCGTCCGGCGCTGCTTATCCTGCTTGGCGCTGTCTTTCTCGTCCTGCTAATCGCGTGTGCGAATCTCACCACCATGTTGCTTGCGCGCGCGGCTGCTCGCGAACGTGAGATAGCAATTCGAGTGGCGCTAGGAGCCGGTCGGCTGCGGCTGCTGAAACAAGTGTTCACTGAGAGTGTGTTACTGTCGCTGACCGGCGGCGCCGCAGGCGTTCTTCTCGCGTTATGGGGCGTTGAGCTATTGAAAACAATCGGTGCGCAAACCGTGCCGCGGCTGCACGAGGTGAATATCGATCTCGTTGTGTTGGGAGTAACCCTGGCAATTTGCGCCGGCACGGGAATTATTTTTGGTCTCGCTCCGGGTCTGGCCAGCTCGCGTCCGGCGCTTACTGAGGCACTCAAGGAAGGTGGCCGAGGTTCGACCGCAGGAGCTCGGCGCAATCGTTTGCGCAACGGACTGGTCATCACCGAAGTCGCGCTCGCGCTGGTGCTGCTCAGCGGCGCGGGGCTGCTGATCAAAAGTTTCACGCGTCTGCAGAATGTGAATCCCGGTTTCAACCCGCGTAACGCGCTGACGTTCGAGGTTTCGCTGCCGAAAATGCAATATGTGGACGATTCATCGATCATCCGTTTCAACAACGAGGCGCAACGCCGAATCGCTGCGCTGCCGGAAGTGCAGGCTGCCGGGTTCGGCACGATCCTGCCGTTGGCGGGGACAAACAGCGATTCGTCTTTTGCGATTGAAGGGCGACCTTCAGACAAAAACAGCCCGAGTCCTGATGAAGAAAGGCGCGAGGTTTCTCCAGATTACTTTCGCGCACTCGAGACGCCGTTGATCAAAGGCCGTTTTTTTACCGATGCGGACAACGCAGATGCGCCGCTCGTCATAATCGTCAATCAGGCGTTCGCGAAAAAGTTTTGGCCTAACGAGGATGCGCTGGGCAAACGAATCGTAATGGGGAGCATGTCTGACGATCCGAAGTGGATTACGATCGTGGGAATTGTCGGTGACATGCGCCATTTCGGATTGGATATCGATCCCAAGCCGGAGATGTACGTTCCATTCGCGCAGAGCGCATATTTTACGACGATTTACGTAGTCAGGAGTAACCAGGACCCGCGAATTTTGCTTGCAGCGATCCGGCGCGAAATCCAGGCAATCGATCCTGCGGTGCCTCTGGCCAATGTGCGCATGTTCGAGAATGTAATTGCCGATTCGGTCGCGCCGCGACGGCTTTCAGTCGTTTTGCTCGGAGTCTTTGCGGGCGTTGCTGTATTGCTCGCCAGCGTCGGAATCTATGGCGTGATGTCATTTCTTGTCGTTCAACGCACACACGAAATCGGTGTCCGAATGGCGCTCGGCGCGCAACGCAGCGATGTGCTGAAACTGGTTCTCGGCCGCTCTCTCAAGCTGATTTCAGCCGGCACAATCATCGGCCTCATTATCGCCGTAATGAGTACCCACACGTTGCGAGCGTTGCTCTACAGCGTGAGCGCATTCGACACGGCGACATTTGCTCTGGTGACGGTTCTCCTTGGCGCTATCGCGCTTGCGGCCAGTTATCTCCCCGCAATGCGCGCAACCAGGGCCGACCCAATGGTCGTGCTCGGTCACAACACCTGACCATGATTCGTGATCTTAAATTTGCGTTCCGCCAGCTGTTCAAGGCGCCAGCCTTTACGATTGCAGCGGTAACGGTGCTCGCGCTCGGCATCGGCGTGAATACCGCCGTATTCACGTTGGTGAACACGGTTTTCTTTGCCTCCCCGGCTTATGCCAAGCCGCATGAAATGGTGCAGCTCTTTTCTCAGGACAAGAAGGATCTCAAGAAATTTCGTGGTTTTTCCTATCCCACTTATCTCGACATCCGCGAGCAGAACACGGTGTTCACCGATGTAATGAGTTTCAATCTCGCATTGGTTGGCATCGGCCAGAAGGGCGATACGCGGCGCGCGTTCAGTGCCATCGTGACCTCGAACTATTTCTCCGTTCTCGGCGTTCCACTGGCGCGAGGCCGTGCTTTTTTGGCGGAAGAGGAAATTCCCGGCCACAACACGCCGGTCGCGATTGCCAGCTACAGTTACTGGCAGAAACACGGTCTCGATCCAAACGTCCTTGGCTCTCAAGTGTTCATCAATGGGCGCGCGTTCACAATCGTCGGAATTACGCCGAAGCGTTTTGTGGGCACGATGCAAATTTTGTCACCGGAAGTTTGGCTGCCGATGAGTGTTTACGATCAGGTCGCGAACGATTTTAGGTCGGAAAACAAGACTACCATTGACGATCGCAAAGGAACGCAGTTGCGCATCATGGGCCGGCTTAAACCTGGGCTAACCGCGGCCGCAGCCAAACCTGAACTTGCAGGGCTGGCGGCCAATTTGGAAAAAGCGTACCCGGTCGAGCAAAAGGACCAGACCTTCATGGCCGAACGAGTGTCGCGTAATACGGTCAGTAACACGCCGGGGTCCGACAGGAAGATAATCGCGATCGCGCCATTGCTGCTCGGAACGGCGGTCGTAGTGCTGCTGGTGGCATGCCTCAACCTCGCGAACATGCTGCTGGCGCGCGGTACCGCGCGCCGCAAAGAAATAGCAATCCGTCTCGCGCTCGGTGGTAACCGTTGGCGCATCGTTCGCCAGCTTCTCACCGAAGGCTTTGCGTTGGCGGTGCTCGGCGGCGTGGGTGGACTCGTTCTTGGACTCTGGTCGTCTGACTTGCTGGTTGGCTCAATGCGCAAGTTGGTGCCGCTCGACATTGTATGGTCGAGCGGACCCAACCCCGCAATCTTGGCGGCAACATTCGGATTTTGCCTGCTTGGCACGCTCATGTTTGCACTTGGGCCGGCCTTGAAGGTTTCGCATAGCGCACTGGTAGCCGATCTTAAAGAACACGCTGGAGAAGATGTGGTGCGCCGGCGCTGGAAATTTTTACCGCGCCACCCGCTTGTCGTCGTTCAAATCGCCTTCTCACTCGCGCTCATTACTGCTGCGGCCTTGTTCATTCGTGGTGCAGGCAAAGCCGCGTCGGTCGATACCGGATTGAAACCCGGCGCAAGCTACATTCTCGAAGTCGATGCAGGCCTGGCCGGTTATGAACCGAAACGCGCGCAGGAGCTTTATCGTAACCTGAATGAGCGACTGGCGGCGCTGCCAGGCGTGGAGCACGCGAGCATCTCTTCAATAGTTCCGTTCGGAATGTTTGAGGTAAGCAGAAAAGTAAAGCGCGCCGGCTTCCGTCTCCCTCCCGATGCTAAGCCGGCGACCGCAGCCGAAGGTCTTGCCTTCGAGGTGGCTTGGAACAGCGTCGGCGAGGATTATTTTTCAACCGTTGGATTGCCGGTGACTCGGGGTCGCGGCTTCACTGAAGCTGAAGCGACCCAACCCGGTCCAAAGGTCGCGATAATTGACGAAGTTCTGGCAAAGAAACTCTGGCCGGATCGTGATGCGGTTGGGCAACGTATCCAATATGCGGACCAAAAGGGCGGAACGAGCGCCGATTTTAACAGCGAAGAGAAAGAGAGCATGGAAATAGTCGGTATCGTTCCGGCAACGCGCCACGCGCTGTTTGAAACGGAGGAACCGGTCGGCGGGATTTACTTGCCGTTCGCGCGTGGGTTTCAAAGCGACATTTCTTATTTCGTTCGGTTTCGTTCGCTCGCTCCCGGAAGCGAAGCCGCTACAGCCGATTTGCTACGACGCACCGTGCGCGATGTCGATCCATCAATCCCGATCCTTGCGCTGCGGACGTTCGCGCAACATCTCGATTCGAACCTCGACCTCTGGCTCGTTCGCGCGGGCGCGGCGTTGTTCTCCGTCTTCGGGGCACTTGCGCTCGGTCTCGCCGTCGTCGGTCTTTACGGAGTCAAAGCTTACTCAGTCGCTCGACGCACCCGCGAGATCGGGATCCGGATGGCGCTGGGTGCTCAGGCCGGAGCGGTGTTGCGAATGTTCATGCGGGAAGGTTTCATCATGCTGGTTAGTGGAGTCACCATTGGGCTTCTGCTTGCGATCGGCACCGCAAAAATTCTAAGCGGAATTCTTTACGGAGTTCGTGCGCTTGATCCGATCGCATTCACCGTCGCTGCACTGTTAATGACTGGCGGCGCGCTTATTGCCACATGGTTCCCCGCGAGACGCGCCACGCGGGTCAATCCAGTCCAGGCATTACGGAGCGAGTAAACGTATGATCAAACTCAAAAACCTCGAACGCAGATACCCGTTAGGCAAAGAGAAGTTTTTCTACGTACTGCGCGATATCAATCTGGACATCGCCGAAGGCGAATTTGTTTCGATCATGGGACCATCAGGCGCAGGCAAATCGACGCTTTTGCACATCCTCGGGATGCACGATCACGCCTGGGAGGGCGAATATTCTTTGAACGAAACGGCTGTGCACCATCTAAAGCCGAAAGAGCGTGCCACGCTCCGGAACGAGCTGATCGGTTTCGTGTTTCAGCAGTACCATTTGCTCGACGATCTGACGGTTTACGAGAACCTCGAGATCCCGCTATCATATCGTCATTACAGCAAAAGCGAGCGCGCTGCATTAGTGGCGGACGCGCTTGATCGGTTTCAGATCGTTGGGAAAAAGGATTTGTATCCGCGCCAGTTATCTGGCGGACAACAGCAGCTAGTAGGTGTTGCCCGGGCAATCATCGCTGAGCCCAAACTTCTGCTCGCTGATGAGCCCACCGGAAATCTGCACTCCAGCCAGGGCGAAGAGATCATGGAGCTGTTTCGCAAACTCAATGACGAAGGCATGACCATCGTGCAGGTCACACACTCGGACAAAAACGCTTCGTATGGGAAACGCGTCATTCAACTGCGCGATGGATGGATCGTTAACAAATAGCGGGAGAAATTTGCCATGAGTCTAGATTCATTTGGGCAGGATGTTCGAGTCGGCCTTCGCGTTTTGCGGAAGGACAAAACGTTTTTTCTTCTGGCGGTGCTCGTGCTGGGCCTCGGCATCGGCGGCGCTACTACTCAATTCACAGTGGTTAATGCGGTCGCATTGCGCGGGCTTTCTTTTCCGCATCCCGAGCAGTTGGTGACCATTGGTTTGATTGATCCGAAGGCGACGGATCAAAACAATAACTTCGGGTTCGGCGTGATTCCGACAGCGCAGGATTACGAAGATTTAAAAGCGGCTCAGAAGTCCTGCTCCTTGATGGCCGGCTACCTCAGCGGATCGACAATAAACGTTACCTACAAGAATAATCCGCAACGTTATAACGGCGGTTACGTTACCGAAGACTTTTTTAAGATTACTGGGGTATCGCCGATTATTGGACGCGACTTCACCGCCGAGGACAACAAACCGGGCGCCGAAAGGGTCGCCATTCTTGGTTACGAAATTTGGAAACGGGATTTCAACGGCGATCCCAACGTCGTCGGACAAAACGTTCGGGTTAATAGCAAACCGGCAACGATCATCGGCGTTATGCCGCCGAATTTTAAGTTCCCAAATTTCGAGCAACTCTGGACGCCGCTTTACAATCAATTTCCACCGATCCCTCGCGGCCAGCTCGTCATCGGTGCAAACAACGCCGCACCGTCGGTTATGGGTCGGCTCAAACCGGAGGTGACTCTCGATCAGGCGAATGCGGAATTTATCACTCTTGCCCGCCAGCTGGCGCGGGAATATCCAAAAACGAACCAAAATTTCACATCGGCGACGGTGAAACCGCTCGCGAATTCCCTCATCGGTCTTCAGTTTCGGCAGACCGTCTGGGCGATGTTGGCTGCAGTCATTCTCGTTTTACTGATCGCGTGCGTGAACGTCATGAACATGCAGTTCGGCCGGGTCGCATTGCGAGCAAAAGAACTGGCGATCCGGGGCGCGCTGGGAGCAACACGTTGGAGACTCGTTAGGCAGATGTTGACCGAAAGTTTGGTGGTCGCGGTATTCGGAGCAGTCGCTGGAGTTTTTCTAGCCTATTGGAGCGTCGACCTGCTGACCCGTTCCATGGACGCGCTGCCAGCCGGCTTCGGATTGCCGTACTGGATTCGATTTACAATCGACGCGCGGGTCCTCGCCTTCACTGTGGGCATAACTCTGGTCGCGACGCTCGTTTCCGGGCTCATCCCGGCGCTAATCAGTGCTCACAGCAATGCAGCTGAGATGATGAAGGAAGGCGGGCGAGGCAATAGCAGTCGATTGGTCAACATCATCACGCGGCTCCTCGTGATCGGGCAGATCGCACTCACCGCCGCACTGTTGATTGCGGCAACACTTGAGATCAGGTCGATCAGAAATCAGCTTCAGCTCGACTACGGTTACGACGAGAACGCGATCTACAGCGCGCGAATGGCATTGATGGAAGGCGCGTATACCGAAGATGGCCGTCGCGACTTTTTCAAGCGCGCCGTTCGGGAATTGCGCGCCAACCCGGAGTTCGATTCGGCAGCGCTAAGTGATCGCTTTCAAATGACGTTTGCCGGCGGCGGCCAGTACGAAGTTGATGGTCAAAATTATCTCACCGACCGCGATCGGCCCCGGGGAAACTTTGAATCTGTGTCGGATAACTATTTTTCGACGCTTGGCCTGAAAATTTTGGAAGGCCGCGATTTCACAATTGATGACGCCGATACAAAGCAACCGGTCGCGATAGTGAACGCGAGTTTTGCGCGGAAGCATTGGGGAAATCAAAGCGCGCTAGGCCATCAGGTTCGCATTTTCAACCCGGGTGAGCCGCAACCGTGGCGAACCATCGTGGCCGTCGTTCCCGATACTTTGATGCAGGGACCGTTCGATCAGCAGACGGACTCTGCCGGTTTTTACATGCCGCTGCTTGGCGCGTCGCCTGCGACGCAATTTTGCACGGTCGTGGTCCGACCGCGCGCTGGGCAGCGTGCGGAAACGCTCGGTCCTGCGCTGACAAAAGCGGTCACTCAACTTGATTCGGACGTACCGATTTATTTTCCTGGTACACCCGCTCAATTCCATGACCAAAATCTTTCCGGCAATCGTATCGTGGTGAGTCTGTTCGCGATTTTTGGTGGCGTCGCATTCGTTCTTTCCGCGGTGGGTCTCTACGGCGTGATGAGTTTTTCTGTCAGCCAGCGCACACAGGAATTTGGAATTCGAATGGCGCTTGGAGCGGATGCGCGCCGGATTTTCCGAATGGTGATGACGCAGGGAGCCTGGCAGTTGGTTATTGGACTTGTGCTCGGCGCCGGCGCCGCTGCTTTGTTGCTCGGAGTTCTGGTTGCGGCTGCTTTGCGAAACATTCTCTTCAAAGTAAACGCGCTTGATCCTTCCATTTATTTGGCTGTGGCCGGACTGCTGACAGTTGTTGCCGCGCTTTCCTGTTTTATTCCCGCGCGGCGCGCTACGCGCGTCGATCCTGTGGCGGCGCTTCGTTATGAATAATCCGCGGAGATCAATCGGATGCTAGACGATCTTCGCTACGCGGTTCGACAGCTCGTGAAAAATCCGAGCTTTAGTGCTCATCGCCATATTCGCGCTCGCGCTCGGGATTGGCGCGAACACCGCAATCTTCAGCGTGATTAATGCAGTGTTGTTGCGACCGCTGCCCTATCCGGATCCGGACAAATTGATCGTGCTGCGCGAACGCTCACATATTTTTGAGAACGGTGCGGTTGGCTACATGAACTGGCTCGATTGGCACGCGGGTCAGAAAAGCTTTACCGACATCGCGCTTGTCAGACGCGAATCTTTCAATTTTTCTGCCGGCGCAGGACAGGGCTCGCCGGAGCGTCTTCCGCGGAGTCCGCGCCAGCTCCGGATTTCTTTCCGTGCTTGGGTTAAAACCGAAGCTCGGCCGCGACTTAAGCGCAGCAGACGACATAGCAGGCGCGCCGGATGTTGCACTGATCAGCGAAAATCTCTGGCGCCATGATTTCGCTGCTTCGCCGTCGGTCCTTGGCCGGCGCGTGCTGATCGATGGGTTGCAGCGCGAGATCGTAGGCGTGTTCCCAGCGGAACTTCAGTTCGCTCGGAATCCTGACGTGCTTCTGCCCCTTAGCGAAATCGCAAAGGAACCATGGATGCTAAAGCGCGACTATCACCAGGGTTGGTCGGGACTTGGCCGACTGAAACCTGGCGTGACGATCGTCGCAGGCGGCGAGTGATCTAAGTGCGATCGCCATCGATCTGGAGAAAAAATATCCGCAAAGCAATGCAGGACGGCGAGTGACAATGCGACCGTTGTTTGAAACAACAGTAGGCGATTATCGCGCCAGTTTGAATCTTTTGATTGCCGCTGTGGTGTGCGTGCTATTGATCGCTTGCGCAAATGTTGCAAACTTGCAATTCGCTCGCGCGTTAGCTCGTATCGAGAAATCGCTGTGCGCGCGGCCCTTGGCGCCAGCCGCTGGAGTATCGCGCGGCAACTACTCGTCGAAAGCACATTGATCGCGGTCATCGGCGCAGTTGCCGGAGTTTTGCTGACGGTGTGGTGCATGGATGCGATTCTCGCACTCACTCCGCCGAACGTGCCGCGGTTTCATGAGACGAAGATCGATTTACACGTGCTCGGCTTTACCACAATCGCCGCTGTGCTGGCCGGAATCCTTGTTGGTGTCTGGCCGGCGTGGCGAATCTCCCACTCTGAATCCATCTCCCTCGCGCTGCACGAAGCAGGCGGTCGCAGTTCAAGCGATGGCTTAAACAGACAACGTATGCGATCCGGTTTGGTCATCATGCAGGCCGCGCTTGCGATTGTTCTGCTGGCCGGCGCAGGATTGACATTGAAAAGCTTCTGGCACGCTCAGAACGCGCCGCTCGGTTTTGAGCCGCATGGCGTGGTAAATTTCGAACTCTCATTGCCACTGGCGAAATACAAAACAGGCGCGCAGAAGAACGCGTTTTGGACGCAATTATTGCAACGCGTGCAGAGTATTCCCGGTGTCGAGGACGCGGCCATAGGTTCGAACAGCCCGTTCGACGACACTGAAAATGACAATTATTTTCATGTAACCGGCACTCCGCCGGTTCCGGCCGACCAACGACCTACGGCTGAAACTAGTGTGGTTTCGCCCGATTACTTCCGTCTCATGCGAATGCCAATTCTTCGCGGGCGCGGATTTGGGCCGGAAGATTTGCCCGGTGAAAAAGGGCACTCGCGCTCGATCATCATCGACGAGTCATTCGCGCAAAAATATTTTGCAGGAAAAGATCCCATCGGACAGCACATCGATGACAACGACACGCTGGACGAACACGCGCCGCCGATGACGATCGTTGGAGTTGTCCCTCGAACGCGCAATGAAGCTCCCGGCGAATTGAATGTGGAGTCGCTGCATCTGGTGCAGGAGTATTTGCTGGCATCGCAGGACCCGCAGCCGGAAAACCAGTTGCATGTTCGCACGAAGCTTGCGCGACATCGCTCCCATTGTGGCCGCGGTGAAGCGTGAAGTGGAATCGCTCGATCCGGATCAGCCGGTCGGCCACATCACGACGATGGATGAAGCCATCGCTTCAAGTTTGGCAACACGCCGTTTGATGATGGTGTTGTTAGGCGCGTTTGCCGTGCTCGCGCTAGTGCTCGCGAGCGTCGGTCTTTACGGCGTGATGGCGCTCACGGTTACACAACGTACTCGCGAGCTCGGGATTCGCATGGCGCTGGGCGCGGAGCGCACAAACATTTTCAAGCTCGTGCTCAGCCAGGGCATGACCCTGATTGCAATCGGCATCGGAATTGGACTAATCGGAGCGATTGCTGCCGGCCGTGCGTTGATGTCGTTGCTTTACAACGTGGGCGCAATCGATGCCGGGGCGGTGATCACAGCCATAGTTTCGCTGGTGCTCGTCGCGCTGATCGCCTGCTGCGTGCCAGCTCGCCGCGCCACGCGTGTCGATCCCATCATCGCGCTGCGAACCGAGTGACACATGAATGATTTAAAGCTCGCTTTTCGTCAGCTTCGCAAATCGCCCGGGTTTACTCTCGTCGCGATCCTAACACTCGCGCTCGGGATCGGTGCGAACACCGCGATCTTTAGCATCGTCAACGCCGTCTTGCTCCGGCCGCTGCCTTATACTGATGCCGACCGGATCATGGTCCTGAACGAATCGTCCGGGCCGGGACAGGATTATTCGGTCGCGCTCCCGGATTATTTTGATTGGCAAAAGGACAATACCGTTTTTGAACATCTCGCCGCAACTCATAAGGAATCGCGCAATCTCAGCGGAATTCCGGGACGCGACCCGGAGCGCGTTTCATGCGCGGCGGTTACGCGAAACTTTTTTAACATCATCGGACTGCCGCCGCAGATCGGGCGGACGTTTAGCGAAGAGGAAGATAAAGTTGGGGCGCCACCGGTGGTGATCATTAGCGATCGGCTTTGGCATCGCGCGTTCAATCGCGATCCAAAAATTCTCGGCCAGGCAATCACGCTTCACGATCAGAGTTACATCGTGATCGGCGTCATGCCGCGGCAAGTGACGTTACCGCAGGATACGGATGTCTGGCTGTCGATGATGCGACGCAGCAACAACGCGGCGTGGATGTCGCGAATGTTCCATCCAATGATTTACGTTTGGGGCAAGCTCAAGCCCGGCGTGACGGTTGAGCGAGCACGGACGGAAATGAAGGGGATCGCCGCGCGTCTGGAGAAAACATATCCGGACACAAACCGTGGCGAAACAGCCGTCGTTACACCGTTGCTTGATAATCTGGTCGGCAAGTACCGGACGAATCTCGGACTGCTGCTCGGAGCTGTCGGTCTCGTTCTGTTAATTGCTTGCGCCAATCTAGCCAATCTGTTCGCTGCGCGAGGTGCGGCGCGAGCGAGAGAATTCGCAATCCACGCCGCAGTCGGAGCGACCCGTGGCCAAATCATCAAAAAACTTTTGGCCGAAAGCTTTTTAGTAGCGCTTCTTGGAGGAGCGCTTGGCTTTTTGTTTGCGGTTTGGGTTCGCAACGGATTAGTCGCGCTGAGTCCGGGGGACGTTTCTCGGTTTCAAGAAGTTTCCTTTGATCTGCGTGTGCTGGGGTTCACCTTTCTGGTCGCATCGATCACCACGGTGCTTTTCGGATTATGGCCGGCATGGCAGGCCTCGCACGCGGACGTCCAGGTTGCATTGAAAGAAGGGTCTTCAGGGAGTGGCGATCCGCCATCGGCTAAACGTGCTCGGGATTGGCTGGTGATTAGCGAAATTGCACTCACCCTCACTTTGTTGGTCGCGGCAGGCTTCGTTCTCAAAAGTTTTTCGCAGCTGCAATCGCTCTCGCTGGGTTACGAACCGCGCGCTCTTTTCACCGTACGTTTCGAGTTGCCGTGGCGTGTCTACTACAACCGCGACAAGATCGACGCATTCGCCAGAGCACTTCTCAACAAAGTGCGCACGATTCCCGGTGTGCAAAACGCGGCGATCAGTTCGAACGGGCCGCTCATGGGCGGCTGGCAAACTGGCTTTTGGCGCGAAGAGAAACCGCGCCCGCAACCTTCGGATATGTTGAACAGCGATCTTGAAGTGGTCGGCGGCGATTATTTTCAGACGCTCAAAGTGCCGCTTGTTCGCGGCCGTACGTTCAACGAGCGGGACACAAAAGATTCGCCGCGGGTCATTATTATCGATCAAGCGATGGCCGAACAATATTTTCCCGGCGAAGATCCAATCGGCAAGCGCCTCGGAGTTGACGCCGGCAACGACGATGAGGGCTGGGTCATGAGCGAAATCGTCGGCGTTGCCGCGAAAATGCGTTTTCACGCGGTTGACGAAATGGCCCCGCTGCCGGTGATCTACTGTTCGCTAGGGCAGGCCCAGCGAACGAGCCTCACGCTCTTCATAAGATCGACAATGGCCTCCGCGTCGCTCGAGCGCGCGATTCACGACGCCGCAACCTCGGTCGATTCCTCGCTACCGGTGTTCGATGCGCGTTCGATGACCGATCGCGTGCGCGAAACTTGGGGAAGCCATCGCCTGCTCAGTTTTCTTTTCTCCGTCTTCGCTGGACTCGCGCTTACGCTCGCGACTATCGGCCTGTACGGGCTTCTCGCTTACACCACGCACAAACGCGTCCGTGAAATCGGTATTCGACTGGCACTTGGCGCGCGCCCGGCTCAGATTCGCGCGCTCATTCTTTCGCACGGTCTGAAATTGCTGTTGATCGGTTCGGTGTTTGGTTTGGTTGCAGCCGTTGCCCTGTCGCGTGCATTGCAAAGCGTGCTTTTCGAAGTGAGAGGGATCGATCCGCGAATTTATCTGGGCGTCGGCGCGCTTCTCTTTGCCGCGACGTTTTTCGCTTCATGGATTCCAGCCCGGCGCGCGTCCCGCGTCGATCCGATTGTCGCTCTGCGAACAGAATGATATGAACGATCTGAAATTCGCCGTTCGCCAGCTTCGCAAATCGCCGGGGTTCACCTTGATCGCTGTGCTAACGCTGGCGGTCGGCATTGGTCTGAACACCGCAATCTTCAGTGTTGTGAACGCGGTGCTGCTGAAGCCGCCGCTGTACAAAAACCCGGAGGAGCTCGCCTGGATTTGGTCCACACGAAAGAATGTCCCGCGGGCGTTTTATTCCATTCCGAATTTCAATGACACACGCGTGCAATCGCAAACCATCAGCGACTGGATCGCTTTCAGCACGTGGGGCGCAAATCTTCGTGGGCCTAACGAGACCGAACGATTGCAAGGCATCAAAATTTCCTCCGACGCGATTCAGGACCTCGGTGTCATCGCCGCTGCGGGTCGAATCTTCATGGCCGATGACGAGAAGCCCGACAGCGCTCGCGTCGTCATGTTGAGTTACGGCGTGTGGCAACGACGTTTCGGAGGCGATCCGCGCATCATTGGCTCAACTCAAATTCTGAATGGCGACAGCTACACGGTAATCGGTGTGCTGCCGCGCGGAACCATTATTCCGAATGCCGAGGTTGATGTAGTCGCGCCATTGAATCTCGACACCGATGAACGTCGCACCGAACGCGGGACAAACTTTCTGCGGTTGATGGCGCGCTTAAAACCGGGCGTTACGCCGCAACAAGCGCAGGCTGAGCTTGCGGCGATTACCGACCGACTGCGCGATCAGTTTCCAACAGATAACGGAAATCTCACCGCGCCACGTGTGCTGAAATTGCAGGACGAAATCGTCGGCGAATACAAGCAGATGCTCGGCATCATTTTCGGCGCGGTGATCGCCGTGCTTATGATTGCGTGCCTCAATCTCGCGAATCTTCAGCTCGCGCGCGCATCGGCGCGGCAGCACGAGTTGGCCATTCGCAGAGCACTTGGAGCAAGCCACTGGCAGATTTTGCGGCAACTGCTGAGCGAAGGTGCATTGCTGGCATTGGCCGGCGGCTTCATTGGGTTGTTGCTGGCCAGTTGGGGCAAAGATTTGCTGGTTTGGTTTGCACCCCCCGATTTTCCGCATGCGAGGGACATCACAGTGGACCCGTCCGTGATCGGATTCTGTCTCGGTATTTCCATCCTCGCCGCGCTTGCGGTGAATTTTGTGCCGGCGTTTCGTGCCGCTTCCGCTGACGTCAACAAAGATTTGAAATCGAGCAGCCTGTCGACTGGCGCGGATCGCTCGCGCAGCCGGGCTCGTAACGCTCTGATCGTGTGCGAAGTGGCGCTGTCGCTCGTTTTGTTGATTTGCGCCGGTCTGCTGATCAAAAGCTTCGCGCGACTGGAAAGTGTTAATCCAGGATTCGATTATCGTCATGCGCTTGCGGTGCGTCTGGCGCTACCGCCCGCGAAATATTCCGACGGCAATGTTGCCAAGCAGTTCTATGATCAACTTGCCTCACGGCTAAATTCTCTTCCGGGTGTCGACTCGTTAGGCGCGATCAGCGCGTTGCCGATGAGCGGGCTGACAGCGCGTACTGAGTTTCTGATTTCCGGCAAACCTCCCGCGCACCCGAGCGACGTGCCCGGTGCGCAACATCGTTGGGTCACGCCGGGATACTTCGCAACCATGGGTATGCCGTTGCTCCGTGGCCGCGATTTCACCGAGTATGATAAGAGAGAAAGTGCTGGTGTCGTCGTAATCGATGACGCGCTGGCGCGGCGCTTTTTCGCGGATTCGGACCCGATCGGCGCCCATCTTCGGATAACGCTTGGAGATATTACGTCCGATCGCGACTACGAAATCATTGGGATCATTCCAAGCGTAAAGCACAACACGCTCACTGAAGAAGCCATCCCGACGTTCTACGGTCCCATGCCGCAAATTCCCAAGCCTGTGGCCGGTTTCCTCGCTAACAACTTCAGTCTGGTGGTTCGCACGAGCATGGACGCACAGACAGTCGCCGAATCCGTGCGCCGTGAGTTGCGCACGATCGATTCAGACGCCGCTGTTTCGACGGTAAAACCGCTCGAGCAAATCGTCACAGCGTCGGTCGCATCGCGTCGGTTCAATCTCGTGCTCCTCGCGACGTTCGCCGGAACTGCCTTGCTGCTTGCCGGTGTGGGAATTTATGGCGTGATCGCGTTTTTGGTCGCAACGCGCACGCGCGAGATTGGGGTTCGCATGGCGCTTGGCGCGCAGCGCGCCGATGTAATGCGGCTCGTTCTGGGGCACGGGCTCAAGCTGGTCCTCGCTGGCATCGCAGTCGGATGGATTGGCGCCCTGGTCGCCACGCGCGGCCTAACGAGTTTGCTTTTTGCAACCGCACCCACCGATCCGCTCACCTATGCCATCGTCGGTGGCGTCCTCACACTAGTGGCCTTGCTAGCCAGTTACATCCCAGCGCGTCGCGCCACGAAAGTCGATCCCATCCAAGCTCTCCGAGCCGAATGATATGAACGATCTCAAATTCGCTCTTCGCCAGCTCCGCAAATCGCCGGGGTTCACCTTGATCGCTGTGCTAACGCTGGCGCTCGGGATCGGCGCGAACACGGCCGTGTTCAGTTTGATTCACGATTTGTTTCTCCGTGGGCTTCCGTTCCGCGGGCCGGAAAATATCGTTCATGTCTACGGCGAAGCGAAAGAGCGCGATCTGCATCAACTGCCGTTTTCCATTCCGAAGTTCTGGCATTATCGCGACGGACAAAATGTTTTCACCGCGGTCGCTGCCGATTGGGGCAACGGCTACATCCTGACTGGCTCAGGCGAGCCGGTGCAAGTGCTCGGCGCAAACGTCACCGCCAATTATTTCGACTTGTTAGGCGTCCATCCGATTCTCGGCCGCAACTTTCTTCAACAGGAAGAAATGAAAGACAACGTCGCGCTTGTGACGGAAAGTTTCTGGCGCAAACGCCTGGGCTCCGATCCGGGCCTAATCGGGCGAAGCATTGCACTGAACGATGTGGCTCACACGATCGTTGGCGTTTTGCCGAACCTGCCGATCTCGTGGTTCGGCCGCGACTCGGAGGTTTTTATCGCGACGCCGTTCGATAATCCAAACGCGACGAAAGAGCGCATCATGCGCGGCTACAGTTTCATGCGTTGCATAGGCCGATTGAAGCCCGGCGTCACGGTGCAACAAGCGCAAGCTGCCATGTCTGCACTCGAGCAAAGTTATCGCGAGCAGCATGGAGAAGCAGCCGATTCGACATGGACATCACTCCTCGTCGGGGCGAACGAAGATGCAACGGGCGACCTGCGGCCGGCTTTCGTGACGTTGCTCATTGCCGTTGGCGCGGTTTTGCTGATTGCGTGCAGCAACGTTGCGAACCTTTTGCTTGTTCGCTTCACCGGACGACGCCGCGAAATCGCGATGCGAATGGCGCTTGGTGGCGATCGCCGCAGTGTCGTGCGACTCTTCGTGCTCGAAAGCTTGACCATCAGCGTCATTGCCGGCGTTATTGGATTGCTTCTTGCGCTTTGGGTTATCGAAATCGTCCCGAAAATCGCCGGCGACAACGTCCCACTGGAAGACGGGATTACTGTCCATTTGCCGGTGCTTCTGTTCACGCTCGGTCTTTCGTTGGTCACGGGGCTTATCATGGGAGTTTACCCGGCGTGGCACAGTTCGCGCGGCGATTTGGTTAAGGGTTTAAAAGAGAGCGGCCGCTCCGTTAGCGGAAGTCGCGCCCAACATCAATTTCGCCGTGGACTGGTCTCGGCTCAAGTTGCGCTGTCGATGATCTTGCTCGCGGCGGCGGCGATGCTGGTTTCGAGCTTTATTCGATTGAGCAATCAAGCAACGGGTTTCCGATCGGACCACGTTTGGGCGGGCGGGATTGGATTGCCCGCAGCACGATATCCCGACAGCTCGGCGCGCGGCAACTTCGTCCAGCGTTTGCTTGATGCATTGAAAACCGCGCCCGGCGTTGAAAATGTAGCGACGACCGAAGCAGTCCCGATGAGCGGCAATTATTCGCAGACTCCCTACGCTCGAGTGGATGGAAATCCGTTACCAGTAGTTCAGCGCCCGCTCGGTTTAACACGCAGTGTTTCGCCGGGATATTTTCGCCTTCTCAACATTCCGCTTCTGGCCGGCCGCGACTTCAATGAACACGACAAGTCCGATTCGCCTCTTGTTGTGATCTTGAGTAACTCGACGGTAAAGAAATTATTCCCGAACGAGAATCCGCTGGGGCGACAAATCTTTTTCGGCGTCGACAACGGCACCGGTCTTGTGGCCGAAGTCATCGGCGTTGTTGGCGATGTGCGGTCGCGACAGCTTGCGAAAACGAACGATGTCGAGTTTTACCGGCCGTGGCCGCAACGCAGCTTCTCGTTTTTCAACGTCCTCGTCCGCACTTCGATGAAACCGGACGCTGCGCAGGTGATCGTTCGGGGGGCGCTCGATAAGATCGATAAGCAAATGCCAATTCTACAATCAAACACGCTCGATGCGATCGTTACGCAGTCGCTCGGTCAACAACGGTTAACGATGGGATTGCTCGGCGCCTTTGCCGGCGTTGCCTTGTTACTCGCGATCGTCGGAATTTACGGCGCAGTCGCTTACACGGTCGAACAACGAACGAGCGAAATCGGAGTGCGCATGGCGCTCGGCGCGCAGGTCACAGATGTTTTGCGACTCGTCGTGAAACAAGGGATGAATCCGGTTTTGCTCGGTTTGGTAATCGGCCTTGCCGCCACGCTTGGCGCGGGTCATCTCATCGCGGCTCAGCTTTATCAAATCTCGCCGCATAATCCGCTTTTGATTGCCCTTACTGCCGCAGCTCTTGGCACCGCAGCTCTGTTTGCCTGTTTTATACCAGCCCGCCGCGCCACACGCGTAGATCCGATAGTTGCGCTCCGCGCAGAATAATATGAGCGATTTTAAGTTTGCTCTTCGCCAACTCCGCAAATCTCCGGGATTCACATCCGTTGCGATTTTGACGCTTGCGCTGGGTATCGGCGCAAACACCGCCATCTTCAGCGTGGTCAACGCAGTGTTGTTAAAGCCACTGCCGTTTCCGTCGCCGGATCGGCTTGTTGCTATTGGCAGCACAAATCTAAAAGATCCAGACCGATCCCACCAGTTCAACGCGCTTTCTTATCCGGACTTCTTCGATTTCCGAAATCAAAACCGGACGTTCGAATCCTATGTCGATCTATCGCGGTGGCAGTTATGCGCTTGTTAACGAACAAGGTGCGCAAAATGTCCAGGGATTAAAGGTCAGTGCGGAGTTCTTCGACGTCCTCGGCGTGAAGCCGGCGATCGGCAGCGCGTTTGTTCGCGAGGATGAACAAGCCGGAGGCGGACCGGGAGGATTCAAGGTTATTCTCACTCACGATTTGTGGATGCGGCTCTTCAATGGCGATAAGGCCGCGATCGGTCGGACACTGCGCATCCAGGGCCATTCCTACACCGTCATCGGAATCATGCCGGGCGGATTTCAATTTCCTTTCGAAACGCCGGCCACCGAAATGTACGTCACGTCTGCGGAGGACGCAGCGACCGCGGACGGAACGAAGCCGAACACAGAACAGCGCGGCAATCACATGCTTTTGGCGTTTGGCCGACTTAAGCCGGGCGTGAACGTGGCGCAGGCCGAAGCCGATCTGCGGACAATCGCGGCTGCGTTGGAAAAACAATATCCGGACTCGAACACGCAATTTGGTGCCGCCGTGGCCCCGCTTCGCGATGAGCTGATTGGAGACGTGCGCACCGCGCTTTACGTGCTCTTCGGTGCGGTCGTTTGTGTATTGCTCATCGCCAATGCCAACGTTGCGAATCTGATGCTCGCGCGCGCGTCCGTGCGTGGAAAGGAGATCGCCTTGCGGGCGGCGCTTGGCGCGAGTCGCAGGCGCATCATTCGCCAATTACTCACGGAAAGTTTGTTGCTTGCCGGAATCGGCGGTTTGCTCGGTCTGTTGATCGCGAAGTGGGGAACTGAGGCGCTCATCGTGACCGTGCCGCAAAATATTCCTCGCATCAGCGCGATCCAACTTGATGGCGCCGTGCTCGCCTTCACTTTGCTCATTTCCATCGCCACCGGCGTTGTTTTCGGATTGGTGCCGGCGTGGCACGCGTCACATGTCGATCTTAACAACGCACTCAAGACAGGTGGGCGAATCGGCACCGGAGGGGAACACAAGCATCGTCTCCGTAATGGACTCGTCATGGGGGAGATCGCGCTCGCACTGATTCTGCTGGTTTGTGCCGGTTTATTGATTCAAACATTCGCCAAGCTTGGCCGCGTCCAGACCGGTCTGCGCACCGAAAATCTTTTCACCGCGCGCGTCAATTTGCCGGACACAGCCTATCCGCGACCCGCCAACGTGAACGCATTTTTCGATCAATTACTTGCGAAGCTCCGAGCCATTCCAGGCGTCAATTCCGCCAGCATCATTCTGCCTCTGCCGCTGACTGGGAGTAACATAACGACTGATTTCGACATGGAAGAGCACCCACTGCCGGAGGGACAACGGAACGATGCTCCCATGCGCATCACCGGGCTGGATTACTTCCAGACAATGGGCATCCCGCTCTTGCAAGGCAGAGTTTTCAAGGAAACGGACAAGTTTGACTCGCTTCCCGTGGTCATAGTGAACGAGCGCTTCGCCCAGAAAATTTTTCCGGGGCAAAATGTGATTGGCAAACGCATCCAGCCCGGCTGGGGCGTCGGCGATGACAAGCCCAAGATGCGTGAGATTGTCGGCATTGTTGGGAACGTGAAACATCTTTCGCTCCAGAAAGATTTCACGCCGGAAATGTACGTGCCGGCCACGCAAATTCCGATAAATCTCGTCTTTGTCGTAGCGCGCACCAGCCTTTCTGATCCCGCCGCCCTTACCACCGCCGTGCGCGATCAGCTCGGCTCGCTCGATCGCGATGTTCCGCTCACTCACGTTCGCGTTTTCGACGAATACATGTCACGAACGCTGGCCAAGCCGCGCTTCAACGCCTTGCTATTATCGATCTTCGCAGGAACTGCGCTGCTTCTGACGGCGATTGGAATTTACGGCGTGCTTGCTTATTCCGTCTCGCAGCGCACAAACGAAATCGGAATCCGGATCGCACTCGGCGCCGCGCAATCGAACATTTTCCGGTTGATAGTTGGCCAGGCGATGCTGCTGGTCGCAATCAGCATGGCCATCGGGCTACTCGGCGCATTTATGGCAACGCGTCTCCTGAGCAGCATGCTTTACGGCGTTGCCGCGTGGGATCCGATCACTTTCGCGTCAATTGCGACGCTTATTGCCGCCGTTGCGTTTCTCGCTTGCTGGCTCCCGGCTCGGCGGGCCGCGCGTGTTGATCCTGTTATTGCCCTTCGTGCTGAATGAAAACAATACGACAAGTTCTGGGGAGCGCGGGCGCCTCGCCCGCTGTGTCGTGCGCCTCGCGCGACACCATTGGAACGCGTGCAAGACACATAGACATTCCAACCGATGGCAGGTTTTTGGCGGGGGCGCCAAAAACAGCGGGCGAGCCCGCCCGCGCTCCTCATTATAATCGCCTAACGAATTGTAACGAATCCTTATGATCTCAGACTTCAACTACGCGCTCCGGACGCTGGCTAAATCGCCGGCGTTCACTTTGGTCGCTGTCCTGACGCTGGCGCTGGGGATCGGTGCAAATACTGCGATCTTTTCCGTCGTCGAAGGCGTGCTCCTGCGTCCGTTGCCCTTCCCGAATGCCGGACGACTCGTTAGGATCTACGAGACCCTGGATGAAAATGGAGCGCGTTCGGGAACATTGAATCTGAGCGACCGCACAACTGCGCGGTTGCGCGAGTTCGGGCGCGATATTTTCGAAGATGTTGCCGGTGGAAGCGGCGGCGCCTCAGTCGTTAGTGGAAACGCCGGTTCGCCGGCGCAAACCGTCCCCGCCGCGCGCGTCACCCACAACTTTTTTGATGTCCTCGGGTTACCGCCGTCGCAGGGCCGCAATTTCACGACAGACGAGGGGACCGACAAAGCAGCGAACGTCGCCATCATCAGCGACGACTTCTGGCGCAACACGCTGAATTCACGCCGGGACGTGCTCGGCAGCACGATGGTGATCGATGGAACACCACGGACGATTATAGGTGTGATGCCGAAAGCATTTCGGCATCCGTATCGGGCGAGTTTGTGGCTGCCGCTTGCGCTTGAGCCTGATAATCCGACGACGATCAACAACCATTATCTCTATGGTGTCGCGCGCCTGCGTCCCGGCGTCACGCCGGTGAAAGCGGAAGAAGCTGTAAAACGCATGTGCGCCGCAATCAATCGCGACGATCCGAATCCGACGAACGCGCGCGCCGCGTACATCCCGCCGTTGCGGGAAAGCTTTGTGATGGATTTGCGACCGAAAATTCTGGTCATCGTCGGGGCCGCGGTCTGTGCGCTGTTGATCGCGGCGGCGAACTTCGCCGGTCTGCTGCTCGCGCGCGTGATCGAACGGGAAGGGGAATTTGCCTTGCGCGCTGCGCTCGGGGCAAGCAGGCGACGACTTGTCAGGCAACAACTCATCCAGGCGCTTTTGCTGGCGTTTATTGGCACCGCTCTCGGTCTGCTCATCGCGTTCTGGATTACGCCGATGCTTTTCGCGCTCAGCCCGGAAGGAGCGGACGCGACCGGCAGCGCGATGCGCGAATTCGACTACGCGGCCCGGCTCGATCTGCCCGTGTTCGCTTTCGCTGCCGGTGTAATGACGCTGGTGGGTTTGGGTTTTGGTTTGCTGCCCGCGGTGCGCGCGGCGCGTACAGATTTGCGCGGCGCAATGAGCGTTACGTCACGCGGCGCAACACTCGACCGCAGTGCGCGGAGATTGCTCGGTTCATTCGTTGTGATTGAGCTCGCGATTGCCGCTGCGCTTCTGACAGCGAGCCTCACCGCAACGCAATATTTCCGGAAGCTGATCGAGGAGCCATGGGGTTTCGAAACGAAAGACCGTCTCGCCTTCAATGTCACCGTTCCCGATCGATTTTTTCCCACGGCAGCGGCGAAACAGAGCGTGCTCGAAGCGTCTCTCGCGCAACTGCGCACGTTGCCCGGCGTCAAATCCGCAACAGTCGTCTCGCCTTCGCCGATGGATGCGTCATGGACGTTGATGCTGTTCAACGCCGAAGGCGCGCCCGCACCGGAGCCGCGCGGCGTCTACACGGCCTATTCGCGCGTGCCCGTGCCTGGCTACTTCCAAAGCGTGGACCAGGCGATCTTGCAGGGCCGCGACTTCAGGGCGAGCGACACCGCCGATGCGCCGCTCGTCTGCATCATCAGCCAAAGCATTGCGAAACGTTTTTGGCCTAACGATTCACCAATCGGCAAACGCATCCGCGGGGGACGCCTTGATGGAACTCGCCCGTGGCTCACGATTGTCGGCGTCGTCGGCGACATGAAAGCGATCGCCGACCCGCGCGACGGTGAAGTGCTCGGCATGATCGCGCGGCCGCTCGCGCAAATGCTCGTGCGCGCTACGACACCGCTCGAGGACATCACCTTCGTTCTGCACACCGATGGCCGCTCGGTTAACGAGCCCACGGTCCGCGCCGCGCTGCTCCGTGCCAATGCCAATCTCGCCGCGTACAACTTTCTCTTGCTCGAAGATGCCGCCGCGCGCTCGCACACGACCGAGCGATTCATATTTGTTCTCGTGTCATCGTTCGGACTCGTCGGGCTCGTCCTCGCTGCCGTCGGTTTGTATGGCCTGCTCGCGCTCCAGGTCGCGCGACGCGAACGCGAGTTCGGCATCCGCAGCGCGCTTGGCGCCACCGCGCGGCAGATCATTCAGCTCGTCGCGCAACAAGGCGCAGCGTTGCTCTCGTTCGGCTTCACTGCCGGCGCGCTCGCGACATACGGAGTGGTACACCTGGTCAAAAATCAGTGGGCCGAAATGCCAGCGCCGAATCTGATCGCGTGCATTTGCGCGGCGATCGTGCTCGGCATCGCGGTGATGATCGCGTGCTGGCTACCCGCGCGCAGAGCTGCGCGGGTTGATCCCGTTATTGCTCTTCGTGCCGAATGAAAACAATACGACAACTTCTGGGGAGCGCGGGCGCCTCGCTCGCTGTTTTTGGCGCCCCGCCAAAAACCTACGATCGGTCGAATGTCTGTGTGTCTTGCACACGTTCGAATCGTGTCGCGCGAGGCGCACGACACAGCGGGCGAGGCGCCCGCGCTCCCCAGCGTAATCGCCTAACGAATTATAACGAATCCCTATGATCTCCGACTTCAAATACGCGCTCCGGACGCTGGCTAAAACGCCCGGGTTCAGCATCATTGCCGTGGTTACGCTAGCGCTCGCCATCGGTGCGAACACGGCAATCTTCAGTTTGATAAACGATTTGTTTCTGCGCGGCCTGCCATTCAAGGAGCCGTCGCGTATCATCCATCTGTTTGCTGGCGATAAATCGCGCAATCTTGTCGATATCGCCATCTCCGCGCCGCGCTTTCAACATTACCGCGAGGGCCAAACCCTCTTTGATGGCTTTGCCTGCGAAAATATATTCGCGATCACACTCACGGGCGTGGGTGATCCGGTCCAGGTTTTCGGCGGGCGAGTGACGTCTAACTATTTCGATGTGCTTGGCGTCCGTCCGATCCTCGGCCGGAATTTTCTCGCCGCAGAAGAAGAGGGCGCCGATGTGGCGCTGGTCACGAAAATCTTCTGGCAGAAGCGGCTCGGCGGCGATCCGAACGTGATCGGACGCAGCATTACGCTGGACGGAACGCCGCACACCATCATCGGGGTATTGCCGAACATGCCGGCGTTATGGTTCGGGCCGAACCCGTTCGTGGGCGAGGTTTGGACGACAAAACCGTTTCAGCTTCCCGGATTCTCGTACGAACGCATGATGCGTGGCACGGGGTTTTTGCGCGTGATCGGCCGGATAAAGCCGGGTTTGACGGTCGAACAGGTGCGCGCCGCGCTGCCAACGCTGGAGCAAGATTACCGCGCACACTTCTCGACCAAGATTGACAGCACAGCCGAGACATCGGTCAAAACGCTTCCACAGGATGTGACGGAAAATATTCGCGCCGGTTTCGCCACCCTTTTCGCGGCGGTTTGTTTTGTGTTGCTGATCGCGTGTAGCAATGTCGCAAATCTTTTGCTGGTTCGCTTCACTGGGCGCCGTCGGGAAATCGCGCTGCGGATGGCGATCGGTGCAACGCGCAGTAGTATCGTTAGGCTGTTCGTTTGGGAAAGTTTATTGGTCAGCGTCTTTGCCGGAGCGCTAGGCGCGTTCGTGGCGTGGCGGCTTGTGCCGCTGGTTCCCAAAATGGCATCCAATTTTCTTCCGCTTGAGGGAAACACGGCCAGCAGCCTTTCGGTCGAGGTCCTTGCGTTCACGATTGGACTGTCGATTTTGACAGGGTTGCTGATGGGAATTTATCCGGCGCTTCAAGCGTCTGACGCCGATTTGGTAGGCAGCTTAAAAGAAGGCGGACGCGGAACGAGTGGGAGCGTACGGCAACAGCGCTTTCGCAAGATTCTAATCGGTGCGCAGGTGGCTCTTTCGGTGACGTTGCTTGCAGGCGCGGCGTTGCTGATCACGAGCTTTATTCGACTGACACAGCAGAATCTCGGATTCCAGCCGCACAATCTTTGGGTCGGCGCGATCAATCTACCGATCGCGCAATACCCGGACCAGGCGGCGCGTCAGCGTTTTGTCGAGCGAACCGTCGCCGCGTTGCGCGACACGCCGGGCATCGAAAGCGCTGCAGTTAGCGGCGATATTCCGCTTAACGGTGGGAATCGCACGCTTTACGCCCGCGCGGATCGCGATGTGCCGCCTACCGAACGCCGGGCCAGCGCACCGAGTCACGATATTGCGCCGGGATATCTCAAGACCTGGGGAATCCCGCTCATCGCCGGCCGTGGCTTTGACGACCACGATGTCGCTGGAGGCCGAAACGTCTGTCTGATCAGCCAGACGGGGGCAAAGAAGGTTTTCCCGAACGAAAATCCCATCGGCAAGACTCTGCTCGTGACCAGCAACAGCACTTCCGTGGAAATTGTCGGAATCGTCGGCGACGTGCGTTCGCAACGCGTCGCTGAATTGCCGGAGATGGAATTTTATCTGCCGTGGGCGCAGGAAAATTTTCCGTTCCTTAGCATTGCAGTTCGCAGCGGCCTCAAAGTCGACGCGATCACGAAGCTGGTGCAGTCCGCGGTGACGAAAGTGGATCCGGGCATCGCGATTGCCATCCCGGAGATGATGGACACCGTCGTGGCGCAGGCGCGTGGACAAGCGCGCTTGGTGATGTGGCTTCTCGGAATTTTTGCCGGGGTTGCGGTGTTGCTTGCGAGCATCGGAATTTACGGGGCCGTTGCCTACAGCGTGGAACAGCGCACTGGTGAGATCGGGGTGCGCATGGCGCTCGGCGCGCAAACCCGCGACGTCCTGGGCTTGGTTGTGAACCAGGGGATGAGACCAGTGATTATTGGGTTGGCGATCGGAATTGTGTCGGCATTCGCCCTTGGCCGTCTTTTGACAACGCAGCTTTACGAAGTTTCGGCGCACAATCCGGCACTGCTTGTCGCTTCAACGGTTTTGCTCGCAGCGATCGCCCTGATTGCATGTCTGGTCCCCGCGCGGCGAGCCGCACACGTTGATCCGATTCAGGCGCTGCGCGCGGAGTGATTGTCTCAATGATTTTTGAATCCAAATTGGACTCTGGATGCATCTGTTTCTAAAGAAGATTTGATGGATGCTTGCCTGCCTTTTCTTTGAATATTCGTGGCGCTGCGATGTCTCACATGAACTAAAAAATTGATATGTCTCTTCGTTTTCTAATCCCTTTCATTTCGGCGGTGCTTTTTGCATCGGCACTCTTCGCACAGGACAGAAATCAGCCGACTGTGGACGAACTTGTCGCAAAGAACATCGAGGCCAAGGGCGGCGCGACCGCACTGAAGAGCCTCCAAACGCTGCGCTCAACCGGCAAATTGCTGGTGCAACAGGGCCAGATCGAACTTGGCTATCTCCAAACAAAAAAGCGGCCGGATGAAGTGCGCACCGAGGCTTCGCTCCAGGGGATGACTCAGATCGAGGCGTATGACGGCAAGGACGGATGGAAGGTTTCGCCATTTTTCGGGCGTAAAGATCCGGAGCGCATGTCCGCTGACGATGTGAAGGCGCTAGTGGAAGATACCGAGATCGATGGTCCGTTGGCCGATTGGAAAACAAAGGGCAGCACCGTCGAATATCTGGGAACCGAGGATGTCGATGGGACGCCGGCGCACAAACTGAAAGTCGTGCGAAAGAATGGCGATGTCAGTTTTGTGTATTTGGATCCTGATCACTTTCTTGAGATCCGAATCGTGACGCAACGAACGCGACAGGGCGCGCATGAGGAAGTAGAGACGGATCTCGGAGATTATGAAAAAGCCGGTGGCGTGTTTGTTCCGACGTCAATCGAGGTCGGGCGCAAGGGAGCGCCGGACAAACAAATGGTCGTCATCGATAAAGTCGAAGCCAACATGCCGGTGGATGACACGATATTTCATTTCCCCGGCCAAATAAATGTCCCTCAACCACAGCGCTGAGCAATAGATGAAGACATTCAATCACCAAAAGCGACGTGAGCACGCTCGTACACTCCCCAAGCTTCCGCAAAACCAATGTCATCCCGAGCGCAGTCGAGGGATCCCGTTGCGTTACATTTCAATGATGCTGCGGGTTTCCTCGACTCCGCCGCGCTCCGCTCGGAATGACGTGCTGGAACAGCTGATGCGATTTGTCTTCGCATCGCTTTTTCTGTGCGCCATTCCTGTTTACGCAGCTGACGTTCCATTTAATTCGGCGAGCATTTCCGGGCTCGGCGCGCGTAACATTGGCTCGGCGGCAATGAGCGGACGCATCACAAGCATCGCGGGAGTGCACGAACCATCTGGCAAGATCACGCTCTTTGTGGGCGCGGCCAGTGGCGGCGTTTGGAAAACCGATGATAGTGGAACGCGGTATCGCCCAATATTTGACGAACAACCAGTGCAATCCATCGGCGCGATCGCGCTCGACCCGAAGAATTCGAAAAACGTTTGGGTAGGCACGGGTGAATCGTGGACGCGCAACACCGTGTCCATTGGCGACGGAATCTACAAGTCCACCGATGGTGGCGAAACATGGTCGCGCGCTGGCCTGGAGAAATCGGAACGCATCTCACGGATTGCGGTTGATCCAAGAAACAGTGACACGGTGTTCGTCGCGGTTCCTGGTGCATTGTGGAGTGATTCGCCCGACCGCGGTCTGTACAAAACGACCGATGGCGGCAAGACGTGGCAGCTAGCGCTCAAAGGCGCGAATCTTTCGACAGGTTGCACTGACATAGCTATCGACCCGAGCAATCCCGATATCATGTTCGCCGCAATGTGGGATTTCCGGCGCAAAGGCTGGGAATACCGGTCGGGCGGTGCAATTCCGACTGCGCCTTCAGCCAGTGGATTATTCCGTTCGACCGATGGTGGCAACACTTGGACGGAAATTACGGAGCAGGCCAACAAAGGTTTCCCAAAGAAACCGTATGGACGTCTGACGGTGGCGATCGCCCCATCGAAATCGCAACGTGTTTACGCGTTCGTCGAATCGCCGGAGAGTGCGTTGTTCGTGTCAGACGATGGCGGCGCGACATGGGACAAACGCGACAAAAGCCAATGGATGGTCTGGCGACCCTTCTACTTCGCGACCTTGGTCGTTGATCCCAAAAATCCGGACCGCCTGTTTAAGCCCGACGGTTCGCTGATCGTGAGCGAGGACGGCGGAAAAAGCTTTGCGGTCGTGGGCGGTTTTCAGGGCGCGCACGGTGATGCGCACGATGTTTGGATCGATCCGACGAACTCACAAGTCGTATTCGTCGGAGACGACGGTGGGATGTGGTACTGGTACAACGGCGGCAGCAAATGGTGGAAAGGCGAAAACCTGCCCGTGTCGCAGTTCTATCACGTAAGCGTGGACGAAAAAGATCCCGTACCAGGTGTATGGCGGATTGCAGGACAACAGCTCGTGGGTGGGTGATTCGCAGTACCCGGGCGGCATCACCAATCATCGCTGGGAAAACATGTTCGGCGGCGACGGATTCTGGATGTTCCAGGACCCGGCTGACCCTGATTACATCTACGCGGAATACCAGGGCGGTGAGATTGCCCGAATCAATCGCAACACACATTCGGCTCGCAATATCAAACCGCGACCAAATTACAACGAGAAACTCCGGTTCAACTGGAACACGCCAATTGCATTTTCGCCCAACGAGAAAGGAACAATCTATATCGGCGCGCAATTCCTGTTCCGCTCACGCGATCACGGCCAGACGTGGGACCGCATTTCGCCCGACCTGACCACCAACGATCCGGAAAAACAGAAGCAAGAGCAATCGGGCGGTGTGACGGTGGATAATTCGTCGGCTGAAATGCACACCACAATTTATTCCATCAGCGAGTCACCCAAGCAGAAGGGGCTGATCTGGGTCGGCACGGACGACGGCAATCTCCAGCTCACGCGGGACGGCGGAAAGACTTGGACCAATGTCGTCGGTAACATTCCCGGGTTGCCGAAGAACTCGTGGGTGAACTGGATCCAGGCCAGCAATTTCAATCCCGGCACCGCTTATGCCGCGTTTGATCGACATACCTTTGGCGAGATGGAACCGTACGTTTTCAAGACCACTGATTACGGCAAAACGTGGACGCCACTTGTTACACCCCAGGACCCGAAAAGCGTTCGCGGTTACGCGCACGTCATCAAGGAGGATTTGGTTAAGCCTGATCTTCTTTTCCTCGGCACCGAGTTCGGACTTTGGATCTCGATCGATGGCGGAAAAAACTGGGCGCAATTTAAGGGCAACCATTTTCCTGCCGTAGCCGTTCGCGACCTGGCGATTCACCCGCGGGATAACGATCTGGTTCTCGGTACGCATGGGCGCGGGATCTGGATAGTGGACGACATTACGCCGCTGCGCGCGTTGACTCCGGATTTGTTGAAGCAGGATGTGGCCTTCGTTTCGGCGCGGCCGGTCCAACAGCGCATCGAGGGCCAGGGTGGATGGCCCAATGGCGACGCGGTTTTTGTTGGCGAGAATCCTCCTGACGCTGCCGTGATCAACTATTATCAGCGCGAGCGACATTTGTTTGGAAAAATGAAACTTGAAATTTTGGATTCATCCGGGCGTGTTGTTGACCAGTTGCCGGCGAGCAAAAGACCGGGATTGAATCGGGTGATGTGGACGATGCGGGCAAAACCGCCACATGTGCCGCCTGCTGCACAAATTGCCGTCGCGGGAATACGCGGTCCGCGGCTTGTCCCCGGTGATTACACGGTACGCCTAACTAAGGCAGGCAAGGTTTACGACACGAAGCTGACGGTCGGTCTTGATCGCCGGGCGAAATTCAGCTCGGCTGATCGCAAGGCACAGTTTGATGCGGCGATGCGGGTGGTTGCCTTGTTTGGCGATCAAACCGCGTTGATGGATCGGATTATCGGCTTGCGCCAGGCGCTTGCCCAGACGGGGGCTGCAGTGGCGGAAGGTGATCCTCTTCGCAAGCAGATCTCGGGTTTCGACGGGAAAGTCGATGCGCTGCGAAAGAAAATTGTCGCCACAACGGAGGGCGGCGCAATCACCGGCGAGGAACGTTTGCGTGAGCACACCGACCAGCTTTACGGAGCAATCCTCAGTTACGAAGGCAAGCCCGCCGCCTATCAGATCGCTTACATCGACACGCTTAAACGCGAACTAGATGAGGTTACCAAACAATTCGATCAACTCCTCACACAGGACCTGCCCGCATTAAACGACTCGCTCAAATCCAAAGGCCAACAGCCACTTTCGCCACCATCGGCGAAAGTCGGAGCCAATGATTCAGCAGACGGCGGGATTGGAGCGACAGCAGCGACCGGCTCGCTTCCAGCGGACTTGCGCATTTCGTACTAGCCCGGACGGGTTTCGAACGAGGGGTCCACATTCGGAAACATTCGAGTGGTTCTGCGGAAGATTGGAAGTTAATCTTTCGTGCGACAAATGGAGCGCAAGCCTGCTGTCGCGGTTGTTTTTCATCACATTGGTCCTTATCACCACGCCCGACTGAATGCGGCGGCTGACAAATTGTCGGTGACAGGGATTGAATGGTCAGCCAAAGGCTATGACGCTTGGGGCGCAGCGGCTACGTTGGCGCGGTATCATAAAGTTTCGCTCTTCCCGGAAGCAACAGATCGTTTTCCGGGCCGCGCCAAGCTTCGGTCTGCGTTCTGGTCGGCTTTGGAGCAGACGAATCCGGATGTGGTGGCGGTTAATGGCTGGAATAATTTCGGATCGCTCATTGTTGCGAACAGCTGTCAACGCCGCGGGATACCCTTGGTTGTCATGTCGGAAAGCGCGCGCCAGGATGAACTTCGCAGCTGGTGGAAGGAAGCCATCAAACGGCGAATCGTTGGTTTGTACTCTGCCGCACTCGTCGGTGGCAAACGTCACGCTGAGTATCTGGTGGAACTTGGAATGCAGCGCGAACGGATCTTTACCGGATATGATGTCGTCGATAACGGCTATTTCGGGCAGCGCACCGCGGAAATTCGGAATTCCCACCTTCGCCAAGGCTACGGTGGGCAAGCTGCATTCGAAAATCAAAAAAAATATGGTCTGCCGGAGAACTACTTTCTTGCCTCAGCGCGATTCATCGAGAAGAAGAACCTTCCAAAGCTAATCCAAGCTTACGCGGAATATCGTCGTCGGTCGCACATCGAAACGAAAGTGCCGTGGGATCTCGTGCTTCTTGGCGATGGCCCGCTGCGGGAAGCTTTCAACTCTCAACTCTCAACTCTCAACCTGCACGAACACGTGCATCTGCCTGGCTTCAAGCCGTACGACGAATTGCCGGTGTATTATGCATTGGCGAAGGCGTTCGTGCATGCCAGCACGACTGAGCAATGGGGGCTGGTTGTCAACGAAGCCATAGCGTCAGGCTTGCCCGTGATTGTATCGGACCGCTGTGGATGTGTACCGGAGCTAATCAGTGGCAACGGGTTTACTTTTGAGCCAACTAACGAGCGTGAGTTGACCGCGCAGTTGTTAGAGATGGCGTCATTATCGGATGAAGAGCGAAAGCGCCTCGGCGATAACAGCTACACAATCGCAGCGAGCTTTGCGCCGGAACGTTTTGGCGAAGGCCTGGAGCACGCAGCCAGCGTGGCCATGGGAATTCGGCAAAAGAGATTTGGATTAATGGATCGCGCGCTGTTACTCGTCACAGCGGGTTATGCGCGATGAAAGAGAATGATCCGGTAACAGCGTATTTCGACAAGCTTCCGGAGACTCACAAGCGCCAGTTCGAGGAACGCGCGTCGGGCGCAAACTTCAATTTTCAACAACGTCTGACACTCGCGTGTGAATTGGGTGCCGCGTCGTCAGGGCGACTGCTCGACTGCGCGGCAGGCACGGGCGAGATAACATGCGCGTTACTAAAGTCGGGCAGATTTGATCACGCGACCGTCATCGATGTTTCGCCGGCGATGTTGCAGAGCGCAAAGGACCTTCTCACTTCGCAAATCAAAAACGCGGACCTTGAATTCGTTCAGTCGGACGTGTTCAACTTCAAGCCATCTGACTCGCGTTTCGATCTTATTCTCTGCCTGGGATTGATTGCGCATACTGGACGGCTGGACATTTTACTACCGCATTTGAGATCGATGCTCACGCCTGGCGGGCGAATCGTTTTGCAGACAACACTGGCCGATCATCTCGGAACACGCATCGTCCGCGCACTTACTTCGCGAAGTGAACTCGCCCGGCGCGGATACAGGATTTCCTGGTTCTCCAAACGAAACATCTCCGACTCGTGCGACCGTGCCGGGTTGCGGATTATGCAGACGCGGCGGCACAGCCTCGGTGTTCCATTCGGCGATCGCTTGTGGCCATGGGCGAATTTTCAACTGGAAACTCGGCTAGAAAAATGGGGGAGCCGCCACGGAGCTGACGCAATTTATTTGCTCGGAGCTATATGAGAGTCGGTTTTTTGGTCAGCAGCGTTTCCCGAGAAGCAGGCGGACTGTTTCAAAGCGTGCGCGGACTGGCCAAGGCGGTAGCGTCCACAAATGCGAATGTGCAGGTGTTTGGCATTCGCGACGACCAAACTGGTGTCGATTTGCAGGACTGGCGGCCGCTTTCAGTTCAGACGTTTCGTCCGCGACTGCGCGTGTGGGGCTACTCAAACCAGCTCGTGCCTGCGATGCTCGACTCCGATCTCGATATTCTGTGCGTGCACGGTTTGTGGAAATATTGCTCCGTCGGTTCTCAACGCTGGCATGGGCGGACGGGTCGTCCCTATGTAGTTCATCCGCACGGCATGTTGGACCCATGGGCCCTGCGAAACGCGCGTTGGAAGAAACGAATCGCAGCGGCGATTTATGAAAATCAACATTTGCGAGGGGCCGCTTGTTTGCGCGCGTTGTCGGAAGCCGAAGCGGAATCGATCCGCGCCTACGGATTGCGCAACCCGATTTGCGTGATTCCCAATGGCGTTGATTTGCCGGAGCTGCCTGAGGGTTCGATGGCGAGAAGCCAGTGGGAGGGGCGAAAAACTCTCCTCTACCTCGGCCGACTTCACCCGAAGAAAAACATCTCGAATCTGATTCGCGCCTGGAACGAAATCTTTAACTCTCAACCCGGCAGCGGCGATCCTTGGGTCCTGGCAATCGCCGGATGGGATCAGGGCGGCTACGAGAGCGAACTCAAGCGTATTGCAGCTGGCCCTTCGATCGTTTTCCTCGGCCCGCAATTCGGCGCGGACAAAAGCGAATGCTATCGCACCTGCGACGCATTCATCCTGCCGTCATTGAGCGAAGGGCTTCCTATGACGGTGCTTGAAGCATGGGCGCATGCGAAGCCCGTCCTCATGACCGCCGAGTGTAATCTCCCGGAAGGTTTCGAGGTCAATGCAGCGCGACGAATTGGAACGACTTCGGAGGAAATTGCCGACGAATTGAGAAACCTGATCCAAATGAGCGATGCCGATCGAATAGCGATCGGCGCACGTGGACGCGATCTTGTCGCCAAGAATTTCTCCTGGCCAGAAATAGGCGAACAGATGCGGGCCGTTTATGAATGGGTGCTCGGCGGCGGGCAGACGCCGGAGATTGTGAGATTGTGCGAACACGGCACGTCATAATGTCATTCTGAGCGGGGCGAAGAATCCCGGATCATATTCTAGATCGGATCTTGGACGGAATAGATCAGAGATGTTTGAAAGCCTGGCCTCATGCTTCGTATTTCGTTGCAGCGCTTCGCTCAACATGACAGCGCGATTTATGAGATGCGCTCTGAGGCCTCTTTATGGTAGCTAATATCGTTCGAGATTTGACTGACTTCTAACTTGCCATGCTGGACGTTGAGCAAAATCGCCGCACCAGGAAATACTCATCGGGCGAGATGATCCGCCGGGTGATGTGGAACATCGCACAGCCGCTTTTCCGATTTAGCCCGAGGCCGTGTTTTGGTTGGCGGCGGTTTGTGCTTCGCTGTTTCGGAGCCAAGATTGGTCGAAGCGTCCATGTCTATCCATCGGCGACGATTTATTTCCCGTGGAATTTCGAGTCTGGTGACGAAAGCGCGATCGGCGAATACGTGTTCATTTATAATCTTGGGCGTGTAACGCTGGGGCCGCGCGTCACGATCTCGCATCGCGCGCATCTTTGCGCTGGAACACACGATCATACCAGGCCGGATTTTCCGCTCCTGCGTCCGCCGATTGTGATTGGCTCCGACGCGTGGATTTGTGCGGACGCGTTCGTAGGCCCAGGTGTCACAGTTGGCGAGGGAGCAATTGTTGGTGCACGAGCGGTTGCGATGAAGGACGTAAAACCTCGAAGCATTGTGGTCGGAAATCCAGCGCGCGAAAGCAAGAAACGTGAGAGCAGTCAATGAGGGAGCAGTCCGATGCGCGGGCGCCGTTGTCCGTGCTTGTCCCGGTTAAGAACGAAGCTGCCAACCTGCGCGACTGTCTTGCCAGCGTCTCATTCGCGCAAGAGATCGTGGTGATTGATTCGGGCAGCACAGACGGCACTCGAGCGATCGCCGAGGCAGCGGGGGCTCGGGTTATACAGTTTGCATGGAACGGGAAATTGCCACGCAAAAAGAACTGGGCGTTGGAAAATGTTCCCTGGCAACACGAATGGGTGTTGATCATCGACGCCGACGAGCGCATCACGCCGGAACTGGAACACGAAATTCGCCAGGCCATTTGCCGCACCGATGTGGACGGATTTTACCTCAATCGCAGGTTCTGGTTTCTGGATGGTTGGATAAATCATTGCGGTTATTTTCCGAGTTGGAACCTGCGCCTGTTCCGGCATCAGCTTGGCCGCTACGAACAAATTGAAATCGGCAACGATATTCCTTCTGGAGACAACGAAGTCCACGAGCACGTATTGCTGAATGGCCGCGTCGAATATCTATCGACACCAATGGAGCATTACGCCTTTCCCGACATTGCTGCGTTTGTTGAGAAGCATGATCGGTATTCTTCGTGGGAAGCCGCGGCTCGGACAAAACTGCATTCAGGGAATGAAAAATCATTGCGATCCACAGTTTTTGGAACCGGACTGGAACGTAAACGCTGGCTAAGAAATCTTGCGACGCGGGCACCATTCCGCCCCGGCTTGCGATTCGTTTACCATTACGTTTGGCGACAAGGTTTTCGTGACGGCTACCGCGGCTGGGTGCTCTGTCGCCTGCTAGCCGGATATGAGCGGATGATTGTAACCAAGGAGCGCGAACTGAAAAAGCGAACTGCTGGGTAAACTGCCCCGTTGTAGAGTCAGAAATTGGCGTTTGACACAACGCCCTACAATCTTGTGCCGGCGCGATATTTCGCTTCTGCGACGCGCGCTTAGCCTACATACCCTCGACCAAAATCATGTTTGTTTTGGCGGTGCGGTGACGCATCTTGCGCGGCTCGCGATATTCTTCGCAGTTCAGCCACTCTTTGGCGCGCTGCGCTGATTCGAACTCGAGTACAACAATGCGCTTGGGCTGCCAATCGCCTTCGAGCACTTCGGTTTTGCCGCCGCGCACGATGTATTTTCCGCCGTACTTCTTCACGGTAGAACCGGCGAACTTTTTATATTCTTCGTAGCCGGCAGGATCGAGGATCTCGATTTCAACAATGATATAAGCGGCCATTGGTTGGATTGAAAAATTGAAGAAATGAAGAGGAAAAAATTACTGGCCTTTATGGCTGCGATCTTTTGCGGCCAGTTGGGGAATTCTCCTCCGCCGGCGCAGTCGCAACCAGTTGTTCCAGGTTTTGCGCAAGCTGTCGCGCGGAGTTTGGTATTGCTGGGTTAATTCGTTGCTCTTGACGATCTGCGCGAGAATTCCTTTCACCGAAAAATCATCGGTATTGACGATTGTGTACGCGGTCCCAATAGCCGCGGCATGATGCGCGTCGCTGGCGGCAGTCATGGGTAGACCGCGGATCTGCGCGTATTTGAAAGCGTAACGGTTATAACGCCGGAGCGTCGTTGCCGCGTTGAAAACCTCGATCGCGTCGATGGGCAGAGTCTCAAGTGTGGCAAGCCGGATTCCGGCGCGGAACAAATCGTACGGATGCGGCGGAATGGCCAGACCTCCTCTCTCATGGATAATCTCGCAGACTTCGCGCGCCGGTTTTCCTTTCAGGTAGGGCAGTTCGGCGCCAATGCAGAGCAGATGCCCGTCCGCGGTGGTCACCTCGACTCCGGGTAGAATGAGAAAATCGTTGACGGGCAAGCCGTCGAGCCGCATCAAGCCTTTCTCGAGCAGGTAATTGACCGCGTCGCAGGTGTTGTGATCGGTGATGGCGATGCCGCTCAAACCTTTGGCCCGCGCCGCCGCGATCATATCTTCCGGGCTGGAAATGCCGTCGCCGGAAAAGAACGAATGTGTGTGCAGATCGATATTAAGCGGCATGACTTAAGAGGCAGATAAAGTTAAAAGGCGTTTAGTGTTAAGAAGTTGGGTTGCTGCAATGTCACAACACGCTGTTCCCGTCGTCGTTTTTAACATTGCGACTCTTTTAACTCTCTAACTGCTGTCGCTAGACCAACTCTTCAATTGCAAAGGCTGGCTCAGTCGCCGCCTCCTCCGGAATACGATTGAATTGGTGATCGTACAACCGCCGATAGTAGCCGGATTTTTCGAGAAGCTCGGCGTGTGTGCCAATCTCCTTGATACGACCGCCGTCCATCACAATAATTTGATCGGCGGATAAGACAGTGGATAACCGATGCGCGATGGCGATTACCGTGCGTCCTGTCGCCAGCTCAGCCAGCGCCGTTTGAATCTGTTTTTCCGATTCGGAATCAAGCGATGAGGTAGCTTCATCCAGTAAAAGAATTGGCGCGTTCTTGAGCACGGCGCGTGCAATGGCGAGACGCTGCTGCTGGCCGCCAGAAAGAAGACATCCTTTATCGCCAATCACTGTTTGGTAATCCTTTGGTTGAGCCATAATAAAATCGTGTGCGTAGGCGGCTCGCGCTGCCTCGCGAACTTCCTCCGGCGTCGCATCGAGCCGGCCGAACTGGATATTGCTGAAGATCGTATCGTGAAACAAGAAGGTCTCCTGAGTAACGAGCCCGATCCGTTCGCGCAACGATTTCTGCGTCACTGAGCGGAGATCGCGGCCATCGATCTTTACAGCGCCGGAAGTCGGATCGTATAGACGCAGGATGAGCGATAGAATCGTGCTCTTTCCTGCACCGCTGGCGCCGACCAGAGCGTAGGTTTTGCCTGACTCCATATGCAAAGTCAGATTGCTGATCGCATCCGTAACAGTGTTGGCATAACGGAATGTGACATCTTCAAAATCAATGCGGCCCTGTGACGAACTGAGCGCAACAGCATTTGGCATGTCCTGGACAGTCGGGTGCGAATCGAGAAGCGAAAAAATTGAATTCGTAGCGACAATTGAGCGCTGCATCAAGAGATGGATCCTGCTAAGTGTTTTGATCGGATCGTAGAGGATAAAGATTCCTGAGATCAGTCCGAAGAATCGCCCGACGCTCAGGTTCGCCGCGTAAACATAGAGCAACGCAATCCCCACGCCTATTGCAGCAATCGTCTCGACCAGCGGTCCGACAGCTTCCAACGATCGGATGATGCGCATCATCTGGGAAAACTGGATTTGATTGCTACGCTTAAATTCCTTTTCCTGGTGAGCCTCCCGCGCAAAGGACTTGATCACACGAATGCCGGCGAACGTCTCCTGCATCGTTACCACCATCTCCGCCATGCCTTCCTGCTCGTTTTGCACTGCCTTTCGCGCGCGTCGACCGTAAACGCGAAGCGGTAGCAAACACGTTGGAAAGAGAATCAGCGTGACCAGCGTAAACTTCCAATCCATCACCATGAGCACACTGATTGCTCCGACGATGGTGATCGGCTGCTTGAAAACATCGCTGCCGACGGTGCTCAAAGCCATCTGCATGACGCGGGTATTGTTCGTGATAACCGACATCAAAAATCCCGAGCGCGCCTTATTAAAGAAATCCATCGAGTTGCGGAGCATCTTGCTGAAAAGCTGACTCCGGATATCGCTCACCACCTTATTGCTGACCCACTGCATGCAGTAGGTGCTTCCATAGGAACAGAGGCTGCGCACCAGCATAATCGCGGGGATAGCGAGGCAGATCAGGACGATTGAATTGATTTTTGGACCTGTATCGAGCGCGTGAAGATTGGAGCCCACGGCCATCGGACTAGGAGCTGCGCCGTGGAAAATCGTGCTTGTCACGCGGGCAATTGCTATAGGGAAAAGTGAATTGACGCCGCCGTAAGCAAGCCCTAATGCCAACCCCAGGATAAACCGCGCCTTGTAAGGCTTTACGTAACTGTAAAGCCGCCGGTACAAACCGGAAGCTTCGCGTAACGTTTGCCAGAGGGACTGCTTTTTCTTCGCCGGTTTTGCGCCGCTCATGAACTGTGGGCCGCCGCACGACGCGGCAACAGCGAACCCATAGCACTGATCACCGCTTCCGTCGAGATTTCGCTCATCGGAAAGCGGGGACGAACCGGCGCAAACTCGGTCACAGGTACCCCAGATTTTCCGTGTAAAATTAGTGCCGGACTATCCGTCGGCCGCCAATGAAATGGATTTGTCGGCCCGAACAGGATCACCTGCGGCGTATGCGTTGCCGCCGCGAAGTGCACCGGCGCCGAATCGACTGTCACGAGCAGCTGCGCCTGGCCAATCAACGCCGCCAACGTAAGCAGGTCTGTCTTCCCAGACAGGTCGGTAATTTTGTGCCGCATGCGCGTGGTAATTGCCGAGATGTGCGCTTGCTCATCGGTGGATGGACCACTCGTCAGAACAAGCTCGAATTCGTTGTTTTGGCCGAAGTGGTCAATGACCTCCGCCCATCGCGCAGCGTCCCACAGTTTTTCCCGGCGAGCAGAGCCGGGATTCAAAATCACGTAAGGTCGGGTAATTTTCCGATCACGCCGGAGCTTGCCAGCTTGTTCGCGCGCTGTTCGTGGTAGATGGAGCTGCGGAGCCGAAGAAGCAGCATGAACGCCGAGCGGCTCAAGCAAAGCCAGATTGTAGTCGATCGTGTGCAGATCCCGCATACGGACTCCAATAAGATCGGTGTAAACGCGCGCGCGCGTCTTCGACTGCTCGCGGACGCGGTACGAGGCAACCCGTCTCCGCGCGGCTGACAGGAGCGTCAAAAAAGCCGAGCGATCGTTTCGGGTAAAATCGATGCAATAATCGAATTTCTTGCCGACCACAGAAGAAACCATCGCGACGTCCCGCAGATTGCGTCGCGCAATTAGAACGCGATCGACGTTGGAGATGGCCGGAAGCAGGTCGGCGCATTCGTTCGAAACCGCGAGGGTGATGTGCGCGTCCCTATGATTCTCACGCACGGCGGCAATCGCCGGCGTGGTCAAAATCAAATCGCCGATTCGCTTGAGTTGCAGGAGAAGAATTTTCACAGGCGACCAGGAGCGGCGGCTTTCCGGCCGCCGAGGCGACTCGCCTCTCCCAGAAAGATCATCGCGCCATGCGCATCGCGGTTTCGTACGCGTCCAGCAATCGCGCTCGAAAATGGTCCCAGGTAAAATTCTCGACGACGCGACGTCTGGCAGCAGTGCCCATTTCCGTCACGATTTCCGGATGCCGATACAAATGCTCAAGCGCTGTCGCAAGTGCGTTCACATCTCCCGGCTTTACGATGATTCCCTCAATTTCATTACGGACCACATCGCCGGCCTCGCGCGTAGTGACCTGCGGCAATCCGCACGCCGCCGCTTCATACGTGACTTTGGCGCTGCCTTCCCATTGCGAAGGAAAAACGTGGATTGTCCCCTGGCTGAGATAATTCTCCGGATCGCGCACGAACCCGACAACACGAATATCATCCCGCCAGAATTCCTTTAGAAATGGCTTCGCTTCGTCGTGCACAAACCCCACTAGCCACAGCTCGGCATTTGACAGATTGAGGCGGTGCCATGCTTCGAGCACGTGTTGAATTCCCTTTCGTTTGATCAATGCGCCGGCAAATACAGCACGAAATTTTTCCGGGCGCATGCCTGGCTTGAAGCGATCCACATCTACTCCGCGAGGCAGATAAAATAGCTTTTCCGCTGGAAAACCGCGCACTCGAAACGTGTGGGCTGCCTTGTCTGACAAGACTAGCAAAAGATCAGCGAGCTCGTATTCCCTCACAAACCGCTTCCGCTGGAGCAACAGCCGGTTTTTCCATTTCTCAAACGTCGAAACATCGCCTGTCGGTTTTTGCTTGTCCGGTTGATGGATTTTCTGTTTGCCACCGTCGCGATGCCAGGTCGGGATCTCAACAATAGACGGGATGCCGAGTCGTTTCGCTACTTGCAACGAGCGCAAGCAATCTCCCGACCAGCTATGAAACAGATCGTAACGCCCGGTCGCCAATTGCCGTGAAGCGATCCAGTCGAGATATTTCTTCTTCGCTCCGTAATAGTAAGGCCGGTCAAGAAAGGAGATCAGTCGCACCGGATGCCACCGCAACGAGTGGATGAATGAAGGAGGGATCTCCTTCTGCCGATTATCGTAGGCGACTGCTTTAGCCAGAAATCCTCCACGATATGATGCACGCAGCGTTTCAAATGCGTCCGTATCGAGACCAGAACCGCCAATCCGGGCGAAGATCGAATACAACAAACGCCGGGGTAAAGTACGGGCCACAGGCGCCGGATAGACCGGTGGCGCAGGAGGATTTAGGGTTTCACCCAGCATTGGCTTACAAATATTCTGGCGAACATCGAGCGTGTAAAGTTGTCATTCCGAGCGAAGCGAAGCAAAGTCGAGGAATCCCGTGGAATGATTTGAAAGTGAGCGCGACGGGATCCCTCGACTTCACTCGGGATGAAACAAAAACTCAGAATCGCTTTCGTTCGCCGGGGTTATTCGCGGAGCGGTGGCGCCGAGGCGTACTTGAAACGACTTGCAGATGGAATCGTAAATGCCGGCCACGAGGTCCAGCTTGTGGCCACGAATGAATGGCCCGAGGAGCAATGGCCATTTGGATCGATAAAACGCCTGGGGGGAACGACCGTAATCGGGTTTGCTGACGAGCTGGAGCAGGTCCGCCCGCAGTTGCAGTGCGATGTTTTGTTTAGTCTCGAGCGCGTGTGGAGTTGCGATGTCTACCGGGCAGGGGACGGAGTTCATCGCGCCTGGCTTGCGCGCAGGAGAAAATTTGAGGTCCCATTAAAGCAATTTGTCCGCGGCGCCAGCCGAAAGCATCGCGATTTGTTACAATTGGAGAAGTCGCTTTTTGAGAAGCGGAAGGCTGCGCGGGTGATCGCCGCTTCGCAAATGGTCGTGAACGAAATCACCGATCTTTACCGTTATTCGGCGGACAAGATCGATGTCGTGCGCAACGGCGTTCCGCTCGACAGATTCCGGTTCGATCCCGAGCTTCGCGAAAAATCTCGCTCAGAGTTGAAACTCAAGCAGGACCAAATTGCGCTGTTGTTTGCAGGCTCGGGCTGGGAGCGCAAAGGCTTGCTGTTTGCAATCGAAGCGATGGCGCTCTGCAAAAATCGAAAAATGCGGCTGCTGGTCGCCGGCCGGGGAGAAGCGCGGCCGTATAAAACGACGCGCCCGCGCTTCTGGCGAGAGGATCCCGTGAAATTTCTCGGCGAAGTTGCAGACCTTGTGCCGGTCTACGCGGCTGCGGACATATTCATTTTGCCCACAATTTACGACCCCTTCTCCAATGCCTGCCTCGAAGCGCTGGCCAGCGGGTTACCGGTAATCACAACGCGTTCCAATGGATTTAGCGAAATCATCGAATACGGGGTGCACGGATCCATTGTCGATACCCCAGGAAATCTAGTCGGCTTGCGTGATGCTATTCAATTTTGGTCAGATCCTTCGCGCCGCGATGCAGCCCGCTCGGCTAACATCGAGCGCGCATCGCAGTTCGATATTTCCAAGAATGTCGCGGAAACGCTTGAGCTCTTAACGCGCGTATCCGGGTAGCGTACGCGGCCTCCAAAGAGCGATGGCTTGGACAGCCGTCGATTTGGAATTGACGGCTGGGAAGCCGTCACTCCTTGTTACGCGGATGGCTACCCAGCCAGCGCGGCATCCGCGTCGGGGAAAATCTGGAAAACCTGATCGAGCCGCGAGATTTCGAAGATCGAGCACACGGTTTCCTGCAATCCGGCCAGCATGAATTTGCCTCCGTAGCCTTCCACCTTCTGCATCGCTTGAATCAATGCCGCGAGCCCCGCGCTGTCGATGTAGCTCACGTCGGACAGATCGACCACCAATCGCTCGGGTTTCTTGTCGATTACGTCGTTGAGCGCCGCCGTGACAGTCGGGGAAACGTGCAAATCGATTTCACCCTTGAGCGGCACAACGTTGGAATGGCTCTGACGCGGCGTGGTATTTGATGAGGCTGGGTCTTTTTTCATTTCACCGTGCAATTCGTGAATGGATCACCATCCGAGTGTGTCCATGATTGTTTCCACGTTCGAGAGATCATCAATCAGAAAATCCGGGTGATGCTTTGCAAGCTCATCCCGGTCCCATCTGCCCGTTGCGACCGCGATCGTCCGCGCGCCGAGGGCCTTGCCGCACGCGATGTCGCGCGGAGTGTCGCCAATAACGTCGATCTCGGACGCGGCGAACTCCCGTCCGTGCTTTTCCTTCGCGCGGGCGCGAGCGAATCGGCCGAGCTCGTTTCTGTCGCGGTGATCATCGGCAAATGCGCCGAATTCGAAAAAATGCCAGACGCCGTAGTGGTCGAGTTTTAGTCGCGCGCCGCGGGATACATTCCCCGTGAGAAGCGCCAGCACGACATGCGGCCGCGATTTCAGCCGTTCGAGTAACTCCAGCACTCCGGGAAGCAGTTTGCCTTTTCGGCGCGGCAGTTCCAACGAAAGGAAATGCACGTAGCTGTCCAGGAATCCGCTCACGTTTTCGTTAATCGCAGGAATTTTATGTTTGTTAAGGATGCTGAGAACAATTCCCGAGTCGGTCATGCCCGCGATCTCGATGTCGTGCAGATCGTCATCGATTCCGAACCGCTCTTTAAATGCAAGTATCAGCGCGTGGATACCCGCGCCGCCCGAATGGATCAACGTGCCGTCGATGTCGAAAAGAAGAAGGCGCTTTGTTCGCGCTGTTGTCCCGAGCGAATTCGAGGGATCGCGGTGAACCATCTCCGATTTGGGTACGAGATTCGGGTGACTCAAAGCGTTGGGGCGTGCATCATTAGCACCGCAATAATACATCCTAGAAAGACGAGCAGCACAATCCCCAGGCCGATAAGAATTCCAGTGCGCACCGGGTCGTTCCGCTGTTCGTGGCGGCCAAGGGGGGACGCACTGCTCAAATGGTGCAACTCTGCGCCAGCTTCCGCGAATTGAGCCTTGATCTCCTCAGGCTTCGGCAGCGGCTTTGAACCACCGGCTTCGGACGATTCATATCTCGCTTCGGCTGCGCCAAATCGAATCCGATCATCAAACCGCAGCACGGTTTCTGTTACGGGCTTGCCATTGACACGTATGCCGTTAGTCGAGTCGAGATCCTTTAATCGATACGTGTCGCCTTCCAGGAGCAACTGCGCGTGATGCGTCGAGATGGATGGATCGTTGACGACAATGGTGTTATCCGGTCCGCGACCGATGGTGATCGCCTCGTCGACGAGCTCGTGTGGCGTGCCCGAAATGATGAGCTTTGGCATGCCTCTGACTTTAACCGAAGAGGAGAGCGCGACAAATAGCGTGGTCATGGCGATTGACCGCGCACAACCAGACTCGGATAGTGGCGCTTCCATGGCCATTGAGTTAACGCGCAATTTTTGCATCATCGCGCACATCGACCACGGCAAAACGACGTTGTCGGATCGGTTGCTGGAGCGCACCGGCACGATCCAGGAGCGCGAGAGGCAGGATCAGCTGCTTGATTCGATGGATTTGGAACGGGAGCGCGGGATCACGATCAAAGCGCATCCGGTGGCGATGCGTTACACGAGTAAGTCAGGCGAGACTTATCGACTGAACCTGCTCGATACGCCCGGACACGTGGATTTCGCCTATGAAGTTTCGCGCAGCCTCGCCGCATGTGAGGGCGCGGTGTTGGTCGTGGACGCGGCGCAGGGCGTGGAAGCGCAAACGGTGGCGAACGTTCATCTCGCTCACAAACAGGGTCTCACTATTGTTCCGATCATCAACAAGATTGACCTGCCAAATGCTGACGTTGCCGCGGTGAAGCGCCAGTTGGAAGAAATCCTGGCCATCCCTGCGGAGGAAGCGATCGAAGCGAGCGCGAAAATGGGAATTGGTATCGAGGAAATTCTCGAGGCCATTGTCACGCGGGTTCCGGCGCCGGAACCGCCGGCGGACAAGACGCTGCGCGCGCTCGTGTTTGATTCGGTGTTTGATGTTTACCGCGGCGTTGTTGGGTATGTGCGTGTCGTTTCAGGAACGATGGAAGCGAATCACGCAATCATGTTGATGAACAACAACTCGCGGTACGAGATCAAGGAGGTCGGCGTCTTTACGCCGAAAATGCTTCCGCAGGAAAAGTTAAATCCCGGTGACGTCGGGTATTTCATCGCAAACATCAAGACGACTGCCGACATCAAAATCGGCGATACCATCACCGACCAGCGCCACCCCGCGCGCGGGGCGCTTCCCGGTTTTCAGGAAATTCATCCAATGGTGTTCAGCGGCATTTATCCGATTAACACGGGGGACTTCGAACATTTGAAGACCGCAATCGGGAAACTGCGCCTGAATGACGCCGCGTTTGTGTATCAACCGGAAAGCTCGGTCGCCCTGGGCTTCGGGTTTCGTTGTGGTTTTCTCGGGTTGCTCCACATGGAAATCATCCAGGAACGGCTGCGACGCGAGTACAACATGGACATCATCGCGACGAGTCCAAGCGTGATCTATGAGGTGCTGACGACACGCGCGGAAAAATTGTTGATCGATAATCCAGCGCACCTGCCCAACCCGAGCCTGATCCATGAGATTCGGGAACCGATCGTAAAAGCATACGTGCTTTGCCCAAATGAAAACATCGGTGACATCCTGCAATTAATTCTGGAGAAGCGCGGACAGATGGAACGAACCGAATCGCTCGACACGCGCCGGGTGATGTTGCATTGCGAATTACCGCTCAACGAAATTCTTGTCGATTTCAACGACAAGATTAAAAGCATGACGCGCGGCTACGGTTCGATGGATTACGAGCACGCCGGGTACCGGGCCGCGAAATTGGTAAAGCTGGATCTGCTCGTCAACGGCGAGCCGGTCGATGCGTTTTCGACAATCGTGCACAAGGATCGTGCCGAGTCGCGCGGACGCCAACTGGCGGCGAAATTGAAGGAAGTAATCCCGCGGCAACTGTATCAGGTAGCGATCCAAGCGGCCATCGGCGGGAAAATTATTGCGCGCGAAAGTGTTTCCGCGTTACGAAAAAATGTCACCGCGAAATGCTATGGAGGGGATATCACGCGCAAACGGAAATTACTCGAGAAACAAAAGGAAGGAAAAAAACGAATGAAAAGCATCGGGAAAATCAACATCCCTCAGGAAGCATTCATTGAAGTTTTGAAAGCGCAATGAGTCTGAAAATCAGAGATTCCTCGACTCCGCTTCGCTCCGCTCGGAATGACAAGGCGGCTGGAGGAAGCGTTTATCGAGGTGTTGAAAGCGCAATGAACCTTTTTGTCATGTCGATCGAAGTGGATACATCTCTGGATTCTGCTCCAGAATTAGCAAGAGATTGCTCGACTTCGCTGGGAATGGCAGAACGGTAGTCGATTCAATTCATGTTTACGCCGCGCCACATCAAACACAGCCGGCTGCTTTTGCGGCACGCCCGGAAGTACCTTCGCTATAAGCACGACAAACTCAGTAGCGTCGACCGGGAACAAATCGTCTCCGAAATGCAGACGCTTCGGGAAGCCTTGCGCTCGAGAGACCGGCAGAAAATTCACAGCGCAGCCGAGACACTTGATAAGACGCTCCACAAACTCACACCCGTGACATGGGAATCGCATTGGCGAGAAAACTGCGAAGTGATTTTGGTTGCGATCGTGATCGCGGTGGGGATTCGCTCTTATTTTCTCCAGCCGTTCAAGATTCCGACCGGCTCAATGCAACCGACGTTAAACGGAATTATCGGTCACCCGAGCACCGAGCCGCCGCCAAATATTCTGCGACAGATCGTCGAATTCATTGTTCTGGGTCGCAATTACATCGACGTGGTGTCGCGTGAGGACGATCAGATTTTCGAGATTGTGCCAAAGAAAGTAGCCTTCTTTTTTACTTTTTCGCGATTGGTGTGTGAGCGGCAAAGCTTTCTCGTATACGCCTCGCCCGACACCCTTCGTCAGGATTTCAACGTCGTTCCCGGTCGGCTTTTTCATCGCGGCGAAGTTATCGCCCGCGGCGCGATCGACACGGGCGACCAGGTGTTTGTCGATAAATGCAGTTACAACTTTGTTAAGCCACACAACGGAGATGTTTTTGTCTTCAGAACAAACGATATTCCGGCGATTCGCCCGGATCCGATCGCAGGACCGCCTTTTTATATTAAGCGATTGGCCGGTCTGCCTAGTGATCAGTTGCGCATCGATCCACCATTTCTTTACATCAACGGCAAAAAGGCCGAGGGCTACGGCTTCGAACGGGTGATGTCGATGCGACCGCCGTACCGCGGCTATGCGCCCGGCCACGAGTATTTGTCGAAACCTGATCAAACGTACACGGTGCCTCGGGATGGTTATTTCGCCATGGGCGATAACAGTTATAACAGTTTCGACAGCCGCTATTGGGGGACAGTCCCGGTGGAGAACCTGGTCGGCCGAGGGTTATTTGTTTACTGGCCGTTTTACCCGCATTGGGGACTCATCCGATGAATGATGGAGTGATGGAGTAATGGAGTGTTGGAGTAATGCTCTGAGTTGCACTACTCCATTGCTCCAATACTCCATTACTCCCACTCGAATTATTGCTGAGGTTGGGCAAGCCGTGCCCGGCGTTTACGGCTGGCTTGGACTTTGCGGTGGTTACGCGCTGGTAATGCTTTTTGCGCCGGTGCGGCGAGCGCTCGTTGACGGTCTTCACTGCCTTGGGCGTTACCACCGGATTTGGATCACCTTCGCGGTCCTCGGGTTTGGCTACTTCGTCTTTCAGTTTGTCACTTTCACGCCAATCCGGACCTGGGCGGACCTGGAGCTGGGCCAAATCACTTCTTTGGCGCAGTGGGCCTGGCCAGGACTGAGTGAGATATGGACGGAGACGCTGTTGCCTGCGCTAGAGGGCGTGGCGGGAATTTTCGACAACGCCACCACCACATATCCGCTATCGGTCATCGCGGCGGTTTTGATGATTGTGAACTGGCGCGGGTTGCACAGCGCCTTGGTGCGCGCTCTGCGGAAGCGGTACGGCTTCTGGGGCTATCTGGTTTATTTGATTCTGTTGCTGAGCGCGCTGGCGTCGCTGCTAAAGCCCTTTGTCTTCTGGCGATTACCGGAATGGAGTAGCCTTTTGCCTGCAGCTGGTCTGCTGCGTGTGTCGGCTACGGTCGATGCGACCGCATTTATTTTCGAATATCTGCTGGGCGTTTACATCCAGGTCTATCTCATCACTGTGTGCCTGGCCTGGATAAGGGGCTTGAGCTTTGAAGAGGGTGAATTGTTCCGGTTCGCCATGAGGCGGTTCACTTATGTGTTGGAATGGGCGGGCATTGTGGTTGCGGTGAGCACGTTGATCCTCCGGCTGCCGCTCGTGCTTGCCTACTTCATCAATATCCCGCGAGTCCTCGATTACTTGCCCATTGCGCGGTTTCTTATGAGCGGGTTGATTATCGCGTTTTGTTCGGTCCAAATCTCGCTGGTGCTGCACAACGAAACACTGATCGAAGCGATGCGAGCGCACCTTCATTTCATCCAAAAAAATGCCGGTCGGCTCGCATGGTTTTTGGTGATTTGCGGGATCCACTTTTATGGCATCATGGCGTTTGACGCCATTCTGCGCGGCGCGATCGCCGATCGATTGGGCGCGCTCTTACTGTGGAAATTCAGTTTCGTGTGTCTGCGAGGCGTGATCACGGGCTGGTTGTTGGCTTCGTGGGTCTGCCTGTTTCGGCAATGCGAAACAGGCAGAATTCACCAGGAAAAATGGATTCAATATTGATCAAACAGGTTGCGAGAAGGCGAACGTGAATGCGGCCACCATCACGCGCCAGAGCAAATCGAATCTGGCTCTGGCTTTTGTTTCGTTAGGCCGTGAGCGCAAACGCGACATCACAATTTTCTACGCGTTCTGCCGTGTAGTCGATGACATTGCCGATTCGGCGGAACTGAGCGTCATCGAGAAACGAGTGCGTCTGGCGAATTGGCGTCAGATGCTTCGCACCAGCGCTCCGGATGAGCCGCTGCTCGCCCGCGATGTGCGGCAATTGATGCACAAATATTCGCTGCCGCCAGAGATGCTGGAGGAAATTATTTCCGGCGTGGAAATGGATTTGAGCATCGTGCGATATTCCACGTTCAAAGAGCTTCGCGTCTATTGTTACCGGGTCGCCAGCGCAGTTGGCCTGGTGAGCATCGAAATTTTCGGCTATCGAAATCCGCGCTGCCGACAATATGCGATCGATCTTGGGCTCGCCTTGCAAATGACAAACATCATACGCGACGTCGCCAAGGATTTTCAGGCCGGGCGCATTTATCTGCCGCAGGAAGATCTGGCGCGGTTTAACTATTCGGAAACGGAGCTGGCGAAACAACAGTACAACGAGCACTTCCTCCAGTTGATGCAATTCGAAGCGGCTCGTGCGAGAGAATTCTTCAGCTGCGCGGCAGCTGCGCTTCCGCCGGAGGATCGCCGCGCGATGGCGCCCGCAGAAATTATGCGCTCTATTTACCGCGCGCTGCTTCGGCGAATTGAACTGGACAACTTCCGTGTTTTCGAAAAAGAATATCGGTTAAGCAAGCCGGAAAAGGCAGGCCGGATCACCGCGCAGTTGTTCAAATCTTTTTTGAATTGGCCGCGTCGAGCATCCGTCTGAGTTCCTGGCTGCGAAATATTAACAAGAACAAACCTATGAAAAACAAATCTCTAAAAATTCTGTCGGCGATCACGATAGCATTGGGTGGACTCGGGACAAGCCTTTACGCGCAAGGGACGGACTCGCGCATAGGCAGTATACAGCGTGAACGGGTTGAACATGGGGCGATTGAAGCTACACCGCTCACGAAAGCAGAGGCTGACAAGAAATATCCGTCAAAATCAAAAACCTATCCAGCGGGCACTCGCGACGCGCATGATCCTTCTGGCGTTGTTTCCAGCCCCTATCCGCCGCATGAAAAGTACAACTGCTCAAAGGTTAACCACGGCGGGTTGGTGCTCGACGTTCGTGCGAAGCAAGTCTTCGTTTATCCCTAATACCGGTTGGATGGACAAAAGGCTGAATTGAGGCGGGTCCGCGAGATCTGCCGGGCTCCGGCTGCCAATGTCGCAAACTAAAAGCAAATTATGCGAACGACAATTCTCGCGGTTAGCTCGGTCATTGCAGTCAGTTGCTGCATGCTGACGTCATGTGACACTCCGGTAGGCCAGGGCGCAGCATGGGGTGCTGCCACCGGAGCCATCATCGGCGGTGCTGCGACAGGCAATGTCCGCGCGGCATCCATCGGCGCGGCGGCAGGAGCGGCAGCTGGCGCTTTAACCGGCAAAATTGTCCAGGAGAATCAAGCTGCGGGATATGGCCCGCCGCCGCCCGGCGGTTATCCTTATGCGCAATGGGCGGGAAGATCAGGGTTTTTCTACAGCCCTTATACAGGTCGCGTCTACGATCTACGTGGCGTGCCGCCCGGTGGACTCACTCGCGACGTTGATACGGGTCGCCTTTTCCGCAAGCCATAGCAGGGACGCCGCGCTCCGGTGCATTAAGTGCTTTTAACGCGCTTGCGTCTGCAGCTTGTCGACCAGCGCTCGCGCTTCGTCTGTCATATTTAATAATTCCGGCCACGGTCGGTGATAGTTTTCGCCCGGCAGTTTGCGCGTCGCGTCAAAACCCATGTGGGAACCGATGTTCTGTTCGCTCGGTGCGTGATCGAGCGAGTCGCTTGGATTTTTGATGACCGTTGTATCCCGGGCTGGATCGGTGTTCGCGCACAATCGAAAAAGCACCTCGCTCGCGTTATGCACGTCGCAATCTTCGTCTACTGCGATGATGTACTTACTGAACATCATTTGTCCCATCCCCCAGAGCCCATGCATCACTTTAAAAGCCTGATAGGGGTATTGCTTCCGGATACTCACAAAAACCAGGTTGTGAAATACCCCTTCGGGCGGCAACGTTATGTCCACAATCTCCGGAAAATTCATCTTGAACACCGGCAGAAGAATTCGCACTGACGCGTCGCCGATGTAGAAATCTTCCATGGGCGGTTTGCCGACGATCGTTGTTGGATAAATCGCATCCCGCCGGTGTGTGACGGCGGTCAAATGGAAAACGGGGTAGTTTTCAACTGCGGTGTAAAATCCGGTGTGATCGCCAAAGGGCCCTTCTGGACGCATCTCGCCTGGCTGCACATAGCCTTCCAAAACAAAGTCGACGTCCCCCGGCACTTCCAGGTCGATGGTTTTGCAGCGAACCAGCTCGATTGATTTTCTTCGCAGGAACCCGGCAAATAACAGTTCGTCCAAACCGTCCGGCAACGGTGCGGTTGCCGCGAATGTATAAACCGGATCGCCGCCCAGCGTAACCGCTACAGGCATGCGTTCACCGCGTTCGTAATAGCGTTTTCCATGACGCGCGCCGACCTTGTGAACTTGCCAATGCATTCCGGTGGTGCGCTCGTCATAGACCTGCATCCGGTATATGCCCACATTTCGCGCGCTGGTTTCTGG